>CAZSOZ010000053.1:0-1021 GCA_964608675.1 uncultured archaeon | reverse complement strand
GGCTAATATGAAACCCTCGTTATTTTGATGAATATCAAAATAACATCTTTTCCAAGCCTTATAAGCCGATCAATATTGTAAGCTACAACCCTAAGAACAATATCTAATTTCTGAATCTTATCAACCTTCGATTTCACATTTGAAGTGAATCTTCGCTTGTACATTGAATTGCATGTTTCAATCCTGTTTCTTTGCAGATATTCACCATAATCAAAGCTATCATAAGTCAATTTTCTATATGTACCTGTTCTGCGCCTTTTGGGAACATCAAGCCTTTTTTGCAAGATAAACGGATAAGCCCCTAATTTCTCAAAGACTAGCTTGAAAATGTTATTGTCATCATACCCTCTGTCCGCATAAAACTGCTCTGGCTGTTGGTGTTTAGCTAGTTTTTTGATCAATGGCTTAGCATCTTTAGTATCATGCCTATGTCCTTTGCGCATTTTGCAAAGCAATATTATAAAAGTCTCAATATCGACGATAAATGTGGTTTTCATAAATGGTCTTTTTCTGAATGGTATGCCTGCTCTTTTGCAATAATGGGGGCTAGCATTATCTAAGCTTATACCTGTAGCATCGATCGCTACTTTTTTAGGCTTAGGTATAAGTTTTTTGAAAGCCAAGACAAGTTTGTCTAGTATCTTAGCAGGTAATTTTTGAGCAAATTTGATCAATGTAGTGTAATGGGGCAGTTTATTCAAACCAAGATAAGCTCTAAGGCTTTGGTTATCTGCTATATCAGTCAAAAGCTCTTCATGTGTAAATTTCCTATATTGCTTGTAAACAAGCAGAAAGAGCTTTTGAAAGTTAGAATAGAGCTTATTTGAGAACTTGCTGAAATGCAAGGGCAATTCAGCAATCTCAAACAATTCAAAGCAAAAATCAGCAACTTTTTTATACTTGTTAAATATAATCTTCATCTGTAGCTCACCTCGTCTGAAAAATGTGTCTTAACAACCATTTATCGACGAGAGCTACTATTTATATTCTTCGATTTTAGAACTAGGGTTTCATATTAGCC
>CAZSOZ010000052.1:0-1039 GCA_964608675.1 uncultured archaeon | reverse complement strand
GACGCCCGGATCAAGCTCAAACACCTATACCCAAAGACTCAGCCGTGACACAGTAGTAGTAGTTCATGGTCAGTTCCATGCGGCTGTGTCGCATGGCGGCCATGGCGGTGCGGGGGTGCACGCCCGACGCGGAGAGGTGGGTGCCGAACGTGTGGCGCAGGGCGTGGATGTCGACGACGCGGTCGCGATCGTCGGTCTTGGGGATGCCGGCGGCCTGGCAGTCGGCATCGAAGATGCGGATAACCGGGGGCTGATCGAACAGCTTGTCGTCGTAGCGGGCATCGGGCCGTTCGGCCAACCGCCGGTGCAGTTCTTCGACCACGTCCGTTCGCAGCGGAATGCTCGCGCCGTGGCCGCTCTTGGCATTCTCGGCATCAAGGTCGAGGAACGGCGTGGGTACGGCGTTCAGGTGCAACTGCCCGATAGTGAGACTGGCCAGTTCGCCCCGGCGCAGACCCGTCGACACGGCCAGCAGGTAGAACAGTGCCCGTTCGCGCCCGAGCGATTTGAGTTGCATCCGGCGTCGTCGGTTACCGCGCAGCCGTTCGATCCCATCTGCATAGCAACGTTCGAAGTTGTCGGCAGTCAGTGGCTCTTTCGTCCAGGAACTGCGGCCACACTTATCCTCGTCTGGCAGCGATTGGGTCTTTCGGCCAAGCTCGGCGATGGGCCGCCGACGTGTGGCTTCGAGCAGACGGCCGACCTCCTCGGCGGACAGCGCCCGGCGCACGTGCCTGCGATCCGATTGGCAGTCCGCCTTGCCGATGCCGACCACCGGGCTGCGGGTCAGGCGGTCGCTCTTCACCACCCAGTTGCAGAACGCGATGATCGAGGTCAGATACTCATTGCGCGTGGCGGCAGCCATACCCCCGCCCCCGGAATCGCGCCCGGAACTTCCCGCTTCAGCATCTTCGAGCCATTTCTCCATGCGGTCGCGGGTGATGTCGCGAAGCCGACGCCAGCCGCACTCGGTGATAATGCGGGCATCAGCCCCAGGATGTACAAAATCCATAAGTCATTCGACTGAGCAAAGTGTGCA
>CAZSOZ010000051.1:0-1044 GCA_964608675.1 uncultured archaeon | reverse complement strand
GTATCTTTGGGGTATATGAACAACTTAGGACAAATAAGTGATCGCTTCTCAAAGCTCAGCAAGCAAGAGCAAGAGAGTATAGTAAAGGAAATAGAAAAATTGCTAATAAGTGCAGAAACTGGTGTAAAACAGAAGCAGCAAGAATATCACCGGACCTCCAACCCAAAATGTCCTGATTGCGGGAGCAAGAGTTTTAGACGTAACGGACATCAGGGAGGCTCCCAGGTTTACCTTTGTAAAGAATGCGGAAGATATTACCGGGAGACATCAGGAAGCATGGTGGCTTGGTTAAAAAAGCCAGAAAAACTAAAAAGCTATTTGCGATATATGTTTCTGGGATATAGTATTCGTAAATGTGCTAGTGAGACAGGTATTAGCATACAAACATCTTTTGACTGGCGTCATAAGATATTGGCAGCCCTTGGCAAAATTCATCAGGAAGTAGAGTTTGAAGGCATATGCGAGAGTGATGATATATTTTTGCCTTACTCTCAAAAAGGTGATAAGCACCTGGAAAGAAAACCCAGGAAACGAGGTAAAAGCATTAAGCGTGATAAAAAGCAAGGTATATCAGAGGATCAAGTTGCCATTATAGCAACAGTTGACCGTCAAGGCCATCAATCAATGCGAATAGCTACCCGTGGTAGGATCAGCAAAGAGGATATTGAAAGAGTTCTCAAAGGAAAAATACAGCCGGAAACTGTTTTATGCACAGATAGCCATAGAAGTTACACGGCATTTACAAAAGCAGAAAACATCAAGCATATAAAGATCAATCCTTCAAAAGGAACATATAAGCAAGGTATTTATCATGTGCAACATGTAAATCAAAAAGCTGCTGACTTGAAAAAATGGCTCAAGGGTTTCAACGGTGTTTCAACCAAATATTTACAAAATTACCTGAACTGGTATGCCCTAAAGGACGGGATTGAAAAATCAGCATTGCCAACAATAACGGCCATAAGTTTGGCAGTTACTTCGCTTAACGCATGGAATGATTTTAATTTAATAAGGTCAAATGCATTTTTTATTTAGAACAAAGCC
>CAZSOZ010000050.1:0-1074 GCA_964608675.1 uncultured archaeon | reverse complement strand
AACGGCTATTGTTCAGGTTGCACCTTGTTGGCGGCGTGAGGTGGAAGTGGGGTGTATTTGGCGCGGGCGGCGAGGGAGCCGGCTTGGCCTTGATGTTTTTGGGGACGTTGCTCTGTCGGCGGTAATTCATAGAGTCGATCTCCTTTGTCATTGTACGGATACCCTTTCAAAAGTCCATGGTGATACCAGATATTGATCGTTTGTCGGGACACGGCCAGCTCGGTTGCCATCTCTTCGATATCACGGAGACCGTGTTGTCGCAGGCGGTCGTATCGTGATGCGAGTTGATGCTTGCGGCGGAGCTTGGCAACGATGGTCAGGGTAAATTTCTTTTTCATTCCGGATCGATATCCTCGCCGGTTCAGCTCCCGGGCCACGTAGCTGTCGGATCCTTCGTTAAGCAGTTGATCGATCTGTTGGATGATCTCGGGCGGAGTGGTTCGTTGCTTCCAGGCGCTGAGCGGTCGAGGGAGCTGCATCGTTTGTGTTGCCCCGCCACGGAAGCGGATCTTCATCTGTATCGTCTCGGCCTTGATCAGCGTGACATCCTCGATCAGTAGACGGATGATGCGTTTGCGGTCCTGATCGCGGGTATTGGGGTCGCTCCAGAGCTTGGGGAGGTCCTGGGCCAGGGCGAGGACTTGCTGTCGGCTGGCGTCGTCGATATCCAACGAGTCCTGCTGTCGCTGCTGCTCGTACTGTTCGCGGACATCGGCGAGGGTGCGAAGTCGCTCATTCCAGTCGGCTTCCAGGGCGTCGGCGACGAGTCGGTTGCCCGGATCGACCTGCATGAAGCGATCCCGTGCGAGGTCGGCTTCGTACTGGGCACGCTGGACTTCCTGCCGGCGCAGTTGATCGACCTGTTCGATGCGGGCCTGCAGTTCGGCCTGCACGGCGAAGGCCAGTTCCAGTGTGACCGGCTGGACCATCTCCAGGAGTATCTCCCCGATCGCTTGATCGATGCTGCTGCCGGGAATCTGCTGGCAGACGGCCTTGCCGTGTTCATGGCTTTCGTGCTGACAGTTGTAATCCGGCACCTGCACACCTTGGCGGACATGATATCGCACCGTCATT
>CAZSOZ010000049.1:0-1076 GCA_964608675.1 uncultured archaeon | reverse complement strand
GGCACTGCAGTTGGTCTGAGATGGGCAAAAACTCAATTTGCAAAAGTTCAGTTATAACTCAAACTGACCGATTTTAGGCCGCGAGGAGTTTTTCCAGGCGGCGAATTACGGGTTTTTCATGGCTAGATTTGATCACATCCTGCACCGCCTCTCGCCAGACTTCCTGTTGCAGACGGCTCTTGAGTTGACGGATCGTCGGCAAGCGCAGCACAGTATTTTTCTTTTTGCATTGGCCTTGTGCACGCTGGTCCCGCAGGGCCAGGTGGGTCAGGCAGGCGTAGGCGCAATCCACCAGGTGCAGGTGTCTAACTACACCGGCATATCGCAGAACGCGATAGTCGCCCAGCCCCAACTGCTGCTTCTCGTCCTTGATCAGCAACTCAATCGCCCATCGCTTCAGGTAGTCCGCTACGATGGTTTTGTCCGACGCGCGCCGGTCGTCCGTCACCAGCGCGACAATACTTCGATCTTTCTGACGACGCGAGAACACGACCTTCACTTCGCCGAGGCCCTTCATGGTTCCCACGCGCGACGCCAGCCGATACCGATGTGTTTTTCGCAGGCCGGTGATGGAATACCATCGCCCGCCGCGTCGCAGAACATTCTTCCCATACGACGCGAGCTTGTGCTTTTGGCCTCGCACGGTAAAGTTGCGATTGGCCTTGCCCACACTGATGAAACGCCATTCCCGCTCCCGGCAGGCCGCGGCAACGACCGAACAGAGATAAAACGAATCGAACAGAACCTTCACGGTCCCGCCGCTCGGCAAGGGTGCGCGGCGGATCGCCTCTGCCGCCAGTTCCGTGAGCTTGGCGAACGGAATCTTCAGCTTCTTCGCGTCGCCTTTTTTGACGTACAGCCACGAGCCGAACGGAATCGTCACGCCGCGACACCACAAACAGGCCTTGAAGATCGTGTGGCCCGTGCCGTATTTGCCCGTGGCGTGATGATACAATTTGCCGACGGCCTCCATGCGCTTGGCCCGCTTGAGCGTCTGCGTGTCGTCGAGAATGAGATAGCACGTATTGTCCTTTCCGCCGCGCCACAACGACATCAGCAGATCCAGAGCGATGTGC
>CAZSOZ010000048.1:0-1094 GCA_964608675.1 uncultured archaeon | reverse complement strand
CTCGATTT
The DNA here is from genome assembly GCA_964608675.1 of uncultured archaeon. Lineage (GTDB taxonomy): Archaea > Iainarchaeota > Iainarchaeia > Iainarchaeales > 1-14-0-10-31-34 > 1-14-0-10-31-34. The sequence continues at coordinate 1,086 of CAZSOZ010000048.1, read as the reverse complement.
CGACGGCCGGCGGATCGCCTTCGCCTATGAGCGCAACCTCTACGTCGCGAACACCGACGGAACCGGGCTGCGGCAACTGACCTTCGAGGGCAAGGACTGGGACCCCTGCTGGTTGCCGAACGGCCGGCTTGTGTTCGTGTCGCTCCGGCGCGGCGGGAGCGGACGGTGCCACACCAAACCCACCTTCACCATGTACGGAATGAAGGCGGATGGCACCGACCTCTTCCCGATCAGCTTTCACGAAACGAACGAGTGGCACCCGAGCGTCGACAACGACGGCATGCTGGTCTACTCGCGCTGGGACTACGTCGACCGCGACTCCGACATCGCCCACCACATCTGGTTCTGCTACCCGGACGGCCGCAACCCCCGCGCCCCGCACGGGAACTACCCGCACCCGCTGACGACGATCCCGGAGGTGTCGTGGTACGACAACCCGGGGGCCGGGCGGGGAAGCCGACCGTGGATGGAGATGAACATCCGGGCGATCCCCGGCTCCCAGCTCTACCTCGGCACGGCCGCGCCGCACCACGGCCGGGCGTTCGGGTCGCTGGTGATGATCGATCCGGCGGCGGCGGACGACAATATCATGTCGCAGCTCAAGCGGATCACGCCCGAAGTGCCCTTCCCCGAGGCCGAGGTGCATGGTCTGGCGGGGCCTTACGGACCGGCCTGGCCGCTCAGCGAGGACGTATATCTCTGCGGCTGGGACCCGCGGGCCTTCCCCACGTACTGGGATATCACCGCACGGCGCGACCGCAAGACGGGCGAGGTCAACAGGCACTGGTACAAACGAAAGGAGAAGGGCTACCCCCGGGCGATGGACCTGTATCTGCTCGACAAGTTCGGCAATGCCGTGTTCCTGTTCGGTTTCGACGACGGCACGTCCTGCGTCGACCCGATGCCCCTCCGCCCGCGCCCGAAACCGCCCGTCATTCCCACGGCCACGTGGCAGGGTGAGCGCAAGGGAACCGAAGGGCACACGCGAGCCACCATCTCCATCGCCGACGTGTACGTCTCGGATATGCCCTGGCCGGAAGGCACGTCCATCGAGCGGCTGCGGATCGTCCAGTTGTTCCCGTGCAT
>CAZSOZ010000047.1:0-1119 GCA_964608675.1 uncultured archaeon | reverse complement strand
TGCATAAGTTCAAACACATTCTGGACTCCGTAGGAGTTTAGAAAATGAGTGAAAATTGTTAGAATCAGCTATGGAGTAAGAGGATTTGCCATCGTCTACAACGACGCCGTAAAATGGAGTCGTATGTTAACAGAAAAAGCAAAGCATAGAATCAAGGTGTTAGTGTTTATGGAAAAGCACGGGCTTGATGCCACGCTCGATGCATTTAGCCATAAGAGGTCGGCAATCTTTTCATGGAAAAAGATATTAGCGGATGGTAATGGAAAATTAGAGTCGCTCAACGAGAAGTCCACTCGTCCGAAAAGCTATCGTAAGGCAGATTGGCATCCGGACATTGTTAAATTTATTGAAGACCAAAGAAATACGCACCCAATACTTGGTAAGGATAAGATAAAGCCGTTGCTGGACAAGTATTGCATAGTAAATAACTTAAAAACAGAGTCAGCATCCACCATAGGCAGGATATTGAAACATCTCAAAGAAAAAAGAAGGATACCGACATGTAAAAGATTATCTTTCAATGGAAAGACAGGAAGCTTTAGCGAACACAAGAAGGTAAAGTTAAAGAAGATTAGGAGAAAGGATTACAGACCGGACCAACCCGGAGATCTTTTGCAGATAGACACGGTTGTTAAATTCATCAACGGAATCAAAAGATATATCATTACTGCCATAGATTTAAAATCAGAATTTGCTTTTGCTTATGGATACAGAAATCATTCTTCGTCCGGCACAGCAGACTTCTTTGAAAAACTGCAAAACGTTGCTCCATTTCAAGTCAAACGCATACAAACCGACAACGGTTCGGAGTTTGCTCATCACTTTGCGGACTACGCCAAGAAACAAAACATTACTCATTTCCATAATTATCCCAAGTGTCCAAAGATGAACGCATATGTTGAGCGATTTAACCGCACTATCCAAGAAGAATTTATTAATTACTACATAGAAACGCTTTCAAAAGACCTGGATGACTTTAACGAGAAATTGATTCAATGGCTTCTATGGTACAATACAGAAAGACCGCATCACACGCTTGGCCAAACACCACCGATGCAGTATATCGTAAATTACTTAACACTAAACACCGAAAAGTCCAGAATGTTATGGACGCATACA
>CAZSOZ010000046.1:0-1120 GCA_964608675.1 uncultured archaeon | reverse complement strand
ACCAAACTCTACAAAAATCACCGCATTGAGCGTCCCTATCACTTGCTGGATGACAGCCAAACCGTCACCATCGGCAATATTCACATCCGTGCCATCGCCACACCGGGGCATACCATCGGACACACCTGCTATCTGGTGGATGACCACCTGTTCACCGGGGACGCGGCGATTTTGCAAAACGGCACACTGCGCCCCTTCTATCGCCCCTTCAGCATGAAGCACGCGCTGACCATCGCCTCCGCCCGGCGCATAACAGCTATACCGTCCCACTGGCTCTGCACTGCGCACACCGGCATCGGCGCGACAAAAGACTACTGTCGAACTTTGACAAACCATAGCCATACCGTTCAGAGAGGTCTAATGAATCATAAATCACGTACAAAACACAAATCACCATCAAATTTGAACAGGCAGCTCGCGCGTGTGGATCACCTGACCGCGTGGTTAGCGATTCCGTTCCTGGCGGCAGCGACGGCAGTGTATTTCATCCCGACGGCGCCCGCCTGGACGCAGGGTTTTAATCTCGTCTTCCAGCTCCTCTTTGTGATCCATGCCCTGCTGTCTATCTACCGTTTTCGCCTGCCCAAATTCAAAGCGTCGGCCAAAATCATCCAGGTCTACAGCGGTTATGGCATCCTGTTGACTGTTGTGCTGAACATGATCTTTTACGGGCAGGAGCCTTACGCGACCCTGGCTTTTTGGACCAACTGGGCGTTTGTTGCCATTCACCTCGTTATCTCGGTGCGCTTCTGGCTCAAGCGGCGGAAAGGAAAGCGACGATGAAATTGTTGAAAGAGATGGATGGCACATCAAAGCAAACGCAAAAGGTCGTCGCCCGGTACAGAAAACAGTGGCGCGATTATATGCAGTGGCGCCGTCCGTTAACCGAAGAGAGAATTGGGGCGGCCAATTACAGTCGCTATTATCAAAGCACATTCGCCGAATTTGAGCATTTGTTGCCGGAACTGCCCGTATTCGAGCAAGCAGCCAACAACAACAATTTCCACCGTCTCCCATTTGCGCTATCCCAATATCGCGTGTTGTTGGGCGAGTTTGGCTATACCCAAGAGGTTGCCTTTGAAACACTGGACGCGCTCGTCAGTGAGCAGTGCCGGCAAGA
>CAZSOZ010000045.1:0-1134 GCA_964608675.1 uncultured archaeon | reverse complement strand
AAAAGAGTTTTCTGGCTGAAGAGGCAGTCTAAAGGTATATGGTTTAAACACCCGTTGCGTCTGTTTTGAAGCGTACCTCAACGGATCGGATCGATACCCCTTCAGATAAAATGGATTATGGATCAGTCTTTGAAGATAGCAGGCAGCTTGATAGTAACTGCTCTTATCAAGTCGCATCACAAGGGTGATGACGTCACCACCGCTCCTGCAGCCGGTAAAACAATACCACACGTTTTTTTCAAGATTGACCACAAAAGCCCGGGGGTTGTCCCCGTTGTGCACGGGACAGGACCCCGCCAGGTGGGGTCCTCTTTTTGTCAAGCGGGAGAGCAGCCCCCTGTCTTCAAGGACCGCAGCGATGGACACCCGCCGCTTAAGATCGCTGAAATCAATGAAGGCCACTGCTCTCCTCAAGAGACGTGTTAAAGCATTCTTTGATCGACAGCTGATGTTCCATCTCATCCAATTCAAGGCGGGCAACCGGCTGCCTTATATCGTTTTTCACCCGTTTCCAGCCGTCAGCATGCCGGGTGATGGCGCCTTGCTTTTCCAGCTCAAGCAGTGCATTCCCTAAACGTTGATTATTGACTTTTAAAAGACTGCGGATGTGCGTTCGTTTGAGTGGCGTCGGGTGGTTTTCAAGCAGCTGCCTGACCCGTTCATCCAAGTTTAATGGATCGCCTTCCTTGAACTCGGATACTACCTCCAGGTGTGCTGAAAACTCATCGGGACCGGTGAGCAACTGAAGTTCCAGTGGATCGATGGGCCTGGCAGCCCGATGCTCCAAGGTAAGGACCAGCCGGTCCTGCCGCCTTGCCAGATAAGCGTTGGAATCCCCGAAAGCATGAAGATCACTGCTGCCGCGAAGTGCCTGGCCAGGCTGGGAGTGCTGCCTTTTGCTGGCATGATGCACCAGTACAATGGCCAGGTGATGCCGTCTTTGCAGCTCCCGTAAAAATCCCAGGATCCGTGAGATATCCGCCGAACTGTTCTCGTCGAGACGGTGCATCCGGACTAAGGGATCCAGCAGCAACAAACGTGGTTTTAACCGCTCCAGGGTGGCATCGAGCCGATTTTGATCTGCTACCCGTTGTCCCGAAAGATCTAAGATTTCGGTAATCTCTTCGATCTGCC
>CAZSOZ010000044.1:0-1217 GCA_964608675.1 uncultured archaeon | reverse complement strand
TCGCTCGAAAAATGTGTCAAAAGTGTACACTTTTTGGCTCCGTTTTCGCTCGTTTCGGCTTGAAACGCTCCGGTTGGGGTGTCGGTGGAGGTGTTTTCGCCAGTGACGCCTGGCCGCACGGCCGTTGGTGCGAGTGGCTGGCACGGGCCGCGGGGCAGGGGTCGGCGGCGATCCGCACCGGGGCGGGTCCGCAACCCGCGGCCGCCCGTTGCGGAGGAGGGGTGGTCCAGCCCCGGCCCGTCCAGCCGCACCGGGCCGGCGGGTGACGTCATGCGAAGCCCCCACGCGCCTGCCGCGCGTGCGCCGGCCTTGCCACTCGAAGTGTTGGCGCGGCGGTCGCAACGGCAGAAGATTGCTGGGCGGCGAAGGCATGGCGAATACCGACGGTAAGCAGGCGCGGCAAGGGACGATGGCCGCGGGACGGGACCGGAATGGGGGCACGCCGGAAGGGGCGCGCCGGATAAGGGGTATTATAGCCATGCGTTAGGTATATGTCAAGTGTCGAGAGGAATTTTTTGCCCCGGGTTCGCCCGCCGCGGAACGCCCGTGATTTTCCTTGACTTACGGACCGCCTGGGACCATCCTTGAAGCCAGCCGGGGACGGTCCCTGGCCGGCCGGGGTCATCGGCACGTCGTTTGCTTTTTTCCATTGAGCATGGCGATATCCTCGCGATGCGGAAATCCGTATAGCATGGTCCACAGCCCCTGCTCAATGGAATTCCGTTCAATCAATTGTTCGCTTTGAGAGAAGATGAAGCAACTCGATAACAATCCGCACCGTCCGATGCCGAAGGGCATCGTGTTCTGTGGTGACGGAGCACTCGGCGAGGTCACGAAAGATCTTCTCGGCATTGCGGGTTTCCTGCAGTCCCTCTTGTTGTACGGCTCGACCGTTCTGCTCAGATACGAAGACTGGTGGGAACATGACGGTCTTCATTTCAAAAAGGGCAAGACGGACATACATGATCTATTCTCACAACTCGAATCCCCACGCAAACTCCTGGAATCCATGTCGGACGATCATCTCGTCTTCACGGGGTTAGGAAACGAAGATGAATCCTGGTATCTTCGCTATCGTGCCGACTGGGATTGTGATGACGAGACGCTTGTCGCCGCGTATGCGATCGCTCTTGTACAGCTCTTGGCTGCGCGGTTCCGTGAGGAGACCATCCCAAAGCTCTCCTTCAGCGACGGCAGCGCCATGCAACTCGCAGGGT
>CAZSOZ010000043.1:0-1226 GCA_964608675.1 uncultured archaeon | reverse complement strand
CCCTGGAACCACCCTACGACATAATTCTGTGAGAGCAAATCGGCAACAACGCCGCAAAGCTCATCAAAATTGTCATAAGAAACATACGGCGCCTTGTTTTTTTTGGCAACCTGTACGATATCATGCCGGCCGTATTCCGGGCCGAGGTATGATCCGTGCATTCCGTCCGGCTGAGGTGCAGCACAACGCGGTTTATCCTTTCCGATATGCCAGGCAGCGAGAGCGGCCCCTACGGCGCCGCCTGCATCGCCGGCGGCAGGCTGGATCCAGATATCCTTGAATGTTCCGTTTCGCAGCAGCTTGCCGTTTGCCACGCAATTCAGGGCGACCCCGCCGGCCATGGTCAAATGTTCACAGCCGGACAGCTTTTTTGCGGTTTCTGCCATGCTGCAGACAACCTCCTCGGTTATCTGCTGGGAAGCCAGCGCAAGGTCCATATAGGGCTGCGTCAACGTGCTTTCCTGTTCACGCCGGGGAATACCGAACAGCTTTTCCCATTTGCCATCATCGCACATGGTGAGGCCGGTTGCATAATTATAGTAATCGAGATTGAGCAGCAACGAACCGTCGGGCCGCACATCGATAAGATTTTCGAGAATAAGCTTCCTGAAGCGTCGGGTCTGCGGTGAAGCAGGATGACCGTAGGGGGCCAGTCCCATCAGCTTGTATTCGCCGCTGTTGACTTTGAATCCGCAGTAATACGTAAACGCCGAATAAAAAAGGCCGATCGAGTGCGGGAATGTAAGCTCTTTGAAAATCTCTATAGTGCTGCCGTCACCGCGTCCGAGTGTCGATGTAGCCCATTCACCGACACCGTCAATAGTCAGTATTGCGGCTTTTGGGAACGGTGACGGGTAAAAAGCGCTTGCCGCATGTGAAAGGTGGTGCTCCGGAAACAAAATCTCAGGGCTGCCGGGACCGAGCCGTTTCATCTCATCATTGAGCATTTTTCGCATGAAAAGCTTTTCTTTGATCCAGACCGGCATGGCAGACAGAAAACTTCTCAAACCCTTTGGTGCTAGCCCGTGATATGTTTCAAGAAGCCGCTCGAATTTTAAATACGGTTTATCATAAAAAGCTATGCAGTCGAGATCCTTGAGGCATATTCCGCCTTCATCAAGGACATAGCGGGCGGCGTGAATGGGGAAGTCACTTGTGTGTTTTTTGCGGGAAAAACGCTCTTCGTGCGCGGCAGCGACGATATCGCCGTCAATGAGTAGTGCGGC
>CAZSOZ010000042.1:0-1279 GCA_964608675.1 uncultured archaeon | reverse complement strand
GTCGACCACTGCGGCGTGGCGTTGCACCTGGCCCAGCGCGATCGCGACATTGCCGGCTCCGTCGTGGCCAACATCGGCCATCGGGTAAGCGGCAACATCATACTGGCCGCGCAGCGCGCCATGCACTTCGACCGCCAGCGCGGCAACGCCTGCGACGCCAATGTCTTCGGCGGCGGCCACCTGCAACTTGCACTCAAGGAGCACGATCGCGAGGCCGCCTACGACTTGGCAAGCTGGCGAAGCGTCACCGGTTGGGACACCGCGTCGCGCAACCTCGGAACCCTGCGCGGCCGGTTCGACACCGAGTCGAACCAACTGGTCCTGCAGATCCACCCGTGGCAGCGGCGCTGGCCGGGCGACCAGCCCCCGCAACCCGACCCGGTGAACGCGAAGCCCCCAGACGCCGGCCCACTCAACGCCGCCGCATGGAAGGCCCTGCGCGCCGGCAAGCCGGTCGCCATCGATCTGTCCGCCTTCGGCCCCCGCCAAAGCAACGATGAGCGAGCCCCCCGCCAATAGCCGGAAACAGACCGCGTCGCCAGGACCGGTGACAAGCTTCAGCGGCTACCACTGCGCCGCCTGGTTGCCGGCGTTCTCACAGCTTCGGGCGATCGACGCGCAGACAGGTGAAGCAGTCCAATCGTCGCTGGATACGAATTCTCGTTCCCGTGAACGAAGCTGAAACCCGGGATCAGCCCAGACGTAGGAACGAGCGCAAACCACATCCGGAGGGGATCTGATGCCAGGTGTTCGACTCGCATCTTGCATGGCCGGCTTGGCCGCGATGGCGGCGCGTGACGGCCGGTCCACGGCGGGCGCAGGACACACTACACGAGCGTTCAGCATCACACCGGCTGGCCCAGAGACTGATACAGGAGACTGGCAACGTCCGTCATAGCACCCCGCGCGTAGGTCATCGAGCGTCCCGAGGAGATTGGGCCTACCGTAAAAGGCTCAGTTGCCGGCCGCCCGCGGGAGCGGGGGTCCAACCGACCCCACCCTGATGACCAGTCCGGGCAGCGCGGCCTTCAGGTCGGCGGCACCGGCGTCGGTGATCTGCCTGCAAAAGCGGAGATCCAGCGTCTGCAGGCCCTTGAGTTCCTTCAGATGCGCCAGACCGGCGTCGGTGATCTGCCTGCAAAAGCGGAGATTCAGCGTCTGCAGGCCCTTGAGTGCCTTCAGATGCGCCAGACCGGCGTCGGTGATCTCGGTAGCCGAGAGCTCCAGCGTCTGCAGGCCCTTGAGTTCCTTCAGATGCGCCAGACCGGCGTCGGTGATC
>CAZSOZ010000041.1:0-1287 GCA_964608675.1 uncultured archaeon | reverse complement strand
GCGCGCTCGTCGGTCATCGTGCGGAATTTGTAGAGCGTGAAAGGTTCGCCGTGCAAGCCTGGTCGCTGCTGGCGGAAGAGGATCGGAAGGCCAAAATTGGCCCACACCAGCAATCCTAATAATAGCAGAACCGGGGAAAATATGAGCAAAACGAGGATGGTTAGTAGCAAGTCCAAGACTCGCTTTCCGAATTTGCAGTAGACACACATCAATTTTCAGCGGCTTCCAACAAGACAGCCTGCAATTCTTGGGCTAGCATATCTCTCGAAAATCGCTCTTCGGCCAGCTTACGAGCGTTTCGCCCGTACTTCTCGCAAATCTGTGGGTGATTGCGCAAGTATGTCACCCGCTCAACAATTGATTCAGCGCTGTCCGGCTCGACGAAGACGCCCACTTCGTACTCCTGCACAATCTCCCGCAACCAACCTGGTGTGTTTACCAGCACTGGGCGCCCGGCTGCCAGGGAATCAAAAAGCTTGTTGGGGGAACATGTGTAAAGGATGGGAACATTTTTATAAAGCGTCATACAGACATCAGAAGCAGCTGCCAGACGCGCTACAAAATCTTTTTCTGGAACAGAATCTGAAAACACGACATTCGATAGGTTGTGCTTCTGACAAAAGCCCTCTAACCAAGAACGGCGCTTTCCACCCCCATGTAGAATGAAAGTAATATGATTATCTCCTCGTTCTTGCAAGAGCTTCGCTGCTCGCACAACATAGGTCAAATCATTTGCTTCGCCCATCGCCCCAAAATACGAACAGACGAACTTCCCTTCAAGGTCAAATCGCTCCCGAACATCGCTGCCGTCGACGTCGGGTCTGAAAAGATCCAGGTCCGATGCATTCGGAATGGTCGTGACCTTTTCCTCTGGCATGCCAGCATCTTTGACCCCCGCCGCCATACCTGGCGACAGAGCGACAACGTGCGCGGAATTTCGGTAGATCGTGCGCTCCAGCCAGCGCGCCAAAGCGATTGCAGTTGGATGGTTTAACGCTCCCATCTGAATAGGCGCTTCCGGCCAAAGGTCGCGGACCTCGAATACCAGCGGCACACGCCACCTTTTGCTGGCGAAAATGCCGGGAATGCCGATAGTAAGAGGGGTGGATGTAGCAAAAACCACATCGGGCCTGGGCATCTGCAATGTGGCCCAGCAACTTGCCAGGGCAAATCGAATGAAGGCAGCGATCCGCTTAGCGTATGGCATTTTGGTACCTTGTCGTCCGCTATTGTAGCCCGCATTTACCTCAAATACGTCAATGCCGCTGACCTTATGCTTGCGCAGCA
>CAZSOZ010000040.1:0-1337 GCA_964608675.1 uncultured archaeon | reverse complement strand
TGGATGAATTCATTTATCACACATGGAAAACAGATTTTTCTTAATGATATTGTAATTAGTATTCTAATGGAAAGAGAAATTGATGGAGTATCCGTTCCTGAACCAATGGTCATACATGATGTTGATAAGAAGTCAGCGTGGGAAATAGCAGATGAAATTAAAATTGCAAAAGATAAAAGTAATAATGGAAAGTCGTTAGGTGACTTGAGTGATGCATGGTACTTCAAACTTATTCCGGGTTGGTTACTAAAATCATTCTTTAAAATTGCCGATCAAAATATAACAATGGGTATAAAATACGGTAAACTTGCAATAACTTCTGTCGGTATGTTTTCAAAAAAGCCTATTTGGGTCATTCCCCATGGTAGTGCGACAATTTTACTTTCAGTAGGAACAATGATTCATGAAAACATAAATCAAGAAACAAAAATATTGCATTTAACAGTTTCATTTGATCATGATGTTATTGATGGAGCACCTGCAGCAAGATTTATAGAAGACTTGTGTACCGAAATAGAAGGGGCAAAATGCTTACAATAAATTTCGCCAAGAGCACAGCACCTAACAGCGGCTATGCGGTTCGGGCGGAATACCGCCCTCTCCCAAATTGCCCTACGCTACGCTTCGGCAACTTCGGGTACTCGCAAACGTTATCGGAAATATTTTCAAGATTTCTTGACAAAACTCACACTTTGTATTACAATGTTTACATGATCAAATATGAAAATGCTGTTTTAAAAGCATATAAAAGAGGATTGATTCCAAAGCACATATTTGAGCATATGCACCATGCTTTTCAATCACTAGAACTCACAAAAGATTTGACCCTATTTGATATTAAAAGATTGCAAGGATCAGAATTACGTGAGTATTTTAGATTAAGGAAAGGAAAATATCGAGCAATATTTTATTTCCAGGAAGATGATATTATCGTAGTAAAAATATCCAAGAGGGAGGATGTGTATAAATGAGTGTTGTATCAATAAGACTAACCGAAGAAGAGGAAAAGATGCTTTTCTTTCTGACTGACTATTTAGAAAAAGATAAATCAACTGTAATAAAAACATCGTTGAATGATATGTATGAAGATATTATTGACAGGGAAGAGATAAAAAAATATGAAACCCTTGAAAGTAAAGGAAAAGTAAAATTCCATTCATTTGAGGATATTATTAAAGAAGCGTAACAGAATTGAAAATACTACCGATAACAGCAAATAGCTGGTTCCGCTTCGCTCCACCCAAATCGGCCTGCGGCCAACTTCAGCTATTTGCGGAACGTTTGTCAAATTACTATTTTTCATTCTTGTAGATAAGCAAGAATAGGACTAAAATATA
>CAZSOZ010000039.1:0-1356 GCA_964608675.1 uncultured archaeon | reverse complement strand
ACGCTCGAAGCGCTGACCATGACCGTCGCCAGTGCCCCGCGGATGCGGCCGAGGTGGGCCGTGCCATAGTACCGAGGCCAGAGCGGTCCGCCGGCGGTGGTAAGCAAGCCCTGCGACACACCCATCGCCACCGACAGCGGCAGAACCAGCACCGGCGAATCGATCCACCAGAACCCGATCATCGACACGGCCATGCCCGCCGCCGCGATGCTCAACAGGCGATTGAGGGCGAAGCGATCGGCCAGGACACCGCCGATCAGTTGCATCACCGCCAGACTGACGGCAAAACCGGTAAACAGCAAAGCTGCGTGCTGCTCGCTCAGGCCGCGCGAGGCGAACAGTGGTACGACGTTGAAGATGACCGCGGTGTTGGCCATGCCCCAGAAGGCGGTCATGATCAGGACGACCCAGAACGCCCGCGTGCGCCGCGCCTGGCCGAATGTGAATGAATTTGCATCGTCGTTCGCGGCCCATTCATCTTGAGCGTCGCCATTGACGCCGTCGATGGCCTGACCGACGTCCTCCGGGCGATTACGGAACAACAGCATGGCCGGAAGCATCATCGCCCACACCGCCAGGCCGAGAATTACCCACGCCGTCCGCCAGCCGAACGCGCCGATCAGGGCGAGGTTGATCGCGGGGACCACGGCGATCGCGCCAGCCATGCCGAAGTGGCGAAAGCCTTCAACCGTCCCCAGCCGACGGCGGAACCAGAACGGCAGCGTGTTGCCACTGAGCAGGCCCATCGCTCCCTGGCCGAGCATGCGAAGCATCAGGAATGCGAGGAATAGCGTGACCAGCCCCGAGACCTGCGACGTGGCGATGCAGACTGCGCCGAACAGCAGCGCGACGACGCTCATCGTGCGGCGAAGTCCGAACCGGTCCATCATCGCTCCGACCCAACTGAGCGGCAGCGACGCCAGGAGCGTGCCGAGCATGTACGCGCCGGTCAGTTGGCTGTGAGTCAGCCCCAAGGCCGACCGCAGCGATCCGTTGAACGCTGAGATGCCGAAGGTTTGCGCCGGCGACGTGGCGATGATCGCCAGGGTCGCGATCGGCAGCATGACCCATCCGTAATACAGCCGCCGTGCCGGGGGCAGGAACGCGGACACATCAGATGTCGTCTGACTCGAGCAACTCATGGGTGTTATTGTGCGGATCGATCAACCGGTGCCGATGACGAGCCACGGCATCAGGCGATCAAAGGCGGGTGAAAACCACTGCGTGTGTAGTATAGGCATTTGCTGCTCCGTGCCAAGCCGTAGCCAGTTCGACACGACATAGCATGGTCGGGGTCGTTCTTGCGTAAGCGTTCCACGAACTGGTGAGTATTCAGTTGTTCGCGTTGTTCGCGGC
>CAZSOZ010000038.1:0-1377 GCA_964608675.1 uncultured archaeon | reverse complement strand
CTGAAGTTTCCTAAAAACGTTTCATGCCACCATCCGCAAGAGTACGGATACAAATGAATTTGTCACCGTTTTGCCCGGAGGTGGGCAAAGTAAAGCAAAATCACTGTGCAAGGCTGCCTCTGCCACCAGTCTCCTGACATCGGAAAAGGCGAAATGATCACGCCCTTTGACTGTGTGTCTGCGGTTTGGGGTTTTTTCCAATCGACAGGCATAGATCCAGGTGATTGAAGTGGCCATCATGCAAAAATCCAGGTGATTGGTGACAGCCATTGGATTTCGGGTTTGGGTTTCGGCACTGCCGATATCCTGTTTCAGCTCTTTGAAGCAGGCCTCGATTTTCCACCGGGCACCGTAGTATTCGATGATTTCAGTAACTGATAATGTCAGATCGGTAGTAAAGAGGGCAACCCATCTGGTTCTGCGATATACCCAAACGACTCTGACAAGGCATTTGAGTGTTTTGAGCATGACTACCCGGTCAGAAGCAAGAACTGTTCTTTGACGACCGTAGAGGTTCACCACAAATTCTCCTGCTTGCTTACGCTGCACTCCGGCAAGAGATGTTGTGGTACCGAGTTTGTCGCCATATATTCTGGGACGCCCTTGTTTTCGTTTCTTATTTTCCACTGGCCGGTCAAACAGATTGTTATTTGAACGAAGTCTGGATATCATGTGAACTCGATCTCCAAGATCTTTGCGCAAGGGGGTCCACATACCATCGTTTCCGAACCATGAATCGGCAACAACTGTAATGTTCGATTCCGGAAAAACCGCCGCAACCTCAGAAAGCATCTCTGCGGCTTGAGTGAGCTTAGTTTGGAATTTAATCTTCCTACCACCGTGTTGAGGAGAACGTTGCTCGATATCCTTTTTGAGAAGATAGAAACGATAGCTCAATGGTAGACAAGCCCAACGACCCTTGATCATTTTGAGCAGCCCGATAGATACGATGTTTTGTGCCCAGGGATATTTCGACTGATTCTGCTTTGCGGCATGATCAAACACATTGGCACAACCAAAGATCTTCTTACCGGTCTTTGGGTTGATGAAATCATCAAGTGCTATTAGAAGCCGTCCGTTGGTTTGAGGACTCGGGATCATTTTCCATACTCGAGACCAAAGCCTTCCCCAGGGAATTTTGGGAGAAGCCATGAATGTGTAGTAACGCTTCTTTTGGATATCGGAAAATCCAAACAGGATTTTAAGCGATCGAAGCAGGTTTGATGACTTTGAGGAAGTAAAGGGAAGAATGATCGCCAGCATTGTGTAGATAAACCACGGACCGCGTTCTTCTCCTTTTTTAGATTGAGCGAATTCTTCTTTGATTTCGCTGAGTAGTGAATGTAGTATGTGCATGCGAGGCTCCGGTTTTGATTT
>CAZSOZ010000037.1:0-1469 GCA_964608675.1 uncultured archaeon | reverse complement strand
TTGATCCACTCGCCCTGGGCCAGGTGGAGCACGAGGCTGCGGTCGAGGCCGCGGGAGGCGGACATATCCAGGTCCTCGATCGTCGCCGGGAGGGGCAGCTTGGCGGTCCGCAAGCGACGTTTGAGGCGATTGTTGTCGCGGTGGGTACACTCCACATCGACGAGCAAGCCGAGACGATCCTCGAAGGACAAGTCGGCATACTGAGGATTGTGAAGCTGCTCTTCGAGCGCGGCGCGAAAAGCGGTCAGCCGGAGCTGGGACAGTTTGTCGAGCAAAGGTTGAGTTAACATCGCATCTCCTTAACGGTAGTAGGATTCGCCACGGACGTTTTCGTGGCTTTCTGGGACAACATCAGGCGCTTCTTCGGGCTCCACCTGGTCGAGCTTAGCGTCGAGGATGTTCTTGACGCCCTTGTAAGAGATAATGCCAGCGGGGAAGGCGCGGCGACAGGCGGCCTCCAGACGATCCTCACCGTAGCGCTTGGCCAAGCGGAGGAGTCCCAGGCAGGAGCGACAGGCTTGTTGAGGATGCTTGCTCGAGTCGAGAATCCCCTGGACGACCTGGGCGGTGTGTGGACCGATGGACTGCGCCCGGCGCACGAGCCGCTCCGGCGTCCACTCCAGGTACTTCTGGTGCGCGCTCGGCATGTGCTCGGCGAGCGTGGTGTGTCGTCCAGGCGATTTGACACGGGGATGAGAGGCGACCCGCTCGTTTTTGAAGAAGATCTCGACGGTAGACTGGGTGGCGCGGATGTCGACTGCCTCGTGGATCAGTGTATAGGGGACACTGTAGTAGTGTTTGTCGAATTCGACGTGATAGTCGATGTTGACGCGGGTCTTTTTCCAAGTCGCGAATACGTAGGGCTTCTCAGGGAGGGGCTTGAGGGCTGGTTGGTCCAGCAGATCGAAGAACTCACGGCGAGACCGTTCGAGATGCTTCATCGGCCGCTCGTTCAACGGCCCGAGCAGTTCGCGGATGGCCTGGTTCAGCTCGGCCAGGCTGAAGAAGGTGTGATTGCGTAGGCGAGCCAGGATCCAACGCTCGGCCACCTGGACGCCGACTTCAGCCTTGGCCTTGTCCTTGGGCTTGCCGGATCGCGCCGGGATGACCGCCACACCGTAGTGTTCGGCCAGATCCTGGTAGGTGGGATTCAGGTCGGGTTCATAGCGGCAGGGGTTCTTGACCCCGGACTTGAGATTATCGGGGACGACGATCTCGGGCGCGCCGCCGAAAAACCTGAACATATGGACGTGCCCATCGATCCAGTTGGGCAGTTCCTGGCTCCACTGGGCTTCAACGTAGGTGTAGTTACTGGCGCCCAGCACGCCGATGAAGACTTGAGCCTGGTGGATCTCACCCGTTTCGGGGTCGACGATGGGGACAGTTTGACCGGCATAGTCGACGAAGACCTTCTCGCCTGCCTTGTGGGTCAGCCGCATCGACGGGTTCAGCTGCTTGGCCCACTCGCG
>CAZSOZ010000036.1:0-1600 GCA_964608675.1 uncultured archaeon | reverse complement strand
AGGAGAGCTTCGGGCAACCAAATATGCCAGGCATGTCTGGTTTTTGAAGGAGGAGTTGGAAGCCTTTTTGAAAACTAAGACAGAAACATGAAGATTTTTATCTGTAAATTCCAGTTGCGCTGTCGATTGATGCATGTTATAATGGCTGTTCGTCAGTCGCAGTGATACTGGGTTCCAGAAAAAAGAAAGGAACAAGTATCATGGGACATTCAAAAGTAAGTATAAATCGTAATTGGTATGGAAAAATTCCCCTTGATAAAAAAGGAAAACCAATTCCAAGGAACTTATGGCCCAAACGCCGAAAGCATAGTTGGGAAGTTCGCTGGTATGGTTCTGAGGGGAAACGCTATTCCAAGAGTTTCAAAGAAAGAAAGGAGGCCTACGAATACGCAAAAAAAGTTCAGGAAAAGGTTGATAAAGGCAGGGCTGACCGGCCCCGAAAAATTACTATTCAAAAGTTTATAAGAGAACACGAGAAAGTTATGGTAGGACAGGTTGCTTACACTACTTTGAAAGATCATTTGCGGGCACTTCGTCTGTTTGAAAAACATGTCGGTTCGCAGACCGAGCTAAAGCGAATTTCCCCGCGTGATGCTGAATCATTTGTGGCAGCCAGATTGGCTGATGATTTATCCGTCGGTTCGGTTAATAAGGATATACGCACATTAAAAGGGATATTCAACCTGGCAATTGAACCCCGTGGATACCTGGCAGAGGGCACAAATCCGTTTGCGAAAATCAAACAGAGGAAGATGGCTTCAAAACCACCAAGATATATTTCAGCAGAAGAATTCGAAAAGGTCTTCGAAGTAGCCGAACAGTGGTGGAAGGTATTTTTGACCTTGGCCTATACCAGTGCAGGCAGACGAGATGAACTTCTGAATCTCACTTGGGCTAACATAGATTTTGAAAACCAGAATGTATGTTTTTTCCCAAAAGAAGCTTCCAAGCAAATTCTGGAATGGGAGCCTAAAGATCATGAAAGCAGGATTGTTCCGATACCACCGGAAACAGTTCAGCTTCTGGCCAATTTGCAGGCTGAAGGTGACGAAGGAAATCCTTATGTCTTCATCAAAACAAATCGGCTAAAACATATCTTGAGACGACGAACCAAGGGAACATGGAAATCTGACTATGAGGTCGTAAACAATTTGAGTCGTTCCATGGAAGTTATCTGCCGAAGAGCAAAGGTGGAATTTTTTACCCCGCATGATCTAAGGCGGACCTGTATTACCAACTGGGCTAAGAAACTCCCGATCCAAACGGTGCAGCATCTGGCGGGGCACTCGAATATGATGACGACACGAAAATACTATCTCTCTGTTCAAAATAGTGATTTAGAGGCGGCTCGTAAGCTTCAGTCCAAACTTATGACCAAATTGACGAACTTTTGACGAACTCGGGGTAAAAATGGCTGATTTTCAAGGAAATCGTAAAACAAAAAAGCCTCATAAGTTATTAGTTTACAAGGCTTTAAGTGAAATGGGCAGGGGCGGATTTGAACCGCCGACACACGGATTTTCAGTCCGTTGCTCTACCAACTGAGCTACCTGCCCGTACAGCAAACCGGCAATTTACCAAAAAAACGCCCTTTTGCAAG
>CAZSOZ010000035.1:0-1742 GCA_964608675.1 uncultured archaeon | reverse complement strand
AATTCAGGTTGTCCCGTAACCTCAAATAAGATATAATACTATCATGAAACAAGATAATTTTAGGGAATATAATCAAAATCAGGGAATTCTATGCTCGATTATCCCTGCGGAGCTAATCAATGAGGATAATCCGGCGTATATCATTGACCGGATTGTTGAAAAGATAGACCTTTCACGCATATACCAGTCCTATTATCTCGAAGGGAATCCCCCTTATCACCCTCGGATGATGCTCAAGGTGCTATTTTATAGTTATTACGTCAATTTAATGAGCAGCAGAAAAATTCGTGCCGGATTGATCAGCGGGAGGGCTGATTATTTATTTCTTTCCGGCGGGCAATGCCCTGATCACAGGACGATTAATACTTTTCGGACACGACATATTGCGGCAATTCCTGATTTATTCGCTCAGGTTGTACTTCTTTGTGAAAAACTCGGCATGATTGGGTTTGAGCATCTCGCAGTAGACGGGCAAAAAATTCAAGCAAACGCGAATTTCAAAAACAGCTACAATGCAAAACGCCTTAAAAAGCGATATGAGAAGATAAAAAAAGCGATGCAAAAAATTGTTCAGACGCCTTTGGATGAGAATTATTCTGAAGGGAAAAAGCAAAAGCGAGTAAATAAGCTCGAAAAAGAAATGCTCCAGTTGGACGAGCTAGCCAAAAAGCTGAATGAATACGTCGATAATCCGAAGAAGAATTTGAATAAAACCGATATTGAAGCCAATGTTATGACTCATAAAGATGGTACGAAAAAACCGTCGTATAATCATCAAAGTGCCGTGGATAAAGATTGTGGTGTTACCTGTGCTGTTGAGACACTGGACAAAGGTGACAGCGCTAATGACCTTCTTCCGTTGGTGGAAAAGGCCAAGTCAATGACAGGGAGCGCCCATCAAAATGTGAGTGCCGACAGCGCATTCAGCAGTTATGAAATGCTTGAGGAAATCTACACAAACGAAAAACATACTGAAAATTTTCACGTACCAGATAGAACTTTCGACACAAAAGAAGAGCGAAAGCATTTCCCGCAGGAGAAATTTGAAAAAAATGAAGCAGGCGTCCCTGTTTGTCCGGCCGGAAAAGAAATGCGGTTAAAACAAATGGGGAATGGCAAAAAAAGCAAAATGACAATATACGAAGGGACAGACTGCCAAGATTGTCATGTAAAAGATAAATGCACAAATAGTCAAAAAAGAACAATATCCATTGATCCCCGGTCAGTCCATCGGGATAGAATGCGGGACAAGCTTAATTCTTCAGCCGGACGGGAACGCTACAGGGAACGTCAATGGATTGTTGAGGCCGGTCATGGGAACGACCAAAAGAACAAAGGCTGGCGACAACATTATTTGAGAGGAAGGGCAAAGGCTCATCTTGAGTTTCTTCTTATACGGATAACATCGAATATTGGCAAAATATTTCGATATCGGAGACAGGAATTACTTGCAGTGGTGTAATATTTCAAGCAAGGAATGCAATAAGGTGTCCGATTTGAGCAATGACGTGGGAACTTACTGTAGGCATGGATAAAAATTAATCAAGCCGTGACGATGCCAGCTATTTTATCTGAAAATTATCGGATCAGGTATATTCAAAAAGAGGTTGCGGGACAGCCTGAATTATTTATAAAAGTTGCGGCAAATTTCCGTGGCGGGTAACGGTCAAATAGCGTTGCGAGTGACATACAACCAAAATCAAATTCTTCCATGTGTTAAAGTTATAAGCCTTGAACTGGCG
>CAZSOZ010000034.1:0-1756 GCA_964608675.1 uncultured archaeon | reverse complement strand
AGTCAGTAGGAGTATACCCAAAAACCTTTTTAAAAACGTTTATGAAATAACCGCTCGGTAGTTTTGCAGCAATATGCGGAGCCGAATCTTGAAAACGAGTTTTCTCAAGGGGTTCGGGAAAAAATTTTTTAATTTTTATGCAAATATTTGTGGTATATTGTGGCATGTTGTGATATAATGTCCTTAGAACAAAAAAAATAGAGTCGCGGAGGTGCTTTGCTTTGTACCTAAAACAGATGAAAAACAAAAAAACTGGTCGGACCTATCTCTCCATTGCTGAGAAATACAGGGATCCAATAAAAAAAACATCCACCGACCGCACAATTAAATCTCTTGGCTACCTGGACGAACTGGAAAATGAATACGACGACCCCATCGCCCATTTTAAAGAGGTCGCCCTCAAAATGACCGAAGAGGAAAACGCCAAAAATAAATTGACATTGCAAATCAACATGAACGAACAGTTGAAAAAAAACACAGATAACCGAAAAAACTTCGGCTACGCAGCTATCCTTAAAGTGTACCATCAACTTGAATTGAACCGTTTTCTAAACAACAAGGCCCGCCATAAGAACTTTGAGTATAATACAAATTCCATTATGACCCTGCTAGTTATATCAAGGCTTCTTTCCCCCGGTTCAAAGAAAAAAGCTTTTGAGGAGAAAGGCCGGTATTTCGAGAGGTTCGAATTTTCCCTTGACGATATCTACCGGGCACTTTCGCACTATTCCGATATTTCAAAAGAACTGCAGCGATATCTGCATGAGAAGATAGCCGCAAAATATGGACGCAACACAAAAACAATCTACTACGATGTCACAAACTACTACTTCGAAATTGACAATCCAGATGAGATGAGAAAATACGGCAAATCCAAACAGAACCGTAAGAAGCCTATAGTACAGATGGGCCTTGCGATGGATGCAGATGGTATCCCGCTGCATTATGAGCTTTTCCCAGGTAACAAACTGGACAAGGAAACCTTCCGCTCCGTCATTGGTGAGGTTCGGCGTAATTACAATACAGACCGTATCGTCGTTGTTGCCGACATGGGAATCATCACAGGCGACAACATCTATTATTTAACAGGCGGCAAGAAAGAAAGGCCCTTAAACGGATACATTTTTAGTTTCTCCATAAGGGGCGGCACGGACGCATTCAAAGAATATGTGCTTGATGAAAAGGGTTACACGGATAAAAAAGGAAAGCCTGTCCGGGAAGATACGGATTTTAAAATTAAGAGCAGGGTAATAGCACGTGAAATCAAAGTAACCATGGCAAATGGCAAAAAAAAGACGAAAACAGTCTATGAAAAGCTGGTTGTATTTTGGGCAAAAAAATACTTTGATAAGGCACGGGCAGATAGAGCTGAAGTTGTTAAGAAAGCGATGGATCTTATTAAAAATCCTGTAAAATACAATAGAGCAACATCTTACGGTGCAGCAGCTTATGTAACAAACATTGAATTTGATAAAAAGACTGGTGAAGTGCTTGAAAGTGAAAAAATTCCTAAATTCAAATCTGACAAACTTGCGGAAGAGGAAAAATACGATGGCTACTATGCAATCGTCACCAGCGAACTTGATATGTCCGACGATCAGATTATAGATACATATCGCGGTTTATGGGAGATAGAAGAAACTTTTAAAATCACTAAGAGCGAACTTAAAACCCGTCCTGTTTATGTGAGAATTGAGGATCATATCGATGCCCACTTCCTAACATGTTTTATCGCACTAACAGTTATCAGGGTTAT
>CAZSOZ010000033.1:0-1764 GCA_964608675.1 uncultured archaeon | reverse complement strand
CGGCCTGGTTCAATCGAGGGTAACAGTTCAGGGGGAATTGGCGGGATAAAAACAGCGACTCCTGACGATGAGAAGAGTAACCACACTGTTCTCGAATATCGAAAGGAGTCGATATGGTTATTCAAGTCATCGGCAATCAGACGGCCAAAGCGCAAGCATTTTCCACGAACCACGGATCGTTTTCCACGGATCGGGGCGCCGCGGCGGATCTCGGCCCGGCGGAAAGGAAACATCTTTCCGTCGAAGTGCTTGCCAAAACTCAGCCGCTTTCACGTCTGGCGGCGGGCCTGGGTGTCAGTCGCCAGTTTGTTTACCGGCAGGCGGCCAAGGCGGCGAACGCTCTTGACGAGGCCTTCGAGGCTACGTCTGACGACAAGGGAGTGCTGTTCCATCTGCCGGTGACCAAAGATTGGATTCACCAGTTTGTGCTGGCGCAGGTTCTGATCGGCCACACTTCGTTTCGCGGCGTTATGGAAATTCTCGACGCCGCGTTTGACTATCGCGGCGTGAGCCTCGGCACGATTCACAACATCGTTCAGGATGCGATCGTCTCGTCTCGGGCGATCAACGAATCGCAGGACTTGTCCACCGTTCGCGTCGGTGCCCACGACGAGATTTTCCAAGCCAACAAGCCCGTACTCGTCGGCATGGATGTCGAGTCCACATACTGCTATTTGCTGGCGGAGGAGGCCCATCGCGACGGCGAGACCTGGGGCGTCCATCTGCTTGATCTTCTGGAGCAAGGGCTTCGGCCGGAGCGTACGATCGCCGACGGCGGCACGGGGTTGCGGGCCGGTCAGGCCGAGTCTTGGCCTTCCGTGCCGTGCAACGGCGACGTCTTCCACGCCGAGCGCGAGATCGGAATGCTCGCGAATTACCTTGCGAATCGCGCCTCGCACTGCACGACGACTCGCGAAAAGCTCGAACGCAAGATGGAACAGAGCAAGAAGAAAGGCCGGGGCCAGACGCTTTCCAAACGACTGGCGATTGCCCGAAAGACCGAGGCTCTCGCCGTTGCCCTTGCCGACGATATTGCCGCGCTGGCCGAGTGGGTCAAGTGCGATATTCTCTCGCTGGCCGGTCCGAGTCTGTCGATCCGGCGTGAACTGCTGGACTACATTGTCGCCGAACTTCAGGCTCGCGAGGAACTGAACCGCTATCGCATTCGGCCGGTTCGGCGAATGCTCGAAAATCAGCGCGACAACCTGCTCGCCTTCGCCGGTGTTCTGGATGAACGATTCGACGAACTCGCCGCAAGGCTGGACGTGCCGCTGCCGTTTGTGCAGGCCGTCTGCGAACTACAAGGACTCGATCCAAATCTGCCGGCCTACTGGCAACGCGAGGGGCGATTGCGAAAGAAGCTTCGCGACAAGTTCCACCCTGTGGAAGCGAACGTTCGAGAAATCCTGGCCACCACACCGCGGGCCAGTTCGATTGTCGAGAACCTTAACAGCCGTCTGCGAAACTATTTTTTCCTGCGACGGCACATTGGCAATGGGTATCTGGATTTGCTGCGGTTCTTTTTGAATCACAGGCGATTCCTTCGTAGCGAGCGGCCGGAACGAGTCGGAAAAAGCCCCGCGGAATTGCTCACCCATCAATCGCTTCCTCATTGGCTGGAGCTTCTGGGCTTCGAGCGATTCCGGCAAAACTGACCCGCTCCCCCCAGCCAAGCCTCTCCCCATCCATCGCTCCACTCCGGACGATGGCCCACCCCCGCTATCCTAACTGTTACCCAGAAACCCCCATTTTTGAACCAGGCCG
>CAZSOZ010000032.1:0-1796 GCA_964608675.1 uncultured archaeon | reverse complement strand
CCGAGCGAAATGGGAAGTTTTAAATTCTGTAATCGCCTGACCTGTGGGAGAACTTCACTCCACCTTCCCGGCAGTATCAACGCCAGGAGATCCCCGTGACCGCCTGATTTCCAACGATCAGTCGTCACTCCCTACCAAATTGTTTGACTTTGTTTAGTTTGATATTATAATACCTAGGTAGGATGTCTGTCATCAGACTTGCCAGTTCGTTGATTGATGTACTCTTTCGGAATATCCTCCTTCTTACCTTCCGCTGTGGAGGGGGCGCTAGCCACCTCCTCCACATGCGGAGGGCTGGTGAAGATGGTTATTTCAGATATCGCTACGACGCTGAGACGCCTACCACGAATAATTTTTCTGAAAGGTGCGGCGAGCATGTTTCTGAGTTTGGCTTTGTCTGGTCGATGGTTTTTTGATAGCATAATTAGGAGGTGGTGGTAAAAAAGTAGTCTAACGAACAACTTCTTTAAGAATCTTGCTTGGTTACGGTTTATTACAATTGAGGAGGAGGAAATGAAAAGGAAAAATGTGCTAGTTTTAAGCGTCATTATGCCTTTGATAGTGCTGGGGGCGTTGATGCTTGTTATGGGCGGTGAAATGCCGACGGTATTAGCCGATGGTGATTCAGAACCCCTGTTTGAATTTCAGAAGAAGATCGAACCAGTGGGTGAAGTCTTGACCGTAGGCGACAGGTTCACGGTAACGCTCACCATCAGTCCCACGGCCGCGACCCAGAACTTGACCTACACCTGGCCGATTACGGTCTACGACCCCAATATGGGATACCCGCTCGGTAACTCCGGCATCTACCAATTCATCTCAACGACGCTAGAAACTTATGGTCCGTTGAGTACAACGCATCCGGCGACATGGGATTGGGATCGGAACGGTGTGATCTGGTCTACCGCGATCAGTGAGACGATCACAGAGAAGATGTATGTGGTATTCCAGGGAGAGATTTATGACGTTCCTTCTGCCTACGATCCGACGGGAACGATCACCAATAACGCCTACATTGAGGCGGGCGCGTTCAATGAACCGGATGGCACACCTGGATCATTGCCCGGTTCTCTCCCCGGTTCTATTCCAGGTTCTATTGTGTTTGATCCTGGCACGCCTGGTTCTTTGCCTGGTAGTGCCCCTGAACCCGGTAGCCTGCCTGGTAGTGAGGTGGGCCATACGATGTACACATCGGATACGATGGAGATTAAGCCGACGGCCTTCGAGATGACACCGAACAGCGTGGTGACTGATACACCTTACGCTATCCAGGTCTACACACTCACACTCAAGAACACCAGTGGGACTGAGGATGTCTTCTTGTTTACCGATGCGAGTACCAGCACCAGTGCATTGACGCCTCCCGCCAATCTATGGAATGTCGTCAGACCGACCTCAATCACGGTTGGGGCTGGCTTGAGTGCGACTGTAAACATCACTGTGGAGATTCCAGAGGCAGAGGTCAAGTGGGTCACCCATACAGCTACTATCACTGCTACCTCACAGAATCAAGGGACAGCGGTTGCTTCGGAGTTGACAACTTTGACCGGCGGGTACTGGAATGGGACTGCATGGGTTGGATGTCGGCACGACTTTGACTATTCTGGACGTGTAATGCCTTCGGACATATTGGAAACTGCTGATCGAGTTTACGCGTACGATCAACCTCAATATGACTTTGATCATTCCGGTCGCGTGATGCCAGCAGATATCCTGGTGACCGCCGATAGTGTATATATGTATCGCTCATATCCATAATCGTGGGAAGGCAAAAATCGTGTCTAAAGCAAGTTACA
>CAZSOZ010000031.1:0-1891 GCA_964608675.1 uncultured archaeon | reverse complement strand
GCGCCACGTCACCGACGCCGCGCTCGGGCGGGCGGATGGGCAGGAGGGCGAGGATACCGAGCGGGCGGCCGGGCTGTGCAACGAATTGGGCTATCACCTGCGGATGATCGGCGACTACCCTGGGGCGCGGCCCTACTACGAGCGGGCCCTCGCCATCCGGGAAGAAGCCCTCGGCCCCGACCACCCCGACACCGCCCGCAGCCTCAATAACCTGGGCGCGCTGCTCCAAGCGATGGGCGACCTGGCGGGGGCGCGGCCCTACCTCAAGCGGGCGCTCGCCATCTGGGAGCGCACCCTCGGCCCCGACCACCCCGACACCGCCACCAGCCTCAACAATCTCGCGCTTCTGCTGCAAGCGATGGGCAACCTGGCGGGGGCGCGGCCCTACCTCAAGCGGGCGCTCGCCATCTGGGAGCGCACCCTCGGCCCCGACCACCCCGACACCGCCACCAGCCTCAACAATCTCGCGCTTCTCCTGCAAGCGATGGGCGACCTGGCGGGGGCGCGGCCCTACTGCGAGCGGGCGCTCGCCATCTGTGAAGAAGCCCTCGGCCCAGACCACCCCGACACCGCCCGCAGCCTCAACAACCTGGGCGCGCTGCTCCGAGCGATGGGCGACCTGGCGGGGGCGCGGCCCTACTACGAGCGGGCGCTCGCCATCTGTGAAGAAGCCCTCGGCCCAGACCACCCCGACACCGCCCGCAGCCTCAACAACCTGGGCGCGCTGCTCCGAGCGATGGGCGACCTGGCGGGGGCGCGGCCCTACTACGAGCGGGCCCTCGCCATCTGTGAAGAAGCCCTCGGCCCAGACCACCCCCACACCGCCCACAGCCTCAGCAGTATGGGCGCGCTGTTGGATTCAATGGGCGACATGGCGGGGGCGCGGCCCTACTACGAGCGGGCGCTCGCCATTTTTGAGCAAGCCCTCGGCCCCGACCACCCCGACACCGCCAGCAGCCTCAACAACCTGGGCGGGCTGCTGGATTCGATGGGCGACCTGGCGGGGGCGCGGCCCTACTACGAGCGGGCGCTCGCCATTTTTGAGCAAGCCCTCGGCCCCGACCACCCCGACACCGCCAGCAGCCTCAACAACCTGGGCTATCTGCTCCGAGCGATGGGCGACCTGGCGGGGGCGCGGCCCTACTACGAGCGGGCGCTCGCCATCTGGGAGCGCACCCTCGGCCCCGACCACCCCCACACCGCCCACAGTCTCAACAACCTGGGCTATCTGCTGCAAGCGATGGGCGACCTGGCGGGGGCGCGGCCCTACATCGAGCGGGCGCTCGCCATCCGGGAAGAAGCCCTCGGCCCCGACCACCCCGACACCGCCCGCAGCCTCAACAACCTGGCGATCCTCTGCTACTACGAAGACGACTTTGGGGAAGCGGCCCGCTTGATGCGCCGCGCCCTGGCGATTCGCGAGGCCAGGCTCGGCCCCGATCATCCAGATACGCAAAGCTCGCGGCGGAGCCTGGCTGCGATTGAGCAACGGCTGACACAGGGCACTTGATGACGAACTTGCCGTTCTTAACGCAGAGAGGCAGAGGCGCTGAGGGAGGAAATAACTCTGCGGCTCCGCGTCTCTCCGACTCTGCGTTGTGGGATTTTAACGCAGAGACGCAGAGAGGTAGAGGCGCTGAGGTTTTCTCTCTGCATCTCCGCGACTCAGCGCCTCTGCGTTGAATCTAAATTCAGGAGATACACACGATGACCACCAAAACTCTCGACCTACCGACGCTCGAATCCTGGCTCTGGGACGCGGCCTGCTCGATCCGCGGTGCCATCGACGCGCCCAAGTACAAGGAGTACATCCTTCCGCTCCTCTTCTACAAGCGCCTCTCCGACGTCTACGCTGACGAGGTTAAACGCGTCACGCGCGAGATCGGCGACG
>CAZSOZ010000030.1:0-1960 GCA_964608675.1 uncultured archaeon | reverse complement strand
CTCCTTGAAAGCGCCGGCTAAGCCGGCAGATTGTAGTGAACGAAAGTTTCATACGTTGAAGATTTAGCCGGTCGCAACGGCCCCGAGTCATGCCTCGACGTCCCGCAAGGGCGTGGGGAAGCGTTGACAGGGGAAAGTGCAGGCCGGGTATTGAGCCGCGAAAGATTCCTCCGGGGTGCCGACGCTCTAAGGAGATGCGGAAGGCAATACCGGGCGCGTCGCTTTGGCGAGACACGTCCGGACCCTGCGCGGTCAGAGACCCCGAGCATGCATGGAAACAATCTGCACGGAAGCCGGGATGTCCCTTGTCTACCCGCCGAAGATGGATGGGCGGGTCGTATCGGGAAGTCCAAGGACACACGCCGATGACGCACGGACAAGGGAAGTCGGATGGTCCCATAGTACCTGGGAAGCTCCCGAACAAACCTGCCGAAGCAGGTGCGGAGGGAGTGGAGGGAAGGGGACCAGCCAAAAGGAATCTGCGGAGGTAAAACATGCACCGAACACAGGGTCGGATACGAATGCAACAGGCACTTTCGCGGATACGTCGTGCTGCGAAGCAGGACGGGAAGTTGCGGTTCACTGCGCTCATGCACCACATCTACAGCACCGATACGCTCCGGGAGGCCTACTTCGGCCTCAAGCGGGATGCCGCTCCGGGTGTGGACGGAGAGACGTGGCGGCATTACGGGAAAGAACTGGAAGAAAAACTCCAGGACCTTTCCGGAAGGCTGAAACGCGGAGCATACCGTGCAAGACCCACTCGCAGAGCGTACATCCCTAAAGCCGATGGGCGGCAGAGACCGCTCGGCGTAATGGCGCTTGAAGACAAGCTGGTCCAACGCGCCACGGTGGAGGTGCTGAACGCCATCTACGAAGTGGACTTCCTCGGGTTCTCGTACGGGTTCCGACAGGGACGAAGCCAGCATAACGCGCTGGATGCCCTTTACACCGGACAGCTGACGAGAAAGGTGAACTGGGTGCTGGATGCGGACATTCGCGGATTTTTCGACGCCATCGATCGCGAGTGGCTGATGAAGTTCATCGAGCACCGTATTGCGGACCGGCGCGTAACGCGGCTCATCCTGAAATGGTTGAACGCGGGAGTGCTGGAAGAGGGCAGGCGAATATTCAGTGACAAGGGGACCGTTCAGGGCGGTAGTATCAGTCCGCTCCTGGCGAATATCTACCTGCACTATGTGTTCGACCTGTGGGCACAGCGATGGAGGCAGACGCAGGCGCGCGGCGACATGATTGTCGTGCGATACGCCGACGACTTCATCGTAGGGTTCCAGTACCAAAACGAAGCGAAGCATTTTCTCAATGATTTGAGGGAACGGTGCGCCAAGTTCGGACTGGAACTGCATTCGGACAAAACACGGCTGATTGAATTTGGGCCTTGGGCTGTCAAGAACCGCACCTGCAGGGGACAGGGCAAACCAGAGACCTTTGACTTTCTCGGATTCACGCACATCTGTGCGAAGAAGAGAAGCAATGGCTACTTTACGGTGCTCCGTCAGACCAAGCGGAAGAAGCTGCAAGGCAAGCTCAGCGAAGTGAAAGAGGAAATCCGCCGCCGGATGCATTTGCCCATCCCGAAAGTCGGCAAATGGCTCAGGTCTGTAGTCAGTGGACATTACCGTTACTACGGTGTGCCCATGAACTTGCAGGCACTTTGGCTGTTTCGGTTCAAAGTGGGAGCCCTCTGGCACAGGGCGCTGTCGCGCCGGAGCCAAAGAGGCAGGGTCTGCTGGGACCGGATGCGCCGTTTGATTGAGCGACATTTGCCTATTCCCCGTACATACCATGACTACCCGCTGCGACGTCTCGGCGTCATCACTTGAGGCAGGAGCCGGATGCGGTAATCCCGCACGTCCGGATCTGTGGAGGGGGTGATTAGTAATGGTCATTCCTACTCCGACTATCGAGGCGAAAGCCAGACCCGGGTCTTGGGAGGCAC
>CAZSOZ010000029.1:0-1980 GCA_964608675.1 uncultured archaeon | reverse complement strand
GTAAGTAAAAAGTCTACTTCTTGATATTTGATGAATTTTACTAAAAAACGAAAGTTTAATATATATCTTATATATATATTAAATAGTATGCGAAGAATAAAAACAATAATTTCAAACAAAATTGAAGTTGAAAACATCAAAGGCTACTTTGAGCACAAAGTAACCAAGTTTGGCACTGGTGCCAAAATAGATTGTCCAAAAGAATATCTTAACTGCGAGGTTGTTGTTCTTGTCAGAAAGAAAAGAGCTTAGAAAGCTTTCTAAGAATAAGTTAATTGATATAATTCTTGAAGGGCGTGAAGCTCGTCAAGAACTTGAGTCTCGACTCAAGAAAGTAGAACAAATTCTCAAAGCATTTGACAATCCCCATACTCCTTCTTCAAAGCAGTTGAAGAAGAATACTAGAGACGATGAACCTAAAGAAGATAAAGAAGAACCCTCTGATGAAGAAAAGAAAAAGACTCGCTTTCCTGGAAAGCCAAAGTGTGGTAATGGTGGAGGAATTAAACTGCCTGAGCCTGATGAAGTTAAAGAACATAAGCTTGACGCTTGCCCAATCTCTGGAAAGAAATTAGCCAATCCAATAGGATATCGTGTCAAGACAATCATTGATTTTCCTGACAAGCCAATCAAAACAATTGAGCATAGGTTTATGCAATACATTTCTCCAGCGACTGGAGAAATTATTGAGGCAGAAAGCAACTTGCCTAATAATATCTATGGTAAGAATATTCAAAGCATTGTTGTGATGTTAAAGAATTTGACAAACTCACATGATAAGATCTCTGATTTTATCAGAGAACTTGGAGCTCCAACATTTAGCTCAAGAACAGTACAAAACATTGCAACAAAATATATCTTTGCATTAGAATCTACTCAAAAAGGAATTCTTCAACAACTTAGAAAAGAATCTTATTTACATTCTGATGAGACAGGGTTTAGGCAAGACGGAAAGAATGGTTATGTTTGGGGGATATTTACAAAGACAAAAGCAATATTTCTTGCTGCCAAGAGCAGGGCAGCAAAATGGTTCCAAAAGTTAATAAGGAACTTTAAGGGAGTAATTATTGTCGACGGCTATGGAGGATATGATTATTATCCTTTGAAACAGCGTTGCTGGGCACATCTTTTAAGAGAGTTTAAGGATTATGCCACAGAAAATAAAGAGATTGAAGTGCAGTATAAGAGATTAAAATCTCTTTATGAGAATCTCAAGATTCTCAACCTAAAGCCCCCTGATGAAAACGAGATTGAAAAAGCAAAATGGTTTTTAGGAGATATTGTTAGTTGTCTTAAGCCAATAAAGGGAACAAAGAAGCTGAGAACATATATTGAAAATGCAGGAGATAACTGGTTTACTGCTTTGTATTATGAAGATGTTCCACTTCATAATAACCACGCTGAGCGAGAACTTCGCTCAGTTGTTTTGTTAAGAAAAACTATTGGATGTTATAGAAACTGGAAAGGTAAAAGGTGGATTGATGTAGTCATGTCTGTAATCCACACATGGAAATTGCAGGGGCAAAATATATTCCAAAATCTTAGATTAATGTCAACCTGACTTTTTACTTACGTTCAAAGAAAACATTTATAAAAAAACTTCCCTTTCTGGATTTTGATAATTATGGAAAACAAAGATGATGCAGAACTCTTTGGTAAGATGCATATAGCATTGGACATTTTAGAAAACTGCAGGGAATTTATCTGTATAATTCCTGAAGTAAGGACAAATCTTGTCTATGCTAAAAAAGATGCAAAAACCAAGGAAGATGTTATTGCGGTAGATGGCAGGATAACATCTGTAAACAATATGCCAAAAGCAGCAGGAAAGCCAAAGTTTGGAGTATCATCCCATATGGCAAGACTTATAATAGAGGTAATGAAAGACAATCCAGAATATAGGTCAGGAATTGATTTTGCTAACGATGAAGATTTTGCTGGATGGCTAAAAAAATATTGCAAGGAAAAAGGATGGCCTTT
>CAZSOZ010000028.1:0-2014 GCA_964608675.1 uncultured archaeon | reverse complement strand
TATTTAGTGGGTAGAGATGTCAGTCGCCTGACATAACCCCCGTTAGAACCCATCGTGCCCAATTAAGGCAATAGGCTCACGATTTATCCTTTGACTCCATCACTTAGTCAGAATAGTGAGTGGTAGATCCTTGCCTTAGGTGCCGGGTAGAGCTGCATGTATCGATTGAACTTCTCAAAAGTCATCGTACATTTCTGACTGCGCCGCTGAAGCCATTTCACAAAGATATACACGGATTTTTCAACAAAACCGGATACCGCTCGGCTGTTGAAAGATATTCCGTAATACCGGATATGGCCTTGCAACTTGACGCAGAACCTCTTCCATAGCTCTCGCAGTCTGTATCGATTGCGGTGCAGCTTGCACCATTCATTGACGCGTTTGAGCTTGATACGCAGTTTCTTGCCGCTGCTTTTGACCTTTGGTATGACGTATCCCCTTTTACTGAGACCCAGGTAGAAGGTGAAGCCAAGGAAATCGAAAGCGCCACTTTCCAGACGACGGCTACGTTCGAAGCTCACCGTGTGTGTCTTTTCTTCGTTGAGTTTCAGCTTGTACTTGGACAGTCTTTTGCCAATGGCGCTCACGATACGCTGAGCATCATAGCTTGTTTCACAGCAGATAACGGCATCATCGGCATATCTGAACAAGGCCACTTTACCCTTACAATGGCTTTTGACGACCCGTTCAAACCAATCGTCTATCACCGTGTGGGCAAAGATGTTTGCCAGTACCGGACTGCATACCGATCCTTGCGGTACACCCTCATCACTGACCGTGAAGTTCCCCTTATCCAGCACGCCCGCTTTCAGCAATCGCCTGATATAGCGGAGAAATCTTTGATCTTGGATCTTTTCCGACAGGATGCCCATCAGCATCTCATGATCGATACTGCCGAAGTAGTTCGATAGATCAAGGTCAATGACCTCTCGTACCGGGTTGGAATAGAGATACCGGTGAAGGGCTCTGACTGCGTCATGACAGCCCAATTGAGGACGAAAACCAAACGAGCAATCATAAAAGAGCGGTTCGTAAATGGCTTCCAGTATTTGCTGAATGCCTTTTTCTACGATCTTACCCTCAAAGGTGCCGACTCCCAGTGGTCTTAGCTTATTCGGCTGACCGTCTTTGGGAATCCAGACCTGTCTGACCGGTTTCGGACGATAACTCATTCGCCTCAACCGTTGGTGCAGGTCTGTCAAATTGGCTTCGAGATTGTTACCGTATTCAGCTTTACTGACTCGGTCGATTCCGGTGGCTGCCCTCCCAGACAGACTCCGAAACCATTGCCGCAGATTGGTTACCTTGAAATGGTGCATCAGTTGTTTGAACACCATCGTCGGGTTATCAGCGGAACGTTGTCTTATGATGGCCCGTTTTGTGGTCAGTCGTGGTGGAGACTCTGCGGTTTCCTGACTGTTTCCCGAGCAATCGCGGTTAAACCTGATCCCCTTCCCTCCACCGGCGTTACCCGGCTTCGACGGTACTATGGAATCTCTGACTTCCTGCAACCCATCTCGATGTTCTTGTGTGTTAGACTTGTCCACCAATTCTTCCTCCTTGAAGAGGTTGCAGGATCTCCCACGTTCACAATCCATCTTTGCTTGCATACCAGGCTCTCAGATCCCGAGGAGGCCATGACCCACTGCCCGATAGCGCCGGTCATGAGGTAGCCTTCTGATAGCACTAAATCATCGGCCCTCCTTAATTCATCGTTGTAACGGGACTCAATCACTTCAACCTAAAGGCTTCCGGTCTACAAACTCTCTGTCTACGCTTGACGAGCACAGTTACCTGATACCCGCCCAAGACTCGATACACAATATGCCGGGTCGGCATTTTTGTGACTGAACTTTCATCAGTTAGAATAGATTGCGCTTCGTGGCGCACAGTGCTTGAACGAAAACCCCTGTTTTCCAAGTTCTCTGCAAGAAAGCTGAACGTTAAAGTTCGCTGAATTAGCTGAAATTGGGGGACATGTACTCGTTACGTGTCCCCTGATTTCAGCGGGCCA
>CAZSOZ010000027.1:0-2025 GCA_964608675.1 uncultured archaeon | reverse complement strand
TCGTCCACGTTGGCGATAGCAGGAAGCGTGAATGTAGCCACCAAAAGCACACCGACCATCGCCGATAAAAGAACCGTCCACCATCGTCTCCACTTCATGGGAAGCCTCCTTTTCCTGATGACGAGAGTGCCAGCCCACTCTCATTCAGGCATTTGGGTACCGCTGAGGGTCTGGCTCAGGTCAGACATCATACCTTCATCTTAACGGATTTCACAGGTGGCGTCAATGAGCAACTAGAGCCTTATGAGCTTTTTTCGCAAGCCCGCAGAACTGCTTCATTTGCCTATTTCTCTCCTTGCTCCTCGGCTCAAACATGGTATCGTTAGAGATTGAGAGTAAAAAACAGAAGAGAGGGGCACATGGAGGCAGCAATTTCTCGATCAGCCAAACGGACAGAAGATCGAACCATCACGGTGACACAGACTGGTGTTCTTATTATTGCGGCCTACGTCGCCGCGCAGATTCTGGCCGACGTGGGCAGTCTTAAGATCGCGTGGGTGGCAGGGTTCAGCATCGACGGCGGGACGTTCATTTATCCGCTGACCTTTACGCTGCGGGACATGGTTCACAAACTGCTGGGACGCCGGGCTGCGCGCACGGTCATCGTCGCCGCCGGCGGCATCAATCTGCTAATGGCTGCGTATTTCGCGTTCCTGACGCGCCTGCCGGCCGATCCCTCGTGGGAATTGCAGACGGCCTTCGCCAACGTGCTCAACCCCGTCTGGCGCATCGTCTTGGCCAGCATCGTCGCCGAGCTGGTCAGCGAGCTGTTGGACACGGAGATTTACCAGGCCTGGGTGGACCACGTTACGCGCCGGTACCAGTGGACGCGCGTGTTGGTAAGCAACAGCGTCAGCGTCCCTGTCGACAGCCTCGTCTTCTGCTGGGGTGCCTTCGGAGGCGTGCTCCCCAACCCCGTCGTCTGGTCCATCTTCTGGTCCAACGTGCTGGTCAAGGGACTGACGACGTTGGTGAGTCTGCCTGGGATTTACTTAGTCAAAGAACGTTCAAACGTTTGAACGTGGCAACGTTAGAACGTTAACCTAACAGGAGGTTATGCATGCCGGTACGCAAGCGATGGTCTAACACCTTGGGAATTTATATATTCTTCACCGGGCTCCTCCTGGGCATGTTCACGACCGCTCTGTTTGCCTGGGCGGATTTTGAGGCCTCGCGATTCGATTCCCACCTCGATTCACAGGCCGCGGCTCTTGACCTCCGTTGCCCCATTCTCATCAATCGCCACGAAACGGGCACGGTCTCGGCGACCCTTGCCAACCCCACGGACAGAGAACGTCGGCGCATCGTCGACACTCTCATCAGCCAGGGTTCCTTTCTGCTGGCCCAGGAAGAGCGAGACCGCCTTGATCTTGAACCCGGCGAGAAACGCATACTCCACTGGGAAGTTTCACCGGAGAACGCGGTCTGGGAAAGATTCATCCTCGTGCGCGCCCACGTACTGCGAAACGCGCCCTTGCCGGCACGCACCAGTAGCTGCGGCATTCTGGTGGTGAATCTCCCCTACGGCACAGGTACTCAGATTGCGCTCAGCCTCATCGCCGTTATCCTGCTGCTGATAGGAAGCGGCACGGTGCTCTGGCTCATCGGTAAGCGTTCGCTGCGGCAGCGGCTGCGTCCCATTGATTTTATGACGCTGGCTGTCGCGCCCATAGTCTTGGTCGCGCTGGGCACGAGCATGCTAGGGCAGTGGCTTATCAGCGGCCTTTTGCTCCTACTCGCTATTTTGATCATCGTCTCCGTCCTCAGCTGGAGCTTGCGTTGAACGCCTTCCGGCGCGTCACCCGGTACTCAGCTGTCGCTCCCTGGGGGAGTTATGGGGAATCCAAGAGGATATCGCTTTTCAGATCTAAGTACACGCATGGTACGTTTGAGGTGATCGTTTAGGTTATGAGCACGCAGATGCAATGCACTTACGAGCCCAAACAAATCGCTCTACGAAGTCCTCCAAGCATGATTTAGGATATCCTGGCTTGTCAACTCTAGCGAAAGTGCGTTGCACCTCAG
>CAZSOZ010000026.1:0-2204 GCA_964608675.1 uncultured archaeon | reverse complement strand
TCACCGTCAGCGGCGCCGTCCCGCTCACCGGCTGGGCCGTGAAGTCGGCCACCGGGATGACGTAGCGCTGGACGTAGATGTCGTCGTAGATGCTGTCCACGCCGAGGACGATGCCGCTCACCTCGCCGTAGGCGTGGTCGGGCCACAGCGCTGCCGCCGTGAGGTCTACCGGCTCGCTATCCAACGTCCCGTCCGCCTATACTCGCTGGACCAGTCCCTATCCCTGCCAACCGACCAGGTACCGCCCGCTCCACCCATCCCACGCGATGGAGGGCAGCGTTTCGTCGCCCGTCAACGACGAGATGGCGAAGTTGCTCCCCGTCAGCACGCCCCCGACCGCCACCCGCTGCCCGTAGATGTCCCAGTTCCCACCACGGCCGTCCTGCCAGACGATCAGATATTCGTCGTCGTTCCCGTTGTAGGCCACGTCCGTTGATTGAATACCAGTAGCGCTAGCTTACCACCCGGAACTCGCAAGGGTAAATGACCCTTCTGGCAAATTAGCTACCCATATTTTCGAGATTCCCAAGTTGTCGCCGTGCGTTAGAGCAACTAGATCGCCATTGGGGGATAACGCCATATTTCGCGTTCCGAATGTCGCTATATTCTCGAGTCTGATTACCAAAGTCTGATCACGACCATCGTCCGTAACTGCATATATCCCTCCGTTTGCCATATAGAATACCTGATGCCCATCCGCTGCCCATGCAATGCCATTCAGTATGTAGTCATCTCCCCCTGTGAGTTGCGTGAGTTCAAGTGTTTGGGTGTTAATCGAAAACAACACGTTCTGGAATTCTCTCCCGGGGCTTACAAATGCCAAGTGCGTGCTATTGGGTGACCATGCCAGCATCCGTCGAGGCGAAGCCATTCCTAGCTGCTTTTGCTCACTTGTATCAAGAGCAATCAACTGAACTTGAGCTTGGTCCAAACTCATTTCGGGCTGACTAACCTCTGGCGTTATGAAAGCAATGGCTCTGCTATCTGGCGACCATGTGGGTTGCATGTTCCTCTCAACACCGCTTGTGAGACGTCGCTCCATTCCAGTCGCTACATTGACCAACCACAGATCACCTCTGGATATATAACAGATTTGATCTCCCAAAGGCGACCACTTGAGATCACGTGCGTCACCAGTATGGGTGAGACGCATTTGTTTTGAGCCATCTGGGTTCATAACATAAATGTCAGTTCCCAGTTCTCGACGTGAGATGAAGGCGATCTGGGTTCCATCAGGTGACCAAACTGGCCATAATCCGCAACACGGTTGAAAGTAAGCCGAGTGCGTTTACCATCTGATCTTATTGTGCAAATCTCCATATCGTGGGTGGCGTATGGGACGTCCCCCGATACGTACAGCTCTATTCCCAGCGCGTGAAGTGAGGCTTCCCACATAGAAGGCTCATAACAGGTGAAAACCAAAGCAGTCCCATCGGGAGCCCAATCAGGGCCATAGTCGAAAGGATTCCGGATGGACTGGCATACTATGCAGGACAATATGATCAGTCCTAAAAATAGAGCCAGAATCCATTTAAGTCGTACTCTCAACGCGCCTCCCATAAATAGTGCAGCTGTGACTTCCACTCAAGGAGTAGAAAAACTAGGCGGTCCATGTGGGGACCACAGATGATACACTCTTGGCACATCAGATGCCAATAACCCACCATCTATTGTGTGTCCTCGATACCACCACCATTTTCCACCTACTATTGGCAACTCGGAATGTAGAGAGCCGTATTTTGCAGGCCATCTCCGCGCCGACAATAGCCCACAGCGGCTATCAATTTCACATGAACTAACCAATCGAGGACACCAAGTCCGGTTCTTTTCACACACGTAACCTTCATCCCAGACTTTCAGGCTCCAACTGATATCACTCTTGTCGTCAAGAGGAGCATCACAAATAGGCCTAACCATTTCTTGAAGCTCTGGACCTGTTATGTCCTCAAATGTTTGCATATAGGGATCTTGTGCAAGATCCAACGCGACGTAAAACCCTATGAGGTTAGAAGGCAAGTCCTCTTCCGCAAACGAAGAGTGGAATAAGGCTTCCTCCAAACCACCAAAGGCCCTTCCCTGATAAGTTTCAAACTCTTCTGAAATTTCTTTGAATATCCCAAGGGCTACTTCCTTCTTTTCCTGGGTACCTATATTCCTGCGTACGACAACGTACCGCGATATCCCACCGGCAGCGTCTCTCATAC
>CAZSOZ010000025.1:0-2555 GCA_964608675.1 uncultured archaeon | reverse complement strand
GCCTGATGGCGGAGATCGATGAGGTGATTGAGTCGCACGGCGGCTGGCCGATTGAATAAATGCAGGCGGTAAATGGATCATCGTTGTGAAGAATATTCGGGAGGTTAAAGATAGGAGGTTGCGTTATGTCATCCCGTACATCCCTAGAGGCTTTTGAGACGCTGTACGAGCATATTGATGAGCGACTCGCGTCCATCCAGGCTGAAATCACAGAGGTGGTCAATGAAGGGGCTTACGAGCAGGCTGAAGAGTACGTGAAGCGCGCCCAGGGGCTAACACAACTGCGTGATGATCTTGATGAATTTGCAGAGCGTTTTGAGGGGCTTCTAGAGCTTGCCGTTAACACAGGTGAGACTGGACGTTTGCCAAAGGGACTGAAGACGCCTCAGGACGCCTACAGGTCTCCCATTCTCCGCACATTGATGGAGATGGGAGGACAAGGGGGAATCAATTCTGTACTTGATCGCGTTCGCGAATTGATGGACGAAGAACTGAATCAATACGATTTGGCTCCATTGTCTGACGGCGAAATGCCTCGCTGGCGCAATACGGCCCAGTGGGCTCGTAACAAGATGCGGGAAGAGGGATTGATACTTGATGACACCCCTCGTGGCATATGGGCGATCAGTGAGGAGGGTCGCAGATGGTTGAAGGCCCAAACTGAGGGGGAGTCCAAATGACCACCCACATCTCCGTTCGTCTTGCCTGGCACGATAGCGGCTGGAACGGCCACATCTGCCGCAACCCGAAAGCCAACACCTACTGCGTCGGTCAATACTCCTACCAACGCGATATGATCATCCGGGACCGCGACCTGTCCTGGGAGCATCTGGATATGCTTCACGATGAGAAGTATCGTAATCACTGGGATACCAAGCGCGCCTGGTACGAGAAGCACGGCTTTGCTGATCGTTTGATCACCACTCAAGAGACCGATGGATTTGACAGTAAGGATGTTCTCGCTATTTTAGAAGAGCACTTTGGGAGAGATAATGGAGGTTATGATGAACTTGATTAAACGATACGAAGAGCACCTGGACAAACGTGTAAAGAAAGGTGAACTGAAGGAGAATACGAGAAGTAACTACGAGAACGGTATGAGCTACATTCTGGAAGCGCTGGTTGGCCAGATACCCGTCAACGTAGTGCAATGCTACTGCGAAGAATGGGGAGCTGAAAAGGGCTACGAGAATGTTATTCGGCAACTGGCAAAGATGGCTAAAGACCGTAAGCGAGAATAAAACTTGAACGAGTTTCATTCTCCAGAGATTTATTCAGAGCTGGAGGTCTTTACCAAGAGGAGTAGATGAATCACAAAGGTTTCCGTTTGATATCCTGGAACATTGGCGGCCGAGTGAAAGCGAACCGCCAGCAAGCGCAGGCGCTTGAGGACCGCAGCCCCGACATCGTGGCCCTGCAAGAGGTTAGGCTGAATGCACTGAAACATTTTGAGGCGTTTCGACCACATCTTCGCCTCCCAAAACCTGAATCCAATTGAATGCCAGTATCCTGGTTATCTCGTTGAACGAAACTTGAGCGACCACGCTGCTATAGAGGCCGTGTTTATGCCAGTGATACCTCGCAAGGAATAATTCAATGACCGACAAAGAAACAAGCTCCCACCACGCCGAGGTCCACGGTTCCGGCGCCGTCGCGCAGGGAGCTAATAACGCGGTCGCCGCCAGCGGCGGCAGCGTGGCTGTGGGCCGCGATGTGCACGGCGACGTGACTATCGTCACCTACCAGGGCGCCCAGGTCACCATCCCCTCGTTCGAGGCCATCGCCGCGCATCGCGCCGCACTGCGAGAGGGCCTCCAGGCCGCGGCCTGCGAGCGCTGGGGCGGGATGGCGGTCTACATCCAGGAGGAGGGGGCCTCGCTGCCCATCGAGGCCTCGCCCTACCAGAGCGGGCGGCTGGGACCACGCGAGAAACTGTTGCACGCGCTGCACACCGCTGACCGGCTCCTGGTGCTCGGCGGGCCGGGCTCCGGCAAGACCGTCTCGTTGGAACGCCTGGCCTGGGAACTGTGCACAGCGGCGGAGCCATTGGCGCCGGTGCTGGTGCGGCTCTTCCGCTACGACGGCGCGCCGCTGGCGGAGTGGATACGCGCCTATCTCCAAGAGACCGGCTACTTGCGCCTGGATGATAAACGGGCATTGGCCGCGTTCCTCAAGGAGGGCGAGGCTCGCTGCTTCTTCCTCTTCGATGGTCTGAACGAAGTGCAGCCCGATTACCGCGACAGGTTGGTGGGCGAGTTGGAGCGATGGATGAAATCCTACCCGCGCCACGCGGTGGCGCTCACCAGCCGCCCGCAGGACGAACTGTGGCGCCGGCTGCGAAGCGAAGTAGACCGGGCGCTGGTGGTGCAGCCCATCGGCGACGAGCAGGCGAGGGGTTACTTGGTGGAGCACTTGGAGGAAAAGGGCGCGGCCCTCTATGCCCGATTGGACGAGCGATTGCGCGAGATGGCCCGCACACCCCTGATCCTGTGGCTGATCAAGGAGGCCGGGGTGGCTGGGGAGTCGATCCCCGGCAATCGGGGCGAGCTTTACAC
>CAZSOZ010000024.1:0-2581 GCA_964608675.1 uncultured archaeon | reverse complement strand
CCGGTGGAGTAGTCGGCTGCGGTCAAGCGCCCCAGGGGATCGTACGTGTAGGAGATGACGCGCGTGGACGTGACCGGGTCGCTTCCGCTGACCGTCACGTAACGCGCGCGTGTTTGTACTAAAGCCATCTCGCCTGGCGATATGTCATTTATCTACAAGTCGCCACGCAGGTTGTATATTGACAAAACCATCTGCTATCAATCGCTGCCGACGGGTTCCGTCCACTGCCTGCAACCATACCTCGGTAGCCTCTCCGACCTTGACTGCATAAATGAGCCATTCTCCATCTGGCGACAAGGAAGGGTATCCAGTAAGTTGGTCTTCCGGTGACACTATCCGGACGTCAGGGCTGGGAGACGAATCGTGGAGCAGGTCATGCACCGGAACACTGTAAATGGTCCCAAAAGGCACGTTGATGTCTTCGTTATCAGGCCAAAGTGATACAAAGTACAAAGTCTTGTCATCAGGCGAAAATACGGGATGGCGGAAACTTGAGCCAAAGGGAATAAGCCCATCTGGGAAGTGTTGCCACAGGCCGAAGGCTTCAGCCATTATTGCCGCTTGGTCAGTTACTTCTGCCAGCACTAAATGGGCGCCGGTGCGGCCCAGCCCAGTTGCGATTGCCAGATAGTGACCGTTGTTGGACCAGACTAGTCCACCAGACGAAGGCTCGTGAATCCAAGGGGTGCGATGATCAACCGCTGGCTCATACACTACATGGTTGCCGTCAAGATCAACGATCGAGACATAAGTGCGCGAACCAGTGCCCAGTCCAACGTATGGCCCTTGGTAGGCAATGTGTCTCCCACCCGGCGACCACACTGCATTATAACATCCCGCAAGACAATCTTCCCAGGCAGTACCTTCGATTGGCTCGATCTCAAATTCATCCTGCTCGTTAAGACCGGCAACATACATCCCACGCCTCATCAAGTCCGGTGGAAGTGTGAAGATAAAACGATCACCAGAAGGAGCCCAACTTGGATAACTCGATTCGCCCGCTCGGTCTGTGATCGGGATGACGCTACCAGTTTCCAGATCAAGGACGTTCAGGCGTGCTTGCTTTGTGATGTGGGTGCACGTCGCCAAATAAGCGATTCTCAAACCATCCGGCGCCCATATGAAGTATTGAACCCCAGGCACATACCCTTCAAGTACATATCCTCCGGTGAAGGCAACGTTACTGCAGTCTGTTTCAGTCAGTTGCTTTCCCGTACCTGTGACCAGATTGAGGAGCCAAATCTCTGCCATACCGGATTTGTTGGAGATATATGCCATCTCCTCAATAGAGACGCCCAATGGTAACGCCAGCCGCGGCTGACTATGCGTGGGCACTGGAGTTGGTGGTGGCGACGACCGAACGGATAGCGTTGTTATTGGGACAATTGTCTCTTTGGACTGATCTAGCTTGGACTGACGAGTTGAAGGAACGGTCAGGCAAGCGTTGAGCAAGAAAAACGACAGAAATACCAAGACTACTCGAATGTGTTCTTTTTTCATACGCCCACCCCGATTGAACGCTGCAGATTTATACCGATATTCCCTTCGACCTTGTGTCAGTCACATATGTGGAAAAACCAATGGAACTGGCTTCGCTGATACACAGCCAGGGGCCCCAGAGCGCCACCAGCAAAAGGCACACCACGCTGATAGTGATGATAGGCTGTGTATTGAAGCGACGGGACTGAGCTGTGATCTCCAGCGAGCAGTCCTGGCCCCTCTCCGGTGAAAACATCAATATGATATCCTTGGACACCACCACCAGTATCCTTGACCTTGAAGTCAGCGTTACCTCGCGGATCAGTTTCGTTCTCCAGGCTTGGAACGTAAATCTGGGCATCCATTCTCAGATATTCAGTATCAGCTGCTACTATCTTATACGCATCCTCGGCTATTATGCCTCGCCCCGAACCACAGGAACAGGCAAAGGATATAGGCAAGCCTTCCTGTCTCTCTTGGACAACCATACTTGAGATGTAGTTATTCTGCACAGTACATGCTTGTGAAATATCTGCTCTGCCGGTGCCGTTCACTTCTACATCTCTTGCAAAAAGGCCACTTGTTGAGAAACTTGTTCCCTGGTCCGTGGTACCCTGAGATAAGGGATCTAGCAAATCACCATCCGTATCTACATAGGCAGATTCAAGCACAAACTGATAGGCTGTAACCTTATACTCTCCACAGTACCACCATGCATCAACGTTCCAAGATGGATAGTAAGCATGACTTCCATCTTTATGTCTCAAGATATAGTCAGGACGCCAAAATATAGTCATAGTCCCCGGATGTGGGCATACGTCAGAAGGTCTCGGTATAGGCGGTCTTGGAACCCTACCAGAAGGATCAATAGCATTGATGGGATTGTTAGAGGCATAGCTATAGCCCTGAAACAGCGTCTGGGGCTCATCCTGCTTCCCCTCCCACGGATCTCGCCGCGTAAACCTCCCCGCGTTCACATCGTACCACCGCGCCCGCAGGTACACCAGCCCCACGTCGCCATCGTACCACTCGCCGGTGTACCCCAGCCCCTCCTGCGCGCTCCCCACCTCGCCCCCTGCACGCAGGGGGATGCCATACGGCG
>CAZSOZ010000023.1:0-2649 GCA_964608675.1 uncultured archaeon | reverse complement strand
CGACCCATCTAACGCGATGGAATCTTTGATGAATACATGCAGTAGCGATTTCTTGTTGCAACTTCAAAACCAATCCGAAGATCACCGAGTAGCATTTCATATGTTTATCCTTTCTGATTCAGCAAGATCACTTTCAATTTGCTCAGTAATATCTGAATAACCAGTGTTTTTAAAGATCGCCAGCGCTTGGTGTAGACATTCTTGAGCATCTTGGGATGATGCTAATGCCGCATAGGATTTCCCTAAAATCCAATATGCATGTCCAATTCTAACAGGATTATCTAAATCTTTCGCATTCTCAAGCGATCTTTGCGCCGCAAGGACAGATTGTTCAAAACTTCCTTGCTCAAAATGCACCCTTGATAGAGAATGATTAACTGTACATAATCCATCAATATCATGCATCTCGTTATTTACAATGATAGCTTTTTCTAAATGCATAATAGCCTCTGCATAGTTTCCAAGACCAATATACAAATCTCCCAAATTCTCATAGATCAAGGCTTCATTGAATCGATCTTCAGATTTTTGGGCAAGAGCTAGACCTTTACGGTAGGCCCGTTCAGCATTAACGTATTTAGACATTGCATAATAAATGCGTCCAAGGTTATTATAGGAGCCTGCTAATCGAAAATTGTCTTGTAAATCACTGAAGATCTGGATAGCGCGTTCGCAATACTCTATGGCTTGAGTAAAATTTCTTAGTGTTCTACAGGCAATACTTAAGTTATTACAGGCTTTAGCTTCCGGGAGTTTATTACCATACTTAACACTCAATTGCAGACTACGTTGTAGAGATTTCAAACTTTTGTCACGGCCTCCTGTGGCCCAATAAGCCAGCCCTAAATTTCGATGCAAATCTTCTATTCCTTCATTACAACCTGTCTTTTCAAGAAGAATTATTCTCTCTGTGCATAATTCAATGGCACGTTTATCTTCACCCAAACGGCTATGGAGCAAACTTAGATCTCGGTAAAGACAAGTTATCTTGACTAATGGACGCTCTCCATTTTCAATTTCCAAACCAGCTAGGCGTCCTAACTCAAGCATATCTCTTCCAATACGCCAGTACCCTCGTTGCAAAAAGAATTCACCCAAACAGGTTGTCAATTGCAATACATTAAGCCAAGCCTCCATTTTATATGAATTCTCGATAGCAGCTAATATGTTGGGCAACTCTCTATCTAAAGCCTCGAAATTAGTCTGTTGTCCTTGTGTAAAATTGACATAATGTATAGTATGGGCTAGTTTTGCTTGGTCAAATTCCTTACATTGTTGTAACAATCCAACCGCGTAATCATGCATCAGTGGATGTAAAACACACGCCTCTATTGGCGTTTCAGCCCATTGCACTAAACCTATCCCTTGTAATGCAGCTAATATATCTTCTACTAAGAAAAGATCTTGCTCAATTACGGCTGCTATATGCTCTACTGAAATAGGCGCCTTTGCAAAAGCCCCTAGATAGCGAAATAGTTTTTGGTATTCAACACCCCAATCTGCTAGCATTTGGTAGGTAA
Source organism: uncultured archaeon (assembly GCA_964608675.1). Lineage (GTDB taxonomy): Archaea > Iainarchaeota > Iainarchaeia > Iainarchaeales > 1-14-0-10-31-34 > 1-14-0-10-31-34. The sequence goes on along the minus strand of CAZSOZ010000023.1, from coordinate 1,129 downwards.
CATCAAATGTAGCAATTAAACTGCGGTCTGGAGCATAACGATCAATGAAAACGGAGGTGTGTAACATTTGAGTTTCAATTTGTTGATATAGATGCCCAATTGTCCACCCGGCACGGGATCGGTACTTAGCAATGGCTCTACTGGCCAATTCCACAGCTAGAGGCAAATACCCCAATCGCTCAAGGAGTTTGTGAGCATCTTCAATCCATGCAGATACAATCGGGCCGTTTGCATACAGACATAAAAGGTCAAAGGCTTGTTCTGGTGTAAGCATATCCAGACGATATATTTTTTGTGCTCGTAAGCTATGAGCAAGGTCTTCAGATCGAGATGTCAACAAAATTGTAGCTCTCCCACGATGCTCGATTAGCCATCGGCTTGTCTCTTGTGTGCTTTCTACACTATCCAAAATTAGCAAAGGATGATACTTGTTAAGTGTAACAGTTACTAATTCCGGGCTGGGTGAAGCTTGTAAAGAATAGGCCCGGGTGATTTTCCCCCATATCAATTCTGTAGAAGGCCCACTCTTTAGATCAATCCACAAAATACCTCCTGGGAAATCAGAAGCTACATCGTATGCTAAACATTGCGCCAACATCGTCTTGCCACATCCTCCCATTCCACACAAAGCATAGACACCTTCCTGTTTGATAAGTTGGCATAAATTTTCACGTTCATCTTTTCGACCGACAAATTGTTTTCTGGGATCCTTGGGAACCGAAAAAACTTCCACGTCATCGACCTGTTGGAGTGACTGCCGCAAGGTCGCAGTAGCAGCCACAGGCTCAACGGAGGACGATGCAGTGGGGGGAGACTGGATCACTTGACCTCCATCACCGATAGCGATTCCTTCGGCGTGCTCAATGTGGATTGAGTATTTGGAACCCTCAGCCGACTCGCGATCAACATAATCGCCAGCAACATTTACTTGCTGGTCGCGCTGGTCAAAAATCGCATCACTGCCTCGGACAGTGGATTCCCCGCCTATCTTGGCTTCCAGTTCAGCCACCTGGCGGCGCTTTTCCTCCAACTCGATCTGGAGATGGGCTGGGATGGTGAGATGAGTATATCCCGCCTGCTTGGCTGACAAATTTAAGGTAAGCCAAAGCAAGCCACGACCCATTTGCGC
>CAZSOZ010000022.1:0-2712 GCA_964608675.1 uncultured archaeon | reverse complement strand
GGGTTGAAAGAGTAATTCCCGTTCAAAAGGATTGACATTGCCCTCAAGCACCTTCGGGATTTTCGTGCCCGGTAGCTTGCCACCTGATGGACTCAGAACGATGATATGTTCGACATCTTTTACTGTGCCCTGATGTGTAAAGTGGTAAGCAAACTGAACACCTGTTGGATCAAAGCACTCTCCCAATGCACTGCAAATGTGTCCATAAATCGTTGCCGGTGGCGGCATTGGAAAAGTAGGGTGAATCTGCTGCATAAAGTGTGGGTAGCGAAAAGATGTCGTAATCCCTTCCGCCACCACTTTCAGTACACGCATAGTTGCCCCCTTGTCGGAGTCTAAAAACCCCTCAGTCTAACCAATTAGCGTTTTCAGGCTTTTGGAGTTCGGCTATCAAAGCCTGGAACGCCTGGCGCGGATGACTTATTTTCACTTTATCGGCAAAGGCAGCTAGTGGCCCCTCTTCGCTCAGCGCGGCCTTGAACTTGGCTCGCTCGTCGTCCAGGTAGCCTTTGACCCACCCGACGTACACGTCCGACAAGATATCGTCTTCAAAGACGGTCAGAGCCTCTATGAGCGCGTCAACTTTGATCTCGGGTAAGCCGCGACCCGTGGCGCCGACGACGTGACCCAAGATGTGGTTGCCGCCCTTCGTCACTGCCAAGATAGTCAGGGCTGGCGCAACGTCGGTATAGTGTAAGGTCTGTTTAGCACCGCCTTCCAGGTGCGCCAGACCCTCGAACAAAGCAGTGATTCGCTGGACTCGTTCATCAAGTGACAGACGATAGGATTTTTCATTCTTCAGAGGCTCTAGGCCCTTTTTCTCAGCCATCTCGGTGCGCACATCATCCAAATTACGGAATCCCGTTTTCTGGCGGCAAGAGAAAGTCCCACTGGCGTGCAGGTCGAGGGAGAATAACCCTTTGAGGGTGGTGCGGTAGAACTGGTGCTCGTGGGGTACCGGGTCCCCCTCGTGGCGCGACATGGTACCAAAATCGTTGGTAGGATTGACCGGCGCAATGGAGACCAGCGTGCTGACGCGGAACGGTGAGACGCGAGTTATCGTATCCGTCGTCGGTGTCTCACTGGCGCGGGATTCATCGGCCTCTCGCGCTTTGACGGCATCCGTTTTTTTCGACGGTGCGCGCATATAGCCGAACAGATCGTCGTCCCAGTACAGGATCGGGTTAGCGTCAGTGTAAGCTACCTTTTTCTCTCGAAAGATAGGAGCCTCTTGCCAGCCCAGGTCTGCACCTTCCAATGTCGTGCGCAGCCAGTAACGAAAGGCTTGCGCTGATACATAAGGGTAAGCGCCATCTTTAGCGCGGATGAGTTTAACACCCACCGTATTATCAGTGCGCGCGCCGGGAATACTTCCTAGGTTATTCAGTGCCGACGCCGGAGCGTCAATTAGCATCAAACCAGTTACGAATGACATGTTCAGATCTCCTTTTGATAGTTTACTGGCCATCAGGCCGATTCGGCTTCTTCTTCAACTTGCTCAGGGATGGCATCTACATTGCTCCCTAGCCAGCCTTGATCATATAAACGTTCAACCATACGGATCAGCACTAAGTCCCGCGCCAGTCTCCAGTCTGGGCGGGCCAGTTCATCTCCTTCCTCAAAAACCTCGATGTATGGGTCGAGAGTAATGATAGGCGGATGACCGCGTTTCACGTGAGCCAGATTTGCCTTGATGAGCGCTGTACGAAAATACCCGTAGCGCTGCTCTATGAAAAAATCGCGAAAGAAGCGGCGGTCATTTTGGCTGCTCACGTATTCAGCCAATTGATCCCCCATGACACGGATCTGCTCGATACGTTCCTTATCCATATACATAATCCTCCTGAGAAAACGTGCTGTGATTTTCCACGAGACCAGGTTGGCCTCACTCTGCAAGGAATAGTCAACGCGCGGGTCTGTCTTGCCCTGAGCATAGCGCAAAGCTGTGCGCAGAAAGTAGGTGCGCAGGAATCTGGGTGCATTGTCTGGCAAGTCAAACAGGTCTTCGTACAGCCAGTTGCGGCGTGGTTTGAATGGTTGCTCGTCTTTTCCCCTCCTTTTCTTCTTGGGCGCCACCTCCCACGCCCGGTGGACGATGGCGTTCCACTCATTGTAGTAATCGGCAGTTTGCATCTCGCGCAGAAAGCCAGTGGTCTCCAGGGGAAGGTGATAGATATCGAGCTTGGGTCCCTGACCACTATTGCTTAGGTGGTAGGCAGTCAGTGAGAAAGGCTGCTCGCTTTCATCGTGAGCCTTATCCTGTACCTGGAGGAGCGTGTCAATCAACAGCGTGCGATGGGAAAACCGTGTTTCAGGCATCTTTTTTCCACCAGCAGCTTGCGTTATCTGTACTGCCCTACGGTTTTCGATCAGGAACGTTTTTGCAAAGTGGTAGGTCAACTCATCATTGTCGGAATGTACGACCAGCAGTCGCCCGCCGCACTTGGCGCAGCCCAACGGAAAAGCCTGCAGGCAGAGCAGCGCTTTTCCCGAGATAGCAAGACCGGGATCCCCGCCAGCATAAAAGTTGATATACTGGTCGCCCAGCGCCAGCGGCACTTGAGCGCGCCCCGCTCGCCCTTGGGCCAGTTTACCAGATAGTTCGACCGCTATAGTACGTTCACCGGTGAAAACGCCCTTCGTGGACTCGGATTCATCTACATCCTCTTTCCATTGTTCAAGGTGATAACTTGCCAATCTGTTTCTCGTTTG
>CAZSOZ010000021.1:0-2877 GCA_964608675.1 uncultured archaeon | reverse complement strand
GACGTGATGGCGGCTTCGAGTAGGGTTTCGAGTTGATGGGCGATGGTCATGGTCGTTTTTTCGTACTCATAAGATTATCGCTATATCCAGTCGTCATCCACTTCAACATATTCATCAAAGGTTAACCCAATTTTTGAACTGTACGGAGCCTCAACGATATAAGGTTCCCTTTTTTCCCTCGGCAGTACTCTTCCTTCGTTAGCTAGTGCGTGATAGCGCCCCCAACTGATGGATACAAGCAATTCACTGGCACGAATAGGATCCTTTTCCCTCAATATCTCGTATTCATCGTGCAACGTTATGGGTAAGACTTCCAATCCGTCAAATGCCTGGTAGAACAGATTCTCCAAGTCTTCGTCGGCATCAAAGGGGTGCAGGGTCTGGACGCAGGTAGCCTTAAATTCAGTAGCGGCAATTTCGTACGCCTCCTTCCAGCGCCGGGCTACCTCACCACTGTAGATTTCATCCAGCCACTCACCGACTGCGCTTTCGTCAAGTGCTTTACCGTTCTCACGGTCCAGAATCGCAAGTGTACCGGCAACCAAGGCTTTGTCGTATATTTTCTGCCCATCATCCGGCTGGCGGTAAACGTGAACTGGCACGATACCCTTTTTGCGTCGCCGATTGATGCGGCCAAACCGCTGCACCAGCGCCTCCAACGGCGCCGGGTCCGTGTAGATAGTGTCCAGGTCAATGTCCAGGCTGACCTCGACCACTTGTGTTGCTACCAACACGATGGGCTGGCGCTGTTTGCTTGTCGCACCGGTGGCATCTCGGACCAGTTGTTCCTTGTCCAGCCGGTCGCGTGCGATAAAGCGACCGTGGAGTAGCTCGACGGGAATGCCACTCTTCTCCAATCGCCTGCACAGCTCACGGTAAGCGGTCTGTGCCCTGTCCACCAGGTTGCATACCACCAGAACCGATTTGCCCGCTTGAGCATCGTTAGTGATGCGCGTCAGCCCTTGATTCGATATTAGTTCACCGTCGAGTAGCACCAGTTGATGGCGCTTGAAAGTATCGAACAGGGCCGGTTCAGCGACGATTTCCGCCGGATCGTTCAGCGCTTCACGCAGCCAGTCCTTGATGATCGTGGGGAAAGTGGCTGACATGACTAAAAAACGAGCATGGTAGTTTCGCTCCAGATATTCGATGGTTTTGAGGATCAATGCCAGTCGCTTGACCTCATAGGCGTGAATCTCATCGAAAATGAACGCTGCATTGTGATAGTCGGTCAACATCGCCTCGTAACCCTTTAGCCGATACATACCCTTGAGCATCTGGTAGGGGCTAAAGACACGCACCGGGGGATAGTTGAGTTGAACCAAGTTACGCGCCCACCTGGCCTGTCGGGCAGCATCTTTTGGGCCATAGTCGCGGTCCATCAGCATCCTGTACAACGCCAACAGGCTACGCCCGTGCTGCAGTCCGACTTTTTTGGGAAAAGTTTCCTCCAGGCGTAGTTTCATTGCATTCATACTGGCTTGGTAGGGCAAAGTGTAGAACAAGCGCGGCAGACCGCCTTGATTTGCCACTTGATGAGCTGCCCAGAGCAATGCGGCCTCGGTCTTGCCGCTGCCGGTCGGCGCGGTCAGCAACGTTGAACCATCAGTTGACTCTGCGGCAAGTTGATGTTTGAACAACTTGTCCCGTGAGATTTTCTCCCATCTGCTCAAGATAATGTCGGCATCGAACGTGACCTGCGGCAGGGAGCCCGCGTGAGCCGATGCGCTGTGGTCAGCATTGATCAGATATCCACGCAACGCCAGCGTACCAATGATCACGGCTCGATCCGTACTGTTTTCAACTTTGCTTACAAAGCGGCGATAAACCTTGAGCCAGTGACGGATACGGGCTACACCCTGGTTTTGCACCAATGCCACTGCGCGATCCTGGTCGGGCAAGGTCAGCGCTTTGACGCCAACCTTGCCCAACTCCAGATCGTTTATCCAGGTCGCGGAGCATTCAGACAGCCAGCGCCACAGGTCGTTAAGCGTTCTCTCGTTCAACTCAGCCACCCGCGTGATGAGCTGGTCATCTTCTGGATCATCGGGCGGTGCGTAGAGACGCCGGATTTCAGCCGCGTCCTTGTGGTGAGAGACGATGGCTGCAGCCAACCAGGGCTGTTCGTCTGACGTAAAACCCTCAGTGATCCAGTCTAGGAGCGCTAATGACAACACCTCATGTCGGTGGGGCCACCTTTCACCGCCGCGCAACATGGCCTGGAAGCCACTGGTCGCCTTGCCAAAGTCGTGCAGGAAAGCTGCCCAGAACAAGATTTGCCATAGGCGTGGAACACCAAGGGTCTGTGGCAGATTCGGGCGCAAGCGGATAAACTCGGCCAGTCGTTCCAGCGTATACCAGGTATGCTGAGCCAGGCTTTCTGGTTGTCCGCCTGCGCCTTTCGTTGCGCTCTTGGCCCATACATCGTCTAGCCAGTCAGGCCAACACGAGGCGATCATTTTCGTCTCCTGTGAAGCTGAGGAAAGACAAACCCAAGTATGTACCCTCGTCATCGGGTGTAGTCGGATCCACCCAATAAGGACCGTTGGGCCGATCACTAAACTGGATGAATTCATCGCTCCTCACCCGCTTGCCGATGACCACGTAACGGCTAAAGCTTGGCGCTCTGTTACGAGCATAGTCCAGGTAGCGGGGCATCAGCAGGGTCACGCCACGCATCGTTCGTAGGGCCATTTCGTGCGGCGCGATGGTGTGTTCAAAGTAAGCGTGCTCCGCTTGTTCCAACTCGATCACGTCAACGTGGGTGTAAGTGAACAAGTCCTGGGAACGTCCCAACACCACGGCGTAGTGCGGACTGCGAAAGGCCGATATCCACTCGGGTCGGTTGATGTAGAGCGTCAAGCTGGGTTGAAAGAG
>CAZSOZ010000020.1:0-2915 GCA_964608675.1 uncultured archaeon | reverse complement strand
CCTGGGATTGCGCCGGTCGGAGGTCGCCCATCTACGGTTGACCGACTTCGTCCAGTGTGATTGACCGGTCTATAATGGGCCATGCATAGCCGCTTGGTGTAAGCCATCCTTAGCCGCTGAGTGTAGGCCACCCATAGCCGCCCAACGTAGGCCGCTTGTAGCCGCCTGATGTGTACCACCTATCGTCACCCGATGTGGGCCACCCGTAGTCGCTCAATGTAGGCCACTGCTTGTGCAAAGCGAGCAAGTGTGGCATCATCTCTCCAGAGAGACAGCTTGGACGTGCGATCTGGAGAATAGACAGAATATGGAGCGAATACACATGAACCACTTGCGAGAATTGATTTACCGATTGCGCGCTGGCGAGAGCCAGCGGCGCATCGCCAAGGATCTGAATATGTCGCGCACGACGGTGAGCAAGTACCAGACCTGGGCCGAGGCACAGGGATATCTGAATGCGGATCAGCCCTTGCCGGACGACGCCGCATTGGCCGCAGCGTGGGGAGAACCTGCAAAAGCACCGCGCGTCGTGTCGAGCGTCGAGCCATACCGCGAGGTTGTCCAAGCCTGGGTCGAGCAAGGGGTCGAAATGACAGCGATCTGGCAACACCTGCAGGATGATTACCAGTATCCGGGTAGCTACTCAGCCGTGCGACGGTTTGTGAACAATCTACGGGCCAAGTCCCCAGAAGTATTCGTGCGCGTGCATAGCGAGCCCGGAGAAGAGGGCCAGGTGGACTTTGGCAGCGTAGGGCAACTGTATGACCCGGCCAGCGGGCGATTGCGACGCGCTTACGTCTTCGTCGCTACACTGTGTTACAGCCGCCACCAGTACGCAGAGATCGTCTTCGATCAAAAGACGTCGACTTGGATCGGCCTGCATCGCCGCGCTTTCGAGAGTTGGGGCGGCGCGCCCAAACGGATCGTGCCCGACAACCTGAAAGCGGCGGTGGTCAAGGCCCTGATCCACGATCCCATTCTCGGCGAAGCCTACCGGCGGATGGCCCAGCACTACGGGTTCGTGATCAGCCCCACCCGGCCACGGACGCCTCGGCACAAGGGCAAGGTGGAAAGCGGCGTCCATTACGTGCAGCGCAACTTTATGGCCGGACGCGAGTTCCTCGACATCCACGTCGCCAACCAGCACTTGCGCACCTGGGTTCAGGAGCGGGCCGGAACGCGCGAACACGGCACGACCCACCAGGCGCCCCTCTATCTGTTCAATACGCACGAGCAAGCGGCGTTGCTACCCTTGCCGGAAACGCCGTTCACCCTGCGTGAAGTCAAACCGGTCACCGTTCATCCTGACTGCCACGTGCGCATCGAAAAGAGCTACTATTCAGTGCCCTACATCTACGTGGGGCACACCCTCGACGCCTACATCAGCGAGCGGATCGTCGAGATCTACAAAGGCCTCGATCTGGTCGCCACCCACGAGCGAAGTCTCAAGCCGGGCGAGTGGCACACTCGAATGGCCGACTATCCCAAGCACAAGGCGGCCTATCTGGAACGCACGCCCGCCTACTGCCGTCGAGCGGCTGCGCGATTAGGCGCGGCGACCAGCCAGGTGGTCGAGACCCTGTTGGGCGACCGACCGCTGTATCGACTACGCTCCGTGCAAGCCATCCTGCGCCTGGAAGAAAGCGTCGGCGGCGAGCGATTGGAGGCCGCTTGTGCGCGCGCACTCCACTTTGGCGACCCCAGCTACCGGCGCATCAAAGCGATCCTCAATGCCGCCCTGGACCGCGAACCCCTACCAGAGCAAGCGATTGACGCGCCGGGAAAGAAACACGCCTTTGCGCGCTCCAGCGACGAGTTCTTTGGCAGCGCAGCAGAGGAGGAGGTAGAGCACGTATGATGATCCATCCGTTGTTGCCTAAACTGCGCCAGCTCCGCCTCTCAGGGATGCTGGAGACACTCGACCTTAGGGCTGCTCAAGCTATCGAACGCCAACTTGCGCCGGTCGAATTCCTGGCCCTGTTGCTCGACGATGAACTGGAACGCCGCAACCAGGGACGGCTAGCGCGTCACCTGGCCCAATCTGGCTGTGACAGCCAAAAAACGCTGGCCCACTTTGACTTCGTGGCTGCGCCGGGCGTCAATCGCATCTTGATCCAGGATCTGTCCACCTGTACCTTCATCACCCGCCACGAGAATATTCTGTTGTGCGGGCCAAGCGGCGTCGGAAAAAGTCACCTGGCGAACGGTCTGGGCATTGAGGCCCTAAAACGGGAGTTTCGCGTCTTGTCCTATCCGGTGCATCACTTGTTAAAGAGCCTGCACGCCACCCAAGCCAGCGGCGGTCACACCCGTCTGTGGAGCAAGATCCTCAAGGCCGACCTGCTCATTCTCGATGATTTTGGCCTATATCCACTGACGCCTCAATCGGCTCAGGACTTGTACGAGATCATCAGCGAACGCTACGAACGGGCCTCAATCATCATCACCAGTAATCGCACCTTCGAGGAGTGGGCCGATGTCTTTAACAATGACCTGCTGGCCAGCGCCGCTCTTGATCGCTTGACCCATCATACCCACACGCTGACCATCCGCGGCAGCAGTTATCGCCAACGTCGGCTCAGAAAGGAGGAGCACAGCACAACGTCTACTTTGTCTACTGAGAACGAATCGTAATCCACACGCCACACGCGCTCAGCAAATGACATTGAGCTAACACGGGTGGACCGCTCTGACGAGCACGGTCAGAGCGCTTGGCAAAACACGGTTGAGTCACTTTTTTATGCATGGTCGAGCTGTCTCTCAACACACGATCAACTCAACCTTTTTGGCACACGCAACCCGCACACGAGTGGCCCACATCACCCGACTATGGCTGGTACACTTGGGGCGGTAATTGACATCCAGGATGGGGGACGTTGGTGGGTGGTCTTGATCGGCAAGGGGGCGAAGACGCG
>CAZSOZ010000019.1:0-2928 GCA_964608675.1 uncultured archaeon | reverse complement strand
AGAAGCCAGAACTTTCCGCCCCCGGCGTAAACGTAAACTCAACCGTACCCGGCGGCGGTTACTCCGGCCCCACCTGGTCCGGGACCTCAATGGCCGCGCCCGCCGTATCGGGCCTGGTCGCGCTGCTCGTCTCTGCCGATCTACAAGATGGGATGCGCGACCTGGATGTGGACGACATCGAGAACTTCCTGACCCACACCGCGCTCGACTTTGGCCCGACCGGGTTCGACTATGATTATGGATACGGGCGCATCGATGCGTATACCGCCGTGCGCTGGGCGCTCTCGGCCGGCGACTTGCAGGGCACGGTCACCGATAAAAACACCGCTCTGCCCATCGCTGGGGCGGTGATCACCGGCACCAAGACCAACCCGGGCGATACCTTCACCACCGAGAGCGGCACCAGCGGCGCCTACTCCACCACCGTCCCCGCCGGCACCTATAACATCATCGTGGACGCCTGGGGCTACCAGGGCGACACCTTCTCCGGTCAGGTGGTGATCACCGGCACGCTCTCCATCAAGGACTTCGCCCTGACGCCGCTGCCCACCGCGCAGTTAAGCGGGCAGGTGCTCAGTGGAACCACGCCCATCAGCGGGGCGCAGGTCCACGTGGCGGCCCACCCAGCGACGCAGTACACCACCGGCGTCGACGGCGCCTACACCCTGACCTTGCCGGTGGACACGCACGCGATGGCCGTCGAGGCCAGCGGCTATCGTGTCCTCTCCGAGGATGTCACCGTGGCTGCTGGCAGCTCAACCCACGATTTCGCTATGACCCCGGCGCCTACCATTCTTCTGGTGGAGGCCGACCGCGCCTTCGGCTGGTTCTTCGGTAACCCGGTCAAGAACTACATTGGCTGGGCTTTGGATTACGAGAACTACCTCTACGACGAATGGGAGATCCAATACACTACGTTCAATGGCACCCAGCCGATGCCCGATGGAAGCATCGGCTACGGTGTCCCTCTGACCACCACCCTGCGCGCCTACGACGTCGTGCTCTGGGCGCACGGGGGTGGTTGGAGCTCTTATGGCTACGGAGGCTCTCCGGCTCAGGTCAACGCCCATGACGAGCTGGCCGATTACCTGGACGCCGGCGGCCGGCTGATCCTCTCCGGCCAGGATATCGGCTATTGGGAGGACGGCGGCGTGGGTTTCTACGACGACTACGTGCGCGCCGATCTGCTGAGCGACACCGGGGCCTCAGAAGGGAATACAGCGACCGGACAAGGGATCCTGAGCGGCTTGAATCTGGAACTGACCGACGCCAGCCTCAAGGGTTACCCCAATGGCGCCACGCCCTTCTCTCCCGATGCTGTTACAGCGCAGGACGGCAGCGCTTACCCGGTGCTGAACTACGACAACGGCAGCGGCAGCGCCGTCCTGGCTGTGGACCCCTGCGACGCATCGTACCGCATCGTCTACGTGGCCGCCGGTCTGGAGGCCTTTGCGCCCCGCACCGGTCCCGTCCCCGCGTACGCCGAGATGCTCGATCGCAGCCTCGATTGGCTGGGCGGCGGCAAGCCCACTTACGATGTCAAAGTCTCGGCTCTGCCCGCACGCCAGACGGACGAGCCGGGTAGCACGGTCACCTACGACGTGCAGGTGGCCAACACCGGCGCAATGACGGACACCTTCACCATGACCGCGGCCGGCAACCTGTGGCCCACCCGCATCTACAGCGGCGGGGTCGAGCTAACCCTGACCACCACAGTGATGATCCCACCTTGTGGCTTTCAGGATCTGACCGCGACAGTGGACATCCCGGCCACGGCGAACATCGGCGAGGAGGACACGGCCACGCTCACCGCCAGCGGCAACGCCAGCGACGGCGCCGACGTGACCACAATCGCCTTCCCGCTGTGGCAAGTGGAGAGCGACAGCGGCAGCAGCGGCGATTGTTGGATCGCCGGGGCCGGCGTGGAGTGCACGCCCTACGCCATCGGCGGGATCAATTTCGCCGGTCAGAGTACCGCGGCCTATGAAGACGGGCAATGGGTGATCAAAGCTAACAAACCCACTCCCTTCTTCGGCAACGGCGCGGTCGCGATGGACGGCAAAATCTACGTCCCGGGCGGCTTCACCGATAGTGGAGCGAGTGGCTGGGCGCCCAGCGACGTGCTGGAGATCTACGACCCAGAGACCGACACCTGGACCACCGGGGCTTCTATGCCCGGCATGCGCGGCGGGCACAGCGTGGCCGTGGCCGACGGCAAGCTCTACGTCTTCGGCGGCGGCACCTCCACAACATTTGCCGACATCTACTGGGAGGTCTGGGAGTACGACCCGACCAGCGATACCTGGACGATCAAGGGTGATATGCCCTACCAGATGATCTTCGGTGACGCGGCCGGTTTGAATGGTAAGATCTACATCGGCGGCGACTATCGCGGCTACAGCGACTTTTACGAATATGACCCCGCCACCGACACCTGGACTCAACTATCCAGCTTCCCCGATGGCGGGCGCAAGGACCCCATACTGGTCGGCGCGGGCGATAAGGTCTACCTCTACGGCGGCGACAGCGGTGGATGGGGCACGGCCTATACCACGGCCTTCGCCTACGACCCGGCCACGGACACCTGGTCGCCCATATCGCCCAACAACTACACCCACGTTGCAGGGACGGGGACCTTTGCCAGCGGGCGACTGTGGGCCTATGGCGACGACGACGGCTCCTGGGGCACCGAGTCCCTGCGCCTCTTCGATGCCTTCTGCCTCTCCGACAAGGCCGTCCAGCAGAGCACGGTGCAGCCCGGCGAGCGCGTCACCTACACCGTCGAGATCCACTCCGATCCCATCACCCTCACCGCCAGCCTCACCGATCCCCTCCCAGCCGGCACCAGCTTCGCTGGCTTCGGCGCCAACCCAGCCGGGGCGACCTACAACGCCGGGCAGGATCAAGTCGAGTGGAGCGGCGCCCTCG
>CAZSOZ010000018.1:0-3839 GCA_964608675.1 uncultured archaeon | reverse complement strand
CATAAAAGAAAATGAATGTAAAAAAAATAATAAAAGACGTGAAGAAGGCCTTCTGGGAGGCAATTACCCCGGAGGCAGATCAATATGACAGGCAACATCTTTTTTTAGGTTGCCTCACCGATGCTCTCCTTGAAGTAGATTCCGTCCTTGAAGTCGAGGAAGGGATCATCCTCATGGAAGAGAATGAAGCCTTAATGGAAGAGATCAATGAAGACCTCATTCCCTACTTACATAATGAAGGGTTTCCCGTGGATGACATGTGGGCAATTTCTTGCTTACATTTAGCCTCAGACCACAGGTACTCTACGCCCAGAATAGATTATTACCTCGGAAAGGACTCCGAGGGCAATTACCATTATGTGATCGGGGGGCAAGGAACCCCGTGGATGGACGGGGATCTTACCCTGGAAGAGGTCTTTACGGAGTTCCTTAATGATTTGGGGCCGCCACACCCGGATCGAGCCATGGAGGCCATCAAGGATGCGTTAGTGACCTTAAATATGGAATCGATCACGATCCATGATACGAAGATTACCCCTAAAGGGGAATACCTCGTTCATGATAGCTATGGCGAGGTGTTTGAAGTTATCGACGTGAAGGAACTCAAAGAGATCTCCTCTAAAAAACAGCGTGATGGATACACGACCACGTTTCTTGATGGTAAAAAGCAAAGGATACTGATCAAAGATGTTTCCTTTTGGCAGGGTTCTCCCGACTACACATTGAGGATCGCCGAGGGAGATGCAGAAGATATTGCCCTTCAACAATATTTAAGGCAGATCTATGTGGATAGGATCGCGGTAATTAATCCCTATCCCCCCCACGAAGTCCTTAAGGTCGTGAGCGCAAACTTAGATGTGTGTAAGCCTAAGGGTTATACCTTCGATCCCGAGACCCGCAAGTTTGTCGGCCCTAAGGAGGATCACACATGTCCCCCACCCGAGATTTATTAAGCCTCCCATCGAGGCCTCCCCTTTTTTTCCTTGGTTCAAGGAAAGCAGGGAGAGATACAACACAAACAAATAAAAATAAAGAGGTAAAAAACATGGAAAACGAATACAGTAAAGAAGAATCGGACGCCATCGCCGAGGGAGCTTGGAACTCATGCCTCCCGTTCCTTAAGGAATATAGGGAGAAGGGGATGGAGGCCATCGATTTAGAGGAGGTAGATGGCCAATGAATGTAAGCAAGGAAGAATTAATGGCTTACGCCAAGGAGAACGAGGATTACTGCTCGTTTTGTAAGAACCTTCAGACGTGCTTGAAGCGGGGCACCCTTGCCAAGGAAGGAATATGTTCGATGTTTCAATTTGACCCTAATGGAGGGAAGAAAAGATGAATAAGATAGATAAAAAAGAACTTGAGCGTAAGTTTAAGTCAATCCGAGAGAATTATCCATCCAGACTATCAGATCTGGCCTTTGACGAGGAATATGTTCAACACGTCAAGGAATTGATTGAAAAGAATCAAGACTTCTTAATTTGTGGTGATTGTCTTAAATACCCTCAAGATATAGAAGAATTGATGGAAGTCAAGGAACTCATGACCTCCTCTTGTGATGGCTTTCAATTTTGTAGCCATTGCGGGGATTATGGGCACTTTAGGAACTTTAAGATCCTAAAGGCCGTAGCCACCATCAAGGAAGAGGAACCGTGCAACTGCATGGAAGAGCATGGTTCCATCCAACACAATGATGGAGGTAATTACCACCTGACCACGTGGGAAATCCATAAGGTAATTAAAATTGTTTCCATCTGGGGTCGATAAAGATGGTAACCTATACCATTAAAACGGAAGTAGAGGCTGAGGTGGACATATGGGAGGCCTTCTTCGTGGACCTCCCACGTAAGGACATGGAGCAAGTCTTTACGGACTTGAGCGAATACGTGTCCTTGGAGTGTATCAAGGAGATCGCAAGGCGGAGGGGTGTCCTCGAATGATATATGGTTATTTATGTGATGCCCTCACGTTCGGTGTAGAGGAGGTTTTTGTCCGCCTTCATGAACTTGAGTCAATGGTGGACGACATGAAAGAACGGAAACCCGAGGTCGTTCTACCCCTTAAAACCCTCCTCACGTTCCTAAGATATGTAGAGGACATGGTCAAGAAGAGCTTTAAACCTCTCATTCCCCTCATGAGAGCCATCGAATGGTGGCAATCGGGAGAAGATGGGGGAGAAGAGGACGTGGATGAGGCCTTTCAAACCCTTGTTAAAAAACTCGGAGGGGATGAAGGTGACTAAATACCCTCTCAATGTGGGTCTTACCCTCAAGGACAAGGAGATCCTCGAGGACATGAAGGAACGCACGGGAGTCTCCCATTTCAGTTCCCTCGTCCGTTTATCCATTAGGAAATACGAGAAAGAACTCCTTAGGGGGAAGGCCCTCACCAAGGGAGGATTCATCCGGGAAGCATACCGAGATGCCTTGAGGGTAATAGAAGACAAGTTAATATTGATCCTCAAGGAACTTCCCGCGACCTCAAGTCCCCGCGGAACCCTCGCCGGCTTAGTGGCCTTCCTCCAAGATGCCGTCCTTCCCCTCACCTCAGGGGAGATCGGGGGGATATTTGAAGTGGACGAGAGGACGGTCAAGGCTAACCGGATCAAGGTCGATGAGTGGGTGCAGGATCAAGGGGTATTAAGAAGAGAGATCCTGACGTGACACGGAGGTCCCCATTTTAATTGTACGTGATCCCATCACGAACAACCTTTTTTTTATACAACCTTTTATATGAAAAATGACTCTTATAATATAACTAACAACCCATTAAAGTGATAAAAAATGAATGAAGAAAAAATCATGATTGAAGTCGCCCCAGAAATGGGGTTTGAAGCGATTGCCTCTAAAATGAATGAGATCCTTAACCCGATCAAGGTGTTCGTGCCCGATCCTGCCACCATTGAGAGAGATTACCTCATGGCCATTGATGGCATTGTCACGCCTGCCATCGTGGAAGCCAACCCTGGGCTTGATAATTTATCTTGGGGGCTCCGATTTTATGAGGGAGACTCCCAACGGCCTTGGATCTTATATTTAACACCAGCATAAGGGCCTTTCGCCCGCTCCCCTCTTTTTTTTCCTTATTTCAAGGGAAAGAGGGAGAGATCTACTACATAAAAACAAAAAAACAACGAGGTAAAAAAAATGAAGAAAAAGAAAATCTTAAAAATAATCAGAAACCACCCCGCCGTCAGAAACTCTCTCAACACGCCCGAGGAATGGTATGAAGGGTTTGAAACGGAAGACAAATTCCTCCATACTAAACAAGACGTGTATGGAGAGATTGAAGGTATTAGGTCTCAACATCCATAACTTCCTCAAACTACGATAGGGTCTTTAGCCCGCTCCCCTATTTTTTCCTTATTTCAAGGACATAAGGGAGAGATACAAACAAAAGTGAAAAAAATGAAGTCTTATAGATTAAAAGCGAGCTTAGGGGATACTCGCGCGTGTCCTTACATCACGCTTGAGAGCCCAGATGAAGAGCTTGAGTACTTTACTCAAGCCCCCCTTTGCTGCTACGCAGAGGACGGAGAATGCACGGAGGGTTTTCCATCCCTTTGTTTCGAGGTGATGAAATGAAGGGATGGGTAATTTTCTTTACCTCGGACAATGGAAACCATACCCATGTCGCTCATCTTTTCAAGTGTTGGAAGGAGGCAAGAGATTTTACGAGAAATCGTAAGATCTATGGGGGAAATATAAAGTGGATTGATCCTCCTGAAAAGGAAGGAGAAACTGGATGTTTTCGATATACCCTCCCCTATCCCTGTGATGAGCGGGCACGGGTTGGAGATATCCATATTATCCGTATATTATCTAAAGGTACTCCATGTTA
>CAZSOZ010000017.1:0-4188 GCA_964608675.1 uncultured archaeon | reverse complement strand
AATGAAACGATGGCCAAGCCGTTCAAATGGACTTTCACCGGCAAGCCCTTGGCCGCCTAACTGGTGAATGATTTGCGCCGCGATGTACTAGTGTATTGAACTAAATTTAAGCATAAGGAGATACTAATGAGTAATCAAATGCCACTTAAGATATTTTTGAATGCAGGTTTAGATGCTGATGAAGAATACCTAGACCTACTAACTAGAAAGTTGCTAAAGCAAATATCTAATTTGGAGATAAAAGAGGTTTCACTTTCACGAACCCAGGAATTACCTAACGGAGCAATGGGTCAACCAGTGGATATTGGAGCAATTGTAACTACCGGTATTGGCCCAGCCATTTCGGGTCTTGCTACTGTTTTGCAATCTTGGGTTTCGCGTGCTGAAAATCGCTCTATTACTCTTAAGTTCGGTGATAGCGAACTAAGTGTTTCTGGTATCAGCAAAGAAGAACAAAGTACTTTGATCGAAGAATTTCTAAATCGCTATAGTTTAACGGCACTAATCAAAGAATAAATTATGAATAGACGCCGACGTGCTCTCATAATCGCAAATCTATTATTTGATTCCGATGATTTCCCGACACTTCGCACACCAGGAAACAATGCACTGGAGTTAGCACGAGTGCTAAGTCAATTAGGAGAATTTGAAGTATGGGGGCCATTAGTTGATAAAAGCTCCTCAGAAATCAAGCAAGCAATAGCTACGATCTTTGAGGAGGCAAAGTTCGGAGACACGATATTATTGTATTATTCTGGTCATGGAGAAACAGATGACTTTGGGCGTTATTATTTAATAACTCGTGATTCCCGCAAAAAAATACTTGACGCGACTGCTGTCGACGCTCGATTTATTCACGAACGTATGAAAGGTAGTAGATCAAAAAGCTTAATAGTGGTTTTAGATAGTTGTTATAGCGCTTCTTTCATAGAAGGTGCCTTGTCAGAATCTACACGCATGACGTTAAATCAGTTTAGTGGAAGAGGGCGTGTGATATTAACATCATCTGGGCCTACTCAACTATCATTTGAAGAAAAAGATGAGCATAATTCTATATTTACATCGTTTCTGCTCAAAGGATTGGAGACGGGAGCCGCTGATGTGGATCAGGATGGTTACGTATCAGCAGAAGAGTGGTTTGATTATGTTGAGCAAGAAACTCGTGCAATTCATCCGGGACAAGATCCCCTTGCCAGCTTTAATTTGCAAAAGGGGAATATCTGTGTAGCTCGCATTAGGGACGATGTTCCATCAATTTGTACGTTGCAATCATCACCATCACATGTATCCCCAACTCTTGTTGCTAAACCTACAACAAAACCAACTCCGAAAATTGACTTTAGACTAATTATAATGATTTTTATTATTGTACTTGTACTTTCTCTTTCTGTTTATTGGGCTTATACGCAAAAACGACAAATAGGACTTCAAGGTAATCGCCTAACACAAACCGTAACTGAAACACCGTCTGTTAATACTGTAATATCCGTTACTTCTACTACTAGTTTGCCTGTAAGTCAAACACCTCTTTCTTCGCCTTCTCCATTTTATCTTTCTTCTACTCCTACTATTGCATCTTCTCAAGACTCTTCTTACTGGATACACGAGACCGATTTTCCCGCAGGCGGAATAACAGTGGAGCTTATAGATTTCTTTTATATAAGAGATACCGTGATTGTAAACTTCAAATTTGTAAATCCAACGGACAGTTTTAAAACAAGTATGACTCGTGCTGATCCATTACTTCAAGGGCCAGGCTGGCTTATGCATTCAGTATTGTCGATCAACGAGGTTGAGTACAGACCTACTTGGGCGAGCCCTATGTCTAACTATGAAGAAGCTTTATATGCAAAAGATGACATGCTCCCGAATGAACGTGTTTATTCGTTGCGATTCTCCATCCCGGCTAAAAAAGAAGGTGATTTTGCTGCAACTTTGACTATCCCGATGGTGCGTGAACCCTTCAAAAATCTGGAATTTAGAGAAGTGATGCCTATA
Source organism: uncultured archaeon (assembly GCA_964608675.1). Taxonomy (GTDB): domain Archaea; phylum Iainarchaeota; class Iainarchaeia; order Iainarchaeales; family 1-14-0-10-31-34; genus 1-14-0-10-31-34. The sequence continues at coordinate 2,190 of CAZSOZ010000017.1, read as the reverse complement.
CAAGATGCCACTTCAATTATTGTGAACACAAACTATAGAGACCTGATGTGCCGGCTTAAAAAGGTAACTCGCAATGAAGAACAAATAAGATTTCAATTTGCGTTTGAAGCAGGAGAAAACTTTGGAAGTATTATATCAAACTATACAGCTATACCTACTGTGGAAGAAAAATCCTACAAAATCGAAGATGCACTCATTGTAACTGAAGATGCTCTAGAAATCTTAGTTGTTTCCTTGGATGGTGCAGTATCTGCAACTGATTTTCCGGATTACCTTTATCTTCTTCCTGGTGATACATTTGATTTCTACGTAGATTTTGACGTATCTGATGTATCAGGGGAAATTGGCAGTGTATACTTGCCAAATGTTTATCCATTTGACAATATAATCTTACCCTAGTTAAGGAGAGTTCGTATGACCGCCCTGCTAATCTCGACTCTGTTGATCGCTATAGGAATTGGAGTGATAGTGTATGCTTTCGCAAGGCCATCATTTACACTACCAAAAGAAGCTAAGAATATGTTGGTGTTTTTTGGGGGGCTCGTAGCACTAGCAGGTTCGTTTTTTCTTGTAGATGCTGCTACAAAGATGTCAGCCAATGCTAATAACTTCTCAGTAGACAACCAACCTGTGAGTCAAGAAGACCCAAAACCTCTTACTGGTCAATCGGAGGAAATCTTAACGCCTAATCAAACTGTTACTCCTAACCCCACAAGGCAAGATGCCTATTCAATCACTGAAAGTCTTAGCTCTACCCTCCTCATACCCCCCCCGACTCTGGTGCTTCCGAGTCAGGATTGTATATCTGGTGATGAATGGCAAACTCAAACACAAAAACTAGAACTGGAAGCTGACACATATTTGATGGATGAAGAATTTGAACTGGCTATTCAGAAATATTCAGAAATTTTCATATTACAAGAAGTTGAGGTTTGTGACAGTTATGTTAAATTAATCGCTGTAGACCATACTGCGGGACTACATGCAAGACGTGGAATAGCATATATGCGTAGTGGTGATAAGGAGCGAGCTATTGCGGATTTTGGTTGGTCTATAAGTTATTCCTCGATCGGTGATGATCCATCAGATAGTAGTCTTGAGTTTGCTGGCTGGGTAAGATTATTTCGGGGGCGGCTTTTCTCAGAGCAACAAGATTGGGATGCAACTATACGTGCTCTTTCTGAGGTTATACAGCTTACTCCAGAAATTCATCCACCTGTAAATGATTTAACCTTTCTAGCAACTTTGCGCCTATTAGCATTTGTTAACAGAGCAGAAGCTTATGAAGAAAGAGGAGAGATTGAAACTGCTCTTGATGACTATAAAACATATCACAGGTTGACCGAAAATATTGATTTTGGTGCTTTTGAAAATCCGCAATTGTTCAAAGATGATGCTATATCTCAACAACGTTATATGGGAAGTGTAGGAATGTACCTTCCAATGACCTTACTTGAATCAGGTAAAGATTCATCAAGATTAGCGTTGCAATTCTACAGTAATGAAGAGGGTAGATTTATTACTTCAACTACAATTATTACATCAACTGATGTAATAGACAATTGGAATACTTATGATGCGGACAATTTCTCCATTTCATTTCCCCCGATGTACGAATTAACAGAAGTTGAAGATGGTTTGTACAACTTTCAAGATACTCTTGGATTAGGCTATATTATGATTTTTGAAATTCCTAAAACTCTTACTAAAAACAAAATAAGGGGTTTGGTTGCACCAAACACTGAGAGTTTCTCTGAACTTGATCTTGTGAAGTTCGACATTTACCCATGGTATGGTAAGAGTGGAGTACATGGTGTAGAGGGAATAAGTATATTTGAGGGAATGTCCGTCAATATAATAAACATTGATACTTATTTAGAATATCCAGATGGAAGTCATTGGATGCTGATCTTTTCCCCAGCTTTTTCCTCGGAAAGTGAAAGCCTAAAAACTTGGAACGAGATAAAAAACAATTTTACTATACATTGACCCTTGATACTAAGCAAAAAGAGCTGGCTAACCAGCGCATCAACCCGACGCGGCTGGTGCCGCTGTAATCGGCGGTGAAACGCGCTTTGGGGCTAGATTTTTGGCGAGGATGCTTGCCACGCACCCGCCGCGCGGGTTATGCGCAGGCCGTTATGCGGCTTGCGCTTGACTTCATAGCTCATTTATGATAGTATATATATG
>CAZSOZ010000016.1:0-4650 GCA_964608675.1 uncultured archaeon | reverse complement strand
CTCCTCAGAGCCATATATAACTACACCTGTTCCGTTATCGACCTTGTTATCAATAATAGTATTATTAATTATGCGAATGACATGTGCAAAAACAGAAATACCCCCACCATCATGAGATGCTTTCCCACCTGTAATCCGCAAACCAGCTATGGTAGCCGTAATAGCATCACCGTCATAAGGCCTACGCACAAAGACAACCCGGCTTTGTCTAAGCGCGTTGAGAGTAGTTGGATTAGATAGATGATCTGGATTGTCCCAGTCAGGTGGTGTGTGCGCATAGCCACCTTGTAGGGTAAGGCTCTTATCGATCCGGACTCCTCCTAAACATATCGAACCAGCAACTTTGACGACATCGGTAGGGTGTGTGCTGGCGTCTATAGCATCTTGAATGTTAGCCCACTCGGTTGCATCGTCATTCAGTCGCACATGACAATCTTCCAAGGCGATGCCATCCTCTTGAATGTAATGAAAGATTGCTGGCCCAGTAGCTTGAACGGTATGTTGTACGCGTATCGGCTCTAGTGTGTGGGGGAGGGTTGACGTAATCTGCGCGGTTAGCTGAAGAGAAACCCGGTCGCCTACATTCAGGGTGTCTAACTCACAGCGCACTTCACTGCTCCACGTTGTGGTTGGCGGAACCGTACAAGTTCCGGTCATCACACTTGCAGCAATAATATGTTGATAGACTGGCGGTATGTCGGTAATCACAAGTTGTTCTATTGGTTCGTTACCCACATTTTCGAGAACTACTGTGTAACTTACTGTATCCCCTGTATTACGAACCGCATGGGAACTATTCATCTGCATATACAGGCTAGGTCCTGGAATTTCATCTGCCCCTATGTCTGGGCCAAAACCGGCAGGCCGAACATCACCGTCAATATCTGGACTCAGCAATGAGTAATCGCCCGCATCAAGTGCTGCTGAATCAGATGTAATATGATAATCCGCTTCGGTATAGTTAACAAAAGCAGGGTTTCCCCAGATATTGAACGTACCGGTCATCAGGGGACCACTCCAATCCAGATCATTTGTCCAAGTTTCAGCCCCCCATAAAGTTCCCTCCAGAGATGCCTGGCTGTCATCCGTCACACTAATTCCAACCGTGTGCCTGACCAAGATAGTATTTGTGAGAACAACAGAACTCTGATTCTCAGCATAGATTCCCGTACCGGTGCCGCCAGTATTATACGCTATTGTATTGTGCCTTAACTGTGGCGTGGATGCAGTTATATATAAACCACTACCATATCCATCATCATCTAACAGGTTATCCGTTATGAAGTTATTATCTATAGCGGCATCGCTATAGGACACGTATAACCCACCGCCGTTGTTCGCTCTATTAGCCTGGATCTTGTTTGCATTCACGTTGGCAGCACTGGAGAAGAGCGCGAGTCCCCCTCCACTGCTGGCCTGATTGTCTCGGATATTATTATGAAGTAGCGTGCTCTCACTGCGATTTAAGCAACCACCACCACCGTATAGACTTGCAACATTGGCAGCCAGTGTGTTGGAGATCAATTCCGCTTCACTAGAATTGAGGTAAACTCCACCACCATCGCTGGTTGCAAAATTATTAACAATTTGATTGCCAACGAGCTTTGCATTACTGGCATTAAGATATATTCCACCGCCGTAATCTGCCGTGCTTAAATTGATCGTGTTATTGCTTAATGTCGCGGCGCTACCCTCAATGAAAACCCCGCCTCCATTTGTGGCTATATTCTCAGAAATATAGTTAGTATCAAGTTCATCATCACTGTAAAATAAGGCGAAGCCTCCTCCATTACTTGCTGTGTTCGATAGCACGTCATTATGATAGAATTTGGCTTGACTGGAAAACAGCAGGAGTCCCCCACCATAAAGCGTAGCTGTATTGGACATAATTGTGTTTGAATGAAACAGAGCAGGACTTTGATCAAGATACACTCCGCCGCCATACAAACCTGTGTTGCTTAAAATTGTGCAATTGCTAATAGTAGCGGAGGCTTTGGCGACGTAGATGCCGCCGCCATCAGCATAGCCGCCTGTGAGCTGTACGTTTTCAATTAAAGGTGAGATATTCTCACCGACAATGGATATGCCGCGGCCTTTGCCTTGCGCGTCAATACGAGTTGGATAAATGGTAGGATTGGGCGGTTCCTCAAACGCGCGGTTGTATCCGCCCCGAATGGTCAATGTTTTATCAATATAAACCACTTGATGTTCACCCCCGTAAGTGTTGACGCTCGCGCAAATCCCTGATACTTTGACAACATCCGTCAAGTGTGTACTGGCGTCAACAGCGGCTTGAATATTTTCCCATTTATGGGCATCACTTTGCAGTTGCGCATGACAATCGTGTAACGAGACATCTGAGTAAGCCGTGCGAGATGTCTGTTCACTTTTTACTACAACTGTCTGACGCATTGGGTGAGGTAACACATCGGGTGGTAAAGTAGTGACTTGCATGGTGAGTGTCAGTTGGGCCGTGTCACCTACATAGAGATCCCCCAGATCACAACGCAAGGCGCCACCCCAACCGGTATCAAAATTGCACTGACCACGGTTATAAGAAACGTTGATAAGTTGTTGTTGAATGGGGAGCGTATTGGTCAAAACGGTATCGCTGAGCGTGGTCGTACCACCCACTTTGGCCATAATTACATACGTGATAATTCTTCCGGGGTTTACCGCAGTTTCACTTGCCCCAATTTGCAACTGTAAACCAATATCGGGAAATTCATCTGCGCCGATATCTGGTTTTTGTCCCATTGGGCGTAATTCGCCGTCAATGTCATCTATAAGTTCAGTTTCTACACCTCTGTCTCGTGCGCCGGACACTTGTTCGATATGATAATCCCCAGAAGCCGCGTCTACAAAAACAGGACTTCGCCAAAAGTTTACAACATTCGCTCCAGAAGTGGCACCTATATCAACTTCGCCCTCCCAGTCTTTGAGATTAACCCAATCGCCATTCGAGTAGTCACCCGAACCCCAAAGCGTGCCGCGCATATATGCAAAGCTGTTATTGACAACTTTGATACCTACTTTATGTCTGACAATTATATTGTTGTACAAAAAAACATAATTTGGCATAAGTTCATTTGTAACATATAGGCCTTCACCATCACCGCCAGTATTATTAGCAAATGTATTGTGATAGAAGCGCGCCTTTGTATTGATGAGATACGCGCCACTGCCTTGGGTATGGCTACTATTATCCGTTATGAAGTTATTGCTTAAGGTTACACTACTTCGAGATAAAAATAATCCGCCACCGTATGCGGGAGAATAGCCATAGCTTCTGTAATCTATAGCCGTATTGTTTTGTATCTTATTGGCATTCACTAACACATTAGAGCTATTACTCACATAGAGACCTCCACCTTCAAATTGATAAGCATATTCAGCTCCCCCACCGTGAACATGAGGTTGGATAATATTTCCGAAAATAGTGTTTTTACTCAATAACACATTGTCACTCTCTAGTAAATAAACACCGCCCCCGTGAAAAGAATCATTATATCCAATTGTATTACTTATTAAGGATGAAAGGTTACTATTCCGAAGTGCTATCCCTCCTCCATAAGCTCTAGATGTATTGCTTAAAACTACATTATTATTCAACTGCACATGGCTCTGATTTACATATATACCGCCACCATACCAACCAACATAGTTCCCTTGAAATTGATTATCTGAAACAACTATTTTTTTGCTTTTATCTATGGCAAGACCACCTCCCCAAATGCCAGAATTGTCATAGGAGTTATTTCCCCCAATATCTACATTTGTCCCCTGAATTATGGAAAACCCAGCGCCTAGTCCGCCAGAATTTTTATACGCGTGGTTGTTTTCGATAGTTATATGATTGCTCTGGAGAATAAAAACAGCGCCTCCTCCAAAGCTAGAATAACTATAATTTTTTTGAGCCGCGTTGTTTGCAAATTGATTGTTTCTGATCAGAATCTCTTCGCTATTGCTCGCGTAGACTCCCCCTCCATTGAGTTGAGCTGAATTGTGTTCTATGATATTGCCCGTGAATGCAGCACTCAAACATTCTTTCAGATAAATCCCTCCGCCGTCGTTCCCCGTCGTATTGCTAAATACAAAGCTGTTTTGTATTACTATCTGACTATACTCAGCATGAATCCCCCCACCCTTGCTGCGTGAGTTCCAAGAGCTATTTCCCCCTGTAATGTGCAGGCCTGTAAGCGTAATAGTTGGAGTAGTTGTAATGACATCCCGGGTAATATAGATGACAGAACCTTGATCCTGAGCATTGAATATGGTTGGGTTTGCAACCGGGTCAGAAAACAACCAGCCATTTGCGGTGGTGTATCCTCCTTGTAACGTCAAAGTTTTGCTAATATACGCAATTTGCTTCGTACCAGCACGATAAGTTACACCTGTATAAACGCCAGTCGCAACTTTGATAATAGTACTCTCTCCAGCCACATCTACCGCAGCCTGGATATTGTCGAAACATGGCGCATAAGATTCACCACCGCACTCTCCGCTCGGCGCAACATAAATGACACCCTCATCCGCACGCACAACTAATGTAGGTGAAAGGTAAAATAATGCGAGTAAGGCACAGGTAAAAACAACGACCCATCTAACGCGATGGAATCTTTGATGAATACATGCAGTAGCGATTTCTTG
>CAZSOZ010000015.1:0-5062 GCA_964608675.1 uncultured archaeon | reverse complement strand
GCATTTTATTCGTATCTTAGTGCTTCTATTGGTTTAAGTTTTGAAGCGGTTCTGGCTGGAAGTATTCCGGAAACTACGCCGATTATTGTTGATAAAATAATCGCAAATACGATTAGTTGAGGGGTTACAAGCGTTGTTACTTCGCCTCCACCACCCATCAGTCTTACGCCTAAAGAGGATATTCCAAGGGATGCCACTATTCCAAGCAACACGCCAATTATTCCTCCAACTAACCCAAATAAACCAGATTCTATAATAAAAAGCCTTAATACTTCATAGTTTGTTGAACCTAATGCTTTCAGTATTCCTACTTCCCTTGTTTTTTCAAGCACTGAAGTAAACATGCTGTTTGCAATACCAATAGCCCCCACCAAAAGTGAAACAGCTGCAATAGCCCCTAAAAACAAAGTAAGTGTCTGGCTCACTTCATTTAGTCTCTCCTGTACAGCTAGTGCTGATGTGATGCTAAAATCTTGGTTTCGCTCAGTAACTCTCCTTGAAATCATTAAAGCTTCGGTGAGTTGTTCAGTTGTTTCTTCAACTGATTCTGCATTATATACTTTTGCCTGAATTGAAGAGAAAGTGTCTTTGTTTACATCAGTTATAGTCCAAGCACTCTCAAAAGGCATATAAATTGTTGAATCGCTAGTGCCGCTGCCAGAAGGTTTTAACACCCCTGCAATAGTAAACGATTTTCCTTCAATTGACAGTTGTCGCCCCAGAGTAATAGGCTGTTTGAAAGTGTTATTGGCTATTCTGTCGCCTATTACAATTGCGGTTGAATCACTTGCACTCAAATATCTGCCTGAAGCCAGTTCCAAGTTTGCCACGTTTTTCCACGTGTTTGGATTTACGCCGTTAATGGTAACTGTTAATTTTTCTGCAAGAAAAATAAGTTCACCTCTTCCAGACACAATTTCATTAACATATTCCACGTTAGGGTTTCCTCGGATTATTGTTGCATCTCTTTTTGTCAGAGTAGGCGTAATGGCAGAAGAGATGGTTTGCGAGCTTTCAATGGCATCGGCTCCAGATTTATGGCCTTTCCCTCCTTTAAGCCCCCCAAAAAACTCGCTCGTCCCACTAAATCCAGGGCTAATTGTTATTATGTCAGCACCAAAACCAGAAAGTTTCTGAGTCATACTTACTTGAGCCCCTTCCCCGATTGAAATAATAGAAACAACTGCTGCAACACCAATAACAATGCCCAAAAGAGTCAACCAAGACCTTAACTTTCTGTGCAAAATGCTGTTTACTGAAAGCCTGAATGAATCACTCAATTTCATTACCACAATCACCTTTCATTTTTAGGAGTTTTGATTTTTTCAACAAGAGAAAGAACTAAATCTTTACGAAAAAACCAAACCAGCAATGCTGTCGAAATGATGGTGGCAACTGCCATTGAAACAGTGTTGGATTCCAGTAAAAATATCCCGCCAAAAAATATTACTAATATTATTGCGATGACTTTACCAAGTTTTTTCCATTCTTTTTTTGCCTTGAATTTATTAAAAGCAATTGCTCCGCCAACAAGCAATAAAATCAAAACCCACGGAAGCCAAGAAGAAATGTTATCGCGTTGTTTTAAGCCAAATGCTTTTGAGGCCGCATCACTGCCAAGGGTACTACTGTTTAATTGCACGGGCTTTTGAACGTGTTGCCTTTCCCCGGTTGTGTCAGTGTAATCAATTTCAATAACTAATTCGTTAGAGTTTTTAGCAAAAGAAGAACGCTTTTCCATTTGATTTTGTTGCATTTCGCTATTTTTTAATTCTCCCTTAGATTGGCTCAAATTGTTCTGGTCAACGGATGTTTGCTGTACTTGAAAGTTTGCCAGAGTAAAATCTCCTTTATTAAGATTTCCAAGCACTGCTATCTCGCTTCCACTTACCATTATTCCCTGTTGTTTTGGAATTTTTACAACTACTGCGCCAGCATTATTTGAACCAATATTCGCAATGCTTATTGAAAGTTGCCCTGAATTTAGCATTTCTGCACTTACCTCAAAATCAGTTGTGCCACCGATAATCAGACCAACCTGAGATGTTTGGCTCCTTGTTCCATTTACATCAATGAATGACAGTGTTATGTCCAGCGGGTAAATTCCAGTGGCAATATTGGGGTCTGCAGCAACTATGTAAGAAATTTCTGCTTGTTGGTTTGATTGCAGAATCGGCACATATCGTTTGTTATCTGAACCAACCGGCAACACTAAATCATTTCCTTCTTCCCAAGAGAAAGAAATATTTGATACTGGTGTCCCGCCAACATTTTTAAGCGCAAAAATTACTTCTGTTTGGTTTCCCGGATTTATTACGCGTGGATTAATTGTTACATCAAGGTTTTTTTCTGTTTTTGATACTGGAACCAATATGCTTTGAGTTTCTTTAACTTTTGAATCCTTTCTTGTATATTCCATAGTTAAAAACACTGGATAGTATCCAGGCAAAGTATTATCTTTAACCCGGAATTTGAATACAAGTGTTTTAGTAGAACCTGGTTTAATAAGTCCCATTGTGTCTTGTAAATCCACTGGTTCAAATTGGTTTCCCGTATCTAAAACTGCATTTAAATCCTGAATTGATATATAATTTCCCCTATCCTTAATATCTATTACTAAGCTGACTACATCTCCTGCATAGATTGTTGAAGGCAAAAAACTTGTGTTGCTGATTTCAATCAAATAAGCATAGTCTACAGGCACATCCGCGTAAACTGGTTGTATTGTAGTCAGCCAAATAAGTGCTGTGAAAACTAAAATAAGTGTTTTTTTATTCATTTTTATTTCCCCCTATTAGTGTTATTCCTTTTTGTTGTAATGACTCTTTTATTTGTTCCTTTGAAGCATCTTCAGGCAAGTCCAAAGTTTCCAAAACCTGTTCTTTTGTGGCTCCCTCTGGCAGTCCCAAGGATTCTCCTATTCTGGCGAAATATGCGTTACTGCCGCCAAATTCTCCAAACTTGTCTTTTGGGTTGCCCAGCATTCTTTGAATTGACTTAAAGCCATCTGTGACAAAGAACAAAATGCCTCCAATTAATATAAGAACAACAACCCCTCCAATTACCATATTCTTATTCATCTGCTATATTCCTCCTTTTGTGGTTTTTTCCATCATAAAAAATTTTTCCATCTTTCAAGGTAATAATCCTGTCAGCATATCCTGCAATATCTGGTTCGTGCGTTACCAAAACAATTGTTTTCCTTTGTTGTTTATGCAACTTGTCAAAGAGGGTGATTATTTCGTGGCTTGTTTTAGTATCAAGATTCCCTGTTGGTTCATCTGCAAGAATCATTGAGGGGGCTGTCGATAATGCTCTTGCAACAGCCACTCTCTGTCTTTCCCCTCCTGAAAGCTGTGTAGGAAAATGATTTAGGCGGTGTTCTAACCCGACCAGTTTTACTAATTCGTTTACTTTTGCTTTTATTTCTTCTCCATTATGTTCGTGAATTCTCATTGGTAAAGCTATGTTCTCAAAAACATTCAAAGTGGGATGCAAATTGAACATTTGGAAAACAAAACCTATTTTCTTTCCCCTTATCCTTGCGAGCTTTGATTCCGAGAATTGTGTAACATCAATTCCATCCAAAAATATTGATCCGTTTGTAGGGTTGTCCAAAACGCCCATCATATTCAAGGCAGTGGATTTTCCAGAACCTGATGCTCCGGTAACTGCTACAAAATCCCCTTCACCTATTTTCATATTAATGCCTTTTATTGCAGAAACTTCTACTGAATCCATTTTGTAGACTTTCCAGACATCTTTAAGTTCTAAAACTGGTTTATTCAAGAAAACCTGCTCCTAACAAGAAAGGAATCAAAAGACCACTTATTTGAAAGTCTTTGCAAAGCCATTTAAGTGCCCCTCCGCCCTGTACTTTCCAAAACCAATCAAAACCTTGTTTTCTTCTCTCCAGTCCTGCAATGCCTTCAACCTATCTCCTTCTGTTGCGTCACTTGACAAGCCAAGCTTTTCCTTTACTTCTTGCAATTGCTGTAATCTCATTTCTTCACGCTTTTGTTTAAATGCCTCTTTAATTTCTTCTTCTGTGGCGTTCTTTGTTAAACCAAGATTCTCAATAATTGTTGCTTTCGTCTCTTTTCTATCAATATTCCTTGGCATACCAAATTCTCCATTAAACTTTGGGCTAAATCCATCGCCTAACATTCTGTGCCCTTTTCCAAAGAATTCACCGTGTTTGAATGAGCCTTCTTTGTTTTGTGTTCCTTGAGCAAAAACGACTGCAGCACTTAATAGCAGTATTAATGCCAAGCCACTCAATACAACTACTCTCTTTTTCATTTTTATAGCCTCCTTAAAATTTTCGCTGTTTTGCGAATGATTTAAATTAGTTTGCAACCATTATTAAGATTGCTTGTAACAAGTTGAAACCGTTATTAAGAGCTAATGAAACGTGATGAAACATGAAACAAAATGAAACGATTTTTAAAGCAAAGAATAAACCGGTTGCAGTAATGATTTTGTGTTTCCTTTATGCAGGTTTTGCTTTTATTACAATTTCATTTCTTTTTTATAATTCGATTGTAACTCCAAATTTCACTCCAGACACTTTTTTTCAAAAGGGGTTCAAGGACGTGAACGCTTTTTCTGGGGATGATTTCAACCAAAACCTGCTTGGCTCCAAAAAGCTATCCAAAGCTAATGGCTTTAATTTATTTAACCCGGTTCGCTTTGTTAGCTCTCCTAGTCTGCTTATATTTCTTATAAGTGGTAGCATAGCATTATTAGCAGGAATAACTATTTGGGGCACAGTAAGGGAAAAAGAAATCAGAAGCATCAAGCGAGAGACATCAAATAATTTGTTGTTGCCTGATGAAAAAGCATTAACAGAAGCTCTCAAAAAGTCCAATTATGAGTTGACTCAGGCAAAACTGGTTAAAGAAACAGGTTTGAGTAAAGTGCAGGTTCACAGAGCAATTAAACGACTCGAAGCAAAAGGAGTTCTTGAAAAACACGGCTATGGTCTCACAAATAAAATAATTCTCAAAAGAGAATTCTTTGAATAAATTTAAAGGGCCTCAGTGTTGAGTTAAATCATCAT
>CAZSOZ010000014.1:0-5536 GCA_964608675.1 uncultured archaeon | reverse complement strand
TTTCGGTAGCACAGTGCGGGCAGCCGTCACCCCAAAAAAAATAAACTGTTACTTTATCAGAATCTGTTTGAGCCAGTGCCTGCGAAGCCAACATAAACACCAATAAAACCAGAAACAATAACCGCTCTGCATTTTTTAAGCCCTTCATTTTCATTCCTCCACAATTAACTTAATTTGGCGCTGAAATCCTTTATAAAGATTTGTTTCAAAAAATGAAATTACTTGTTTTGATGGTTTCATTTTATGAAAAGCTCCTTGAATTCATTATTCAAAATCACTTTTTTAGTCATGCCTTTTTTTTCTTTCTGCAGTATGCCCTTGGATTCAAGAGCCAATAGCCGCCTATGCAGTTTGACAGAACCCAAACCAGTTGCTCCGCCAAGCAGGCTCTGTGTGGCTTCCCCTTCTTGTTTAATTATTTCACGCAATATTTTTTTTTCTTCAGGAGCTAAAAAATTAAGGGTTTTTTCCACGTCACCTAATATTTGCTTTTTTTCTTTTAAAAAAGACGCGGATAAAAAATAGTATGTTAAAATCCCGACAAACACACCTAAAGAGGATAATGTTGCAATTACAATCGGCAAGGATTCTCTGCAGCTGCAATCCGAACCATATAGCTCTCTAATAAGATAAATTGACAGCATAACAACAAAGGTAAAACCCATTACCAGCCCTACAGCAAGAATCACATTATTTAAACTATTTTTTTCTTGCAGATTGTGAAATCGCATTTTATTCACCAGCCACCAATAAAACATATTGATAGGAATCAATATTTAAATGTTTTTCTGTTTTAATTTTTTTCATGAAGAATTCTTTTGCAGTAATTTTAATTTTTGTTATTTCGGCCTTGCTTTTATTTGGATGCATTGAATCCAAACCCTTGTGGGAGGAAAGCAGTGATTTGAACCAGACAAAAGAACTTGAAAGCAATTTGCTTCCTACAAAAGAAGTTTCTGAGGAGTATGCTGATTTAAATGCAGAAATAATCCTTTCTGTTTCAACTGACAAAAACGAGTATGGTTCGCATGAAGAAGCGATAATTACTGTTGCTGCAATGGTTTCTGAAAACATTGAAGGCGTGACAGTTAAAGTTTGGGGTATTACCCCTTACAGCAAAAATTACATTGAAAGCGAGAAAATTGTTGATTTGATTGAAGGAGAAAACTTAATTGAATTTGTTGAAATCACTCCTTATTGCACTGCCGGATGCGGTGGAGTTTATCCGGGTCCTTATGATTTGCATGCTTTGATTGAATTAAATGGAAAAGAAATAGCTAAAACAAAAACAAGCATAATTTTGTCAAGCCATTGAATGCAGGGAATTCATTTAAATCAAACTTCTAGTATTTTTTTTGAAACACTTTTGCTGTTAGTGGACTGTTTTTTTTGTAGATTGTTTTTTTCCTGTTATTTCAATTAATTTTTTAAAATTTGGCTTTCTTTTTTTTATTATGCCTGAACAAGAACTGTCTGAAGATTTTGTTGACTCTGTAAAACAAAAATTTTTTAAAAATGCAGAAAAGCCTTGTTCGGGATGCCTGAAAGTTTTTAACAGTTTTTTGAATTTTTTTAATTTGTCGCTCATTAAAAATTATGATTTTGTTTTGATTGACAGGGAATTTAAAAAACTGAAAAACGCAGATTACAGGCATAAGCAATGCCCTTATAAAAAATTTGTCAGGGAATTGAATTTTAATGGAAAAACTGTTGTAATCAAAAAAGTTCATGCTTCAAAAACAGGCAAAGCTGAAATACAAAAAATTCAAAGGATTGTTAATCTTCATAACCGGAGATTCAATGATGAAAAAGATTATCTTTTATGCATGCCTTTTGCTTTTGATTTGGGGTTTAAGTTTATTTTGATGTCTAAAAGCAGTAAACCCACTCTTGAAGAAATTTTTGGAACTTTTTTTGAAGTCAATGGAGTAAACAAAAATTTTTTTAAGTCAAAGAAAGGAAAACTTTTTTTTGATAAAATACAAAAAGAACACGGAGTAACTAAAACAGAATTAAGAAACGCTTTTCTTAAACTTAACAAAAGAACTAAAATTCGCATGCCAAACGTTTTTTTGTTAGGCTATAAAAAAGAAAAATTCTTGTTTATGCCTTTGGTGGATTTAGGTTAATTTTTTTTAAAACACATAAATATTCGTCTAAAAGCAGATCGTTTGCCAATAATTTTTTTGGCAGAATTTTTCTTAATAACTTTATTTTTTTTATTTGACTGAAGTATTCTGTTTTTTCTATTTCAAAATCGTATTTTGAAGCAAAATTTTTGAAATAATTTGGAACAGGTTTTATTGTTATGTCGTAATGGCTTCCTAGAGAATAACCATGCAGTCTTCTTAAATAAAATAATAAAGGAAAAGAAACAGGGTTGTCGTCAATTATTATTAGTTTTCCTTCTGGTTTTAGGTTTTTAGAACAGCATTTAAATAATCCGTCAAAATTCATTAAATGGTCTAATACTCTTGGGGCAATAATTACATCAAATTTTTCTTTTGAAATAAATGATTCTGCGTCTGCATTTAAAACATTAAATCCTTGTTTTTTTAGTTCTTTTACTGCTTTTGATGCAATATCTATTCCTGTTGCTTTATTGCATTGTTTGGTTAAATGCCCGAACAACCAGCAGCCTTTATTGATTTGCATTTCCAGTCCTTTTATGCTGTGGTCTGCAAAACCTATTTCTAATACGTTTTTATTTTTACAGTATTCTAATGCTTTGTAGTTTCCAAGACAATTTTTCTTTAATTTTTTTGAATCAAATTTTTTTTTTTTTTTTTTTTAATTTTCAAAAATATTAATTAAAAAAAAGGAAAGCAATAAAATTAAAGTACCAAAAAAAAAAACAAAATTTAAAGTTTTTAAGTAAAGCATTGCCTGATTTTTTTTTTGCAGTCTGATTAAGAAAGCAAAATCGTGCATTTTGATAAAACTTTTCTTAAAAGTTTTACGCCCTGGCTGGAACCAAGGTCAATCAGTTAAATTTCTGAAACCTGTATATGGTTGATTTTCTGTTTTAATAAATGTCATATAATTCAGGATTACTCATTTTTGTTGTTTAATAGTTCTTTTAGCTTGTTTTTTGTTTTCTGGAATTGTTCTTCAGGAAGCATGCCGTAAACTCCCTGTAATGCGTTTTTGAATCCTTCTGATGTAATTTTTTCCAGAATTTTTTGAATGCTTTCTTTTGGAATTGGAGTTTCTTCTGAAATTTCTTTAATTTTTTTCTTGTCAAGTTTTGTTGAAGCCAGCATGAAAACATCTCTGACGTCTGTTTTTCTGCTGGAAATGCATTTCATTATAAAAAGCATTTCAGGATTAACTACTCTTGTTTTAATTTTTATTGGAGAGCCTTTTCCGTAAATTATTCTTTTTTTGGAATGGCTGAAAATTTGGTTTGCAGTAAATATTGTTCCGGTTATTCTGTCTTCAACGTTTTCAGCTAAAACATCAAAAGTTACTTTAACTGGTTTTTCTGCTGAAAGGCAAAGAAATTTTCCTTTGTAAGCTGTTTCCCCAAAAGCTTTTTCTTTGAATCCTTTTAATTCAAAGAATTTTTTTACTGCAAGCAAGTTTTTGTTGTTTTTTACCACAATATCGCAGTCAACTGAAAACCTTGGAAGAGTGAAAGCGTTTACTGCATATCCTCCAATTACGACAAAATCAGCTTTTATTTCTTTTAACAATGAAAAAACAAATTTTTCTCTTTCTTCAAAAATCATATTGCTTCACTTACCTTGCTTAACATTTCTTCTGAAGCTGAAGTTTTTTTCTTGTATTTTCTTGAAAAATAAGCTAAAACATATTCAAATGAATCTTTATTCTGTTCGCAGAATTTTATTGTTGTGTTTAATGCTTCAACCGGTTTTTCGTTATGAAAAGAAACCTGAATAACTGAAACAGGTTCTAATACTATGAATTCTCCGACAATATTTGCTGGCTTTTCAGTAAAAAAATTAATTTCCTCTGAATCCAAGAATTTTTCCCATTTCTTTAAGTCTTTTTTTAATACTTTAATGAAAAAAGGGGAATATTCCCAGCTTCTTTGAATGTATGTTTCATTACTCCAAATTTCTGCTGCGCTTGCTTTAGTAAAACAATATTTTAATTCAGCTTTTTCTAAAGCTTCTTCAGTTTTTTGTTTAAATAATCCTTCAATGCCTTCTTCTGGTGCAGTGCATTTGTAAACTCCTTTTTTGATGGCTTTTAACCATCCTGTTTCAGTTAACTTAAAAACCAATTTTTTTAACATTTGCCTGGAAAAATACCATCTGACACTATTCAAGTCAAACTCGTTTTTTCTGAATTTCAAGTACAACAAGGAATATAATGAAAATTCTTGTTTAGTCAAAGTACTGGTCATAATATAATATTAAAAAGAAAAGAATAAAAAGGTTACCATATAGGTAACCATGAATTGTTGGCAAAGTTAACTCCACAAATTATTTAAACATATGTTTTTTGTGGGGTTAACAAGGAAAGAGGTATTGTGACTTTTTGCAGCTCTATCGAGCAAAGCGAAGATAGTGCATCGTCACTTGCGGGCGAAACCGCGAACGCCCTGGCCGGGATTCGAACCCGAGTCACAGCCTCGCCGCCCTTTTTTCTTTTTGATAAAGAAAAAAGTGCAGGTTGTCCAAAAAAGAAAACCTGCAAACTTTTATAAAAATTGTTTTTGATGAAACTTTTTTTTGAAAAAGTTTCTGACAGGGCCGTATCCTAACCACTAGACTACCAGGGCTTTAGCTTCTGGTAGCCTATTTTTTGTTCAACCTTTTATTAAAAGGTTGTTAGACTACCAGGGCCTAAGAATAAAAATTCTCAAAAAAGGTTTAAAAAAGAATAAGGAAGAAAAAGCCTTATGCATTTAAGGCTTCGTCTATTTTTGCTTTATCAAAGCCAATAATGATTGTTCCGTTTACATCCAAAACAGGAACTCCTTGTTGGCCTGATTTTTCAATCATTTCTTTGGCTTTTTCTTGGTTAACTGAAACATCTATGTCTTCAAATTCAACTCCTTTTTCCTTTAAATAGGATTTAGCCATATTGCAGTAAGGGCATGTTTGGGTTGAATAAACAATTACACTCATTTTTTCACCTCTTTTTCTAATTCTTTTGCAGTATTCAAAAGCAATTTAATTTTTTTTTTGTTTAATACAATGCAATTAATTTTTTTTCCTTTTTTCTGCATTAATATCAATTTTGCGTCCCTTAATTCTTTTAAATGCCTTGAAACAGTGGAAGGGTCCAAGTTTATTTTTTTTGAAATGCTGTTACTGCAGTCATTGTGGCCTTTTAAAAGCAATTCAATGATTTGAATTTTTGAATCAGAAGAAAAAGCTTTGAATACTTGCATGATTGTACAAATATACAATAATGTTTTTAAATTTATTCACTATCCCAGCAACAAAAACATTATTGCTATTCCTAAAATAAATGAAATCAGCAATCCAATTGATTTTTTTAAGTCATATTCTTTATGCAGTTCCGGAATTAAATCGCTTCCTGCAATATAAATAAAGTTTCC
>CAZSOZ010000013.1:0-6625 GCA_964608675.1 uncultured archaeon | reverse complement strand
CAGCATCTTTTTTTTGCAAT
Source organism: uncultured archaeon (assembly GCA_964608675.1). Classification (GTDB taxonomy): domain Archaea; phylum Iainarchaeota; class Iainarchaeia; order Iainarchaeales; family 1-14-0-10-31-34; genus 1-14-0-10-31-34. The sequence continues at coordinate 6,605 of CAZSOZ010000013.1, read as the reverse complement.
TTTTTAGCCAAAACAATATTTGAATCTACATTCATTATAGTTGAAACAACAATCTTTGGTTTTGTCTTCAAAACAAAGTCAATTGTTTCCAAATCAGATACATCTCCATAAAGAATCTGAAAATTCAGTTTGCCTGCTTCTTTCAATGCACGCGGGTCAAAGTCAACAATCAAAACATCTTTTTTATTGATGGTTCCATCAGAAAAAACTCTTTTTCCAGTGTCTCCAAAACCAAGACAAACAAAAGAATAAATTTTATCTTCAGTCATATGCAATGAATTTTCAAAAAATCGTTTGCTCTTTAAAAAAGGCAAAAAACCTGAAATCAAATCATATAATCGGTTGCTATAAATAATGAAATAAGTTGAAACACTAATTGTTGCAACTGCAACCAGTGTTATTATTGAAACAATTTCATTTGAAACATGCCCTACTTTTTGCCCTAAAAAAATAATTATTAAAGAAAACTCGCTGATTTGCGCAACAGTAAGACTTGAAAAAAAACTTGTTCTCCCTTTGTATCCAAGCTTAGCCATCAAAACAAAAACAACAATTGGATTACCAATAAGAACAAAAGCAGAAAGAATTACTGCAGGAACTAAAATGATATCAGATGCAGCAAAAACCAGATTAGAGCCAAGCACAACAAAAAACAATACAATAAAAAAATCCCTCAAATACTTTAATTTTCCCAGCACCTCATAAGTATAAGGCAAAGATGCAATTGAAACTCCAGCTAAAAACGCGCCAATTTCCTTTGAAAAACCCAAAAAAATTGCCAGTGACGCAAAAATAAAACACCAAGAAATAGCCCCTAAAAAGAGAAGCTCTTGGTTATCAGAAAGAGAATCAAATATTTTTCTAACTAAAAATTTAGCTGCAATAAAAAACAGCAAGAAAAATACAATCAAACTAAAAACAAACTGAAAAATCTGACTGGATAAATCAGATGAAAAAGAAAAAGAAGAAATTAAAACAAGCACAACAATAGCAACAAAATCCTGTACAAGCAAAAAACCAATTGAAATCTTTCCATATAACGAATTGATTTCTTTCTTGTCAGACAACAGTTTTACAATTATTATAGTACTGCTAAAAGTTAATGCAACTGCAATATATAATGCCTCTAACAAGCCAAAACCTAAAAAAGAAGCAATCGCAAACCCTCCAAGAGTAGTAAACAGAATTTGCCCCAATCCGGTTACAATCGAAGTTTTTCCAATATCTTTGAAAATCCTTAAATCAAGATTAATTCCTACTAAAAACAAAAGAAAAGCAACTCCAAGATCTGAAAAAACGCCAAGCAATTCTTTATAAGAAATTAAATCCAAAAAAGAAGAACCCAAAATAATTCCTACAAAAATGAAAGCAAGCAAAATAGGCTGCTTTAATTTCCTAAATAAGAAACCAAGCAAAGTAGCAGCCACAAGCACGATAGCAAGCTCCAAAAAAAAATTTTCAATTATTATAAACCACCATTAAACAAGACTATGCAATAAAAAAGCAAGAACTCATTAATAAACATTCGTGAAAAACATATTTGCAATAAAAAAATAACAACAAACTTTCAATCAATCACAACATACAATACATAAAAAATCAATAAAAAAAAATGACTTCACAAACAAATTTACTTAACAGCATCTACATTCAACAAATCGCCTTTTATTGCTTTTAGAGCATCAAAAACAAATATTACTGTCAAACAAAAAATAAATGCCATCACCCAATTAAGCGAACTTATTTTACTTGTTGTTTCAAACACTATGTTTAATGGAGTGTAAATTATTCCCAATGTTGCTATTATTGATGCTATTGACGCATAAACTAAATATTTGTTTGAAAACAACGAAGATTTAGTTACTTGGTGCCTGAAAGACCTAAAATTGTAGGCGTTTGCTATTTGAAACAATATTAAAGTGACTAAAGCTGTTGTTCTTGCAATTTCAATATTTTGACTAAAAACATTCAGGCTTACATAAAAAATGAACAGTGTTCCAAGACCCATTGTTGTGCCAACAATTATTAACAACTTAAATAACTGTTTATTTAGAATGCCTGCCTTTTTTCTCGGTTTTGCTGTCATTACATCAGAAGAAGCTGGTTGCTGACCTAAAGTGATTGCAGGCATGTTGTCAGTTACAATGTTCATAAACAATATTTGGATTGCCAAAAGAGGCAAAGGAAGCCCAAAAAAGATTCCAAAAAAAATCAAAAAAAGTTCTGAATAATTGCAGCTTAATTGATATGTTACAAATTTTTGAATATTGTTAAAAATTGTTCTTCCCTCTTTTATTGCATCAACTATTGCAGCAAAGTTATCGTCTTTAAGAATTAAGTCAGCAGACTCTCTTGAAACATCAGTGCCGTTTTTTCCCATTGCCACTCCGATATGCGCTTCTTTAAGTGAAGGCGCATCATTCACTCCATCTCCAGTCATAGTCACTATTTCTTGATTGGCTTTCAAAGCCCTCACTATTCTTAATTTGTGTTCTGGTTTAACTCTTGCAAAAATTGTGATTTTATTTACTGTATTTGAGAGTTCTTCATCCGTAAGCCTGTCTATTTCTTTGCCAAGCATTGTTTCTTGTTCCAAGCCAATTTCTTTTGCTATTTCTTGCGCTGTCTCCAAATTATCGCCGGTTATCATTTTCACTTTAATTCCTGCTTTAACGCAAGTTTCTAATGCCTCTTTAACTTCTTTTCTTGGCGGGTCTTCCATTGCCATTACCCCCAAAAAAACGAGTTTTTCTTCAAAATGGTTTTTTTCAAGAGAGCCTGCTTTTTTGAATGCGAATCCAAGCGTCCTAAGTTTTTCTCCGGTTAAATTTTTATTTGCCTTTAAAATCAGTTTCCTTTTTTCTTCTGTCAACTTAAAAACCCTGTTATTTTCCATTACAAAATCACATTTTTCAAGCAGGATTTCCGGAGCCCCCTTTGAATAAGCTGTATTTTCCTGTAATTCTTTACATACAACAGTCATCATTTTTCTTTCAGAACTAAAAGGAATTTCTTCTATTCTTACAACAGGAATATCTTCTTTGAATATTCTAGCTTTTGCCGCAGCAACCAGTAAAGCTGCTTCTGTCGGCGTACCAATTTTTCGGTATTCTTTGTCAGTACCCTTCCACTCAATTTTAGCATCATTGCATAACACAGCTGCTTTTAACAGCAACCGTAAAGTTGCATTGCTTGAAGGGCTTGCTTCCTTTTGACTGCAAGTGAATTCTCCTTCAGCACTATAACCTCTTCCAGTAACAGAATAGTGTTTGTTGTCGCAAAAGATTTTTCTTACAGTCATTTCTCCTTTTGTTATTGTGCCTGTTTTATCTGCACAAATAATTGTTGTTTCTCCCAACGTTTCGATTGTTGACATCCTGTTAACTATTGCATTTTTTTTTGCCATTCTGTAAGCCCCAGTAGACAAAGTGGAAATCAATACAACCGGAAGCCCTTCAGGAAACGCTGAAACCGACAAAGCAATGACTACAATCAAAACTTCAACTATAAAATCAGAGGTTATTGCAGGCTGTCTTAAAATCATTATGAGGCCTGCCAAAACAGAAAAAAACAAGGCTACTACTGCCATATACTTTGCTAAACTGTTTACTTTTTTTTGCAAGGGAAATTCTTTTTCTATTGAAGAAATCATGCCTGCAATCTTTCCAAATTCAGTGTTCATTCCAATGTGCAGTACTTTTACAAGAGCTTTTCCATTTACAATTTGTGTTCCCATAAAAACTAAATTGTCATTTGAATAATTTTTTTCATTTTTTGTTGTAGTTTTTTTTATTTCTGCAGATTCTCCAGTTAAAACAGATTCGTTCACTCTTAAATCTTTTTCTTCTAAAACAAGGCAGTCGGCAGGAACAACTTCTCCAACCCTTAAAACAACAATGTCTTCTGGCACAATTTCATGAGAAGGCACTTCTATTTCATTGCCATCCCTAATAACAATTGAAATTTGCATAATCATTTTCTTTAAAGCTTTAATTGCCTTTTCAGCTTTGTATTCCTGAATAAAACCAACAAATATAACTATGCCTATTATTGCAAGAATAACATAACCAGTTATTTCTTTGCCAACAAAAAAAGAGATTAACATTGCAGCAAGCAACAAATAAACAATAACATTTTTTTTGATTTGCCTTAACAAAATTTGCAGAGGAGAAATTTTCATCAGGGTCTTAATTTCATTAGGTCCGAATTCTTTTAGTTTTTCGCTTGCCTGTTTTTGTGTTAAACCAGTCAACTTCAAAAAAAAACCTTAATATAATTATATTGCTTTTGGTAATTAAAAATTAAACCAACATCTTTTTTTAAATTTAAACTTAATTAAAAAAAAAACAGTTTTTTTTAACTAAGTTTATCTTCTTTGGCCACGCATCCAACAAACACAAAAAGCATTAATTTTATCACATCATTGCCATACGATGTGTTAGGCAATGATGAGGTCGTCGCTCGAAAAAGGAGTGGTGTTACCACTGATTTTCAAATTCTTTTTCAGTCCCAATCAGTGGTGTCCGCGGGTGATATTTTAAACATTGCTCCGTTCGGTTACCGCCGTTGAAATTACGGCAAATAACTGGAAAAGCTCTTTACATAAGCAGTTTGTTCTTTATAAACAGCAACAGAAACATTTATATTTTGTGTTATTCATAATTAACATAAATTATTAATGTGTGTTTGGTGTATTTAGCGTGGCTACAATCCAGGAAAGGCTTGTTGAATTCAATCCTTGGTGGAAAGAGACTTTTACATTAGAGTTTAAACAGAGGAAGATTTACGGCGAAATTCGCAAGTTCCACAAATTGCCGCAAATAGTGGCATTGACTGGCTTGAGGCGTGTTGGTAAATCAACTTTACTCAAAAAGATTGGGCAGGATGAGATTGTAGCAGGGAAAGACCCAAAGCAGATACTTTATTTTTCTTTTGATGAATTCAAGGACACTGAACCAAGCGAAATACTCAAAGCATACAATGAGCTTACTGGAAAGGATGTTTCAAAGGAAAAAACGCTTTTGCTGTTTGATGAGATACAAAAGGCAAATGATTGGGAAAACAAAATCAAGACAATTTACGACCTTTACAAAGGAAAAGCAAAAATTTACGTTTCCGGCTCTGAATCATTGTTTGTAAAAACAAAATCAAAAGAAACACTAGCAGGAAGAATATTTTATTTTAAAGTTGAAAATTTATCTTTCGAAGAATACCTTAATTTTAAACAAAAAAAGCTTGAACCAATTACGCTTTACCAAAGAGAATTGTTCAAAGAATTCAATGAATTTGTTAAATCACAAGGCTTCCCAGAACTCGTTAATGTAATTGACAAAGAAGTAATACAAAAGTATATCCAAGAAGGAATTGTCGAAAAAATAGTTTATAGGGATATTCCAACAATTTACTCTGTAAAAGAAACCGCTGTTTTGGAATCATTGCTCAAACTCTTAATGGAAGAGCCGGGCCAAATTATTGATATGCAAACATTGGCTTCCCAATTCCAAACCACAAGGCAAACAATTTCCAATTATTTTTCGTTCCTTGAGCAAGCATTCCTTATCAGAAAACTGTATAATTATTCTCCAAACAAAAGGAAAGTCGAAAGGAAACTCAAAAAATATTATCCTGCCATATTGTCGCCTTCACTCATCTTCAAAGAGGATTCAGTTTCACAATCAAAGGTTTTGGAATGTGTTGCAGCTAACAATCTAAATGCGGAATTTTTCTGGAGAGACCAATACAAAAACGAAGTAGACATAATCCTCACAAAACCAGCCCTAATTCCAATTGAAGTAAAACTTTCTGAAACAAAATCAAAAAGCATAAAACTATTCATGAAAAAATTCAAGGCAAAAAAAGGCTACATCATAACACAAAACCAAGAAATGAAAGAAAAAGGCAAGGTTGAAGCAATGCCTGCCTTCAAGTATTTTTTGACCAATCAGATGAAGTAATAAAAATAGTATGGCAGACATAAAACATGGAAAAATGATAGTATGAAGGCATTACTTTTTCACTGTAAAGAATATGAAACAAAGATAGACCGAATATCCAATAGACCTAATGATATTAAGCCAGAGGAAATTCAAGAAAAAGAACAAAAATGCGAGGATTGCATAGTGGTTTTGGTAACCATAGAAAAAGACGACAAAATTGAAGGAGCTTCTTCTGCGTTAGCAGAGGAAATTTCCAAAATGAGCAAAGACGTTACTCACAAAAACATCGTGATATTGCCTTTTGCTCATTTATCAAACAATCTTGCAAAATCAAAAAACGCAATAGGGGCAATTAATCTAATTGAAGAAAAACTAAAAAAACAATTCCACTTAATTCGGGCACATTTTGGTTCACATAAGTCGCTGCTTCTTAATATTTATGGCCACCCCGGCAACGCAAGATATCGTGAATTTTAATCAGACAGCGTAAAATTTTAATAGTCAATTTCCCCGTATCCAAACTTTAGGACAGCGACCCAGATTTTGGACACTGTCCAAACACACCTTTAACCCAGATTAGTTCGTATAAAGCCCCACTAAGCGAAAGCTTTAACAATATCCTTTTATTAGTAGCAACACCCCCCATTTATTGGGCAATGATGAGGTTAA
>CAZSOZ010000012.1:0-11749 GCA_964608675.1 uncultured archaeon | reverse complement strand
AAAGAAATAGAAGACAAAATCAAACACTGCATTGAAAACCAATGCACAAACCCAGAAGATATGCTGACAAAAGACAACGCAACAAATAATCCGCCTGCAATCCCTACAAATGAAGTTCCCTGCATTCATGTTTTTATCATCGGAGACTGCCCTCAGTGCAGTTCAGTTCTCCCTTATATAGAATCTTTAAATGCCAAGCACGACATTGAATTAAAAATACATGATGTTTCTGATGAGAATGAAAAAAAATCATACTCACAGTTTAAGGAAACCTATTCGCTTTCTGACGCCGGATTTCCAATAGTTTTTATAGGCAATAAATTTTTGGCTGGAGAAACTGCGATTTTAGAGAATCTTGATTCAGAAATAACCAAGTGCAAGGACACAACTTGTGTTTGCCCAGCAAGTAAAATCAATGGCCTTACTCCCTACCCACCTCAACCAAAAGACATTACTCCTGAAGAAAGCACTGTTGTTGAATTGCCTGTGCTTGGCAAGATTGACACTGAAAACATGCCTTTGCCGTTATTTACAATAATAATTGCAGGGCTTGATAGCTTTAACCCCTGCGCTTTTTTTATTCTTTTTTTTCTTTTAAGCATGCTGATATATGCCAAAAGCAGAAAAAGAATGCTTTTAATTGGGTTTACTTTTGTGTTTGTTTCTGCTTTAATGTACTTTTTGTTCATGGCTGCATGGTTGAATCTTTTCCTTTTAATAGGCGAAATCATGCTGGTCACAACAATTGCAGGAGTAATCGCATTAGTTGTAGGATTAATTAATGTCAAAGATTTCTTTTTCTTTGAAAAAGGAATTTCATTAGTAATCCCTGAAAGCGCAAAACCGAAATTGTTCCAAAGAATGAGAAATTTGCTTAAAGCAACATCTCTTACTTCAATGATGATTGGAACTATTGTATTAGCTATTGCAGCCAACAGCTATGAACTTTTGTGCACTGCAGGGTTTCCAATGGTTTTTACAAGAATTTTAACCCTTAACAACATACCGGCAACAGAATACTATCTTTATCTGGCATTATATAATTTAGTGTATGTAATTCCTTTGATTATAATTGTGCTAATGTTTGTGATTACTTTGGGCGCCAAAAAGCTCTCTGAATGGCAAGGAAAAGTTTTAAAATTGATATCAGGAACAATGATGCTTTGCCTTGGTTCAATACTTTTAATAGACCCTGCATTGCTCAACAACATATTTATTTCATTTGGGTTAATGGCAACAGCAATAATTATTGCAGGAACCATAATTGTTGTCACAAAAATAACTCAGAAAAAAAACAAGGAGGAAAAAAATGACTGAATACAAATTACCCGCTGATTTAAAATACAACAATGATTATTCTTGGATAAAAATTGATGGAGACACTGCAACCATCGGCATCACAGAGCCTGCTGCAAAAAAAGTCAAGGAATTTGTATTTATTAAGTTGCCGGAAAAAGGAAAAAAAATCAAGCAAGGAGAGAACTATGTTTCATTAGAGGCCGTGAAATGGTCAGGACATCTTTCAAGCCCTGTTTCAGGAGAAATCATAGAAGTGAATGATTCTTTATTTGACGAGCCTTCAAAAATCAATAAAGACCCTTACAGAAGCTGGATAATGAAAGTCAAAATAAAAGATAAAAAAGAAGTGGATAAATTATTGGATTCAACAGAAGCTAAAAAAACATACGAGGCGAAAATAAAATGAAATATACACAATTGTATTTAGGGTTAGTAATATTGGGAGCAATAGCATTAACAGGATGCACTTCAAATACGCAAACAACGCCAACAAGCAATGCTGTCATGGCTGACAATGATGCCCCTGGCAAAGTAACAGTTTATTTTTTTTGGGGTGACGGCTGCCCGCACTGTGCTACCGAAAAACCTTTCCTTGAAGAAATGCAGAAAAAGTATCCAGAAATAGAAATAAAAATGTTTGAAACATGGAAAAACCCAGAAAACGCAAAACTATTCAACGAAATCGCAAAAGCTTACGGCACAACAGCACAAGGAGTCCCAACAACCTTCATCGGAGACAAATACTGGATCGGCTACGCAGACTATCTGGCAAAAGAAATAGAAGACAAAATCAAACACTGCATTGAAAACCAATGCACAAACCCAGGAGACAAGTTAAACTGAGGTGAAACAAAATGACTGAAAAACCAAATGCTACAATTGATGTGCGAGGCGAAATTTGTCCTTATCCTGATATTAAAACAAGAAAAAAATTAAAGGAAATGAAATCTGGCGAAATTCTTGAAGTGCTTACTGATTACCCTTTATCGCTTGAAAGAATCCCCAGAAACACAGAAAAAGAAGGACATAAAGTCATTGCCGTTGAAAAAATAGAGGGAGTAGACCATAGAATTTTAATTAGAGTGAAGTGAAATAATGGAAATAGGAGGCGTTATCAGTGGGTTGCTTGTTGGATTGATTTTTGGTTTTGCTTTGCAGAGAGGGCGGTTCTGCATGAATTCAGCATTCCGCGACCCATTGGTATTCAAAGATTTTACTCTCTTGAAGGCAGTAACATTAGCATTGATTATCCAAATGATTGGATTTCATTTCCTTTCATATCTAGGAATTATTGCCCTTGCTCCAAAAACAGTCTACTTGCTTGGCGCCATTATTGGAGGATTTGTATTTGGAAGTGGAATGGTAATTGCAGGAGGCTGCGCCAGCGGTACAGCCTACCGTGTAGGTGAAGGAATGGTAAGCTCTATGCTGGCTTTATTCTCATTTGCATTAACTGCTTTCTTCTTTAAAGACAGTTTCTTGTCAAATATTACAGAATCTGTTCACCAATTTGATTTGGGAAAAATAACTTTAGCATCCTTGACAGGGGTTCCGGACTGGATTTTTGTTGTTATGCTTTCAGCAATTGGATTTTACTTTCTATTCAGAAAAAAAGAGGAAACTATTGAAAACAATAAGCCTTTTTTTGAAAAATGGTTCAAAACAGGATGGACATGGAAAAGCGCAGGAATAATTATTGGGTTAATAGGAATAACTGCTTTTATTGCTTCTGCTTTTGCAGGCAGAAATTATCCTTTAGGCATAACAATGGGATTTGAAACTATAGTGAAATCAATTTTTGCCGGAAAAAACTTTTTGACATGGGAATCTTTTGAAGTTATTGGCTTGATAATGGGAGCGTTTATTGCAGCATTAATAGCTAATGAGTTCAAGATAAGATTGCCGCCAATAAAAATGGGCGTGCAATCGCTTTTTGGAGGAACTCTTCTTGGATTAGGCGCAGTGATTGCCGACGGCTGTAACATAGGTCATATCTTAAGCGGGGTTCCGCAGTTAGCTGTAAGCAGTATCACAGCAGGAACATTTATTGTGCTTGGAGCATGGACAACAGCATATTTTATGTTTATGAGAGGTGAAAAACAATGAAACTTGGATTGATGCTTATAAGACCGCCATACACTTATCAGGATGTAGACACAGCATATTATTTGGCAAAAACAGCATTGAAAAAAAAGCATGAGGTAAAGATTTTTCTTTATGTTGACAGTGTTATTGCAGCAAACAAAGAAATAAACTCTGGAAGCGAAAGAAACCTTGCAGGAAAGCTTGATGAATTGACAAGATTAGGTGTTGAAGTAAAAATTTGCGGAGTCTGCGTCCAATACAGGGGAATTAAAAGAAACCAGCTTATAGAAAAAGGAGAGCTTGAAGGTCTTCCGGGGCTTGCAGACTTAATAAAGGAATGCGACAAATTTGTGAGCATATAAGGGTGTCAAAATGAAAAAAGTGTTAATAATAGTTAACAAGGCTTCTTTTGGAAGCGTTTTTGCGGCAGAAGCATTGAGGGCAGGCATTGCTTTTGCAGGCATGGACTTGGAGACAAAGCTTGTTTTTTCAGGCGACGGCGTATTCTGTCTTTTAAAAAACCAGCGCCCGGAAATTTTTGAAATGACCAGTTTGAAGGAAGGGTTTAGCAATGCTGAAGAGTTTGGATTAAAAATATTTGCCGATGCTGACTCCATATCTGAGAGGAACCTTAAAAAAGACAGTTTAATTGAAGTAAAGCAGGCAACCTTGCAGGAGATCAGGGGCTTTATTGATGAAGCTGAAGTAATCATTAATTTTTGAGGTGAAAAAAATGGTGTTATTCATAATAAAAGAATCTTTGCTGAAAAGAGAACCAAACGCGATTAAGCATTTGAATTCTAAAGACAAAGTGTTATTGATACAAGACGGAGTGCTGATACTAAATAAAAGCACTTCAGGCATTCAGGCTCTAAAAGAAAAAAAAGTCGAAGTGCTGGCATTAAAAGAAGACTTAGAGCTTCGGGGAATCCAAAACAATGCAGGCGCCAAGCTTATTGATTATTCTGGTTTTGTTGAATTAATAGAAACCGAGAAGGTGTTTTCCTGAAAATGCTTGTTCCCAAAAATATTCAGATTCCTGATTATGACAGAACAGCATATGTGAAAACAAAAGAGCTGATTGAAAAAAATAATTTGACAACTGTATGCATTGAAGCAAACTGTCCAAACAAGTATGAATGCTTTTCAAAAAAGACTGCCACGTTTATGATACTTGGAGACACATGCACAAGAAACTGCCGTTACTGCAACATCAAAAGCGGTAAGCCAAGAAAAGTCGATGCTGGCGAGCCAACAAGAATCGCTAAAGCAATTAAGAAACTGAATTTAAAATACGCTGTAATCACTTGTGTTACAAGAGACGACCTTCAGGACGGAGGAGCAGGACAATTTGTTAACACAATAAAAGAAATCAGAAAGTTAAATCCTGACTGCAAAATTGAAGTGCTGATTTCTGACCTTAAAGGAAACTGGAATTCGCTGAAACAAATAATCGATGCAAAGCCGGATGTATTAAACCATAACATTGAAACAGTAAGAGAATTATTTCCAATATTAAGGCCGGAAGGGAATTATGATGTTTCTTTAATCCTGCTGAAAAAAGCAAAAGAATTCAATCCAAACATGAAAATCAAATCTGGTTTTATGCTGGGTTTAGGAGAAAAAATAAACCAGATTGTCCAGACTATGTCTGATCTAAAAGGTGCGGGCTGTGACATTGTGACAATCGGACAGTATTTGCAGCCCAGCAAAAAACATTTTAAGGTAAAGAAATATTATTCTTCTGAAGAATTCAAAAAAATAGAAGAAAAAGCCAAACAAATTGGAATCAATCAAATTAGTGCAGGCTCGTTAGTAAGAAGCTCGTATAATGCAAGGAAGTGGTATGAAAATGAAAGCATGGCGGCTAATTAACACAATTGAAGCAAGTGGCGCAATGCAGATGGCAATAGATGAAGCCATACTGACTTTTAGGATTAAGAATAGTGTTCCAAACACCCTGCGATTTTTTACATGGAATCCTTCGTGCCTGACCATTGGCTATTTTCAGTCTCTTGAAAAAGAAGTTGATGTCAAAAATACAGAACTGCAGGGAGTGGATATAGTGAGAAGATATACCGGTGGAGGCGCGGTTTTTCACGATAAAGAACTGACATATTCGCTGGCAGTCTCTGAAAGAGATGTTCCACAAGACATTATTGCATCATACCAAAAAATATGCTCTGCCCTAACAAAGGGTTTGGAGCGCTTACATATCAATCCTGAATTTAAGCCAATAAATGACATAGTTGTCAACGGAAAAAAGGTTTCCGGAAACGCGCAAACAAGAAAAGAGGGAATCGTATTGCAGCACGGAACTATTCTTATTGACGTGGATATCAAAAAAATGTTTTCTTTTTTAAAAGTGCCTGATGAAAAGATAAAGGACAAAATGATTCAAACTGCTGAAGAAAGAGTGTCTTCATTAAAAAAAGAGTTGGGCCAAGAGGTTTCTGTGGAAGAATTAAGAGGGTTCCTGATAAAAGGGTTTGAAGAAGCTTTTAAAGTCAGATTTAAAGAATCGGAACTCACAGCTGAAGAAAAAAAATTAGCTGAAAAATTGTGCCAGAAAAAATATTCTGCAAAAGAATGGCGGGAACTAAAATGAAACAAAACATTGACTACAAGGTTCCAAACGGCAAAATGATAAGATTAGAAGCAGATTTGGATAAAAACATTGTTCATTCAATAAAAATATGCGGGGATTTTTTTGTTTATCCTGAAACAGCAATAACCGAAATTGAAGCCCTGCTTGCAGGCACGCATCTAAATGACATTATTGAAAAAGTTAATGGTTTCATAGAAAAAAAGCACGTAAAATTGGTTGGTTTTGATGCCACTGACCTAGCCAATGCTTTAAGGAAGATTCAAAATGAATAAAACAAACACTGTAATACTGCTTTCTGTTGTTGCATTATTTTTGGTTACTGCAGGCATTGTTTTTGTACAAAAACCCGCGATTGAGCAAGAAGCAAAAGTTGAAGAACCCATAACTTTAGGTTACTGCCCCACAATGTCAGGAATTGCAAAAGAAATAGCATCAAAAAACAATAATGTCTCTCTTAAAGCATATGAATTTACAAGCCAGGCACTTCAATCACTGAATAACGGAGAAATAAATGTTGTTTTGGTTGGCAGGCTTGCAAAAGAAAACGAAATTGAAGATGCATTCAAAAAAACCTTAAGAGAAGGGTTAACTCTTGTTGGAAAAGAAAAACGTGCTATAAGCCTTGCTGAATTACATCACAACAGAATCCACACTTATGTTAGTGAAGAACTCGCAAGAAAATATGTTCCTGAAACAACCGAAATTATATTCCATGACTCAAAAGAATTGGCAATCAAAGAAGGAATAAATGAATTAATACTAATTCAATGGAGTGATTTTCAGGAAAATCTTGAATTAGTAATCCCTCTTGACGAAAAACAGAACAAGATTGAAAAATTCAGAATCCCTGTTTTATACTCCTATAACATTGAGCACATCAAAAAATTGCAAGTATAAGGGGTTGGAAAAATTTTCATATTAAAACCATCAAACAATAAACTGATTTGGCGCATTAGTTGTCAGATCTCCCAAAAACATTTAAATATTGATGTGCATCAATATGTTTCATGGTTGGAAAAAAACCTATCTCAATACTAAAGGCGTTTGCCGACGAAACCAGATTGAAAATACTTGAATTGCTTTTGGACGGCGAAAAATGTGTCTGCGAAATTTTTCCAAAAGTAAAGAGAACACAATCAACTGTTTCAATCCAATTGGCAACGCTTGAAAAAGCAAGTTTGATTGAATCACGAAGGGACGGCAAAAAAATTTTTTACAAAATAAAAGACTTTGTTGTCTGTGACATTTTCAAGGCATTAGGATACAAAAAAAATGTATTGCTGAAAAAAGACTGTTGCATGAAAAGGAGCTGTAAAAAATGAAAGAAAAAAACATATTCATAATAATTGTTGCATTGTTTCTGGCATTTTATTTCATGCCGGCAGGCAGTGCATGGCTTGACTCTGCATTATTAAGCGGTTTTGGGTTGCTGCATGAATATGCAACACAACACATTCTAACCTGCCTTGTTCCTGCATTCTTTATTGCAGGAGCAATCGCAGTATTCGTAAAAAAACAAGCCGTATTAAAATATCTTGGAGGAAAAGCAAAGCCTTACATTTCTTATCCAATTGCTTCTGTTTCCGGTGCAGTTCTCGCAGTTTGCAGCTGCACTATCCTGCCTTTATTTGCAGGAATCTACAAGCGCGGGGCTGGCTTGGGACCTGCAACAGCATTCCTTTACTCTGGTCCAGCAATAAATGTTGCAGCAATTTTTTTGACTGCAAGCGTTTTAGGATTTGAAATTGGATTGGCAAGAGCAGTTGCAGCAGTTGCTTTGGCAGGAGCGGTGGGCTTGACAATGGCTTTTATTTTTAAAGAAAAAAGCGCAAAACAAGAAATTGCATTAAAAGAAGAAACTAAACAAAAAATTTCAAAAACTTTTATGGCAATATTTTTTGCTTCAATGGTTGGAATTCTCATAGTGAATGGTTTGCAAATTGATTCAATGATTAAATGGACCTTAATGATTGCTTTTGCTATAATAACTATTCTAATTGCATTACTAAAATTCAACAAGAAAACAAGAAACAATTGGCTTTCAGAAACATGGAGCATAAGCAAACTGTTAATTCCCTATCTGTTCATTGGAGTTTTTGTTGTTGGATTCATAATGCCGTTGATTCCAAAAGAAGTAATAGTTCAATGGGTTGGCTCAAACACAATTCAAGCAAACCTTTTGGCATCAGTTTTTGGTGCATTAATGTATTTTTCAACACTGACTGAAGTGCCGATAATGCAGGCATTGATTGCAAAAGGAATGAATCAGGGGCCGGCACTTGCATTGCTTTTAGCAGGACCTTCTTTGAGTTTACCTGCAATGCTTGTAATAAGACAAGTTCTAGGCAACAAAAAAACAATTGTATACCTTGCAATAGTTGTAATTTATTCTTCTATTGCAGGATTAATTTTTGGAATGATTTAAGGAGGAAATTAAAATGAAAATACAAGTACTTGGAACAGGCTGTCCAAAATGCAAACAGCTTGAAGCAAACGTAAAAAAGGCACTGGAAGAAACAGGAAAAAAAGCAGAAATAGAAAAGGTAACAGACATAAACAAAATAATTGAAGCAGGAATAATGACAACACCGGCTTTGGCAATTGACGATAAAATTGTTTGCAGCGGCAGAATCCCTTCAACAGAAGAAATCAAAAAATGGCTTTAATTAACAAAAAAGCAAAAGCAGGCATTGATGATGCCTGTCTTTTTAACTGAATTTTCGGCTTTTCAGCCAGAATGCGTTAACTCCACAAAATAAACAGCATTAAATATTTGTGGGGTTAACTGAATACTAAAAAAATTGCATTAGAAAAATACAAGAAAAAATTTGAAAATTCTTTAAAATTTTGTTTCAGCATAATTTAAGGGAACTGTCAAGCCAACCGGATTTCCTGTTTATTTTTCTTTTAAAAATTTTTCCGATTGTTTCTGGTTTTCTTGCTTCATGCTGCTTAAAATAAATAAAATTATTCATAATGCCCAAAATTTCCATTTTTCCTGCATTGTGAGACATTACATATTTGAATCTTTTTGCATGACCATTCAAATGCTTTCTTGCATTATCAACAGTATTACAGCCCTCAAAAAAAGGGACCTGAAAATGATTTTTTACTCTTTTAACCGGACGGCATTGAAACAAATAATAAGGATTAACTCCAACTGAAACCAGTTTATTCATTAAATTAATTAAAGTTTCAGCTGAATCATTTGTTCCTTTCAATAAAACAGTCTGATTGTTTACAATAACATTTGATTCAATTAAATTATTTATTCCCTGAATTGATTCAAAAGTGATTTCCCTTGGATGATTAAAATGAGTTACAACATACAGTCTTCTTTTTTTATCAGAATATTTTTTGAATACTTTCAATAACTTTTTGTCTTCAATAAGTCTAAAAGGAAAAACAACAGGAACCCTTGAACCAATTCTAATAAAATCCAAGTGTTTTATTTTAGAAAGACGAAACAAAAACTTGCTTAAAACTTCAGTCGGCAGAATTAAAGGATCGCCTCCTGAAATCAAAACATTATTTATTTCTTCATGCTCTTTAATGTAATTCACTGCTTCATCAAAACGTTTAAGGACTTCCCTATCAGATAAACCAACAAGCCTTTTTCTAAAACAAAACCTGCAGTAAGAAGAACAACGGTTAGTGGACAAAATTAATGCAGTTTCCTTGTATTTATGCTGTAATCCAACAGCCTTAGTGCTTCTTTTTTCACCGCTTGTATCATAAGTGCCATGCAAATCCAATTCATCTTTTGAAGGAACCACCATATTCCTAATCGGATCTTTTTTATCTTGTTTGTCAATCAAAGAAAGATAATATTTGCTGATGCTCATAGAATGGATTTCAACTACTTTTCTTAAATTCGCTTCCTCTTTTTTTGTTAACTTAAAGTATTTTTTTAATTCATCAACAGAACAAACATTTTGGTTTAATTTTTTTTTCCAAAGCATAAAAAAACTAAAGAAAAAAAGAGTTTTTAAAGAGAAAAAAGAGATTAATAGCAAAAGAATAAAAATGTTTTCAGGAAAGAATAATTATTCACCGCTATTTTTTAAAATTTTTTTGTGGTAAAAAATGCAGTTAAAAAATGAATTCAAAGAAGAAAAAGCATGGGGTTTGCTTACAAGCATAGATTTATTTGAATGCAATCCAAAAAAAATTCGTTCAAAAAAAGAAATCAAAAAATATGCAAAAAAGTTATGTGAATTAATTGAAATGAAAAGATTCAGAGAAACCACTGCAGTAAGATTTGGGCAAGACAAAAAAGTCCAAGGTTATTCAATGATTCAATTAATTGAAACTTCATTAATAAGCGGGCATTTTGCAGAAAACACTAATTCTGCATACATAGATATTTTTTCCTGCAAATATTACGATGCCCAAAAAGCAGAACAATTCACAAAAAAATTCTTTGAAGCAAAAAAAACTGAAAGCAATTTACTTATAAGAAAAATGCCTTCTGCTTTCAAAAAAGAAGAACTTCCAAATCCAAGAAACTGGTTTTTTGAAAGACTTGAAATAAAACAAGGACAGTCTCTTGCAGTGAAAGGAAAACAAATTTACAGCAAAAAAAGCTCTTTTCAAAACATAGAAGTTTATGACACAAAAGCATTCGGAAGAATGCTTGTATTAGACGGAATAATTCAAACAACAGAAAAAGATGAATTCACTTACCATGAAATGATAGTGCATCCTGCAATACATGTGCATTCAAACCCCAAAAAAGTTTTGATTATAGGAGGAGGGGACGGAGGAACAGCAAGAGAAATAGAAAAACACCCAGAAGTAAAAGAAATTCATTTATGTGATTTAGACAAACAAGTAATTGAAACAGCAAAAAAATTTCTTCCATTTACAGCAGAAGGATTTAAGAATGAAAAATTAAAAGTGTTTAATGAAGATGGCTTCAAATTCCTTAAAAGAAAAAAAAACTACTACGATATAATAATAGTTGATTCCACTGATCCAATAGGCCCAGGAAAAAATTTGTTTAAAAAAAATTTTTATGAATTAGTTTATGCTTCGCTTAAATCAGAAGGAATAATGATAAACCAATTTGAAAATTTTTTTGAATTAAAAGAATTCGTAAAAGAAACCTCAAAAAAAATAAAGAAAGTTTTTCCAATTTTAAAGTATTATTACACTTTAACTCCCTCTTACGGAGGTTTAATCGGCTTTGGTTTTGCAAGCAAAAAATTTAATCCATTAGAATTCAAAGAAAAAAAATTGAAAGGAAAATTAAAGTATTATTCTCCTGCAATACATAAATCAGCTTTTGTTTTGCCAAAGTTTGCTGAAAATTTAGTTGAATGATAAAATGAATAAATTTGAAAAAGCTTATGCTCTTGTAAACCAAAATTTGAATTGCCCAAAAAATTGCAAGATATGTGAACAAAGCCATATGCTCTTTCTTCCAAATGAAATGGAATATTTAAGTAAAAAAAACAAAATAAAAAAAAACAATTTTGCTAACCATCATAAAATAAACAGAAAAAAAATATGGGTTATTTTGGAAGAAGAAAAAAATTGTCCTTTTTTTAAATTTGGCAAATGCATTAAAAGGAATGCAAGGCCTTTGGACTGCAGAAGTTTTCCTGCAGTGCCTTATTATACTAAAGAAAAAATTTCTGTGAAATTAGATGAAATATGCCCTTTAGTAAAAAAAAACAAAATAAGCAAAAAATTTGTTTTGAATGCAAAAAAAGCATGGCAGACAATTGCTCCTCCTAAATGGTGGATTAAAAT
>CAZSOZ010000011.1:0-12754 GCA_964608675.1 uncultured archaeon | reverse complement strand
AAAAAAAAAAAAAAAAAAAAAAAAAAAAAAAAAATAAAAAAAAAAAAAAAAAAAAGTTAAAAAAAACCAAAAAAAAGAAAAAAAAAGGAGGAAATGAAAATAAATGAATGAAGTGTGTCAAATCTGCGGTCTTCCAAAAAACCTTTGCGTTTGTCAGGAAATAGCAAAAGAAAACCAAAAAATAAAAATATTCGTAAAAAGAACAAAATTCAGAAAATTTGTGACTGTAATACAAGGACTTGAAAACCATGAATCCGCAAAAGAACTGGAAAAAACCCTGAAAAAGAAATTTGCCTGCGGGGGAACAGTAAAAGGAACTGAAATAGAATTACAGGGAGACCACAAAAAAAACATGAAAAACGTGCTTTTAAAACAAGGATACAAAGAGGAATTAATTGATGTTTGAAGATAAATACAATATTACAGAAAAAAACATTGGAATGCATGAATTAAACGGAATGAATGCAAAAATAACAAAAAGCACAGACAAAACAAAAAAAATCAAAGGAAAAATTGTAAAAGAAACAAAAAAATTATTGGTTTTGGAAACAAAAAAAGGAGAAAAAAAAATACCAAAAAAAGAAGTAGAAATAGAATTTAATTTAAACGAAAAAAAAATAAAATTACAGGGAAAAAAAATTTTGTTTAAACCGGAAGACAGAATAAAGATGTTTTGGAGGAAAAAAAATGACTGAATGCAATGACAATAAATGCGCAAAACACGGGAAAGTAAAAGTAAGGGGAAACGTATTCACAGGAAAAATAATAAGCAGCAAAGGAAACAAAACAGTCATTATTGAAAGAACACTTACAAAAAAAGTTCCAAAATATGAAAGATACAAAAAAATAAAATCAAAAATTACTGCACACAACCCTGAATGCATTAATGCAACAGAAGGAGACCTAGTAAAAATAGGAGAAACAAGAAGGTTAAGCAAAACAAAAAGTTTTGTTGTTTTAGAGGTAGAAAAATGAAAGCAATTAATGCAAGCCCCACAAAAGGATTAACACAAAAAACAAGATGTGTTTGTGCAGACAATAGCGGAGCAAAAATAGTGGAAATAATCACAGTATTTAACTTTAAATCAAGAAAAAGAATGTCCCAAAAAGCAGGAATTGCAGACATGGTTAATGTAGTTGTAAAAAAAGGAAAACCCGAAATAAGAAAAAAAGTTGAAAGAGCAGTAATAATCAGAACAAAAAAAGAATACAGAAGAAGAGACGGAACAAGAATAAAATTTGAAGACAATGCTGTTGTGTTAGTTGACGACAAAGGGCTTCCAAAAGCTTCAGAAATAAAAGGAATTGTTGCAAAAGAAGTTGGAGAAAGATGGCCGAAAGTAGCAGGAATAGCACAAGGAATTGTATGAGGGAAAAAAAAATGAAAACAAAAAAACCGTCAAAACAAAGGAAAAGATTTTATCACGCAAAAATGCATAAAAGGAATAAAGCGCTGAATGCACACTTAAACAAAGAACTGCAAAAATCCACAGGAAAGAGAAGTTTGATGATAAAAAAAGAAGATAAAGTAAAAATTTTAAGAGGAAAACATAAAAAAAAGGAAGGAAAAATCGCAAGAGTAGACCACAAAAAAGTAAAAGTGTTTATAGATAAAATAACAAGAAAAAAAGCAGATGGAACCGAAAAACTTATTCCGTTTAAAGCAAGCAATTTAATGATAATTGAACTGGACAAAAAAGACGAAAAAAGACTGAAAAGAAACAAAAAAACAAAAGAAGAAGAAAAAACTGAAAAAACAGAAGAAAACAAAGAAACAAAAACAAAACAAGAAAAAAAGGAAAAGACTAAAAAGGAGGAAAAATAATGGCCAAAAAAGGAAGCAATAAAAAACAAAAAAGACTTTCAGCAGAGAAAGTGAGAAGAATGAACCGAAAAGAAAACACTTTCACCATAAAATTAAAATCCGGGCCTCATAACCACAAACAGTCTGTTCCATTAGGATTCTTATTAAGAGACATACTTAATCATTCCTCAAATACAAAAGAAACAAAAAACATTTTAAGCCAGGGAAAAATAAAAATTGACGGAAAAGAAAGAAAAGACAAACAATTTCCAATAGGATTATTTGATTTTATTTCAATAGAAGGCATAAAAGAAAATTACAGAATGGTCCTTGATTCAAAAGGACGTCTTAAAGCAATAAAAACAGAAGAAAAAAAACCATTTAAATTGTGCAGGATAACAGGAAAAAAATCAGTAAAAAAAGGAATCCAATTAAATACACATGATGGCAGAACATTTATAGAAAAAAAAACAGACTTAAAAGTAGGGGATTCAATAAAAATTTCTCTTCCTGAACAAAAAATAATAGAAAAACTTCCAGAAAAAAAAGGGAGCCTTGTATACATAACAGCTGGGAGTTATGCCGGACAAACAGCAAAAATAGAAGAAATCATTCCTGGAACAATTAACAGGTTCAAAAGAGTAAAACTAAAAACAAAAGAAAAAGAATTCAAAACAACTGAACCAAATGTTTTTGTAATAGGGGAAAAAAAACCGGAAATAGAATTATAGGTGTAAAAAATGGAAAACCCGATGAAAGAAATCAGAATAGAAAAAATTGTAATAAACATGGGCGTAGGAGAAGCAGGGGAAGAACTAAAAAAAGGACAAGAAATAATAGAAAAAATAACAGGAACAAAAACAATCCAGACAAAATGCAAAATAAAACAGCCTATCTGGGGAATCCGGCCGGGCCTTCCAATAGGAATAAAAGTAACGCTAAGAAAAGAAAAAGCAAAAGAATTCCTGCAAAAAGCTTTTAAAGCAAAAGAAAATATTTTATCAGAAAAAAATTTTGATCAAACAGGAAATTTCGGGTTCGGAATAAAAGAATACATTGATTTGCAGGGAGTAAAATATGACCCTCAACTGGGAATAAAAGGATTCGATGTTTTAGTGAGCTTGGAAAAAAAAGGATACCGAATAAAAAGAAGAAAAAAAAACAAAAAAAAGATTCCAAAAAAACACAGGATTACAAAAGAAGAAGCAATAAACTTTATTAAAAAAGAATTTGGAGTTGAAGTCAAATGATTAACAAAAAAGAAGCAAGCTGTACTGTCTGCGGAAGCAGAAGAGGAGTAATAAGAAAATACGGAATGCAGATATGCAGAAGATGCTTTAAAGAAAGAGCAAAAAAAATGGGGTTCAAAAAATATAATTAAAGGTGAGTAAATGAGTTTAACTGATCCAGTAGCAGATACATTAATAAACCTGAAAAACCACGAAATGGCGTCAAAAAAACAATGCATGTTCAGGCCTGCATCAAAATTAATTACAGAAATACTGAAAATTCTACTAAAAAAAGGATTCATACAAAAATACGAACTAATAGATGACGGCAGAGACGGAATGTTCAAAGTAGAATTAAACGGAAAAATAAACGAATGCAGGGCAATAAAACCAAGGTATTCTGTTAAAAAAAATGAATACGAAAAATATGAAAAAAGATTTCTGCCTGC
Organism: uncultured archaeon; assembly: GCA_964608675.1. Classification (GTDB taxonomy): domain Archaea; phylum Iainarchaeota; class Iainarchaeia; order Iainarchaeales; family 1-14-0-10-31-34; genus 1-14-0-10-31-34. The sequence continues at coordinate 9,272 of CAZSOZ010000011.1, read as the reverse complement.
AAAAGACATAGGAATATTGATTGTTTCAACTCCAAAAGGAGTAATGCTCCACCAAGAAGCAAAAAAACAAGGAATTGGAGGAAGGCTTATTGCCTTTGTTTATTAAAATAACGGTGAAAAAAAATGAAAGCACAGCCAAAAACAATTAAAGTGCCAGAAGGGACAAAAGCAGAAGTAAATAAAAGCAAAATAAAAATAACCGGAAAAAACGGAGCAATAGAAAGAGATTTTGCACACACAAAAGTAAAAATTGAATTAAATGACAACAAAATAACAATTTTTTCTCATATGAAATCAAAAAGAGCAAAAACAACAATAAATACAGTTGAAGCACACATAAAAAACATGGTTGAAGGAACAAACAAAGGATATACCTACAAAATGCAGATTGTCTTTTCTCACTTTCCAATAAATGTAGCAGTAAAAGGAAAAACCATTGAAATAAACAATTTTGTAGGAGAAAAAAATCCAAGAAAATCAAAAATAATCGGAGAAACAAAAGTAGAAGTAAAAGGAAAAGAAATAACGCTAACCGGAATAAACAAAGAAGAAATAGGACAAACAGCAGCAAACCTTGAAAAAGCCACAGCAATAAAAAACCGTGATCAAAGAATTTTCCAGGACGGAATATATTTAACAGAAAGAAAGGTGAATGAATAATGGCAAAAGAAGCAGGCGAAAAAGAAGAAGCAATTAAACAAGCTGAAACAAAAGAAAAAACAGAAAATAAATCAAAAGAGAAAACCGACAAAAAAAAAATTAAAGAAATTCAGGAAAAAAAAGAAAATTCATTTAACCCTAAAGAAAAAACAGAAAAACAAGAAGAAAAAAAGCCTTTTGTCCAGAAACCAAAAGAAAAAAAGAAACCAAAAGCAGTCAACAAAATAAAAAAAACAGAAGAACAAAAAAAACTACAAGAAAAAATAAAAGAAAAAAAGAGCCCTGTAATAAGAGGGCATTTCGGAAAAAAATGGCTTAGACGAAAATCAATAAAAAAATGGGATAAATGGAGAAAACCCACAGGAATTGATTTTAAATTAAAAAAAGAAGACGGAGCAAAACCAAAAACAGGATACAGGACATCAAAAGAAATAAGAAACCTGCATCCATCAGGATTAAAAGAAATTTATGTGAATAACCTTGCAGAAATAAAAAAAATAAAAGAAAAAAATGCTGTAATCAGAATCAAAAGAACAATAGGAAAAAAAAACAGAAAAGAAATTCTTAAAACCGCAAAAGAAATGAATTTAAGGGTACTTAATTAGAGGGATAAAAAATGCAGTTAAATAAAATAAGAAGAATGGCAGCGGAAATACTCAAAGTAGGCGAAAGCAGAATTGTTTTCTCAGAAAAAGAAAGAAACAGAATAGCAGAAAGCATGACAAAAGAAGATGTAAGACAATTAATAAAAGACGGAATAGTAAAAAAAAGAAAGAATGCTTATCAGAGCAGAGGAAGAGCAAGAAAACTTAAAGAAAAGAAAAAAAAAGGAAGAAAAAGAGGCAAAGGAAAAAGAAAAGGAACCACAAAAACAAGAGTAAACAAGAAAAAAACATGGATGAAAAATATAAGAGCACAAAGAAAAAAATTAAGGGAATTAAAAGAAAAAACAGAAATGGAAAAAGGAGAATACGGAAAAATTTACAGAAGAATTAAAGGAAATTATTTTAAAGGAAAAAAATACATTGAATCCGCAGTAAAAGGTGATAAAAAGTGAGCCAAAAAGCTACATTTGAAGTAAAATTCAGAAGAAGAAAAACAGGCAAAACAAACTACAAAAAAAGGCTTGCTTTATTAAAAGGAAAAAAGCCAAGGCTGGTTGTAAGAAAAAGCAACAAAACATTAACTGTCCAGTTAATTCAATACAAAAAGGAAGGCGATATTGTTTTAGCGCACTGCAATTCAAATCAATTAAAAAAATTTGGATGGAAGCTTAACACAAAAAATATTCCTTCAGCTTATTTAACCGGATTTTTGTGCGCCAAAAAAACAAAAGACGTAAAAGAAGCAGTGCTGGACATTGGAAGAAACACTCCTGTACACGGCTCAATAATTTTTGCTGCATTAAAAGGAGCAGTTGACGCAAAATTAAATATTCCTTTTGATGAAAAAGCATTTCCAAAAGAAGAAAAATTAAACGGAAAAAAAATGGAAAAATATTTAAGTTCATTAGAAGAAGAAAAATTCAAAAAACATTTTGCAGAATACGCAAAAAAAGGAATAGAAAAAAACAAAATAAACCAGCATTTTGAAAATACTTTAAATGAAATAAAGAAAAAATATGGTGAGGATTAAATGGCTGAAAAAGAAGCTAAAGAAAAAGGAAGAAAAAGAGAAGAAGAAGAATGGATTCCCAAAACAATTCTGGGAAAAAAAGTTAAAAGCGGAGAAATAAATTCAATGAAAGAAGCAATGGAATCAAAGCTCCCTTTAATTGAACCTCAAATAACAGACTATCTCCTTCCAGATTTAGAAGAAAAAATGGTTGACTTTAAAAAAACAACTAAAGTAAGAAGAGCAGGAAGACAGTTTGCTTTCAGGGCAACAGTAATAATCGGAGACAAAAACCAGTACATAGGAATAGGAACAGGAAAACATAAAGAAAAATGGCCTGCAATAAGAAAAGCCACAAGAAAAGCAAAATTAAATTTAACTAGAACAAGAAAAGGATGCGGTTCATGGGAATGCACCTGCGGAACAGGTCATTCAATTCCATTCAAAGTAACAGGAAAATCAAGTTCAGTTAAAATAAGTTTGTTTCCTGCCCCAAAAGGAACAGGATTAGTTGCAGGAAATGATATACAGGAAGTATTCAGATTTGTGGGAATAAAAGATGTATGGAGCAAAACAAGGGGTGCAACAGACACAAAATTAAATTTCATTAGAGCAACAATTAATGCTTTGTCAAAAACAACTTCGATGAAAGTTTCTGACGAAATAAGAAAAAAGGTTTCAAAGTGATATGAAATGTTGGCAGCAATAAGAATAAGAGGAAGCATAAGAATCAGAAAAGAATTAAAAGACACAATGAAAATGATCAGGTTATTTAAAGTAAATCATATGGTTCTTTTGCCTGAAGAAAAACAATCAAAAAAAATGATTGACAAAGTTAAAGACTTTGTTGCTTACGGAGAAATTAATGAAGAAACCCTTGAAAAAGCTTTAAAGAAAAGAGCCAAAATAAAAGGAAACAAAAAATTAACCGAAGATTACCTGAAACAAAAAAAAATTAATTCATTCAAAGAACTCGCAGAAAAAATAATTAAAAAAGAAGTAAAATTAATTGATTTGGAAATAAAACCTGTATTTAGGCTGAAGCCCCCTAAAAAAGGATATGAAAAATCAGGAATAAAAAAAGCTTTTTCAGTCGGCGGAGCACTAGGATACAGGGCAACAGAAATAAACAAACTAATCAACAAAATGATTTAAGGTGTAAAAATGGTTGTACGAAGAAGAAAAAAAACAAACAAGGTCAGAGGAAACAGATACCACGGAAAAGGAAACACAAAAAACAGAAGAGGTTCAGGAATAAGAGGAGGGGTAGGAAAAGCAGGAAGCCATAAACACAAATACAGCAAATATTACACTGAATTCGGAACAAAAAAAAGACTTAAACCGAAAGAAAAAAAAGACACAGTTAACTTAAGCCAATTAGAAGACTATTTAAATAAAAAACTTGAAAAAAAATTAATTAAAAAAGAAAATAATGTTTTTATTGTGGACGGAAAAAAAGCAGGACTGCAAAAAATACTTGGAAGAGGAAACACAAAAATTAAAATCCAAGCAGTTAATGTTAAAGCCACACAGGATGCAAAACAAAAAATAGAAGAACTTGGAGGAAAACTTGAATGAGCATTCTTGATGTAATGGAACCCTTTTACAAGATTCTTCCAGAAGTTAAAGCACCGGAAATAGCTCCGCCTTTAAAGAAAAAAATTATATGGACTTCACTTGCTTTAATTTTATTCTTTGTAATGGGAAACATCAGCGTTATTGGTTTAGGAGGACCGGGCTCAGACCAGCTTGCAAACCTGCAGGTAATTCTTGCATCAAAAATCGGAACGCTTATCACAGTAGGAATAGGCCCAATTGTTTTGGCGTCAATTATTCTTCAACTTCTTGTAGGAGGAAAAATAATTGATATTGACTTAAGCAATCCAAAAGATAAAGCAAGATTTTCCGGCTTACAAAAACTGCTTGCAATAATTTTATGTTTTTTTGAAGCAGGAGTTTATACTATTTCCGGAATGCTTACTCCTATGCCTGGAATGGAATTAATAGTAATTCTTCAGGTAGCAATAGGTTCAATAATTTTATTATATTTGGATGAAGTTGTATCAAAATATGGAATTGGTTCAGGAATAGGGTTGTTTATTGCAGGAGGAGTATCAGAAACAATTTTCTGGAGAGCTTTTGCTTTTGGAACCCCTGAAACAGGAGGAGTTGCAACAGGATTAATCTGGCAGTTTATTCAATCTTTTACAGCAGGAATTAATTTCCTGTTATTGCTTCCAATAATTGCAACACTAATCGTTTTTTTTGTTGTAGTTTATGCTGAAGGAATGCATGTAAACATTCCGATTACAATGGGAAGAAAAGGAACAGGAGGAAGGTTTCCGGTAAAATTATTATATGTATCAAATATTCCGGTTATTCTTGCAGTAGCATTATTTGCCAACATTCAATTATGGGCAATAATTACGCCAGGACTGCCTTTAATTGGAGGAATTTTAGGTCCAATAATGGAAACCGCTGCTTTTTATACAACTGTACCATATGATTTAATTGAAACTCTAGCATATTCAGGTTTAAGTGCGGCTTTGCCGAAAATATTTCATGCAATAATTTATTTAATTATATTAATAGTTGCATGCATAATTTTTGGAAGATTCTGGGTTGAAATGGGAGGACAAGGACCAGAAGCAGTAAGCAACCAGCTAAGCGGTTCAGGAATGTACATTCCAGGATTCAGAAGAGACCCAAGAATAATTAAAAGCATTTTAGAAAGATACATTCCTCCCATAACAATTTTAGGTTCAGCTTTTGTTGGAATTTTGGCAGGACTAGCAGACTTAACAGGAGCATTAGGATCAGGAACAGGAATACTGCTGACAGTAGGAATAGTTTACAGGCTTTACGAAGAATTAGCAAAACAACAGTTAATGGACAGTCATCCATTAATGAAAAAATTATTTGGAGGATAAAAAAAGGTTTAAAACTATGACGTTAGACAAAATAATAAGTGTTTAAACCTTTTTATGTGAATTTTTTAAAGTTTTTTTAAGGTGAATTTTTTTATGGTTGTATTCAGTCCGGTAATAGATATAACGCTTTTGGCAGTAATTGTAGGGTTAATTTCACAGGCATTGCAAAGAAAATTAATGGACAAAAAAGCACAAAAACAAAAACAGCAGGCAATGAAAGAAAAACAAAAAAAATTAAAGGAATTAATGCAGAAAGGAGATGAAAAATCAAAAAAAGAAGCAGAACAATTAAATTCAGAATTAATGCAGGACATGAAAGAAATGTTCAAAGGAATGCAAAAATTCATGATTGCATCCTTTGTAATAATTATTCCAATATTTTATTTGTTTGTAAGCGGATACCAAAAAGAAACATTTAATGTATTTGGATGGATTGTTCCTGAATTTATTTTTCCTCCTCACATTGTATGGTATTTTATTTCAAGCATTGGATTCAGCATAGTGTTTAATTTAATAATGAAAACAGTAGACCCTGCATTAGAAAAAAGAAAAGAAACAGTAAAAGGGATTTAAATGACAAAACCAAAAGACAAAAACAAAAAAAAGAAATTCAGAAGAAGCCCCAAAGGAAAAAGCAAAGTGTATTACACTAAAGCAAAAAAAGGAAAACACAAATGCGCTTTATGTACAAAAATTCTTCACGGAGTTCCTCATTCAAAATCCACAGGAAAAATAACAAAATTAAGCAAAACAAAAAAAAGGCCTTCAATAGTTTTTGGAGGAATACTCTGCAGTGAATGCAGAACAAAAATACTGGATGAAGCAGTAAAAGTAATTTCAAAAACAAAAAAAGAAGAAGATCTGGAATTAAAATCAAAACCATATATTAAACAAATGGCTAAGATGATAAAATGATAATAACAATTACAAGCTATCCTGGAACAGAAACAAAAGAATTAAGCAAACTGCTTGCACTGCAGGCAGGCCTAAGATACTTTTCAGCAAATGAAATAAAAAAAAGAATCGCCATAGAAACCAATCTTCCTACAGAAAAAATAAAAGAAGAAGAATTCACAGAAAAAATAAAACAAATAATTGAACAGGAAGCAAAAAAAAACGATATAATAATTGACCATGTTTTAGGCCCCTGGACAATAAACAATGCAGACCTGAAAGTTTTTTTAAAATCATATAAAAAAGTAAGAGCAAAAAAAATCTCTGAAAAACAAAAAATTCCAATAGGAGAAGCAATTGAAGATATAGAAATGAAAGAAAAAGAACAAGAAAAAAATTTTCTGAATAATTACGGAATAAATATTTATGATTTACAAGTATATGATTTGGTAATAAACATAGACAAACTGGAACAAGACAGCATACTTGGAATAATAAAAAAATATCTGGAGAAAATGCATAAAGAGTGAGAAAATGGCATTAATTGAAACAGGCAGAATATGCATAATAAGAAAAGGGAGACAAACAGGAAAAAAAGCTGTAATAACTTCCATTAAAGGAAATTATGCTTTCATTGAAGGAAAAGAAATAAAAAAAAGAAAAATAAACATAAGGCATTTGTATCCAACAAAAGAAACAAAAAAGGTGTAATTGAATGGCGGAACTAAGATTAATAGTAAGAATTGCAAACAAGGACTTAAACGGAAAATTAAAGATTCCAAAAGCATTAATGCAGTTAAACGGAATAAACCACAGAACAGGAAAAATAATTGCAAAAACCTTTGAAAAAGAAACAGGAATAAAATGGGACTCCAAATTAGGGGAAATAACAGAAGACAAAGATAAAAAAATGGAAGAAATAATATTAAATCCAAAAAAATTTAAAATTCCGATATGGAGCTTGAACAGAAGAAAAGAATACGAAACAGGAGAAGACAAGCATTTAATAATGGGAGAGCTTCAGTTTAGCGAAAGAAATATACTTCAAAGATTAAGCAAAATAAAAAGCTACAGAGGCCTAAGAAGAAGCTGGGGTTTAACCGTAAGAGGACAAAAAACAAAATCAACACATAGAGGAACAGGACCAGCAGTAGGAGTAGCCAAAAAAGATGCAAAAAAATAAACAGGGGAATTAAATGGGAGATCCAAAAAAAAGCAAAAGAAAATACGAAAGACCAAAAAAGCCTTGGGATAAAATAAGGTTAGATGAAGAAAGGCAGTTGAAAGAAACTTACGGATTAAAAAATAAAAAAGAATTATGGACCACAGAAAAAATGCTTAAAAACAAGAGACAAAACGCAAGAAAACTGCTTGCATTAGAATTAGAAAGAAGACTAAAAAGAGAAAAAGAATTAATGGAAAGCCTGAAAATTACAGGAATACTAAAAGGAAATGCTTCCCTTGATGATGTTTTAGGATTAAAAATAGAAGAATTTCTGGAAAGAAGACTTCAAACAATAGTGTGGAGAAAAGGAATGGCCAATACACCAAAACAAGCAAGACAATTTATAGTTCATGGACACATAGCAGTAAATGGAAAAAAAGTAAAGACTCCTTCATTTATAGTGAAAGCAGAAGAAGAAGGAAAAATATCCTACTATAAAAAACCATTAAAGCTTAAAACAGAAAAAACAAAAGAAATAAAAAAAGAATTTGAACAAGTAAAACCAGAAAAAAAAATTGAATTGCCCAAAAAAAAAGAGCTTGAAAAAACTGCAGAAGAAAAAACAAAAGAAAAAAAAACAGAAACAAAACAAGAAAAAACAGAAAAAAAAAAAAAAAAAGAAGAAAAAAAAAAAAAAAAAAAAGAAGAAAAAAAAGAAAAAAAAAAAACAGAAAAAAAAAAAAAAAAAACAAAAAAAAAAAAAAATAAGGAAGCCAATAAAAAAGAAAAAAATGAAGAAAAAAAAGATGAAAAAGGCAAAGACAAAAAAGAAGGTGCAAAAGAATGAATAAAAAAGGAATGATTCACATTTATGCATCACACAACAATACAATAATTTTATTAACAGATATAACCGGACAGGAAACAATAGCAAAATGTTCAGGAGGGGTAGTAGTAAAAGCCCAGCACAAAGAAGGATCTCCTTATGCAGCAATGAAAGTAGCAGAAATAGTTGCAGAAAAAGCAAAAGAAAAAGGAATATATGAAATAACAGTAAAAGTAAGAGGCCAAGGAGGAATAAGATCAAAAAATCCGGGACAAGGAGCAGAAGCCGCAATAAGAAGCCTTACAAGAGCAGGATTAAGAATAAAAGCAATAGAAAACGTTACTCCAGCCCCTCACAATGGATGCAGAAAAAAGAAAAGATTCAGAGGAAAGAAAAAATAAGGTGAATTAATGGAAATAAAACAAATAAAAAAAGGAGAAAGAAAAATAAACTTTTCAATTAAAGGAACCAGTCCGGCATTTTTAAACGGAATAAGAAGAGCAATACAAACACATGTAAAAAGCTTTGCAGTAGATTCTGTAAATATTTATGAAAACACTTCAGTAATGTTCAACGAAATGCTTGCACACAGAATGGGAATGCTTCCAATTCAAGCTGACTCAAAAACCTACAAAAACAAAGACAAAGTAATTTTAATGATAGAAAAAGAAGGGCCCGGAACAGTATACTCAAAAGACATTACAAGCACAGACCCAAAAATAGAAGTAGTAGACAAAAAAATACCAATCGTAAAATTAGGAAAGGAACAAAAACTAAAAGCAGAAATGGAAGCAGTAGTTGATTCAGGAAAAAGCCATACAAAATGGATTCCTGGAATGCTAAGCTACAGTCAAGACAAAGACACATTCAATGTAAATTTAGAATCATTTGGAGGAATTGAACCAAAAGAAATCTTAATTCAGGCAGTACAAGAAATAAAAGAAAAAACAGAAGGATTAAGAAAAGCATTAAGCAAAAAATAATGCATGCAGGAGTACCCAAGCGGTCAACGGGGCAGGACTTAAGAAAATTAAAGTTTTTTTTGCCGGCCAAAAAACAAGTTTAATGTTTTTTTTGGAGTAATCCTGTGGCTTAGTGCCTTCGGGGGTTCGAATCCTCACTCCTTAAAAATAAAAAAACAAAAAAAAAATAAAAAAAAAAAAAAAAAAAAAATAAAAAAAAA
>CAZSOZ010000010.1:0-13070 GCA_964608675.1 uncultured archaeon | reverse complement strand
CTGTCGGTCTCGGTGACGTAGGTGGCGCCTCCTGTGGCGCTGCCGGGCACGTAAGTGGCGTGCTCGGGAACCGTATCGGTGATCGCGAAGGTGTTCCCGGCGACGTTCAGCGTGATGGTATAGGTGAGCACGTCGCCTGGATTTGCTACCCCCTCGCTGACCGCTTTGGTGACAGTCCCCGTCAACTGACAGTTCGAGCGGATAGTGACGGTGTAGCTGCCTGTGTTATCCCCCGTGCCGGTATCTCCCACGCCGAAGGTCAAATTCCCGCCCGGCGCCTCGATGGGGAAGGAGTAGATATGATCGCCGCGGTAGGCCGGTGTCTGCTGGTCAAGGATCAGGTTTTCGGCGTGCTGTCCGTTGATCCACATCACCCAATTGTACTGGTACGTCGAGTGCCAGGGCGTGATGGGGTTGCCATCCTCATCGGTGAAGATGTAGAAAGCGTCGCTGTACTTCGCGCCGGCCGCTTGTCCCATACCAGAGACGATGAGCATCACGTCGTTGGTGTATGCGCCGGAGGTGGTGACGGCGGAGGGGCCGCCAGCAAAGGGGACGACCACCGTCTCTTCCTCACACACGATTCCCGATGAGATCGTGACAGTGTAGCTGTCAGTGACCGAATGCCAGCCATTGGATACGGTCACGCTGATGGTTTTTGTCCCTGGCGTGTCCCAGGCGAAGGATACGCTATGATCCAGATCGTCCGTGGCGGTGAGCACCTCGCGCTGACCAGTGGCCTGCCAGGTGTAGGTGATAGGCTTCGTCGCTGTGACCGGGCTAACTGTGGCGGTGAAGGTGTGCTCGGTCTGCACGGCGCCGGCGTCCGGCCCGCTGATGGTCACCCCGGTCGGCGCCACCGGCAGTTGGGTGTAGTAGACGGTATCCTGGTAGCTGCTGCCGTCGTATCCACCGACAGCGTAGAGGGCGCAATTATGCGCGCCGACCCGCAGACGGTTGCGCTGTTCCGGCAGCGGGGTGGTCGTCCGCCATTGTCCCAGCGCGCCGCCGTCCATCACGGGCGCGTAGGTGACGGAGGCAGAGCCGCCGCCCAACAGATACAGGTGATCGCTGCATTCCACCGTGGCGTAGCGGGACATCGCCTGGGGCATCGCGGTGGTCGCAGCCCAATCGCCCACCGTACCATCGGCGTTGATGGGGGCGTGATAGGCGGCGCTGTTGGGGGCCAGGACGTAGAGGCGTCCATCGTGAGCGACCATCGTGTGCCCCTCCATCACTTCTGGCAGCGGGGTGGTGTCCGCCCAGGTGTCGAGCGATCCGTCCGCGTTCACAGACGTGACCTTGACAAAGTCGCGGGTCCCCGTGGCGTTGCCGCCGGAGACATAGACGTGTTCCCCGTAAGCGACCGCAGCAAAGTTCTGCCGGGAGGGAGTCAGGGAGGTGGTGCTGGCCCACGCGCCCAGCGAGCCGTCGGCGTTGATGGAAGCGTAGTAGACGGCGGTGGAATTGGCGGCCCCGGTGATGAAGTAGACGTAATCCCCGACGCGCACCACGGCGTGGTCGTAGTACTCGCCCGGCGGCGATGTCGTCTCGGTCCAGGTGCCCAGGGCGCCGTCGGCGTCGATGGGGCTGTAGTAAGCCGTGGTCGGTCGTGGGTCGTGGTCGTATCCGTTGCTGAAAAAGTAAACGTATCCGTTATGGGTGATGAGCTGCCGCCCGGCGCCCAAAAAGGGCGTTCCCATCGCCTGAGGTAAGGCGGTCGTCTCTGACCAGGTGTCTATCTCCGGGCCGCACGCCGGTGGTCGCGAGTCGCCATCGCCGCTGATGGTGATGACGTGCGTGCTGGCGACTGTTCCCGCGGCGTTGGTGGCAGTGACGGCAATGGTTTGGGCGCCGGGTGTATTCCAGGATAGGCTCACGACATCGCTCAGGTCGTTGGTGTGGGTGATGGGGGATTGCTCGACGGTCTGCCAGACGTAGGTGATCGGTCGAGTGGTGGTGCTGGGGCCAGCCGCGGTGATGAATGTATGATACGTCTGGGCGGCGCCCGTCGTCGGGCCGCTGATCGCCGCATCGGTCAGCGGAATATAGTCGGGCTGGTACGTTGACGTACCCACCGGTTCCTGGCGGAAAGGCGCGTAGTAGACGTATCCCTTGGCTGAATCGTCCACATGGTCGTAGATGGCGGATTCGATCCCGCCGCTGGTGGCGGTCCCCCACCAGTTATGATGGGCGGTCACATATCGCCCATCCGGCATACCGTTGACCACGGCGTAGGTGCAGGCGACGCCCTGGCAGGTGATGTCGTTGTGGGCCAGGTTCACGCCGTTGGACATAGATTGCACCCAGACCCCGCGCTGAGTGTTGTCCGCGATCTGGTTGTAGGCGACGGATACCCGGTCGGTGTCCTCAATAGCGATAGCAGTCGTGTTGGTGATCAGCGTGTTGCCTCGGATGGTGTAGTCCGTGGACGGATTGCCGGCGGCGTCATCCCAGAGACGGACGCCGGTTGGGTTGCTGGCGATGGTGTTGCTGATGATGGCGTTATCGTGGCCGTGCTCAATGGCGACGCCCACCGCGCTGTTGTCGTTGATCTCGTTGCCGATCACCTGGGTGTTGTAGGAATACCCTAGCCAGAATCCATAGTGACTGTGGGAGGCGACGTTATTCTCGAAGACGTTCCCATCGGAGAAGGTTGTCTCGAATGCGTTGTGCGGCGAGTAGGAGCCATCATTGTCCGCGATGTAGTTGTGGTTGCTGGGCGCGCCGTTCTCATTGCCGATGAAAAATCCGTCGCCGCTGTGGGTGAACGAGTTGCCGATGACCTGGTTCTCGTCCGAATGGTAGACGAGCAGGATGCCGGCCGAGTCACCGCTGGAGAACCCGTACCGTTCGCGGTCCACGTAATCGGCCTGGTTGCCCTGAATCAGGTTGTGAGTCGAGGTGTAGAGCCGGACGCCCCAGCAACTGTTCTGCTGGGTCTCGTTGCCGGCCGGTCCGCTGGAAAGCGTGTTGCTGAGGATGGCATTGTGGTGGCTGGAGAACAATTCCACGCCTGTGCTCTGGTGGGTCAGGGTGTTGCTCTGCACGGTGGAGTGATCGACGTCGTCCTCCAACAGGCTGGGGCCAACGGCAGGGCGTCTCATGGCTTATGGGATACGTTGGATACGCACTTGGTAGCTTCCCTGATTATCCCTTCCTCCAATATCGCCTATCCCGAACGTCAATGGACCGCCAGGTGCCTCAATCTCAAAGGTGTAGACGTGGTCTTCGCGGTAGGCCGGCACCTGCCCACCGACGATAAATCGCTCTGCGTGGGCGCCGTTGATCCACAGGAGCCAGTTGTACCGGTCGGTCGGGTGGCGCGGTGACGTGGTGTTGCCCGCTCCGTCGGTGAAGAGATAGAAGGCATCACTCAGTTGCCTGCCTGCCGCTCTACCTGTGCCAGAAACGGTGATCAGCACTCGCCCACGGTAGCTGTTTTGGGTGGTAACTGCATTTGGGCCACCACTGAAGGGAACCTCTAGTTCTTCAGAGGATACGGGCTCCGGTTCCCAATCGCCCTCGTGGTACAGCGCCTGGACCTCCGTCTCGCTCAAAGCGCGATTGTAGACGCGGACGTCGTCTATGATGCCATGGAAAAAGGATGTGGCTACGCCTGGATTGCTGCCATCTGGCGTTACTACTCCTATGAAGAATCTGGAGGAAGTGCTTGCTGGAGTTTTATTCCCCGTCGCCACAAGCTGACCATCGACGTAAAGCTCTTGTGATCTTCCTCGAACAATCTCTACAACGTGGTGCCAGGCACCAGGAGCTACATCTACTGCTCCAAACCTTCCTCCACCGCTGCAACCCGAAACCATCCCATGCAACACCTGATACTCGACAGCCAGCCTTGGTTCATATTCGCATTCATTACTTCTGCCTCTGTGAAATAAGATGCCATTCGACTCTATATGATTGAACCACAAAGAGACTGTGTAATCAGTCTCGAGCGAGTCAGTGCGACTTGAGACGATGTAGTCCGTTTGCCCATTGAACGCATACGCGCTATTCGGATGGCCAAAGCGGTCCGCCGTCAGCGTTGCGCCTTCGACGATCCCGTCGTTTCCGCTGCCGCTTTCGTCGTTGGCGTTGCCGTTGAAGGGATAATACGCCACCAAACCCTCTGTGGGCAGCTCCTCCAGCCCGTGGAGTTCCACCAGCTCGCACGTGGTCTCGGGTGCCATCGTCAACCCAGAGCGGCTGTCCGTAACGATGAAGCGCAACGAATCGTAGGTCTTGCCGGCCAGGTCCAGGCGGGCCTGATAGGTGAACTCGCCCGCGTCGTTCGCACCGGTCGTGTCATTCAGCGTGCGATTGTCGGCCTCCCCAGACGTGAGAACGCTCTCGCGAACCATTTGAATGTCGATTTGCTCTCCCGGTGTAAATCCTGTTCCAGAGACCTGGCACACGTAATCGTCCTGGGAAACGGCGACCTGTGGGTCGGTGATCCAGAAACGGACCGGTGCGCTGCTGCACCCGCTGGTCAATCCACGCGCCGAATACGTATACCAGCCCGGCAGCACCTCATCCGATGCCGGTATCGGATAGAGGTGCTGGTAAGCACCCTGCTCGTCTGTAGTCTCTTGTGCGGTATGCTGGCTGCCGTCGGGATAGGTAAACACCAACTCGACATCTTCGCCTGGGCCAAACCCCGTGCCGCTTTCGTCCACTGTCGCCCCCGGCCAGCCCACGCCGGGGTTGGTGACCTGGGGGTTGGAGAGCCAATACTGGACGGAGTTGCTCTCGCGCCCGCTGGCCGGCTGGTAGGCGGTGTAGTGATACCGTCCGGCGGGGAAGTCCGTGGTCATAGTGAACTCGTGGATGTAGTTGCCGTTGCCCGTCCCGTCGTCCAGCACGTTCTCTGCCGGGATCGTGTAGGTCCACGTTTGGCCGGTTCTCTCGTGGGTAAAGGTCAGCTCCACTGGTTGGCCGGGCGCAAATCCTGTGCCGTCTTGATGCAACACTTGACCGGGGCAAGCTAGATCCGGTTCTACACTTACGTTGGCTGTGTACGTTTCGAGTCGCGGAAGAGAAGCACACAAAGAGCCCAAATCTAAGGGCTCGTTTTCAGCCCCATCATTCCCTCTTACGACGACGGTGTCGCTGTTCAACGCAGGGATGATTTCTGCCCAAGACCCGTCGATCGGATCGAAATTAATGTCAAACTGATAGAAGGCGAAGCCTTCGGCTGCACTCAAAGCGGCGTCCTCAATACTCACCCCATCATTCAACAGATAATCCCAAAACTTGCTATTCCAAACCTTCACTTGACGGGGCATGATGTAGTTGGCAAAACCGATTGCTGCACGAGTGCCTGCATCTAGGGTTGCTGGGAGTAAACCGCAGTCGGCTAAACCGTTAGGGCAGGCCTCTTCTGTAAACTCTTCGTAATCGCGACCCGAGTTACAGCCCACAAAAATAGCCAATTGCAGGTTACTAAGAGGCATTGGGGAGTTGACGCTTTGCAGGTCTCGAATCTGGGATGAACTCAATCTAGTTATCGATCCATCGTTACGTTCAAGTTGAATCAAGAGAGGATTACTGTGACCCACAAACATGAAAATGACATCGTTTGGCAGGTTGTTCAGTACGAAGTTATCGTCGGCATCGTGGTACAATCGTGGTTCGGTAATGCAGTCATAGCCTTGGTCCTCAAGGTAATGCCTCAGTTCATAACCGGCTTCATTGGCAAGATAGTCGAACTTGTCGCCGGCATCGCCGGCGCGTACACCTTGATAGATGTCAATCCTGTACGAAGTGCTTTCTGAGAGCGGATAGACGCTGTCTCTTCGCTGTTGTGCCAAAGGCGCCGGCCAAGCTGTACCAACAAAGGGGGCCATTCTCTCCATTGTTCCTGTGTGGGCGTTGATGTAGACTACAGCTCCAGGTGTCGAATCCATCTCGGCGGACTGTCCAGTTACGACGACCTGCCATAGCAGCATCTGCTCACTATATCCTTCCTCCCTCGGCAGAGTTGTGACACTCAACGATACGCTCTGCGCCTGGACATCAGGCATCTGTTCCGCAACGGTTGCTACAGCGATCTCTCGGGCCCGATCCCTGTCAATCTGAGGTTGAGTGGATACTATCACCTCTTGGCGGAGGTTGCTGTAGCTGGCAATTTGCCCCGTGACAGCGTTGACCCGTATGCGAACCATGAAAGGCAAGATTGCACCGGAATCAGCGTCAAAGAGCACCCATCGAAAGGAGTAGAACTTATCAGCTTGGTCCCCATGGTCCACCAATTGATCAGTCACCAACGTCAAGCCTAATGTGTCGAAGTCGGAGTAGTGGGAACGGGCAAAATCCACTGCCAAATTGCGCGCTTGCTCGCGACTGATTTCTACCGTCTCCGATTGCTGGCCGTAGTGGAACATCTTTCGAACCTCGCCGGTCTCAATGTCCACCTCATAGCTCGTTCTATCTTGACCACCGCTTGTCACCAACCGACGGGTTTGTCCGAATGGATAGTCTTCTACGCCACGGTCTTCAAGCTGCAGACTGGGGTCCTCAGCAAACTGACGTACGCTCTCGGCTTCGGGACCCTGGTAACCTGATTGTGCAATAGTGGGCGCAGGCGTTGGCGTTTCTGCACCGGGAAAGGGCAAATCCACGATCGCTAGGATAGCGAGTAAGGAACAGACGACAAAGTTGCACGCGCCGAGCATGCCAAGGATCAGCCATTGTTTTTTGTTCATCTTTTACCCCTTTTCTTCACATAGTACGCCCTGCTGTTGTAAAAACAGTTCGACCTTCAACTTGTGAACACCTACAGCGAACCGTATCTTTCGGCTGTTCTTGAGACGCAGGTCTATGGCGTTGAGAAAGATGTCATAGCTGGCGATCTCGGAGATCGCTAGCCTGAACAAGCCAGGCATCATCTGCGCCTATTTCGCGGGCGACAAGTGCGTGATACCGGCAAGGCCTTTCTTGGCTCGTCGCTCTTTCCAAAGAATAAACGGCAAGCCCACCCAAGACCGTAACCGACACCTCGCACCCCTGAATGAAGTAGAGCGCGTTGTCCGCGCAGATGAGTCGCCCGTAGTATTTGCTGTGAAAACGGGAACCCAACATCTGGGCTGGCAACAACGTGACCGGCTCCACCGATAGTCGCTTTTGGGCTTGCGCGGCATATTCCCCGGGCACTTTTGTCCCGCACTGGGAACAGTAACAAGCTAGCGCTTCCATCTCCGAGCCGCACTGTGGACAGTAGGATGTTCCATCAGTACAGGCATCTTGCCCGATGGTTGAGACATTCATCGTTGTACTTCTTCCTCCAAGCATTGACTAGGGGCCTACTGCTGCAGCAAAGGAATCCCCAACGCCCCCAAGACAGCAACCAGAATAGCAGTCAAAATGCCAAGAATGACAGCAGCACTACACCCCACACCTACTAGTATACCGATCAATTTTTTGCCTCTATACTGACCACTGAGCCAGGAACCCAGGATGATCGCCACTGTTTGGATCACAGTACCCCCCAATTGGGCTGCAAGAACAATTGGCAATATGGCCAGGGCCATCCCCAGAGTCATTCCCGAAAAAAGCACTGCGACTAATACAGCGCCCACTTTTGTCACTATCACAGTCCATAGCGCCGAACGTGCTCCTAGTCGGAAACAGTCTGCCGAGGTGTAGCGGTTGTCGCGAGAAGCATAGTACATTACAAGCACCCCTTGACCCAGGCCAATGAGCGCAAGAATAGGATAGGAAAAGAGACAACCTGCTCCGCCTGTCACAGTTACCAGTGATTCCATAACAAGCCAGCCCAAATAGACCAAAATCGCCGCTTTCCAATCAGGCCCAAGCCGCTGCCACCAGGATTCCCCTTGTGATTGTGACTGAGGCGCTGATGTGGAGGATCGACTGGTAATGGATCGAGAAGTTTGCGAAGTTATTGGCTGCGGCAGTTCGGTGCCGCATTCAGTGCAAAAGACTCCTTGTTCTGGGTTAGCTGTACCACATTCAGGACAATAAAGCATGATCTCTCCCTTTTAATCGCTAGCTTATTTTTTACTGGACTTTGGATAAAGCTCAGATTTTCGCCAACAATCCTCCGAAAGCTGAAAAGAACAGCCTAAAAGGTCAAAAAAGCTCGCTTTCAGGCAATTCTCAGCTAGTTTCATCGCACTTGAAAGCTTTCGGGAAGGTCAAATAAGATTTGTCCAAAGTCCAATTTTCACGTTCCAACGTTATTTATAGTTGAGCGCCACATTTAAAGCAGAACTTGGCCCCTGCTCGGATAACTGTATGACATTGAGGACACGTTATACCTCCACATTGGCCCTCTGGCGGAGCTTTGGTCCTACATTTGTAACAGAATTTGTATCCCTCAGGGTTGACAGTATTACAATTAGGACAAACCGGTCCGGTTGGCTGCTCTGTTTGTCGGGGCGATAGTTCATCCGTCATCGTAAGATAGTTACCTGCCAATATTTCCTGATATTCGTCGGACTGGGACCACTGCATGATTTCTTTTGCCCTTACGACAGGCATAGGATGGGTACGACCAACTATTTGAAAAAGCTTCATAGTCTTCTCCAACGCACCACTCGTTTCCTCGTATTCGCTTGCTTGAAGTAAAACCTCCTCCATATTGAGTTCAGGTAAAATCTTGCGTGAATATCCGGCCAATTTGGTTAAGGCATTGGCAACAACTGACGGATCTTGCACCACTAGCAGAGCTGCCCGGTCACACGAATATTCGGCCATGCGATACCACTGATAGATAGCTAGTTGAATTCCCATAGTGGCGGCCATTCCGATACCCATTGGCAATAAGCTGTTCAGCAGATCAGAGCCAAACTCGGCCAGAATGAAAGCCATAGTCTTGTATAACATATGATTGCACTTAATGTGCCCTAACTCATGTCCAATTACAGCTAATAGTTCATCCTCAGTCAACATATCGATCAATCCAGAACATAACGTAATGGTATAGTTTTCCATGCCGTATGCATAAGCATTGATGGTGTAAGTGCTGTCAACGTATACCTCTGGCAGCTTGGGCATATCCAAAATGGTAGCAACCTCAATAAACTTGTTGTAAATACTAGGACACTGCCTGGAACCCAACCGGATATTGTTGGAAACACTGAGAAGTCGAAAGTTCTTCTCGCTGAACCACTCACTGAATTTTCTGACTACAGTATCCAGAAACCTGACCTTCTCAAGAGCCTTTAATGCTTCCCGATCCAATGGATGTTGGAAGGCTCTGTAACTCAAATCTGGGAATTTTTCCTTCGTTGTCGCAACAGCAGGTTCCTGTGGTTGTGTGGCAACGATAGATCTGTCAGATTGCAGTGCAGCTATACCCTGTTGAGCAGCTTCATTGTCTGGGTTAATCTTTAGCACATTACGGAAGCACTGCTGTTGATAGTCATCGGAATCCGTAGCCCTTGCCATCCACAACCAGGCCTCTTCATTACGGGGGTTACTTTGCAGTATTTCGGTTAGCAACCGCTCGGCGGTTGCTTTGTCATTTGTCTGTATGGCATTGATAGCCTGCTGTAATTTACCTGACACCTTCGCACCTCCTCAACTATTTTACCAAATGAAAGTGGCTTTTGGGATTTCACGTTACAGTCTCAGATTTTTGCTTGCGATAATCTTGACTTCTATCGGGAGCTTTTATCTCTCGATAGACATTTCGGCCCTTCGATAAATATGTGCCAAGAAGGCTTCATAGAGCAGTAAAGCGATGAACAGAGAGGCAAATATTCCCACGCCACATAGTACGCAGCCAGCAGCCTGTAGGATCAAGAAGACTACAATGTAAAGTAAGTAGCCTGGTATAAGGCGAAGTATAGCACGCCTGAAGTATCCAAACACTTTTATAACGCGGAAGGCAGCAGCCAGTTTTTCCTTCCGCAGGTAATTGCAAGTGGCCATGTCAGCCAGCCCCCATGACAGAAGGGAAAGTAACCCCAATATAAATGGACCTATTGTTTCCACAAAATTTTCGATCATGATTGTGATCTCTGATAACGCTTCAACTGATAACTCGTAGGAAAGGGTATCAATACCCCATATCAGCAAGGCAGTTATGCCAAGTAGGAGAAGGCTAGGTACAAGATATGCTACGTGGATTAAAAAGAAAATGGCGCCCTTTCGAGCTATATCACGCCAGTTGGTCCAGAGCGGTAAGGGGAAATATTGATCAGTGTCAATCACCTGTTTGGCGAATGTAAGAGCATATCCTATGGGGATTATATATAGCGGTGCGAATATCAAGGCAACAAATTCATGCAAAATCGAGAACAATATGATGATCGCTAGTATGCCACCGCCGATGAGAATTTTGATAAGATCTGTTGAAGTCATAGAATCGAGTGGCTCTGGCAGATTTCCAACAGTAGTTTTGAAGTTCGGCAACGAACCCCCTTTTTCCTTTTTTCGAGGTGATACAGAAGGTGGCGGCGATGGAGATGAATATTTATCACTTACAAGTGTTGCACCGCACTCGCCACAAAACCTCGCTACAGGCGGATTGGCGTGGCCGCACTGAGAGCAATAAATAGTTTCTTCCGGCTGGGTTGGCGGAGATGGGATTTGAGCAATGGTCAATTGTCGTGCGTGCTGAAAACACTGGGCTGCTTTCTCTTTGTCTCCACTGGCCTGCAGTAAGTTACCCAAGTTTATCCAAGCCTCTGGGTCATCTGGATTCTTCCGCACCAACTGATAGGCTCGTTTCAAGTTATTCTCGGACATAAGCTTTCCCTTCTCTTTAAATGACGAGAGTTTGTCTGCTGAGACTGGCAATCGAATTTTTAGCAAACTACAGTAAGCGGTCGAGCAAGTGTAGTGAACCTCTGAATCAGACATCGTTCCTAAAATGCATAGGCGTAAACCAGAAATAACAAAAACAAACCGATGGCTAAGAGCAAAGTCATACCACAGCCAACAGCAATTGCGCTGAGAACACGCATGGTCCCGCTGTTACTCCGCCAGTAGGCAATGATGCCCCCTATAGTTGATGCCAGACCAAGAACGAATGCGCCGATAACCAGTACAACCAGTGCGATTCCAATAACGGCTGTGATTAGCAAAAATAACAAAAACAAGTAGTAAATAGCATCGTATGGCATAAGCTGGTTCCTTTACAAAGAGTGTTCTATGCTCTAAATGACATCTCCTCAAGAGAGGGAAGATGTGTCGACCTGTCCGCGTATCCGTCGTTGTTGACGATGTGCTTGTCCAAGCAGGGTCTCTACCCTCGGGTTACCACGGGTAGAGCCCTTGATGTCGTCAAGTTACGTTTCGCCAACCCCTCCACCCTCTCCCAAACCCGTTCCTCTAATGATAGCAAGGGCTCCTCGCGTACGGCCTCCAGCCACTCCGCCCGGCAAGGGCAATCCAGACCGGCGAAGTGGGCCAAATCCCAGTCCGAACAGTACCGATTATAAATCCTATCTGTCACTATCTCCGTGCAGGCGGGGCAGTTGCGCGGCACATCCACCGCCTGAGCAACGTACCGCAGAGGGGTCATATAGGGCATAGCAAATGAACGCACCCTTTTCAGAATTTCGATGATACTCCACAGCCACATTGGTCTGTACAAACCGCTCGTGTATAACTGATCGACCAGCGTATCAGCCTCGACGGTCACTGTCTCGTAGTGGATCTCGGTCGGGCCGACCCCGCTGACGTACCTGGTGCTCTCGACCGCGTCCACAATCGCCTCCCGTTCAGTCAGAAATGGAGGCTTGAGCAGCACGTAGACAATGGATCGAACATCTAGCTGCCTGGTTATTTCTATCGCCCGCTCCAGCCCTTTCTTGGATACTCCCTTGTTGATGATTAGGTTGCATACAGTGTGATTCTCGGAGTCGAACCCCATCCCGACCGCCAGTTGGATATCGTCCCCCAGGATGTTCTGCAAGCTCCTGAGTTTCTGCTTGCCGATGTATTCCGCGCGACTCTCTATAGTCACTTGCCTCAAATGCGGCAGGTACGCGGCTATGAGGTGAAATATCTCCTCCACCGTTGTAAAAGGGATCTCTTCTTCCTGCAAAAAGGAACCGGCGTTATACAATCCCAGGACCGGATACTCTTGCAAGTCAAAACGATGTAACACGTCTTTGAACTGATTGACGAACTCTTTCCCAGTTACCACCTCGTGTCCTTGGGCTGTCTCGTTCCAAAAGCCACACATCGTGCAACCACCGTTCGCTTTACACCACAAACAGCCATTGGAACGGAAATGGACGATGAATCGCTCGACTCGTGTCCCATTCAAGTGTCCAATGCGAACGTCGTGGCCGGCGATTCGATTATGATCAAACTGTTGAGGCGCTGCCCTCGCTCGCAGACCTCTCATCAATTTCGATATTCTGCCTCGTATCTCTCTATCGTAAGCCATCTGACAACCTCCCTATTTGGAAGTTATGCTCCCTCCTCACATCCCGAAGGAAAACATGGCCAGCACCATCAACACCAGGAGATGGAGTGTTTGATCGACCACCACGCGCACCCACGTCAGATCGCTCTGCCGGAAGAGGCGCATCCAGCGCCCGGCGACGTCCCCGGCGTCGATCAGCCAGTGAGAGACGAAAATGACGAGCCCTGGCGCGAGGCAAAAAGACGGATCGTTCTGCCCAGAAACGACGAGGGCGCCGAAACTGGTCGCTGTGTAGATCGCGAAGTGGGCCAGGCCGCCCGGCGTGACCCATCCCCGTCGCTTGTCCTTCGCCATCCAGTCATTTTGCAGCACCCAGTCTCCTATCAAGTGCCCCATCAACAACCAGGTAAACGTATTCATTCTATTGCCTACCTCTAACTCGAATAATAGCTACAACGGCGCTTGCCTTTAATATTATTTTATACTATGATACCATAGCCAGCGGGAGCTATCTATACTTAACAACACAGAGACACTGTGTTCTAGTTAACTTCTGCCAAATTTTGACTGACCAACTGGTGAGAGCAAGGAGATCGGAATGGGTTCATCATCCTCCGAGGATCAGCTATCCCGGCAAATCACCCTCTTGAGGAATGTTCCCCCTTTTGTCGAACGCTCTTATCCATTTTCGTGGGACAAGTGAGCGACTGGAAATAAGCTGGCA
>CAZSOZ010000009.1:0-14286 GCA_964608675.1 uncultured archaeon | reverse complement strand
AAATGTGAATTCAAAAAAAACACATAAAAAAATATAAAAAATAATTAAAAAAAATATTTTTATTTGATTTACTTTTTTTTCTTATTTGGATTCCTTTGCTTTTGGTTCTTTTTCAGGTTTAGTTTCTTCTTTTTTATTTTCTTCTGATTTTTCTTCTTGTTTTTCTGTTTTTTGTTTTGATTCAGCTTTTTCTGGTTTGGATTCCTTTTTTTCTTCAATTGGTTTTTCTTCTGTTTTCTTTTCTTTTGATTTAGTTTTTCTTTTCTTTTTTGGTTTAGTTTGAATTTTTTCAATTAAAACTGCATTCAATGAACCATCTTGTCCTGGTCTTGAAGTGACTTTTGCATGCTTTTTTCCATTTAAGTCAATTTCAATTACTGCTCCTTTAGTTAAAATATTTCTTCTGGCATACTGTCTATTGGAATTGTTTTCAACAATATTCAGAATTTTAACTTTGCTTGTTTTGCTGGTTGAAGGATCAGTAATATTTACATTAACTACATATCTTAACTGTTTTTTTTGTGAATTCCCTCTTCCTTTAATTGAAATTCTTTCTTCTTTTTCTGAAAGCTTTGTTGCAGAAAAAGTTCCTCCTCTCCATGCAAGCTTTTTAGTGCTTCTTCTGTCAGTTCTTTTTATGCCCCCGCTTGTTTTCTTCCTTGATTTCATATGCCATTGAACCATTTTGATCTCCTTTTCTATTCACTTTAATTTATAAATTTTTAAACCCATATTATTGCTATGATTTGCAAAAAAAACCATGTTTTCTATGCAATAAAAACAGGCAAAACAGAAATAAATTCTATTAGTAAAAGTATAAAAAGCCTTAGGTTAAACCAAAAAAAAAGGTTTGTTTTATTTAATTTGAACTGTACTCCATCAATTAAACACCTTGAAGTCTGCATTCAAAGCATGCCCAAAAATTTTTCTTCAATTGAACTCTTAAAAAAAATTTTAGGAGAAACCCAGATTTCAGCAATGCAAAAAAAAATTGAATTAAATAAAACAAAAGAATGCTGTCTGATTGCATTTGAAAAAAACCAAAAAAAAGCAGGCGAAAAAATTAAAAAATTAAAAAAAATATTTAAAATAAAAGAAAACAATAAATTATTGTATGACAAAAAAAGGCTGAAAAAAATTGCAGGAAAAAAAGGCTTGAATCAAAAGACTTTGAAAGGTTTTGGAGAAAACTTTAATGAAAGAATAAACAATTTTTTTATTGAAAAAAGCGCTTTAACGGGATTGAAATGAAAAAAATTTTTATTGCATTGTTTTTGATTCTTATTTTAGGATTTATTTTGAGAAGCCCTTATCTTTTATTTAATTCTTTCGGAGAACCTGACAACTATTTTCATTTAAGAATGACAGAAAAAGTCATTGCAGAAAAAAGAGTTCCTATTCATGATGAATTATCTATGCAGGGAAGATATTATTCTTATGCTCCATTATATCACGTGTTGTTCTCTGAACTGCATCTGCTTTCAGAAATGCCTTTAGAATTAATGATGCATTTAACTGTAATTTTATACGGTTTAATGGGCGTTCTTCTTGTTTTTGTTTTTGCAAGAAAAATTTTTGATGAAAAAACAGGAATTTATTCGGCTTTTTTTCTTGCAACCATGCTTTATCATGCAATCCGAACTTCAGGGAACATAAGACCTGACGGACTAGCCTTGCTTTTTATTCCTGCAATAATTTATTTAATTTACTGCAAAAAATACAGGATTGCTTTTCTTCTTGGAATCACACAAATGTTATTGCATCCTCTTTCTTCAATGAACTTGATTTTATTTTTGTTTGTCTGGATTATAATTACAAAAATAAAAAAAACCGGTTTGAATGCAAAAAAAATTCTGATCATAATTGAAGGAATGATTTTAATTTTTCTTTTATGGCTTAATTCGCTTCCTTATCATTATTCAGAGTATGTTTCAAAGGTTTCATTTGAATCATCAGAAATGGCTAAAGCAACTTTATTTTCTCAGCTTACTTTAATGATGTTTTCATGGATTTTCATTTTAATTGGAATATTTAAATCAAAAAAAACAAATTTTTTTTTGATTTCATGGTTTTTGTTTGAATTATTTTACGGAGTATTCGGAACAAGACTGGGAATTTTTGTTGCTTTTCCTGCTGCAATTTTAGCAGGACAAGGGTTTTCAATTATACTAAAAAAAATAAGGCCTTACACTAAAATCTTTTTTTTGTTGATTTTAATTATGGGATTAATTGTTTTTGTTCCCAAAATACAATTCAGCGGAAGAAGTTTTAGTCTAACAGAAAAAACTGCAATGAAATGGTTCAATGAATACACAGAAAAAGATGCAAATATTTTTTCGGTTTGGGACAGAGGGCATGCTTTAGCTGAACTTGGAAAAAGACCTATAGTAATTGACGGCTACTTTGAATTTGCACCTGATTTAAATAAAAGAAATGAATCCATGAAAGAAATTATTTCAACTTCTGACTGCAATAAAATTTTCATTGAAGCAGACAAATTCAAAGCAAACTATTTTTTTGTATTCAGTGCAGGATTGAATTCCAGAAACTTCAAAAATGGTTTGCTGGAAGCAGAATGCAGTTTTATGAACTATGTTTTTGACAGTGATTCATCAAAAATAATAAAATTTAATTTAAATGCAAAACCTGAAAAAAAATAAAAAAAAACAAAAAACTATTTAATAACTTACAAACAGTTTTTTAAGTATAAAAAAAAGCAGGAGAAGGGGGATAAATGAAATCTTTAATGGAAAATGCTTTGAAAACCGGTTCAATTGAAAACAAAAATGAACACGAATCACTTGCTCCAAGAATAATGGTTATTGGAACAGGAGGAGCAGGATGCAATACAGTTAACAGAATATCCAGCATGGGAGTAAACGGAGCCCAGTTAGTTGCAGTTAACACAGACAAACAGCATTTATCAATAATCAACGACGAACTAACAAAAATTTTAATTGGAAAAAGCGTTACAAGAGGACTAGGAGCAGGAGGATACCCTGATGTTGGAGCCAAAGCAGCAGAAGTTTCAAGACAAGCTTTAGAAGAAGTTTTAAGCAACACTGACATGCTGTTTATTTCAGCAGGAATGGGCGGAGGAACAGGAACAGGAAGTGCTCCAATCATTGCAGAAATAGCTAAAGAACAAGGTGCAATAGTTATTGCAATCGTAACTTATCCTTTTGCTTTAGAGAAAGCAAGATTAGTTAAAGCAGAAGAAGGAATAGAAAACTTAAGAGCAAACACTGACACAGTTGTAGTAATAGACAATAATCGTTTAGTTGGTTTGGTTCCAAATCTGCCAATACAGGATGCATTCAAAGTAGCAGACGAAGTAACAGCAAGAACAGTAAGAGGAATAACCGAAACAATTACACAACCATCATTAATTAACTTAGACTTTGCAGACGTTAAATCAATTATGAAAAACCAGAAATTAAGTGTTATTGCAGTAGGAGAAAACAGCGGAAACAACAAAGAAGAAGAAGTAGTAAGAGAAACACTCAAAAATTCTTTGTTGGATGTAGATGTTTCAGGAGCAACCGGAGCATTAATTCACATAACCGGAGGACCTGAAATGACTTTAGGCGAAGCAAACAAAGTAGGAGAATTGCTTACAGAAAGCATTGACCCTAAAGCAAGCGTAATTTGGGGGGCAAGAATTGATCCGGCTTTCACAAACAAAATAGAAGTAATTTCAATTTTCACTGGTCTGAACTCAAAAGAAGTGAAAAGATTAAGCACAATGCAGGAACAAAAAAGAGACAAAACAAGATTAGGTTTAGGGTCAATATAAAATAAAAAATAAACAGAGGAATTTTATTCCTCTACTTTTATTGTTATTTGTTCTGATTTATTTTCTAATTCATAATCAAAGTTTTCAAAGTGTTCTGAAACATTCAAAGAAGCAGTATAATTTCCTGTTTCAACTACTTTTGAAGGAAAAATTTCATAAGAAAATTTAACTGTTTCTCCTGGAGCCATTTTATTCGGCAGTCTTTTTCTTACAATTCTGTTCATTCCTGCTTTATCTAAACCTAATTGAGGAGGAAGCTCCAAAACAAACGAAACCAGTTTTGGTTTGACTCCATTATTGGCAATAGTAAAACTTAATTCAATTGGTTCACGGTTCTTTAATTTCATTCTATAAGGAAATAAACTTGACTTCAAAATTAACCCCGGCATTTAATTTCACCCTCTTTTTTCTACAATAAATATTTCTAGCAAGGTTAATAAATACTTTTTGGGTTTTTTTATTGTTTTTCTTTATAATCAGAATCAATTAATTTTCTTATTTCTTTTGCTTTCTTTTCTCCGATTTTATCTGCTTTCATTAATTCTTTTTCGTTTGCATTAAATATTTTTTTTATTGAACCAAATTCCTTTAACAAGTTTTTTGCAAGGGTTGGACCAATTGACGGCAGAGATTCAACTACAAACTGCTGTAATTCGTTTTCACTCAATCCTTTTCTTCCGACTCTCAAACGAATTTCTTTTGCTTTTCCCAGCTGTTCTCTTTTTGCAATCAAATGCAGAAAAGAAACTGTTTCCTGAATTGATTCAGTGAAAAGAATAGGAACTTGATAATCCAATAAAATAGAAGAAAGCGCACCCTTAACTGCATTTTCATGAATGTTTCTCAAAGTAAACAAGTCTTTTTGTTTTCCTTCAACAATCATCAAAGGTTTCTTGCAGTTTGCCCTCAAATCAATTAACTGAGAAAAAAGTCTTCCGTCAAGCATTGAATTCAAAAAATCTTCCGTGGTTTTTCTTTCAACAATTACTTCGTCGCTTAAAATATAATCTCCTAATTCAAGCTGTTTTATTTTAATTGAAACATTAACAATCTTGCTTAATTCCCTTACTGCAAGAGAAGCCTGCTCTCTTGTATCCACAAAAATTAAAACAAAATCATTTTTATTAGAAAAAGAATTCAAAGTAGTCTGAGAATCCATTTTTCTTGAAGACAAATCACTTAAATCAGAAGAACTTTGTTTCATTCTGTTTAAAGTGGATTTCATTTTTTTTTCTTTTGCAATGCTTGTCCAATAAAAAACTTCATCTCTGGTGTCTTTTGCCATTAAAATAATTGTTTTTCCTTTTGAAAGCCTTCCAGTACGGCCTCTTCTCTGAATAGTTCTTATTTCAGAAGGAACAGGCTCAAAAAAAACAACTAAATCTACTGCAGGAATATCAAGGCCTTCTTCTGCAACTGACGTGCAGATTAAAGTATTGTATATTCCTTCTCTTAATTCATTTATTGCTTGAATTTGCTCCTTTTGAGTCATTCCCTTAACTTTGTCTTTTGAAGCCTGCCCAACAAACTTTTTTGCTTTTATTTCAGAAAATTCATTTAAGTTTTTTTCAAGAAAAGAAACCGACTCCCGATAATGATTAAACACTAAAACCCTGCTCTCAGGGTTTTCTTTAAACTGCTTTCTTAAAACTTCAATTAATTGAATTAATTTAGGGTGCTCAATTTTTTTTTGATGCAGTTTATTTGTTAAATCAACTGCTTTAGAAATCGAAAAATGCGACAACAAAAATTTTGCTGCCTTGGTTTTATTTGAATCAAGTTTGATTCTGGAAAAATAATCATTTAAAGAATTTATTCCCTGTGTTTCCAAAAGAAGTTCTGCATGCGAAACTTTAAGTAAAGCAGCAAGCCTTGAAACAGCAACAAACAAAGCAGAACTTTTTTCAGAAGAAGACGCAATTCTTTTTCTTATAGCAGACTGCATTTCTAAAAGCCTCATTTTATTTAAGTATTGAACTGAACTGCTTTTAGCAAAACCAAATTTTTTAAGGAAAAGAAGCTGTTCTTTCATGAAATCCCTTAACAAAGATTTGATTTCAAGAAAAGAGTCAGGCAAATTAACTTTAATCCATTCAACATCAATTTCATTAACATAAGGTTTTACATCTTCATCAGATTCAGATTTAATTTCAATGTTTTTAATAAACAAGTTTTTGCAGACATCATCAATTCTTTCTTTTTTTCCTCCAGGGGAAGCAGTTAAACCCAAAATTAATCCTTGAGGATTCTGTTTAATGTAATTCTGCGCCAAAAAAACATAAGAATAATCTCCGACTGCTTTATGGGCTTCATCAAAAACCAGCAAAGCAACATCCTTAAAAGAAATTTTTCCCTGCAGTAAATCGTTTTCAATTGACTGAGGAGTAGCAGAAATAATTTTAGAAGAATTCCATAAAGGAATCCTTTTCTTTGAAGGAATTGAACCAGTCATCAAAGCAATTGAACTTTCAGGCAAATTCAAAAACTTTTGAAATGATTTATGATGCTGTACAGCCAAAGGTTTTGTCGGAGAAAGCATTAAAACTTTTTTTTCAGGATTTCTTTCAAGCAAAAAAGCAGAAACCATTGAAGCCACAACAGTTTTTCCTAAAGCAGTAGGCGCCACTACAAGAGAATTTCCTTTTTCAAGAATTCTTGCAGTCAAAACTTCCTGATAAATCCTTGATTGAACGGAATTCTCTTTAATTAAAGGATGAAAAACAAATGACATAAAAAAAAAGTACAGGAAATTAAATAAAAACAAATTGGAAGCAAAATGCAGGTGATTACAAACGAAAAGGCTTTTTGCGTTTTCTTTTCCTGCCTTTTTTTCCTGATTTTGTTTTAAGAAAATTTATTTTTTTAAGATTCTTTCTTGTTAACCTATTATTATACTCATTTAATCTCTTCAAAGCCCCATAAACATTTGCCGGCTTAATTTCCTGTTTTCCTTTAATTTTATTTAGTTCGCTTACAATTTCCCTTACCGGCTTTGGCTTTTCGTTTTTATGTTCATATAAATATTTAATTACTCTGGACTGCTTTGCATTTAAATCAGAAGAAGGATACTTTTTTTTAAGTTGAATTCTGACAGGCATAAAAAAATAAAAAAGAACAAAAGAATTAAAAAAAATTCGGTAAAAAAAAAGCAAAAAAGAGAAAAAACCTTTTAAAACCATTAAATTTTTAAATAAAAGAAACTTATTGTTTTAAAGACAAAAAGGAGGCATTAAAATGACTGAATTGCCTTTAGCAGCATTAGATAGAATAATAAGAAAGAGTTCAGGTTTAAGAGTAAGCGAGTCTGCTTCAAAAGAATTAGGCTTGTTTTTGGAAACAGAAGGAGAAAAAATTTCAAGGACAGCAGCAGAATATGCAAAACACGCAGGAAGAAAAACAATTATTGATGCAGATATCAGGCTTGCAGTAAAAAAATAAATTAGTTTTCATTAAATTCTTTTTTAAGCGCCTCTAAAGAAATTTTTCTTACTTCTTTTTCAGGAATTTTTTCAGTATCAATAACCAAATCAAATTTTTTTAAATTTTCGCCTAAAGTAAAACCATACACTTTTTTGTAAATTTCTTTTGTTGAATCCTCTTTTAATTTAACTGCATTCAAGGTTTCTTCAAAAGGCTTGTTGTTTCTTTTTGCAATTCTTTTTGCTCTTGTTTCAGGAGACGCCTTAAGCCAGATTTTAAATCCCTTTTTGCTTAAATAACCCATTGTCCAAGAATCCATTACAATGTTTCCTTTTTCAATTAAATTCAAAAGCAAGTCATCCAATTGCCGGTCAAACTTTATTTCTGCAAGCCTTTTCTTAAAAGCTTCTTTTGCTTCTTTGCTTTCCCACCAGCCGTCATTCTTTTTTCCTTTCTCTATAACAAGTTCTTCTTTACGGCTTTTCATTAATTTTTTCAGCAAAGAAGAAGTATGAACACACTTTAAATTAAATTTTTCTGCTATAAATTCCACTAAATTGCTTTTGCCTGAACCACTTAATCCCGAAACAATAATTACTTTATCTTTCATACAAAAAAAAAGGTTTGTATTTCTATTTAAACTTTATGCGGTTAAATTTTTTGATGAGCCCTAAAGAAAAATACTTTCAGTTAGTGCAAAAAACAAAAAAATTCTTTGAAGAACAAAAATTAAAAAAAGCAGTAATTGGATTAAGCGGAGGAATCGATTCTTCTTTAACAGCAAAAATTACAGTTGACGCAATAGGAAAAGAAAAAGTTTTAGGATTAATAATGCCTGAAAAAACCAGCAGAAAACAAAGCAAAAAACTTGCAGAAGAACTTGCTGTACAGCTCGGAATAAAAACCATTAAAATAAACATAAATGAATTCTTTAAGCCTTTCTTTAAGCTTCTTCCATGGAAACAAAACAAAGCATCAAAAACAAATTTAAAGCCAAGAATAAGAATGACAGTATTATACAATTATGCCAACGCAAAAAAAGCAATAGTAATAGGAACCTCAAACAAAACAGAAATACAATTAGGGTATTTTACAAAATACGGAGACGGAGCATCAGATTTTATGCCTTTAGGAAACTTATTTAAAACAGAAATATTCAGAATAGCAGAAACAGCAGGCATTCCAAAAAAAATAATTCAAAGAACTCCTTC
Source organism: uncultured archaeon (assembly GCA_964608675.1). GTDB lineage: Archaea > Iainarchaeota > Iainarchaeia > Iainarchaeales > 1-14-0-10-31-34 > 1-14-0-10-31-34. The sequence goes on along the minus strand of CAZSOZ010000009.1, from coordinate 5,859 downwards.
AGCAGAACTCGAAGAAAACCAAACAGACGAAAAAGATTTAGGTTTAAGCTATAAAGAAATAGATGAAATTCTTTCAGAAAAAGAAAAAGGAAAAACAGAAAAAGAACTCCAAAAAAAATTCAAAAAAAAAGCAGAAAAAATCCTTCAAAGAATAAAAGAAAACAAACACAAAACAGAAACAATAAAAAAAATAAGGTTTGATTAAAAAAATGCTTTCAAAAAAAATGAAACAAAAACTGGTTTCAGCAGTAAAAGAAGACATTGCAGGAAAAGACATTACTTCTTCCCTGCTTAAAGAAAAAAAATGCACTGCAAAAATTAAATTAAAAGAAAACGCAGTCATTTCAGGATTAGAGGAAACAAAATTATTGTTTGAACACTTTGGAATAAAAACAAAACTGCAGACAAAAAACGGAAAAAAATACTTAAAAGGAAAAACTTTAATGAAATTAAAAGGAAGCAACAAAAAAATTCTTTCAGCTGAAAGAACTGCATTAAATATTCTGGGAAGAATGAGCGGAATAGCTTCCCTTGGAGCAAAAGCACAAAAAATTTCAGGAAAACCAAAAATAATGCTGACAAGAAAAACCTGTTTAGGCTTAAACGAATTCGACAAAAAAGCAGGCAAAGAAGCAGGAATTCTTTCTCATAGAAAAAACCTTAATTCAGATTTTTTAATAAAAGAAAACCACTTAAAATTCAGTTCAATTCCTAAATTAATTAAAAAAGCAAAAAAATACAACAAAAAAAATAAAACAAAAAAAATCATTGAAATAGAAGTAAAAAATTTAAGTGAAGTCAGACAAGCAATAAAAGCAGAACCAGACATAATAATGCTGGATAATTTTTCAGTTAAACAAGCAGAAAAAGCAGTAAAAGAAATAAGAAAAAAAAACAAAAAAATAAAAATTGAAGTTTCAGGAAACATTAATTTTGAAAACCTCAAAAAATATGCAGAAACAAAACCTGATTTTATTTCAATGGGATTAATTACACATTCAGTTAAATCAATAAACTTAAGTTTGCTTATGGATTAATTAAATGTGATAAAAAATGAAAATAGGATTATTCGGAGGCTCATTTGACCCAATTCATTTAGGGCACGTGATTGCAGGAAAACAGGTTTTAGAAAAAAAGTTGTGTGATAAAATATGGTTTTTTCCCTGCTGGCAGAACCCCCTAAAAAAACAGCCGGAAAAAGCAGAACACAGAAAAAAAATGATTGAACTTGCAATACAAAACGAAAAAAACATGGAATTAAATGAATTTGAATTAAACAAACAAAAAAAAACATATACAATTGACTCAATTAAAGAACTAAAAAAAAAATTTCCAGAACACGAATTCAATTTTATTGCTTCACTTAAAGCAATAGAAAACTTTCATAAATGGAAAAAACCAGAAAAACTTTTAAAAGAAATAAAATTCATTCTTGTTGCAGTTGAAAACAAAAAAGAAATCCCGGAAAAAATAAAAAAATTTAATCCAATCACAATAAAACCAACTTTAAGCAGTGAAATTTCTTCCACATTAATAAGAAAAAAAATAAAACAAAAAAAACCTGTTTCAGTTTTTCTGCCAGACAAAGTTTTTGATTACATTAAAAAAAACAAATTATATGGATTTAAATGACTGAATTTCAAGAAAAAATCTGGAATGCATTAAAAAAAATTCCAAAAGGAAAAATTTCCACTTACAAAGAAACAGCAAAAGCAATAGGAAAACCAAAATCAAAAAAAACCTGAAGAGTTCCTCCAAACAAAACAATTTTTCCTATGTTTTTTAATTTATTTAAATCAGATTCAACTCCAACAGTAAACAACAAAAAAGCAACACCCAACTCTGAAATCAAAGTAATGTTTTCCATTCCTTCAGTTAAACCAATTAAATTCAAGCCAAAAGGCCCAATTAAAACTCCTGCAACAATATAAGACAAAATTAAAGGCTGTTTTAACAGCCTTCCAATTAAAGCCACCAAAGTAGCAAAAACAACAATTAATCCAAGTTCTGCAACCAAACCAGAAGTATAAATTAACTGCAAGTCTACAGAAAAAAATTCTTCAAGTATACACAAAAAAAACGCACTAGAAGTATTTAAAGATTAGCAAGTTAATCAAATTTTTTTCAATCTTACTCCAGATTTAGAGTCAATTAACTCAATTCCTTTTTCTTTTAATTTTTCTCTTAATTCATCTGCTTTCTTCCAGTTTTTTGCTTTTCTTGCTTTCTCTCTTTCTTCAATTAAATTCATTAATTCTTTAGAAAGATTTTTTTCTTCAAAATCAATTACACCCAAAACAGAATCAAATTCTTTCATTAAAAAAATAATTTTTTCTGCTTCCTTTTTTGAAAGCTTTTTTTCATCAACCAGCCTGTTGATTTTTTTCATGAAATTATTCAAAAAAGTTAAAGCCAAAGAAATATTTAAATCATCATCCAAAGCAGAAACAAAAGAATTTCTAACATCATTAATTAAAGAATTAACTTCATTTAATTCCTTTTTGACTTCAGTTTTAACTGCATTTAATTTTGAAATAAATTCATTAAATTTATTTATTTTGTTTTCAGCATGAATAACTGATTTTTCAGTGAAATCAAGCTTGTTTCTGTAATGCGTAGAAAGCAAAACAAAACGAATTGCTTTAACAGAAAAACCTTTTTTTATTAAATCACGAAGAGTATAAAAATTACCTAAAGATTTACTCATTTTCCGGCCTTCAACAATTAAATGATCGCAATGAAGCCAATAATTAACAAATTTTTTTCCTGTTGCTGCCTCACTTTGAGCAATTTCATTTTCATGATGAGGAAACTTATTGTCAAGTCCTCCTGTATGAATATCAAAAGTTTCCCCTAAATATTTCATGCTCATAGCAGAACATTCAATATGCCAGCCCGGTCTTCCTTTTCCCAAATCTGTTTCCCAAAAAACATCTCCATCTTTTTCTTCATAAGCTTTCCATAAAGCAAAATCTCTTGCATTCTCTTTATCATATTCATCCTGAGAAACCCTTGCACCTTCCTTTAATTCTTTTATTTTAAATCCAGAAAGCTTTCCATAATCCTTGAATTTTTTAATTGAAAAATAAATGCTGTTATCTTCTCCTTTATAAGCAAAACCTTTTTTCAACAATTTTTTTATTAGTTCAACCATTTCAGAAATAGTTTTTGTTGCTTCAGGATAAAATTCTGCTTTTTCAATATTTAAAGTTTTAATATCTTCAAAAAAAGCTTTCTTAAATTTTTCAGTAAATTCATTCAAAGAAACCCCTTTTTTTCTTGCTCCCTTGATTGTTTTGTCATCCACGTCAGTTAAATTCATTACCTGAACAACCTTAAATCCCTTAAATTTCAGATAACGCCTTAACAAATCTTCAAAAATGTAAGCACGAAAATTTCCAATATGCGAAAAATCATAAACAGTGGGGCCACAAGTATACATTCTTGCTTCTTTTGCCTTCAAGGGCTTAAAAACCTCTTTTTTTTTGGTTAAAGAATTATAAAATTCAGTCATCCTAAAAATAATTTAAAGTAAAAAGTATATTAAGTTAATCTAAAAAGAAAAAGAACAAAAAAAAAGAATTCACTTTACTTTTACTTTAAAACCCTTAGATTTCTTTTTATGTTTTTTTGATAAATCCAAGTGAAGTATTCCGTTCTTGAATTCAGCTTTGGTTTTTTTTGGAATCACTTCCTCTGGCAAAGAAATTGACCTGAAATAAGAACTTGTTTTTCTTTCCCTAAAATAATATTGTTTCTTTTTGTCTGATTTTTCTTTCTTTGAATCAATGCTTCCCTTTAAAGTAAGCTGGTTTTCAGTTAAATCAATGTCAAGATTTTCTTTTTTTATTCCCGGAAGTTCTGCAGTAATTTTCAAAGAATCTCCTTCATCCTTTACATCCAATAAAGGAGTTCTAATCATTGACTCAAATTTAGGAAAAGACGGAAAAGAATCAAAAAAACGGGAAAGATTTTCTTGTTTTCTTATTTTTTTAAAAGGATCCCAGATATCCAATTCATCCATTAAAAACCACCTCTCAAAATCAAATAAATAAAAAAAGTTTTTAAAACTTTATTAAATAAAAATCAAAAACCAAGAATTCTCATAAAAATTAAATCCAAAACCAAAAAACAAATTAAAGCAATTGAATGCACGATTGCATTAGAATTAACATTCTTTGAAATAATTTTATAGTATACAACCAAAGAAAGAACTGCAAAAATAACCGTTAAAAAAATTATTGCACTTACAACAGGCACAGCAGAAGCAAACATTTCTGAATTCATTGCAGTAGAAATATTTTCTCCAGCTTCATTTAAAGTTATTTGTCCGGTTTGAAAATCTCTTGCAGAAGAAAAAATTTCTCCAGGAATAATCATTGGAATCAACAAAAACAAAAAAACAGCTCCTGCCCCCAAAAACCTTGTTAAAGAAACCGCAGAAGCAATCCCATAAAATTCTGTTCTAACTTTTCTTCTTGCAAACAAAGAAATAATTAATGCAATCAAAATTGAAGCAGTAATCCATGCCAGAACAGCAAGCAAAAAATTAGCTGTCTGAACAAGAAAATTCACATTAAAGCCATACACAAATAATCCAATCAAAGAAAGAATTCCAGGCAACAAAACAAAAAGCAATGCTTTAATTATATCAGGGTTTTCAAGATAATGCTTTACTACTTCTCCAGGCTTATAAAACAAATGCAACGGATTCATAACATAAATATGATTTCTTTTATTTATAAAATTAACTTTCAAACAAAAACTTTTCTTACAGGTTCAAGAATTTCATTTAATTCTTCAGACAAAGAATTCTTTAAATCCATTGGATGCAGTTTTTTTTCAGAAAATGCTTTCTCCAATTCACTAAAAGAATTAAACTGAATGTTTCCGCCAAATTTTTGAGGACGGTTTACTTCAACTGACTTTTTTCGCGGAAAAACAATCAGCTTAAAAATCTGCATTAAAGCATTATTTGAGTTTCCTTCAACACAAAAAGCTTTGCTTATTTTTTTCTTTACCTCTTCTCTGGAATCCCTCACTGAAACCAAAGAATTAAAATCACTTGAACTCATTTTAGCTCCCATTTTTTGAAGAGAATCAATTAAAGGAGTGTGAACAAGCAAAGGTTTTTTGTAATTAATTTTATGCATTATTTCTCTTGCAAGCATATGAATTTTTCTTTGTTCTATTCCTGACTGAACAACATCAACTCTCAAATGCTTTATGTCATTAATTTGCATTAAAGGATAAACTGCCTGAGAAATGCTTGCATTATCAATGTCCCGCGCAATTTCCTGCATTGCCCTTAAACCACGATTAATTGTAGTGTTTAAAGACAATACAAGCAAATCCTGAATGTATTCAGATTTCTTTTGAAAAGAGCTTCCCAAAATAAATTCAGGGTCTTTTATTCCCATTTTTTTAAAGGCTTTCTTCCATAAATTAATTCTTTCAAGAATCTTCTCTTCTGTTCCTTTTTTATTCAAAAAAGCATGCCAGTCAGCTAAAAGAATTTTAACTTTAAATCCTGCTTTCTCCAACTGCATTAATTTTACTACAGTAGCCATATGCCCTAAATGAACTTCTCCTGAAGGTTCATAACCGCAATAAGTAATTGGATGCTTTTTTTCCTTTAAAAGCAATTCAATTTCCTGTTTAGTAATTAATTCAACAGTGTTTTCTTCAATCAACTGCATTTTTTCCTTTAAATCCATTCAAACCCCTTTTTTAATTCTGCACATTCTATTTATTGTTAATTGATTATTATTTTATTTGTATGGTTAATCCAAAAAAAAACCAAGAAAAAAAAAAAAAAAAAAAAAAAGAAAAAAAAAAAAAAAAAAAAAAAAAAAAAAA
>CAZSOZ010000008.1:29033-32270 GCA_964608675.1 uncultured archaeon | reverse complement strand
TTTTTTGTAATTATTTTTTGATGTGTTTTTCTATTTCTTTTTCGTTCATGGAGGTTTCACAGTAATGACATTTTGCTTTAATTGGACTTTTTTTAAGCAAAAATTTTGTTTTTATTTCTTCATGGTTTGTAATGCAGTTCGGGTTAATGCATTCCAGTACTGCTTCGACTTTTTCAGGCAAATCCAGTTTATTTTTTTTTATTACTTTGTAGTCTTTTATTGTGTTGACGGTTGCATCTTTTGCCAGCAAACTTATTTTGTTTAATTCTTCTTCATTTAAAAAACGGTTTTCCATTAAAATTAAGTCTTTTCTTTTTTCAGTTCTTTTTCTGCTTTCAGTGTTTAAGGCTATTGCTGCTGCATCATGAGAATTCATTCCCAGCACTTCAACTATTCTTAAGCCTCTTCCGGGTTTAATGTGGTCTATTGCTGTTCCGCTTCCAATAGGAGTAACCCTTATTTTTAATTTTTCTATTATTTCCTGTTTGGTTGGCTTATTCATTTTTTCACCTTTGCAAGAATATCCAGTAATGCTTCTCTTACAGGAATTCCTGATGCAGTCTGCTGGAAGTAAATTGCATGAGGAGTGTCATCAACATCAGTTGAAATCTCGTTTACTCTTGGCAGAGGATGCATTACTTTCATTTCTTTTTTTGCGTCTGCAAGCATTGCTTTGTTTAAAATATAAGCGTCTTTTACTTTGTTGTATTCTATTTCATCAGGAAATCTTTCTTTTTGAATTCTTGTCATATACAATACGTCTATTTCAGGAATAAATTTTTCTAAGTCTTCTGTTTCAAAGACTTTTCCGTTTTCTTCTACTTCTTCCTTTATGTATGCAGGCATTTTTAGGCTTTCAGGAGAAATATAATATTGTTTGGTTTTAAAATGAGTTAATGCTGTTGCAAGAGAATGAACAGTTCTTCCATATTTTAAGTCTCCTGCAAACCCTATTTTTAGTCCTTCTAATTTGCCTACAAATTTTTTTAGAGTATATAAATCCAGTAAAGTTTGGGTTGGATGCTGGTTCGGACCGTCTCCTCCATTTAATATGGGTTTTGAGCTTACTTCTGAAGCCAGTCTTGCTGTTCCGCTGATTGGATGGCGCATTACAATTAAATCAGCATAATTGCTTACTGTTTTAATTGTATCAGAAAAACTTTCTCCTTTTTTTGCTGAAGTTATTCCTGCATCAGCAAAACCAATTACTCTTGCGCCTACTGCTTGTGCTGAAGTTTCAAAGCTTAATCTTGTTCTTGTGCTTGCTTCAAAAAACATTGAAGCAACTATTTTGTTTTCCAGCAGTTTGCTTTTTTCTGCCGGCGACATTTTGTCTATTTCTGCTGCACGCTGTAAAACAAACAAAATGTCTTCTTTTGAAAAATCATTGATTGAAACAATGTCGGTTAATGAAAAATCAGATTTTTTTAATGAATTTCCTGAGTCCATTAAAAAAAAATTTATATGCATATCTTTATTTAAATTGAACTGAAAAAAACACTTGGATTTTATTTTTTTTTGTTTATTTTGCTTGCAGATTTTTTTCTGTATTCTTTTTTTCTGCATTTTTTTTTGTCCTTTTTGAGTGAATAAACTGAAATTCATTTTTAAGGCTTTTCCTGCACAAAATAAATAGTTTTTTTTATAGTTCCGGGGGGATAAGTCTTGAAAACTGTTGTCGATAAAGCCGTAAAAAGTTATATGAATCCAGAAAAACTTGGACCAAAAGGAAAAAGAGTGGTCAAAGGCCAGCATGACGATGAATTAATTAAATTACTGGAAGCAAGCAAAGCAAAAATCCGTGTTATTGGAATTGGCGGCGGAGGATGCAATACTGTTGACAGAATGAGTGAAGTTGGAATTCATGGAGCCGAAACTTTTGTTGTTAATACTGATGCACAGGATTTAATTTCTGTTACTGCTGACCAAAAAATGCTTATAGGAAAAAAGCTTACAAGAGGGTTGGGTTCAGGAAGCAATCCTTCTGTTGGTGAAGCTGCTGCACAGGAATCAATTCAGGAATTGCAGGAACTTCTTAATGATTCTGATTTAGTGTTTATTACTTGTGGTTTAGGAGGAGGAACAGGAACTGGAGCTTCTCCTATTATTGCAGAAATTGCAAAAGAAACAAAGGCATTAACTATTGCAGTTGTCACTCTTCCTTTTACAGTTGAAGGAAAAAAAAGAATGGAGAATGCTTTGGAGGGATTATCAAAATTAAGAAAAGCTTCTGATACAATTATTGTTATTCCTAACGACAAAATTCTTGAAATTGCTCCTGATCTTCCTGTGACTGCAGCATTTAGGGTTGCAGATGAAGTTTTAACTAATGCTGTAAAAGGAATAACTGAAATGGTAACCAAGCCGGGTTTAATTAATTTGGATTTTGCTGATTTAAGAACAATTCTTGAAAGAGGCGGTGGAGCAATGATTGGTTTGGGTGAAAGCCAGCAGGAAAAAACCACTGATTCAAGGGCTTTGGAGGCAGTTGAAAACGCTTTGACGTCTCCTTTATTAGATGTTGATATTTCTGAAGCAAACCGTGCTTTAATTAATGTTATTGGCGGAACAGATATGACTTTAAGGGAAGCAGAAATGATTGTTGAAGCAGTTTCAGGAAAAATTAATCCAAATGCTCATGTTATTTGGGGTGCTATGATTGAAGAAGAACTTCCCCGCAATCAAATTCAGGCAATGGTTGTAATTGCTGGAGGAAAATTTTCTTATTTAGGAGACGTAAAAGGAATGGTTGATGAAAACGGAATGCTTGATTTAGGAATCGAGTTTACTGATTAATACATTCCTTTTTAACTCTTTTTTTTTATTTTATTTTTTAGGAGATTTAATATGTTTGATTTTGAAAAATTTTTGGTTTCAACTAAAAGAATTTTTACTGTTTCAAAGAAACCTGATTTGCAGGAATATAAAGTAATGGCGCAGGTCACAGGAATAGGAATAATTATTATTGGTCTTTTAGGTTTTGCATTAAAGTTGATTTCTTCTTTTATTCCGTTTATTAGCTGAAAAAACAGTTTTCTGTTTTTTTATTATTTTTTTTTTATTTAGTTTATTTTTATTTTTGTTTTTTGTTTGCATGTTTTTTTAATTATTTTTTTTGGCTTTAATGCTTTTTTTGATTAATTTAACCGTTTCCTTATTAAACCTTTATTCTTTTAATTATTAACAGTTTTTGCCTTTTTCTTCCTATTCAGGAGGTGGTGTCATGCCGTGGGTCAA
>CAZSOZ010000008.1:0-29023 GCA_964608675.1 uncultured archaeon | reverse complement strand
TGCCTTTTTCTTATTATTTTATTTGAGTTTAAAGGCAACTATGCTGAAAAGGTGAATTGATGATTTTTACTTTAAGAACCACAGTAGGACAGGAGTCTCTTGTTGTAGATATTTTAAGCAATAAAATTAAAACAGATGAACTTGAAGTTTATTCTCTTTCAGTTATTCCTGGTTTGAAAGGATATATTTTGATTGAAGCAGACACTGAGTTGACTGTAAGAAGAGCAATTATGAATACTCCTCATATTAAGGGAAAAGGAATTGTCGGAGGACAAGTAAAAATTGATGAATTATCTAATCTGCTTGAAGCAAAACCATTAATGAAGTCAATTAAGGAAGGACAAAAAATTGAATTAATTGCAGGTCCTTTTAAAGGAGAGAAAGCAAGAGTGACAAGAGTAAATGACACAAAAGAAGAAGTTACAGTTGAATTGCTTGAAGCAGCAGTAAAGATTCCAGTTACAATTAAAGCAGAACATATTAGAATATTAAATGAATAGGTGATATTGGATGCCGGAAGTTTCAGTTATGGTTGAAGGAGGAAAAGCTTCTCCTGCTGCACCATTAGGGCCTGCTTTAGGTCCGTTAGGAGTGAATATTCCTGAAATAGTAAAAGAAATAAACGAAAAAACAAAAGAGTATTCTGGAATGAAGGTTCCAGTTAAAATTAAAGTTGATTCAAAAAAGAATTTTTCTGTTGAAGTAGGAAGTCCGCCTGCAAGTTCATTGATTTTAAGTGAAGCAAAAGCTTCAAAGGGAACAGGCAACCCAAAAGAAAACAAAGCAGGCAACCTTGAATTCAAACAGGTTGTAAAACTTGCAAAAATGAAGGCTCCTGATTTAACTTCGTTTGATTTAAAATCACAGGTTTGTGAAATCCTTGGTTCATGTAATTCTTTGGGGATAACAGTTGAAGGAAAAACAGGCAAAGAAATGATTGCAGAAGTTAAGGCAGGAAAATTTGATTCACAATTAAATTAAATGTAAGAAGGATTGTTTCGCAAGCAATCAGAAAGCTTCCTATTAAAACAAAAGCATTAATCCATTTTTCTTTTTTCTGAGAGTAAATTTCCTTTAAAAGCACTGCAATAAAAACAGCCAGTAAAATTTCAATTAAAAAATTAAACCCAAAAATTCTTAAAAGAAAACCAAAAAACAGTCCTGCCAGAGAAAAATAAATTCCTTTTTTTATTTCAGTTTTTTTTTCATTTAAAAAAATTCCATGAATTTTTATTCTAAATAGAGATACTGCTCCCAAAAAAATCATTAAAATTTCTGGAACCCACACCACACTCTTTGTTATGTATAATACAGTTATTGTTCCTGTGCTTAATAATGCAAGTCCTTTTGCTTTATTTAACTCCAAAAACTTTTTTGCTTTCATTGATTGAACTTTTTAATGCATTCTTTTTTAAACCTTTTTCAGAACAAATTAGTAATAATTAACTTTATTTTACGCTGTTTGACTGCTTGCTAAAAGCTGTTTTTTTATACTGCTTTTGGGAAAGATGTTGCAGGAGGCAATTTTTAAATGAAAAAACAGGAAGTTTTAGAAGCATTATCTAAAATGCGTGATGCATCCAAGAAAAGAAATTTTCAGCAGTCAGTAGATTTAACTATTAATTTCAAAGGAATTGATTTCAAGAAACCTGAAAACAGAATTGATTTGGATGTAAAAATGCCTCATGGTTCTGCTAAAAAACTTGAATCAATTGCGTTTGTTAAAGATAAGGATTTTGTCAGACAACTTGAAGGAATTGTTTCAAGAATTATAATGGATTCAGAGATTCCTAATTTATCCAAAAAAGAAATTCAGGAAATATCTGATTCTTTTGATGTTTTAATGGCTGAAGGCTCTGTAATGCTTACAGTTGGAAAATATCTTGGACAAACTCTTGCTCCAAGAGGAAAAATGCCAAAACCTATTACTCAGGAATTAAAGTCTGTTCAGAATTTAATTCACACTTCTTCTGGAGTAACTAAAATTACGAACAAAAAAGGAAAATTTATGCCTTTGATTCATGTTTCTGTCGGTAAAGAAATAATGCAGGATGAAGATTTGGCTGAAAATGTTCTTGCAGTTTATGATGCAGTTGAATCAAAGCTTCCTGCAAGAAACCAGAACATTAAATCTGTTTTAGTTAAACTCACTATGAGTCCTCCAATTAAAATTGGAGAAAATTCCAAAGAGGAGGCCAAAAAATGACTTCTCATACTATTACTTGGAAGAAAAAAGAAGTAGAAGAATTAAAGCAGTTATTGAACAAATATCCTGTTATTGGAATTGCTTCTCTTGTCACTTTTCCTGCAAACCTGTTTGCTCAGGTAAGAAAACTTCTTTCAGATAAAGCTGTTGTAAGAGTTTCTAAAACAAGGATTTTCCTTAAAGCTTTAGAGGAATCAAAATTAAAGAATTCAGGATTAAAAGATTTTTCAGAGGGTTCAATTGCAGTTATTTTCACTGAATTAAATCCGTTTGAATTATATTCTTTGCTGAAAAAAAATAAAGGGAATGCTCCTGCAAAATCAGGGATGACTGCTCCAAATGACATTGTTGTTCCTGCAGGAGACACTGGTTTGCCTCCCGGCCCTGCCTTAAGCGATTTAAAGGCAGCAGGATTAAAAGTAAAATTAGCAGGAGCTTCAATTGAAATAACTGAAGACAAAACTGTATGCAAAAAAGGAGAAGAAGTTTCTGAACCTGCTGCAGCAGTTCTTTCAAAACTCAATATTAAACCTATTAAAATTGGATTAAAATTAAATGTTGTTTATGAAAAAGAAGAATTATTTAAAGCAGAACTTCTTGATGTAAATGAAGAAGAATTATTTAATTCATTTGTTTCAGCACATTCTCAGGCATTTAATCTGGCTTTGAATATTTCTTATACAAACAAGAAAACAATTCCTTTGCTGTTAACCAAAGCAGTTTATGATTCAATGAATCTTGCTTTGGATGCAAAAATTCTTAATTCAAAAACAGTTGAATCATTTATTTCCAAAGCAAACATTCAGGCACAAGTCATTAAAAGCAAAGTAAAAGAACTTCCAGAAGAAAAAAAAGAAAACAAAGAAGAAAAACAACCAGAAGAAATCAAAAAAGAACAAAAAGAAAATGCAAGAGAAGAAAATCCTGAAGAAAAAAAAATTAAAGATGAAGCTGAAAAGAAAGAAGAAACAAAAGAAAAATTTGAAGAAAAACCAGAACAAAAACAAGAAGAAGAACTAAAAGAAAAAAAAACAGGAGAACAAAAAAAAACAGAACAAAATGAAAATAAAGAAGCAGGAAAACCAGAAGAAAAAAAATAAAGAAAAACAATTATTTTAATTGAATTAATTTTTGATTATTTAAGGAGGAATTTAAAATGAGTGAAGAAGAAATGAAAAACCAAAACGAAACAGAAGAATCAGGGGAAGAAACTGAGAAAACAGAAGAAACCCCTGAAGAAAATTCTGATGAATCAGAAGAAGAAACACAGGAAAATTCAGAAGAAAAATCTGATGATTCAGATGATTCAGATGATTCAGATGATTCAGAAGAAGAATCAGATGATGATACTGAAGAAAATGAAAAAGAAAATTAATTTTTAATTGATTTTGTTCAATTATATTTTTTTTTTAGGAGGAATAAAAAATGGAATATGTGTATGCTGCAATGCTGTTGCATTCTGCAAAAAAAGAAATCAACGAAAAATCAGTTACAGACGTATTAAAAGCAGCAGGAATCGAAGCTGATTCCAGCAGAATAAAAGCATTAGTTGCTTCATTAAAAGACGTTGATATTGAAGAAGCAATTAAATCAGCTTCAGTTGCGCCTGCGGCTCCGGCACAGCCAGCTCCAGCAGAAGGCTCAGCAAAAGAAGAAAAGAAAGAAGAAGAAGATGAAGGAAAAACAGAAGAAGAAGCAGCAGAAGGCTTAGGAGCCTTGTTTGGCTGAACTTTTTCTTTTTCTTTTTTTTATTTTTTTTATCTACTATTTAATTTAGTTATTATCATAATAATTATTCCTATTACCAGCAATATAGAAAGAGTTATAGTTGTTAAACTTGTTTCTTTTTCGGTTTCTTTTGGGCAGTTGTCGTTTGGGGTGTCAATACAGTTTGTCCATGTTCCGTTTGTGCATGTTTGTGTTCCTGGGCATTCTTTTGTTGTGCAGTTTTTTGTTGTGTTTTCTATGCAGGTTGTTTTTGGGTTGTGTGTTTTTTGTGTTGTTTTGTATCCTGGTTTTTCTGCTTTTATTGTTTCTGGTTGAATTAATTCAATAAAGTTGACTAGTCCTTGTGTGTTTGTGTATTTGGTTTTTGTTCCGTAGCTTACTTTTGCGTTTTCTATTTCTTTTTCGTTTGTGTCAGTGATTTTTATTATTAGTGTGTTTTCTGTTTTGAATACGTAAATTTTTAGTTCTTTTATTTTTTCTGGTTGTTTGCAGTCTGCTGGGCAACTGGTTTGTGTTTCGTATGGTTTTTCGCATATTTGGTTTCCGCATTTATCTGTTCTTAGTATTAGGTTTATGGTTTTTGTTTTGTATCCTGTTTTGGATATTTTTATTTGTGTGTAGTCTTTTTTTGTTTGGGTTTTTATTGTTCCGTTTGATTTTGTGTAGTATGTTTTTTTTGCGTATTCTATTTTTGCGTTTATTATTGGTGTTTGTGAATGAGTTATTGTTATTGTGAATGTTTCTCCTTCTTTTGTTGTTGCGGGTTGTATGTTTATTGTGAATTCTTTTAGTGGTTGACTGTTTTCTGAGGGGCAACCGTCATTTGGAATGTCAATGCATTCTTGCCAGAATGAATTTATGCAGGTTTGTGTGCCTTGGCATCCTTGGTTTGTGTAGCAGGTTGTTGTTTGTCCTGTTGTGCAGTTTCCGCATGATTGTGTTTCTGCTGGCTTGAATTCTGTTGTTCCGCAGTCATTTAAATCAATGCATGTTCTTGTTTGTGTTGCGTTTATGCATTCTATTGTAGTCCAGTCAGGACAACTCCAGTCTTCAATGCATTCTTCTTGGCATTCATTTGATTGGTGTTGTTCTGTACAGCAGTATCCTGTTGTGTATGTTTCTGTTCCACAATAGCATTCTTCTGTTATTTGTCCTTGAGGGCAGTCTGTTGGACATGTTGTTTCTCTGTGTTCGTTTCTACAACAGTATCCTGAATCATATACATTATCACCACAATAACAGCTTTCAGTTATTTCTCCCTCCGAACAACTTAATACAGGGCAGTTGTCGTCTGGAACATCTTCACAGTCACTCCAGTATCCCTGTACGCAAACCTGTAATCCAGGACAACTTTCTGTTGTCGTGCAATCCCTTCTTTCTCCAAAATTGCATTCAAGACATGTTTGTGTTTCTATTGGTTTGTTGTTTGTTGTTCCGCAGTCACTTAAATCAATGCATGTTCTTGTTTGTGTTCCGTTTATGCATTCACTCCAGTCTGTGCAATCCCAGTTTTCCATGCATTCTCCTGATTCACTTATTGTAATATTTAATTTTGTTGTTTGCTGTAAATCAATTTCATTGTTTTCTGGAATGTAATCAACAAAAAAAGTATAAGTTTCATTTATTTCTCCTGTTGGAATTACCTGCCAAGTATTAGTACAAGTTTCCCCTGCAGTCATATTTGAACAAATTTGAGGATTTAATGAAGTAGTATAAAATGGCTGTACTCCTGTTGTAGTTGAAATCTGTCCTTTGTATTTTCCTGTTTCATAATTTATTGTTAGTTTTGCTTGTCCGTCTTCAAACCAGGGACTATCATAAGTTACAATTCTTCTTTCTGCTCCTGCTGAACTGCCATTATCTTCAATAAATATTACTATTGAATCTCCTTCCTGCCAATAACTTTTGTTTATTGTTTCCTGTATTATTGAACTTAAGTCAGGAGTATTATATGTTCCTGCATAAATAAATGCAGGCACATTGTTCCATTCAATTGATGAATTTGATTTTGTTCTTGAACTATAATCTGAGTAAGTTGAAAAAGTAGCTGGATTGTCATCCACTTGGCTTTTGAGTATTACATTTACTGTTTGTGAATCCATTGCACTTCTTGAAGTTAAAGTTATTACAGCTGAATTTATTGTGCTTTCTCTTGGAATCTGAATATTGTTGAATCTGAAAGCCATTGCTTCTGGCTGGGTTCCTGTGTGCCCTATTTCTCCAAAATCTGTTGAAGTGTTTATGCTTGTTCCGTAAACCCATATATCGTCTGTTCCCTGGTTTACTGTTGAATTTATTTCTGGATCCAATACTGCTTCTATATTTCCACAGTCGTTATCCAGACAGGTAACTGAAGTTGAAAAAGGAAATGCTTTGCCTTGTTCAACTGAAATATCTGAAACAGGATTAATTTGAGTTACAATAATGCTTGGATTAATGTCTGCCGGACAATTGTCTCCTGCAATATCTTTGCATAGTTCCCATGTTCCGTTTGTGCATGTTTGTGTTCCTGGACAATTTTCTGGAGTCGTACAATTTTGTGTTTCTCCTTCTGAACAGGAACTTAAAGTAAAATCAAAGTAAACTGTTTTGCTTTGATTTAAGGAAATTAACTGGTTTATTTCTTGTTCGTTGTATTCTCCTGTAATATAATACGGGCTGTATAGTTCTCTTTCTGGAACTTCTGTGCCGAAAGCATATTCATAGTATTCTGTTAAAGTTTGTGTTTCAATTTTTCCTTCTGAATCAGTTGTTCCTGTAAAAATTATTTTTCCTGTTGAATTGTGTTTTCTTATTTCTATTTGTGCATTTTGAATTGGATTATGTGTTTCTGCATCTCTTGCTTTAATATTCAAATACCATTGAATCCATAAATCTTTGTCTTCGTTTACAGAATAACTTATGTCTTCAAGGCTTGCTCCGTTTTCAAATGAATTATTAATAAAGTAATTATTTAATGCTCCTTGAATTCCTCCTGCGCTTCCATTAAATCCTCCTATTATTATTCCTTCATAGTCAGGGTTTTCTGTTTTTATAAACCTGTTGTCCTGAAAAACGTAATTATAAGAAGGTGAATACCCGCCTCCAATTAATGTGAAGTATTGGTCGCTTTCAATATAATTGTTTTTTATTGTTGCTGTTCCTCCTGCAACTATTGCGGTTGCCTGAGAGTTTTCCTGCTTTTTTGTAATTATTGTGTTGTCATAAAATTCGTTATTTGGCCCGCTTAAATTAATAAAAAAACCTCTTATGCGTGAAAAACAGTTTCTATAAGAATAATCTATTGCTGTTCCATCAAACACGTTTCCGTAAACTTTGTTGTCGTGAGCTGTTCCTTTTAAGTAATCTGTTGCCCTTAGCATTGGAGTGCTGAATTCTCTTACATATTCTGTGTTGCAGGGATGACTTGACAAAATAACAGTATTATTAAATATGTTGATATTGTATACTTCTATTGTATTAAAGGATGTGCCAAAATAAATTCCGTCTCCTTGAATTGGCTGAACAAAATTGTTGTATATGTCTATATTGTTTGCAGCAAAAACCTGAATTGAATAATGGTTTGTTACTGTTGTATTAACTCTTACTTCATTATCATGAATGGTTCCCCCGCTTATTCTGTTGAGTATTATTCCTCCTTCTCCTCCCTCTATTTCATTGTTATAAAAATGAATGTTTTCTCCATTAACAAATGAAAGAGGATTCCTTAAGCTTTCTCTTGAAATAAGCCTTATTGAATTAACCTGAAATGCATTGTTGTGCACGTCATTGTTTGATGATTGGCTTGCAAGAATATTAACACTTGATGTCCCTGAACTCTCTGAATAAATATTTGATATTTCATATGAACCAGATGAATTAGAATACAAATAAATTCCTTTATTGTTTATTCCATATGGACTTCCTTGAACAATTCTTCCGTTTGTTATTTTTACGTTGTTTGGCCTGCCATTGTTTGAGAACTGAATGTATTCTTCTGCTAATTCACATGAACTGTCACTCCATCCGGAAAAAATTCCAACGTCTCCTTTTGGGCCTATATTCACGTTGTCTATGTATGTGTCTGTTCTTCCGTCGTCTTTAAGCAAATTCACTCCAATTATATGAATTTTGTAGTTTCCTGCTGTAGTTGGAGTAAAATCACAGGTCATTACGTCTCCTCTATGATAGGCTCCGCTTGACATGCCGGTTTGGTCACAAACAGTTCCTCCGTTTGGCCCTTCAACTAACATTCTGATATTGCTTTCATTACTGCTGTCTATTACTGCATAAGCAGAATACTCTCTGTTTAAAACACTAATTTGTGTTGTTCCGGAAACTATTTCGTTTCCTGAAGAAGGAGCAGTAATTTTTAAAGCATAATTGTCCAGCATTGGAAACTCGTTTGTTGAAACAATGCTTGCATTAGGCGCATTGCTTAAATCCCATCCTGAAGAAGTGCCTGTTTCAAATCCTGAATTAGGTATTCCTGAAACATCTGAGTTCCCAAAAGTTAAAGTATGCCCGCCTAAGTCAAGTGTTGTATTATCTTTTTTTATGATTATTCCTGTTTTTTCTGTTGTCAAATCTTCAGTTAAAAGATAGTATGTATTTGCTTGATCTAATACAAGGCAGGGTTTTCCTGTTTCTTCTGGATTGCATTCAGAAATTTCAATGCAGTTTGAATGAGAAATATCACTGCATCCATTTGAATAAGTTGTATAATTTGGTTCTGTTACTTGTGCAAAACCATTCAAAAAAAATAATGCAAAAAAAATAATGCAAAGTAATTTTTTCATGTATTAAATACTCTTTTATCCTTTAAATCCTTTTTGCATGCACAAAATATTTGTTTTTTTTTATTTCTTTTATTTCTTTTACGTCAAAAAATTTTTTTAGTTCTTCTTCCAGCTCTTTTTTTTCAAAAAAATAATGAATTATTCCTTTTTCTGGTCCTTTAATCTGCACAAAAGTGTTTTTTTCAATTTTTTTCCATTCATTTCCTTTTGAACTAAAAAAAGAATTGTTTTTTTTTTGAATGTAATTCCTTAACATGCTTGAAAGAAAAAAAATCCCGTCTTTTTTTAAAATCCTTGAAATTTCTTTTAATGCATTCTGAATTCCTTTTTTTCTTGAATGTTGTATTGCCTGAAAGCAAACAATACAATCAAAAAAATTGTTTGGATAGGGAAGCGGTTCATACATGTTTCCTATTTTAAGTTTGCTTAAATCAATTTTTTCACTGCATTTTTTTATTGCAGTGGGAGAAGCATCAAATCCATAAACATCAAAGCCTTTTTCTTGCAGTAAAAATGCTGCTCCTTTGCATGGCCCACAGCCTAAATCCAAAACCTTTTTTATGCTTTTTTTTTGTTCAATTATTGGAAGAGCAAATTGAATGTAATTTGAAATAAACCTTTCTTTATTCCCTTTTCCGCTCCAAACTGTTTCATGCCCTTTAATCATTATCTCTTTGAAAAACAAAATGATTATTAATCCTTTTTTCTTTTATTTTACTGTTAATTCAGTGTTGCTTATGAAAAACAAATTGTTTTGCTTATTTATTTTTTTGTTTTTGCTTTCAAGTGTTTTTGCTGTTCTTCCTAAAGGTCAAATGAAAATTTTTGCTGTTACCACTGAAGGCACTGCTGTTACCGCTGACTTATTTTTAACTATTGAATCAGGTTCAGGAGAAATATGGACTAATGTTTATCCTTTGGTTGGAACCACTACTCAGAGCGCTGCAATAACTGCAGTTGATGTTGCAGAAAATTATTCTTCTGAAACAAAAAACTTGGATTTTAAGTTTGACATTGATTCTGATGCTTCAATTGTTGAAGGTCCGAGTGCAGGAAGTGCTATGGCTTTGTTAGCTATTTCAATGCTTCAGGACAAAAGATTGAATGAAAGAATAGGCATTACTGGAACAATTTCTTCTCAGGGAAAAATCGGTCCTGTTGGAGGAGTATTTGCTAAAACTGAAGAAGCAAACAATCAAGGGCTAAAATTGTTTATGATTCCTAAAGGAGAATCAAGGCAGGTAATTAAAGAAGATGGTTCAGTTAAAACAATTAATTTAGTTAATTATGCTGCAGAAAACTGGGAAATGAAAGTAGTTGAAGTTTCTTCTATTGATGAAGTCCTGAATTTTGCTTTTTCTGAAATAGACGAAATTGATGTTAATGTATCTGTTGTTTCTGAAATAAAAGAATTTCTGCCCGAGCCTTTGCTTGAAGAACAAGATATGAAAATAATGAAACAACTGGCAAAAAAAATGCTGGATGAATCAAAAATTAAAGTTAAAGGAGCAAGAAATGCTTTGTCTAACACTACTTTAAGCGATGCAGATGTTTCTTTTCTTTTGTCTACTTTGAATTCTGCTGAACAAGCTTTGATTGAAGGAGAAACTTTGTATGAAAAAAATTATTTGTATTCTGCTGCAAACAATGTTTTTATTGCAAAAATTTATGCATCGCTTGTAAAAGATGTTGCAGAAAATCCTTCAATTTTAAATTCTGATTCAAAATTGTTTTCTTTAAAAGTTGATGACTTAAAAACAAATATTACTGTTTTAAAGGAAAGCCTTGATGCTTTTATTCCTTTGGATTACCTTGAATGGCATATTGCTGCAAAACAAAGGCTTTTGTGGGCAAAAATTAACGTTGAAAAAATTGAAGATGTTTCTGATATTATAATTGATGTCGGAGCAAGAACACAGGAATCAAGCCAAATGCAAAAAATTGAAGACTATGAGTTTGCATTAGCTTGGTTTGAAGCTTCAAGAGAATTATACGACAAAACAAACGGCTCCAAAAAAAAAGTCGCAGTTGATTCCTCCTTTAAAGAATATTCAAATAATTATATTATTGCTTCAGAAGAAGCAATTCTTTCTGTTTCAGAAGAACAAAAAGAAGACATTTTAAGAAGACTTGATTCAGCAAAACTTGCTGAAAATTATTCTTGGTATTTGGCTACTTCGTTTGATTCTGCTTCTGCTTATGCTTTAATTAAGGCTTCATTTGAATCCGAAGACCTTTCTTTAGAGGAAGGCCGTGCTTTGCTTGAATCAAAAATAAATGAAATTGATGCAAATCTTTCAAAAAAGCAGACTGAAGAACATAAATTTATTTGGGCAAGACTTTATCTTGACCACGCAAAATATTTTTTGCGTTCAGCTGAATTTTATATAGAACAGGGTTATGCTTCAACGGCTTCAGAAAAAGTAAAAAGCGGTTTGGCTTTGGTTTTTCTTTCAGAAGAATTGTTTGCTGTATCTGATTCAGTTTATTCTTATTATGATTCTTTTACAGAAGAAGATTTTATTGGTGCAGTTAAACCAACAAAATTAGTTGAAGACAATTTAATTGATTCAGTTTTAATGGCTTCAGCAATAATTCTTTTTTCATTGGTTTTAATTGTTTCTGCTTTTTTGTTTATAAGAAAATCAAAAGAGGATTCTCTTGAAGGACAGCTTGAAGAAATAAGAAAACTTAAAATGAAATCAGACAACCTCTTTTTTTCAGGAAAAATTTCTGAAGAAAAACACAATGAATTAAACAAAGAGTATTCTTTGCAGGCAAATGATTTAAGAAAAAAAATGGGGGAAATTCCCATGCATTTAATTCATGCAGAAGAATTCAGAGAAGAAGCAAAAGCAAGGGAAAGAGCAATAAGGGACCTTAAAAAATTAAAGGACCAGAAAAAAATTTCTTTAAGGCAGTATAACGAAGAATACGAAAAACTTTTAGATGAAGAAACTAAATTTGAAAAAAACTCAAAAGAAGAATTAAACCGTGCAAAACAGGATAGAAAGCAGGCAGTAAAAAAAACAAAATCTTTAAAGAATAAAACAAAATTTGCTTCCAAAAAAAAGTAAGTAATTCAGCTTACTGATTGAACCGAAGGACTTTTATTTTCCTGTTTTTCTGTGTTTTTTTCCATTTTTTCTTTTAATTTTAATCCTATTACAGAACTGTTTTGTTCGTTTAATGTAACTCCAATTATTTGGTTTGATTCTTTTATTAATGAATCATTGTGTGTTATTGCAATAAACTGGCTTTTTTTGCAGACTTCTGCAATCATTCTGCTTAATTTCAGTGAATTAGCTTTATCTAATGCTGCATCTGCTTCATCAAAAACATAAAAAGGAGCAGGCTTGTACATTTGAATTGAAAAAAGGAAAGCTAATGCAGTTAAAGTTTTTTCTCCTCCGCTCATTGAATCAATATTAATCATTTTTTCTTTATCATATTTTGCTTCAATTAATAGCCCTGAATTCTCTATGTCTGTTTCGTCAGTTAATTTAAGAATTCCTTCTTTTTCTCCTAAAGAATAATAAGTTTTTTTGAAGTTTTCATTTACTTGATTATAGCAGTCCATGAATGCAGTGGCTCTTTTGATTTCAATTTTTTCAATCATATCTAAAACTGCAATTCTTTCTTCATCCAGTTTTTGGGCTTTTTCTTTTATTTCAATTAATTCTTTTGTCTGCCCTTCAAATGAATCAATTGCTTTCATGTTTACTGCACCTAATTCATTTATTCTTTTTTCTATTCGCGCATGTCTTTCTTTTAATTCACCTAATTCTTTTCCTTCAACTGATTCAATTCCTTGAAATGAATCCAGTTCCTCGTTTAAGTCTGCAGTTCTTACTTCATTTTTTGAATTATCTATTCTTATTTCGTTTTCTTCTTTTGAAAGCTTTGAAAGAAGCCATTGATTTTTTATTTTTTGTTCTCTTGTTTCATTTATTTTTTTGTTTATTTTGTCTTTTTCTTCGTAAAACCTGTGGCTTTCTTTATTTTGCTTTTCTAATTCAATTGTCAGATTCTTTATTTTTTTTTCTGTTTCCTTTATTTTTTCTTCTTCTTCTTTAATGCTTTTTTCTGTTTTATGTATTTCTTCTTCGGTTTCAGTTATTTCTTTTCCTGAATCAGTTTTGTTTTCTTCCATTCCTGAAAGCTTTTCTTTAATTGAATCCTTTCTTAATTCCATTTCTTTTAATTCAATTTTTTTATTGTTTGTTTCTTCAATTAAACTGTTTTCAATTTTTATTTCTTCTTTGAATTCCTTCAGCTGTATTTTTGTTTTTTCTTTTTCTGTTTTGATTTTTTCAAGTAATTCTTTGATTTTGTTTTTTTCTGTTTCTGTTTCCTCAAAAAGGTTTTCTGCTTTATGTTTTTCTGTTTTTATTCTTTCTTCTCTTTCTGTGCCTCCTAATTCATCTAAAGTAATTAAGATTTCTTTTATTTCTTTTTCAAGTTTTTCTTTTATTTCCTTTAATTTTTGTATTTCTGTTTTTATTTTTTCGTTTTTTTCTTTTTCTTCAAATTCTTTTTCCAGTTCTTTGAGTCTTTTTCCTGCTTCTTTTAATGCGCTTGATTTTTCTTTTAGTTTTTGGTTGTTTAAATCTTCTTGTATTTCTTTAAGGAAAGAAGAATGCATTTTTATTTCTTTTTCAAGTTTTTCTGCTTCGCTTTTTTTACTGAAAAATTTTTCTTTTTCTGTTTCCAGTCTGCTGGTTTTTTCTTCTAGTTCTTTTTCTGTTTCCTCTATTTTTTCTTTTATTTCTTTTTTTCTTTTCTTTTCTTTTTCTGCTTGTTCTTCTTTTTCTTTTAATTCTATTTTCAGGTTTTCTATTTTTTCTTTTGTTTCTTCAAGTTCTTTTTTCAGGTTTTCATTTTTTTCTTTTTCTTTTTGTTGTTTCTGCATTATTCCGTAGATTCGGTTTTTTAATCTGTTAATGTTTTCTTTTTTTGAACTAATTCTTTCTTCAGTTATTCTTTTTTCAGATTTTGTTTCTTCTATTTCCATTCCTACGCCGGAATAAGTTTTTTCTTTTGCATTAATTATTTTGTTGTTTATTTCTTCTATTTTTTCTGTTAATTCTTTTTCTTCTTTTTCTATTTCTCTGCTTTTTTCTTCTGTTGATTCAATTTTGTTTTTTATTTTTTCTATTTTTTCCTTGTTTTCTTTCATTCCTTTTTCTATTTTTTTTATTTCTTTTTTAAGTATTGTTGCTTTTACTTTTTTGTGTTCTTGAGTTAATTCTTTGTATTCTACTGCAGATTTTTTTTCTCTTTCAAGTTCTTCTAAATATGTTTCTCTTTCTTTTAAGACGATATTTATTTCTTTTATTTTTGTGTTTACTTTTTCTAGTTCTTTTAATGATTCTTGTTTTTTTTCATCAAATTCGCTTAAGCCCGCTAAATCGTCTATTATTTCTCTTCTTTGGCTTGGATTCATTTCAATTATTTTTGTTACGTCTCCCTGCACTACAATGTTGTATCCTGTTGCGCTTACCCCTAATTCTGCAAGCAACGAAACCAGTTCATTTAATGTTGACCTTTTTGAGTCAATTCTGTAAACTGATTTTCCTTGTTTGTCTATTGTTCTTGAAATAGTATATTTTTTGTCGGGCTGATTTAATTCCATTTCAACTAAACCGTAATCTTCTTTTGCTTCTCTGTTCACTAAGTCAACTAATTTTGATGCTCTCATCATTTTTAATGAAGTCATTCCTAAAACAAACATTATTGCATCAAGAATATTGCTTTTTCCGCTTCCGTTGCTTCCTGCTATTGCTGTGAATCCTTTGCTGAATGGAATAATTGCTTTTTTGAATGACTTAAAATTCTTTAACCTTAATTTGCCTATTCTTACTGTTGACATTTAATCACTTGGTTTTATTCAAATAGAATAAGGGAAACAATATATTAGCATAAGCCGCTAAAATCAGGCTTAAGAGCATTTCAATTAAAATCACTGAAGAATTTTTTCCTAAAATTGAAGTAAGTATTATTAAATAAATTTGTTCAAAGACAATTCCGGCCAGCCCTAATGCAACCAGTAAAAGCAGAACTGAAATAAAATTTTTTTCTGTAATATTCCAGCTTTCCTGAAATGCTTTTTTTATTTTCATTCCTTTTCCCAGCAATGCAGGAACAAAAACAAAATGCAAAAAAATGAATCCCATTAATACTGTAATTAATACAAGAATTATTGCTCCGATTAATCCTGAAGCCAAAGCAAACAAAAAAACAATCCACAAAATTATTCCTGAAAAAACAACAATTAATCCGAAAAACAAAACAAACAAAATTATTGTCATTAAATTTTTGAATGAAAAAACAATTGAATCAATAATTGATTTTTTTTCAAAAATATAATTTGCTGTTGAAACAGAAAACATGGCTGAAATCACAGAGCTTGCAGTTAAAAACAATCCTAAAAAAAGCAGTTCTCCGGAAAAACTTGAAATTAACTGGAAAGGCATTCTTTGCAGTTCAAATATAGGGTAAGTGGAAATATTCAAAAACTTGAATAATGCTTCAAATGCCTGTTCTTCAGTAAAATACCTGAATATAAAATCAATTAAAATAAAAAAAATTCCAGCAGTTAGGATTGCAGGTTTCTTTATCAGAAGCAAAACTGAGTCAGTCAGGCTTTTAATCATTTTAATATAAAGGAATCCACTGTTTTTATTTCTTTTGTTAAGTTTTTTTTTGTCTTTTTTTTCCAAAACCTTTTTATTTTTCAAAAACCTTTTAATTAACATGACTGCAAGAAATGCTATTTTGTTAATGGTTAAGCAGTCGCCGGGCATAAGCTATAATTCTTTGCTGGGAAAAATTTCTTCTGATTTTGGTTCAACTAATTCTGCCCAAGCTTCTTTGTCCAGAACCTTAAAGAATGCTGTTTCTTTGGGGTTTCTCAAAAAAAAGAACAACACTTATTTTATTACAGATAAAGGGAATTCAACTATTTCTTTTGAAATGAAAAACAAGCTGTTAATGAAATTAAATAATTCTCTTTCTTCTCCTAAAATAAATGAATTGGATTCAGTCGTAGAACAACTGCAAACAGTAATTGAACGCTCAAAAAATGATTCTGATTTACTGCGTGATGCAAGAACGTCTGCAACTTTTCTGGTTTCTGATTTAAACAAACTTAACTTTCTTGCAAACGAAAAAATAAAGCATTTAACTTATCTTTCAAAAATTCTTTCAAAGCAGGTTGATTCCTTAAAAAAATTAAATTTTAATGATTCAGTTTCTTTTTTTAAAGAAAAGAATTCAGTTAAAAAACTTTCTTCTTTTTTTGATTCATTTGATTTAACTGAATTTTTTATTGAATGCCCTGAACAAGTTTTTGACAAAATTGCAGAAAAATTTTTAATTAAATCAAAGAAACCAAATTTTTCTCTTAAAGCAGAATTTTTTGATGACTTTCTTTTTTTTTCTCTTAAATTAAAACAGCCGGGAATCAGAATTTATTTTTCTTCTGTTCAAATAAAAATTTTTTCCGGCACTTTTTTTGTTTCTGCTCCCTCAAAACAAATAGAAAAACTCAAAAAAAATATGGGTTAAAAAAATTGATTGCGCCTAGCGGGAATCGAACCCGCGCACCAAGCTTATTCCTTTTTTGATATAACTTTTTGAAAAGTTGTTTTTTTAATCAAAATTTTTTTTCTAAAAAGTTTGCTTGGGAAGCTTGAATCATGCCATTAGATCATAGGCGCAGAAGTTTTTTTTCCAAAAAGTTTTACTCGAATAATTTTTCGGATTTTTTTTTGCAATTTTTAGTTTTTGAATCCAAGTTTTTTTAGCAATTCAATTCTTTCTTTTTTTTGTTCAGAATTTTCAATTGATTTCATGCTTTTTCCGTCAACTGCTCCTAAAACAGATTTCCCTAACTCTGTTTCTGCAATAATTAATTCCAGTGTATTGCTGGTTGCACAAAAAATGTTTGCAACAGTTGGAAGCGTTTTAATTTCATTTAATATATGGATTGGAAAAGCTTTCTTAAACAATATTATAAAAACGTGTCCTGCTCCAATCTTTAAAGCCAGTTCTCCTGCTTTTTCTTCTAATTCTTTTGAATTTCCTTTTTTTCTTACAAGCTGTGGTTTTGCTTCATTCATTGCAATTCCAAATTCTATTCCTGGAACACTAGAAACAGCTTTATTAAACAAATCTTCTATTGTTTTTACTGTAAAATTTCCCTGTCCTATAATTATTTCATTTATTTCAGGGTTTTCTATTTTTAAAGAAAAAAGTTTTACTTCATTCATTTTTTCACTCCTTTTTTTATTTCTCAAATTCGTTATGCATTAAAATTTTTGTTTCATTCCATCCGCATGCAAACCCTAATTCTTTTACTGGAATAAAACATTCTTTGTAATATTTTATTGAATAAATTTTGTTAAATATTTGTTTTTCTTCTATTTGTTTTGTTTCTCTTGTTGCAGTGTCTTCAAAATTAAATACAATGAACTTTAGTCGGCTTTCTTTAAAAAATTTTTTTTCGTTTTCTGTTTTTTGGAAAGTCAGGTAATGAAGGCTTTCTTTTAAAAAAGAGTTTTTTCCTGCGTTTTCAAAATAAAGCGAAGTCAAAATTCTGTTATTTAATTCAGTTGAATTTCTCATGTGTTCTGAAAAACTTGGTTCAGCTAAAATTGAGCCTTCTTCAGTGAATTCTTCTAAAAATTTCATGGAATGAAAGTCTTCTTTCATTGTGCTTGGATAAAATCCCTGCATACTCATAATTAATGCAGAAGAAAACAATACTATTGCATAAATTCCTGCATAAATTTTTACTTTTTTGTCAAACAATTTAATGCTTCCTAAAACTATTATTGAACTCAAAGACAAAAATTTTATTTGTTCCCACACTCTTAAAAAAGGAGTCAAAAAAACTGTTGTTAATGCAATCAAACTAAAAAAAACAAAATATTTCCAGTAATTTACTTTTTTTGGAATGCCTTTTTTCCAAATAAAATAAATTAAGGGAATAATTAAAATGTATGAAAGAAAAACTGAAGCAAAAAAAGCAGGCTTAAAACTTAATGAAACAAAATCCATTGCAAGATTAATATCCTGATTATAGAAAACGCTTTCTCCCTGAAAAACAAAATAATAAATTATGACTGCAATCAAGCCTAAAACAGTATAAGAAACTGCTTTAATTTTTTTTCTTAAAAAAACAATTAAGGGAATAAATGAAGCAATTACAATCAAATAATTCCATAATAGTCCGCTTGCATAAATTACTGTTCCAAGTTTTTCTTTTTTTTCATTAAACAAAAAAATTATTGCAGGCAGAAAAAAGAAAACAAAATTTTCAGGGCTGTCGTAAGCGTATGCAATCAAAGAAGAACTTACTGCTGCAAGGAATCCTGCAAGCAAAGCTTTTTTTTCTCCTGAATACTTTCTTACAAAAACAAAAACTGTTAATATAATTAAACTTGAAATAATTGGAAGAAGTATCATTCCCAGAAAAAAGAAGTCAAATCCTGTTGTATAATGCATTATGTTTTGAAATACACTGTATAAAGGCGGATAAATGTTTGCTCTTCCTCCTAAAGTATCGTCCATTAAAGGAATTTTTTTTGTTTCAAACACTTTTTCTGCTATTCTTTGATGGTATGGAGCATCATAACTCATTTGGGTTTCAAAAAGCATTACAGGAGCAAACCTCAAAAGCACTCCGATTAAAAGAATTAAAACCAGAAATTTAATTGTTTTTTTTTGTTGCATAACTTATTATTGGGGAATAATATTTAATTGAGTTTTCTTATATTGCTGTCTTTAGATAACACATTACAGCCGGACGCAACCGGCAACGCTGGGGGAGAGATTTGAACTCCCGTGCCTTTTTTCAGGCTCCGGCTCTCGAGGCCGGTGCATTTAACCGCTCTGCCACCCCAGCTTTAAATTAAATGCCTTATTTTTTTCTTTTTTTTGCTTTTGCTAATTCAAATAATTTCTGCATTTCTTTTCTTTCAATTATCCCGCTTATCTTTCCTTTATTTTGAACTGCAATCATTTCAAAGTTTTTTGTCATAAAAATTTCCATTGCTTTTTCTGCTTTAGATGAAGCCGGAATTGGGTGCACTTCAATTGCAATATCTGAAGTTTTTGTTGAACTCCATTTTTTTGAATTAACTTGTTTCATTAACTCTAAATCAATGTATTTAATTTTTTTTTCTGATTCAAAAAAGAACGCGTGAGTATTTTCTTTTTCCATTAATTTAAATAATTCAGTTAAATCTGTTTCTTTTTTCATTAAAGGAATTTTTTTGTTTATTACTGTTTTAAGAGTGACTCCTTTTAAGGTTTCTTTCATTTCTTGCATTTCGTTTTCATATTTTGATGCAAAATAAATAAACACTGCAATCACCCCCAAAATTATTCCTCCTCCAAATACTGCTATAATAAACAAAACAAATGCAATTATTTGGCTTAAAACTGAAACAAATTTGGTTGCTTTTGTTTTTCCGAAAGGAATAGCTAAAAGAGACCTCCATACTCTTCCCCCATCCAAAGGAAGCGCTGGAACCAGCAAATTAAATGTTCCCAGCATTAAATTAACATACATTAATGCAAACACAGGATAATTCATTAAACTGAAGTCAATTCCTTTTTCTAGGAAATTCCATGGAAACGGAATGAAATCAAAAGCAATTACAAGAAGTAACAGTACAATTACTACTATAAAATTAAATATTGGTCCTGCAATTGAAATCAAAAATTCTTCTTTTGGGTTTTCAGGAAAACTGTCTGTTAAAGCCATTCCTCCTATTGGAAGCAAAATAATTTTTTTTACTTTAATTCCTTTTTTGATTGAAACCATTGAATGACTTAATTCATGAAAAAAAACTGAAGTAAACAAAAACACAATTAATGTAATGCTTCCCACTAAATTAATTGGATCAAATACTGCTAAAAGCAGAGCCAGAAATAAAACAAACAAAACAAAAGTTGAATGCAGTTCAACCTGTATTCCTTGAATTCTTCCGATAACAAAAGACTTCATATTAAAGACTTAAATCCATAAATAGTTAAAAATATGCAAAAAAAAAGAAAATAAAAAAAAGGGAAAATCATTTCCCTTGTTCAATTAATACTTGAGCAAAAATTGTGTATTCAATAATTCCCAAATAAAAGCCGGCTATTGCTAATCCAATAAAAGGAATTATTCCAAGCACTAATGTAAGGATTATTGTAACTACTGCTATGATTATCCATGAAACAATATAGTTTGAAGTCAGACAGCTTTTAATTATGCCTCCTATGTTGAATGCGTTTCCAAATCCTCCTTTAGCAAAGTAAACTATTGCCATTGGAAGCAAAAATACAGTCAATAGGAACACAAGCAGTCCAATCATTAACAGAACTCCTGCTCCTGCAAGGGCTCCTGCTAATGCAACAGTAGGGTCTCCTCCTCCCATTACAGCTCCTGTAATAATTCCAAATATGGGTGCAAATGCTATAAACATTATTATCGTTGCCGGAATCATATAAATGAATCCTATTACTGCTGAAAGAAGCCCGTTAATAAATAATTGCCCCCAATTAGTCCATTCAGGAAGAGAGGTATCATTATTCAAAGTTTTTTTTGTTGTTTCAATAAAGTATCCTAATGAAAGAAAATTCACTATGGGAAGTATCATTAACACTATTCCAATAACCAATTTTGTTATGTCCTGGAAAGGTTTTTTAAATGCATTTCCATAATCTACCATGTTTTATTCACCTCACGAAATTAAAACAATTAGGCTAAATATGTAAAAACCTATATTTAAATCTACTGTTTGATTTTTTTGTTAATTATTTTGTTTTTTTCATTAATTCTTCTGCTATTTTTTGGGCTTCTTTTTCTTCAGGGGTTTCTTTTACAATAATTTTTCCGCTTTTGAATAAAGAAATGTTTTTTCCTTTAAATTTTAAAATCAAAACATAAGGGGTTTCAATATCCACTAAAACTTCTTTTTGCCTTAATTTTTCTGCGATTTTGCTTAAATCCAGTTCAGTTTTCTTTTTTGGAATAAACTCGCATGCAGTTTTGCTCATACAGCTTTTAACAGTGAATTCATTTAACTCCATTTTTTCACTTTATTCAATTAATTCAGCTAAATCTGCTCTGTGTTTTTTAATAAGCTTTGATTCTTGATAATAATGAATAAACCTTTTTATTCCGTACAAAGCAATCAATAAAGCACAAAATAAAAGAAAAAAACCCAGTCCTGTTGCTGACTCATTTCCTTCAAAGAATTTAATTAATGCAAAACCAAATGCTCCGACTGCTGTTCCAGTATTAATAACAGACAAAGTCGTCCTTAATTTTGCTTCAATTGTTCTTTCTTTTGCTAGAATCACATTAAGCAGATGAGGGTCTTTTTTTATTAATTTTTTTTCTTCTTCCTGTCTTTTATTTAATCCTTTATTCATATTTTTTATTATTGTTTGTTCTCCTTAAAATAGTTATTCTTTTATTTCAATGTTGTCTATTTTTCCGTCTCCGTCCAAATCAATGCCTTCAACAATCTTTGAATGAATTTTTTCGTTGAATGAATTTCCTTTAATTATTTCTTTGGAATTCCTTATTAATGCAAGAATTGCGGCTTTTGTTCCTGCATTCCTGTTCCCTGCAATAACCATAATCTTTTTTTTTGCAAAAAAAGGATGCCTGATTATTTCCACAAAGCCTGTTGCGTCTTCGTTGAATTCTTTTTTTGATGCTTTTGATTTAATTATCCATCTTCCTCCGAAAGGAATAAATTGAGCGTTAAGCTTTGAGTTAATGGTTTTAGTTAAAGTGTTTGTTAAAACTCCTCCTATTACAATAAAATTAAAGTTTTCTTCTTTCAGGTTTTTTAATTCTGTGTCAAGAAAAACCATTGGATATCTTATTTCATCTGAAAGCGCACCCAAAAAAGCGCTTAATTCTATTCCAAGAAAAGAATCCCTTGCTCTTGCCTTAAAGCTTCCGTGGGGGTCAGGGCTTCCGACTACAATTT
Source organism: uncultured archaeon (assembly GCA_964608675.1). Classification (GTDB taxonomy): domain Archaea; phylum Iainarchaeota; class Iainarchaeia; order Iainarchaeales; family 1-14-0-10-31-34; genus 1-14-0-10-31-34. The sequence continues at coordinate 7,310 of CAZSOZ010000008.1, read as the reverse complement.
TTGCATTAAATTTTCCTTTTTCAATAAAAGGAAAAAAGAATTCTTCAAGTTTTTTGTTTATTTTTTTTTGTTTTCCTTCTGCCTGAAATTCTGTTCCTTTTTCTTCTCCTGCAATCAAAGAAACAGAATTAAATTTTGCTTTAAAATATTTTGCCAGTGCTCCAAATTTTTCTTCTGTTCTGTCAATTTCAATTAAATCATTTTTTTTCATTTGATTAATATAATAGTAAACTTTTTGTTCATGCAGTCCAAGTTTTTTTGCTATTTCTGCAGGATAATAAGCTCTTTCGTTAAGCAGTTTAAAGATTTTCCAGCCTGTTTTTGAAAGCAGGGGCTTTAATTTCACAGGGTTTTCAAAAATTTTTTCATCCAAAAAAATCACCATTATAAAAATATTTTTAGCACTATTAAGTTTTTATTTATACTGGTTGGTTTTTCTTTTTAAATATTTCTTTTTTTGTTTTATTTTTTTTTTAGTAGATGCTTTTTAAAGTTTGAGATGCAGTATTGTTTAATGTGCGGAATAATCGGCTTTATCGGAGAGCCCATTAAAGGAAATTATTTTATTGGTGCATTAAAAAAACTTGAATACCGCGGTTATGATTCCTGGGGGACAGCGTTTTTTTTTGAAGGAAAAGTTGAAGCCTTTAAATCAGTTGGTTCTATTTCAAGTATTCCAAGCAAAATTCAGGACATTGAATCTCATTTAATTATAGGGCATACCCGCTGGGCAACTCACGGAAAAATTTCTGAAAAAAATGCGCATCCTCATGTTTCTTCTTCTAATGAAATAACTATTGTGCATAACGGCATAATTGAAAATTTTTCTGATTTAAAGAAAAAGTTTTCAGAAAAAAAATTTAATTCTGAAACAGATTCAGAGATTGTTTTGTGTTTGATTGAAGAAGAAATGAATTCAGGAAATAATCTTTTGACTTCTGTCAGCAAATCGGTTTCTGTTTTGCAGGGAAGTTTTGCTTTGCTTGTTTTTTCTTCAAGAGAGCCAGACAAACTTATTGCAGTTAAGCATGAATCTCCTTTGCTTTTGGGGGTTTCAGAAAAAGGAATTTTTGCTGCTTCTGATCAGATTCCTTTGAGTTCTTTTACAAACAAGTTTGTGTTTTTGGAGGACAACGATATTGCTTTGATTTCAAGGAATAAAGCAAAAAATGAATTCAAGTGCTTTGATTTTTCTTTGAAGCCTGTTAAAAGAAAAATTGTTGAAGTAAATTCTGATATTACTTCTTCCGGCAAATTAAAGTATTCTCATTTCATGTTAAAGGAAATAATGGAACAGCCTTCTGTTATGAAGTCTGTTTTAGAGCAGGACAAAAAACTGTTTTCTGATGTTGCTTCTTTAATTAAATATTCTGAAGTTTTTTTTATTGCAAACGGCACTTCTTTTAATGCTGCTTTGTTTGCTAAAGAATTTTTTTCTCGTATTGCTGGAATTTATCCTCAGGTAATTGAAGCTTCAGAGTTTCCTTATCAAATTGATTTTTTGCCTGAAAACGCTTTGATTTTTGCTTTGTCTCAAAGCGGTGAAACTGCAGATGTATTGGATTCAGTTAAGAAAACCAAAAAAAAGGGCTTCAAGATTGTTTCAATGGTTAACGTATTTAATTCTTCTCTTGCGAGAGCAAGCGATAAAGTAATTTATTTGAAGTGCGGAGAAGAAATAGGAGTTGCTTCAACTAAAGCTTTTACTTCCCAGCTTGCTTTATTGTATTTGCTTGCAAATTCCTGTAAAGAAAATTTTTTTCCTGCTTTAAGGGAATTAAATGAAATTTCTTCTAAAATGCAGGAAGCCATTAACTTGAATTCTTCTTTAATTAAATCTCTTTCAAAAAAAATTAAGTCTTCTAAGGACGTTTATTTTATTGGACGAAACACTAATTTTTCTTCTGCTCTTGAAGCTGCATTAAAATTAAAGGAAATTTCTTATATTCATGCTGAAGCATTTCAGGCTGGAAGCTTAAAGCACGGCCCTCTTGCATTAATTTCTGATGGAACCCCTGTTATTGTGGTTGCTCCAAGGGATTCAGTTTTTAGGGATACAATTAACAATGCAATTGAAGCAAAATCCAGAGGAGCTTTCATTATTGGAGTAAGTAATGAAAATCATGAAGTATTTGATTTTTTTGTTCCTTTGCCTAAAGTAAATGAACTTTTGTTTCCTTTGGTTTCAATTATTCCTTTACAGCTTCTTGCTTTTCATACAGCAGTTTTTCTTGAAAGAAATCCCGATAAACCCAGGAACCTTGCTAAAAGCGTTACAGTTAAGTGAGAATTGATTTTAATGAATTTAATTTTAAGGAAATCAGAACAAAAAGATGCACAGGAAATAGCATTAATTTTAAGGGAAGGCTACAGCATTCAGTCAATTGAAGAAGGCCTTAAAGTTTTTGAAAACGAAACAAAAAAAGAATGGAATTTTATTTCAGCTGAATTTAACGGAAAAGTTATTGGGATTGTTTCTTGGGCTATGAAAGGGCTTCCAAGGCATGGTTTAATTGAATTAGACAGAATTGCTATTTTGCCGGAATTTCGCGGAAAAGGAATTGCAAAAAAATTGTTTGATTCAGTTGAAGTTCATGCAAAAAAATTTTTTTCTTTGAATAACAGCAGGCTCAGAAAATTATTTCTTTTTACTCATGAAGATAATCAGAGAGCAATTGCTTTTTATTCCAAAATAGGAATGCATAAAGAGACAGTATTAAAAGACCATTATTATAAAGGAAAAAATGAACTGGTTATGGCAAAATTTTTTGATTAAGGGATTTTTTTATGATTAAAGCAGTAATTTTTGATTTGGATGACACTTTGTTTGATTGCACTAATCTTCTTGTTTTTAATGCAAGAAGGCGTGCAGTAAAAGCAATGGTTTCAGCCGGAATTAATGTAGGTGAAGAAAAATTAATTGAAGAACAAAAAAAATTAAATGAACTGAATCCCACTGCAAACGTTTTTGATTTAATTGCAGAAAAATATGCGGGTGGAAAAAAAAAGGATTTAATTGTAAATAAAGCTCTTGAAGCATATAACTCTGATTTAGTTGAAGAAATTCATTTGTTTCCTAAAACAAGAGACCTTCTTGAAAACCTGAAAACAAAAGGAATTAAATTAATTTTAATTACTTCAGGAATCACAAAAAGACAGCAGAAAAAAATTGAATTGCTTGGTTTAATTTCTTTGTTTGATGAAATTTTTATTCACGATATAGAAAAAGGCCCTGACAAAGAAGAATTTTTTAGGGAAACCTTAAAGCGCTTTAAATTAAAGCCTGAAGAAATTGTTTCTGTTGGAGACAGAATTCATTCAGAAATAAGAATTGCAAATTCTCTTGGAATGAATTCAATTCGAATACTGCACGGAAGGTTTTCAAAAGTTAAAGCTAAAAACATTTTAGAGGAAGCAGATTATTCAATTAATTCTATTTCAGAGTTAAATAAAGCAATTAATGCACTAGAAAAAAAATCCAATGGGTCTTCTCTTAAAATTGTTGCAATAGGAGGTGGAACAGGTCTGCCGATTCTTTTGAATGGATTAAAAAAATACACTAAAAATCTTACTGCAATTGTAACTGTAACTGATTCAGGGAGAAGTTCAGGAAAAATAAGAAAGGATTTGAATATTCTTCCTCCAGGAGACATAAGAAACTGTCTTGTTGCTTTAAGTGATTCAGAAAAACTGCTCAAAGATTTATTTCAATACCGTTTTCACGGCAACCATGAATTAAACGGGCATTCTTTTGGAAATTTATTTATTGCTGCTTTAACTAAATTAAAAGGAAGCTTTGAGTTAGGCTTAAAGGAAACCTCTAAAATTCTCGCAATTAAAGGAAAAGTTGTTCCTTCAACTTTGGATGACGTTAACTTGTGTGCAGAATTTGAAGACGGAAAAAAGGTTGAAGGAGAATTTAATGTAAGAAACACTAAAGGAAAAATAAAAAAAATTTTTTTGTTTCCTGAACCAAAAGCTTTCTCTGAAGCAGTTAAATCAATTCTTGAAGCTGATGCAGTTGTTCTGGCTCCAGGAAGCTTTTATACAAGCATTCTGCCCAACCTTTTAGTTAAAGAACTTAATTCTGCAGTAAAAAAATCAAAAGCAAAAAAATTTTTTGTTTTAAATATTGTTACTCAGCCAGGTCAAACTCCTGATTTTAAGGCATCAGATTATTTGAATGAATTAAACAAAATCATTTCCTTGGATTTCATAGATTTTGTTTTGTTGAATAATTCTGTTCCTGAAAAAAGAGTTCTTGAATTATATGAAAAAGAAAGAGCTTTTCTTGTAGAAGATAATTTAAATGAAAAAAAATTAAATAAAACAAAAATAATCAGAGCTGATTTAATTGAATCAATTTCTTCTGAAAAAAAACGGGTTTTATGGGAAAAAGTTGATTTATTAAGGCATGATCCAAAAAAAATTGCTGAAACAATAATCAGTCAATTGAATGAAAAAAATTAAATTTTTTGTCCTGTTGCTGCATCTAATTTAAGAAGCCTTTCTTTTCCATTCTCCTCAAATATTATGTAGTAAACAGGTCTGTGTATTTTTTCTGTTTTTTTTATAACTGAATTAGGCCATAAACCTTTTATTTTTGAATTTATTTCTTCTTCTCCAAACTTTGTTTTTACATTGTTGTTTGCAAGGCTTTCTGTAAAAGAACAGTCATTTAATGAACTAATTAATTTTATTCTTGGACTAAAAGGTAAATCAATTTCTTTATTTAATGAATATTGTATTCTTCCTTCTTTTTTTTCTTTTTTTAAAAAACCTTTTTCTGCCAGAGAAGAAACAATTTTTTTTGCTTTTTCTTCACTTAAATCCGGATTTTTTTCAATGATTTCTTTTAACATTTTTTTTTGCAGTAAATTTCTTAAAATAAAGGATTCATCTCTGTTTAATGAATCAGCTTTGCTGAATCCTTTTGATTCAATGAATTGTTTTCCATTAAAATGCATTAATTCTCCGGTTAAACCGTTTACATAGCATTCAACTGAAACAAATTCTTTCTTTAAATCAAAATCGTTTAAACTTATTTTGTAGATTGGCTCAAAATTCAGTATTATTCCTTTTATTCTTTCTTCGCTTCCAAACAAACCTAATGCCTTTTTTTTTCTGTTTTTGTCTGCAATTTTTCTTGCATTTTCTTCATCTATTTTTACTGCTAGACTTAATTCTTTTATTGGCTTTTCTTCTCCAATTAAACCTTTTTCTTTTATTTCCTTTTGTTTTTTTAGTCCTTCTTCTATTTCTCTTTCATATTTTTCTTCTTCTGTTTCTGTTGATTCTTCTTCCTCTTCTTCTATTTTTTCTTTTCCTTTAATGAAAACTTTGTCTACAGAAATCACGGCACTTTTTTCTTCTAATGCATCCAGTACAGATGAAAGCATTACTTTGCTTTTGTATTTTCCATTTAATGTATCAACTAATGCATTTACTTTTTCCATTTCAAGTGGCGCGTCCTGTATTTTTCTCCAAATCATTTCAACTGCAATTTCCAAAACATCTTTTTCTGATACATCTGTTTTGGATTCTGATGTTTCTGCATCTCTTCCTTCATGCTGTGACATTCTTGGCCTAATATTCATTACAAAAGCCCTTGAAGTTTCTTCTCTTCGGTCTGCAACTAAAGCTGTTCCCACTGAAAGAGTTCTAATAAAACTGCTTTTTCTGTATTTTCTTGGTACAATAGATGGAACTCTTTTGAATATTGCTTTAATGTCGTCGTCAAAAACAAGCTTGTGGGAAATCATTATATCCAGCTGGCTTAAAACTTTTGTGTCAATTGCTGAAGGCTGTTGGGTTGCAAACACCAATGAACAGCCCGGCCGTCTTCCTTGTTTTACATATTCAACTAAAGCAGAAGTTGCAGGAGTTTTAACGTTCCCTGAAGGAATCAAAGTATGGGCTTCATCTATAAAAAGCCATGTCGGAGGAATATCTAATTCAAGCATTTCATCTAAATTTTTTTTGAATTTTTTTGCTGCTTCTTTTCTTGTTGAAATTTTTCTTGCTGAAAGAATTCTTCTTGCAATTATTCCTATAACTAACGCTGTGACATCGTCTTCTAAAAAACTTGTATCCAGAATAGTTAGCTGGTTTTCTCTGCTTAATTCTCCTAATGGAGTTCCTTTTTCTGAAAAAATACCCCAGCTTTTTGCTGCTTCAAATCTTGAAACTAAAGCTCTTATTGAATCTTGTTTGTATCCTCTTTCTCTTGAATTTAATTCTTCGTCTTTTTCAAGGCAGAAAATAATGTCGTTTAAAGAATAATTTTCTTTTTTTGCTTTAATGTATTTTCCTTCTGCCTTAAATCCATGTTCTAATTTTTTTAATACTTTGCTTAATAGGAGTCCTCCTGGACCAAATCTTTCCATTCCAAAAGTCAGGCACCAGTCTTCTGATGTCAGTAAAGAAGGCTGAATTGAAAAAGTTGCATCATAAGTTGTTTTTGGAACTTCTGATTTAATTCCTTCAGGAATAAACACTTTAATGTTGTCAAGTCCCTGAGGCATTAAATCCCATTCGCTTAATTTTGTTACTTCGTTTACTTCTTTGTTTGGATACCTCATTGACCAGAACACTCCGATTGGATCAATTACAATTAATCCTACATCCTGATTCTTTAATGCAAGTTCTTCTGCCAAAACTCCTAAAACATAACTTTTTCCTGAACCTCTTGCACCACATACAAAAACTACATGAGGATTCAAAGAATCAAGCAAAATGTTTTTTTCTTGTATTTCTTCTTCATCTACTCTTCCTACAAACAATCCTGCTTTTTCCTGGTATTTTTCAAAAATACTTTTTTTTCTTCCAATAAAAGCGTTTCCGGTTTCTTGGTTTTCAAGGAAACTTAATTCTGTTCCAATAGCAGTTTCTTTTGTTTCTTTTGCTTTTTCGTCTTTTAAAGTAAATTTTTTGTCGCCTGAATAATATTCTATTCCGTCAATTTCTTCTGCATCAAATTCATCGAATTCGTCTTCACTCATTTTAATTGCGTTTTCAAGTATTTTCTTTTTTATTTCAGGTTTTTTAGGAAGTTCTTCTTCTAATTCATCGTTTTCTGCCTGCTTTAAAAGCTTTTTTTCTTTTTCAGTTAAATCTTTTTTTTTGTAATCAGATTCTTTTTTTGTTTTTCCTTTTTTTTTCTTTTCTTTTTTTTTCTTTGAATCAGAATTAGATTTTTTTCCTTTTTTTTCTTGGTTTTCTTTTTTTGTTTCTTTTTTTTCTTCTGGTTTTTCTGTTTTTTTTTTTGTTTTTTTTTCTTTTTTTTTTTCTTGTTCTTTTTCTTCTTTTGT
>CAZSOZ010000007.1:0-41964 GCA_964608675.1 uncultured archaeon | reverse complement strand
AAAAAAAAAAAAAAAAAAAAAAAAAAAAAAAAAAAAAAAAAAAAAAAAAAAGAAATTAAATTAAAAAATAATAAAAAAAAACACAAAAAATAATTAAAATGAATAAAAGGAGTGATTGAAAATGGTTTTAACTTACTCAAAATACAATGTGTTAAAAAAAGGAGACAAAGCCCCTGGCTTTGAATTAAAAGGAACCGATAATAAAATGCATTCATTAAAAGAATTTGAAGGAAAAAGTATTTTGATTGTGTTTATGTGCAACCACTGCCCGTACGTAAAACCTAAATTTGATTACTTAAATGAACTGCAGGAAAAATACGAAAAATTTCTGCAAGTAATAGGCATTAATTCAAACTCTGAAGTAGTTGAAGAAGATTCATTTGAAAACATGAAAGAATACGCTGAAACAGGAAAATTCAAGTTTTTGTATTTAAGTGATCCAACACAGGAAACAGCAAAAAAATTTGGAGCAGAATGCACTCCTGACCCATTCTTGTTTGATTCAAGCCATAAATTGGTTTATCATGGAAGATTTGATGATACTCACATGTATGAACACGAAGAAGGAAACACAGCAGAATTAGAAGAAGCATTACAGCAGTTAATTGAAGGAAAAAAGGTTTCAGTAAAAGAAGAGCCTTCCTGCGGATGCAACATAAAATGGAAATAAAAACAAAAACAAAACAAAACTTTATATTATCCAAAAACATGAATTAATGTTATGCCCAAAAAATCAACAGCACTTTTCTTGATTTTACTTATTTTGTTTTTTTCTGGTTGCACTCAAACTGACACAGGAAAAGCAATCAAATCATTAGACACAAAAACAACAGAACCAACAACAATAGAACCAGAGTGCATTCCTTCAACAGAAATATGCGATGGATTAGATAATGATTGTGACAAACAAACAGACGAAGAAAATGTTTGTGAAAAACAAAAAGTTGTTTTAAGTGAAATAGAAAGAGTTTATCATCCATTAATCCAAAAAGAATTTAGGGAAACCGTTGAAGAACATCAAACAAGAATAAAAAACTATCAAAAATATTTGGAGGGAGATACAAGCATAAAAGAACAAGACTTTATAGCAAAAACACGATGGGCTGGCCCAAAAGGAACAAAACCAATGAATTATGAGGAATATACTAAAAATAGAAAAGTTCAGCCTTTTAATATTCAAAAAGCATTTGATTCAGGAGAAAAAAACAAAAGTAATTTGATTTATGTTGTTGTTGATGCAGGAGTTTATTATGAATTAGAACAAGAACTTCAGACTTTTGTTTTTGATTTACAAAATGAAGGGTATAGTGTTGAATTATATTTTGGAACTTTTGGCGCGCCAGAAGATTTAAAGAATTTCTTGGAGCAGGGTTTGCCTGAACTTCAAGGAGCAATTTTTGTTGGAGATATTCCTACAGCATGGTTTTTAGACATGCAATCCTTTGAAGAGTTTCCTTTGGATTTATTTTACATGGATTTGGATGGAACATGGACTGATTTTGAATCAGATGGAATATATGATGAACATTCAGGAAACACTGAAGCAGAAATCTGGATTGGAAGAATTGATGCAACAACATTAGAAGGAAACATAATTGATTTATACAAAAATTATTTTTACAAAAACCATTTATACAGAACACAAAACTTGAAACTTCCAAACAGAAGTTTAGTTTATGTTGATAATGACTGGCAGTATTGGGCAGAAGAATGGAACCAAGATATGCAAGAATTATATAAATACACAACAAAAGTAAAAGACAAAAATGGAACAAATGAGTTGGATTACAAAACAAGATTATTATGGAATTATGACTGGATTTCAGTTTTTGTTCATTCTTGGCCAAGAGGCCATATTTTTGAAAGCGAGTCAAATAGGGATGTTTCCTCAGAAGATATTCAAAATATAGATCCGCATGCATTATTCTATAATTTATTTGCGTGTTCTGCAGCAAAGTTTACTGAACAGAATTATCTAGCAGGAAGATATTTGTTTGCAGACACTTATGGTGTTGGAGTAATTAGCTCAACTAAATCAGGGAGCATGCTTGATTTCAACTATTTTTATGGCCCATTAGGAGAAAGACAAACATTAGGGGAAGCATTTAAGTTCTGGTTCAATGAAATAGGAATAAACAACATGACATGGCATTATGGAATGGAATTACTTGGCGACCCAACATTAAAGCCAAATAAACCAAACGAACTTCCAGTTTCTCATATGAATCTTGAAGATTACGGAACATTAAGAGAAACTAATTCAATTAATGGGACAGCAAAAAAAGGCGAACTTCCCTTTTCAACCTTTGATAATTATGTAATTTCAATTGGAGGAGGCCTTAATCCAATTGAATGGAAAACAGAAGGAATTGAACTTAATGATGAAGGATTAATTGAAATTGATGACAGTGTTTTAGGTCAAATTGATTCAACAAGAAATAAAGATGGATTATATGTATTAAAACTAACAGTTGATGATGGGAATATATTGCAAACAAACTACAAAACAGTTTTATTTTTAGATAACGCTGATATTAATTTATCTAAAAGATTTTTTAAGCTAGAGGAAACAGTTCAAATAAATGGTTCTGCTATAGGAAGCCATTTTTCCAATTACATTATTGAATGGGGAATAGGAGAAGAACCAAATGAATGGTTTACTACAGGAATAAATCTAGAAAATAATGGGCAAAGCCCTGTAATTGATTCTTTGTTAGGAACGCTTGACACTTCTGGAATGAATGACTATAATTACACTTATACTTTAAAATTAAAAGTTTTTCACAAAGATGGTTTAGTTAATGAAGAAAAAGAAACAATAATTGTGGATCCTGATTACAAACAAGGGTGGCCAAAAAAAATGGAGTTTGGAATGATTAATGTACATCCTGTTTTGGTAGCAGACATAACCGGAGATGAAAAAAAAGAAATAATTTTTCAGGAAATTGAAAAAGAAAATTGGAGCTTGCTAACTCATGCATTAAATATTTATGGAGAAGACATTGAAGGATGGCCTTTATCAAACAAAGAAGAATCTGAATTAAACAAATTTTCGCTTAGGATAAAAACTGTTCCTTCTGTTGACGACTTAGACAATGACGAGACAAAAGAAATAATTTTTAATTCATATAATGAATTAGCATGTGTTTCTTCTGAAGGAACTGTTTTATGGCAAAATTGGATAGCAAATTATCATTTCAATCCAGAATCTGTTCCAATAATTACAGATTTAGACAATGATGGACTAAAAGAAATAATTATTTTAGCTTTTCCTCTATGCGGAAACAATAGTTGCGGAACCAAAGACAAAATTTATGTTTTTAATCATGATGGAAGCTTGAAATGGATTGCAACGATTCCTGCAATAGGCTTTCAGTCTCCTCCTGCAGTAGGAGATATAACTGGAGATGGACACAAAGAAATATTCCTTTATGGAAACAATTATTCATTAGATAGAAGAGAACTTCATTTATTTAATTCTGATGGAAATGAATTAAATGGATGGCCAATTATAAAAGAAGAAGAGAATAATGGAACATTTGCTTTAGCTGACCTAGATAAAGATAACACTATGGAAATATTGTATGCTGATAAAAACCAGAGTGATGCCAATTATCAAAAATGGACAACAAAAATACATGCAATAAATTCCGCAGGAAATGAAATTAATGGCTGGCCAGCAATAATTAACTCAAGCGCATATATTTTTTCATTAATTCCATTTGATTTAGACAATGACGGGTTTTTGGAAGTGTTTGTTTCAACCTATAACAATTACATCTTTGATTATATGGGAAAAATAATTGAAGAATACCACTTGCCTGCAAGCTTTTATTATAATGAACCAGTAACAGGCGACATAGACAACGACAACCAAAAAGAAATATTTAATGTAAACATTTACGGGCTAAAAGACAAAAAATTTTATGGAATTCATAAAAATGGTTCTTATATAATAAACTGGCCAAAAATTATTGATTCTTACAAAATACAAGACTGGTACCCCTGGGATTATACTATGTATATTACTCCAATTTTTGATGATATTGATAATGATAGAAAAATAGACATTGTATTAGCAACAGATGAATATATTTATGTTTGGGAATTTGATGCTAACTACACTGAATTTTCAAGTGACTGGCAAATGTACAGAAACAATCCACAACACACTGGAGCTTACACAAAACCATTTTTATGTGGTGACCCAAACAATGACAAAAAAGTAAACATAATAGATGTCAGCTATTTAATTAATTACATTTTTAATGAAGGACCAGCACCAAAATGCAATCCAATAACAGTTTGTGCAGACCCAAACCAAAACCAAAAAGTAAATATTGCAGACCTCGTATACTTAATAAACTACATTTTTAATGAAGGACCAGCACCATGCGAAATGCCAGAAGAATACAAAGAAACAAACACAACAGGATGGACAAAACAAGACGCAGAAGAATACTTAAACAAGGCAATGCAAAATTCATAATTTTTATGAATTTTGGATAGATTTAAAAACATTTTCTGGCATTTCAGTTTTTGTAGCTGAAACCCAATACCTAATTTTTTAAGTGAAAAAAAAATGGAAAAAATAACTGAAATAAAAGAATTAAAATTAAAAGCAAACACAATCAGAAAAGACATAATTGAAATGCTTGAAGAAGCAAAATCAGGGCATTCTGCTGGACCTTTAGGAATGGCAGACATCTTTGCAGTATTATATTTTAATGTATTAAAACATAATCCAAAAGACCCTGAATGGAAAGAAAGAGACAGACTAATTTTATCTCATGGACATGTTGTTCCAGTAAGATATGCTGCAATGGCTGAAACAGGATATTTTCCAAAAGAAGAACTAAAAACTTTAAGGAAATTAGGCACAAGACTGCAGGGCCATCCAAATCACTTGGATTTACCTGGATTAGAAACAACTTCAGGGCCTTTAGGGCAGGGAATCTCAATTTCGGCAGGAATTGCATTAACCGGAAAAATGGATAAAAAAAACTGGAAAGTAATTTGTTTAATGGGAGATGGAGAAATAAACGAAGGACAGCCATGGGAAGCATTCATGTTTGCCGGAAAAAACAAATTAGACAACTTAATTGTAGTAATTGACAGAAATTTTATTCAAATTGACGGAAACACTGAAAATGTAATGCCTTTGAATCCATTAAACAAAAAATTTGAGTCATTCAATTTTCATGTAATTGAATTAAACGGAAACAATGTTCAAGAATTATTAGATGGATTTGAAAAAGCAAAAACTTTGACAGGAAAACCTATTGTGATTATTGCAAACACTGTGCCTGGAAAAGGAGTTTCTTTTATGGAAAGAAAACATGAATGGCACGGAAAACCTCCAAATAAAGAAGAAAAAGAAAAAGCATTAAAAGAATTAAATGAATTAGAAGAAAAAATCAAACAAGGAGAAGATTAAAAATGACAGTTAATCCTGAAATGCATTTAATAGAAAACTTTAAAGAAGCAAAATGGGTTCCTTCAAGAGACGGCTACGGACACGGTTTAGTTGAATTAGGAGAAAAAAACGAGAATGTTGTTGCTTTATGCTGTGATTTAAGTGATTCAACCAGAATGGGCTGGTTTCAAAAAAGGTTTCCTGAAAGATTTATTGAAGTAGGAGTAGCAGAACAAAACATGATGAGTATTGCAGCAGGAATGGCAAAAGAAGGAAAAATTCCTTTTGTAAGTTCTTATGCAGTTTTTAATCCAGGCAGAAACTGGGATCAATTAAGAGTAAGCGTTTGTTATGCTGAAACAAACGTTAAAGTTGAAGGAGCTCATGCAGGAATTTCTGTTGGACCTGACGGAGCAACCCATCAAGCATTAGAAGATATTGCAATAACAAGATGCATTCCAAATTTAATTGTTTTAGCGCCATGCGATGCAGTTGAAGGAGAAAAAGCAACTGTTCAAGCAGGATTAATTAAAGGGCCAGTTTATTTAAGGTTTGGAAGAGAAAAAGTTCCAATTATTACAACAGAAAGAACTCCATTTGAAATAGGAAAAGCAGAAGTATTCAAAGAAGGAAAAGATGTCTGCATTATTGCCTGCGGAATGCAAGTGTATTATGCACTGCATGCAGCAGAAGAATTAGAAAAACAAGGAATTAATGCAATGGTAATCAACAATCATACAATCAAGCCATTGGATAAAAAAACAATAATTGAAGCAGCCAAAAAAACTAAAGCAATTGTTACAGCAGAAGAACACCAAGTGCATGGAGGAATGGGGTCTGCAGTAGCAGAACTTTTAAGCGAAGAATTTCCTGTTCCAATTAAGTTCGTTGGAATAAAAGACAGGTTCGGAGAATCAGGGGAACCCGAAGAACTTCTGGAAAAGTTTGGGTGCACAGATAAAGATATCATAAAAGCAGTCAAAGAAGTAATGGAAAAAAAGAAATAATCAGTTTTTTTATAATTTGATTATAATGCATTGGTGCTGAGTGCAAAGAATAGGAAATTCTTTTTTATCTCTGAAGAATTCGTCCACTGATTTTTTTACTCCTTTGGCGTCAGGGTTGCCGTAATCATCCACAATAATTATTCCTCCTGAAACCATTCGAAAATAAAAAAATTCAATTGAAGCTTTAGTGCTTTCATACAAATCAGTATCAATATGAACAAAACAAAATTTTTTTTGTAAAACAGGCTTGGTGGTTTCAGGAAAAACTCCTTTATAAAATTTAATTTTATTGAATTCACTTAAAAAATTTTTTACTTCTTCAAGACTTGTATCCTTGTAAAGCCCTTTTTTCTGGTATTCAGAGTCTTCTTTTTTATTTGTTTTCGGGTGACCGGAAAAAGTATCAAACAAATGAATGGTTTTATTTGGATTTTTTACGGCTTCAGCAATAATTTTTGCTCCGCCTCCTTTGTAAACTCCTACTTCAGCGATTTCTCCCTGCAAAAAATTAGATGCGTGGCCTGCAAACTGAAAAAGAAAAAAAGCTCTTTCGATTCCAAGCAAAGCACGAAATTTAATTTCATTAAATAATTCCATAAATTCAATGTGTTGTGCAATAAATTCTGGCAGAGGTTGTTTATAACCAAATCTGCATAAAATCCCATAAAAAAAACTCTTTATTTTTTTCATAAAAAAAAACCTTATTTAATTACTGCAGTATAAACTTTAATTATTTGTTCTGCAGTTTTATTCCAATTAAATCGATTAATGTTTTCAAAGCCTTTGAAAATCAAGTCTTTTTTTAGTTTTGAATTAAACAAAATTAATTCAATTTTTTTTTCTAAATCTTTGCATTGGTTTGGATTAAAAAATAAAGCAGAATTTCCTGCAATTTCATGAAAAACAGCAATGTCAGAACATAAAACAGGACAGGAACAAGACATGGCTTCCAGCAAAGTAAAACCAAAGCCTTCATGAAAAGAAGGCTGAACAAATAACTCTGAAGCAAAATAAAAATCAATTAAATCCTGTTCAGGAATGAAATTCAAAAACAAAACTTTTTTTTGCAAAGAATTTTTTTTAATGAATTCATGAAATTCAGTTCTTTTATTTTCTCTTGAAAAAGTGTATTTTGAGCCGATTTTTACCAGCAGTAAATTCTGTTGTTTTAGTTTTGAAAAAGCTTTCAATAAAGTGAAAAAATTTTTTTTGGAGTCATCGCTTCCAGCAAACAAAATAATTCTTGAATTTTCCGGAATTGAATACTTTTTTTTGATATTCTGATTTGATTTCTTGAAGTCTTTTTTTCCAGGATAAATTACAACTGCTTTTTGTTTAAAAAAAGGAAAATGAAAAAGCAGTTCTTTTTTAGTTGAATTAGAGTCACATAAAATTTTTTGTGTTTTGTTTAAAAGAAAAACGTTTTTTTGACTCCAGTTTTTGTAGTAAGTAAAATGGCTGAAGTCATGCAAAGTTAAAATTAAAGGATTTAAAATTTTTGGAATCAAAAAAAATAATTCTTGGTTTGTAATGTGAACAACTGCATTTTTTCTGATTTTATTTAATAAAATAAACGGAAGAAATTTCATTGCAAGATTGTGGTCAAAGCAGTTAAAAAAATTAAATAAAAAGCTTTTGTTTGGAGTTATTTCATTTAAATCCAATTCGTTTGATTCTTTTAGTTTTTGCACAAGAATTTCAGAGTAAACTGTTTGTCCGGTTCCATAAGAAGGCAGATGAATTAAATCAATTTTTAGTTCTTTCATTAAATTAAAATCAAAAAAGAAAAGTTTTTTTAATAGGAACACCTTTATCTAAGTATGGCAGAAAAAATCGGAAAAAAACAAAAAGTAAAAGTAATTGAAATTGATATTCTTAAACCCCATAAACCAGACATAGTTGAATTTGCACAGGTTTTATGCGAAATAAAATCAGTTCAAAACGCAAACATTGCAGTGTATGCAATAGACGAAAAAACTGAATCAATTAAAGCTACTTTAGAAGGAGAAAACATTGATTTTGAAGAAGTCCACAAAATAGTTGATGAATATGGAGCAGTAATTCATTCAATAGATAAAGTGATTGTAGGAAGAAGAAAAGTAATTGATGTCCCGCAAGTAAGCACAAAAGAAGTAACCAAATAAAAAAAAAGGTTTATTGAATGCTTTTCCTTGAATTAATTAAAAAAAACGAAATAATCCGAAGATACCTTATAATGAATTCTTTTGACGGAGTTCTCACTATTTTAGGAATAGTTATTGCAATGCTTGTTGCTGGAGCGTTGGATCCAGGGCTTGTAATTATTTCAGCAATAGGAGTAATAATTGCAACAGGAGTATCAGGAATCTGGGGAGGTTATTCAGCAGAAAAAGCAGAAAGAAAAAGAAACCTGAAATCACTGGAAAAACATTTATTAAGAAACCTAAATCAAACTCAAATTGAATCAAAATACAAGGAAATGAGTTTAATGATGGGGTTAGCAAACGGATTAAGCTCCAGTGTTGTTTCATTCATTTTAATTATTCCTTTTTTTCTTGCTCAATTCAATTTAATTAACAAAATGACTGCATATTTTTCTTCAATTGCATTAATTGTAATTTCATTATTTGGTTTAGGTTATTTTGTAGGAAAAATTGCAAAAGAAAAAAGCATTCAAAGAGGAATAGAAATGATTGGAGCAGGAGTATTAGTTGGAATCATTTTATATGTGTTTGAATTAATTAAAGTAATTTAAATTAAAAAGTAAACTAAAAAAAAAATAAAAATTATTTGTAGGCGTCAAATAAAGGCTTAATGTTGTTTTGAATTGAATGCTTAACTAAAGGTTTTTCTTTTAGTTGTGGAAGGTCATCAGCATAAGTTTCTCTTTTTGTTTTATAAAACAAGCCAGTGGGAATTCTATCACCCCATTCACGGGCTTTAACACAGGCAGAAGCAAAATCAGAAACATTATGGTTTTCTTTCTGCAAATCATAAACTCTTTCTTTATAGAAATCAAATGTATTGATTTTATTCCATGTAACGCACGGCTGAAAAACATCAATTAAAGCAAAACCTTTGTGTTTGTTTCCCTGAATAATTAAATCAGTTAACTGTTTAGTGTTTCCTGCAAATGCTCTGGCAACAAAAGTTGCACCTGAAGCCAAACCCAAAGAAATTGGATTAACTGCGAGTTCAATTGCTCCGTGGGGAGTAGAAACAGTTTTTGTTCCTTTATTTGAAGTAGGAGAAACCTGACCTAAAGTTAAACCATAAATTTTATTGTTGTGGCCAATATAAGTAATGTCAAGGTTTCTTCTCATTGCATGAATTAAATGATTTAAGCCGATTCCATAACCGTCTCCGTCTCCTGAAACAACAATTACATTTAATGAATGGTTAACTAACTGAATTCCTGTTGCAACAGGCAGAGCTCTTCCATGAATTGAATGAAAACCATAGGTTTCAATCCAGTGAGGCAGGCCTGCAGAACACCCTATTCCTGAAACTACTGCGATTTCGCTTGGATGCAAATTCATTTTAGCTGCAGCATTCTTTAATGACGTTAAAATCAAAAAGTTTCCGCATCCAGGACACCATGTAGGGTTTTCTTTTGTATGAAAATCTTCAACTTTAGTCATTTCAAAGACCTCACTCCTTTAATTATTTCCTGAGGATAAAATTGTCTTCCAGTGTATTTCAATAACTTGTTTTTGATTTGAATGCCTGTTTCCTGTGCAATAATTTTTCCTAATTGAGCGGTTTTATTGTTTTCAACCAGCAAAACTTTTTTTGATTTTTTTAAGAGCTTTAACAAAGTTTTTTCTTTGAAAGGATAAATATAAGTAAAATGCAAAAAGTTTGCTTTAATTTTTTGTTTCTTTAATTCCTCCAGCGCTTCAAGAATTATGCCTTTAGTTGAACCCCATGCAATCAAAGTTATTTCAGCTTTCTTATCTCCATACAATTTTGGTTCAGGCAGTTCTTTTTTTAATTCATTCAATTTTTTCATTCTTTTATCCATCATTTTAATTCTGTTTTCTTCACTTTCCCAAGAAACTCCTTTTTCGTTGTGTTCGTCGCCGTTTGCTTTGTAAACTGTTCCATGAGTTCCAGGAAGAACTCTTGGAGAAATTCCATCAGAAGTAAATTTATATCTTAAATAATTTTTTGGTGCTTTATTCAAAAGTTTTCCGCGGTTTATTTTAAAGTTTTTGTAATCAAAAACTTTTGTTGTAGTGTTTCCTTCAGAAATATATTTGTCCAATAAAACAATTACCGGCAACTGGTATTTTTCTGCATAATTAAATGAATTTAATCCTGTTTGGAATGCTTCTTCAGGGTCGCCGGGAGCAATAATTAATCTGGGGAACTCGCCTTGAGAAGCATGCAAAACAAAAGTTAAGTCTCCTTGTTCAGTCATTGTAGGAAGCCCTGTAGAAGGACCTGGTCGTTGTGATTCAAGAATTACAACAGGAGTTTCAGTCATTCCTGCCAAGCCAAGACCTTCAACCATTAAAGAAAAACCTCCTCCTGAAGTTGCAGTTAAACTTCTTGCACCAGCAAAAGCTCCTCCGATAATCATGTTAATTGCAGAAATTTCGTCTTCAGTCTGCTTTACTACAATATCATACTGCAGTTCGTGTGCAGCCATAAAAGAAAGAATAGAAGAAGAAGGAGTCATAGGGTATTCTGCAACAAACTTTAAGCCTGATTTAACTGCTCCAAGGCAGAATGCATCATTTCCATTAATAAAAATATTATTTTTTTGTTTTTGTTTTTTTAGTTTGTAATTAAATTTAATGCTTCTGTTTTTAATGAAATTAAATCCTTCTTTTGCTGCAGCAATATTAATTGGAGCCAAAGCATCTTTTTTTCCTGTAAATGTTTCTTTGATAAGGCCTTCAAATTCATTAAATTGCATTCCAAGCAAAGAAATTGAAGCACCTAAAGCAACAGTGTTCCGCATTATTTTTTTTCCGTGCTTTACTGCGATTTCAGTTAAAGGAATATCAATAAGCAGATGAGATTTTTTTGTTTTAAATTTTTTTATGTTAACGTCTTTTGAATCAAAAATTATTCCTGCATCAGAGCTTAATTCATGAAGATGTTTTTCAACGGTTTCTTCGTTTAATGCAATTAAAAGATTTATTTCAAAATGCTGAGACAAAACAGGATTGCTTTTAACCATTAACTGGACTGTATTATGGCCTCCTCTTACAAGAGAAGGAAACTCGCTTGAATAAAAAGCATGCAGACCGTTTCTTGTGCAGAATTTTCCAAACATTACTCCTACTGAAAGAATTCCATATCCTGCTTCTCCGCCAATTTTCCAATTAACGTAATCCTTCATAAAATCATTAAAGAAAAAGATGAAAAGAAATAAAAAAGAATTGTTGCTTGAATTTAATGCAGAAAAAAACCTATTAGGCATTCCTAATAACTTCTTTTGTTTTTTTTAGGTTTTTGCAGGATTTTTTTATGGTTCAAAACAAGGATTTAACACAGGGAAATATTCTGAAAACACTTATTGTTCTTGCTTTGCCGATAATGTTCGGAATGTTTATGCAGACTGCATTCAACATAATTGACACTATTTTTATTGGAAGCCTTGGAGCAGATGCTTTGGCTGCAGTGGCAATAACTTTTCCTGTTGTCTTTATTTTTATTGCTTTGGCGTCAGGACTGGGAATTGGTTCAACTACTTTGGTTGCACAGGCAATCGGAGCAAAAAATTTAAGAAAAGCAGATAATATTGCAGAACATTCCCTGCTTCTTTCTTTGGCGTCAGGAATAATTATTGCTGTTTTAGGAATACTTTTTGGAGAACATGTTTTTGTTTTTATGGGGGCGACTCCGGAAATACTTGAACTGACTTTAGTTTATTCCAATACAATTTTTGTTGGATTCATTTTTTTGTTTTTGGGGTTTATTTCTCAGGGAATAATTCAGGCAGAAGGAAATTCAAAGACTCCAATGATTCATATGGCAATAAGTGTTATATTGAATATTATTCTGGATGCATTGCTTATTTTTGGGTTATTTGGTTTTCCTGCATTAGGAATTTTTGGAGCAGCATTAGCAACTGTTATTGCAAGAGGAATTGGAGCAGGACTAAATATCGCTTATATTTTAAGAAGAAAAGGACTGATTAAAATTAATTTAAAGGATTTTGTATTCAGACTGAAAATAATGAAAGACATTTTTTTTATTGGTGCGCCGGCTTCTGCAGGGCAGTTGACTATTTCTCTTGGACTGACTATTTTAATGAGTTTTGTGGGTTTGTTTGGAGTTAATGCACTTGCTGCATATGGAGTAGGAACAAGGCTTGATTCACTTGCAATTCTTCCTGTGCTGGGATTAATTAATGCAACTATTGCAGTAGTAGGACAGAATATAGGGGCAGGAAAACTGGAAAGAGCAAGAAAAACAATCAATTATTCTGCAATGATTTCTGTTTTTATTATGGCTTTTGTTGCAGTAATTTTTATTTTGATTCCGCGTCCGTTCTTTGAATTGTTTTCCTCCAACGAAGAAGTGATTTCAATCGGAGTGCTTTACCTTACACTTGTTGCTTTTTCTTATCCATTCAGAGGGCTTTTGCTGGGAATTTCAGGAGGTTTTCAGGGAGCAGGAAAAACTTTTCTTGCAATGATAATGACAGGAAATTACTGGCTGACGATTGTGTTTTTAGCGTTTTTCTTGAAAGACATTTATGGATTAAAAGGAATCTGGTTTTCTTTATTGATTGCTTCAATCATTGGAACAATTCTTGCATTAACTGTATACAAACTGGAATGGTGGATACCGAAAGAATTAAAGCAGAAAAAAACAATTAATTAATGATAAAAAATGGATTTAGTTCAGGCAGTATTTTTGGGTTTAATGCAGGGAATAACTGAATGGCTTCCAATCAGTTCACAGGGAAACGTGATTATTGCAGGAATAAAATTTTTTGGAATTCCTGCAGAAAAAGCTTTCAGTTATTCAATAGTATTGCATGCAGGAACAATGCTTTCTGCATTAATTTATTTCAGAAAAGAACTGAAAGAAATAATTGAATTAAAAAACAAGAGCCTGCTTCAGTTTTTAGTTACTGCAGTGCTTTCAACTGCAATAACTGCGGTTCCTGTTTACTTGTTGATGAAAGAATTTGCAGTTAATTCAATATACTTGACTTTATTAATTGGATTAATGCTTTTGGTTACCGGCTTGCTTCAATGGAAAAAGAAAAAAGAAAAAAAAATCGAAGAAAATACAAAAAATGCATTTTTTTTGGGGCTAGGGCAGGGTTTTTCAGTGCTTCCGGGAATAAGCAGGAGTGGAATAACTACAAGTGTGTTGTTGTTTGAAGGATTTTCTCCAGAAAAAGCATTCAAATTAAGTTTTCTTCTTTCGGTTCCGTCAGTGTTTATTGCAGAAATAGGTTTTGGGTTAATGGAAGGAATAAAATTTGAAATAAACCTGCTGGTTTCAGTTTTTATTGCGTTTATAGCCGGATTTTTTTCAATAAAGTATTTGATAGAATTCGCAAAAAAAATTAATTTCAGTTATTTTTGCATAACACTGGGAATATTCTACATAATCATTTCATTTGTTTAAAAAAAATTTATTTTTAACTTATTTCAGTGAAAAAATGAGTATTTAAGAGTTTTGTTGGTTTATTTTTACTGAAACAGCCAAAAAAAAAGTGAATACAAAAATGCTTCCATTTGAATTTATCGGAAACTTACTTTCATTCAACGTGCAGTGGTTTGTAGAATTAATTATGAACAATCTTTTATGGCTGTTTGTTTTTGTGCTGGCAACATATGTAAATCACGACATGCAATGGAGCTGGAAAAGCTTTTTTGTAATTACATTTTATATCTGGCTTAATATTACTTTTTTTCCGGAAATAGGCGTTGTTTTTCTTGTAGGGGGATTTTTCTTTTTGCTTTATGTAGGAAGAATAATTTTAATTACTTTTACTGAAACAGTGCCTTCGCTTAAAGGAAGAGTTGCACCGATAATGGCAATACACTTTCTGGCAACATTGTTTTACTATAATTTTTTTGTGATTTAATATGCTGAAAGGAACAGGAAACGGAATGAAAATTTTCTTTGTTTTTTTTATAATTATATTTACATTGAATCTTTTTGGCATAAGAATTTTTGGAGATTATCTTTATTCAGCTGAAGGAATAACTCTGGCATTTCTTTACTGTGTTTCACTGGGAATGTTCCTGAAAGTATAAGTTTAATCACAAAAAAAGACATGTTTATTAAGTTCATAAAACTATTTTTTAGTAAATGAAAAAAATAATTTATATTGGTGTTCTGCTTGTATTGTTCAGCGGGTGCCTGAACTATTTTGAAGACGCAGAAAAAACCACTAAAATAGAAATACAAAAAGAAAAAGTTTTAGTGGAAATAAATTACAAGGGAAAATTAACAGAAAAAGCAGAAGCAACAGAAGACTGCAAAACACAGATAAAGAAAAATATCGAATCATACCTTGCAGGGCTGGAAGCAAACATTAATGTTCCTGATGAAGAAAAAAGAAAAATAATCAAAACAAAAATCGATTTATTTGAAGAAATCAAAAATTCATTTGAATGCAATCTGGATAAAGAACAGAAAAAAATGCAGGTAAGTTTTTGGGTTTCAAGGCAGACTGTAGAAAGAGCCAGCGAACTAATGCCAAAAGAAGGATTTATTTTAGGAGACTTAAATGAAGAATACTTTATTTTAAAAATGAGGCCAGAAACAAAAGAATTCATTGCATCAGAAATAAACAAAGAAAATTTGCAAATAAAAGTTGAAGGAGAAATAGTTGAAGTAAAACCAAAAGGATTTGAAATAAAAAACAGCTTCATAAATTTTAATGAAATAAATGAAATGGACGGAAACTTTATTCAGATTGATTTTCAAAAAGAAAAACCTTCTGAATTTCCTTTTGTTTTGGTTGCAGTCAGCTTTATTGTAATCATTCTTCTGATAGTAATAATTGTTGCATGGAAATCCAGAAAAGCAGAAGAATGGTTTAAGAAATCCCCTGAAGAAATAAAAGAAAGAATGAAACAGGTTTTAGTGAATGGACTGGGAACAAATGAAGTGGAAATTCTTTCAATAGAAAAAAATGAAAAAGGATATGAAGCAGAAGCAATAATTAAAACAAGAAAATACAACATTATTTTCAACAAAAAAATGGAATTAAAGGAATACATTAAAATTTGAAGGAAAAAAAAATGAAAGAAGACAAGACAAAAGAAAAAGAAAGAGGAAAGGAAATAGACAATGCCATGGATTTACTCGGCAAAAAATCTGAAGAAAAAAAAAGAAAAAAAAAAGAACCGGAAAAACAAGTGAAAGAAAAAAATGACGAACTAATTGAAAATAAAAAAGAAGAAACAGCAGGCAGTAAATTCAGCCAAAAAAGAGACAATGAAATAGAAAAAGCCATCAGACTGCTTACAAAAGACGAAGAAAAAATAAAAAAAGATGGATTAACAGAAAAAGTAAACACGCTGGTTGAAGACACTGAACGAGAGCTGGGAAAAATAAGTTTTATGGGAAAAAAAACAGAAAACAAAAAAACAGAAAAAAAAGGATTGTTTTCTTTTCTTAAAAAACCAAAAAAAAATCAAGACAACTGAACAACAGAATTGTCTTTGAGGTTCAATTTATTTCTGAGAAAAAAAGGAGAAATAAATTCAATGACATTCGAAGGATGGTTTGTTCTTTCAGGAACAATTACTGCGCCTTCAACAGAATTTAATTTTGCTTTAAACAATAAAGCAGGACCAAAAGATCTCCTGCTGTCTGAAAAGCCCTCAACTGCAATTTTTTGTTTTGAAGAAAGAAAAGCATTTAATTCAGATTCATTCACTTTAAGGTTTAATGTTCCGGGAAAAATTTTTTTTCCTAGTTTTTCCTTGAATTGCTTTTGGTAGCCTGAAACATTCACGTAATATTTTCCTTCACCTAAACCTGAAAGAACTTTTCCTTTGATTGTCTTCTTTTTTTTTGAAGAAAAAATTTTATCTAATTCCTGTTTTCTTTTAAACAAAAGTTTTTTTCCTTTTTCTGTTAAATGAATTATGTTTCCATCAGCAAAAACTTTTCTTTCAATTAGTTTTTTTTGTGCAAGAAAACTTAATTTTCTTGAAACCGACTGCTGAGAAATATTTAATTCAAAAGCAAGCTGAGAAGTGGAAGCTTTAAGAGAATCATTCAAACCTGCTTTTTTTGCAATCAAAAGAAGCAGAGGAAAATGTTTTTCTGAAACCATTATATAAAAAAAGAAAAATAGAAAATAAAAAGATTATTGGAAAGAAAAAAAGACTTAAAATTCAAATTAAACATAATGGTTTAAAATGTTTTCTGATGCTAACTTCTAAGTTATTAATTATTTATTTATGTTTACAGCGATTTAAGTTTGAAATAATTTGTCTGGCAAGGTCCCTCCAGTCAAAAAAAAAGTTTCTCTCCGGAGTTGATTTGTTGGTAAAAAAATTGCGTTCTATAATGAATCACTTTTTAGTTCCAATACACGAAATTGTAGCTGAAGAAGAAGCAGAAAAAATTATAGTTAAAGCAGGCGGAAAAAAAGAAAGATTTCCTTTGATTTCATTAAGCGATCCTGTAATAGAAGAACTTGGAGCAAAGAAAGGGGATTTAATCAGAATTATAAGAGAAACTCCTACAGCAGGAAAATCTATTTATTATAGAGTGGTGGTCAGATGAAAGGATGGCCTCTGATTAAAAACTATTTTTTAAGCAAAAATATTGCCCAGCAAGAAATCGATTCATATAATCAATTTATTGACACAAAATTAGATGAAATTGTTGAAGAAAACAAAGAAATTATTCCAAAAATAGAAGAAGTAAAAATTGAATTAGAAAACATTGAAATATTAAAGCCAAGAATAATTGAAGCAGACGGAAGCCCAAGAGCAAATTTTTTTCCAATGGAAGCAAGAACAAGAAATAGAACGTATTCAGGCCCTGTTTTTTTGACAATGAAATTATTAAGAAGAGATGTAGAACAAGACGAAAAAAGAGCTTACATAGGGGAAATGCCAATAATGCTTAAATCAAACAGGTGCTGGCTTGAAGGATTAAATGAAGAAGAATTAATTGAAATGGGAGAAGACTCCATGGATTATGGAGCCTATTTTGTAATTAATGGTTCGGAAAAAGCATTAATGACACAAGAAGTTTTGGCTTCAGACAGAGTCTTAATTTCAAAAACAGAAGACAAATCAATAGCAGAAGTTATTTCAACAAAAGGAGCATTTAAAGGAAGAGTAAGAATTACAAGAAACATTGATGGAGTGCTTTCAGTTACCTTTCCTTCTTCTCCAAGGAAACTAAAATTATTTGTACTGCTTAAAGCCTTAGGTTTGACAAATGAAAAAGACATTATTGGAGCATTTCCTGAAGAAAAAGAAATAATTAATGACGTGCTTTTAAACCTTGAATTAGATGACTTAAAAAAACAAAATGACGCATTAGACAAAATCGGAAAATATGTTGCACCAGGACAAGTAATTGAATACAGGTTAAGAAGAGCAAAAGAAGTAATTGATGCATTTCTGCTTCCTCATATTGGACAAAGAGCAGAAGACCGGCTGGCAAAAGCATACTATTTAACAATGATGGCAACAAAATCAATAGAATTAAGTTATGGAATAAGAAAAGAAGACGACAAAGACCATTATAAAAATAAAAGACTTGAATTAAGCGGAAAATTAATGGAGCACTTGTTTAGATATTCATTCAAATATTTTATTAAAGACTTAAAATTTCAGGTTGACAGAACAGTCACCAGAAGAAGAAAACTAAATATTTCAACTGTTGTAAGACCCGGAGCAATAAGCGAAAGAATCAGGTTTGCGATGAGCACAGGAAACTGGATTGGAAGAGCAACAGGAGTAAGCAAATTCATGGAAAGAGTAAATTTTCTGGCTCCATTAACAGACTTAAGAAAAGTAAAGAGTCCATTAGACAAAAACAGAGAATTATATGAAGCAAGAGACGTTCACGGAACTCATTGGGGAAGACTGGATCCAATTGAAACCCCTGACGGGCCACAGTGCGGACTAGTAAAAAATTTAAGTTTATTATCAGAGGTTACAGTTGATTCAGCAGAAGAACCTGTTGAAAAATTACTTGACGAAATGGGAGTTAAACTGAAAAAGTTGTGAGAAAAAATGGTTTCACAGGGAAAAGTATATATTAACGGAAGACTGATTGGATTTCACAAAGATCCGCAACAGTTAACCAAAGAATTAATTGGACACAGAAGAAAAGGAAAAATAGAACACCAAGTGAATATTGCATTCCACGAAGACACAAAAGAAGTTTATATTAATACTGATGCAGGAAGAGTTCAAAGACCTTTATTAGTAATTGAAAACGGAAAACTCAAATTAAAAGAAGAACAATTAAAGCAAATAAAAGAAGGAAAAATTCAATGGAATGATTTAGTTAAAGAAGGAGCAATAGAATACCTTGATGCAGAAGAAGAAGAAAACGCATTAATTGCAACTGAAGAAGAAGAAATAACAAACAAGCACACCCACATGGAAATTGATCCGGTTGGAATTCTTTCAGTTGTGAGTTCTCTGATTCCTTATCTAGAAAACAATATGGCAGGAAAGGCTTTACATGGAGCAAAAATGTTCAAGCAAGCTTTAGGAATATCAGGAAGCAACCACAATTTAAGAACTGACACAGAAGGGCATTTACTGCATTACCCTCAAAAAGCAATAGTTAAAACAAAAACAAGCGATTTAATGCAGTTAGAAAAAAGACCTCAAGTACAAAATTTTGTTGTAGCAATAATGCCTTATTATGGATTCAATATTTTAGATGCTGTCATAATTAATAAAGGAGCAGTAGACAGAGGGCTTGGAAGAAGCGCTTACTTCAGAACTTATGAAACTGCTGAAACAAGATATCCAGGCGGACAAATTGACAAATTTGAAATTCCAAAAGAAGAAACTGTAGGTTATTTAGGAGAAGAATTCTATAAAAAATTAGGCGAAGACGGCTTAGTTGAATTAGAAGAATTTGTTTCAGAAAAAGATGTAATAGTCGGAAGAACTTCTCCTCCAAGATTTCTGGAAGAAGTATCAGAATTCGGGGTAGTACAAGAAAAAAGAAGAGAAAGTTCAATGACAGTAAGAAAAGGAAAACCAGGCTATGTAGATAAAGTATTTATTGCAGAAGACGGAGAAGGAAACAAATTAGTAAAAATTAAAATCAGAAGCAATATGGTTCCTGAAGTAGGAGACAAATTTTCATCAAAACACGGACAAAAAGGAGTAATAGGAGCAATTGTGCCAGAAGAAGACATGCCCTTCACTCAAGAAGGAATTAAACCAGATTTAATTCTAAACCCGCATTCAATTCCATCAAGAATGACTATAGGGCATTTGCTTGAAATGCTTGGAGGAAAAGCAGCCTCACTAAAAGGAGAAGAAATAGACGGAACTCCATTCAGTTCAGTTTCACAGAAAGAAATAGGAAAAATGCTTGAAGAATCAGGATTCAGAGCAGACGGAAAAGAAGCGTTTTATGACGGCTTAACAGGAAAAAAACTTGAAGGCCAGATTTTTACAGGAGTTGTTTCATACAGAAGATTATTCCACATGGTTGCACATAAAATGCAGTCAAGAAGCAGGGGGCCAGTGCAAATTCTTACAAGACAGCCAACAGAAGGAAAAGAAAAAGAAGGCGGACTAAGATTTGGAGAAATGGAAGGAGAAACATTAGTAGGGCACGGAGCAGCAATGTTATTGCATGAAAAATTAATTGAAGACTCAGACAAATTAATTGAATTAGTCTGCGAAAAATGTGGTTTAATTGCAATAAACGATCAAATAAGAAACAGAAGATATTGTCCAATATGCAATTCAAGCGCAGTTTATCCAGTTGAAATGAGTTATGGTTTTAAATTATTGTTAGATGAATTAAAGTCTTTGGGAATAATGCCAAAATTATTAATTAAAGACAAGGTGTAAAAGAAAATGTTAATGAAAAAAATTGGTGGAATAGAATTCAACACAATGGGCCCTGAAATAATCAGAAAACTAAGTGCCATGGACATCAAAACTCCTGACACTTACGACAAAGACGGGTATCCAATGGAAGGAGGATTAATGGATCCTCATTTAGGAGTAATTAACCCTGGATTAAGATGCAAGACCTGCGGACAAAAAATGAAGCAATGCCCCGGCCATTTTGGTTCCCTGGAATTAATAAGGCCTGTTCTTCATTCAGAATTCAGCAGAAAAATAGAAGAATTATTGATTGCATCCTGCGATTCATGCGGAAAAATCGTGGTTCCAGAAGAAAAACTCAAAAAATTAAAGGAATCAGATGAAACAGCAGAAACAAAAATTAAAAGAATTTTATTAAGAGCAAAAAAAACAAAAAAATGCCCTCACTGCGGAACAACAAAAAAAGAAGTTTTTTTAGACAAGCCGACAAACTTTTTTGTAAACAAAGAAAGAATTTATCCCACACAAATAAGAGAATGGCTGGAAAAAATTCCTGACGAAGACTTAGAAGTATTTGGATACAATACAAAAAAAATACGTCCTGAATGGTTTATTTTAACTGTACTGCTTATTCCTCCAATAACAATGAGGCCGTCAATTACGCTTGAATCAGGAATTAAATCAGAAGACGATTTAACACACAAACTGGTTGACATCATAAGAATTAATTTAAGGCTGAAAGACAATATTGATGCAGGAGCCCCTCAATTAATTATAGAAGACTTGTGGGATTTGCTTCAATATCATGTTACAACTTTTTATGACAACAATACTTCAGGTGTTCCGCCGGCAAAACACAGAAGCGGAAGAGCATTAAGAACTCTAGTTCAAAGGCTTAAAGGAAAAAAAGGAAGATTCAGATATAATTTAACAGGAAAAAGAGTAAATCATGCTGCAAGATCAACAATAACTCCTGATCCCTTTATTTCAATAAATGAAATCGGCATTCCTATAGAAATAGCAGAAGATTTAACTGTTCCAGAATTAATAACTGAATGGAACAAAAAAGACATAATTAAAATGGTAAAAGAAACTAATGACGCAAAATACTTTGTTAGAGCAAATGGAGCAAGAAAAAAAATATCAGACACAACAAGAAAAGAAATAATCGAAGAAATAGAAGTAGGATGCAAAATAGAAAGAAAACTAAAAGATGGAGACATGATTTTATTCAACAGACAACCCTCATTGCACAGGCTGTCAATGATGGCCCACAAAGTAAGGACTATGCCGGGCAGGACATTTAAAATGAATCCAATAATCTGCAAACCTTACAACGCAGACTTTGACGGAGATGAAATGAACCTGCATGTTCCTCAAACAGAAGAAGGAAAAACAGAAGCAATAGAATTAATGTATGCACAAAACCAAATAATGTCTCCCCGATATGGGGCACCGGTAATAATTTTGGATGAAGACGGAGTATCAGGAACATATATTCTGACAATGGACAGCACTAAATTAAATAAAGAAGAAGCAATGCAGTATTTTTATGAAATGGGAATAACAGAACTGCCAAAAGCAAAAAATGGAAGTTCTTGGAGCGGAAAACAAGTGTTTTCATCAATGCTTCCAAAAGGATTAAATTTAGCTTACAAAACCAACACCTTTAAAGAATTAAGAAAAATTCATTCAGATAAAGACCCTAGAGAAATCCATAAAGATTCATTTCTGAAAATAGAAGACGGAGAACTTATCACAGGAGTAATAGATGAAGAATCACTAGGAGAAGGAAAAGGAAAATTAATTCAAACTTTATTCAACGAGTATGGCCCTGAAGCAGTAGAACAATTCTATCACAAAACAAACAGAATAGTAGGAGACATTTTAACAAAAAAAGGAATGAGTGTAGGATTAGATGAATTCGAAACAAATCAGGAAATAGAAAAAGTTAAATCAAAAGCAATCAAAGAAGAAATGGAAGAAGGAGAAAAATTAGTTGAAGACTTCAAAAAAGGAACCCTTGAATTGATTCCAGGAAGAACACTTGAAGAATCCTTTGAATTAAGAATGATGCGATTAGGAGCAGAAACAAAAGATAAAGTCCAAAAAGAAATAATGAAACAAAAAGTAGAAGAACTGCTTTCAGAGACCCCGAAATATAATTCAACTGTAATGATAATGTCAGGGTCAAGAGGTTCAGCAATAAATATTACAAACATTCAAGGGTTATGGGGTCAGGCATCAGTAAGAGAAGGAAGGCCCAAAAGAGGATACAGAAACAGGCTGATTGCAGCAAACCTGGAAAACGATGTAGGAGCTGAAGCAGGAGGTTTCATTCAGCAGAACTTCATACAAGGAATGAAAGTAAAAGAATTCTTTTATCATTCAATGGGAGGAAGACAAGGAGAAGTTGACACAGGAGTATCAACAAAAGTTTCAGGATATTTATACAGAAGGCTTGCAAATTCATTAAAGGATTTGAATATAGCAAACGATTACACTACAAGAAGCGCAAACGAAAACGTAATTCAATTTGAATACGGAGACGATGGAGTGTTTCCAATGAAAAGCTCCAGAGGAAAAACAATTAATATTGCAAGAGAATTAGAAAAATTAAACAAACAAAAGTGATTATTTTATGGCTGAAAAAAAAGGAAAAATAAAAAAAGAAAAAAAAACAAGGAAAAAAAAGGAACCTGAACAAATAGAATACGTTCTGGAAAAAAAGAAAGATGAAAGCACAACCAAACACGAATTTTTGCCGGTATCAGTAATGCGGGAAATTGACGACAGAGTAAAAAAATATTCATTGGATTCAGCAGAAAAACAAAAATTAATTTCAATTGCAGAAAACACTTACTTAAAAAACAGGGTTGAACCCGGAGAAGCCGTAGGAATAATTGCGGCACAATCAATAGGAGAACCCGGAACACAATTAACTTTAAGAACAAAACACTATGCAGGAGCAGCAGAAGTTTCAGTGGGCTCAGGAATCCAAAGAGTTGAAGAAATAGTTGACGGAAGAAGCAAATCAAAATATCCTACTATGAGCATTTACTTAAAAGAAGAATTCAGAAAAGACAAAGAACAAGTACAAAAATTTGCAAATATTTTAATTGACATAAGAATCGGAGACGTCATAAAAGTAGAAGAAGATTTAACAAAAAACAAAATTACAATTACAATAAATGAAAAAGAAATAAAATCAAAAAGCGTTGACAGAGCAGATTTAATTAAAAAAATGGAAAAATACATGAAAGCAAAACCAAAAGAAAAAAACGGCGTATTTGAATTTACTTCAAAAGACTCATTATTAAAAGGAAGAAAAAATTTAAACAAGCTTATTTCTACTAGAATTCAAGGAATAAGAGGAATAGAAAAAACCATCGTGGCAGAAGAAAACAAAGAACTTATGATTAAAACAAGCGGAACAAACCTGAAAGCAATATTAAAACTTCCGGAAATCGATACTGACAGAACTACCACTAATGACATAAAAGAAATAAGCAAAGTATTAGGAATTGAAGCAGGAAGAGCAACAATAGTAAGCGAACTCCACAAAACATTCAGAGACAACGGAATACTATTAGATGTAAGGCACACAATGCTTTTAGCTGATTTAATGTCCTTTGAAGGAGACGTAAAAGGAATAGTAAGAACAGGAATTACAAGACAAAAAAGCTCTCCTCTGGCAAGAGCAGCATTCGAAGAAACAACAAAACATTTATTAGACGCAGCATTCAAAGGAGAAATAGAAAAAGTAAACGGAGTAGTTGAAAACATTATTGTAGGACAACCAATCAAAGTAGGAACAGGAAACGTTGACTTAATAATGAGGTAAATAAAATGGATATAAACATTGAAATCAGAAGAGCAGTGGACACCGGAAAAGTGAATTTTGGAGAAAAACAAACCGAGAAAAACATTTTAAAGGGAAACGGAGAATTAATTATTATAAGCTCCAACACAAAAAAACTTTTAAAAGAAAGATTGGAGAATTATGCAAAATTAAGTGAAATTCCATTTTACGAATTTCCCGGAACATCCCTTGAACTGGGTTCTGTGTGCGGAAAACCGTTCCCTGTTTCAGTGATGACAGTATTAAACAAAGGAAAATCAAAAATACTTGAAATAAAAGACCAAAAGAAAACAAAAAAGAAAACAGTCAAAAAAAGAAAACCAAAAAAAACAGTGAAAAAGAAATGAAGATATCCAACCAAGAAATTCTGCTCATAAATGCATTGCAAAACTTTTCAGGAGTAACCGCAAGAGACTGTATAATAACCCCAAAAAATATTTTGTTTGTAGTTAACTCAAAAGATGTAGGAAACGCAATAGGAAAAAAAGGAGAAAAAATAAAAAAATTAAAGCAAAAATTAAAGAAAAACATTGAAATCTACGGGTTCACAGAAAAACCTGAAAATTTCATTAAA
Source organism: uncultured archaeon (assembly GCA_964608675.1). Classification (GTDB taxonomy): domain Archaea; phylum Iainarchaeota; class Iainarchaeia; order Iainarchaeales; family 1-14-0-10-31-34; genus 1-14-0-10-31-34. The sequence goes on along the minus strand of CAZSOZ010000007.1, from coordinate 17,135 downwards.
AATTCTTTAAAAGAAATAAAAATAAATGAAATAACAGAAAAAAAAGAAGGCGAAAAAAAAACTTTTGTTTTGAATCTTGATTCAGAAAACAAAAGAAAAATAATGACAAACACAAACAAACTGAAAAAAATAAAAGAATTAATGAAAAGAAATTATGAAATAAAAGACATAAAAATAAAATGAAAAGGACATAAATTAAAAAAAGTGATTGAATATGGCAAGAGGAGAATTTAGTGCAAGAAGCCAGGAAAAAAACAGAAAAAAATGGAAAAAAAAGAATCCAAAAGAAAAAATCAGAAGCAGAAGAAAAAAGAAAAAATTAAAAGACATACTTGAAGGAAGCCCTCAAGCAAAAGGAATTGTACTGGAAAAAAGGGGAGTGACAGCAAGACAACCGAACTCAGGAATAAGAAAATGTGTAAGAGTACAATTAATAAAAAATGGAAAACAATTAACTGCATTAGCACCATATGACGGAGCAATTAAATTTATTGATGAACACGACGAAGTCTTAATAGAAGGCGGAGGCGGAAGAAAAAAAGGAGCAAAAGGAGATTTATGGGGAGTAAAATTCAAAGTAATAAAAGTAAACAACCAGTCATTAGAAATGCTCAGAAGAGGAAAAAAAGAAAAAGTAAAAAGGTAATTTAAATGAATGAAACACTGCTTTTTGGTAAATGGAATTCAGAAAATGTAAAAATAGAAGACTTAGGTCTGGCAAAATACATTGCATTTGAAGACAAAACCATTCCACATACATTCGGAAAAAACACGAGAAAAAGGTTTTCAAAAGGAAAACTTAACATAATTGAAAGGCTTATAAACAAGCTGATGAGATCAGGACAAGGAAAAAGAAAACTTTCAGGAAAATACATAAGAGGAAGAGGAAGCTGCGGAAAAAAACTACAGGCAATGAGAATAGTAGAAGACGCATTTTCAATAATAGAAAATGAAACAAAACAAAACCCTCTTCAAGTATTAGTTAAAGCAATAGAAAATGCTGCTCCAAGAGAAGACATTACAAGAATAAAAAAAGGAGGAATAGCATACACTTTGTCAGTGGATGTAGCTCCACTAAAAAGAATTGATGAATCCCTGAAAAACATTGCGTTAGCTGCATTTTCATCTTCATTCAACAAAAAAGTTGATGCGTCACAAATGCTTGCAAAAGAATTAATTCTGGCTTCAAAAAACGACTCAAATTCTTTTTCAGTTAAAAGAAAAGATGAAGTAGAAAGAATTGCAGTAAGTTCAAGATAAAAAAAATCTATTTAGAGGAATAAAAAATGAGCAAAAGAGAAGAAGTAGCAAGACACGCAGAAAAATTCATGAACAACAGAGAAAACATCAGAAACATAGGAGTAGTGGCTCATATTGACCACGGAAAAACAACAATGACAGACAACTTAATTGCTGCTTCAGGATTAATTTCAGAAGAACTCGCAGGAAAACAGCAGTTCATGGACTACTATGAATTAGAACAACAAAGAGGAATAACAATCAATGCAGCAAATGTTTCAATAGTGCAAAAATACAAAGACAAAGACTATTTAATTAACATAATTGATACTCCAGGGCACATTGATTTTGGAGGAGAAGTAATCAGAGCAATGAGAGCAGTAGACGGAGTAATATTAGTAGTTGATTCAGTTGAAGGAGTAATGCCTCAAACAGAAACAGTTATAAGGCAGGCATTAAAAGAAAACGTAAAACCTGTATTATTTATCAACAAAGTTGACAGACTTGTAAATGAATTACAATTAACTGCAGAACAAATGCAGGAAAGATTTGTAAAAACCATTGTTCAAGTAAACAGATTAATTGAAAAAAATGCACCAAAACAATTCAAAGAAAAATGGCAGGTAAAAGTAGAAAATGGCTCTGTTGTATTTGGTTCAGCTTACTATAATTGGGCAATATCTTCCATGCACATGAAAACAACAGGAATAACATTCAAAGACGTTTATGATTACTGCAAAAACGAAGACCAAAAAACTCTTGCAAAAAGAAGCCCTTTATACGGCGCAATAGTTGAATTAATAATCCAGCATTTGCCGAATCCATTAATTGCACAAAAATACAGGATTCCAAAAATCTGGATAGGAGAAAACGAAACCAAAGAAGGAAAATCAATGATTGAATGCGATCCAAACGGTCCTCTAGCAATGATGATAATAGATGTAACCGTAGACCCTCATGCAGGAGACGTTGCCACAGGAAGAATTTATTCAGGAAAAGTAAAAAAAGGAACTCAAATAAAATTAATTGGCTCAAAAAAAGACATAGGAGTACAGCAAGTAGGATTATATATGGGTCCAGACAGAGTCCAAGTAAGCGAAGTTCCTGCAGGAAACATTGCTGCCTTAGTGGGATTAAAAGAAGTTTTTGCAGGCGAAACAATTTCAACAGTTGACATGAAAGAATTTGAATCATTTATGTCAAACGCTGAACCAGTAATGACTGTTTCAGTTGAAGCAAAAGAAGCCAAAAACCTGCCTAAATTAATTGAAGTAATAAGACAAATAACAAAAGAAGACCCAAATATTAAAGCAGTAGTAAACCAAGACACAGGAGAACATTTACTTTCAGGAATGGGAGAACTTCACTTAGAAGTAACACAACACAGAATTGAACACGACCACAAAGTGCCTATAACAGTAAGCCCTCCAATAGTTGTTTACAGAGAAACAATAACAAAAGAGTCTCCGCCAAAACATGAAGCAAAAACCCCAAACAAACACAACAAATTTTATATGCATGTGGAAAAAATTTCTGATGAAATTCTTGAAAAATTAATTGAAACAAAAATAAGCGGAAAAATAAGAAACAAAGACAAAGAAATAATAGAAAAATTTATAGATATAGGAATAGACCGAGATGAAGCAAAAAGAATCTGGGCAGTAAACAACAACTGCTATATAGTAAATGCAACAAAAGGAATTGAAGCATTATTTGAAGTAAAAGAATTAATTATACAGGCATTCAATGACGCAACAAATGAAGGCCCATTAGCAAAAGAAAAATGCCAAGGAGTAAAAATAATAATTGAGGACGCAAAACTGCATGAAGACGCAATACATCGAGGGCCAGCACAAGTTCTTCCTGCAATAACCAGAGGAATTTATGCATGCATGCTTCAAGCAGACCCAATTTTATTGGAGCCAAAACAAACACTGTTTATTACTGTCCCTCAAGACTTCATGGGAGCAGCAAGCAAAGAACTTGGAGCAAGAAGAACACAAATAAATGACATGAAAACAGAAGGAGACCAGACAATCATTATAGGAAAAGCTCCAGTAAAAGAACTAATAGGATTTAGTGCAGCAATAAGAGGAGCAACACAAGGAAGAGCAATCTGGACAGCAGAATACGCAGGCTATGAACTGCTTCCAAGAGAATTACAGCACAAAACAATAGTAGACATCAGAAAAAGAAAAGGAATGGACCCAGAACCAAAAAAAGCAGAATACTTTTTTGATTAAATTTTTTTATGCATTACAAAAAAACTGTCAGCAAATTCTGTTTTAGTTAATTCTTTAAAACCAAGTTTTTGTTCAAGAAAAGTTCTTAACCTGATTTCATTTTTTTTGATTTTAACTTGAAGACTGCTTTTTCCTTTAAACTGGCTTTTTTGTTCAAGCATTGAAACAAGTCTTCTAAAAAAAGTTCTTTTCAAATCAAGTCTAGTTCTTTCAGAAATTTTTATTTTGCTTGGAAAAGCGATTGCCTGCAGAGAAATATTTTTTTTGTTTGATTTTTCTATAACAGAAATTTTTCCTGTTGCCTGAGAACCCACTTTAGGCACATCTCCTATTGAAAGCAAATCATTCAAAGTATACCCTGAAATTTCTGCTACTTTTTCCCTTGCAAGAGCTTTATTTCTTAAAACTTCAGATGCAATTTTTAGCAAACTTCCTTGGCTAATTATTTTTTCGCCCAAAGTAATTGCAAAAGTAGAAATATTTCCTTTAGAATGAAGCAAATATAATTCAGAGTTATTTGGAGATTTCTTTATTTTTGCTTCAAGTACTGATTTAGGAAAAAAAGGAAACTTTTTTGCAGGCTTTTTTGTTCCAGATGTTTTTTTGGATTTAAAAGTAAGCCTTTTTCTGCCTTCTCTTGGTATATCACGAAATCTATTTCTTGGTCTACGCATGCAAAAAATATGTTAAAACTTGAATTTAAACTTATTGCAAAAATTAAAAAGTTAAACAAAAAAGGTTTATAAAAGCATTTAAATAGGTTTTGTTTTAAAAGATTATAATTGATAAAAGCACTGTTTTCTAGCTTTAAAAGTGTTTTTTGACAAAATTTTTATGTTCATTTATTAGAGTGGATGTTTAGTTTGGAGGTGTATTAAATGGCAGAAAAGCCACACGTAAACTTGGTTTTCATTGGCCATGTTGACCATGGAAAATCAACATTAGTAGGAAGACTAATGTATGACACTGGTTCATTAAGTGAACAAGATTACAGAAAACTGCAGCAGGAAGCAGAAGAAAGAGGAAAAGGAACCTTTGCTTTTGCTTATGTAATGGACAACCTCAAAGAAGAAAGAGAAAGAGGAGTCACAATAGATGTTGCATACAAAAAATTTGACGGGCAAAAAAACAGGTTCACAATAATTGATGCACCAGGACACAAAGACTTTGTAAAAAACATGATTACTGGAACATCACAGGCTGATGCAGCAGTATTAGTTGTAAGCTGCAAAGACGGAGTACAGCCTCAAACAAAAGAACATGCTTTCTTGGCACAAGTGATGGGATTAAAACAAATTGTTGTAGCAATAAATAAAATGGATGAAGTGAAATATGAAGAAGCTTCATTTAAAAAAGTAGAAGAAGAAATGACCAAACTGCTTAAAGGAATAGGATACAAAATAGAAAACGTTAAATTTATTCCTGTAAGTGCATGGGTAGGAGACAATGTAGCAAAAAAATCAGAAAACATAGCATGGTATAAAGGAGATACCTTAGTTCAGACATTAGATAATATGATTGCTCCAAAACCCCCTACAGACAAAGCATTAAGGCTTCCAATTCAAGACGTTTATAACATTAAAGGAGTAGGAACAGTTCCTGTAGGAAGAGTTGAAACAGGAATACTAAAACCAGGAGATAAAGTAATATTCCAGCCATCAGGAAAAACAGGGGAAGTAAAAACAGTGGAAGCACACCACGAACAACTGCCTCAGGCAGGTCCAGGAGACAATGTTGGATTCAATGTAAGAGGAATATCAAAAGCAGACGTGGCAAGAGGAGACGTTGTAGGACATTCTTCAGATCCCCCGACAGTCATAAAAGAATTCATTGCACAAATTGTTGTATTAAATCATCCAACAGCAATTCCAATAAACTATACTCCGGTATTCCATTTACATACCGCACAAATGTCAATGACAGTAACAGAAATCCAAAAAAAACTTGACCCAAAAACAGGCGGAGTAAAAGAAGAAAATCCAAAGTTCTTGAAAACAGGAGACGCAGCAATAATCAAAGTTGTTCCAACCAAACCTTTATCAGCAGAAGAATACAAAAAATTCCCGCAACTGGGAAGATTTGCAATAAGGGACATGGGACAAACTGTTGCAGCAGGAATGATAGTAACTATCACTCCAAAATAAAAGCGGTTTAATCGCTTTTATTCATTTTATTTTTTCAAAGTTTTTTTTGAAAAAATAATTTTATTTTTTTTTAGCAGAAGAAAGATGATTAAAATGCAGAAAGCAAGAATAAAATTATCAAGCCCGGACTACAAATTACTTGAAGAAATCTGCGAAAAAATAAGAGAAGTAGCCAAAAGAACAGGCGTAAAACATTCCGGAAGCGTTCCTTTGCCTACAAAAAAAATGACTGTTCCTACACGAAAAGGAATGCCTGGCGGGGGAACAAGTTCGGTTGATAAATGGGAAATGCGAATCCACAAAAGACTAATTGACATCGAAGCCGACGAACGAACTCTAAGAAGAATAATGAGAGTTGAAATTCCAGAAAACGTTCACGTTGAAATCGAATTAAAAGGCTAACTGCCCTTTCTTTTCTTCACAAGAAAAGAAAGTTCAAGTTGCCCAAAGAAAAGAAACCGAAAAACACTATTTTTTATTTTTCAGTTTTTCAACAACAAAACCTAATATATAGCCAAGTAAAGCAAAATAGATAATGTAAATCAAGCCAACAAACAAGACTTGCAAATTCAAATCCAATTGATTAAAACTCAAAGGAAAAATTGATACAAACAAAAAAACAGGGAATGCAAGAAGCATAAAAGGCAATGCTAAATTTGGAATTTGTGCCCCTAATAAAACTTCAAAAAAAAGTGAAAACCGAAAAAATAGCAATAATAATTCCTAACAACAATCCTTTTTTAGGGTAGCTTTCAAATAATGAACTAAAATTTATCTTCATAGTTTGATAATGAATTAAGTATTATTTAAATGTTTTCAGAGTATATTTTGTAATGCAATATGAATATTTAGAGCACATAGCAGACGTGAAATTCAGGGCTTACGGAAAAACAAAAGAAGAATTAATTGAAAATTCAGGAAAAGCATTATGCAATGCAGTAATTGACTTAAAAAAAGTGAAAAAAACAGGCGAAGAAATAATAAAAATAAAAGCAGAATCATTTGAAGAAGCATTATTTGAATTCTTAAAAGAAGTCTTGTATTTGATTGATTCACAGGAAATTATATTCAGGGAATTTAAGACAGAAACAAACCAAAAGGAAAAAAAGTTTTTCCTAAAGGCAAAATGTTTTGGAGAGAAGATTGACCTTAAAAAACATCAAATTAAAACAGAAATAAAAGCAATAACAAAACACGGCTTTAAGGCAGTGAAAGAAAAAAACAAATGGACTGCAGAAGTTTTAGTGGATGTATAAAGTGAAAAAAATGAAGCAGATAGAAAAAGGAATTTATGAAATTCCAAAAGAAGGAAGAATGTTGGTTCCTGCAAAAATAATTGGAACAAAAAAAATAATTGAAGGAATAGAAGAAACAGCAGTACAGCAATTAATTAATGTTGCAGAACTTCCAGGCATACAAAAAAATTCAATTGCGCTTTCTGACTGTCATTCAGGATATGGTTTTCCAATAGGAGGGGTTGCAGGATTTGATTTAAATAAAGGAATTATAAGTCCAGGAGGAATCGGATTTGATATTAACTGTGGAGTACGGTTAATCAAAACAAATTTAACTGAAAAAAACATTAAAGGAAAAGAAAAAGAATTATTAAATGAATTATTCAATCAAGTGCCTGCAGGACTGGGTTCAAAAGGGCAATTCAAAGCAGACAAAAAACAATTAGAAAAAGTAATGATTAAAGGAAGCGAATGGGCAGTAGAAAACGGATTCGGCTGGAAAAAAGATTTGCAGACAACAGAAGAAAACGGAAAAATGAAGGAAGCAAAAAAAGAATTTGTTTCAGAAAAAGCCGTTCAAAGAGGCTTAAGCCAGTTAGGTTCTCTTGGTTCAGGAAACCATTTTCTGGAAATACAAAAAATAGAAAAAATATTTGATGAAAAAACTGCAGAAAAATTCGGGTTAAAAAAAGGAAATTTAACTGTAATGATTCACTGCGGAAGCAGAGGCTTTGGACACCAGATTGCATCAGATTACCTGAATGAAATGGAAAAAGCAATGAACAAATACAAAATTAAAGTTTCAGATAAGCAGTTGGCCTGCACTCCGATTAATTCCCCTGAAGGAAAAAAATATTTTTCAGCTATGGCTTGTGCAGTGAATTATGCTTTTGCTAACAGGCAGATAATAACTCACTGGACAAGAAAAAGCTTTGAAAAAGTCATGAAAAGGACAGCAGAAGAAATGGAAATGGATTTAGTGTATGATGTAGCACACAATATTGCAAAATTTGAGGAACACGAAATTGACGGAAAAAAAAAGAAAGTTTTGGTTCACAGAAAAGGAGCAACAAGAGCTTTTCCTGCAGAAAGAAAAGAAAATCCATCAAAATACAGGGATTCTGGCCATCCAGCAATCATTCCTGGTTCAATGGGAACAGCTTCATGGATTATAGTCGGAACAAAAAAAGGTTTAACTGAAAGTTTTGGTTCTGTAGCGCACGGAGCAGGAAGAATAATGAGCAGAAGCAAAGCAATCAAAACAAAAAAAGGAGAACACGTACAAAAGGAAATGGAGTCAGCAGGAAGGTTTGTAAAAGCCCGTTCAATTAAAACTTTATCAGAAGAAATGCCTGAAGCCTATAAAGACGTAGACGAAGTAATTAAGTCATTGGAAATTTCAGGCATAGCAAGAAAAGTTGCAAGAATGGTTCCAATTGGAGTAGTAAAAGGCTGACTAATTATTTTGTTTTAAACCTGAAAATTCTTTTAATTATAGAAGGCTTTCTTTTTCTTTTTTCAACAACTTTTAGGACAAGGTCATTATATTTTTTTCCAAGTTCTGAAATAGACATTTTTTTTGCATGCCTGATGGTTTCAGCCGAAAGCCTTTCTCTTGTTTTTTTGTTAGTCATTGAATTCATATAATTAGCTAATGCATTTATATCGCCATGCTTGTATAAAAATCCTGTTTTATTGTGAAAAACTATTTCAGGGATTCCGCCTGCTCTGCTGGAAATAACCGGTTTTGCCATTGCAATTGCTTCAAGCACTGCTCTTGGCAGGCCTTCTCTTTTTGAAGCCATAACCAACGCATCAGATAAACCAAGATATTTTCTTACCTGTGATTGATTACACCAGCCTAAAAACCTGAACCTGCTTTTAAGTCCTTTTCTGTTAACCATTTTTCTCATTTCAGGACCTAACTCGCCTTCGCCGATAACAAGAAAATACATATTTGGATTCTTTTTTAATGCAATTTCTGCTGCCTTCACAATCAGTAAAGGAGATTTTACAGGCTTTAAAGTAGATGTGTGAATAAAAACAGTTGCATTCAAAGGAATGTTTAATTTTTTTCTTTCTTTAATTATTTCTGTTTTCTTTAGAGGAAAAAATTGTTTCGTGTCAGGAGAAGTTCTTATTGTTTTTGCTTTTTTTATCCCTATTTCTTTAAGTATATTCCTAAGGTAATCTGAAACAGTTATTATTGCGTCTGCTTTTTTATACGCCCTTAAAATAGTTTTCTTTGTTTTATTGTATCCCTTTAAAGGAAGAACATGAACATCTGATCCCCTCAAAACAGTTATTACAGGGATTTTATTCCTTTTTGCAAAAGACATTACAAAGTTTGCATAAGGGACGCCGTAATTCACAATAATTACATCCGGCTTGCGTAATTTCATTTCTTTTTTTATTGCATTCAAAAAAGGAATTTTGGCTATTCTTCCGCCAAAGCCTTTAAACTGCCTTTTCCATCTAACCAGTTCAACTGTCTTGATATCAACATCCAAAACATGTTTTGTTTTCACTGGAACAAATTTTATTCCAGCATATTTAGGCATTGGCTCATTATTATATTCCTGAGTAAAAACAGTAATCTTATGACCTAACTTGTTTAATTCCTGACAGACCTGAAGCCCGCTTATTGCTGCCCCGCCGGGAAAAGGAGGATATTCTCCAATAGAAAAAATATTCAAAGGCTTTGTTTTTTTAGGCATAAAAAGACAATTGTTTTTTGTTTATTAAAAAAGCAATGGTTAAAAAAGCAAAATAGAAAAAAACGACTACAAAAAATATAAAAAAGAAAAAAAACTTTCAAACATATATTTAAATAACTTAAATTACAGACTTATATATAATTTACTACTTAAGAGTAGTGTTTTTTTGGAGGAATTTGATGAAGAAAAAAACTGCAGTATTGATTCTTTTTTTATTTATTTTAAGTAATGCTTTTGCTGTCGTAAATACTTATTATCCGTATTATCCGACAGTTGATTATGTTCAGTTAAACAGCGATTATAGTTTTGGATATAATAGTTCAATTACTGCAAGAGACGGAGACGCAATCGACATAAAAGCCAGTGTTTTTGTTGATTACTATTATGATGTTTACCCATATTATGATACTGTTTATGACCCTTACGATCAAATCCAGGTTTGGACAGAAGTTTACGGAGACGGAATTTACCTCAAAAAAACTTCTGTAAAAACTTATTATGTTTATCAATTAAATTATCTTGAAGTTAACTGGAATAATGCGTTTTATGCAGACGACAGATATTCTTCTTATGAAGTAGTAGTTTATGCAAGAAGTGCCTTGGATTACTCAAGAAAAGACTGGCATTCTGCTTTTATTAACCAAGTTTTGCCCAGAACAGACGCTTTCTGTTCTGACATAGAAATTGACAACAAAACTGTTGCAATGAACGAAAACACAACAAAAACAATCAGTTTTACTATAAGAAATAATTCAGAGGAAAGATTTGAAATACACAACGCAAGAATTTTCGGAGAAGACTATTTTAATACATATCTTGTTTCAAAAGATTCTTCTATTGCTGCAGGAAGCACAGGAGAAGTGAGATTCAGGTTTGAAACAAATGAAGTGAATTCAGATAAAACTGATTCAGCAACACTTGAACTGGAAGGAGAGTTTTATAATGGAAAAAATTGTTCAAACATTAAAGAAGATTTTCTGGTTAAAATACAGAATAATGCATTCCAGTCATGCAAAGACATAGTAATTATTGCTTCAAATGAAAGAATGAACGAAAATTCCACAGAATATTTTTCTTTTAAAACAAAAAATTATTCTGATACTTCTTTTTACGTTGATTCGTTTGATGTTGTTGAAACAAGCAGTTTTTTTAATGCATTTGAAACATACAAGCCAACATTGATTCCTGGAAATTCTGAAAAAGAATTCACCTACAAAGTTGAAAGCGAAAACGTTTCTTTTGACAAAGAAGGAACAATTAGATTAAGGGTTTCAGGACATTATTCAGGCGGAGATCATTGTTCTTATTCTGAAATAGGAGAAGAAATAATTAATTTAACTGTAGAAAACGATTTCTTTGAAGGAAACTGCAATGATTTGGTTTTAAATACAAGAGATTTAAGCATGGAAGAAAATGATTTTTCTTCTTTTTATTTTTCAATTAAAAACAATTCAGGAGAAAGATTTTACATTGACAGTTTTAATGGAGTTGACTTTGAAGAAAGTTCTCCTTACTTAAATTTTACTGGAATAGATTATTCAAGTTATATTCCTGCTTACACTGAAAGAAATGTTTCATTTAAAATCAATACTGAAAATGTAAGCACAGACAAAATTATTACAGCTTACTTTAAAGTAAAAGGAGAATTTGAAGACGGAAGACAATGCACTTTTTCTGATACACAGAAAAGATTTAATGCAAGAATAAATAACAAAGATTTCTTTGAATCAGACTGCAGAGAAATAAATGTATTAACAAGAACGGTTTCTTTAAAAGAAGGAGAAACAAAAAATTTTGATTTTGAAATAACCAATAATGCAAATCAAAAATTTTACGTTGATTCAGTTAATGTTTACGATAATGCATCAGAAATAAATTCAAGCGAATACTATTATCCTTCTTCTGTTTCAGAAAACGGAACAAGAACAATTACTGCAAAAATTACAGGAAACAAAACAGGAACTGCAACTGTTTTCATTGAAGTTTCAGGGCATTATTCAGGAGCAGAATATTGTTCTGCTTCAGATATTGGAAGAAAAAATTTCACTGTAAGAGTAAATAGAGAAGAAAGTTCATGCATTGATTTTTCGTTGAATGCTCCAAGCATTAAAAGTGTTTTAGGAAAAGAAACAATAACATTGAATATTGATAATCCATTAAATAAAAGAGCTGAAATAAGAATCAGCGGAACAAATTTAAGTGTAAGCCCTTATTTAATTGAAGTTCCTGCAAATTACACTGTAACAAAAACAATCGAAATTGAACTGCTTGAAGGAACAGAAAGTTTTCTGGTTTATGATATATCAATAGACAGATGCAATATTAAATCAGAAACCACAAAAATTATTTCTTCAACAACTGCATTTGAAATAACAGGATATCCAAGAGAAAAAACAATTGCGTTAGAAGACAGCATTTCTTTTACTTTAATAAATAATTCAGGAACAAGCAGAAAATTTAATATTTTTATGATTGTGCCAGAAGAATTAAAAGCCAATGAAAAAAGCATTGTTATTCCTGCTTATTCAGACAGAACAGTCAGCTTAAGCATTAAAGCTGAAAAAACAGGGGAATACAACACTGTTTTAGTTGTTGAATCACTTGGAAAAAGAAGTGAAAAAGAAATAAGGCTGACAGCAACAGAAGACACAGAAAAAATAAAAGTTTCAGCTGAAACAACAAGAAGCGTATTAAATGAACTTGAATTAAAAATAGTTGTAGACAACCAAAGCAAAGAAGAAATTCAGGGAAACATTATAATTGAACTGCCGGAAGACTGGAAATTAGAAGGGGATACAACAATTGAAGTTAAAGAAGAAACAAAAAAAGAATTCGTGTTTGCTTTGAAAACAAACGGAAAAGAAATGGAACAAGATATTCCTGTAAAACTTGAATTAGATAACGGAAAAACAATTAATAAAATCGCAGAATTCAAAGAAACCGGAATAAGCACTGCATTAATTTCACTTGCAGAAAATGCAGGAGCAGTAATCGGATTAATCATAATAATAATTATAGTAGTAATACTTGTTGCAAAAAGATGAAAACAGAAAGCTTTAAATAAGTTTTTTGAGAAAAATAGTATTACTACTTTTAATAGTAGACTGTGTTCTGAAAGGAACATAAATGCTAATGATTGCTTTTTAACAGCATTTTTTGGCTTTACAACTTCGCTATGCTAGATAGTTGAAGTAAAAAGTGATTTAATGGGAAAAAAACACAAACCGCATTCAGGGTCAATGGCATACTATCCAAGAAAGAAGGCAAAAAAAGAAACACCTACTTTCCAGACTTTCCCTGAATCAGAAGAAACAAAGCCTTTAAATTTTTTAGGTTATAAAGCAGGAATGATTTCATTCACTGCAAAAAACGATCAAAAAAAATCAAAAAATTTCGGGCAGGAAGAAATTTTTTCAGGAACAATAATTGAATGCCCTCCAATAAAAGTTTTTGGAATCAGATTATATAAAAAAACCACTGAAGGAAAAAAAGTTTTAGGAGAAGCAATAACCGAAAAAAACGAAAAACAGCTTCAAAGAAAAATAAAGAATATTTTAAAAAAGAAAAAAAAGCATTCAATAGAAGAATTAGAAAAAAAACTTGCACAAGCAGACTATGTGAGTTTAATTGTTCACACTCAGCCGTATGAAACCGGATTCGGAAAAAAAAAGCCGGACATAAGCGAAATAAGAATATCAGGAGAAAAAACAAAACAATTTGAATTCGCAAAAGAAAAAATCGGAAAAGAAATAAAAGTAAATGAAGTATTTAAAGAAATGCAGTTTGTTGACACAAAAGCAGTAACAAAAGGAAAAGGCATGCAGGGAGTAATCAAAAGATTTGGAATAAAAATGGAAAGGCCAAAAGCAAAAAAAAGAAGAGCTGTTGGAGCAATTTCCCCCTGGAATCCTTCAACAGTAATGTACACTGTTGCAAGACCCGGACAAATGGGCTACCATACAAGAACAGAATACAACAAAAAAGTGCTTCTTATAGGAGAAGGCAAAGAATTAAATGAAATAAAAAATTACGGAAAAACAAAAAATGATTTTGTTTTGGTTGCAGGCTCTGTTCCCGGAACACCCAAAAGATGTATTGCATTAAGGTTTCCTATAAGAAAAGCAGAAGAAAACAAACTGAAAATAGTGGAAGTAAATATTTTAAAGTGATAAAAAAATGAAAGCACAAGTATTGTCTATAAACGGAAAAAAAATCAAAGAAATTGAACTGCCGGAAGTATTTGAAACAGCATACGAACCAGAATTAATTAAAAGAGCAGTGCTTTCAATTGAATCAAATGCATTACAGCCAAAAGGAGGGGATCCCTGGAGCGGAAGAAAAACAACCGCAGAATACGTTGGAATAAGAGAACCCCCTACTGTAAAAAAAAGCATTAACACAGGAAAAGCCAGAAGGCCCAGAACAAAAAACAGGAGATATTTATTGTATGGAAAAGTAGCAGGAATTTCAGGAGCTGTAAAAGGACCAAAAGCTTTTCCTCCCCATGCAGACAAAAAAATAAAGGAAAAAATAAACAAAAAAGAAAAAAAGAAAGCTCTAGAGTCAGCAATAGCTGCAACAGCAAAAAAAGAATTAATTCAAAAAAGAGGACACAAAGCAGACGGAATAATTTTTCCGATAATAATAGAAAACGATTTTGAAAAAAAAATAAAAACAAAAGAAGTAAAAGAAATACTCAAAAAACTTAATTTGCTGGATGATATTGAAAGAGCAAAAAAAAGAAAAATTATAAGAGCAGGAAAAGGAAAAAGACGAGGAAGAAAATACAAGAAAGCAAAAAGTTTATTGATTATAACAGGAGAAAAAGCAGGAATAACAAAAAGCGCAAGAAACCTTGAAGGAGTAGATATTTCAACAGCAAAAAATTTAAACGCCAAACTTCTTGCGCCGGGAAGCAGTGCAGGAAGACTTACTATATGGACAGAAAACGCAATAAAATATTTAAGTGATAAAAAATGAATAGAATCAAAGAACATCAAATAATAATTCATCCATTGATTTCAGAGAAAGCAGTTAATTTGATTGAAGCAGAAAACAAAATAATATTTATTGTAAACCAAAAAGCAGAAAAACAAAAAATAAAAGAAAAAATTGAAAAAACATACAGCGTAAAAGTTGATAACGTAAGAATTATAAAAGACAGAAAAGGAAGAAAAAAAGCAATAGTTAAATTAAACAAAGAATTCAAAGCAGGAGATATAGCAATAAAATTAGGTGTATTGTAAAATGGGAAGAAGAATAAAACTACAAAAAGCAGGAAAAGGCTCCCCAAAATACAGGGCAACCCATAAAGCAAAACACAAAATAAAATACATTACATACGAAAAAAAACAAAAGAAAGACAAAATAAAAGGAGAAATAACAAAAATACTTAGAGATAAAGGAAAAACAGGAGTATTGGCAGAAATCACTTTTGAAGACAATTCAAAAGAAACAGTTTACGCGCCAGAAGGAATTGCAACAGGAAAAACAATTGAATACGGAAAAAATGCGTCAATCGAACTAGGGAACGTCTGTCCAATAAAAGAAATTCCTGAAGGGTGTCCGATATTTAATATTGAATTAACTCCAGGAGACGGAGGAAAATTAATAAGAAGCGCAGGAGCATATGCATTAATTTTATCAAAAGACTCAAAAAACGTTTACGTTAAACTTTCATCAGGAAAAAAAATTGGCCTGCTTCCTGAATGCAGAGCCACAATAGGCTGTGTAGCTGGAGGGGGAAGACAGGAAAAACCATTAGTTAAAGCAGGAAAAGCATTCCATTTAATGAAATCAAAATCAAAGCCTTATCCAAGAGTAAGAGGAGTGGCAATGAATCCTGATTCGCATCCATTCGGAGGAGCACAACACCATCCAGGAAAAAGCAAAAGTACTTCAAGACATGCTCCACCTGGAAGAAAAGTAGGAGCAATTGCATCAAAAAGAACAGGAAGAAAAAAAAGGTGAATGAATAATGGCAAAAATTTTTATGTTCAAAGGAAAAACAATAGAAGAACTACAGAAAATGAACACAGAAGAATTTTCAAAATTAGTTAATTCAAGGGCAAGAAGAAGCCTTAAAAGAAACCAAAACAAAAAGCTTGACAAACAAATAGAAAAAGCATTAAAAATAAAAGAAAACGGAAAAGAACCAAAACTCATAAGAACTCATGACAGAGACACAATAGTAATTCCAAAAATGATTGGTTTAAAATTTGCTGTATACAACGGAAAAGAATTCGAAGTAAAAGAAATCCTGCCAGAAATGCTTGGGCACTACCTTGGAGAAATGGTTTTAACAAGAAAAAGATTACTACACGGAAAAGCAGGAATAGGAGCAACAAAATCAAGCACAGCAATAACTGCAAGAAAGTGATAAAATGGTTAAAAAAAACTATAATCTGCACAAAAAAATAAACAGGAAAATTACAGCAAAAGCCATTAAAAAAAATGCAAACGCTTCAGTTAAATATTCAACAGAAATAATAAGAGAATTAAAAGGAAAAAAATTAAAAAGAGCAAAAGAATTCCTACAAAATATTATAACAAAAAAAGAATTTCTGCCCCTAAAAAAATACAACAAAAAAGTAGCGCACAGAAAAGGAAACTCGAAATCAAACACAAAAACAGGAAGATACCCTGAAAAAACAACAAGAATTTTTTTAAGTCTGCTTGAAAGCGCTGAAGCAAATGCAGATTACAAAGGACTAAACACAGAAAACATGTTTGTAAAACACGGATTTGCATCAAAAGGATACACAAGAGTAAGCCATCAGCCAAAAGGAAAAATTGCAGGAAAATCAAGAGAAAGAAAGTCAGCACATATTGAAATAATACTTCAAGAGGGAAAATAAATGATTGAAAGAACATTCATAAAACAGGGAATAAAAAGAATTGAAATGGAAAATTACCTGAAAAAAGAACTGGAAAAAGCAGGTTTTACAAAACTTGAAATAGCAAAAACTCCGCTTGTAACAAGAATTGTATTAAATGTAAGCAGACCCGGACTAGCAATAGGAAAAGGAGGAACAAACATAAAAAGACTTACAAAAATTATTGAAGAAAAATTTGAAATTGAAAACCCTCAAATTGAAATAAAAGAAATAACAATCCCTGAATTAGATGCACAAGCAATGGCAGACAAAATTTCAAGTTTAATAGGAAGAGGATTCAGCTGGAGAAGTGTAGTATACAGAACTGCAAGAGACATTACTTCAGCAGGAGCGCAAGGAGTAGAAATAGTTTTATCAGGAGCATTGGGTGGAAAAGGAGTAAGAAAAAGAAAGCAAAGAATAGCAGAAGGATACATGAAAAAAATAGGAGAACAAGCAAAATTAGTTGATTATGGAATGTCTCCTGCAAAAGCAAAATTTGGGACAATAGGAGTAAAAGTAAGGATAGTCAAACCAGGAACAGTTTTTCCGGACAAAATAAATCTTGAAGAAATAATCAAAAAAGAACAAAAAACACAAGAAACAAAAGAAGAAAAAGAACAAGAAGAAAAAAAAGAAGAACAAACAAAAAAAACAGAAAAAAACAAAGAAACAGAAACAA
>CAZSOZ010000006.1:0-62439 GCA_964608675.1 uncultured archaeon | reverse complement strand
TTTTTTTTTAAATTTTTTTTTTTTTTTTTTTTTTTGGATTTTTTTTGTGTTATAAAAAATAAAAAATACATATTATATTACAACTCCTTTGTATTATGTTAATGACAAGCCTCATATTGGTTCAGCTTACACTAATATATCTGCAGATGTTTTGGCAAGATTCCATAAACTAAAAGGAAAAAAAGTCTTTTTTTTGACTGGAACAGATGAACACGGAGAAAAGGTTGCTAAAGCAGCAGAAGAAAAAGGAAAACTTCCAAGAGAGTTTTTGGATGAATTAGTTCCGGCTTTTACTGAAGCTTGGAAAAAACTTAATGTTTCTTATGATTATTTTATTAGAACAACTGATTTACAGCACGAAAAAGCAGTGTTAAAGTTTTTCAAAAAAGTGTATGAAAACGGCGACATTTATTTAGGGGAATATGAAGGATATTATTGTGTTCCTTGTGAAACTTATTATACTGAAAGCCAGCTTAACGAAAAAAAAATTTGTTCAAGTTGCGGAAAAGAAACTCAGTTAATGAGAGAACAATCTTATTTTTTTAAGTTAAGCAAATATCAGCAGGCTTTGCTTGGATACATTGAAAGCGACAACGTTGTAATGCCTGAAACCAGAAAAAAAGAAATAGTTAATTTCATTAAACAAGGCCTTCAGGATTTGTCTATTTCCAGGACTTCAATTAAGTGGGGGATTCCTGTTCCGTTAAATAAAAATCACGTAATTTATGTCTGGTTTGATGCCTTGCTTAATTATATTACTGCAATTGGATATGGTTCAAATTCAAAGCAGTTTAAAAGCATTTGGCCTGCTGACGTTCATTTAATGGGAAAAGAAATTGTAAGGTTTCATGCAGTGATTTGGCCTGCAATGCTTTTGTCTGCAGGACTGCCTTTGCCTAAAAAAATTTTTGGGCATGGATGGCTTACTGTTGAAGGACAAAAAATGTCTAAATCGAAAGGAAATGTAATTGACCCTATTAAAGTAAGTGAAAAGTATTCTGCTGATGCTTTAAGGTATTTTTTGTTGAGAGAAATTCCTTTTGGTTCTGATGGAGACTATTCTGAAAAAGCTTTAATTCAGAGAATTAATTCTGAGTTAGCTGATGGTTTAGGAAATTTGTTGAACAGGACAATTGTAATGATTGAAAAATATTTTGTAGGAAAAATGCCTAAAGCAGTTAATATTTCTAAACCAGAAAAAGAATTAAGGGATTTAACTCTGAAGAAAGCAGAAGAAACAGAAAAATTTATTGATGAATTAAAATTTCATAAAGCTTTAAATTCAGTCTGGGAAATAATTGATGCATCCAACAAATACATTAACGACCAAAAACCATGGGAATTAGCTAAAGCAAACCAAAAAGAAAAACTAGGAAACGTTTTATACACTTTATCTGAATCTTTGAGGATTATAAGCATTCTTCTTCTGCCTTTTATTCCTGAAACAGCAGAAAAAATCCAGAATCAATTAGGAATCAAAACAGAAAAATTTGATGAAGCCTTAAAATGGAATGTAATAAAAGAAAATATTCAAACAGGTAAACCTGAAATTTTATTTCAGAAAATTGAAGAAAAAGCTGGGTAATTATTCTGAAGGCTTTTTTCTTAAAACTTTTGCGTTTTCTCCGTATTTCATGTATTCTACTTCGTCCCCTGATTTTAGTCCTTTGAGTTCTGAAGGCAAATCAGTGTTAAATGTTTGATACGAAGTTGTATCCATTAACTGCAGAGTGTTTCCCATTACTGCTACAATTTGAGCTGTTCCTTTTTCTATTATTGGAACTTGTGCGTCAGCTGAAGTCGGCTGAAGCATTCCTTTTTTTGTGTTTTGAAACACTCCTGTTGCAACAATTCGTGCTTTAGTTGAACCATGTTTTCCGGGTTTGGATTTATCAATTGAATTAATCCTGCAAACAATATCGTCAATTAAAACGTATCCGTTTTCTTTTAGCTGGCTTACTTTAACAAACTTTTTTTCTGACACAAAAAACACCTCTTTTTTGGATTAAATAGATTAGAATGGATATCTTAATAATTTTATCCTGCCATGTTAATTAAGGAAAAAAAGAAAATAACTATAAGGTTGCAGGCTGGTTTAATGGTTTTTGAAGGCTTTTTTGGAAAAAAGGATTTACTTAAATCCAGAAATATTGCTGTTTTTGTTGACGGTCCCAATATTTTAAGAAAAGAATTAAATGTTGATTTAGATGAAATAAAAAAGTCTCTTGAAAAATTTGGAAAAGTTAAAATAGGAAAAGTTTTTTTGAATCAATATGCTTCAGATAAATTAGTTGAAGCAGTTGTCAATCAAGGTTTTGAATCAATTATTACTGTTGGAGACGTTGATGTTTTTATGGCAGTTGATGCAACAGAAACAATTTTTAATGATTCTATTCATTTGATTGCTTTTGTTACAAGGGATTCAGATTTTCTGCCGGTTTTAGTTAAAGCCAAAAGATACGGCAAAGACACTATTGTTGTTTTAGCAGAAGAAGCTTCTGCTGCAGCCTTAAAAAATACAGCAGACCATGTAATTGTTTTAGGAAAAAACGTGATTTGAATGCAGTTAGTTGAAGGAAGAGTGCTTGAACAGGCTTTAAATTTAAAGGAAAATGATTTTAGTTCTAAAATGATTAAATTAATTAAAGAAAAATTCAGCGGTTATGCAAACCTTACTATTGAAGGATTTGATGGATTAGAAGAAGGCACTCTTGTATTCAGGGAAGGAAAAATTATTGCTTCTTCTTATGAATACTTAAAGTATGGTATTTCAGTTAATGGAAATCCTGCAATAGCCCAAGTTTTTAATGCTTCTTCAGCTGAAACAGGAGTTTTTGATGTTGTTAGTTTTAGGTCAACTGATGCTGAATTAACTGTTGCAGTTAACCCTAAAGTAAGATTAAGCGTTGATGTTTCTTCAGGAGACATAAAAAAATTAACTCATAATACTTTTAATCCGGCTTATGCAAGAAAAGTTTTATCTATGGTAATGAAATCTTCTTCTCATAAAACAGAAATAATGAAAAAACTTGGTTTAGGCGACATGGGCTGACTAAGAAAAACAATAAAAACATTTAGCTGGCTAATTATTTTTTACTGGACAGTGGTTTAAATGAAGTCAATTAAAATTTTTGCAGAAAAACTGCTTGGATTGGATAACACAAAAATTCCTGAAAAACAATTGAATGCAATTTCAGAGATTTTGTCAAGGCATTCTTTTAATACAAGCACAGCTGACTTAAAAAGATTTCTTAAAATACTTAAAAAAAAGCATTTAGTTGATTTAATTTGTATTGCAGGAAGAAACGGTTCAGTTATTGCTTCAACTGCAAACGGAAACGGATTAAAGGAAGCAATTACAGGAACAGCAATGTTTAATTACATTAAATCTGAAATACCAAAATCTGAAACAATTTTAATTAAATCAACTGACTGGTATATGTTAATGCCTTACAGAAACAAGGTTTTTATTGTAAGGGCTCCGGCTTCGCTTTCTACAGTTGAATTCAATGCACTGGCCAAAGAAGTGGAAGAAAAGCTTTCCAGAGGAAAAAGCTTTTAATAACAAATAACTCTTCTTAATTATAACAAAATTATTTTTTTTTTAGTTGATTTTATGGGAACAGTTTATGCACTTGCTTCAGGAAAAGGAGGAGTAGGAAAAACTACAATTACTGCCAATCTTGGAATTGCTTTAGCTCAAAGAGGAAAAAAAGTTTTATTAGTTGATTCAGATATTGCAATGGCAAATTTAAGCCTGCTTTTAGGAATGCATTCTTCTCCTATTACTTTGCATGACGTTTTGCTTGGAGAAAGCTCTTTACAGGATGCAATTTATGATGGTCCTGGAGGAATTTCTTTTGTTCCTTCAGGGTTAAGTTTTGAAAGCTACAGAAGAGTTGATTCAGCAAGGCTTTCAGGAGTAATTGCTTCAGTTAAAGACCAGTTTGATTACATTTTATTGGATGCTCCTGCAGGAATTGAAACTAATGTAATGTCAGCTTTAAGTGCTTCAGACAAAGTTTTGCTGGTTACAATGCCTGTTTCTCCTTCAATTGCAGACGTACTAAAAACAAAAATTGTTGCAGAACGCCTTGGAGCAAAACCAATTGGAATAATAGTAAATTTTGTCAGAAACGAAAAAGGAGAAGTAATGCCTGAAGACATAATGAAAATGCTTGAACTGCCTTTGTATGGATTGATTCCTTACGATGAAGACATGAGAAAATCTTTTATGAGAGAAAAAATAATGCCTACAATTCTGTTTAAGCCCGGCTCAAAAGGAGTTGAAGCCATCAATCTGATTGCAGAAAAATTAACTGGAGTTCAGACTACAATTAAACTCAAAAAGAAAGGGCCTATAACAAGATTTTTAAATAAGTTGTTTGCTATCTTTAAAAGGAAACCAAAAGACTCTTTGGAAAAAGATATCCAAAAAACTAAAATGGAAAGCAAGCCAAAGGACTTTGATGAAGACGTTTTACCTGAAATAAACGAGGAAAGCATTGAAATAAAGGAAAAGTGATTTTTATGTCAAGCAGACCATTTGATTTACTGAATGATTCAGTGGGAAAAGAAGTTTTAGTTGTAACAAAAGGCGATTTAAATTTTAGGGGAACCCTAAAAGCATTTGATGTTCACATGAACATTGTATTAGAAAACGCAGAAGAACTCCAAAACGGAGAAACCAAAAAAAAGTACGGCAAACTAATGATAAGAGGAGACACAGTAATCTTAATTTCTCCTTAATTAATTTTTTTTTTAGAATAAGTCAATCCAATAAAAATAAGCTCTTTTTTTTATTCCTCTGCCTCTAAGCATTAAAAGACAATTTTCTGCTTCTGCATCAAGAAAAGTTTTTCTTAATTCTTGTGCTTCTTTTATGAAAGCTTTTCTTACAAAAGCACGGTATTGAATTGGATGCTTTTTTCTGAATTGTTTTACTGTGGGAAGCTTCATTGTTTCCATAACTTGAACATTAAATTTTGGAAAATCAAATTCCAGAAAATAATCAGGAGTCCTGAAACCCAGTTTTCTTGCAATTTCAAGGTTTTCTATTTCTGAAGTAGTATACTTTTGTGGTTGAAGTTTAACTAAAATTGATTCCCCTTTATTTGAAGTAATTCTATACATTCCAATATTAATTGCTCCCTGAGGAGGACTTACTTTTTCAATAATATATTTGCCTAAATCCATTTTGTGGGTTGTCTTAAAGAAAGGAGCTTGTTTGTCAAACAAATTAACCTGCTTTTTAAAGCTGTCAGCAAGCTTTATGATTTCATGATTTCTTATTTTTTTTGTTTTAAGTTTGGGGTCAAGCAAATTTAGTCCTGCAAGCTGAACTGAAACAATTTCATTGACTGCCTCATAAACAAGCGGATGTGATTTAAGCATTTTAAGACCTTTTCTGGTAAACCTGAATTTTCCTCCTTTTATTAGTCTTGTTCTTATAAAGTCTTTTGTTGAAGCCTTAAATTTGTTTTCAGGCTTTTTTTTCTGTTTTTTCGTATTTTTTTTTCTCAAAACTATTTTTTTTATTTTCATGCAATAATATTAAATCTTTTTATTTAATTTAATTATTTGCCGGGCTCTTAGATCAGTGGTAGATCGTTCGGTTGGCAATCGGAAGGTCGCGGGTTCGAATCCCGCAGAGTCCATTATTTTTTCTTTTCAAAAAAATTCTATTAATTTTTTTTGCAAACAAACCTTTTTATTTTCTATTTGCATTATTGTTTAGGGCTTGCATGGCGGACAAAAACACTTTGATTTCAAGTATTAAAAAATTGATTTCTTTAAATGTATCAGACGATGAAATAATTTCTAATTTAGAGGAAGTCGGAATAGACAAAAATGAAGCAAAAATGCTGTTAAAGGAAGCTAAAGCAGAAGAACCAAAAAAAATCAAGGAAGCAAAACTTCCCTTAAAAAAAGAAGAGAAAAAAGAAAAAACTCAAGCAAAAAAAGAAATGAAAAAGCAGGCCAAAGAAATTCCTGATGAAACAAGAGAAGAATTAATTAAAGCAATAAAAGGAGAAGACAAAAAAGAACCAAAAAAAGAATCCGAAAAACCAAAAGAAAAACCAAAAAAACTTCATGCAGACGAAAAAGAAGTCTGGGAAAAAGGGGTTTTAACTGTAGTGAACGAAAGACTTGATGAAATTGAAGAAATTAGAGACAACATAAATGATGTCATTGACGAAAAAGTTAAAGAAGAACTTGAAAAAGAAACAAAAAAAATACAGCAAACAAACAATGAACTAAAAGAAGAACTAAAAAATGAAATTAATTCTTCACTTGAATCAAAATCAAAAGAAATAAGTTCAGAGATTGATGCAAAATTAACTGCATTAAAAGAAGTGAAAATGGCTATTTCTGAAACCAGCAAAAAAACAGAGGAAACAGAAAAAGAAAACGAAAGAATTTTAGCTGAAATTAATTCCAAATTAAAGGAAATAGAAAAATCCAAAGTTGATTTAGTTAAAGCATTAAAAAACGAAGTTGAAGAAATAAAAAACGAATCAAAGCAGTTCATGTTTGATTCAACCAAGCAGATAGAAGAACTTGATGACAGAGTCAACAAAGCATTGGAATTGGAATCCAGAATAACTGAAGGTCTTGTTTCAAATGCAGAAAAAAAAATCACTGAAATAACTGAAAAACAGACAAAAGAAATTTCCAGTCAGTTAACAAAAAAACTGAATGCTTTTGAAGAACTCACTAAAAGCATGGATCCCAAAAAAACAGAGGAAAACATCAGAAAGCTTTCAGCTGATTTTGAAGTAAAGATTTCCAATATTATTATGGAAAAAGAAAACGAAATAGATGAAATAATTGAAGCAAAAATAAAAGAAATAGAGGAAATTAAAAGAAAAGCAGAACAGGATTCAACTGCAAGGAAATTAGCTGAAGAAACCAAAATGAAAATGGAAGCTTTTAGGGTAAGCCTTCAGAAAGAAATAGATGATGCAATTCAGGAACTGGAAAACACTAAAGCTGAATTAAAGAGGTTTATTGCGGCTCAATTAGCTGAATCTGCAACAAATTCTGAAGAACAATTAAATGAATTATTTGAACAAAGAAAAAAAGAATTAATGGGATTTGAAAAGAAAATTTTACAGAATACAAATTTAAAGGAAATCACTCATAAAGCAGAAGAACTGGATTCATTCAAAGACCAGTTTGTTAAAACTATAAGAAAAAATTTAGATGAAATGAAAGAAGATAAAGAAGAACTTGAAGCAATGATTGAAGAAAAAGAAAACGAAATAGAAAAAAGAATACAAGAAATTGATTCAAAAATTAATGAATTAAATGAATTTGAAAAAGCATTTGCAAAAGAAATGGGAATGAAAATAGAGGAATTAACAAGAGCAAAATCATTAAAACAGCATGTAAAGGAAATAGAAAAAAAGGAACCTGAGAAAACTGAAGAAGAATCTCAGCCAAAACCTTCAAAGCCCTCAAAAAAATCTAAATCCAAATCAAGTTCTGATTCAAAAAAAGATAAAACAAAAAAAATTTCTTTTAAAGAAAAAAAAGGAAAATCTGTTTCAGGAGTAAAAGGCATCCGTTAACTGCCTTTTTTTACAAAAAGGCAGGCTGCCAAAAAAAAGTGTCAGTTTCGTTGACTTGTTTTATTGGCTCCAAGCAAAGGCAGTGCTTTGGTTTCCGCGCCCGAAAACGTGATGGGCCTGGGCGGAATCGAACCGCCAGTCTTCTGCACGTCAAGCAGACGTCATACCACTAGACCACAGGCCCAAAAAACTTTTTAAAAAAAAGTTTTATCAAAAATTTATTGCGGTAAAACATAAAACTTACAATTTTTTGTTAAGATAATTTTTTAAGTTTGACACATGCAGAGCAAAGGTTTTTAGAGCTTGATGCGCCGCATTCTTTGCAGTAATTTTCTTCTTTGAATTTATCTTTAAGCAAAGGCTGAAAGTTTTCAAAAGACGACAAAATTGAATAAAAGGTTCCAGGAAATCTGTTTTCCATTTGATTTAGCATGCTTCTGAAATCGTTTCTTTTTGCCTGCCATGAAAAAGGACAGCAGTGTTCTTTAAAGTAATTTATTTGGTTTAATTCAGCGAAAGCAATAATTTCTTTTTCAGGAGTCAAATACAATGGCTTTATTCTTGGAAGAAGTTTTTTTGTTCCCTTTGTTTTTGCTCCCAGCCTTGACATTCTTTTTAAGTCGTTGTCAAAAAAATTCATGGCAATACTTTGTACTTCATCATCTAAATTGTGTCCTGTTGCAAGTTTGGTTGCATTTAATTCTATTGCTCCTTCGTTTAATAGTTTTCTTCTGAATGGTCCGCAAAAACTGCAGGTTGAACCAATTGTTTTTTTTCTTCCTGTTTTTTTCATTACGTCAATCATTGTTTTTCCCAGCCGTTCCTTAAATGAAATTTCCTTGAATTCTACTTCAAGTTTTTCTGCTTCTTTTTTTGCGAGCTTTAATGATTTATCTCTGTATTTTGGAATTCCTTCATTTATCATTAAAGCTTTTATTTTTTGTTCTTTTGAATAAAATTTTTTTAGCAAATAAAGCAAAGTCATTGAATCTTTTCCTCCTGAAACTCCGACTGCAATTACGTCTTTTTTTTTAAGTAAACTGTATTTTCTGATTGTTTTTTTGAATCTTTGTTCAAAAAAATTATTGAAGTGTTCTGGGCAGTATTTCATTGGCCCGTATTCCAGAAAAAATTTTGCTTTTTTTGAGCATTTATCACATGAAATCATTCAATCACATACAAAAAGTATAAATATTTCTGTTGAAATAGTTTTTTTAAAGAATTTAATTAAACTAAAAAAAAGACTGTAAAAAGAAGACAAAAGAAGAACATAACCTTTAAATTCTCTTATGTTGAAGAAATATTATTGCTGTTAAAACTTATTTTTTTAGAGTTTTTAATGTGATTTTATGCCTTATGGTAATTTAGTAAAAGAAACCTTCCAAAAAGAGTTTTCAGGAGAAAATTCTGATTACAATTATAATAAACTGTATAAAGACAGGCTTATTGGATACAGAAAAGAAAAAGAATCAGTAATTAAACTTGATAAACCTACAAATATTCCCAGAGCAAGAAGTTTGGGTTATAAAGCCAAAAAAGGAATTTTTGCGGTTAGAGTGAGAATCAGAAAAGGGACAGGAACAAAAACAAGAGTTCATAGAGCAAGAAGACCTAAAAGAATGGGAATAAAAAAACTTACCAGAAGAAAAAGTATTCAGGTAATGGCAGAACAAAGGGCTTCAAGAAAGTTTTCTAATTGCGAGGTATTGAATTCTTATTGGATTGGAGAAGATGGAAAAAACAAGTATTTTGAAGTAATTTTAGTTGACGTGAATGCTCCTGAAATTAAATCAGACAAAGACTTAAAATGGATTACAGAAAAAGAACAAAAAGGAAGAAGCGAAAGAGGCTTAACTTCTCAGGGCAAAAAATCCAGAGGACATAAAACAAGAAAAAAATCAACTCATAAGGTAAGGCCGAGCAGAAGAAGCAATAACAGAAAAGGCTAAACTTTAACTTCTTTTTTTTATTTAATTTTTAGATGAAAGATTTTGTTTTTTATTCAAGTGAATTTAATTTAAGTGAATTAGCTGAAAAAGAAACACAACTAGAAAACCATGAAGTTGTTTTGTGTAAAAATTTTTCTGAAAAAGAATTACAGGAATTAAAAGAAAAAACAAGAAAAGAAAAATTTTCAGTTAAATTCTTTTTTTGTCATCTGCTTTTCAAGTCTGATTCAAAAGAAATTAATAAATTCAAAAACAAAGCAGATTTTATTGGTGTTTTTGGAGGAAATGTTTCTTTGAATAAGTTTGCTGTTTCAAACAAAAAAATTGATTTTTTGTTTGCGCCCTGCAGTGAAGGAAAACTTACTTTTGACACTGCTATTGCAAGAATTGCAAAAGAAAATTCAACTGAAATTTTGATTCCTTTCAGCAGTTTTTTGAATGCAGTTCATTCAAAAAGAGTTTCTTTAGCCAAAAATTATTCTTTTATGCTTAAATTAAGCAGTAAATTTAAATTAAATGTTTTAGTTGTATCTTTTGCAAAAAATTTTTTTGAACTGCGTTCAGTCAAAGAGCTTGAGGCATTCAAAAGTTTTTTAGAAAAAAAATTTGAAAAAATAATTGAATAACTACTTTATTTTTTTTTTATGTTTTATTTTTCTTGCAATTTCTTTGGAATCCATACAAAAAATGATTCATTCAAGCTTTTTAATCTTTTTTATACTGTTTTTTTTTTGATGAAAACAAAAAAATCCTTGAATCCGATTCCTTTGTCTTTGAGGGACAAAAAAAGATATTTGGTTTTTGAATTAATTTGTGATAAAAGATTGAATGAAAGAGAAGTCAGTTTTGAATTAAAAAAAAATTTTTTGAAACTGTTTGGAGAATTAGGTTTAAGCAAAATGAATTATCAGTTCATTCAATTCAATGAAAAATCAAATAAAGGAATTTTGAAATGCAGGCATACGGCTTTAGATGACTTAAAAGCAGGGTTGCTTTTGTTTAAAGAAGTAAAGGGAATTCAAGTTATTCCCAAGACTTTGAAGGCTTCAGGAACCGCAAAAAAAGCCAAATCTTTTATTTGAAGTTCCTTTTATAAAAGTATTTGTATTTAATTATTTAGAAAGAGAAAAAAACGAATTAAAGGTGATTTTTTGTATCCTGGTTCTAAAGCTTCTACCGCAGCATATGACAGAGCTGCAACAATGTTTTCTCCTGACGGGAGACTGTATCAAGTAGAGTATGCTTCAAAAATTGTTGAACAAGGCACTCTTGGAATCGGATTCATTTATGATAAAGGAATTTTGTTTGGTGCAGACAAAAAAGTTTCAAGTTCTTTGATTCTGCCTGAATCAGTTGAAAAACTTTTTTTGGTTGACGACCATATTGCGGCAATTTCTTCTGGTTTGGTTGGAGACGCAAGAAGATTAATTCAAATTGCAAGACAGGAATGCCAGGAAAATCAAGCGTATTATGGTGAATCAATTCATATTGAAACTTTAGTGAAAAAAATTGCTGCAATAATGCAGGTTTTTACTCAATACGGGGGAATGAGGCCGTTTGGAGTAAGTTTTATGTTTGGAGGAATTGACCCTAACACAGGAAACAAAAGATTGTTTGAAACTGAACCTTCAGGTGCTTTGGCTGAATACAAGGCTATTGCTATAGGAAAAAACAAAAAGGAAGCAATGAAAATTCTTGAAGCAGGCTACAAGGAAAACATGACTAAAAAAGATGCAGTGAATTTAATGATTACTGCAATGAAAGCAAGCATTCCTGAAAACGAAAAATTTGATTTATCAAAAGTTGATTTTGGTTTTATTGAACAAGGAGTAAGCTTAAAGAGATTAAAAAAAGAAGAACTTGTTAGTTTTACTTCAAATAAAAAATAATTTTTTTTAATAGTTTTTAATTTGAAAAAGGTTTTTTCATGGTAAAAGTAAATGATGCAGTAATTGCAAGGTATGAAAGAGAAGGAGAAAAATTTGAGATTTTAGTTGATGCAGATCTTGCTTTGGATTTAAAGAAAGGAAAAAACATTAATTTTAATGAACTGCTTGCAATTGACACAGTTTTTAAGGACGCCAATAAAGGAACTGAAGCATCACATGAAACAATAAACAAAATTTTTGGTTCAACTGAAATAGAACAAATTGCAGAAAAAATAATTAAAGAAGGAAGAGTTCAATTAACTACCGAACAAAGAAAAGCAATGGTTGAACAAAGAAAAAAAGAATTAATTAATTTTATTTCAAGGAATGGAATTAATCCTCAAAATAAAACTCCTCATCCTCCTCAAAGAATTGAAAATGTTTTAGAGGAAGCAAAAATTCATGTTGATCCTATGAAATCAGTTCAGGAACAGCTTCCTGAAATAATGAATAAAATTAAGACTTTGATTCCGATTTCTTTGGAAAAAATAAGAATTGCTTTTAAGATTCCTTCTCATAGTGCAGGAAGAGCAAGTCCCCTGCTTCATAAATATGAATTAAAGCAGGAGGAATGGCAGTCAGATGGAAGTCTTGTTGCAGTAGTTGAAATTCCTGCAGGAGCAAAAGAAGATTTATTGAACAGTTTAAATAGTTTAACTAAAGGAGACATGGAGTCAAAAATATTATAGTAAAAGGAGTGAATTAAATGAAAAAAATTGTTGTGCCCGGAGAAGTTATAACCGAACAAAGAAAGAGAACAGGAGAGCATGCTTATTCTTCAAGCGGAAAAATTTATTCTGATGTAATTGGAATAACAGATAATGAATCAATGACTGCTTCTGTTGTTCCTTTAAAGGGATTTTATGTCCCAAAAACAGGAGACATTGTTATTGGTTTGGTTGTCTCTGAATTATTTTCAGGTTTTCTTGTAGATATTGGTTCGTTTTCTTTGTCTTTTATGTCAAAAGACGGAGTAAGAGAGCCTTTAAAAAAGAAATCAATTGTTTCAGTTAAAATTTTAAGAGTAAATGAAGTTAATGACGCGGATTTATCTGAACCAAGAGTTTTTTATGGAGGAGAAATCCTGAATATTTCTCCTGTTAAAATTCCAAGAGTCATTGGAAAAAATGGTTCAATGCTTGAAGTATTGAAAAGAGGAACCAACTGTAATATTATGGTTGGAAGAAACGGAAGAATTTGGGCTAAAGGAGGAAATGTTGAACTTCTTTTAAAAGCAATTAAAATAATTGAAGAAGAAGCTCATCTGCCGAATTTAACAAACAAAATAACTGAATTTTTGTCAAAACAAAAAAGGTGAAATAAATTGAAAAAAGAAGAAAAAAAAGAATATGTAAATAAAAAAGGAATAAGATTAGATGGAAGAAAAACAGATGAAATAAGGCCTTTAAAAATTAAGGCAGGAGTATTAAAAAATGCAAAAGGCTCCTGTTATCTTGAATGGGGCTACAACAAAGTTCTTGTTTCGGTTCAAGGGCCAAGAGAAGTTTTACCAAAACATTTATCTGATCCTTTAAGGGCTTTAATCAGGTTTACTTACAGGATGGCTGCTTTTTCTGTTCCTGACAGAAAGAACCCTAAACCAGGAAGAAGAGACATTGAAATTTCCAAAGTATGCGGAGAAGCATTAGAAAAAGCAGTTTTGCTGGAAAAATTTCCAAATACTCAGATTGAAGTTTGGGCTCAGATTTTGGACAGCAATGCTGGTTCAAGGGCTGCAGCTTTAACTGCTGCTTCAGTGGCTTTGGCTGATGCAGGAATTCCAATGAAAGACCTTGTAAGTTCTGTGGCAGTAGGAAGAATTGACGGAAAAATAGTTGTTGATTTAAACAAGGAAGAAGAAGATGCTCCTGATGCAGTTGACATGCCTATTGCAATGATGACTAACTCAAAAGAAATAGTTTTGCTTCAAATGGATGGGCTTTTCTCAAAAAAAGAATGGGATGAAGCATATGAATTGTCTTTGAAGGCTTTGGATGACATAAAAAAAATTCAAGTGAATGCATTAAAGGAACAATTTAAAGGAGCAGAATCTATTGAAGAAAAAAAAGAATTAAAACCTGAAGAAAAAAAGCAACAAGAAAAGGAACAAAAAAAAGAAGAAAAAAAAGAAGTTAAAACAGGGGTGCAATAAAAATGCAGAAAAATGTTTTATTAGAATTAAAATCAGATAAAGTTTTGGACAGCCTTAAAGAAGGAAAAAGGCTTGATGGAAGAAAATTAGATGAATACAGGGAAATAAAAATAGAAAAAGACTTGTTTCATAACGCTGAAGGTTCAACCAAAGTTTTTTTGGGGGAAACAGAAGTTATAGCAGGAGTAAAATTTATTTCAGGAGAACCTTATCCTGATTCTCCTAGTGAAGGAACAATTTCTGTTGGAGCAGAATTAATTCCTTTGGCTTCTCCGTCTTTTGATTCAGGTCCTCCTTCTTCAGATTCAATTGAATTATCAAGGGTTGTGGACAGAGGAATAAGAGAATCAAAAGCAGTTGACTTCAAGAAATTATGCATAACTGAAGGAGAAACAGTTTTGATTGGTTTTGTTGACATTTATGCAATTAATTTTGATGGAAACCTGTTTGACGCAAGCGCTATTGCAGCAATCTCTGCTTTAAATAATGCAAAAATCCCAAAAATCGAGGATGGAAGAATCGTTAAAGACGAATTTTCAGGAAAACTTAAACTGGAAAGAAAACCTTTATTGAGTACTTTTGCAAAAATAGGAAACAATCTTGTTGTTGATCCTGCTCTGCTTGAAGAAACAGCAATGCAGGCAAGATTTTCTGTTGCAACAACAGAAGACAATTTTGTTTCTGCTTTTCAGAAAGGATTAAGCGGTTCAATTAAAAAAGACGACGTAGATACTGCAATTGATATTGCATTTAAGGCAGGAAAAGAAATAAGAAAAATGTTGTAGAGGAGAAAAAAAATGGCTAAAACAAGAAAAGTTCATTCAACCGGCAGATTTGGTTCAAGGTATGGAGTGGGAATAAGAAAAAGAATTCTTAAAGTAGAAGACAAGCAGAGAGAAAAACAAAGATGCCCTGAATGCGGTTTAGGAACTTTAAAAAGAAAATCTGCAGGAATTTTTGAGTGCTCTAAATGCAGTAAAAGGTTTGCAGGAGGAGCTTATGTTCCTGAAACAATGACTGGCTCTTTAATTAAGAAAATGGTTTCACAAAAACAGTTTTCTTCGGCTTCAAAAGAAGAACCTGGCCTGCCTGAAGAAAAACCAAAAGAAAAAGAAACAAAAAAAGAAAATCTTTTAACTAAAGCAAAAAATGTTTTGGGAATAAAAAAACAGGCCGGCAAAAGCAAAG
The DNA here is from genome assembly GCA_964608675.1 of uncultured archaeon. Lineage (GTDB taxonomy): Archaea > Iainarchaeota > Iainarchaeia > Iainarchaeales > 1-14-0-10-31-34 > 1-14-0-10-31-34. The sequence continues at coordinate 47,648 of CAZSOZ010000006.1, read as the reverse complement.
AAAAGGAGGATAAAAAATGAGCAAAAAAGAAGAACCTCAAAGCGGAAAATATAAATGCGAGAAATGCGGGGAAGCCTTTGATGAACTTCCAAAAGGAGTTTTTCGTTGTCCTGCCTGTGCGTATAAAATAATAAGCAAACAAAGACAGCCTGTTTTAAGGAAAATTAAAGCAGAATAATAAGGTTTTTTTAATGGAATTAAATTTAAATGATTACAATTTTTTTTTGGATGCAAGCATTGAATTTAACTCAAAACAAGAATCAGAAAAAGCTTTGAAAGCAATTGCATTAGATGTAATGGATTCAAGAGCAAGAAGCATTACAAGCATTACACTTAAAAAGAATTTTTTTTTAATTAATATTAAAGCAAAAGATAAAACTGCGTTAAGGGCTTCATTTAATTCAGTTTTAAAGCCTTTAATTCTTTTTAATGATTTAAACAAGAGGAGGTAAAAATCATGGATGCAGAAACTCAGCAGGATAGAATTGATTTTGAGAGGCAAAGAAACCAGTTAATGCAGTTGTCTTCTCAGAAACAACAAATTGAATTCCAAACCAAATTACTTAAAGATGCTTTGGAGGAATTAAATAAAACAAAAGAAGAAAAAGTTTTCAAGGCCGTTGGAAACATAATGCTTCAGACTCCAGTTGAAGAAGTAAAAAAAGACTTAAATAAGGAAATTGAAGGAATGGAATTAAGATTGAAAACAGTTAAAAAGCAGGAAGAAATTTCAGTAGACAAACTAAATAAACTCAAAAAGAAAATCGAAGGAACACAGGAAAAAGAAACAAAAGAAGAAAAAAAATAATTAGTTTTTAATGCATTTTTCATGGCAGTCAATCCAACTGCCAAATTCTGTTTCTTTTTTGTTCATTTCTTCATCGCAGAAGGATTCACAGTAATTGTTTTTTTCTGTTAATGAATTAAATTGTTTTACTGCCTGCCCTTCAACGCCTTCATTGAATGAAACCGTTATAATTAATGCTGCAACAAAAAACATTGCAAAAATTAAACTCATTCTTTTTTCTTTTGAATTCATTTTTTTCCTCCTGTTATTTGACTGCAGGGAACACATTTTTCTGATTCATCATTAATATACCATCCTTCTTCAAGTTTGCTGTTTCCTTCAAAATAAAGATGAAGCCTTCCTTTTTCATCACAGAATGAATCATTGTCTTCTCCAATATATTTATAGCACGGCTTTTGGTTTAATTCAAGCAAAAGGTTTCCTGTACTGCTTAAATAAATAAGAGAAAAAAATCCTGCAATAAAACCTATAATTAATGCAATTAAAGTAAATCTGATGGAAATATTACTTTTATTTTTCCAAAACATTTTTTTTCACCTTTAAATGTCAACTGTAAAGAAAATATAAGCTAATGCAGCTGAAACCACAATTATTGCTGCTCCTATTCCCCATGGAATAAAATTTGTTTCATTGCAGTCAGGATCGTTTTCACAGTCAGGATTGCATTCATTGTCTTGTTCGCAGTTTAATTCTTTGCCTTCTGTTTTAATTTCTATTTCATTTGAATAACTGCTTCTTTTTCCGTTTTTGAATGCTGCAATCCTGTAATAATATGTTTTTCCTTCTTCTATTTCTGTGTCTTCAAATGAATTATTGGAAGTAGTGCTGGCTGTTTCATAATAGCCTTCTTTTTCTTTTTTCTGTAAAATATAATTGTCGGGCAATGGAGAAACATGATTCCATTCAATTACTATTTTGTTTTCTTTGTATTCTGCTGTTAATCCTGTTGGAGCAGGCACAATAATTTGCTGGGAACTTTTTGTTTTTGCATTAATTTCATTTGAATAACTGCTTTCGTTTCCTCCGTTGTCTATTGCGGTTATTGCAATAAAATACTCTGTGTTGCTTTCAAGCCCTGTGATTGCTGTCATTGTTTCGTCGTCGTCTGCAAAAGTTTCATTCATATAACTGCCTGAATTTTTTCCATAATAAATTGAGTATCTTCTTAAATCTGATTCTATGTTGGCATTCCATTCAATTGTAATGATGTTTTCTGTTGTTTCAATAACCTGAAGGCCTGTCGGCTTTGACGGCGGAGTCGTGTCTCCGCAGTCTTCATTGCAGTTTCCTGTTTCGTCATCCAAGCAACTATTGCACCGCAAACAATAATTGTATGAATTTTTTGATTCATAATTCCATGTTCCTTCAAAGCATTCACAGTTTGAACAAGTTCCTGTTTTTCTTCCAAATTTTTGTTCATCGTAATCACATTTTGATTGAGAAGGGCAATGTGAATCAATTTCACAGTCTTCTCCTGCTTCAAGAATGCTGTTTCCGCATTCTGGTCCTGAAGAAGCATTATTTATTTGTATAACAATATACTCTTCTGCAGTTAAACCGAAATCATTTTCTGCTATTGCTTTAATTGTATGGCCTGCATTTGAATACTCGTTTGTATTCAAAGAAAAACTATAATTTCCTTCTGTGTCAGCAGAAGAATCAGTTGATTTTAATACATCATCAACATAAAATTTAACGTTTTTTATTGCGCTTTCGTTATCTACTGCCTGTGCTTTTACGGTTATTGTATCGCTTACTGTTGAACCGTCTGCCGGCTGAATTATGCTTACTGTTGGAGGGCTTGAATCTGATTCTCCTGTAATTGTAATTGTTTTTTGTGCTGTTGCTGTATCTTCATAATCAGTTTCAGGCATCTGCGTTATAGTTGCTTCTAAAGTAATGCTTCCTGAATTTGTACAGGAAATAGTTGTTTGTTTTTCTGCAGGCAGGCTTGTTGGAGTGCAGTCTGCAGTATTGTTTGTAATATTCCATGAATATGAAGTTGGTTGAGAATCTATTTCAGTTAAATATTGTCCTTTTGCGGTTAAAACAATATCAGTGTTTATTAATGCATTTGAAACACTGTTTATTTCTGCTCCGATTTTTGGCAGTGAATTCATAATGTATGCCGGCTGACTGCATCCATTTGAATTGCAGGCACTAATTTTTTGTCTTGTAATCCAGCTGTCTGTTGCCTGTGAATCTAAAGTTAATTGAAGTGAATAAGAGTTTGTAGGATGATTTAAATTAATTGTATTTGATTCATCTAAATTCATAACCCCCCAAATGTATTCATAGTAATCAGTGTTTTCTGTTGTACTCCAGCTTAATTCAAATGAACCCGGAGTATTTCCTTTTGTGTAAGTAAAATTTTCTGGAGTTAAAGGAACAGTTGCTTCAGTTGATGGAACAACTGAAATGTTTTCTGTCCAATAACCGCAAACCTGAGGGCTTCCTTTACAGCTTTTTACTGCAAAATAATATGTTGTTTCGTTTGTCAGCCCGCTTATTATTGTTGAAGGATTGTCTGATTGAGATGCAATAATTGTCTGATAAGTATTTGAATTATCTGTATTGTATCCTATTATGTAATTGTCTGCATCCTGCACTTTATTCCAATTTAATGTGACTTGCTGGTTTCCTGAAACTCCGGTTAAATTTTGGGGTTTAACCATTGCATAAAAAGTAATTAAATTACTTTGGTAAGTTTGATTTGATGTATCGGTTGCAATTGTATAAATTGAATGATTTGATGTAGTGTAATTTTGTGAGTCAAGAACGAAACTTGGCTCCCATTTTTCAGTTATTGGATTAACATTTGTTTTAGTGTCTTTTAGTTCTCCGTCAACATAAAAATCAACTTTTTGAATTTGTTCTGTATTAGTTGTTTCTGCTTGGATTCCATAAGAAGTTGTTCCAAGAATCGTATTGTTTGGAGGGTTAGTTATTGTAATTGTTGTGTTTTCTGAAGATTCATTCACTGTAATTACTTTTGCAGTCATTGCACTGTCAGGAAAAGTTGTCGGTCTTGCATTAACAATCAATCTAACTGAAATCGTGCCTGAGTTCTGGCAGTTGTTTATAGTGAAAGTATTTGAAGAACTTTCCTGATATTCACATTCTGCTGTATTGTTGATTACACTCCACGCAAATTGTGATTCATCTGACGGCGGATCATTTACATATAATCCTTTTCCTTCTAATACAATTTCTTGTCCTGTAAGCATTTCAGTTGGTCCTGAAATTTCTGCTTGAATTTTTGGATAACCATATGCAACTGCTTCTGAACTACATGTTTCCGTATTCTTGCATGCATAAACTTCAAATCTGTGTTCCCAGTCATCTGTTGTTTCAAGATAAGGGTCGGCTTCAACTGTAAAAACAGACGTGTTTGTTGAAACAATATATTCTCCTTCTAAAGTATAGGAACTTTGATGCCATTTAATTTTATAGTAATCTGCGTTTGCAACTTCATCCCAGTTTAAATTAATTGTTCCTGGAGTACTTCCTTTTACTGCAGTAAAGTTGGATGGAGTTTCAGGCGGGTCAGGAACAGAAACAGTATTGCTTATTGTTTCTTTCTGACAGGATTCTGTTCCTGCAGTGCACTGCCATTCACATAAAGGAGGATTTCCCTGACAAGTTCCTCTTTCTATGAACCCATTTTTTATTGCTCTGTATTCATAGTTTGCTCCAGGCAGTACGTCACCATCAATATAATAATCTACTTTAGGGTATTCTACTAAGGTAATCCAGTTTCCTTCTATTTCTCTTTTTTCTAATTTAGTTATTGGCATTGGGCTGTAATCTATTCGAATGCCTCCCCCAACCCATGATGCACTTATTGCAGGCTGTTCTGTGGAACATTCACTGCATTCAGGAGGGCTTCCATCGCATGAATTTTGAGAGTCTCCGCAGACTCCTTCAAAATAAATTATTGATTTTCCTTCAGAGCCCATTAACTGAATTGCAATTCCAGCAATCACAATAACTGCTATTACAACCCCTATAATTAATTCATTTTGTCCTTTCAAGTACTCCCCTTCAAAAAAAAACTTAAAATTATATATTAACATAATTGTTTGTTTTTCTATTAAAATGTATGCTTTATTTGCCTTTAAACGGTTATATTTAATAAGCTGAATGTTTTATTTTGTTAAGAGTAGTTTTTTTTATGAAATTCAAAATAAGTTTTATTTTTCCAATAATAATTATTATTCTTGCAGTAATTTCAGTTATTTATTTAATTGAAATTGAACCCTTTAATTATGTTATTTCTGCAGTTATTTCAGTGATTGCTTTAGCCATGTTTTGGAGAATTTACTATGATGTTGCTTCAGAAAAAGAATCCTTGAAAACTACTGCAGAGTATTCTCCTTCATCAAAAATAACTGATTTAATGAAAGAAACTCCTAAAGAAAGCAAAATGAAATTAGATGATTTTTTGAAGAGTTCGCCAAAAGATTTGTCTTCAAAAAATTTAGAAAAAGATTTTGGTTTTGCGCCGGAAGAAAAAAACCCTTTTTCGCCTGAAGATTTTGAAGAAGACAAATACAAAAAAATGAAAGAAGAAGCCTTAAAAGAGTTAAGGAATGTAATTAAACCAAAAAAATCAAAGAAAAAAGAAGAATGAAATTATTTTTTCTTTTTAAATTTTGTTTTTGATTTTCTTTTAGTTGTTTTCTTTTTTGTTTTTGATTTAGTTTTCTGTTTTTTTTTGTTTTTTTCAGATTTCTTTTTTTTTTCTTTTTTCACTGTTTTTTTTGTTTTTGCAGTTTTTTTGTTTTTTTTCTTTTTTTTTGCTTCAAGTTTTTTTCGAAATGCTTTTCTTTGTTTTTCTGCTATTTTTTCTGTTTGTTCCTGTTTCTTTCTTTTTTGTTCTTCTTCAGCTTCTCTTTTAGCTTTTTCTTTTTCTCTTTCTTCTTTTGGAAGCCTTACAAATTTCCTGTATTTGAATTTAGCCCATGAAGGAGGCTGTTTTTTTCTGAGCTTAAATTCTTCTTCTAATAGTTTTTTTCTTAGTTTTTCGTCTATATCAAACATTTCATTCACTTTTAAAAAATACTTTTTTGTATTAATAATCCTTACTATAGTTATGTATAAATCATTTTTTATGTTTTATTTCAATAAAACAGTTTGCACAAATAAATTTTCCTTTTATATGCATTCCTAAAGAATCCTGTTTTGTGCATAAAATGCATGTTTCTTTTTTGCTTTCTTTTGTTGCCCATGCATACAATAATTCCCATGAAACCCATTTTGGAGCAAACAATTCTTGCATTATTGTCATGTCGTTTTCCTGTATTCTTTTTTTTTGGCTTGGAGTAATTCTTTTATGCAGTCCTTCCAGCCATTTGACTTTTTCTGAATCGCCTTTTCTTTTTAATTCAGTTAAAACTATTTCAAATTTATTCATTTTTTTTTTCACTCTAAATATATTGTTTGTTGTTTCTTTTTAATTTTGTTTCTGTCCGCATACCTTAATAAATAATGCACTGTGCTTTTTGGAATGCCTGTGCATTCTTCAATTTTTCTTATGCTTTGATAGTCTTTTTTTAATTCAATTATTTTAAGTATTGTGTCAAATTTTGTTTCTATTGCTCTTCCTCTTCTTGAATCTTTTTTTATTTGAATTCCTTTTTTTTCAATTAATTGTATTGTTTTTGGTTTCAGTCTTTTTAAAGTTGATTCACTTAAGCTGATTTCTTTTATTTTTCTTTTTTTTATTATTTCTTTTATTTTTTCTTTTTTTATCGGCCGAACTAAATGAATTTTTTCTGCTTTAACAGGAATATTTCTTGTTTTGGTTTCAGGATAAACCGAATACTTCATTTTTTCTCTTTTTCCTTTATTTTTTTTATTCTTTCAGCTAATCTTGTTTTGCTTATTTTTTTTGTTATTCTGCTGTCCTTCATTTTTTCCTTTAATTTTTCTGTTGAAATCTTTTGTTTGCCTTTGCTTACAGCTTTCTGAGTAATGTACTGAATGCCTTGTGCTATTTCCATTCTTTTTAAAGGATCATCCACTTTTTCAAAAACTCCTTTTTCGGTTTCTCTGATTAAGGGCCCGCTCCAAATAATGTTTTCTTTTTTTTTCAGGGATTCAAGAATGCTTTTTTCGTTTATTTCTTTTTCAATTTTTATTTTAATTATTCCTGTGCCTATTCTTTCAGCTGAATGCGCATCGCTTCCTACTGTAACAAAGTCTGCAATATTCCCTAATTCAATTGCTTTAATGCATCTCATGACAATGTCTTCTCTTCTTGAATCAAAGGTTTTCCTGATTTTTCCGCTTACTCGGCTTAAACCAATTTTTTGTGAAACAAAATTTTTTTCAAGAAATGAAACAAAATTAAAAGGCTTGGTTACCCAATTAGAGTCATACAAAAAATTGCTTAAATGAGAAATTAATCCATTATATATTTCCACTCCACAGTGATTTTTTTTAATTATTTTTTTTGCTTTTTGTTCTCCTGCAAGAAAACAAATTGAATCCTGTTCGTAGCCGTAAGGATGAGCAAAACTTAAATAAAATTTTTTTTCTTTAACTATTTCTAAAACTCTTTCAATGTCTGCTTTTTCTTCAAGCAGTTCAATTTCATCATACAGTTCTTCATTTTCTGCATAAACTACTGCGTGGCCGGCTGAACTGTTTACTTCAATTCCTGGAATCAAAATCATTCCTTCAGGTTTTGTTTTGTTAAGTCTTTCAAATGCTTCTTTTGGATTGCAGGAATTATGCTCTGTTATTGCAACTGCATTCAATCCAATTTCTTTTGTTCGTTTCCAGTAATCAAAAGCAAGAACATTTTTTTCATTTAAATGGGTATGCAAATCACAGGTAATTATTGCCATAAAAAAATAAAGTTTAAACACTTTAATAAAACCAACTTTTTTCTGTAAAGCCAGAAACAAAACCTTTTTATTTCCTGAATCCTTTATTTTTGCGGTCAAAATGTCTGAAATGCCAGAAAACGTTCTTGGAGAGTTTGAAGCAAAACTTTTTAGTTTAATTAAAGAGCATTGGCCTATTACTTCAATGGAATTAGCTGAATTATTAAATGAAAATCTTTCTTCTAGAAAACAAAGAAAACGGGCTTATTCTAAGTATTCTTATTATCTTAACAAACTTATTTCAAACAAAGTTCTTCTTTCAAAAAAATCAGGCAAAACTTTAATTGTTTGGCCTCTTGAAGTAGAAAAATACAGGGTAATTGATTCAATTATTTCAAGCAGGCCTTTGGAGGAAAAAAATGCTAAACAATTATTTGGATAAATTTATTTTTACAGGACAAATGAAATTCAATAACTGTAATTTTTATTTAATTGACATTCCTTTTCTTATTTTTCCTGTTAAAATTTTATCTGCTTTTTTGTTTTCTGCTTCTGACGAGCAATCAAAAGAAATTTATTATTCAACAAAAAAATCTGTTAAAGAATTTCTGCCTTCACTTAAAGCAAAACCAAAATATTCAGGGATTTCTCTGGTTAATTTTGTTAATGATTTTTTTTCTAATTCAGGTTTCGGAAAAATTCGTGTTCTTCAGTTTGACGAAAAAAATTCAAGAGCCATTCTTTTGGTTTCTTCAAGTCCTTTTGCCATGCTTTTTAAAAACAAATCAAAAAAACCTGTTGACCACATTTTAAGAGGCATTATTGCAGGAACTTTTTCTTTTGCTTTAAACAAAGATTTGGATGCAGTTGAAACAAAATGCATTTCAGTTAATTCTTCTGAATGCGAATTCATAGTGAACAGTAATTCAGAATTTGATTTTTCAAAAAAAAACACTCAAAGCCAGTTAAACCCAAAAATTTAAGCAGTTAATTCTGCTTTCTTCATTCTTTTTGGAATAACAAAAGGCTTTTTGCTTTTGCATTTACTGCATTCTGCAGTAAAATTAGGTTTTTTTGTCTGCTTTTTTACTTTAATTGCAAACTTTGCTTTTCCGCCGTATCCCTGCTTGTGTTTTTTTTGAAATCTTCTTGTTCCAAAACTGTTTGCTCTTGCTTTCTTTGATTTAGCTGTCTTTAATTTGTGTGTTGTGTGTGCATTGCATTTTTTGCAGTATATTTTGATTTCCTTTGGAATCTTCATTTAAATCACTCAACATAAAAAAAATCCTGAAAAAAATCAGAGTTTTTGCTTAATAATTCTTTTAGGAAAACGTTTTTTAATGTTTCATATTTCTCTTTCAACTAAATAATCTCCGAATTCCTTTAATTTATTTTTTGCTTCTTCGTTTTTTAAATAAGGCTCTACTTCTTTCCAGCTTTTTTTCACTAAATTTTTTGCTTTTTGTTTTGCGTAATCAATTGAACGGTATTTTTCCATTATTCCTATTGCTTCGTTTATGGTTTCCTGTTTTTCTGGATGCAAGTCAATTATTTCCTTTAATCTTTTTTTGTCTTTGTCGCTTGCTTTTCTTAAAGTATGAAGTAAAATCAAAGTTTTTTTTCCTTCATGAATGTCTTCTCCTAATCCTTTTCCTTCAGCAAACTTTTCTCCAGTCAAATTTAATACATCATCTTGTATTTGAAAAGAAACTCCAATGCTTTCAGCATATTTTCCTATTTTTTGTGTTTCTTTTTCTTTTGCTTCAGCCATTATTGCCCCTAATTTTGCACTCAATCTTGCTAGTGCTCCTGTTTTGTATGCACACATCTGCAGATAATGTTTTTCAGTTAAATAATCAACATGGTTTTTATGCCATTGAATGTCCATTGCCTGCCCTGCACTTAATTTCATCATTTCAATTGCACACAAATCGTAAATTTTCCTTAAAGTCTTGTCATTTAATTCAAGTTTGTTTCTGTACAATAAACTGAAAGGCAAAAAATACATTGCGTTCCCTGCATTAATTGCAAGGTCTTCTCCAAACAATAAATGCGTGCATTTTTTTCCTCTTCTTAATTCACTTGAATCTTCAATGTCATCAATCATAATGCTTCCATTATGAAGGAATTCAGGCAGAACACTTAAAGGCAGAATTTTTTCTTTGTTTTTTCCTCCCAAGGCCTCAAAACTTAAAAGCATTAAAGCCGGACGCCATCTTTTTCCTCCTCTTTCAAGAAAATCCCAGATTGGTTCAGCTAAACTTTTAGTTAAAGTTTTTTCATCTAATCTGAATTCAGCTTTTCCTAAAGAGTTTTCCAGCCATTTTTTATTTAATTTTTTTGGAAAAAAGTTTTTTAGTTCTCTGTCAATTAGCTTGCTGTTTTCTTTAATGTATTTTTTGAATTCCATTTTCAACCACACAAATTTTTGTTGATTGTTAATAAAAAGATTTGTTTTTTTTTATTTTTTTATTAAAATAAATAAAACAAAAATCAAGCTCAAAATTACTGTTATTGCATTTGTTTCAGGAAGGTTTTCTATTGCTCCTTCTCCTAAAACATAAAAATAAGTTGTTTTTGTGTTGTTTAACGGTTTGCTGTCAAGAACTCCGAAGTCTTTTGCAGAATACCAGTAAACAGTTGAAGTCACAGTATACAAACGGTTTTCCTGCAAAAAATCAGTGTCATAAAACAATACATCAAAAACTTTTTTTGAATAAGCTTCAATAGAAGGATAGGCTGTTGGGGTACTGCTGTTTTGTTCTAATTCAGCAACAACATTATTGCTTTCATCTGTTATTACAACTTTAACTTCTGCTTCAAGGTTTTCGTGATAAACGTTTGTTATTGTTGCATAAAACCTTAATAAATCTCCTTTGGTTATTTTTATTGTTCCTTGAGGCAGTCCAATTTGTCCTGTTCCTTCAGGGGTTTCAGTTGCATAACAGTCTCCTGTTTTTGGATTGCAGTATTCTCCGCTTTCAGGGTTCCATGTTGCGTCATACAAGTTTTCTATTTCAATTGAATCCATTTTAAATTTGTCTTCTGATTCAGTTATATAAAAATAATATTGTCCTGGAAAAATAAAAGGTTCAGTGAAATCACTTAAATAAATTATTGGATAAAATCTGTGGATGCCGGTGCATTCCAAATGAGAACTTATTTTCCATTCTGTATCGCTTACTGCAGTAATACTTGTTGTATCTGAAGTGCATTCATCTCCTGCAAAAGCATAATTTGGTGCTTGCGCATACTGGCTGAAATAAAAATCAACATCGCTTATTTCAGTGAATTCAGGAGAATAATTGTTTATTGTTAAATTCAAGTCAATTTCTCCGTCTTCTCCGTAAACTATTCCGTAAGCTGTCTGTACTAAGTTTTCTGTCTGGACTTCCATTCCATCTACATTAATGTTTATATCCAATACAACAAAATTGTAATCCTGAGTTAAAGTGTAAGGGTTTCCGTTTGAATATTCTCCTTGTTGTGTGATTCTTAATTTATGGTTTCCTGGCTGACACCAAGGAATCTGCGAACGCGAAATTAAAGCAAAGTCTTCGCCTTCATATTTATAGTACTGGCCGACTACATATGAACCGCCTAAGTCAAGCAAAGGGCATTCAGGTTCCAAAACTGAAACAAAAGGAGTTGAATTCACTAAATTTAACTGCATGTCTTCAGTTATTGATGGTTCAGACGGAATCCCGTTTCCGGTGTCTTTTAAAACCGTAAAAGTTTTTTGAGGAATTCCTCCTAATCTGAAATCATAATTGTTTCCTGATTGTTCTATAATAATGTCAGCGCCTGAACTGCTTCCGCTTATAATGTTTGGAAAAACTTCAAGCAAATTCCCGTGAACTAAATTTAATTCTACTTCATTATCGTTGGAAGAAAAATAACTAAAAAAACCTTGAAATCCGCTTAAACCTTCATTGTTTGTTGCATAAACTACAATCAATTTTGGTCCTGTTTGTTCGCAGCTTAATTCCAGTTCTGTTTCCATAGTGATTGTATCCTGTCCTTCTTGTGTTGTGTTTATTGGCTGGCAGTCTGCAGGAACAATAAAGCTTGTTCCTGTAATTAAGTCATCTCCTCTTCCATCTATTGCAGTAATATTTATTACTGCATTTCTTGTTTCATTTGTTTTTCCCCATCTGCTTTGAATTTCTTCAAAATAAGGAACATCAGAATAATAACTTCTGTTTACTGTGAAAACATAATCATAATTTATTTCTGTTGGATAAGTTTCAGAGTAATCAAACAACAATTCTGGTTTTTTTTCTTTTTCTTTTGTGCCTGCACTTTGATTTCCCGGAGCACCGTATTTTCCTACTCCGACAATTACTGGTTCAGGGTCAAAAGGCTGTTGGTTTGGATCAGCATAACCGCATTTTCCCTGCATTTTTATTGGCACAGTTACTTCTGAACCAGCAGGCAAAGCAGATGAAGTCTGCAGTTCAAAAAAATAAGTTGTTCTTGTAGTGCATTTAATGTATCCTTCCCCTGTATTTACTTGACAGTCAGGCGTCCTTGTTGTTGGTCCAAATTCTTGTCCTGTTGAACTCACATAAGGCGAACTTAAATCCAAAAAAATTCCGTAATTTTTGTCAGGGCTTTCAAAGTCGCATTCTGCCCAACTGTCATCTCCTGTTAAAGGGCCTGTGTATTCCCATTCCATTACCACCCAGTGCCAGAATGGACTGATTGGAATTACTTCGTCTACTGTATAAATTTGCACGTCTGTGTAGTAAGCATTAATGCCTGCCAGCAAAAAAATGAATAGAATTCCTGTTAAAATTTTTTTTTGCATTCTTTTATTATTATTTGTTTAATTAATTTAAGCTTTTGGTTTAAAAGAAAAAAAAGAATTAAAGCCCTCGCGGGCTTTTTTTATTTTTATTCTGATGGACAGTCAATCCACATGCCAGTGTATTTATCATAGTATGGAGTGCAGTTGTTTCCTGATCCTTCTTTTGTTAAATGAATTGTTTTTGTTATTGTGTTTCCGTATGCTTCTATAATAAAAGGCTCTACTGTCGGCCAAGCTAGTGTTCCGCCTTTTTCATGGTATCCGTCAATGTCTGTTACTTGTATTTCAAAATCATATTCTCCTGGACTGTATTCTGAGGTGTCAATAGTTATTGTTAATTCTCCTTGGTTTGTTCCTTGAATAATATCTGCTCCGAATGTTCCGCTATTTTCGTCAATAGAATTCAAGTCTTGTCCGTTAAATTTTATTTGAAATACTTCAGGACTTTTGTATTTTGGAATAAAAGAAGAAGGCACGCCTCCCCAAGTTGGTTTCCCGCATAATAAATCGTCGTCAGTTATTGTTAATAAAATTTGCAGGTCAGTTTCTCCATAAGGCAAAGTGTAAGTATTTTCGTCTGTTTCAAAATCAATTAAAGGCTTGTTTATATTTGATACTGCCATGTAAAAACCATCTACATCAAAGTTAGTCCATTGTCCTGGATCAGGATCGTATCTATAAAAATAGGAATTAAATTTTGCAGTATCTCTGTCGTAAGCCCCCCCAATCAATGGAGCGTATTGTCCTGTTCTGGATCTGGTTGTAAACCTTTCTGTAAAGCAGTAATTGGTGTCTTTGTTCCAGTTAAAGTCTGCAGTAATATATCTTCCAATTCTCCAAATAATTCCTTTTTCTATTCCTATTTGGCCGTTTGGATAAGTCGCTCCAAGAAATTTTCCTATGCTAAAAGGAGAAACTTCTATTGTAATGTTTTGGTCGATGGGCTGGTTTAACACTCTTTGAGTAACTCGTGCGTTGCAGATTCCTGCTTCTTCTGTTAATGGGTCTCCGTTATAATAATACATTGGATTTCCATAATCATCTAATGCCCAATTCATTTCCCCTGTGCATAAACTTTGAGACATTCCTTTTGTGTCGTTCACTGGCACAATTGTTTGTTCCTGTAAATTTAATGGTTTTAAGAAACCTGTTGCTGATGTAATTAAAAATAAAAACAAAATTAAACCTAAAAAAATTTTTTTCATTTTTTTTTTCCCTCCATAGTAGTTAAATTGTTTTTTGTTATGTTTACTTGTATGTAATTCTTTATTTAAATGTTTTCAGTCAGTTTTAAAGATTTTGCTTTTTTGTTCCTAAAAGTTTTTATATTCCCTTGACCTAATTTAATAGATTATTATTTTTTTTTTGAGAGAGTGGTTGAATGGTTGAAAGAATTAAAACTGGAATTGAAGGATTGGATAAAGCTTTGAATGGAGGCATTCCAGCCAAAAACTTAGTGTTAGTTTCTGGTGGAGCCGGAACAGGAAAAAGCACTTTATGCATGCAGTACTTGCATAATGGTGCAAAAATGTTCAAGGAACGCGGTTTATATATTTCCACTGAACAAAGTGAAGGCGAACTAAAAAGGCAGGCAGAACAATATGGATGGAATATCTGGGAACTAGAAGAAAAAGGTTTATTAAAAATTATTTACATTGACATAATCAAAGAAAATAATTTCCTTGAAAGAACCCGTGAAGCCATCAAAAATTTTAAACCCAAAAGGCTTGTAATTGATTCAATGTCAACTATGTCTGATTACATGGCTGTAACAGATTACTCCAAGCAATCCTGGAGTGTTACAAACATTCAGAACACTGTCATCCCTCAGTTTTTCTCAGAAAAACTAATGAGCAAAAAAATTCTCACAGCCCTTGTAAGCGAACTAAAAAACTTTGATGCGACCGCACTCTTAACAACCGAATTGTCAGAAGAAGGGAAAGAACTAAGCGCAGACGGACTCTCAGAATTTATTTGTGATGGGGTTTTTTTGTTGCATAATCTTGGGGTTGGAAGTGCTGAGTTTAGATCAATGAGTATAAGGAAAATGAGGTATACTGGACACCAGAAAGATTATATAATGTATGAAATAGAGAATAAAGGAATAGTTATTAAGAAGGAAGAAATATTTAAATAAGTGAGAATATGTTTAAAACTTTTTCAGAGTTACTTTTACATCATAAATTGATTTTTGAAGAAGGTAAAATATCTCTTTTTAACATTTCTATGGGGATAATCCCTATTCATTTTATGGTTTATATACAAAAGGAATTAGAAAAGAATAATTTAAAAAATCTGGTTTATTATGCGGCAAAGGATAATGGAAAAGCCTGGTTTGAATCAATGGATAAAAACTATGGTTTAAAAATAAAAGACATACATAAGTGGGGTCCCGATTTAATCAGTTTAGCAGGTTGGGGAAAAGTTAAAGTAACTAAAAAAAAAGATTCTGAAAAAACTCTAGTGGTAACCCTTGAAAATTCTAGTTTTGCCGCTGTTTATGGGAAAAGTTTGGAACCTGTAGATCACTTCTTTAGAGGGATGGTTTGTGGGGCATGGGCATATGCTTACAAGGACAACTTAGAGGCAGTTGAAACAAAGTGTATCTCAAAGGGGGATAATATTTGTGAGTTCTTAATCATGCCAAAAAAAGATTTTGATTTAACTAATAGTAAAATTGGTGATCAACTGACCTATACTTAAATTAGAACATGGCTAATGCTGCATAAGAAATTTGCGATAATACGGTTCCAATTGTAATTAATGTAACTCTTTTGGATTGGGTGGTTATTCTTTCTGAAATTATATTTTTATTAGTTATTTGTTGCCATATCAACACATAAATTATAATAGATATTATTGTAGAGATGGTAAATTTTTTGCTAATTAAATTTGTAATTGAAAAAATAAACATAAATAAGTTAAGTATGATTGGCCCCCCAATCACTATTAAGTATGTTTTTTTTATTCCGTATTTTATAGGGATTGAATTGATTTTATTTTTTTTTTCTCCTTCAATATCTTCGATGTCTTTAACATTTGAGATAAATAAAAAAGTATTTATAAAATAAATAAAAAAAATCCAAGAAAAGTTACTTGGGGATAAACTCATTGCAGAAAGAAAGGGGATGATTGCGTATTGGAACGCCCCGGTGAAAGAGGTTGCCCACAAATACTTTTTTATTCTTATTAAAGGTGCGCTATAAAGATAAGAAATTATAATAAACACCAATAAGACGATTACATAACTAATATTAGTAAATAAGGCAACTAAAAAAGATATAAAGAAGCACAGTTTAGTTATTTTGTACACTTGTTTTTTGCTGACTCTTCCACTTGGCAAAGGTCTATTTGGCTTATCAATTTTGTCAGATTCTATATCATATATCATATTAAATGAATTAAATCCTAAAACAGCAAAAGATAGTGAAATTAAAATAGGAACTATTTCAAAACCAGGAAATTTTAAGTTTAATATAACATAAATAACAATTGGGCTTATAATTGAAATTAGTAAGTTTTGTGGCACAGTCAGTTCTACTAAGTCTTTTAAGGCAACTTTTGTCATAAGCTTTTCCTGATTAAATTTTAGTTTTTATTTTCCATATCTCCTTTCTATCTTTTCGAATTTTTTAAAAATTTGTTTAATTATTTTTGGGCTCAAATCTGGATACAATTTTTTTGTAAAGAATAATTCAGAATAAGAAATTTGGATTAGTGGGGCCCCAGAAAGCCTCTGTTCTCCACCGGTTCTTATCAATAAGTCTATTGGTTCTTTAATTCCGAATTTTGGCATTATTTTTTTAATTTTTGTTTTCCTTTTTGTTTGCATTATTTTATTTATTATTTCAATAAGTTCTGTTTCCGCATCATATCCTGCCAATAGATTACACAACTTTTTTTTATTGGATTTGGTAGAAGTTTCTAATTTTTTAGCAGCTTTAACGTAATTTTTTGGAAAGAGATTTAAATCCCCTATAAATTTAAATTTTATTTTATGTTTAACAAAATTTTTGTTATTCCCCCACTTTTTAAATACTTTGATTTCGTTATCCAATATTGGTTTAACTTCTTTTTTTTCTCTTTTTTCTATATTTTTTTTTGAAATAATATAAATAGATAAAATATTAGTTTCAGTTTTGGTTAAAATATATTCTATTAACCTTGTAGTGATTGTTGAAAGTGCATATCTATATGTGCTATCAAAACTTTTTCTATTTTTTTTTGCCCATCGCCTATTTCCATCAGGAATTATTAGCACATGTTTTGGAAACATATATTATAACAAGCATTAATGAACTATAAATATATTTTGCCTAATTCTTTGATTAATAAATAGGATAGCCTTAAAAACCGTGATTCTGTTTTTAATTAGAGGATTAAAATGGAGAATAATTTGAAGCTAGGTTATGATGTGGTGGTTGTTGGGGCAGGTGCAGCCGGATGCTCTTTTGTAAACAACATTTCAGACAAGTATAGAGTTTTATTAGTGGACCAAAGAAAGTTTCCCAGATTTAAAGCTTGCAGCGGAGTTTTAGTTAATAATTCAAAAAGCTATTTTGCTGATGTAAAGCTTCCAAAAGAAGTTTTATCTGATCCAGTTGAATTAAATTTAACTTATCAGGATTGGGATCAAAAAAAAGAAAACCCTGTTGAAAAGCACTTCATTAATACAAACAGAAAAGAATTAGATAATTGGCTGTTTTCAAAAACAAAAAAAGAAAATGTGACTTTTTCTGAAAGCACTAAATTAGTTGATTTCTTTCACACAAAAAACAAAGAGTTTCTTGTTTTAATGCTAGAAAATGGGTGTGAAACAAAATCTATTATAACAAAGTATTTGGTTGCATGTGACGGAGCATTATCAAATGTCAGAAGAAAACTTTTTCCAAAAGAAATTGATTACTATGTTGCAATACAAGAACTGATTCCAGGAAACAAATTGGATAGAGCTTACTTTATTTTTGATTCAGAAATAACAGATTTTTATGGGTGGGTTATACCAAAAGGAAATCTAGTTGAAGTAGGAGTGGCAGTTTCTCCTGTTAACTCAAAAGAAAAGTTTAAGTTGTTTAAGAAAAAAGTTGAAGAAAAGTTTGGAATAAAAGGAAGTGGAGAAATAAATTCAGCAGTGGTTTTAAGGCCAAAATCCATTGGAGACATCTTTTTAGGAACAGACCATATTTTTGTTTGTGGTGAAGCAGCAGGATTAATCAGCCCAAGCAGTGCAGAAGGAATAAGCTTTGCATTGTTAAGCGGAAAATTTTGTGCTCAAGCATTAAACTCTGATTCAAAAACTCCATTAACAGAATACAAAAACAACTGTAGAGGATTATTAGACAGATTGGAAACAAAATTCGAAAAATCCAGAAAAATAAGCAACATCAAAAGACGAAAGAATTTATTTTAGGTTTTTTGGTTTTTTCTATTTGATTTAATATTTTTTTAGCTTCTCTTAAAGCACTTCTTTTGTTTGAATATGCTTTAGAACGCCACAAAGTTGAAATATTGTGTTTTATTCCAGCTTTTTTATTGATCCATGAATGATTCACTTCAATTACATGCTTAGGTTCGCAAAACATTAAACCCCCTTAAAAAATAGTCTTTTTACACAGTTATATTTGTTAGGTTTATATTTATGCAACTAAAAAGTTGATTATTTTTTACAAATATTCTCTTCTGTATTCTTCTGCTAATCTTTTGTTTTTTGTTACTATAACTGTTATTTTTGGCTGCGGTATTCTCATTAATTGAATGTGTTTTCCTAAATTGAATTTTGCGAGTTTTTTTGGAAGCCTGTTCTGTATTTCCCATAGTTTTCTGAATCCTTTAGGGTAAATTATTTCTGTTATATAATCTCCTAAAATCATTTTATCACTTAGTTTTGTTGCACAGTCTTTTACTCCAAATTTAACTTCTTTTGTTCCATATTCTTTTAGGGTTATCCCAAACATTTTGTCTGCTTCATTTTCTTCTTCTACAAACATATGCCATTCATTCATTTCGCATGCTTCTTTAAATCCAGTTAAATGTTTTTCATCTAATCCTGCTAAAGAATAACAAAATCTCCATAAAGCTAAACCAGGTTTCTTTTCAGGATTTGGGGTTTTCATTATTTTGTCAATCAAAAACCAGCCTAAATCCAGTATTCCATTAAATGACAGGTTAATTGATTCCCCTTCATTCATTTCAATTAAATTTATTTCTTTTACATTTCCTTTGATTTTTTCTGCCATTAACTCAGTGTTTTTCTGGATTTTTTCAATCCATTCTTCATTAATGCAATAGCCTGATTTATTTTTTAATAAAATTTTTTCTTCTAGCATTTGCTTTAATTGCTTGTGAACCGCTTGATAGGAAACAGAAACCTCATAACCTCTTTGAAGTTTGTTGTGAATTTGTTTTCCTTTTAATGGCCAGTTTTCACTTAAAATTTCAATGATTTTGTTTCTGACGCTTTCTTCTTTAGTCATTTTTTCCCTTTTTTTTCTTTTTGGGTTTCAAAATAAAGTTTTTTTGCTTCTTCTCTCAAGGAGTCTGCCAGTTTCTGGTTTTTGAAGATTATTATTTTTATTTCGTAGTTTTTTGATCCAAATTCAAACATTTCTTTCATGTCAAAATCTTTTTCGGTTTTAACTTTCTTGTAAAGTCTGTCCATTTCATTTTCAAGTTCTCTGGGAGGATATGCTTGCATGATATAGTCTCCTTCAACAAAAGTGTCAATCTTTGCAGAAAATTTTTTGTTTAGAGCAACCTTTTTTCCCAGTTTTTCAACATAATCGCAGGTTATTCTATCCAAAAAAGTGCTGTGTGCACAAATATTGTAGTGAGTAGTTTCACTCAATATTTTTTTCATTCTTTCATGATCCTCTTGTGAGGCTCCAATTATTGGCCAAGCGTGATTAAATAAACAAACACTATCTTTGTTTTCTGGATTGAAATGCTTTTCTGGAGCCGTTCCTAAAAAATCGTTTACAACAAATTTGCCTGCTTCCACTAAAGAATTTAGTATTATTAGAGTAGATCCACTTTCTCTTTTCGTTTCTTTTAATAAGGTTTCAAGTTTCTTTCCATAATCAGAGGTTTTTTTTACCCAAGAATAACTCAGCATAAACTCTTTTTCGTTTTTTGTCAATGTTTTTTCTTCAATCATTTCTTTCAAGTGCTTGTGAACGGCTTGGTAAGAAATGTTTGTGCCGTAATTTCTTTTCAGTTTATTGAAAATTTGTTTTGTTGTTAACGGCCATTCATTGCTTAAAATTTCGATAATCAGCTCTTGCGTGCTTTTCCCTTTCATTTTAAGCCAACTCCCTTTATATTATGTAGAAAGAGAGAATTTAAAGTTAACTTTTCAGAAAACCTGATGATTAAGCAGAAGTTTGGTGATTCTTTAATGACAAAAAACCTTACAGCAAACTTTAATGAAATGCTCTGTAAGATTTTATGCCACAACATTTACTGCTTGATTAAAGCATATTACAAATTTAATATAGAAACCAGTTTTTGCACACAGGTACAAAAAATAGGCAAAATTTCAATCAAGTACTAAGTTTTTAAACAAGGTCTTTACATGCAGACTTGTAGATAATTAGGGCTTATTTTATTGGAATTGCTATTTTCGGGATTTGTGTAGATAAATTAATATCTAATTGATTTTCAAAATATTCTTGAATCAAACAGCATAAGTTATGGCAAAATATTTTCAATAATAATTCATTTCTATTTGCTATTTCGTTTTTGGTCATTAGTTCTTTCCCGAATTTGGTTTTAATCATATGAAAGCAGGTTTCAACATTAGAACGCTTATGATAATGTTCGCCCCATTCCTGAGGCTTGTTTTTGAAATACCAGTATAACTTATTCCAGATGGTTAAGCCTTTTCTTTTAATTTTTCTATCTCTTTTGTATGGAATATAAGGCATTCCGCCTGCTTCAATAACCGCCTTTTGATTTGCTTGCTTGAATAAGCTTTATCTGCACTGACTTCTTTGATTGAAAAATCAATTTTAGTTTTATTCACTAAAGGAATAAATCTTGGCGAGTCTCCTGCGTGTCCGTCAGAAATTTCAACCGAAGTAATAATGTTAGATTTAACCCCAGTCATTATATGAGCCTTAATCCATTTTCTGTATCTTGTGTCTCCGTTAAACTTGTAATCTAACCATCTGCCGAACTGATTAACACTAAAACCTGAACTGTCTATTGCAAAATCGGTTTCCGCTTGTTTCAAAGGCAAAGCCGACAACCGAATTAATTCAAAAAACAAAGGAGTTAATCTTTTGTCATCTAAATAATTCATTAAAGTAGTAAAATGAGGAACAGAAGAAATGAAACCTTTGTGTTTAGCTAACTCTAAATCAGAAGCTAACCTTCTGCTTGACAGTTTAGTATAAGATTTCAAAGTCAAACAAAAAACAATATCCTTCAAGTTAAACTTATTTCTTCCAACAGTTTTACTTTCATTTATTTTAATTAAGTCGTTTAATTCTGAAACTAAATCCATTAACATTAATTTTTCTTGCATTTGAGCCTTAGAATAAGCACTCCAATCTTGCTGTGGCACAGGCTTAGATTTATACTGAAAAGGTAAAGTTTCATAATCAATTAAATGCTTAGTTTGGTCATTAAACCTTAAACCACAATTCAGACATTTATACTGTTGCTTCCAAAAAGATTTTTTTGGCGAAACATATTTGCCTTTCTTTATTACTCTTTTTGAACTACAAGACCAACAAAAAATTTCTTCTTTCATTTAATCACTTATACACATATACACATATGTGATGAAAGGTTTATAAACACAAGTGTGTATATACATATGTGGTTTTATGGGCAGAATGCAAATAGTTTTTTCAGACGCGACAGAAAAAGCTTTAAGAAAAAAAGCTGCTGAAAAGTTTGGTTTTAAAAAAGGGTCAATAAGTATTGCTGTAGAAAAAGCCGTTAAACAATGGCTTAAAAGTTGATTAACCATCGTATTTAAATATTTCTATACACATATTAATCATGTCTTTAATTGCGGCAGGCAGGATTTGAACCTGCAGTCTCCAACTTGATGAGGGTCGGTGGATTGCCATTTTCCTACTGTCGCATTAACTTTTTATAATTTAATCTTCTTTTCCATAATTTTTATTATTGTTTTTACATCTTCTAAGTCTTCTTTATTCCTCACTTTGAAATCAAAGTTAAGATCAGCTCCTTTTATAGAAACCAGATAAACTTCTCCTTTTTCAAGGTTTTCTTTTAATCCCACTGAAATTTCTTCTGTTACAGTTCTTTCTTCTTGTTTTTCTTCTATTGCTTTTTTTACTTTCTCTTCGTTTAGTTTAAATTTCTCACTTACTTTGTCAAAATCTACTATTTCTATATCTTCCAGCAAAGTTCCAACAAAATAAGCCCCGTTTTTATAATATCTGGCATTGCTACTGCTGTTATCCTGTTTTCTTAAGATGTCTTCTAAATCATCAATTGTCGCTATTTCTCTTTCTTTGAATAACTCAGCAAGTATGAACTTAGAAAGAGGGTGTCTGCCAATTATTCTTTTCCATAAGCTTTCTGCATCATTGTTTCTTCCAGAAACTAAATAATAAAAATAGTCTTTGACTAACGGATCGTTTTTCTGATTAAATCTTTGAACCTTCTTTTTCTTCCCTTCTTTAGATATTTTTTCTCTTTTTTCTTCTAAAAACCCTAAATACTTTAAATAGGCAAGATTTCTTCTTATAGGGTCTTCGCTTTTATGAGGCAAGCTTTGTTTTTGTAAGTCCTTGAATTCAAAGTTTTTCCCTGTTTTGGCAACTGCATCGCAATATTTCTTTAAATACTCTACTGTTACTTTAGCAGTATCGCTTGGTAACTTGATATCAATTTTTTTTTCTTTTTTCATAATAATCTCTCCATACAAAAAGAATATAAACCCCTCTAATTTGTACCCTGTCTATACAAGTTGCTGTAGCTACTGTATGCTGCTTTTTTTTACCAAAAAACAATGAGTTTCATCGGCAGAATACCTTAGTTACTTTTAAAAACAATTGAACAAAAGTATTATGGGTTATATGAAACTAAGAACTGTTGATTTATTTGCAGGCATTGGCGGAATCCGTTTTGGTTTTGAAAGAGTTGGATTTCAAACAGTTTTTGCCAATGACTTTGATAAATCCTGTAAGGAAACTTATGACTTAAATTTTTCTAATCCACAACTTGACACAAGAAGCGTTTGGGATGTTCCAATAGAAGAACTACCTGACTTTAATGTTCTGCTTGGCGGTTTTCCGTGCCAAGCCTTCAGCATTGCAGGTTATAGGCAAGGCTTTAGAGATGAGAAAGGCAGAGGAAACTTGTTTTTTAGAATTGCAGAAATATTGGAAGAAAGAAAACCAGAAGCCTTTCTGCTTGAAAATGTAAAAAACTTAAAAGGACACGATAAAGGAAAAACATTTAGAATAATAAACAAAACTTTGGAATATGATTTGGGTTACTACACAGCAAGTGAGATTTTAAACAGCATGACTCATGCTAATCTTCCTCAAAACAGAGAAAGAATCTTTATTGCAGGATTCAAAAATAAAAAACAGTTTGAAAACTTTAGGTTCCCAAATAAAACGCCTCTTACAAAAAGCTTCAGAGATTACACTGCAAATGAAGCAGAAGACAAATACTATTACAACGACAAACCTTTATTTGATAGAATAAAAAATGATGTAAATTCAAAAAACACTGTTTATCAATGGAGAAGAAAATACGTCAGAGAAAACAAAAAAGGTGTTGTACCAACTCTTACAGCAAACATGGGGCTTGGCGGACATAATGTCCCAATAATAAAAAACAGCAAAGGAATAAGAAAATTAACTCCTAAAGAATGCTTTTTGTTGCAGGGATTTCCAGAAGAATTTAAGCTTCCAGAACTTGCTGACAGCAAACTTTATCATCAGGCAGGGAATAGTGTTACTGTTCCTTTAGTGGAAAGAATAGCAATAGAGATGAAAAAAGTTCTTTGAATTATAGTTTTTTAAGCAGTCCGCTCCATTCTTCAGTTAAATTATGCATGTTTGCTACACTTTTAACATATCTAAATCCATTATCAAATTTCTGTCCAGGAATTTCAGTTACCTTTTCCAGTTCAGAATGATACGAGAATCCGCAAATCCAAATTGGGATTTCTTTTAGTTCTTTTATTTTTTTGAACCCTTCTGATTTTTCAAGAAAATCTTTTGCGTTTTTAAAAAATGAATGTTCTCTCAATATTCTAAATAAATGGTCTGATGGAAGCCCCACTCTTACAAAAACATAAATATCAGACTTCCTATTTTCATTTTCATATTCTAAGGGGTCAAGTATATTAAAGCAGTTTTTAATTTTGCTTGATTTTACTGCTACTTTGAGATGTGGCTCTCTTTCTTTGCCGTTCTCCATTATTTTGTCAATGTCTTGAGGAGTTATATACGCAGGATGAACTTCCATATCAAGTTTTATTTTTACTCCGAACTTTTCCTGCAGGAATTTTTTAAGACCGTGTTCAGCTAAAATTCCTAAAATAAAATCATCTGCCATCTGTACTTCGCTTCTCATGCCTCTTATTCCTGTGCCGTGTCTTGCTTTAGTGCTGTAAGCCATTTTAATGGCAAATTCAAAGCATTTTTCATATTCCTTTAAACTAAGAATAATTCTTCTGTCTTTTCTCAATTTTTCCCATCTTTCAAGTTCGTCTTTTTTGAAATACCATCTGTTTTTAATTTTGAAACCTTTTATTTCTCCACTGTTTTTTAAGTAGTTTTCAAAGTGTTTAGGAGGAATTCCAAGAAATTCAATTGCTTCTTTTTTGTTTAATTCTTCAGTCATTCTGAATCATCTTATTAATTGCAGAGTTCAAGTCTTTTTTGATTTCATGTTCCCATATTGTGATTACATTATATCCTTGTGATTTAAGTACTTTTGCATTTAGCTTGTCTCTTTCAACATTTCTTTTTATTTTAGGTAGCCAGTATTTTGTGTTGCTTTTTGGAGCCACATAACAGGCAGGACAGTTATGCCAAAAACAACCCTGCAGGAAGACAGCTGTGTTGCTGTTAGTTAAAATCATGTCTGGGTTTCCTTCAATTTTAGGGTGCATTTTATGCATTATTTTATTTCCTTTCAAGCAATTATGCACTTTTCTTTCTTGAATAGTCCATTTACTTTTGATATTTGACATACACTTGCTTCTCTGAGTTTTAGTCAAATTGTCAGCCATATAATAATTTAGAAAATTAGTTATTTTAAATTAATTTATCTACAGAAGCCACTATTTCCCTATTTATCTACAAGCCCTTTACATGCGTTAGGTTTATATATAACGTATGCACCAATATTATACGTTAATTTGAACTTGGAAGGTGAGCCTATCCCAATTTCTTTTCTGAGTTCAAACCAACTCTCTTAGAATTGAGGAAAGAATCCTTTCTTTCCTCCTATTTTCTATCCTGAATTTATTGTTTTAATCAATTCTAAGAAAAAAATTAGTTTTTTCCTTGGTTCTAAGAGGGTTATCTTTTTTTTTTGGAAGCTCTATTGAGGGAAGATAGTGTCTGCACACAAAACGAGTGTGATGGTTTAACTAAACATTTTTTCTTCGTTTTTTTCTTCTGAACCTAAAACTTTTTCTATTGCATTCAAGAAATGTTTTTGTGAAATAAAATCAGAGTCTTCTCTTAAAGCAAGAATTCCTGCTTCCATACAAATTGCTTTAATTTCTGCTCCTGAACTTCCTTCAGTTAATTCAGCTAATTTTCGTAAATTAATGTCATTTAATGGCATTGAAGCTGAATGAATTGCAAAAATTTCTTCTCTTTCATTTATGTCAGGCAAGGGAACTTCAACAATTCGATCAAATCTGCCAGGCCTCAATAAAGCGGGATCAATTACATCAATTCTGTTTGTTGCTCCAAGAATTGCAATGTTTTTTCTTTTTTTGAAGCCGTCCATTTCAGACAACAATTGCATTAAAGTTCTTTGAACTTCTCTGTCTCCGCCTGAAGTTTCATCTGAACGCATGGTTCCAATTGCATCTATTTCGTCAATAAAAATAATTGAAGGCTTTTTTTCTTCTGCTAATTTGAATACATCTCTTACTAATCCTGCTCCTTCTCCAATGTATTTTCTTACTAATTCTGATGCAGTGATTTTAATGAAAGTAGAATTAGTTTTTTTTGCAATTGCTTTTGCCAGCAAAGTTTTTCCTGTTCCTGTTTCTCCGTGCAATAAAATTCCTGACGGAGCATCAATTCCAAATTTATCAAATTTTTCAGGAGACAATAAAGGAAGAATAACTGCTTCTTCTAATTCAAGTATTTCTTTTTTTAGTCCGCCAACTGAATTAAATCCTGCATCAGGTTTTTCTATTACTTCCATGGCTCTTGCTCTTGGATCCTTTATGTCAGTTAAAACTCTTGTAATCCTTAAGCTTCTTTGATTCATGGCAACCCGTGAACCAGTTTTAATTAAAGGAGAATGAATTTCATCGAATTCAACTAAAAATTCTAAGCCGTTTGAATTTTTTACTATTGCAGTATTGTCTGAATTTTTTTCTTGAACGATTCCTACAATCAAAGGAGGTTTTCTCATTTCTTCTACTTCTTTTTTCATTTTTCGGAATTCTGTTTCCATTTGATTGTTTTTTGATTTAATTAAATTTTTTTCTGTCTGCAATAACCTTACTTGTTCTTCTAATTTTGTTACGTAATCGTAAATGTCAAATACAGGAGGCTTTCTTGCCATTGTGCTTTGATTATCTTCATTCATTTCAATTCACTTAAAAACTAATATAAAAGCAATCAATAAAAGAATAACTGCTTTATTTACTTATAGATTAAAAAAGGTTGGAAAGAGGTTGGTTTAAATGAATTGTGAGATATGCGGAAAAGAACTCTTTAAGCCAAAAACTGTTTTAATTGACGGAACACAATTTGATGTATGTGATTCGTGCACTTCCCTTGGAAAAACAATTGAACTGCCTGACGAACAGGTTTTTGAAAGAAAAAATACAGTTAAAAAAAATTTTTTTTCAAATAAAACTTTTTCTTCTGCAGGTCTTGAAGCATCTGATTTAGTTGAAAGCTTTGGAAAAAAAATAATGCAGGCCCGCCAAAAAAAAGGATTAAAATTAAAGGATTTAGCTAAAAAAATTTTTGAAAAAGAATCTGTTGTGCAGAGAATTGAAGCAGAAAAATTCAAGCCATCAGACAAAGTAATAAAAAAACTGGAAAAAGAACTGGAAATTAAATTAAGAGAATAAATAAAAAATGAATTAAGGTATTTGAATTATTTGTGTTGTTTATGTTAGAGGAATTAATGTCAAACATTTTTTTTTGGATTGGATTATTTCTTGTTGTTTCAGTTATTTTTACTTGGATTATAAAAAAATTTACTTCAAGCCAGACTTTTTTTGTGGGTTCAATTTATAAAACCACTAAAGCAAACCCTGTTTTTGAAAAATTTTCTAAACACGAAAAATTTATTGACATAATTTCAACTGCAGGCTTGGTTTTAGGTTTTGGTTTAATTGCAGTTGATTTTTTGTACGGAAAAAAATTAAGCAAAATTAAAAGATTTAGTTTATGGGTTATTTCAATTGTTTTTTTGTATTTTGTTTTTGAATTTGTTTTTGGAATTTTTTCTGCAGAAACTTTTTTAACTGAAGCATACACAAACTTTTTTGGAGTAAATTTATTGAGTTTTATTTTTGCTTTAACTGGTTTTGCAGGATTTGTTTTGTTTTCTTTGGCAATAACTGCAGTGGATATTATTTCAAAGACTTTATTAGGAGTAAAAGCTTGTCCTGGAATTGCTCCGGTTATTCCTGGTGTAGAGGTTCCAAATGTTCCTTTGGTTATTCCTTTGCATGCATGGATTTCTTTGCTAATTATTTTGGTTGTTCATGAAGGTTTTCATGGAATAACTGCAAGAAAAGAAAGATTTGAAGTCAAAAGTTCAGGTCTGCTTTTATTGGGTTTTCTTCCAATTGGAGCTTTTGTTGAACCAAACGAAGAGCAGGTGAAAAAAGCTGAACCATTAAAGCAGTTAAAAGTTTATTCTGCTGGTCCTGCTGCAAACTTGTTTTCAATTCTTGTTTTTTGGATTATTTTCTTTTTGATTGCTTCTTTGATTGTAGTTCCTTTTGTTTCTCCTCAAATTGAATCAATTAAAAGAATGCATGTAAAAGGTATTCAAATAACTGATGTTGAAGAAAAAATTGTTTTGTGCGGAGAACAATTTGAAAGTCCTGCTTTCGGCGTGTTTGAAGAAGGAATGATTTTAAAGGAAGTGAACGGAGTAAAAATTGAATTGCTTGAAGATTTATCTAAGGCTTATCAGGGAAAAGAATTAGAGGATAATTTCTTTTTTGTTGTTGAAGAAAATGGAATCCAAAAAGAATTTTCTTTGAAGAGAAACGAAATGGGGAGATTTGGTTTTTCAACTGAAGAAATTCTTAAAGAAGAATACTCTTTTTTTGAGTCAGTATTTATTTATTTTCATTATTTTTTCTTTGATTTTTTTAAATGGCTGGTTATTCTTTCTTTGCTTGTTGCTATAGTGAATTTTATTCCGATTGAACCTTTTGATGGGGGAAGAATTGCAAGAGTAATTTTTCCTTCTTATTTTGGTTTTTGGAAGACAAACAAAAAAAACAAGGAAGACTTTATAATGAAGGCATTATTTTATGGAGTAATTGCTTTGTTTGTTTTGAATGCTTTGCCTTTGTTTTTGTAATTATTTTTTTTCTATAATCAGGGGAATTTCTGGTTCAAAAGAATTAATGGAATTTTGTTCATCCATTCTTTCTAAAAATTTTTTTTCAATTCTTTTTGGCTTTAATTCATTGCATAATGTTTCAAATGCTTTTAATGCTTGTTCAGGCGGACCGCAGGTAAAAATGTCTATGGATGCAAAATTTTTTTCAGGCCAAGTGTGAATTGAAAAATGGCTTTGGCTTAAAACACAGACTCCTGTGACGCCAACAGGATTAAACTGAAAAAAATAGTCTTTTAAGGAAGTTAATTTGCTTTCAGAAACAGCTTTGTTCATGGTTTTTTTTACTTCTGAAACAAAAAAAAGTTTTTCAGGAGTACAATCCCATAAATCTGCAATTATATGGATTCCTTTGTGAAATTCTGTGTTGATCACTGTCGTCATCCTCCATATAATTCACCTTCATGAAACCTGACATAAAATAAAACTGCTCCTAAAAAAAAAATTAAAATTTGTTATGTAATTGTTAATGCAAAACTTTAAAAACTGATTTTTTTTTTGCATAAACTAAAGCATTCAAAATAATTTTTTTTTCCTTAACTTCATTTTTTCATTAAAAATATAGAGTGGTTGCATTAAAAAATTGAGTTAATAAAATTTTCAGTTGAATTCTTTTTTTTTTAATTGTTTTATTAAATAAAAGAAAAAATAAGAAAAAGAAAAGAACAAGGTTAGTCTTGTTCTTTAAATATATCCTAAGTCCATGTCGCTTTTGCTTAATCTGTTTGAACTTTGTGCAGGAATTGTGTTTGGAGATTTAATGTAAGGTGAATGTACTCCGGTAAAAATTGAAATTACTTCCAGCTTGTTTTCAAAGGTTGGGTCAACTCTTGCTCCCCAGATTACTGTTGATTTTGGGTCAATGCTGTCTGTTAATAGTTCGCCTACTCCGTTTGCTTCACCTAAAGTTAGTTCAGGTCCTCCGGTTATGTGAATTAATGCTCCTGTTGCACCAGAGAAATCAACATCTAATAAAACGTTTTTGAGTGTGTCTTCAACTACTTCGTCTACTTTGTTGACTGACTTTGATTCTCCGACTGCAATTACGCTTAATCCTTTGTTTCCCATTACACTTCTAACGTCTGCAAAGTCTAAGTTAATTAATGATGGTTGTGTAATTGTTTCGGTTATTCCTCTTACTGTTCTTGCTGTTACTTCGTCTGCTACTTTGAATGCATCCTGTATTGGCAGATTTGGAACCAAACCAACTAAACGATTATTGTCTATTACTACAACTGTGTCAGTGTTTGCTCTTAAGTTTTCTATTCCTTCTTCTGCTTTAACTAATCTTGCTTTCTCTAAAGCAAAAGGATAAGTTACGATTGCAATAACTATTGCACCTTGTTCTTTAGCTATTTCTGCAATGATTGGAGCACTTCCTGTTCCTGTTCCTCCGCCCATTCCTGCTGAAATAAACAGCATGTCAGTGTTGCTTAAAACTTCTTCTAAAGCTTGTCTTGAAACTTCTGCTGCTTTGGCTCCAACATCAGGGTATCCTCCTGCTCCTAGTCCTCTTGTAACGCTTTTTCCAATTAAAATTTTTGTTAGTTCGTCGTTGATTATTGATAAATGCTGTTTGTCTGTGTTAACTGCAACTAATTGGGCTCCAGATACTCCCATATTAGCTAATCTGTTTACAGCATTACAGCCTGCTCCTCCGCTTCCAATAACCATAATTTTAGGTGCGCCAAATTCTTCAATTCTTTCATCTACTTTGGCTGCTCCTTTTTGCATAGCATCTTCAATTACGCTTTTCAAATATACCACCCCTGCTCTTAAAAAAAGAGATTCTGTTATAATATGTGCTTAACTCTTATAAATACGTTTTCTTTTAAGAATGAAGTTCATTTAACGCTTTTTTTAATGGAAAGATTTTTAAATAATGTTTTTAGATTATGTATATTGTTAAATCAAGTAAATTTCAGGGATTTTTTTTAGTTAAATGCTTTTTTTTAAAATTTAAATTAAAAAATGTCTTAAATATGTTTATATTTGTTATTAAGCGTTAAAAAAGCTTTAATTTTGATTTAATTTTCATTTTGCCTATTTTTTTTGTTTTAATCTATGAATTTTTTTTATTTTTGATTTTTTTTATGATTTGAGGCATGTATATTCTTGTTTTTTGTTTTGTTTTTTTGGGTTTTTTATTTTTCCATCAAAATAGGTTATGTATATGGTTGCTTATTTTGTTTTTATTTGGCTTTTTTTGAAGGAATCATTTTTTTAAATAGTTGTATCTATTTTTTTAATCTAGGCATTTTATGCCCCGGTAGCTTAGTGGTAGAGCATTCGGCTGTTAAACTGTTATTGTTTAAAAAAAGGCGATAAAGGCTAAAAAAAAAGAGCAAGCCTTTTTTTTTGCTTGCAAGCTCAACTGAAGATTGTGGATTGTCTTGCATGCAGGGAAGCAGGCACCGAAAGGTCGCCAGTTCGAATCTGGCCTGGGGCGTCATAGTAATTAATTTATTCTTCTTTGAACTTATTTAGTGTATGAAAAACAGAAAAAGGAAGCCTGTTCAAAGAAAGAAAAAAATTATTGAAAAGAACATGGGAAAAAAAATTGTTCTTGTTAGAAAGCCTAATTTTTTTTTTAAAAAAAATGTTAATCCAAAAAATTTTTCTTTTGAAAAAAGAAGAGGCTGGACTTATAAAGACAGAAATTTTCCAAAAGTAATTAATGCAATGACGCCTTTTATTTCTCGGATTCCTCATTTTGTTTTAAAAGACAAAAAAGGCACTCCAAGGTTTGTTTTGGGTTATCATGCTTTTGGATCGCTTTTTTTGATTAGGTCTATTCAAAGAGAAAGAACTCAGTATTCTAAAACACGAAAGGGAATTAAATGGAATGCAAAAAAAGAAACAAAGGAAAGCAGAAAGTTTGCTGAAAAACTTGGAATGCATCCATCAGAATTTTTGTTTAGCGAGTTTTTGTTCAGGAATGCAAATCAAATACAGGAAAACATTAGGAAAACAGGAAAATCAGATGTTTTTTTGATGGCTGAACACGAAATAAATATTACTGAAATACATAAATTGTATGCGCCTTTAATTGACAGGTTTTTTTACAGGAAACCTTCTTTTGTGGTTTCAAAAAATGTTCGCGGTTTTGAATTAAGTTTGAATAAAAAAAGAGTCAGAGAAATTTTGGGTTTATAGTTTTTTTAGTTTTTCTTTTGTTTTTTTGTCTAAAATTATTTCTCTGTGCGGGTAAGCAAATTTCACGTCTTTTGTTTTTATTATTTGTGTATGAATTTCTTGTGTTATTTTGCTTGAGTATTCTTGTAAATTTTTTGCGGGCACAAAATATCTTGCGTTTACTTCTAGGCCGTTTGGATTAAAGTAAGTTCTTATGTAGGGTTCTCTTTTTGGTTTGTCTACAAATTTTTCTATGTGTTTTTTTGCTGAATTTAATGCAATTTCTGATGCTTTTTTCAGGTTGCTTTCAAAGGTTATTGGAACACTGACTTGGTCTAATACTAGTTCTTCTTTTTTCATTGAATAATTTATTATGTTTTGTTCAAATAAAATTGAGTTAGGAACCATTATTATTCTTCCAGAGTTTTCTTCTCCTGCAACTATTCCTCCTATTTCGTGCAAATAAATGTGTGTTAATGTAATGTCTATTACGTCTCCTTTTAGCTTTCCGATTATTATTCTATCTCCTATTTCAAAGGGTCTTCGGGTTATCATCATTATCCATGCAGCTATTCCTGAAATAGGCCTTTGTAATGCAAAACCTATTGCTGCAGAAAATAATCCTATTCCTAACCCTAGTCCGGTTAAGTCTCCAAAGTAAGAGAATAATGCAAATAAAAGCAGTACAATAAAAAACAAATAACTCAAAATTTTTGCAAAAAATTCTATGGTGGTAATCTGTTTTTTTGTTTTTGCTTTTTTTAGCAGAGTGTTTTTTGTTGAATTAACTATTATTCTAAATAAAATGTATGCTAAAATTACAATTATTATTGAAATTATTATTGGAATAAAGTTTTCTAATTCAGCTAAAATCTGAAAAGGAGCAAGCATAAATAAAACCTTTTTTTTTAGTCAGATAAATGAATATCAAAAGTCATTAAAAAGTTTAATGGCTTTGAGTTTTCTTTGAAATTCTGTGGGTTATTTCATAGAAGTAAATTCCTTCTGCGGTCATTCCAAGAAAAATAATTATTATTGGCAATTCAATATGAGTAATTAATAAAATTGAAGTTAGTATTCCTAAAACAGCAGTAATCGGAATATTTTTTATGTTGAATGGAATCCTGAAAGGTCTTTTTTCTTGAGGTTTTTTTATTCTCAGCATAATTACTGCTGAATTAATTGCAACAAATATTGCAAACAAAAATAAGTCGGTTGCGCTTGCAGCAAACCTTATGTCTGAAAAAGCAAAACCTATTGATGCAATCATTATTAAGATTATTGCAATGTATGGAGTTCTTGTTTTTGGATGAATTTTTGCAACAATGTTTGGAAACTCTTTGTCTGCTCCTATTCCATAAACAATTCTTGATGATGCAAGCAGAATCAATAAACAAGTGTTTGCAGTTGAAAACAAGGCAATAACTGCTAAAGCCATTCCTCCTGTACTGCCTAATGCTTTTTCTGCAACCAACGCCAAAGGACCTGCGCTTTCTGCTAATTCCTGCCAGGGTACAGCACTTACAACTGAAACTGCAACTAAAACATAAATTATTGAAGTAATTATTATTGCAAGGAGCAATGCTTTTGGAATAATTTTTTCTGCGTTTTTTGTTTCTTCGCTCATTCTCACCATTTCTTCAAATCCTAAAAAAGCAAAGAAAATTAATGCTGCGCCTGCCATTACTCCTGTAAAACCTAAAGGCATTTCCAGCAAGTCAACTGAACCAACTGACGGAAACGCAATAAAAATAATTACAATTAATCCAAATGCTTCAATTAAAGTAAAAATTATTGCAATCAAAGCAGATTGTTTTATTCCAATAAAAACAATCATGGAACAAAGAATTATCAATAAGACAGCAGAAAATATAACTGGAATTTCAGGCAAACCTAATAAGGGAGACAAAGAATGTAAATACCCTCCAAAACCTAATGCTACTGCTGAAGCAGAAACAATTCCTGCAAGTATTGCCATCCATCCTACAAGAAATCCAATTTTTCTTCCAAAAGAATTTTTTGTGTATTCAAATTCTGCGCCTGCTTTTGGAAACATTGATGAAAGTTCAGCATAACTTAATCCTGTGAATGCAGCAACAATTGTTGCAATCAAAAAAGAAAGCCATAAAGCGTTTCCTGCTAAAGGTGCGGCTTCGCCTATAATTACATAAATGCCTGCTCCTAAAATTATGCCTATTCCGCATAAAACCGCTTGGGTTAAACTTAATTCTTTTTTTAAGCGAATTTTTTCCTGCATAATTATTCTTCAACTATTTCTTCTATTTTTTCTTTGAGTTCTTCTTTTACTATTTCTCTTTTGTTTACTCCAAAAAACATGAATTTAATTGATAAAAGAATTCTTAAAGCCCATTCTAATACTACAATAAAAGAAAAATAAGTTGCAATGTCAGTTATAAATTCAGGCATTTGTTCTATAGTTTGTTTTACTAAATCTAAATTAAAAAAATTAGGGTCAATTAATGCTACACCCAGTAAAGCTAAAGGAACAAGTTTAGCTAAATCTTTTGCTAAATCATCATTATAATAGCTTGCAATTCTTATTGCAGCAACAAATGCAACAGAAAGCCTTAAAATTTCTGCAGGAAGCAGGTCTTTTGCCATAAAAGAAAGCAGAACCGAAAACCCTGCAAACCATACAAAAACAAAAAATGGAAAAATTCCTCCGTATTTAATTAAACCTAAAAATGAATTGAATAATGCATCAAAAAAACTGGTTTTTTCTCTTTTGAATTGTTCAATATCAAATCCAAATACATCTCTTTTTGCAACAAACCTGTAAAAATGAAAAATTAATATTCCATAAATTACTATTGATAAAGAAAAAATAAATAATTCAGGGCCTCTTGCAGTTAATTCAGGTACAACTGCCTGAAGAAAAGAATCAAGTGAATTTATTTCATTCATGCAAAAAAAACAACATTAAAGAATATAAATCTGATGCCTTTACTGCAGGCCTCTTTGAAAAACAGTGGACTCAAACAGAAAAGCAGTTTAATTTTTTTTTAAAGTTTTTTAGTTTGGTTTTTGTGTTGGATACTGTTGTTTGCGGACGCAACCGGCTAACGCACAGCTGAAGCTGTGCAATTTTTTTTAAAATCAAATATTAATGCTCCATTGCAGATGGAGCGATATATTCTAACACACTCGAATGCAATCAGTTTATTGCAGTGCTATCAAATGAAATGAAAATAGCATGCTCTACTCACGCGAGCAGTACGACTTTATGCCGTACACTGGTTTCCGAGCAGTAGCTCGGAACGCAGGGGACGAGATTCGAACTCGTGCGTCCTTTCGGACACGGGCTTAGCAGGCCCGCGCATTAAACCGCTCTGCCACCCCTGCAACTGTCACGCTCAGTTGACACGCGTGCACGACTTCACTGCGTTCAGTCGAGCTGTAAAAAACAGTTTGCATTACTATTTGTTTGAAGGAAATTTAATAAAAAGATGCGCACTTTAAAAAACTTTTACAACACAATTTTTTGTGGTTTACTTCAGTGCAGGTTTATCTTGCACATTTTGATACAACATTTTGTTGAACCTTTTGGAAAAGGTTCTGCAGGAGTAGCGAAGCGGTCAAACGCGCAGGACTCAAGAAAGTTTTTTGAAAAAAAGTTGGATTTACAGAACTTTTAAGTAAGAAAGCTTACAAAAAAACATTTTATACAAAAAAACTTCGCTTTATGCGAAAGATTGTTTAAGGTTTTTTTGGGTTATCCTGTGGCTTAGTGCCTTCGGGGGTTCGAATCCTCCCTCCTGCATCGCGCCTGCTCGCGCGAGTAGAGCGCGCTATCTTCGCTGCGCTCGATAGAGCTGAAAAGTTTAATGCACACTTGTTTATTTTTATTGAACATTATGTTTATAAATTGTTAACACATTATTTGTTGTGTATGAACAATTTTTCCAGGTTTTTCAGTTCATTTAATTTGCAGATATTAGAACTGCTTGTTGATGAAAGCGCTTCTGTAAGGGATTTGGCAAAAAAAGCCAAATGTTCTCCTGCAAAAGTCACGCAGTTCTTAAATTTATACACTAAAAACAGGCTTGTGGTTGCCAGAAAAGAAAAAAACCGCAAAATAATTTCGTTGAACAAAACAAATCCTTTAGTAAAGGAATTCATCAGGCTGATTTACATAAACAAAATCTTGGATTCCAAAACTTTTTCTTCTTTAAAAAAAACTTCGAGTTCAATTGGATTGTATGGAAGTGCTGTTGAAGGAACGCTTGACAAAAAAAGCGACATTGACTTGTGGGTTGTTTCAGATAAAAGAAAAAAAATTGTGGAAACAGGAAAACTCAAACAACAGTTCACAAAAGAACTTGGCAGGGAAGTAAGCCTGAAATTCTTTACTCCTGAAGACATTTGCAGACTGAAAGAAAAAGACAAAATTTTTTTTAATGAACTGGAATATAAATCAAAGATTTTGCATGGAGATGGCTTTTAATGAAAAGCAAAACAGAGGAATGCTTTGAACAGGGATTGCTTAAAAAAGTGAAACCAAACCTTAACTTGGCAGAGCAAAGCATAAAAACAGCTGAACATTTTCTTGATGAAAGCGAAGAATTAATTAAAGCAGGAATCAAGGACATGGCGTTTATAGCATTGTATAGTGCTTCTTTTCATGCTGCAAGAGCACTGCTTTTTCGGGACGGTGTAAAAGAGCGCAGCCATTATTGTGTCTGCAAATACATTGAAGAAAAATATCAGGAACCAGAACTCGTAACAATGCAGCAGGCAGTAATTCTTGATTCACTTCGCTCAAAAAGAAATGACATTCAGTACTCGCTTGAACAGCCAGAACTAGAAGAAAATCTGGATGAAATCTTTAACGAAGTTTTAGTATTCATTGAACGGGTAAAAGAAATAATTAAAAAAGGAAAAAAGCCTTCTGGATGAGCAGAAACTTGATTGCATAATTTATTAATGTTTGAAAAACATTATTTAATTGGGTTTTTTTATGCCTGAAAAGAATAGTAATCTTGTCATAGTTATTCCTGCTTTTAACGAAGAAGAAAACATTGGCAGAACAATTGATTTAATTCGTAAAACTGGAATTAATGCTGAAATTGTTGTTGTAAATGACGGGAGCTTGGACAAGACTTCT
The DNA here is from genome assembly GCA_964608675.1 of uncultured archaeon. Taxonomy (GTDB): domain Archaea; phylum Iainarchaeota; class Iainarchaeia; order Iainarchaeales; family 1-14-0-10-31-34; genus 1-14-0-10-31-34. The sequence continues at coordinate 11,154 of CAZSOZ010000006.1, read as the reverse complement.
GTTATTGCTAAAGAGAAAGGTTGTTTTGTTATTGACATGAAAAAATATTTTAAGAAACCTGATGCATTTGCAAAAGGTTATCACAAGCTTGGAGCAGAAAGAAATTTTGGGAAATCAAACGCTGTTTTTGCTGGCTTAAGAGAATCTTTGAAAAGAAACCCAAAAGCAGTTTTAACTATTGATGCAGACATGACAAAAGTTCCTTCTGATGCTTTAAATGAATTAATAAACAAGGGTATTAAAGGAACAACCCAAAAACAAACTTTGATGTTTGTTGCGCCTTGCATGCAGGGTTCAAACCCAAAAACAATTTCTCATAACGCTGAATTTTCAGGTTTAAGGAGTTTTACTGTTGCTGCGGTTTACAAGATATTGCACTCAAAATTAAAGAAAGCCACAGTAGGATATGGCTTTGAAATATTCCTTAACAAGCTTTTCCCTAAATCAACGATTTATCTTGGTTACAAGGGGTTTAATTCGCTGGATTCAGGATTAAACAGAAGAGCTGACACTAAAACGAGATATATAAGAACATTTATTGAAATACAGAAAACCAAAAGAAATTTTGGAGGGGACTCCATTAAAAGAAGGCCTAAAAGACAAAAAAAAGTTATTTTATAACAATCTTTAAGTTTAGATTCTTTTATGCTTATAACATACTAAACCATAAAAATGGTGTTTTGTTTAACAGGAGTACATTAAAGTCGCGGTTCCGCCCGCGGGTGCCTGTGCACGGGACAAGCCCAAGCTGTTTCAGGAGTGCATTAAATTTTTAGTTAATGCATCCCTCCTGCATTTCTGCCTTTTTTAAAAAAGGCAAGTTGCCCAAAATGCTTTTTGTTTCACGAAAACGCGTAAAGCGCTTTTTTTACCGTAGTTTTTTTTAAGAAGGTGTGTTGGTTTAAAAGTTTTTTTGTTTTTAAAACATACTGTAAGTTTATTTTTTTAGTTTTTTGTGAGGCGATAAAATGAAAGTGAAAGATTTGAAATCAGGTCAAGGAAAAGTTAGTATTGAATTGGAGATAGTAAGCAAAGGAGAAATAAGAAATTTTGATACTCCTCGTGCTTCTGGAAGAGTCTGCAATGCTGCAGGCAAAGATGATTCAGGTGAAATTAAAATAAGTTTGTGGAACGATCAAATTGATCAGGTTGAAGAAGGAAAAAAAATTAGAATTGAAAACGGGTATGTTTCTGAATATAAAGGAGAAAAACAGTTAAGTACAGGGAAATTCGGAACATTAACTGTTTTGGATTAATTCTTTTTTTTTTATTTTCTTGAATAATTTGGTGCTTCGTCTGTTATTGTTATGTTGTGGGGATGGCTTTCCTGTAATGAAGCAAAACTTATTCTTGTGAATTCTGCTTTTTTTTGGATTTCTTCTATGTTTTTTGCTCCGCAGTATCCTAATCCTGATTTTATTCCGCCTGTTAATTGATAAATTACTTCGCTTAATTTTCCTTTGAATGGAACTATTCCTTCTATTCCTTCTGGAACAAATTTTCCTCTGTCAACTATTGAGGATTGAAAATAACGGTCTTTTCCTCCTAATTCCATTGCTGAAACTGAACCCATTCCTCTGTATTGTTTGAATCTTCTGTTGTACATAAAAATTGTTTTTCCTGGGCTTTCTTCTGTTCCTGCAAAAAGGCTTCCAACCATTACTGTGTTTGCTCCTGCTGCCAGAGCTTTTGTTATGTCTCCTGAATATTTTATTCCTCCGTCTGAAACTAAAGGAATGTCAACTTGTCTGCAGGCTTTTGATGCTTCAATCACTGCACTTAATTGAGGGACGCCTACTCCTGAAATTATTCTTGTTGTGCAAATGCTTCCTGGTCCAATTCCTACTTTTACTGCGTCTACTCCTGCTGAAATTAAGGCTTCTGCTCCTTTTTTTGTTCCAATGTTTCCTGCGATTGTTTGTATTCCGTATTCTTTTTTTATGTATTTAATTGTTTCAATTACGTTTTTTGAGTGACCGTGAGCTGTGTCAATTACTATAACGTCTGTTTCAGCTTTTACTAGTAATTCAATTCTTTTTTTGTCTTTTGTTCCTACTGCTGCTCCTACAATTAGTCTTCCGCTTGAATCCTTGTTTGCAAAAGGATGCTTTTCTTTGTGTTCAATATCTTTGATTGTAATTAATCCCATTAACTCGTTTTGTTTGTTTACTATTGGCAGTTTTTCTATTCTGTTTTTGTGCAGTAATTCTTTTGCTTTTTCTATGTCTTCTGCATCAGTTGTTGTAATTAATTTTTTTGTCATGACATCTTTTACTTTTTCGTTGCCTTTTGCAAATCTCATGTCTCTTTTTGTTATTATTCCTGCTAATTTTTTGTTTTTTACTACAGGAAAAGTTTTTATTCCGTATTCTTTCATTAAAGAAAAAATTTTGTTTAATGAATCTGTTTCTTTTACGGTAATTGGTTTTTTTACCATCCAGTATTGTGATCTTTTTACTTTTTTTACTTCTTCTGCTTGTTTTTCAGGTGAAAGGTTTTTGTGTATTATTCCTATTCCTCCGTGTGTTGCCATTATTTTTGCTGTTGCGCTTTCGGTGACGGTGTCCATGGCTGCACTGACTAAAGGAATGTTTAATGGAATATTTTTTGTTAAGCGTGTTTTTAATTGAACTTCGTTTGGAATAATTTCTGAGTAACCGGGCAGAAGCAGGACGTCATCAAAAGTTAAAGAAGTGTTTTTGTCGTGGAATTCAGATAACTTCATTTTTTTTTCACTCCCTTTCTTAAAATTTATGAAAAAAAAGAAATAAAAATAGCAACTATTGATTGTTTATTTATTTTTTTTATATTATTGCTTCAAAGGTTTTTTTTGTTTTGTTCATGGATTTTTTTAGTTGTCTGCAGCTTTTTAATGCCATTTCTGCAAACAAGTCATTTGGCACAATTTCATTTAATTTGAATCCTGATTTTTTTACTCTTTTAATTAATACATCTGAAACAGTGGCGTTTCTGTCTACGATGTTCAGCAAAGGTTTTACTGCTTTTTTTTCTTCTTTTAACATAAATGTTTTGCTTAATTTTATTAGTCCTTTAATGTTTTTTTGTATTTCTTTTGATTCCAGTCCTTTTTTTGCAGACAATAACTGCAGTTTTTCTCTTACTTCGGTGTTTGGAGGAATGTAGATTGTGTTGTTTTCTTTTTTGAATGGATTTTCTATTCCGTAATCTGATGGTTTTACTTCAAGGAATTCTTGGAAGATTTCTCTTAATATTGCTGAAATTAAAACGCTTGCTCCTAGAATGTATTTTGGGTGATTCATGTCAAATCCTCTTTGTTCTAGTGTTCCGTGCACGTTTACTTTTAATGGAGGCCAGCCTATGCTCATTTTGTTTGGGTATTCGTGAATTTTTTTTGCAGGAATTCCTGCTTTAATTAATTCTTTTTGCCATGCTTTCCATGTTCCTTCAATTTTGTTAATTAAATCTGTTCCTGTATAAACGTAGTGAGGGAGTTGGCCTATTTCTTCCATTTCTGCATATAATCCATCTGGATTTTGCAGTGCTTTTCCTCCTCTGTACCAGATTATTCTGGAGTCTTTTCCATAGTATTTTCCTTGATAGAAAGGAGAACTTTGCAGCAAGGTTGTTATTGCTGGGTCTACTGCAATCATTAAATTGAATGCGTTAACCATGCTTTCTGCTATCTTTGATTTTTTTGTTTGTTTTAATTTTTTTTTCTTTGCGTTAAACACTCCTCTTGGAAGAGTGTAATGAAAATGAAATCCAATGTTTCTTCCTGCTATTTTGAATTTGTTTTCTCCGAATACTTTTTGTTTTATTCCATATAATCCTTTTGTTCTCATGTCTGGTTCAAAGCTTCCTGGATAGGTTCCTAAGGGATAAATCATTGTTGATTGTTTTTCTGCTGAATCAATTAATTTTTGGAGTTCTTCTAAATAGTTTTTTGAAATATTGTAGATTTTAATTGAAGGATAAACCCCTAATTCCAGCATGTTTTTTGAGCATTCTTTTACTAAAGGAATTTTTTGTTTTTTTGTTTCTTTAAGTAAGTCGTCTGCTTTTGATACCATGAACCCGTTTTCGTTTAAAGTAAAAAATTCTGTTTCTAATCCAATCATTGACCGCTTTAATGGCTTTTTCATTTTCAATCAGTAAAACCTTACATCAAATTATATTAATAATTTTTGTTTTGTTTATTCTGATAGTATTAAGTTTTTTGCGCATTACTGTTTTTTTTATGGTTGAATATCCTTCTGTAGATAAAATAATTGAATTCAACTTGCTTGTATTAAATGTAATTAAAGTAAAGAAATCTGATTCAGCAGAAGTTTTAAGCAAGACAAAACTTTTTGATGTTTTAGCTTTATGTAAGTCTTTTCAAGGGGATTTATTTGATAAAGCAGTTGTTTTGCTTAAAGGTTTAGTTCAGGCTCATGCTTTTGCAAGCGGCAACAGGAGAACGGCTTTTATTGTCGTAAAATATTTTTTGGTGATAAACAACAAAAAAATTGGGATTAAAGATGACTCTGAAAATGCCAGAGTAATGTTAGGCATTAGGGAAGGTTTTTATTCTGATAAAGAAATAAAGGAGTGGCTGAAAAATGGCAAAATCAGAGAATTTAAAAGATAGTTTAAAGTATAAAATTGTTTCAGAAGAATTAAAGGAATTCAATGATTTGATTAAGGGACATAAAAAACTTTTGATTGCAATCGGAAACCTTTAATAGCGCCTTAATTTACAGGTTTAACATCAAATTATATTAATAATTTTTGTTTTACCATTCTGTTGTTTTAAATGATTTAAAAAAATGAAGAAAGGAAAAATTTTGGTTGTGCTTTACACTGCAACTGAATACCTTCCTGTAATGAAAAAGGCTTCAGTCATATTAATTGAAATTGCAGGAATTACTTTTCATGCAGCAATTGTTTCAAGAGAATTTCAAATTCCTTGTTTGGAGTAAAAGACATCACTAAAATTTTAAAGGACGGCCAAAAAATCGAAGTAAACGCAGATGAAGAGAAAATAAAATTATTGCATTAAAATTTTTCCTTTTTCCATGAAGAGTTTTCCGTCTAACCAGATTGTTGGGTTTTTGAATACTCCGTCGAAATGGATTTCTGAGTAAGTTGTTCCGCCTTTCATTGAAGTATTGTTTCCTATTGCTAAATGTGCGGTTCCTAATACTTTTTCGTCTTCTAATACTACCCCGATTATTTTTGCTGTGTCATTTGTTCCTATTGCAAATTCTGCAATATTTCTTGCGTTTTTTCCTAATGGTTTTAATATTTTTTTTAGTTTTTCTGCTTCTTCTTTTCCTTCAATTTTTGTCACAAACCCTTTTTTTATTGTGAGTTCTATTGGAGTTTCAATTTTTCCAATGCTTCCCATTGATGCATCCACTACAAGTTTTCCTTCGGTTTTTCCTTCTTCTGGAACCATGTAGGCTTCTCCTTGAGGAATGTTTCCCCATCTTCCGGGTTTTAAGTAAAAGCCTCCTATGCCTCCTGCAGCTTTCATTCCTTTTATTGGAACTTTTAAGTTTGTGCCTGCTTCAGTTTTTATTTCAGCTAAATCTGCTTTAGTTAATGCTTTTTCTACTTTTAGTGTTAGTTCTTTTATTTTGTAGTAGTTTGCCAGAAGGTCTCTTTCAATCATTGCGTAATTGAAGCTGGGCATGGATGCAATTCTTGCGCCTTTTTTTGATGCATTAATTCTTGCTTTTGTATGGCTTAAAGAACTTTTAACTATTAATATCATTACTTTGTATTTGAGCATTTCTTTTGCTGTTTTTTCATCGGGTTCCATTCCGTTGAATGGAAGAGATTTGATTTCAATTAATTTAATTTTTTTTGCAAGTTTTTTTCCTGCTTTTTTGAATGCTTTTCCTATTAATGAAGTTGTTTCATCGCATATAATCATAACTTTTTCATCTTTTTGCAGGCCTAAATTATGAGTTAAAACTTTTCTGCCGTATTCTTTGGTTTTTTTGAAGTCAAATTTTTCGTTTCCTGGAACAGAATAAAATAATTCTTTTTTTCCTTTTCTTTTTTGTTTTAAAGGCTTTTTTTTTGAATTAGTTTTTTTTCTTTTTTTCTTTTTTTTTGGCATTTTATTATTTAAGTTCAAAGAAATAAAAAAAGGTTATGTTGTTTTTTTTTCTTTTTCTTTAAAAGTATTTTTAAATGAATGAAAGGCAACCTATTTAAACAATTTAATTGATTTTATATATGTTTAATGTGATTTTGATGGTTGAATCTTTAGGGAATTTTTTATTGCAGGAAGTTTTGTTCAGTAATGTTGCTCAGGCAATAGGAGTAATTCTTTTGGGTTTGTTTACTGCAAAAATTGCAGGGAGACTTTTTAAGGCAGTTTTAAAGAAATACAAGTCAAGTTATTATACGGTTGATTCTGTTTCAAAATCAATTGAATTGTTTGTTTTTGTTGCTTCTTTGATTATTGCTTTGAGTTTTTTGCAGGTTTCTGTTGCGTCTGTTTTGGTTTCAAAGGTAATGGCTTTTTTGCCTTCTGTTGTAATTTTCTTTTTGGTTTTTGTTTTGGGGTATATTTTGGTTACTTTGATTGTTGATGCATTCAGGTTTTTGTTTACTAAATTTGGGTCTGATGCATATCTTGAAGAATTTGGTATTTCAAAGCAGATTGTTTCTTCTTTCTTTTTTATTTTGAAAGGATTTTTGCTTTTAATTATTTTAATGCTTTCTTTTTCTGCTGTAGGAGTGGACATTGGATTGTTTGGCAGTTTTTTTAATACTTTGATTACTGGATTAATTGTTTTAATTGTTGCTTTTGTTTTTTTTGGATTTAAGCAAATTTTTGAGAATTTTTTTGCAAGCGTTTATATTGAAAGAAATTTAATTAAGCCCGGCCAGCAAATTAAACTGGATAATGAAGCAGGTGAAGTAATTGGAGTAGACATTCATGGAGTAATGTTAAGGCTTGCTTCTGGATATAATTTGGTTGTTCCTAATAAAGAGTTTTTAAAAAAAGAATTTTTTGTTAAGAGAGCCAGAAGTGATATGTCTAAGCTTGAAGCAATCCGAAAAAAGTTTGTTCCTCAATTGAATTATTATTGTGGTCCTGCTTCTGCTTCAATGATGCTTTCTTTTTTTGGCTATAATTTTTCTCAGGAAAAAATAGGAGGCCTTGCAGGAACCACAAAACCTGGGGGAACAAAACCTTTGAATTTAATTAAATCGGTTGAAGATTTAACTAATAAAATTGTTAAAGGCCAGATTATAAGGTATCATCAGATTTACAATTTAAAGGATGAAATTAAATCTTGGATTGCTGATGGGGCGATGCTTTTAATGTGGTATAAGAAGCCTGTTTTGTTTCCTTCAAAGAAATCTCGTTCAGGTCATTTTGTTTTGTGTGTGGGAATTGAAGGGGAAGAAATAATTATTATGGATCCTTCTCCTCAGACTGCAGGAGTTTATATGGTTGATTATCGTTTATTGGAGGAAGCAATGAGTGAAACAGATAAAAAACGCGGGTATCTTGTTTTTGCAAAAAAGGGGACTCCTGCTTTCTGGAGAATACAGGAAGGATTAATTTATGCCAATGTTGCTTCTTATAAAAATCTTTCAAAGTCTTTTGAAAGATATGTTCATAAATTAATTAGAAGAAAGTCTGTTTTGAATGACATTCTTTCTGAGTTTGTTTTTAATGAAATTTCAAAGGATCCTGAAACTAAAATAAAAAAAATATGGGTTCCTGAGAAAAAAAAGAAGTCTGAAGAAAAAGATGAAAACAAATTTAAGGATTCTGAATCAGTGAACGATTAAATTTAAGGGATTAAAATGAAAACTTTGATTGTGCATGGAAAGAACAATAATTATTTGGGTGAACTAAAAGAGGCTTTTAATAAAAAGAGTCTTTCTGTTTTTCCTGTTGAAGTTGCTTCTTTGGGTTTGTTGACTGAAGGAAAACAAACTTCTTTGACTGTAAATTCAATTAATTTGGATGAAATTGATTCTTGTTTTTTGTGTGTTGGCGTTCAGTTCACTCAGTTTGTTGAGCCTTTGCTTGATGAATTTTCTCAGAAAGGAATTTATTGTCAGGTTAAACCTGATTCTTATTCAATTCTTTCAAATAAAGCTTTTCAGATTACTACTTTGAATGCAAATAAAATTAAGACTCCTGATACAGTTGTTTTTGGTTCGGGTTCTTTTGTTAATGCTTCTTTGAGAGAGTTTTCTTTTCCTTTGGTTTTGCAGGTTTTTGATGGTTACAAAAAAATTCAGGATGTTTTGGTTGAGTCAGAAAAATCATTGGGTTCAATTGTTAAAAGCATTAAGTCTGATTTTAATGTTTTGTTTTTGCAGGATTTTTTTGAAAAGGATTTGGATGTAAGTGCTGTAATAGGAGAAAGCGTTTTTAGTGTAAGAAGAAACTGGAATAAAGAAAAATTAGAGTATGTTAAAAGGGGTTCAAGCATTACTTTAAGTGAAAATGAACAAAAGAATTTAGTTAAGGCTGTGAATGTTATTGGAATGGATTCTGCTACAATTAAGTCAATTGACGGGCATATTGTAAGCGTAAGCCCTCTGGTTGATTTCTTTTATTTTAATGAAATTTTGGGTAAAAACTTGTTTGAATCTTTAGCGGATTTTTATTCATTTAAATTAAGCAGGGATTCAAAATGAAATTTTTGTATGTTGGCGGAAGCAATGAAAGACAGGAATTAAAGCAGATGGTTTTAGAGGAAGCACATAAATATTTTGATACTGTTTTGTATGCTCCTTTGAATAAAATTAAAGTTGAATGTGTTAACGGAAAAAATAAGTTATTGTTTAAGGGAACTGATTTAACTTCTTTTGATGCATGTTATGCAAGATTTTTTTCAAAAGATTTAATGTTTGGAGAAATTGTTTTGGATATTTTAAATCAGTCAAATGTTTTTGTTCCTTTGACTCCTGAAGCTTTTCAGATTACTAATCATAAATATTTTACTGTAAAGGTTTTGTCAAGGGAAGGCATTCCTGTTCCTGTTTCTTCTTTGGCTGTTTCTCCTCAGACTGCAATTGATATGAGCCATAAAATAGGGTATCCTGTTATCATTAAACTTTTATCTGGTTTTGGAGGAAGAGGGGTTATGATTGCAAACTCTGAAGCAGAATTCAGGCCTGTTTTGGATACTTTAAAGCTTTTCAGAGAATTCATTTCTACTCAACAGTTTGTTAAATCTGAAAACAATTGTGACATACGTTGTCTTGTTTTTGGAGAGAACGTTTTTGGAGTAAAGAGAACTCCTGTTGAAGGAGAATGGCGGACTAATGTTTCAAGAGGTGGGAAAGCTGAATTAATTGAATTAAGTTCTGCTATGAAAGAAGATGCTTTGAAGACTGCGGCAATTCTTGGTTTGGGGGTTTGTGCAGTGGATTTCATGGAAAACGAAGGCAAATATAATTTAATTGAAGTTAATTTTGCTCCGGGTTTAATGATTGATTTTTTTGGAAAAAAATTTGCTTTGGAGTTAGTTAAATATATGTATTCTTCTGTAAGAGACATTAAAGCAAAAAACAGGTTTTAAGATGAAGCTGGCAATTGTTTCTGCTGAAAAACAGTTTGAAGTAGAAAGAATCATTGAGGAAGCAGAAAAAAGAAAGCATGAAGTTTCTTTTTTTTCTCCTGAAACATTTCAGGCAGAACTTCCTTCTTCAAAAAGATTTGATTTGGCTTTGTTTCGTGTTTTGAAAGGAAATGCTTTGCAGGGAAAAGCGCTTGCTTTAAGTTTTTTTTTGTCAGGAACAAAAGTAGTTGACGAAAAATTAATTCATTTAATTGGCAAAAACAAGTTTACTAATTATGCTTCTTTTTTTAGAGCAGGATTGAATATTCCTAAAACTTTTTTGTTGAATGAAAAAACTTTTTATTCTCTTCCTTTTTTTGAATCTGATTTAATTGTTTTAAAGCCGTTGGATGGAAAGAGAGGAGAGGGAATTCATAGAATAAAGTTTTCTGAAATTCATTCTTTTTTGTCTTTGCATAAAAATAAAGAACAAGTTTTTTTGGTTCAGGAATTTATTCCTTTTGAAAAAGAAGTAAGAGTATTAGTTGTAAATGGAAAAGCTTTGGGGGGATTTAAAAAAGAATCTCAGAATTGGATTAAAAATGTAGCTCAAAATGGAAAGCCTGTTGAATTTTCTTTAACTAAGGAAATTTCCAGTATTGCAGTTAAGGCCTCTAAGGCTTCGCATCTTGAAATTTCAGGAGTGGATCTTGCTTTAAGCAAAGGCAAATGGTTTGTTTTGGAAACTAATCGTTCTCCGCAATTTAAGGCTTTTGAGGAAAGTACTAATATTAATGCTGGTTTGGAAATTGTTAAATATTTGGAAAAAAAATTAAAGAAGAAATAAAAAATGAAAAACGAAATGGATTTATTTGATGAAAAAGTCAGAAGAGTTTCTCAAAAAAAAGGTTTTGTGAGTTTTTGTCCTGTATGCAGTTCAATTCAGTTGAAACCTGTAATTTATGGTTTGGGAAAAGATGCTGCTGCTTTGTCTCCTCAAATGAAATGCATGAAATGTGGTTTTTATGGTTTTCCTGTTGAAGCTTCTCCTGAAGATTTAATTGAATTCAGAAAAGAATTAAAAGAAAAAGAAAAGCAGAAAAAAGAGAAAACAAAATAAGTTTTTTTTTTAAGTTAACAGTTTTATTATTTTTTTCTTTAATTTTGTTGACTTAAATTTTTTTGGTTTCCATGCTTTAATTTTTTTTATTTTTGTTTTAAGATTTATTTTTTTTAATTCTTTTTTAAGTTCTTTTTTTCCTGGTTTTTGGTCGTATCCTAATGCAATTATATCCGGATTTATTTTTTTGAGTATTTTGAATTTGCTTTCTTTTTTTTTCCCTAGTATTGCTTTGTCCACTGTATTTAATGATTCAATCATTTGTTTTCTTTCTTTTTCGTTGAATAATGTTTTTCTTCTTTTGATTTTTTTTACTGTTGAATCTCTTGCAATAATAACTGTTAGTTCTCCAAATTTTTTTGCCTGCTTTAAATAATAAATGTGGCCTGGGTGCAGTCCATCAAATGTTCCAAAAGCAACTACTTTTTTTTTCATTTTTTAATACCTTGTTTTTTTTTATATTTTTTTTTATTTTCATAAGCCTTAAATTTTTTTTTGCTTTTTTTTTTTGCTGATTCTTTT
>CAZSOZ010000005.1:0-69616 GCA_964608675.1 uncultured archaeon | reverse complement strand
AAAAAAAAAAAAAAAAAAAAAAAAAAAAAAAAAAAAAAAAAAAAAAAGAAAAAAAGCGCATTCAAAAAAACAGAGGAAAACAATTAAATAGTAATAAAAATATACTATTCCTGTTTACATAACATTTTTTTGAGGTTTCTTTTGTGGGATTAAAAGATATTTATAATTCAGCTGAAGACAAATACTATGACTTAATTGAAGCCATAGACAAAACTATTCCAATAACAAAAATAACCGACAAAATTGACGCAGTTTTTCCTTCTTTTATTTTAATTTTAATTTTAATTGCAGTTATTCTTGGATGGATTTTATTGCCTGCTTTCAGTTCGCCTGAATACAATTATACAATAAAAGTAATAAATGAAAACAATCAGGAAATGCAGGGAATAAAAATAAAAGTCTTTGATTTATTTGAAGACACTATTGAAGTCTTTGAAACAAACGAAAAAGGAGAAATAAATTTAACTGCAAAAAAAGGAACAAATATAAAAATTGAAATAAATGCACCAGGATACAAAGAAGAAAAAAGAACAATGTTAATAGAAGAAGAAAAACAAGAAATAATTTTTAAATTAGAAAAACTTGCTCCTGAAGGACCGACAGAAGCAGTATTAAGGTTCTCAGATTCAGGAGGAAAAAGAATTACAGGAAAAGAAATAATAATTGAAGTAAGCTGCAGGAATTCCAGTGTTATTCCTTCTCCTTCAATTGTAAGAGATAATGACGACGACGGAGAAATAACTGTTTCAATTCCTGACGGCTGTGAAAAATTAATGGTTGATTCAGTTGAAGCAGAAGGATACGAAAACTATAGTGGAATGATTAATTCTGCAGTGGAAGCAATTAAACTTAATGCACTTGAAACAGAAGAAGAATTATTAGGAGACTTAAAAGTAATAGTTCAGGATTCAGATGGAATTCCATTAAATGGAATAGAAGTAAATTTAATGAAAGGAAATTCAACAATAAAAAGAAATTACAGTGATTCAGGGCTGGCGCATTTCACTCAAATTGAAGTAGGAAGCTATGATTTGCTTTTGCAGGATTCACAAAACAATTATGAAACAAAAAAAATTTATTCAGTTAAAATATACAATCAATCAGTAGAAGAAAAAATAATTGAAATGAAATTAACTCAAAAAGGAAGCCTGAAAGTAACAGTAAAAGACAAGGATTCAGGTTCAAGAATAAAAAACGCAGATGTTTTGCTGAAAGATGAATTCGGAGAAATAATAGGAGAAAAAAACACTGCTGAAGGAGAAACAATAGAGTTTGCTTTATTTACAAATGAAGACTTAATTTTGACTGCAAGACACAAAGATTATCTGCCTGAAACAATTGAAGTAAATGAAGTACCGGAAAACGGAAAAGAAATAACAATTGAAATGGAAAAAATTACTTCAGAAAATTCAGGAAAACTAAAAATAATTTTATTAGACGAAGACGAAAAAAAAGTTGTTAATGCAAGAGTAATTCTGAAAAACGAAGACAAAAGCATTGCAACAGGCTATCCAGAAAAATTTTCTGATGCAAAAGGAGAAGTTAATTACAATGGAATAAAAGAAGGAATTTATTCTGTGAGAGCAGAAAAATATCCTGCTTCAGCTGAATCAGAGTCATTTGAAATAATTTTAACAGAAAAAACAGAAATAGAATTAAAAATGATTATAGGAAACGCAAAAATTTTAGTTAAAACAATTAACAGAGAAGGAAATCCAATTCCATTCACAAGAGTAAAAATAAAAAGCCTGGATGAAGAAAAAGAATTTGCTTTAAATGAAAACGGAGAAAAAGAATTAAGCATTAAAGCAGACAAAAAAGTTTTCTTTGAGTTCTCTGATCCAGAAAACCTTTATGCAAATTACACTACAAAAGAATACCAATTGTATCCCGAAGAAATGCTTCCGGAAGGAACAGAAATTACTGCAGTAATGAACGAACAAATTTCAGGGCAGGAATTATGGGTTAAACTAAAAGGAATTTATTTAGACGGAAAAAAACAGGAAACATTAGTTGGAGGAAACACATACAACGCAGTGTTTGAATTATATGTTCCTGAAAACGAAGAATATAATTCAACAGGAATTCATATAAGAACAGGAGAAGACAGCCACGCGTTCTTGGAAAACGATATTGCAGGGATAAAAAAAATTAATGCTCCTACAGCAACAAAAATAAAAGGAACAACATGGAATCCAATAAAAGGAGAAGACATTGATTTTGATGCAGATAATTCTGCTTCAGCAAACGCAGAAGCAAAATGGGCAAACATTGTCTGGCAGAATACAAAACCAGGAATATATCAAACAGAAATAGAAATAAAAGTAAAAGAAGGAGCAACAGAAAACGATTTAATTCCAATTAAATGGCGTGCGTGGGGAAAAGGAGATTCATATTATTATAATCCTGCAGACAACGATGCAGGAAGCACAAAACAAAGACTTTATGCAGAAACATATGAACAAGTTTTTAATACAGAAGAAGATTTTCCGGTTTGCATGGAAAACAATTTGTGTTTATCAAAACAAGTTTTATTGGACAAAGCAGAAGAACCATTCATTATACAAAAAAAGATTCCGTTTACTTCAAAAAGCAACGGATTATATGAATACAGTTTCAGGATAACAAACGATTCTTTATCTGTATTTGATGAACCTGAAATTTGGATTAAATTAATTAATCCTACAGAAAATAACGGGCAGTACGTTGAAACAGAAAAAGCAGGAATAGAATACTATGAAATAAAAAGAGCAGACGCAAGCATAATTGAAAACCAGGAAATCAAAGGAAGTTCAACAGAAGGAATTGAATTAGGAAAAGTAAGTGATTCTTCTGTAATAAACGGAAAAATAGGAATAAAAACTCTGAAAGCAGGAGTAATTTTTGTTAATATTTCAGTAATAGAAAAAACAAATAAAGGAGGAACAAAAATTTTTGACAACAGAAAAGAAACTCAAATAAAAATTAGTTCAGAAAAAGAACTGGAAGTTGACGTTAAACCTGAATTAATTCCTGCATGGAGTGAAACTCCTGTAAAAATAACCATAAAAGACAATCAAGGAATTGAAACAGAAAACACAATAGTTGAATTAATTGCAGTTGAAGGAGAAAACATTGAAACAGTAATTTCCGCAAAAAAAACAAACAGGCTTGGAGAAACAGAATTTGTTGTTCCAAAACTTGATCCAAAAACAAAAATAAAGTTTACTGCAAAAAAATTTGGTTATGAAACAGGAGAAAAAGAAATTGTTTTGTCAGAAGAAGTATTTGAAGTTGAACCCCAGCAAATAAATGAAAACCTGAGTTTAAGGGATAACCCTGAAGTAAACAAAACAATAACTTTAAGGAATTTGCTTGAAGCGCCTCTTCAAATTTATGATATAAGTTTAGTTAACGAAACAGGATACTTTGAAAGATTTATTGATTTAGATAAAACAAGAGGAAGATTCAATCAATTTGTCGGAGAAACAATTCAAGCTTTTCCACAAGAATATTCTGCTGAAATGTTTACTGCAGAATTATCAGGAAACGTAATGGAAGACAATACTGATTCAGCAAGAGGAACAATGACTGTTTCTTTGATTAACACTGAATTTAATGCAGTTTACGACAAAGAAATAGATGTAATTTTGAATTTAGGAATGGGAGAACCAATAGAAGACGACAATTGTCTTGTAATAGAATACGGAGAAACTGATTTTTCAAGACAGACAACACAGCAAACAGTTCAATTAAGTTACACAATAATAAACAACTGCATGGATTCACAGCAAAAACATATTCCTTTGAATAATTTAAAAGCAAAAATTGACTGGAGCGGAAGCAAAAAAGGAGATGTTTCATTTAACATAAAAAACAGAAACTTGAAATTAAAGCCTCAATTTGAAGTTTTTTCTTCTAATGTAAGAGCAGAAGAAGAAATGACTGCAACATTAACTTATGAACCATTTGAAGAAACAGGAGAACAAGGAACAGGAGAATTTACTGTTTCAATTCAAGCTGAATTAAATACAGCACAAGGAAAACAAGACATTTATACTTATCCAAACAAAATTAAAGGAAAAATAGGAAACATCAGGCTGGATGAATGCATTGAATTTAATCCTGCTCCAAGAATAGGAATAACAATTGAATCAACAGGAGAAGACAATCAGTTTACAATAAAAAACAACTGCGGAACAAAAGTTGAATTAAAGTTCTGCATGGATGACAGAGGATGCAGAGGAGGAACAGAAGAAGGAGGAATAACTTTAAGGCCTGAAACAGTTTTACAGCCAATGGAAATTCTTCCAGGACAAAATAATGCCCTGCCTGTAATAGTTGAAAGAACAAGTATTCCGGGAATTTATGGAATAACAGTTCATGCAAGAAAAGATGCATCAGAAGCCTATAAAGAAATAGCAGTTTATGATGTAATAATTGAACCAAAACCAAATCATTATTTCAGTTTAAATAAATATGAAATTGTTGTACCTGAAGAAAACGAATTAGATATAATTGAATTATACAACCATGAATTATATTCTCCAGTTAATGTGACAGCAAGCGTTTGTGAATGGCAGACAGCAAAAGAAAACAATTTTGGAGACGATTTAACGCAATACACAGGAGCAACAGTTGCAGGAGGAGCAGTAGGAGCAGGAACTGTATTAGTTTATACAATGAAATTAGGTGCATTAACCGGTCCAACAGGAATTGTTTTAATAGCGGTAGGAGGAGTTTTAGGGATTATTTTGTGTGCGTTTTTTTGTCCTGATCCATGCGAAGACACAGACACACAACAATTATTTGATTATTTAATTAATTTAAGCGGAAAAGGAATGGGGTCAAATTCAAGAAATCCTTCAAATTTAGTTGGCATTGAATTATCAAAGGCAGGAATTGAAGTTAACTGGAATTTAGATGAACCAGTAGAACACGATTACACTCAAGGCCCTCCTGGAAAAGAAACACTTCCATTAAAATTCAAAAAAACAACAAGCGAATTTGACAGCATAAGGCCTTCATACGACATACTTACAGTTAATGCAACAAGACATAATCAAAGAACTGATATTACTATTCCAAGACATGAAAATAGAGCAAAAGATATTGTTTCTTACGGTCTGCCGGACTACTATAAAAGCCTGCACAACGACATATATAAAGACGATGTGGCTGTTTACAATGATTTAACTGACATACAAAAAAAATTCCATGTAAGAGCAATAACCAAAAAATACATTCAGGAAATAAAAGGACCAGAAACAAGCTTGGATTGTGTCAGGCCAGATGGTTCTCTTGGAGCAAAAGGAGAAAAGGCTTTACCAAAAATAAAATTAAACTGGAACTGGAATGAAATTAAATGGAATTCGTGCGACCAAAACAACGAAGACTACATTTATTGTGATGCCTCTCAATTCAATATAATGTTAAATGAAAGAATGCAAAAAATAGAAGAATTCATGGAAAACAATAATTATTCTTTTTCGTGTCCAAAAGATCCTGCAGTTGTTTCTGCAGAAGCTGAATGGCATTCAAACAACATTAATCCAATAGAAAACGGAGAAATTGGATTGTACACTGTTTCATATGAATTCAAAGAAAACAACAAACTTGAATTCAAAGGAACAATACAAAACAAAACAAGCCAGTCTCTGCCTGTTGCATTTACAGTAAAATTGATTCCTCCTGAAAACTCAGATTTAGAAGAAGAAATCTGCAGTAAACCAGACAGTGTTTCAGGAAATTCCACTAAAGAATTTTCATGCGAGTTTTCAATAACAGAAACAAAAGAAGTTTATAAAGCAGAAATACGGCATTTGTCTGATAACTTAGCAGACAGCATTAACCCAATACAGAAACCGCTGTATAATTCATATGCATTTAATTTGAATTTAAGAAACCAAAATGAAAGCAAATGCTGGATTGGAACATCAACAATTGATTCAGCAGGAATTTTTCCACTAGAATATTATTTAAACAAACTTGACCCAAAAACAGGACAAAATGTTATTCAAGAAAAAATTAAATTTAACGGAAGAGAAGTTTTAACCAACGACCAGGAAATAAAAAATGCAGTGAATTACATAAAAGAATTAAGTCATTTTAATGCTTATTTAATTGAAGACGGCTTTACACAAGACTTTAAATCAGATTTCGCTGACTACTATGAAAACACTTTTTTGAATTCGCCTGTATGGTTTACCGACAATAATCCAAATACAACCGAAAACGAAATGTCAGTTTATTATAACAAAGAAGATTTAATGGAATTCAAAGTAAAACATTCAAATGAAAAACAGCTTTCAGGTCCAGGACTGTATAGAATTGATTTAACTATAAACTATAAAAATGACAGATGGAGCTTGTTTGCTGTCGACGGAAAACCCAACGCAGAAATAGGAATTGAATTCACAAGATTAGATACTCCTGAACCAAATTCAATTTTTTATTATCTGCCGTTTGACGGAAAAATAGGAGAAACAAATTTAGGTTATCAAAGAATTGGATATGGAGCAGGCTACCAAAATTTAGGTTTGGAAGAAATAAAAATAAACAACCAAACAGTTTTAGGGCCGACACTTGAAGGAAGCAGCCCATTAAAAGAAATAGAAATAGAAAAAATTGATTCACTGCAGAAAATGAATTCAGATGCAGATACCAGAGGAAGCATTCTCAGAATGAATTACCTTGATTCTTCTTTAAATGAAATGAATTTAAAGTTTTATTCAAACAAAGCAACTCCGGTTGTATTAAACATGTATCATAAAGAAAGCCCAAATGAAGGATTTTCATATTATTATGGAATGACAGAACAAGGAGTGCCTTTAACTGCAGGAACAGAAAGACTTGCTTACTGGAAAGGATTAGGAGCATGCATGGACTTTGAAGGAAGGTTTGTACAAAATTACAGGCAATGGGACGAAAAAGCCGGCCAGACAGAAATGCCAAACTTATATAAAGTTTCATGGAATAATGCAGTGAAAGAAGGAAACACTTATTTTAAAACAATTTTTTATACTCCTACTGAAAGAAACATTGAATTAAAAATGTTCAGAGAAGAACAAGGAAGCTTAAGCAACGCAGACATAAAAAATTCACCCAACGTAAGGCTGAATGGAATAAGCGGAATGCAGTACAATAACGCAGATGAATACGCTGTTTCAGATTATTTAAGGAATATTCAAACAGTATTTGAATTAATTAAAAACGGAAAAGCATGCATAATGCAGAATGATGTTTCAATGAATGTTTACTGGAATGAAGCAAACTTATATCAAACTCAAGGAGAATTAAATCAAAGCATAAATGAATTTGAAAACACTCTTGAAGCAGGAGAAAACTGCATTAACTGAAAAACCAAAAAAACAAAATGATTTTAAAGCAGAAAAAACATTAATTTAGTTTATGGAATTAAATTTAATTGCATTCTTTTTTATCAGCGAGTTTTTTGCAGACATGACTTTAGCTTTAAAAATTTTTGTTTTGCTGGCAATAGTTTCATTCATTAAAGGCAATTTAGGCACAGGGCCTTTTGCAGTAATTTTAATGGCTTTAGCATCATACTTTGTAATATTTGATCAATGGAAACTATTTGGAGGAATCTACATTCTGTATGTAATGTTCTTTTTTGGATTAGGGCATTTGCTTGTAGACTTCTTTTTTGTTGCACAGCATGCTCCTGATGAAAGCCAAATGCAACAGCAAATGAGCCATATTCCAAGCCACAATGTGCCTAAAAGAGGGATGCATTAATGAACCAAAAAGGCGGATTAATTCTGTTAATTTTTGCTTTATTTATTTTAGTAGGATTGCTTCCCTGGGTTTTAATGACTTTTATTCCTCAAGCAAAAATATTAGTTCAATTGATTTTAGTGTTTGCATTATACACTACAGTAAGAGGATACCTTGGTTCAGGGCCATTAACATTAATAATTACAGGCCTGCTAATATATATTTTAGTAATAAAGTATCCTGCAGTTTCATCTGCAGCATATGTTTACATACTGGTTGTCCAAATTGGAGTCAGTTCAATGTTGATTTGGGGAACAAGTTTTTTTATGACAAAATTTGGAAGAAAACATTAAGTGAAAAAAAAATGAATGCAATGATTTTTTCTCTGGCATTGGATTTAGAAATAGCTATTTCCTTGTTTTTTCTTGTATGGGTTTATTCATGGGCAAAAGGAAACCTTGGAAGCCCTAAACTTGCAATAATTTTTGCTGCAATAATAGTTTACCTTACAGTAAGCCAGCACAGAGAATTAATCTGGCTTGGAGTAATATTGTTTTTGCTTGCAACATTCGGAAAAGAATTACTTGAAAAAGTTTTGGTTTACGAGGCGCCTTAAATGAATTTATTTAATTTAATTCTTGCAATAATTTTTTTGATGATGGCAACCCAATGGGGGGACACATGGCTTATTGTATTAATGCTGGCAATACTCATAGTTGCAATGAAAGACATTAAATCAACTTTAATTTTATTGGTTGCAGCAGGAGCAATGTATTTAATCAAAGACAATTTGCAGGAATACGCTTTATTTGTGATAATAGGATTAATTCTGCTTGCTTTAATTATGGGAAAAAAAGCAGACGAAGAACAACCTGAAATGTTTTCTCCAGGAGGCTTCGGAGGATTAATGGAAGGAATGTAAAATGAAATTAGTTCACATTCTTTTATTAACTCTGCTGTTTTTTTGGTTTTATTTTAATGGACCGCATTTAATTGCATGGATAACAGGAGTTTTAATATTGATTTCAATTACTGCAAAATTGATTGAAGGAACAGCCAAAATCGGAAAAGCAGGAGCAAAAGAATTAACAAAAGACATTGAAACAAAAATGCAGGAAGCGCAACCAAAACCTCCTTCAAAAGAATATTTAACTGAAATAGTAAAAGAAACAGGAAGGCAGTCAGGACAAGCTCTTGCACCAGAAGACTATACTTACAAAAACAAAAATTTTTGGAAAAACATGGGGCAGGCAGCAAAAAATTTTTGGAAGGGATTAAGCAGGATTTTCAGAAAATAAATTATTTTTTAGTTAAAATTTTTCTGTTTGTTTCAAGAATTTTTTTCATGATGTCATGCATTGCATTAATTCTTGCTTTAGAATCCTTTAAATCAGATTTAATTTCAGAAACACTTTTTTCAATCAAAGAAACTTTTTTATTTAATTCATTTAAATCATCAGAATTAATGCTTCCCTGCAATGAATCAACTTTTTTATGGATTTCATCAAGTTTTTCTTGATGTTCGTTAAGCTTCATATGAGTGGCTTGTTCTTTTACAGAATCAGAAGATTCTTTTTCCGCTAACTGTTCTTTTATTTTATTTGAAGTATTTTTTATAACAGAATCAATATCATAATCGTTTCCTGAATCAATATCAGAAGGCTCTTCTTGTTCTTCGGTTTCATTTTCAGTTTCATTTTCGGTTTTTTCGGAATCTTCAGAAATTTCGTTTGTTTCAGAGGATTCCTCTTTTGCTTTTTCAAGAAGTTCACTTGATTCATCTTCAGACAAACCCAAATCAGACAAAGTATTAAGAATTACTTTGTCTTCAATACCAGAATCAAGCATTTTCTTTATTGTTTTAATTACAACTTCCTTGTTAACCATCAAAAATCCCTGCTGAAAAAAGTTTTTATTTTAAAACAATACTCCATTTATAATATGAAGAACTTATTTATATTAGTTTACAATTTAGTTTAAAGTGATTAAAAAATGGATTTCCGAATAAGAGAAGGGCCATGGGAAAAAATTTTTTCTGGAAACCTTGAAGGATTCCAAGTGGAAATGAATTCAAATCCAAACGGATTAATTTTAGTTATAGTTCTTGAAAAAGAAAACGAAGAAATACAAGGCGCAGTAATAGAAATATTCAAAGTTTTTTTTGCTGAAGGAAGCACAGAAGATTTTATTGAAACGCTTCCAAAAGAAGCAGTAATTTTATTCAAACATGAACCAAAAGAAACAACAAAATTTTTGCTTGTAAGTTCTTCTCCAAGTTATGTTAAATATGAAGAAAATGCTTTCTGTGATGAAGCAGAACAATTAATGGAAAAAGTTGAAACAACAAGTTCAATGATGAAAGATTTTTCAAAAGCATACGATTTGCAGTTAACAGAATTAAATGATGCTCCTGAAAGAATTAAAAGCTCGTTTTTTTCTCATCCAATAATTGTTCCTGTGCTTGCTCCAGAAGAAATGCCCGGAAGAGAAAAAACAGAAATTCCTACACAAAAAAGCGGAAAAGGTGCAGTAATGATGGGATTAACAAAAGCAGGGACAATAATAAACGAACCATTAAAATTAATGATGAAAACAACAATTTTTGGGTCTACTCCAAAAGACAGAAAACATGTAATTCATCTGATAGCAGAAGGAGCATTAATGAACAGCGTTCCTGCAGTAATATTTGACTGGGATAAAAGTTTTATAGGCTTAAATAAACCTAATCCAGAAGAAAAAATTTTAAAAGACTACAAAGTAGATTTTGAACCAATAGGTTTTCCAATAAAACATTTTACAAGAGATGAATTGCATATAGATTTGAATTTAATTACAGTAAAAGGTCTCCTTGAATTAATTGGAATGAAAGAAGGAGAAGAACAACAAATGATTTCAAAATTAATAAAAGACAAAAAACCTCAGTCAATGGAAGAATTAATTTCATCAGCAAAAAAAATCGAATTAAGAGATGAATCAAAAATAACAAACAAATACCGTACAATAAGAATACTCAATTTAATTAACAACAAATACAAGGGATTGTTTGGAGGAAAAAATGAAATCAAAGAAATCTCAAAAAACTGGGGGAAATCAATAGGCAGAGCAGGAATAATTCACATGGAAGGATTAGATGAAACAGTTTCAACTTTATTGATTCACAATATTTTGAAAGGAATACTTTTAGAATACAGCAAAAATAAAGAAGGAATAAATTCAGCTGTACTTCTTCCTGAAATAAAAGAAATAATTGGCTCAAAAAAAAACTCAATTCTTGCAACAGAAATCATTGAATTGCTGGACAAACTCAAGGCAACAGGGGTTGCTTTTGCTTTAAGTTCAGACCGGCCTATAGATTTAAGAAAAGAAGTAATGAAGATATCTGAAGCAGAAATATTTTTGATTGACAGAAACGATGTAGGAGTAAAAGTAGCAAAAAGCAAGCAGTTCAGAATCAAATTAAGACCGGGCTTAAGCTCCTGCGAAGAAAAATAAAAAAAAACATTATTTTTTCTTTTTTGATTTTTTTGTTTTTGCAGAGGGGTTTTCTTTAATTAAATCTTTTACTTGATCTAAAGTCACAAACTCCAAAGGATTAATTGCTTCAACTATATATTTTAATTCCTTTACTTCTTCGGCTTTCGCATAAACAGAATTAAATTTGCTTAAATCAGATTTAACTTCATTGAGCATGAATTCATTTTGTTTTGTTTTTTCCTGGAGTTCAGCTAATTCATCAGACAAATCTTCAGGTACAGAACTGCTTCCTGAAGAAGAAGGCTTTCTTTGCTCTAAAGCCTTTAATTTTTTGTTTAAAATAATAAAATTTCTGCCTAAAATTTTTTCGTTTCTTACAAGATAATTCATTTTCTGGCTCAACAAAAGAACAGAACTGTTTAATGCTTTAATGTCTCTTACAAGATCTTCAATCGAATAAGTAGAACTTTTGCCTTTAGACGGTCTTCTATGCGGCATAACGCTAAATATAAGGCTTTTCTGTTTTAATAAACTTTGTTTTTTGGATTAATAAAGAGACAAAATGAAAATCAAAGGAATACTTTTAGACATTGATTCCATTCAGGAAAACGAAAAAACAGTTATAAAACTGTATGTAAAAACAGAAAAAAAAATACAAATATTTACAGAAAAAAATTTTCTGCCTTACTTTTTTGTTGAAACAGACAGCAAAGAAAAAGCATTAAAAAAAATAATGGAAACAGAATTCAAAGACAGCGGAAAAACAGTTAAAGCAGTTAAAGCAAAAGAATGGAAAAATTACATTAAAGTGTACTTTAATTCAACAGCAGATTTAGTTACTGCAAGACAAAAAATAAAAGAAATACCTGAAATAAAAGAAAAAAGAGAATTTGACTTGATTTTTACTCAAAGGTATTTGATTGACAAACAATTAGAGCCGTTAAACGGAATAGAAATAGAAACAAAAAACAATCAAGTGATTTCAGTTAAAAAAACTGAAATGAAAACAGACTTGAATTCTTTTGCTTTGGATTTGGAAACTTATTCTTCAAAAGAATTATTCAGCGACCCAAAAAAAAACGAAATATTAATGTGTGCAATAACTTTTTCTGAAAAAAATTCCATTAAAACACAAATTATTACAACAAAAAAAGGAAGCCATGTTTTGCTGGTGGAAAACGAAAAAGAAATAATAGAAAAACTAAAAGAAAAAATAAAAGAAAAGAAAACAGATGTAATTATTACATACAACGGAGACTCCTTTGATTTGCCTTACTTAAAAGAAAGAGCAAGAAAACTAAAAACAAGATTCAATATAGGAATTGACGAAAGCGAGCCTTTAATTCAAAGAAAAGGAATGTACAACGCAACAAAAATAAAAGGAATACAGCATTTTGATGCATTCAGATTAGTAAGCATGCTTTCAAGATTCGGAATAATTAATTCCATAAAATATGACTTGGAAACAGTAGTTAATTCGGTTTATGGAATACAAAAAGAAAAAATTATTGCAGAAGAAATAACAAGAATCTGGAAAGACGAAAAAAACCTTGAAAAATTGCTTGAATACAATTATGAGGATTCTTATTACACTTACAAACTGGCAACAGACTTCATGCCTTTAATGACTGAATTAGGAAAACTAACAAAACAAACTTTATTCAGAGTAAACCGGAGTTCAGCCAGCGACATGGTTGAAAAACTTTTAATGGACAAAAGCTTCAAAGAAAGAATTTTGTTTCCCAATAAACCAAAAGAAGAAGAAGTAAAAGAAAGAATGATGAAATCATTTAAAGGAGGGTTTGTAAGAGAACCCACTGCAGGACTGCATGAAAATATTGCGGTTTTGGATTTCAGAAGCCTGCATCCAAGCATAATGATTTCACACAATGTTTCCCCTGAAACCTTGAATTGTAAATGCTGTAAAAACGGAAAACATGTTTCTCCTGAAGGAACATGGTTTTGTGAAAACAAAAAAGGCTTCCTTCCGTTAGTGCAAAAAGAACTGCTTGAAAAAAGAACTCAATTAAAAAAAGAATTAAAAGAAGAAAAAAATCAAGCAAAAAAAATTCAATTAAATGCAAGACAGCATGCACTCAAAATTTTATTGAACAGTTTTTATGGTTATTTAGGATATGAAAGAAGCAGATGGTATTCATTTGAATCAGCAAAAGCAGTAACTGCATGGAGCAGGTATTACGTAAAAGAAATAGCAAAAAAAGCAGAAGAAAAAGGATTCAGAGTAATAGGAGGAGACACTGATTCAGCTTTCATTAAAATTCCTGAAAACAAAAACAAAAAAGAAGTAATTGAATTCGTAAAAAAAACAAACGAAAGCCTGCCGGGAGTAATGGAATTAGAATTAGAAGGATTTTTTAAAAGAGGAATTTTTGTAACAAAAAAAGAAGGAATTAAAGCAGCAAAAAAAAGGTATGCGCTAATTGACGAAGAAAACAAAATAAAAATAGTCGGCTTTGAATATGTTAGAAGAGACTGGAGCGGAATAGCAAAAAAAACACAAAAAAAGGTTTTGGAATTAATTTTAAAAGAAGGAAAACCAGAAAAAGCAGTAAAAGAAATTAAAAAAGTAATAGAAGAACTCAAAACAGGAAAAACCAAAAAAGAAGATTTAATTATTTTCAGTCAAATCAAAAAACCTATTGCAGGATATGATTCAATAGGCCCGCATGTTGCTGCAGCAAAAAAAGCAATAAAAAAAGGAAAAATTCTGGGAACAGGAAGTATTATAGGTTATGTTATTACAAAAACAGGAAAAAGCATTTCAGATAAAGCAGAATTAGAAGAATTCATAGAAGAAGGAAACTATGATTCAGAGTATTATATTTCTCATCAGGTTATTCCTGCAGTAATTAAAATAGTGCAGGAATTAGGTTACACAGAACAGGATTTAATTCACGGAGGAAAACAAAGTAATTTAAGCGCTTTTGGGTAGAGGATATTAATGGAAAAAAAAGAATTTGAAAAATATATTAAAGCCGGAAAAGTTTTAAAGCAGGTTAAAGCAAATGCAGTAAAAAAAGCTAAAATTGGAATGAAATTACTGGATTTAGCTGAAAGCATAGAAAAAGAAATAATTGAAGCAGAAGCAGGAATGGCTTTTCCTGTAAATTTGTCTTTGAATAATTTTGCTGCACATTATACTCCTTCATTTGATGACAAGACAGTGATTGAAAAAAAAGATGTCTTAAAAATTGATATTGGAGTTCATATTGAAGGCTTTATTGCGGATTCAAGCATTACCTTGGATTTTTCAAAAGAAAATGGAAAATTAATTGAAGCTTCAGAACAGGCATTAGAAAACGCATTAAGTTTAATTAAAATAGGAACAGAATTAGGAAAAATAGGAAAAGAAATAGAAAAAACAATTGAAGGATTTGGATTTAAGCCTGTTGAAAATTTAACAGGACACGGTTTAATGAAATACATAGCGCATGCTCCTCCAGCAATACCCAATATTTCAAAAAACGATCCAAGAAAAATAGAAGACGGAAATGCTTATGCAATAGAGCCTTTTGCTTCAACAGGAAACGGAAGAATAAAAGAAGGAGCAAAAACAGAAATCTTTGAATTCAGCAAAGCAATTCCATTAAGAAACATGGATGCAAGAAAAATACTTGAAAAATCAATTGAAGAATTCAAAGGGCTTCCTTTTGCAGAAAGATGGCTGACAAAAGAATTTGGAGAAACAAAAACAAAAATAGCTTTGCGGGAATTAATTTCAAAAGAAGCATTAAAAGCTCATCCAGTACTAAAAGAAGACAAAGAAATTCTTGTAAGCCAGGCAGAACATACAATAATTGCATTTGAAGAAGAAATAAAAATTACAACAAAATAGCAAAAGCAAAGAATTTAAAGAAGAACAACCTTTTTTATTGCAGAATGAAAAAAATAATTGCATTATTTATTTTGCTTATTATTTCAAATGCTTATAGTTTAACAATTGATTTAAGTGCAAATCCATTAATTGCAGAAGCAGGAGAAACAATTGAATTCACAGGAATTGTTTCAAATGGAACAGGACCTTATGTATTTGAATGGGATTTTGACGGAGACGGAACAATTGATAAAAGAACAACAATAAATGATCCGGAAACTACAAGCAATGAATTTTATGATTACATCAATGCAGGACAATTTAATGCAAAATTAACTGTAACAGATGCAAGCGAAACAAGAAATGCAGTTAAAACAATAAAAGTTTATAATTTAACTCTTTCAACAACAACAAACCCTGATCCAGCAGAAGGAACTGCTCCACTGCCTGTTATTTTTAATGCAACAGCCATAAATGGTTCAGCACCATATGTATTTGAAGTTGATTTTGACGGAGACGGAACAATTGATACAACACTTAATTCCCCTGATTCAATTACAGTGAATCATACTTATTCAAATCCAGGAGTATTCAACGCAAAAATAAAAGTAACGGATACAAGAATGAAAGAAAAAGAAACAATCAAAGAGATTACAGTTCATTCTCCTGGAGCAAACGTTCTCCCTGTAGCCGATCCAAGCGGACCTTATTCTGGAGAACCAGGAATCCCGTTTACTTTAGATGCAAGTGCAAGCTATGATCCTGACGGAATAATTACACACTATCATTGGGTCATTCCGGGTGCAGGAACATGCCATCCTTTTTCTTCAACAAAAAAAAATCCTGAAATTGTCTGCATTAATCCTGTAAATACTGTGATTTATTTAATAGTAAGAGACAACAGAGGAGGGCGAGCTTTTGCGTTAACTCAATTGAATGTCCAGCCTGTTTACAGAGAAAATAAAGTGGATATAGCAAAAATTAAAGTTGAACCAGAAATAATTAAAACAGGAGACAACTTAACAGTAATTGTAAAAGCAAGAAACATGACAAATGTTCCTCAAACATTTGATTTAAAATATTATATTAAAGAAAATGTTTCTGATAAAAACATTTCTGCTTTGCCGGAATTAATTTCAGATTCAATAAACAGTCTGACAATAAATACTGCTTACGGACAAAAAGATTTCAGTTTCACGATTTCTTCAGCTGACTTACAGGCAAACCTAAAAACCCAAAAAAATTATTGGGTGTATGCTACAGCTGTTTCTTCAGGAGAAGCAAACACTTTATTGAATACAAGAAGAACAATCTTTAATTATTTTGGAGTAAAAGAACTTCAGATTCCTGAAACAAATTTAATTGGAATAATGGTTATATTAATTTCTGTTTTAATGATATTTGAATTCAGCAGAAAAAAAAACAAAAAGGATAGACTTTTAAATTAAAAAAACCTTTTTTAATCAAATGAAAAAAATTTTGCTTGCAATAATTTTATTTTGTTGTTCGGTTCATGCAATAGAAGTCCAGCTTGACTTAAATACAAACACAGGAAATGAACCATTAGACGTAAATTTAAATGCAAACATTCTACAGGGAATACAATCAAGAGAATGCACTGACAAAAATGAATGCGGAACAACAAACAATAAACCTGAAATCCTGCAGGCATGCGGGACATGCACTGACGGAGACACATTAAATTGCAGTACAAGTGAAGGCTGTCCAGGAATTCAAACCTGTAATTCAGGAACATGGGGTTTCTGTGTAGACATCCCTGATTCATGTCCTGCAACACAAGCAACAATAACAATAAACCAGCTTCTTCCATTTCAAAACATTAATGTAGTTCAAAACCAGTTATTTACATTCCAAACAAGCGTTAAATGCAATGACTTTGACTGCGGAAACATACAGGCAGTATTAGATCCAACAGAAACAATTTCAATTGATTCAGGAGGAAAAGACACTTATTTGGCTGAAAACGAACAGCATTACGGAACAAGCGATGGACTATCATTAATAAATGAAAACAGCAGGATTTTAATGAAATTTGATGTCTCATCAATTCCTACAGGAACAATTATAACTGAAGCTTTTCTAGAAATAAGAACAACTTCTGCATGGAGAGGAGGCGATCCAATAAGCATTCATCAAATACATAAAGAATGGGGGGAAACAACATCAGGCTGGAATAGTGCAGGAGGAGCAAACGCATATTATGCAGAATACAATACTTCTGCATGGGATGCAATAAACATGAATGCAGGAACAGATTATGAATCAGCATACGAAACAATTTTTATTCCAGACAACAATTCAACAGCAAACACTTATTTAGTTGAAATAACAAACCTAATTCAAAACTGGGTTAATAATTCAGCAGACAATCATGGATTAATGATGAAATATTACAACTATGATGGAATGGGAAACATTAGATTTTATTCAAAAGAAGCTTCAAGCTCAAATCAAAGACCTAAATTAATAATTACTTATTCAGAGTTTCTTCCAAAAGGAGTTATTCCAATGAATTCAGGAAACCCTTTTTATACAACTGATTTAAATCCACAGACTTGTTCAAATATGCTTGCAGGAGAAACCTGCATTAATACTTGGCATGTAATGCCGACAGGAAACATTGGAGACAAATACGAGTTTTTTGTAGATTACATTCCAGAAAACACAGCAATTCCATCAAAACAAACAACAAAAATAGAAATAACAATTGATTCAAGTGAAAACTGCTCTGATTTAGATTCAGATGGATTTAATGGATTTCATCCAACAGACTGCTCTTCAGGAACAGACTGTGATGATTTAAATCCATCAATAAACCCAAATGCAGAAGAAGTATGCGGAAATTCATTAGATGACAACTGCAATAAACAAATAGATGAAGACTGCTTTTGCAGTGAAGACTGGGTTTGCGGAGACTGGAGTGAATGCAGTTCAGGAATTCCCCCATATGTATTTGAATGGGATTTTGACGGAGACGGAACAATTGATACAACAACTAATTCTCCAAAAAACTGGATGACTTACACTTACAATGCAGGAAAACATAATCCAAAAATAAGAATAACAGATGTACTCAATAATACAGCACAAGACTCAAAAGAAATAAATGTTTCATTGTCAGGAAACTTTCTTCCAAAAGCAGAAGCAAACGGACCATACACTGCTGTAAAAGGAGAAAACATAACGCTTAATTCAACTGGAAGCACAGATGAAGGAATGATAGTTGAATACAAATGGAAAATAATTAATGTAAAAGGAACTCCCTGCATACAACAAACTCTAATACAGGAAAACCCTGTAATAACTTGCAGTCAAGCAGGAACTGCATCAGCAACATTAACAGTAAAAGACAATTATGGAGCAGAAAACTCTGATTCAGCAGAAATAAAAATAAATCAAATTCAAATAAAAGATTTAATTAATATAGCAAAATTATCTGTAAATCCTGAAATAATAAAACAAGAAGAAAACCTTGAAATAACAGCAAGAATAGAAAACGCAACAAATGAAGTGCAAGACTTTAATATTTATTTTGAAATAAAAGAAAATGTTCCTGATTCAAACATAAACGAACAGCCAAATTTAATTCCAGGACTGGAATTAGTAAACCAGCAGATTCTTCCTTATTCACAAGGAGAAGGAAGAAAAGATTTTGTTTTAGTTGTGTCTTCAGCTGACTTACAGACAAACTTAGAAGGACAAAAAAATTACTGGGTGTATGCTACAGCAAAAGCACAAGGAGAAATAAATACTTCTATGAACACCAGAAGAACAACCTTTAATTACAATGAACAGGCAATGCAGCAGATAAAAGTTCCGGAAACAAACTTTATAAATATCTTAATCCTATTAATTGCAATTACCATAATATTAAACAAAAAAGAGGGAGAACAAAAATGAAATTAAATTTAACTAAAAAAAATTTTGCTTTCATGGCAGGAATACTTTTAAGTGTTATTTTATGGAGTTATTTTCTTAATGCATCAGGATTAACTCTTACAAAAATCCTTGATTTAAATGAAATAAATCAAGTGATTTCAATTTTAAAAACAAGTGAATTCCTGTTTTTTGTTTTTCTTTTTCCAATAACAATTGCATTAACTGCAATTCATGCAAAAACAGAAGAAAACAAACTTAATTCATTTATTGTTTCTTTAGGAGGAACAATAACAGGATTAATTATTTCAATGCTTTTATTTTCAGGTTTACAGGAATACTTCCTTGCAGGAATATTTTATTTAATTGGCTTAGCGTTAGCAGTTGAATTAATTCACGTAAAAAAACTTGAATTAAAAAAATATGTTTCAATAAGGCTTCTTGGAACAGGAATTCATAAAACCGGAACAATACTTGCATTAGGGTTTTTTTTGATTACAGCCTTAACTGTTTACAACAACCAAGAAATGTACGAAAAACAAATTGACGAACAATTACTAAAAATAGCCGGAGGAGAACAAACAACCCAGCAATTAACAGACATGTTTACAGAAGCAATAATTAAAACCCAAAAACAAACAGCAAAACAAATAATTGAATTACCTCAATTTCAGGCATTAGAAAATTCTTCAGACCCAAACGCAATTTTATTTTATCAGGCAGTATTAATACAAAAAGACTACCTTGATTCAGAAGAATACAAAAAATTAGTAGAACAAGAAATACAAAAAGAACAAGATTTATCAAACGAACAACTAGAAAGCGTGTTAGAAGGAGTAAAACAACAAATGCCTTTATTTGGAATAATAACAGACTTATTATGGTTAATGATGGGTTTTGCAGTTTTTTCAGTTTTCCTTTTGTTGTCAAACACAATTTTTTATGTTCTTACAATAGTGTATGGACTAATAATTGAACAAGTTTACAGCATGGCAGTTAACAGATAATGCAATGGCTATCAAATAAAACAAACAGCATGCCCTACATCGCGAACAGACAGAATAACACAAAAGAAATGCATTAAATAAAACTTTAATGCATTTTATTGCAGTCCGGCTTTATGCCGGACGCTCCCTTCCGAGGAGCAGCTCGGATGCAGGAGGGAGGATTCGAACCCCCGAAGGCACTAAGCCACTGGCCCCTGAAGCCAGCACGTTTGACCGCTTCGCTACTCCTGCAAAAAAACCGTTCCGCCGGTTTAACACAGAGCACGGCATTCGCTTGCACTCAGCCGAACTGCATAAAAAAAACTTAATTCAATTGAATTTAAAAATAATTAGCTTATTGCAGTGCCATAAGCAAAGCGAAATGGTGCGCTCCCTTCCGAGAAGCAGCTCGGACGGCCCCACAGGGAATTGAACCCTGGCCAACAGCTTATTGCAACTTTTGATTAAACTTTTTCTAAAAGTTTACCGCAAGCTGTGATGCTAATCCATTACACCATGGAGCCATAAATAAAAAACGCAGACAAAGGCTTTTTAATAACTACATAACTCAAATATTATTGATTGCCATGAAAAGTGATCGAGTTCATAACAGACAATTATTCTGCTAATTATTTAAATACTTTCCAGAATGCAATCCAAATAAAAAATTTTTCCAGCTTAAAATTCATTCAATTAATGGCTGCGGTCGTCCAGTGGTTTAGGATAGGGGACTGTGGATCCCCAGAGCCGGGTTCGAATCCCGGTCGCGGCCCTGCTCTTTTTCTTTCAAAAAGAAAAATGCAAGCTGTTCAAAAGAAAGGTTTTTGTTATGCAAAAACAAAAAAAGTGATTTGACATGGAATTAATGCAACCAAAAGGAACAAGAGATTTCCTGCCGGAAAAACAAATTATGAAACAGGAAATAATTGAAAAAATAAAAAAAGTATTTGAATTATATGGTTATTCCCCAATAGAAACCCCTGTATTTGAAAGATTTGAAGTATTAAATTCAAAGTATGCCGGAGGAGAAGAAATACTAAAAGAAATTTTTTCGTTTGAAGACCAAGGAAAAAGAAAATTAGGATTAAAGTATGATTTGACTGTTCCATTAGCACGAGTAATTGCAATGAATTCAAATTTAAGAATGCCTTTTAAAAGATACCAAATTGAAAGAGTTTTTAGAGACGGGCCAACAACAACCGCAAGATACAGGGAATTCTATCAATGTGATGCCGATATAATTGGAACAAAATCAATGCAGGCAGATATAGAAATAATTAAAATAGCTGAAAAAGTTTTTAAAGAACTGAAACTGGAGGTAGAAATACGTTTAAACAACAGAAAATTATTGAATGGATTAATGACAGAAATTGGAATAGAAAAAGAAAAAGTTCTGCCTGTTTTATTGGCAATAGATAAACTGGATAAACAGCCAAAAAAAGAAATAGAAAAAGAGTTAAAAGAAAAAGGCATTGAAGAAAAAAAAATGAAAGAAATATTTGAATTAATTGAATTGAAAGCAAGCAATGAAGAAATACTAAAAAAATTAGAAAAAAAAGTTAAATCAGAAGAAGGAAAAACAGGAATAAAAGAATTAAAAGAAATTTTAGACTTGTCAAAACAATACAAAATAACTAACTTATACATAACTCCGAATCTTGTTCGCGGTTTGGCGTATTACACAGGCCCGATTTTTGAAATCCTTTTAAAAAAAGGAAAAATTAAAAGTTCTGTTGGCGGCGGCGGAAGATACAATAAAATGATTGGATTGATTTCTGGAAAAGACAAAGAATTTCCTGCTGTAGGAATTTCTTTTGGCTTGGAAAGAATTTTAGATGAATTAGAAAACAAAGGAATTGAAAGCAAGAAAACAGTAACCAAAATATTTGTAATTCCAATTAATAATTCAGTTAATGCAGTTAGTTTAGCTGAAAAAATCAGGGGTTTGGGCATTAAAACTGAAATGGATTTGCTTAACAGAAGCATTTCAAAGAATTTGGATTTTGTCTCTAAACAAGGGATTCCTTTTGCTGTTGTTTTAGGGGAAAAAGAATTCACGGCAAAAGAATTTTCCCTGAAAAACATGCAAACAGGAAAAGAAATTAAAATAAAGTTTTCTGATTTAGAGAAAATTAAAAATGTTTTAAAATAAAGCAAGTGTTTGAATGAAAGGAGCTTTTTTAATTGAAGAAATTAAGCGCGGAATAACTGTAATCAAATTAATAAAAAACTGGCAGGATTATTTCTTCAACTATTTAGAGTTAACCAAAAAAAAACCTTTGAATCTTAAAATGAAAGACGGGCTTTTATTCACAATGCGCACAAAAACAGTGGATAAATATTTGTTTACAGAAACAGTTTTAGAAGACCAGTACGGAATAAACATCATTGAATCAGGTTCTGTGGTAATTGATTTGGGTGCACAAGCAGGATTTTTTTCTGTTTTTGCATCAAAAAAAGCAGTTAAAGTGTTTTCTTTTGAACCAGTGGCAGAAAACTTTAAAATTCTGAAAAAAAACATTGAATCAAATAATCTTGAAGACAAAATTTTTCCTTTTAATCTGGCGGTTTCAGACAAAAAAGGAAAAGAAAGAATTTTTTTGTCTGAAAACCATTCCGGAGGCCATTCAGTTTACGGTTTTGAAGAAAAAAACAAAAATAAATATACAAACCAGTTTATTAAGTCAAAAGGGTTTAACAAAAAAAATTTTATTGAAGTTAATTCAGTTACTCTGAATGAAATATTTAAATTAAATAAAATAAGTTACTGCGATTTCCTTAAAATTGATATTGAAGGAGCTGAATACAAAGTTCTTTACAGACTTCCTGATTCATGCTTCAGAAAAATCAAGAGAATTGCAATGGAATGCCATAACCTTGATGAAAGAAAAAACAACATGCTTTTTTTAATTGGTTTCCTGAAATCAAAAGGATTTAAAGTGAAATTAACTGAATCGGTTTTGCTTGCAGAAAACAATTCAGCCAGAAAAATTAAGGGATTTGTTAAGTGAATTCATTTAAATGGATTAATTACCTTCAGCCATTTTACTCTTTTGAAATCTTTTGTATTTTCAGTTATTATTGAATCAATACTGTTTTCTTCCATTGTGGAAACAATTAGCGCATCCCAAAAAGGCATTTTGTATATGGCCTGATTGTTTATTGCATTAACTATTGTACTTTCAGAATATTTTAATATTTCAAAGCCACCAGTTAAGTCTAAGATTATTTGCTTAGATTTGTCTAAAGAAACAGGCTTTTTTGCTTTTTTTGTTATCACTGAATGAAATTCAGCTAAATTCTGCATACTTAAAACTGCATTTTTTTTTATCCAACTGTTTTTCAGTACCTCTTTTGCTTTAGAATGTTTTTTTGGTTCACTTTTATCATAAGCGTAAACCAAAATATTTGAGTCAATAAGGTTTAATTCTTCATATTCGGTCATAAATGTCTTCTCTCTTTTTTACACTTATTTTTCCTAAATTAAATCCTTTTTCCATCCATTTAAACTGCCTGTTCATTGCTCTCTTCCTAGCAGATTGCCTTGAAAGCAGTTTAATTGACTCTCCTAAAACTTTTGCCATGGCGCCTTTTCTGCTCTTATACTTAATTTCAGCAATCTTTCTTAATTCATCTTCATCTTCTTTTTTTAATGAAACAGTAACACGCCCCATAAAACCACCAATACAAATATACGTACAAAAAATTTATATACGTATATCATAAAGCAATATTAATGAAACAAACTTAATTTTACAGCGAATTACTTAATAAACTTTTTTTCACTCAGTTCTTTCTTTTAGGCCTCCGTGGCTCAGTGGTAGAGCGTATCCTTGGTAAGGATAAGGTCGCGGGTTCAATTCCCGCCGGAGGCTTTCCCTAAAAAATAAATACAGTTAATGCCTATTAATTTAATGATTCAAGCAATGTATGCATTAATTTCCTTTTTTTCTTGGGGAGCAGAAGGAATTTTTGACAAAAGCGCGCTCAAAAAACTGAAGGCATTCAATGCTTTAAGTATAAGGTATTTTTTTGTTTTTTTTCTGGTGATTTTTGCTGCACTGATTTTCACTGAAATAAAATTTCTTCCAAACACAATGATTCCATACTTTTTATTTACTTGTGTTATCGGAAGCGCAGCAATAATTTTTTTCTTTAAGGCAATGGAGCAAACCACTGTTAGTTTGGCTACCGCAATAGCAAAAAACTATTTTTTAGTTACAATAGCAATTTCAGTTATATTATTCAATGAAAGCCTTTCTTTTCTTCAATGGATTGCAGTTTTAATGATAATTTCTGCTTTAATTTTGCTTTCATTGGAAAGAAAAGAAAAAAAATTTTTAATAGAAAAAGGAACGATTTTTGCTTTGCTGACAGTTTTTGGGTGGGGAACATATTTTGCTTTAATTAAGCCGATTGTATTAGAATTAAATCCATTTAATGCTTCAATGTTTTTGGAGTCCGCTATTTTTTTCATGATATTAATTTATTCTTTGTTAACAAAAAAAGAAATCAAATTAAAGGAAAAACAAGCCAATCTGTTATTGTTTGGCTCTGCAGTTTTATTGGTTATTGGTTCAATTGCATATAATTTTTCTATTGCATTAATTGGGGCTTCCTTAACTGCAATAGTTGTTGCTCCAACTCCTGTTCTGACTTCAGTTTTAGCCAGAATTTTTTTAAAAGAAAAATTATCTAAAACAAAATATTTAGCAATAATTGTTTCTGTTCTTGGATTGGTTTTGCTTTTAATTTAAAGCTTGGAGCAAATAACTGCAATTTCCCAAATTCCCTTAAAATCTTTATGAACCATTAAACCGTTTTTTGTACACAATCCTCTTAGTTCAATTAAAGAAAAAGGTTTTTCAAATCCAAAATTCCATAAACCAAAAAACTTCATTAAATTTGATAAAATAAAATATCTTTTGGATTTTCTTGGCACAACCAAAATAATACTGCCGGAATCTTTGACTGCACTCTTATGCATTTCAATTAATTTTTCTTGTTTTTTTCCAGTGAAATGTTCTATTAATCCATCAGAAAAAACTAAATCATACTTGTTTTTTTCATTTAATTCAAATGCATTCATTAACTTGTAATTAATTTTTTTGTTTGGCTGTTTTTTTTCAAAAATTTGTTTTGCTTTAAATGAATTATCAATTATAACTGAATCACAATCATATTCATTGACTAATCGACTGCTTAAAATTCCGCTTCCTCCGCCTAATTCAAGAATCTTTGAATTAGAAGAAATCTTGTTTCCAATTAATTTCTTATACATTTTAAACTGGTTTTCTTGAATTCTTTCATAAAAAAAAAGAAATTTATTTATTTCCTTCCAATGCAAATCCCAAGAAGGACTATCAGAATACATTCAATAAAATAAAAAAAACCAAAAACATTTTAAGGGTTCCAGAAAAAACCTTTTTTATAAAAGCAGTAGTTTTTTTAATCAGAAAAGCGTATTATAACTGATTTGAATGATTCCAGAAGACCAGATTGAATTACTCATAGAAAAATACATTAAGCACGGGCAAACAATTGGAATAGGTTCAAGTGAACTAGGAATAAAGTTTTTAAAAAAAATGGCTTTAAGAAAAGAAATTGAAGGCCTTGAATTAAAAATTGTTCCTACTTCAGCTGAAATGACTTTAATTTTAAAGCAATTGAATTTAGAAATGATTTCATTAAATGAAAAAGAAGTTGATGTAGCAGTAGAATTTGCTGATTTAGTTGACCACAACTATAATTATATTAAAAGAAAATCAAAAAGCTTTGTAAGAGACAAAATGATTGCACAAAGCGCAGAAACCTTAATTGTAATAACAGAAAAAAAGAATCTTGTTTCAAAAATGTTTGGAGTAGTTCCCTTTGAAACAAGCCCTTTCTGGTGGAAAAGAACAAAAATGCAGTTGGAATCGTTTGGAGCAGCAAAAGAAAGAAAACAAAAAGAAAACATTACAAAAACTGAGTCAGGCAACTACATTATTGATGTTTTAACTGATTCAATTCCTTCTCCAGAAGAATTTGAATTTCAAGCAAAAGAAATTCCCGGAGTACTAGAAACAGGATTATTTGTTGGTTACGCAGACAGAATAATTTTATGCGACGGAAAAATAGAAGTGAAAAGCAGAATAGGCAAAGAATAACTGCCTTTTAAAAAAAAAGGCACGTTGCCAAAACATACTGTGTAAAGCCATACTGCAAAAATGAATTGTTAATCCTTTAAATGCTTTCCTTAAAGAAAATATTACTGCTTTTTTGCCGGTGTAGCTCAACCTTAAAACTAATTGTTTAAAATGCTTTCACTTGCTAATTCTTATTGCTTTAACAAAAGAGCTTTTCGTACGCCGGTGTAGCTCAGCCTGGTTAGAGCGTCAGTTCCAAGCGATTTTTTAATTTATGAATTGTTTTGGAGGCGAAACTCATAATCTGAAGGTCGAGGGCTCATATCCCTCCACCGGCATACTTTCTTTTATTTTTCAAAGGAAAAGTTTTGAGAAACTTATTTTTATCTTTTAATGGAATTCTAACTTGATACCATTTAAAGTTCTCTTTAGATTGTTCATAAAATTTAGTGGCAAGATTTTGTTTTTCCATAAAATCTTTTACAAACAAAACTGTCTTTTTTGATGAATTACAAAAAGAAAAAGAGCTTGCTGAAATTCCTCCGTCAGTATCCAACAAGCCAGTAATGAAATACAATTGCAATTCTTCTGGAAACTGTTTAACAAAATCAATTACTTTATCTGATTTCTTTCCATACGAAAAACCAAAAACATTTGTCAAAATCCTTGAAACAACTTTAGAGTTTACAATAATATTAACTAATTCACTTTTTCTTTTCCAGAAATAAATTCTTGGTTTAAAACCAAACAGTTCTTCAATTAGTTGTGAGATA
This sequence comes from uncultured archaeon, assembly GCA_964608675.1. GTDB lineage: Archaea > Iainarchaeota > Iainarchaeia > Iainarchaeales > 1-14-0-10-31-34 > 1-14-0-10-31-34. The sequence goes on along the minus strand of CAZSOZ010000005.1, from coordinate 42,807 downwards.
AAATACTGTGAAAAATCAGATTTGCTTTTCTCTATTTTAACTCGATAACTACGATAGCCTTTTGGTCTAATAACACCGCTAACATGACCATCTCCAAACACAACTCCTGCAAAGTAAAACAGATTATTATCTAATTCAGGAAGTTTTACTTTTATTTTTGATCCTCTATAATTTAAAAATTTTACTTGAGGAGAAATAGAATCAATATTGTTCAAAACATTTATTGGAACACTGTGTCTTTGTTTTATCCAATCTTCAACTGAAGAAAGAGAATAACCTAAATTTAATGCCTTTTTCAAATCAATATCTTCTTGAGTAAGATTGACTATTTCAGCGTGTAATGAAGTGTGTTTTGAATCAGATTTATCATTCAACAAACTAATATCAAAATAAGAATTCATAGAAAAAACTGTTTTTTCTTGAATAAGTTCTTTTAGGCAGCTCATTGCCGGTAATCTCATTTTTCATTAAAATTCTTTTTAATTATTTGTCTTCAAAGAATCTTAATCAACCATTTGAGACAGCTGGACTGAGTGAAACAAATGTCCTGAACCAGTTTCGGCTGGTTGCAACGAGGCACAGCGTAAAGCGGTGCTAGCACGACTTTATGTCGTGCATCGTGCTCAAACGGCGAAACGTTTGCTCCGGTAGTGTAGTCCGGTTAAGCATAATGCCCTCTCAAGGCATTGACCCGGGTTCGAATCCCGGCCGGAGCATGCAATTAATGTATTACTTTTCTCGGAATATCTTCAGGAATTCTTGTAAGAATATCATAACTTAAAGAATTTTTTCTGTCACTAAAAGAAGCAAAACTTATTTTTTTGTTGCTGTCTTCTCCAATCAAAATTACTTTGTCTCCAATTTTAATTTCAGGCAAATGAGTTACATCAATTTGAAACAAATTCATGTTAACTATTCCTATAACTTCTGCAAATTCTCCGTTAACTATTACCCAAGAATTATTGCTTAACCTTCTGCTGTAACCCTGAGAATAACCAACAGGAACCGTAGCTATTTTCATTTCATCATAAGCCTGATAATTATTTGAATAACCAATATAATCCCCTGCATTAACTGTTTTAATGCTCATTATTTCTGATTCCCATGACAAAATTGGATGCAAAGGGTTTTCCTTTCTTTTTTTCTTAGCAAAATAAAACATTCTGGTTTCTCCACTGGGCCAAAAACCATACTGCATTACTCCCACTCTAACCAAATTAAATCTTGTTTCAGGCATAGTAATCATGCCCGCAGAAGAAGCAGCATGAATTAATTCAGGAGTAATTCCTTCTTTTTTAAAAACAGAAATATACTCTTTAAACCTTTTTCTTTGTTTTTTTATTCTGTAATAGTTTGCAATATTTTCTGCTCCGGCAAAATGAGTACACAAACCTTTAATTTTAATATATTTTTTGTTTTTTTTAAGGATTTTAAAAAGGTCTTGCAGTTCTGTTTCAGCAAACCCTGTTCTATTTAATCCTGTTTCAACTTCAATATGAATCCTTAATTTTTTATTTAATTTTTTGGCAATTTTTAAAGCTGAAAGAAGGCGAGTATAATTAAAAACATAAAAGTCTATGTCATTCTTTACAACCCAATCAAAATGTTTAAGCGAAACAACCCCCATAATCATTATTGTAGGATTGTTTTTGCAGTATTTTTTTACTTCAAAAGCTTCATTTTGGCTGAAAACAGAAAAATGATTTATTCCTGCTTCTTCTGCAACAGGAACAAATTCTTTTATTCCATGGCCGTAAGCATTTGCTTTAACAACAGAAGAAACCAAAACTTTTTTTCCTACCAGTCTCTTAATGAAATCAATGTTTTTCCTGTAATTTGTTTTATTCAAAATAATCTTAGAAGTATGCATGAATAAAAAACAACTGCAACAAAAATAAAAAAGTTATTATATGATAAAAAAAATTAAAAAAGAAAAAAAAAGAAAATTATTCAGATAATTCTTCTTCGACTTCCTTTTTTCCTTCCTCTAATTCTTTTACCTGTTCTTCATCGATTTGCAAAAGCAGTGCCTGAAATTCTCCTACATGTGTTTTTTCTTCTCTGGCTACATCCAAAAGAATTTTCTTCAATTTACTGCTTTTAGTTAATGCAGCCATCTGTTCATACAAATTAACTGCATCCAATTCAGCAATAATTGAAGCCCTCAAAATTTCTTTATCTAAATCGTTTTCTTCCACTTTATTTAAATCAATCGGAATCTTTGATAACATTTATTTCAACCTCCACAAAAAAAAATAGTTAATTATCTTTATTAAATTAATGATTAAATCCAGCCCAACAGCATTGCAATACCTAAAACAAGAAGTAAAAGCCCTGCAATCCAATGTAAAGTTTTAATGTTTTTTTCCCTCCAGCCGGCAACATCGCCTATTACCATAAAACCAAAATATGTAATCAAAGTAATTGCAATCATCGGAGAAATAAAAACAAGCATATAAAGAAACAAATAAGGAAGTGTTTCAATAAAAGCCATGTTGGAGAGAATTCCTCCAAAAACAAAATAAGGTCCTGCAGTACAAGGAGTCAAAAAAAAACTTACAATAATTCCTGCAACAAAAGCTCCTGCAGTAGAAGTTGTTCCTTTAATAATGCTTTTCATTTTTGGACGCCATCTTTGAGGGACTTCCATTATAAATCCGCCTCCGCCATACCAAACTGCATCCTTGATGTTTAGTAATCCAAGAATTATTGCTAGTCCTGCAAGCAATTTATAAAACCACAAAGACTGAATGTCAGCCAAACCCACTAAAGTTTTGAATCCAAGAATAATCAAAAAACCAAACAAAAAATACATTAAAAAAATTGCTGAAGTAAAAGCCAAGCCAGCCTTTAATGCCTTATCTTTTCGATTTGGAAACCTTGAAAGAATTGCAGTCATCAAAATAATTAAAACAGCTAACTCACACGGATTAACTGCATCAACCAAAGCCAAACCTAAAAGCTGAATTAAAGAAACTTTTGTTTCAGGTTTAAGTTTAGGTTCAGGGTTTAAATTAGGCTCAGAATCAACTGGAATTTGTTCATGCAATTCAATTACATCTGATTCAATATTTTGAATTATTGGAATGTCTCCAATATAATATTTTTCTCCAACAAAAAGAATTGGAACATGCCCCCATTTATCTGAAGGAACACCATATTCCTGATAAAGCTGCATTAAATAATCAGTGTTCTCTGAAATCACAAGCCTGTCAATTTCCAAAAAAGCATATTTTGATTCTAATTCAATTAATTTTTCGTTTGCTTCAGCGCAATGAGGACAAGAAGAACTATAAAAAAATTTTACTTCAACTTTTTTGTCTTCTTGAGCTGAAACTAAAGAAAACAAAAATAGAAAACAAAAAAGCAAGACAAAAAACTTAAATTTCACTTTCATTCACCTCAATTATTTACAGAAAAAGTTTTTATTTTTATCAGTTTATTTACAGTTAATCCTTGAATAACCGAAAAAACAATCATAACAAAAGCCAAAATAAAAACAAACTTTAAGCCAAAATAAAATACTGCTAAAGGAATAAAAGGGATTTTGATTGCACGATTATACAAAAAAACTGAAATCAAGCCTTCATTAAATCCTTTTTCTTTTAAATCCTGCAAAAAAGGATACCACATATAAATCGGACCCATTGAAAGAATTCCTGCAACAACCGCAAACAACCATCCTTTTTTTCCGGAAGAAACAACATACTTTGAAACCGTTTTTTTTGAAACAAAAAAATTAATCAAAAACATTAAAACAAAAATCAAAGCAAAAACAGGAATCAAATTAACTAAAATTTTCAGGAAAAAATCAATTGAAGAAAAAAACCGTTTTTTTTCAAAAAAAAACAAGTAAATGTAAATTAAAACCATTAAAGCAAGAAAACCAAATTGAAATAAAAAATTCTTTAATTTCATTTTAGAACACGCTCCACAAAAAAACTGTTGTAAGTGCAACCAAAATAGAAAAAACAAACGCAGTAAGATTTCTGATTAAAGCAAATTTTTTTCCTAAAAAAGAAATTTCAGCAGGCAACTGGATTACTCCGACTGTAACCCATGCAACAAGAAAAGCAGTAACTACAATCAAATTAACTCCTTGATTCAAAAACTCTCCTCCAAGCACATAACTTGAAGAAGGGTCTCCTGCTGAAATGCTTCCAACAATGCTTCCAATAAAAGAATCAACAAACAGGTTTCCTTTAAAAACAGTTGAATAAAAGCTCTTTGGAATCAAAGAATTAACCAAAGCAATCAATAAAATTGTCGGAAACAGAAAAGGAATTCTATTCAGCAAGCCTTTCCCGGTCCTCAACAAAACACATTTCAAATCATTTTTATTTTGCTGGTTTTTTTCATTCATTTTATCCTCTTACCATTAAAGCATTACATTCAGGGCAATTAACTGAATTGCAAGGAACCCCTCTTTCTTTAGGCAAAGAATAACCGCATTTACTGCAAACACATTTTTTAGGGTTGCCTGAAATCCTGAAATGTCCGCCTTCAATTTTAATTGCTTTTCCTTTAACTATTGCTTCAGCCAGCTTTTTTCTTGCATTTAAAATTAATCTGTGAAAGGTAGGCTGAGAAACATTCATTTTTTTAGCACAATCTGACTGTTCTAATCCTTCAAAATCTTTCAGTCTCACAGCCTCAAATTCATCCACAGAAATAACTGTTTCCTCTAAGTCAACCATTCTAATGCCAGCCGGCTTAAAGTAAGTTATATTGGGTTCAGAAAAAACCCTTCTGAATCTTCTTGGTCTTGGCATATTAACCCTTTAATTCTTTTAATTTTTCCTGGATTGCTTTTTTTTCTTCATCTAAGTCTTTTAGTTCTTCTTCTAAAATTTTTTTTTCTTCAGTTTTAGTTAAGGGTCTTTCAAAAGGCATTTCACAAAAATCCGGGAAATCTCTTCTAAAGCCAAAACCTCTTCCAAAACTTCGATTTCTTCCTCTGGCATAACCTCTTCTAAAAGGCCTTCCAGAACAATAACCAAAACCTCTTCCAGTTAAAGGACCTCTTCCATCAGGACCAGTTCTATCAAAATAAGGCATAATCAATTACCTCCCTTAAATTATATAATGAATATATATTCATAACTTTATTTAAAGGTTTTGGTCGGAAACTTTGAATAAGTTTATGAGTTTTAAGAAGTCTTTTTGCGTTATTTTTTGAATTTGCTTTTCTTCTAAAAAAATTGCTCCTTTTTTTGGAAGTTCTTTCCATTCTTGCTGAAAGCCTTTTTCTTTTATTAACTCAAAATAGTTTTTTACTTTTGTGTAATGGTTTAAGGATTTTTCTTTTGCGTTTTCATCTGCTTTAATTCCTTGTTTTAATAATTTGCAGAACAAATATTTTTCTTTTATTTTTGTTTCTTCGTTGATTATTATAAAAGGAAATAAAATGCATTGCTCTGGTTTTACTTCTTGTACTGTGCATAAACCGTTTTCAAGAAAAATGCATTTGTTTGTTTTTTTTAAACTTATATTTGGGAGAACAAAGAAATAATCTTTTTCAGAATGCTCTTGAAATTTTTTGTATAATTTTTTTGGGATTTCTGTGTAATGAACTACAAACGGATTATTTGATTTAAATGAAGGAAAAAATTGAAGCAGTAAATCACAATAGTTTTCAATAAATTCTTTTTCATTTAAATTCATGTATTGAGATATTCTTTTGCTTTCTTCTGGAAGCAGAGTTATATTGTATTTTTTACAGCATTCAGTGCATTTAGAGCAAATACTTTTAATTGATTCCATTAAAAAATATTTATTGCTTAAAAGCTTTAAAAACAGAGTTTTTTTTGCCTCTATAGCTCAGTGGCAGAGCGACTGACTTGTAAAACCGTTCCGCCGGTTTAACACGGAGCACTGTCTTCGCTTTCAGCTCGACAGGGCTGTCATGCTTTGGCAGCTGGACTGAACAAAGTGAATGTCCTGCACCGTCACGCTTTCGAGCGTGAGTGCCGAAGCACTGCATAAAGCAGTGCTAGCACGCCTTTACGGCGTGCACCGTCACACTCGGGCGGAACCGAGTAATCAGTAGGCCGGGGGTTCAAATCCCCCTAGAGGCTCTAAATGATTAGTTTTGGATAACAGGGGCTTTGGAAAAAAATAAATAGTAGTTAAAACAATATTTAACTTATGAAATTTAAAGGAAGCGCATTTTCCAGTTTTGTAATTAGTGCAATAATTGTTTTAGTTGTACTATTAATCGGAGGATATTTTTTTTTCTGTGAAATAATGTGGTGGTGTGGAAATCAAAAAGTAAATTCTCCTTATTCAAAATCAATTGAAGACACTTTGAAAAAAGCATCAATGAGCCCAAATGGAAAAACTTTTGCAACAAAAACCATAGTAATCCAAAAAGACCAAACTTTTAGTTCAAAACAGTTTTCAAACATTTTAAACATAGGAGAAAAATGCATTCAAATTGATTTCTCTCCTGAAATAACTTCAGTGCAATATACTGATTCATTAAAAAAAGATTCAATAAAATTCAACGAACAAACCAGCACAAGCTTTTATATTACCTGTCAAGCTAAAGAAAAAGGGACGCTTCCTTTCCACGATAGCTCTAAAATGAGCTGTCCTGATTCTTGCAAAGAATTCTGTTGTTTGGCTTCATTTGGATATAACACTGCATATGGAAACTTAGTAGACCAAATCTAAAAACAGAAGCCCCTATTATATCAAACTAACCGTTGTTAGGACCCTAGAGGCTTAATAATCAAAGTATAAATCCCTAGCAACTTTTTAGTAATACTTTTATATTCATTTTGGTCTACTTATTTTATTATGGTAAAAGAATTTGTTGTTATTAGCACTAAAGTCCCAAAAGAACTTGCAAAAAAGTTTGTTATATTTGCTGAAGAAAAAGGCAAAAAACCTTCAAGACTTTTAAGAGAAATTATTCAATCTAAAGCCTATGAGGATACAGAAGAAATACTTACTTGTTATAAGTGTGATAAAGAAATAAAAGAAAACGAACCTCATTTTACAAACTCTTTATCTATTATGAAATATTACAGAAAAGATAACGGAGATATTGATTTTGACAACCCTACAAGTATAGACGCTCACATAAAAGAATTATTGTGCAAAAAATGCGCAATGAAAAGAAAAGATTTAAAGAAATTTAAATTAAAATGGAAGTAATTAAGGAGGTTAAAATATGGCTCAATGGTTTAAAGATAAAAAAGGATACAGACGGTTTTCTGATTCCGGAACACCTGTTCACAGATGGGCTGCTGAACAAAGAATAGGAAGAAGTTTAGAAGATGGAGAAGTAGTTCATCATATTAACAGAGATAAATCAGACAACAGACCAAGCAATTTATGGGTATTCAACAACCAAAAAAAACACGACAAAACTCACAAAAAAGACAATTGGTATTAAATTCTCATTACCTAAAAGAATGTGTGATAAAAGTGAAACTTTCCAAAGAAAAACAGTTAATATTATCAGATACTGAACATAACATTAAGATCACTGCAGGCCCCGGATCTGGAAAAACAACTTTGTTAATAGAAAAAGTTGTTAATCTTGTTAGTAACGGAGTAAATCCAAATAAAATTTTGCTAATAACCTATACTAATAAAGCTGCTGAAGATCTATTAAGTAAGATTATTTCAAGATTTCCCAATGAAAAAAAGTTTTATGTTTCTACTTTTCATGGATTTTGTGCAAGATTCATAAAAGAAAATCTTCTATTTTTTAAGGATTACAAGGGTTTTAAAGCATTAGATGAATATTCTCAATTTTTGTTTTTATTAAAATTTTCAAACACAATTAGAAATAATGAAACACAATCCAACATCTCAGATCTAAATAATTTTTTTGGGAGGATAAAAGACAATTATTATTTAGAAGAATTAAAAGAAAAAGATTTTCCATTAGAAGAAGCTTACATTAAATACTGCAACATGTTGCTTGAACAAAGAAGCTTTGATTTTGGAGATCTAATACACACAGTAATAAAAGAAATCAAAAACAACCCAAAATTAAGTGAATTTGCGAAAAATAAGTTTGATTATATTTTTGCTGATGAATACCAAGATGTTAATAGAATTCAAGAAGATTTACTAAAATTATTTTTAAGTGAAAAAACAAAAATCTGGGTTGTTGGCGACAGAAACCAAAGCATTTATGGATTTAGAGGAAGTGATGTCACAATATTTGATAGGTTTTGTGAATCTTTTCCAAATTCAAAAGAATACATGCTTAGGAAAAATTATCGCTCTACAAAAAAGATAATCACTTTTTCCAACAGATATTTAAATCTTGAAAAAGAAAAAGAAATAATTGGAAATTTTGATAAAGAAGACGGAGAATTAACTAATGACGGAGTGAAAATAAAAGTGAAAAAATTTTTTTCAGAAGATGAAGAAATAAAAAACACTATCGAATATATTAAAGATTTACATAGCAAAAAAATTGTTCAGAATTACTCCAATATAGGCATTTTTTTTAAAAGCGTGAAATACAACTCGCAAGAGTTTGTAAAGGCATTAGAAGAAGCTAACATTCCTTTTGAAGTTATTGGAGACGGAGGTCTTTTACAAATAGATTATATGAACGAGATACTTAATGTATTTAAGGAATGGAAAGAAGAAAAAGAAATCGAAAACACATTGTTAGAATTAAAATTACCGACAGAAGCTATTTTATACAATAGAAATCCTTTATCAGCATTTTATGAAATAATTCGTCATTCAAAATACCTCAAAAAAAAAATTAGAGATAATGAAGAAAAAGTAATTTTCAATCTTGCAAAATTTTCAAAAATTTTAGAAACAAATCTAACAATGTTTGATACTCCTTCTGAAAAAATATTTGAATACATATCTCAAACAAAGAAAGATTTTCTTGATACAGAACAACCAATTGAATTTTTAGATGATTCTGTTAAACTATTAACTTTTCATAGATCAAAAGGATTAGAGTTTCCAATAGTAATAATCCCAGAAATACAAAAAAATTTTATGCCAAGCAAAAGATCAGATCCTTTACATGATTTGTTTGAGCAGTATGATCCAAATGAAGATTTTTTAAGAGCAAAATATGTTGGCATTACTCGTGCTAAAGACGAATTAATTCTTTCTTATACTAAAATAAATTACATGCCGGAAGACATAAAAAAAATCCTTAAAAATACAGCCTTAATTCTTGTGGAAGATCCTAATGCTGCGAATTTGGTAACTCTTTATGAAAACCAAAAAGACCTTTCTATACGCCCAAACGCCAAAAAACAAGAAATTCTTGAATTGTCTCATCATAAAATAGAAGAATTTTTGAAGTGTCCTTATTCATATAAGTTGCGTTTTTACAATAATTTTGCTATTCCAAGAAATAATTATTCTTCATTAACTTATGGAACAGTATTTCACATTTTATTATATCATTTAAACTTAAAAATCTCAAATTTAAAAGGCGAACAGTTTTTTTCAGATAAATTAACAGTTGATTTAGATGAGCTAATTGAAGAAAAATTACCAAAGTTTGCTCCTTTAAGGCCTTATATTTATAAAAACGCTTTAGAAAAATACTTCAAATCTTTTGAAAAAGAGTTGAAAAATCAAAAAATAAACCCTGAAATGCCTTTTCAAACTACGATATCAGATTGTTTAATAAGAGGAAGAATTGATTTGGTTTTAACAGACGAAAATGGAGAAAAAACAATTGTTGAATTTAAGTCAGGAGCCCACAATCATTTTACTGAAGACCAAGCCAAAAGACAAATTAAGTTATATTCTTGGGCAATAAAAGACCCTTCAATTAAAAAAGGAATTATTTATTTTTTTGGAAAAGGCGGGAAAAAAATATGTTTTGATTTAACTGAACAAATAACTTTTGATATACAAAATATAATACCTAAAATAAAAAATAAAGAATTTACGCCTAATCCAAATAATTGCAAACAAGTCAGAGAATGTGCTTTTGCAGCATTTTGCCCACATTACAATAAAAAAGCAAGAAAAGTAGAAGAAACAACAGACTCTGATGAAAATGAAGAAGAATACGATGATGAAATAGAGATTATTTAAAACCGAAAAATTAAAATATAAGTTATGAAAAATGTTGTGTAGGCTTCACACTTTGGGGATTGGTTTCCCTAGAGGCTTAGGTCGTTGAAATTCATATAACAAAGGCTTTAGCAAAATAATAAATATTACTTAAAACTACAATAAAACACATGGTTACGGAAAGAATCAGAATATGGATTAATGCATTAATTCATCCAAAGAAAACTTTTACTGAAGAGAAACCAAAAGCTTCATTAAAGAAAGCATTGGTTAACTATGCAATATTTTTTCTTTTATTGTCACCCTTAATCAGTTTTTGCTATATAGTTATTGAAAGAATCTTAGCTCATGGCATCTCAAGTATGGGTAATGCAATATTTGTTGCAGTTGTTATTGAAGTTTTGCTTATTATCCCTTTATGTATTCTTTTGTTTTTTGCAGTAATTCTTTCTAATTTAATAGCACATTATATAATGAAATTTTTAGGCGGCAAAGCAACTTTTACACAACAATTTTATTTAACTTCATTATATCCTGTTTTATGGCTTATATCAACAATATTAGTTACCATTGCCGCTAATTCATTCACGCATGACTTAGCAGTATTATGGTTTGCAAGTTATCCCACAGAAGGCAATATTTCTTCACTTGATTCAATAATTTATAACCCAATAACTTATTTACTAATTTTACTATCACTAATTAATTTATACTGGTCAATTTTGTCTACAAGAGAAGCACATAATCAAAGCTTAATTAAAAGTGCCGTAATAGCTCTAATAACAAATTTAGTGCAATGGATTATAATTTTTGGCGCTTTTTATGTTTTATGGAAATTGTTTTTTTCAATTATAAGTACTTTCTTAAGTCATGGTGGTTTAGCACCTGCAGGATACATCGGATAATTAAACTATAAAAAACTAAAAAAGTAATTAATTCATTCTATTAAAATTAATTTCCTTTTTTTGGTTACTCGACCTGTTTTTAACTAGTTTTATATACTATAATTTTATAGTAAATCAAAAAGCATGTCAGGCTTTGAATAATTTGTTTTTCTCGCCCTAGAGGCTTCGGCATATTAAGTCCGGTTTTTCTGATTGTCTTTTTTAATTGGTTTTTTTACAGCAGGTTTTAGGTTTTCCGTTGCTGACGCCCCTGACTTCAAGCTGAAAGCTTTTAATTGAACCAGGAATTTTGTCTTTAAGGAAATCCAGAGAATCAATATTGAAATGAGTTATTTTGCCAGTGCTTTCACAAACAAAATGGCAGTGACTGTTATTTTGCCTGGAAAAAACTGTTTTCCTGTTGCACTTATAAGAATACAAAAGGTTTTGTTTTTTCAGTTCATTGAGAAACCGGTAAACAGTGGCAACCCCAATTCTTTTTTTTTCTTTGCCGGCTAATGCAAGCAAGTCTTCTGCACTAAAAAAAGAATCAATTTCCTCTAATTTTTTTTGAAGAAATTCTTTTTGTTTGGTGCTTCTTTTTTTTGCCACAACACAACCTTATTGATAATTACAATCAATAACATATTTATACTGCATTGTTTATAAAATATTAAGGTGAAAAAAAAAATGAAAACCAGCAAGTTGTTTTTTGCATTAGTTATTATATTATTTTTGTTTTCTGGCTGCATTAATTACCCTGAAAAAGAATCAAGCAAAAAATTAAATGTGATTGTAAGCATTTTACCTCAAAAAGCTTTTGTAAAAGCAGTTGGAGGAGAACACGTTAATGTAAAGGAATTAATTCCTTTAGGGGCAAGCCCTGCAACATATGAACCAAAGCCAAGTGATCTGGCTAATGTTGAAAACGCTGACATTTATTTTAGGGTAGGCCATATTGCTTTTGAAAAGTCTCATACCAATAAATTTGCTGAATTGAATAAAAATATGTTGATAGTGGACACTTCAATTAATGTAAAACTCAGGTATTTTGGTAAACAGGAAGGAATTGACCCGCATATCTGGCTTTCACCTTTACAGGCCAAAAAGCAGGTTGATGTGATTGCAGAATCATTGTCACAAAAAGATCCACAAAATTCTGGCGCATACAAAAGCAATGCAGAGAATTTCAAAAAACAGCTTGATGAACTGCATGATGAAATTGAATCCAAATTCAAGGAACTGAAAACAGACAAGCTCATGGTATTCCATCCAGCTTGGGGTTACTTTGCTGATGAATATGATATTAAACAAGTAGCTATAGAGCAATCCGGAAAAGAACCGACAGCAGAGCAATTGCAGGAACTAATTGATGAAGCTGAAAAAGAAAACATTAAAGTAATATTCGTTCAATCACAATTCAATAAAGATATAGCTGAATCAATCGCCGAAGAAATTGATGCTGTTGTTGTTTCAATTGACCCTCTTTCTGAGAATTACATAAGCAATCTAAGAAATGTAGCAATAACTATCACTGAAAACTTAAAAAAATAGTTTCTGAGTACTATGAACAGAAAGGAAATAATCAAATTAAATGATGTATGCTTTAGTTATTCAAAAGAAGATTTCTTAAAAAACATTAATCTTTCAATTTACAAAAAAGATTTTCTTGGGGTTGTTGGCCCCAACGGAGGAGGCAAAACTACTTTGCTGAAACTGATTCTGGGATTGCTGAAACCAAAAAAAGGCAAAATCAAAGTGTTTGGGAAAACCCCAAAAAAAGGAAGAGAACAAATTGGTTATCTCTCTCAATTCAAAGACATTGACTTTAATTTTCCAATAACTGCCCAAGAGATTGTGCTTTTGAGTAGAGTTGGAAAAAAACTGTTCAAGCAATACTCTGAAGAAGACAGAAAAATGGCTGAAAAAACCCTAAAAAGCCTTGGCATTTGGCATTTAAGAAACAATAAACTATGCGAGCTTTCAGGAGGAGAAAAACAAAGAGTTTTTGTTGCAAGAGCAGTAGCCAATGAACCAAAAGCTCTTTTGCTGGACGAACCAATGTCAAACCTTGACATTCACATCCAAGAAGAATTCTATAAAATTTTAAAAGAATTAAACAAAAAAATAGCTATTGTGATTGTTGACCACGATCTTGAAATGCTTTCAAAATACGCCAAAGAAGTTGTCTGCATCAACAAATGCAACACAAACACAATAAAGTACCATAAAACCAGTTCACTTAAAATGAAGGAGATGTGCATTGCTTGAAATACTTCAATACCAGTTTTTCCAGAACGCATTAATTATTGCAGTGCTGGCTTCACTGGCTTCAGGAATAATAGGAACATACATTGTAGTAAAAAGAATGTCACTGATTTCAGGAAGCATTGCTCACACGGCATTCGGTGGTTTAGGAATAAGCTATTATCTTAATTTTAATCCTCTTGCAGGAGGAATTGTATTTAGTTTGCTTTCAGCATTCATCATTGCTTTTCTTAAAAAAAGCACAGAAAACAGGCTGGACACAATACTCAGCTTTTTATGGGCCACAGGAATGGCAACAGGACTGGTTTTTATTTTTCTTACTCCAGGATATGCAACAGATTTATTTACTTATTTATTTGGAAACATACTGCTTGTTTCAGAAGCAGACTTGTTAATGATACTTGCATTAGATGCAGTCATACTTGCAATAGTCTTTTTAATGTTCAATTCATTTCTTTCAGTAACCTTTGATGAAGAATACTCTGAAACAAGGAACACTCCAACCACTTTAATTAACATAATATTATTCGGTTTAATTGCATTAACAATTATTGCAACAATAAGGGTTGTAGGAATAGTCTTGATGATTGCAATTCTGACAATTCCTGCAGCAAGCGCACAACTTTTTCACAAAACCATAAAAAAAATCATGATAACTTCAACTGCAATAACACTGACTGCAACAATTACAGGATTATTCGTTTCATATTACCTTAATTTTTCTACAGGACCAATAATAGTTTTAATAATCTCTTTTATTTACATGGCATCTGTTTTGCTGTCAAAATTTTCAGCTAATTAAAAGCTTTAAGCCAGACATTGTTAACAGAATGCACTGCCCAACAAACAAATTTTCAGGAAAACAAGACAAATTTTTGAATTACCCTGAAAGCTTTCGTAAATTAATTCAGTTTTTCTTATTTTTTTAGAAAAACAAAAAAGTCAAAAACCACTGAACAGAGACCGGTGGCATGAATGATTTTTGATGTTACAAATTCCCCATAAAAATTAAACCACTCATTAAAAATTAGTGGAATTTGTTTGATTAAATAAACATAATTTAATTGAAATAAAAAAAAATAAAAGCTGGTTTTTTATGCATTAAAGAATTAAGTTAAGGATTCCGCCCGCCAAAAAAGATAAAAAAATCATTAACAAAGTTGATTTAATTAAATCCTTTAATCCAAGCTCTTTAAATAAAACAACAAAAGTTGCAACACAAGGAAAATACATTGTTAATACAACACTTGAAATAATTAATTGCTTTAAAGTTAAATTCAAAGGCAACAATAATCCTATTGCCATGTCTTTCCTTAAAAAACCAATAACAAGAGAAATAACTGCTTCTTTTGGAAGACCTAAAACCCCGACAACCAAAGGAGAAGCAATTCTGCTTATAAAATCAATTACTCCAAAAACAAACAAAAAATTTATTATTAAAACACCCAAAAAAACAAAGGGAATTGCTTCAGTTAAAAAATTTTTTAGTCTCATCCACAATTTTTTAATTAAAGAATTCAAATAAGGCATTCTATAAGGCGGAATTTCCATAAAAGTTTCAGGAGTCAACCCTTTCATAACTTTATTAAGAAAAAACCCTAATGTAATCCAAACAATAAAAAGAGTTCCAAAAACAATAATCAAACCTTTAACTCCAAAAGAACCAAGCAACCCAAAAATCATTGCAATTTGGGCCATGCAAGGAACAGAAATAGCCATCAAAGTTGCAGCAATAAACCTCTGCCTTTTTGTCTCCAAAATTCTTACAGCTAATGCCCCCGGAACATTACAACCTAAACCCAAAAGCATCGGAATCACAGCCAAGCCATGCATTCCAAATCTATGCATTAAATTATCAATTAAAGTTGCAAGTCTAGGTAAATAACCGCTATCCTCCAAAAAACCTAAAACAAAATAAAAAGAAAAAACATAAGGCAAAACCATTGCAATTGGAACAAACAATCCGGTAGAAAGCAAACCCATTGACTGCACAAAATCAATTTTACCATTAATTAAAGAACCAATTAAAATATCGTGAAAAAAACCTGGACCCAAAAAATTACTTAAAGAAACAAGAAAAGGAAAATAAAATTCAAACAAAGGACCAAAAATAAAATAAATAATTGTTTCCCCAATAAACCAAACCAAATAAAAAGAAAAAAATAAAATCAAGAAAGCCAAAGGAATTCCAGTTAAAGGTTTAATGCTTAAATCTTCAAGCCTGTCCAAAAAAGAATGCTCTTTATTCTTGATTTTTTGAGTGTCTTTAACAATTTTGCCTACTCCAATCCATTTTTCTTCTGAATGTTTTTTTAGAGGCAAAGGTTTCTTTTTTAATTCAAAAACAACTTCTTTTATTCCTTCTCCGGTTAAAGCAACAGTTGGGATTACAGGAATGCCTAAAAGTTCTTCAAGTTTTTTTATATTAATTTCAATTCCTTTATGTTTGGTTTCATTCCAAAAATTTAAAGCCACAACAATAGGAATGTTTTTTTCCATTAACTGAAAAGTCAAATACAAACTTCGCTCTAAATTAGTTGCATCAACTACATTAATTATTAAGTCTCCTTCTTTAAGCATTTTAACAGCAACTTCTTCTGCTTTACATAAAGGCTCTAAAGTATTAATTCCAGGAACATCAATAACATCAATTAATTTATTATTAAACTTCATTTTTCCTTTCTTTAATTCAATTGTTGTCCCAGAATAATTTGAAATCATTACATTTATTCCAGTTAACCTTGAAAAAAAAGTGCTTTTGCCTACGTTTGGGTTGCCCATTAAAAGCAGTTTCATTCGAGTTCCTCCACAAAAATCCTGGAAGCAATTTTTCTTCCCAAACTTATTTCGGTGTTGTCAACCAAAATAACTACAGGACCAGAAAAAGGCTGGGAAGTTATTTTAGTGACTGTTTTTCCAACCCTGATGTTTAAAGAAGCAAGTTTTTGCTGAAAGCCAAAACCTCCATCTAAAAAGACAATTAACCCCTTCTTTTCAGAAGACAAAATAAGCAAAGAAAAAAACGTTTTAGGCATTACAATCAACAAAAATTAAATTAAAACTGTAAAAAGTTAGGTTTAGCTAACTTTAAAAATCTTCCTAAGAATAATTTATTCAGAGAAAAACTGCCCAGAAATTAAAGCAAAGTTTAAATATATTATGAATATAAATTCATTTAGAGGTTGTTGATTAGGAGGTAAAAAAAATGCCGAATGGAAGAGGAAGAATGGGAGGCTCAGCATTAGGTCCTGGCGGAAACTGTGTTTGCACTTATTGCGGAAACAAAGTACCACACAATATAGGGTTGCCTTGCACTAGCAGGAAATGCCCAAAATGCGGCTCTCCCCTGACTAGAGAATAAAAAAAAAGTATTAAAGAGGAATTAAATGGAAGAAACAATTAATTTAATTAGTTTTGTAATATTCGTTTTTTCAATTTTTTTTGTTTATACAAGGACATTAAAAGAATGCGTTTACAGAAGATATGTTGTTCCAATAATGGTTTTATGCATTGGAATAATTGTTTGGCAAAATACCCTTGCTTCGTTGCTGATTGTTTTTTCTGTTCCCTTAATTTATATTGGATACAAAGGACAAGGAATTGCATTAAAAAAAGAAATGGAAGAGGAGGAAACTGAATGAAAATAGCTGTTACTGTAGCATCAAATGATTTAAAACAAAAAGTTAACTTTGTTTTTGGGAGATGCCCTGGCTTCCTTATAATTGAAGTTAAAGGAAAAAAAATTAAAAAAAAGGAATTCATAGAAAATAAAGCAAAAGATGGTGCAATGGGAGCAGGAATTGCAGCAGCACAAACAATTGCAAACCAAGGAATAAAAGCAGTTATTTCAGGAAATATCGGGCCAAATGCTTTTAGGGTTTTACATGAAAGCAAAATAAAAGTTTACCAGGTTTCTGAATTAAGCGTGGAAGATGCAATACAACAATTCAGTGAAGGAAAACTAAAAGAAACCAATATTAATTCAGCCACAGGCCATTTTGGGTTAACTGCAAACAAAAAAATTTAATTAAAAAAAAAGGAGATTGAAATGAAAATAGCAATTTCAAATGATTCTGGAAAAGTAGCAGAGCATTTTGGAAGATGCCCTCAATTTACTATACTTGAAATTGAAAAAGGAAAAGTAATAAAAAAAGAAGTAATAGAAAATCCAGGGCATTTCACTGGATTTTTGCCAAAATTTTTTCATGAAAAAGGCATTAGCATAATGGTTGTTGGAGGGGTTGGTCGGAAAGCACAAAAACTCTTTGAAGAATATGAAATAAAATTAATTTGGGGGGTTTCAGGCAATATCAAAACAGTTTTAAAAGATTTTATTGAAGGAAAAATTAAAACAGAAAAAAATATTTGCCTGCCAGGAAATGGAAAAGGATATGGAATAAAAAAAGAAGACAAACATGAATAAACTAAAGGAGAATTAAAATGAAAATAGTTTACGGGCCTGTTCCTTCAAAAAGGCTTGGAAGAAGCCTTGGAATTGACCCTGTTTGCAGGAAAAACAAAACATGCAGTTTTGACTGCGTTTACTGTCAGCTGGGAAAAACACAAAATAAAAGTTTTGAGCAAAAAAACTTTGTGGAAAACTTTGAACTTGAAAAAGAATTAAAGGAAAGCTTAAAGAAAGCCAAAGCAGATATCATAACTTTTTCAGGAAGCGGGGAACCAACTCTTGCAAAAAATTTAAGCGAATTAATTGACACTGCAAGAGAATTAACTGATTTGCCTGTGGGAATCCTGACAAATTCCTCAATGTTTTATTTGAAGGAAGTGAAAAAAGCCCTGAACAAACTTGATGTCATTGTAGCAAAAATTGATGCACCAAACAAAGAACTCTTTGAAGAAATAAACAAGCCTGCAAAAGAAATTGAATTCAAGAAAATCCTTGAAGGCATTAAAAAAATGAGAAAAGAATTTACAGGAAAAAAATTTGCATTACAATGTATGTTCATTGAAAAAAATAAGAATAACGCACAAGAAATTTTTTATATTGCAAAGGAAATTGAACCTGATGAAATTCAAATTGACACGCCTTTAAGGCGCTCTCCAGTGAATCCATTAACAGAAAAAGAATTGGTTTCAATTAAAAAAGAATTCAAAGAATTGAATGCAATTTCAATTTATGAAATAAAAAAGCCATCAGTTGAAGTCTTGGATTTAAAGGAAACCCTTTTCAGGCGACCTGAAATATAAATTTAAAGGAGGCAACAAAATTTTTGTTTCAAACAATAAAAAAAAAACGCTACATTATATGTTTTAAAAGGTGTTAAACACGAATAAAGAAATGACTGAATGGGAAAAAACAAAAGGAATTGAATTCCTAAAAAGAATTGGAATCAAGCCAAAACAAAAAGTCCTTGATTTTGGGGCAAGAACAGGGCATTATTCTGTTCCTCTATCAAAAATTGTCGGAAGCAAAGGAAAAGTTTTTGCTTTAGATAAAATCAATGAACCATTAAAAGAATTAAAAGCAAAGAAAGCAAAACAGGAATTAACGAATATTTCAATAATAAAATCTAATGGCAATACAAAAATTGAATTGAAAAATGATTCTGTTGATGTTGCCTTGGTTTACGATGTCCTGCATTTAATTGAAAACAGGAAAAAATTATACAAAGAAATTCATCGTGTTTTGCAAGAAAACGGCTTGTTTTCTTTGTATCCAAAACACAACAAATTAGATCAGCCTCTAAAAAACCTGAAAAACATGTGTGAAAAAGACATTATACGAGAAATAGAAAACAATGGTTTTTGTTTTGAAAAAAAGTATTGTGGTTTAATAAGCCATAATGATTACTTAAATAAAGGGTGTATTTTAAATTTCAAAAAAAAGCAGGGGAGACAAAAAAATGAAAAAAAAAATTAAAGGCAGATTATTTAATAGAATTGAATTGCTTGGAAACAAGAAATTCAATCATGTTGGCTGTGAAGGAGAAAACGAATCCTTTGAAGAATTTCTTGTTTCTTTTGTGCCGGAAATAGGAATGAAAAGAAAAGTAAAATTCACTGTGGAAACACTTGATGAATAAATAAAAAGGTAAATAAAATGAAGCAAATCGCAATCACTGGAGGAAAAGGAGGAACAGGAAAAAGCACTGTTGCAACCGCTCTGGCAGTTTCATTAAGCAAAAAATACAGAGTTCTTTTGGTTGATGCTGACACTGACTGCCCAAATGACCATTTACTGCTTGGAATAAAAAGAGAAAAAATAAGGCTTGTCTGGCAGAGAACCCCAAAATTGGATTTTCAAAAATGCATTAAATGCGGAAAATGCGGAGAAGTATGCAAAACGCATGCAATTTTTGCTGTTAAAGGAAAAAAACCAATTTTTTTGCCTGAGCAATGCAATGGATGCGGGGCATGCGCTTTAAGTTGCCCTGCAAAAGCAATAACATGGGGGAATAAAAAAGAAATTGGAACCATCTTTAAAGGAAAAAAACACGGCATTAACTTTCTTTCAGGTGAATTAAAGGTAAACGAAGCAGTTTCAGAATTTGTTGTTGGCGCACTAAAAGAAGAAGTAAATAAAATCAAAAAAAAATTTGATTTTGTTTTGGTTGACACTGCAGCAGGAACACATTGTGATGTGATTTCAGCTTTAAAAGAAACAGATCTTGCTTTAGCTGTAACAGAGCCAACTCCCTTAGGAAAACATGATTTGAAATTAATAATGCAGTTAATAAAAAAGCTTAAAATTAATTTTGAAATCGTTTTGAACAGGTTTGAAGAAGGAAAATCCAATTTAATTGAAGAAGCCGCCCAAAAACAAGGAAAAGAAATTAAAGCAAGAATTCCTTACAAAAAAGAAATAATGGAGGCTTACAGCAAAGGAATTCCAATCAAAGATAAAAGCATAGAAAAAATAAGGGAGTTAGTTGTCAAATGAAAAAAATAACTGTTCTCTCCGGAAAAGGAGGAGTAGGAAAAAGCAGCATTACTGCCTCACTTGCAATCGCGTTGTCAGAAAAACACAAAATAGTTTGCGCTGACTGCGATGTTGACGCATCAAATCTGGCTTTAGTTTTTGGCTTAAAAGAAAAAGATTTCTTGGAATGGAAAAAAATTTCAACAAACGAAAAAGCAAAATTAAATGAAAAAAAATGTAAAGGCTGCAAAAAATGCCTGAAAAGCTGTTATTTTAATGCGATCTCTTGGGACAAAGAAAAAAACCAGCCAATTTTTGATAATTTTTCCTGTGAAGGCTGTGAGGTATGCTCAATGATTTGCCCATACAAAGCAATTGAGTTGATTAAAATTGAAAACGCAAGAATTGGCTATGGAAAAACAAAGTATGGGTTCAGCATTGTTTCGGGCCAACTTGAAATAGGGGAATCTGGTTCAGGAAAAGTTGTTGCAAAAGTAAAAAGCATTGCAGAAGAAAAAGAAAGTGAAGCAGAAATAATGCTTATTGATGCTTCAGCTGGAATAGGCTGTCCAGTAATTGCATCTGTTTCAGGAAGCGATTTTGTTGTAGCAGTAACAGAGCCAACTCCATCAGGAATTTCAGACTTAAAAAGAGCCTTGAAAATGGTAAATCATTTCAACATACCTTATGGAATAATAATAAACAAATTTAATCTTAACCAAAAAGCAACAAAAGAAATAGAAAAATTTGCAGGAAAAAAAGGAGTTAAAATTCTTTCAAAAATACCTTATGACAAAAGTTTTACTGATGCTTTAGTGAACCTTACTCCAATAATCCTTTTTAAGCCTGAAACAAAAAAAATTTTTGAAGAAATAATCAACAAAATTTTTTAATAAAAAAAAATTTCAAGTTAATTAATTCTTATTTACAAGAAAGCATCCAAAAACCACAGATTAGAAACCAAAGCACATAATTTTTGGCACTGTAGATTTCACTCAAACCCTAAATCAACATTAAAAAAATAGAGGGATTTCGTTAATTAAAAAAAAACAAAATTTACAAAAAAAATTAACGCTTTATTTTTTTTAGTAAACAAGCTGAACAAGTGCGGTTCTTTGCTTTTTTGTTATAGTTTATTCTAAAATTTCTTTTGCATTCCTCTGAACAAAAAAAATATTCCTTTTTATCCTTTATTTTAACAAAAGGAAAATTATCTGATTCTTTTTCACACCAAGCACATTTAGGCAGTTCCTTTTTATTCAAAAAAGAAAATAAGCCCGACAAACCATTTTTCATTCAAATAACTAAACAGCAAAAAAAATAAAAAAAGAAAAAGAAATTCTATCCTAAAAATTTATGAAAAAAAAGCTTGGCTGTAATTTAAATTATTTTATTTTAATTTCAGTTGTGATTTTTAAATCCCTTTTGAGTCACTACCCCAAAAAAGAATTAAAATAATGGCAAACAAACTATTAGTGCCTATTTACCCAATTTTTCAGAGATGTAATTAACTTTGAAGAAACAAAAAAAGTAATGAAATGAAAGAAAAAAACAATAAAACAGAAATTAAAGTATAGATGTAAAAGAAAACAAAAAAATCTTTTCAAAGGAGGTTACGTTTTTTTGTACTTTTCAAACAACAAAAATGAAATTAAAAACAAAATGAAAAAAATAACACAAGCAGGGTACAAAAGAATTGATAAAGCAATTAACGATTTATAAGAAGAAATGTTGTTTCCCCTTTAAAATTAAAATGAAAACCGTATTTAAAAATCTTTTTGTTTACAATTATATTTAATAAAAAAAGAAAAAATGTTTAATAACTCTATTTTTTTTCTTAAGTGAAAAATATTTGATTTCAGTTTAAATAAACTGAATTAAAATAGCGTTATTTTTTTTATTTCTTTTTTAAAAGGAGAATGATTTAATTGAAATTTAATACACTAAACATAGATGACAGCATACAAAATGCACTTCAAAAAAAAGGCTTTGAAAATACTTCAGAAATACAGGAAAAAGTAATTCCTGAAATACTAAAAGGAAAAGATATTGTAGGAAAATCAAAAACAGGAACAGGAAAAACAGCTGCATTTGCAATACCCTTAATACAAAAAATAAAAGAAAAAAACGATTATGCCTTAATTGTGGTCCCAACAAGAGAATTAGCTTTGCAGGTAAAAGAAGAAATTGCTTCAATTGCAAGAAACACTAACGTGTTTGTAATAGCAGTTTTTGGCGGACAAAACATTAAAAGGCAGATTGATTTGCTTAAAAGAAAACCGCAAATAATTGTTGGAACACCAGGAAGACTCTTGGATTTAAATTCAAGAAAAGTTTTATATTTAAACAAAACAAAATATTTGGTTTTGGATGAAGCAGACAAAATGTTTGATATGGGTTTCAGGGACGACGTAAGCAGAATAATTTCTTTTCTTCCAAAAGAAAAACACACAATGCTTTTTTCTGCAACCATGCCAAGAGAAATACTTGAATTAATTGAAATACACTTAAAAAAAGACAAAATAGTATTTGATTTAAGCACAGATAATGCCCCAGTACAAGAAATACAGCAATACTATATAATGGTAAACAGTAAAGAAAAACTCAATGCATTATACAGGCTTTTGGCAACAGATAACTCAAAAACTTTGGTTTTCTGCAGAACAAAAAAATCTGTTGACTGGCTTCAAAGACAATTATCAAAAAAAGGAATTAAAACTTTGGCAATCCATGGAGACAAAAAACAAGGAGCAAGAAACAAAATAATAGAAGAATTCAAGAGATCAAAAGACGGAATATTAATTGCAACAGATGTTGTTGCCAGAGGAATTCATGTTGATGACATAGGAAACGTAGTTAACTTTGATTTTCCAAAAGAAACAGAAGCTTATTTGCATAGAATAGGAAGAACTGCAAGACAGGGAAAAACAGGAAAAGCAATAAGTTTTTGTGCTAACTTAATGGAATACGATATACTCAAAGAAATCAGCGAAAGAAACAATACTCCAATACACCAACTTGAATAAAAAAACAAAAAAATCGTATTAAAAAATAAATTTTAGAGTATACTTTTAATTAGTTTTTAACTAAGTGCGATACGCATTATTTAGTGAGAAAAAATAAAAGGAAAAAAAGAAAACAAAACAGGAAAACCTTTTGTAAGAAAAGCAGGAAAATTTTTGAATGAAGTTTTAAAAGAAAACAAAATTGAAAGAAAAAAATTATTTATTACCAGCATTGTAAAACATTTAACTGCAAAAGAATTATTAACTTCAAAGGTATTAGAATGAAACTTGACAAAAAAACACTGAAAACCTTATTAAACATACAAAAAAATGAAATAACAGAACACTATATTTATAAAAATCTTGCAAAAACAATAAAAGAAAAACAAAACAAAGAAATATTACAGCATATAGCTGAAGACGAATTAAATCATTATCATTTCTGGGAAAAATACACAGAAAAAAAAGTGAAGCCAAATAAATTCAAAATATGGTTTTATTACTGGATTGCAAGAATTTTCGGATTAGTTTTTGGATTAAAGTTAATGGAAGAAAGAGAAGAAAAAGCACAGCAAACCTACAGAAAACTTGAAAAAAAATTTCCTGACTCAAAAAAAGTAATAGACGAAGAACACGAACACGAAAAAGAATTAATAAAATTAATTGACGAAGAAAAACTAAAACATATAAGGTCAATTGTATTAGGCTTAAATGATGCTTTAGTTGAATTAACTGGAGCGCTGGCAGGCTTCACTTTTGTATTTAAAAGCAATTTAATTATTGCCACAGCAGGCTTAATTACAGGAATTTCTGCTTCGCTTTCAATGGCTGCATCAGAATACATTTCAATTAAATCAGAAGGAGAATCAACACACAAAACTTTACGGGCTTCAGTTTATACAGGAACAGCTTACCTTGCAACAGTAATTCTTTTGGTTCTGCCTTTCTTTATTTTAAAAGAAAAAGCAATTGCATTAATTTTAACTTTAATTACAGCAGTAATTGTAATTGCAGTATTTAATTTTTATATTTCAGTAGTGAAAGGGTTTTCGTTCAAAAAAAGATTCACAGAAATGGCTTCAATAAGTTTAGGAGTAGCATTAATTTCGTTTGCAATCGGCTTCATCGTAAGAACTTACTTTAATATAGAAATTTAATTATTTTTTAATCCAGTTTCCTGAATTAATTTTTTTGTATTTTTTTCTTAACTGAGACCATGCTGCTTTCCAAGCACGATTTTTTCTTGATAAACCGGTTTTTCTTTTTCCAGGAGCAGGATATCTTTCCCAAGCTTCATTAAATTCTCTCATCCAATGTTTTTGTGCTTCCGAAGGAAGCTTTTTTTTCACTATTTCAGGAAGTTGTTTAATTGTTTTAAAAGGCTGGCCTCCATCAGGCACTCTGTCTAAATCCATTATCTTCATTTTTTTTGCCTCCTTTTTTGAAAAAATTCTGCAGGTCTTTAGGAAGAGTTGCTTTAACGTCCTTCATTTCTCCTTCAGAAACCCTTTTTTTCAGCATTGAAAAAACTGCAATTGAAGCTGATTCAGAGTCAATCAAAGAAGGATTATTTATTTTTTTATTTACTTCTGCAAGAAATTCATTTTTCTTTAATTTTTTTGGTTTATTTGAAGGAACATAATTTTCATAATAAATTCCTTTCATAACCAAAGACAATTGGTTTCCTAAATGAATTGCTTCCTCAACAGTTAATCTGTCCCTTAAAGTTTGAAGAACACTTCCTGCAATAGAATATACAAGATTTTCATCTTTTATTTCAACTAAATTTTGTATGTCTTTAAACCATTCTTTTGTTTTTTGAACAGATTTATTTAAGTTTCTTATTCCAACGTCAGCTATAAATTAAACCTCCTTTTCAAGTTTTTGAAGTGAAGCCTGAATAAAAGCAGGAAGGTCATCAGGGTTCCTGCTTGAAACAATGTTTCCATCAACAACAACTTTTTCGTCAACCAATTCTGCTCCAGCATTCTTTATGTCCTGAATAATTGATTTCCAGCCGGCAATTTTTTTTCCTTTCAAGACATCAGCTGAAATCAAAAGCTGGGGGCCGTGGCAGATAGAAAAAACCGGTTTTCCGCTTTCAGTAAAATTTTTAGTGAATTCAACTGCTTTTGAATCAGCCCTTAATTTATCAGGAGAATACCCTCCAGGAATCAGCAGGGCATCAAAATCAGAAACCAAAACTTCATCAAAAGATTTATTGGTTTGCACTTCAATTCCCTGTTTTTTTCCTTTAAGTGTTTTTCCTGCCTGCAGTCCAATAACTATTATTTGATGCCCTTTTTCTTTAAAGGCATCAACAGGAGCAGTGAATTCTATGTCTTCAAACCAGTTCTCTAAAATTACTGCAATTTTTTTCATTTATTCCCCTTCCTTTGCAATAATATAATGATCCTTTATTATTTCTTCGAATTCACTTATTTGTCGTTCTTTTTCTGTTTCTGTTTTCTTCCAGAATTCAATACACTGAGAACAGTTTTCTGCATCCTTTTTATACATGTTTTTTATTCTCCACAGGCTTTTGTGTTCAGTAACCAGTTGAATCATCAAATTATATAAATGGTTTTTCATCAAAAAAACCGCCTCCTTTTTTTTTAATTGAAAAAAAGTAAAAAAAATATTTTTACTTTAATTCAATTCTCTTTTTATCTGAATTTAATTCCTCTGTTTTGGGAACAGAAATTTTTAATACTCCGTTTTCGTATTCTGCCTTAACAGAATCAGGATCAGATTTTTCAGGCAAAGGAATCTGCCTGTAAAAACCGCTGTAATATCTTTCCTGTCTGAAGCTTCCGTTTTCTTCTTTTTTTTCTTCATGGCTTTTTTCTGCTTTTATTTCAAGATTGTTTCCATAAACGTTTATTTCAAGGTCTTCTTTGTTTATTCCCGGCAAATCAATTTCTGCTTTAAATTCTTTGTCTGTTTCCCAGAAATCAGCCAAAGGAGAAACAAAATCTTCCTTTATTGATTTATTTTGCTTCCATGCAGGAAGCCTTGTCTGAAAATTTGTTTTTCTTTCGCTTAAAATATCGTCAAAAATTTCATTCATTCTTTGTTTTGCTTCCTCAAATTTATCTGAAATTTTTAAATCCATTATATTACCTCCTTTATTCCTCTATTGTTTCCTCAAGCCTGTCGCTGACTTCTTCCCAGTCCACAATTTTCCAAAAAGAATCCACAAACTTTTTTTTCTGGTTTTGGTAGTCAAGATAATATGCATGCTCCCACATATCCAAAACAAGCAAAAGGTTAAAGCCCGGATAAATGTTTTGATTATGTTTTTCTATCTGCATCAGCAAAGGCCTGTTAGTTTTTTTACAGTAAGCTAAAACAGCCCAGCCTGAACCCTCAATACTTAAAGCAGTTTCAGAAAACTCTTTTTTGAATCTTTCAAAACTGCTGAATTCCCTGTCAATCACTTCTTTTAAAGAATTATTTGGTTTATCTAAAGTTTTTTCTTCAGAACCAAGGTTTTCCCAAAATAAGGAATGAAGCACATGCCCGCCAATGTTATAAGACAAAGACTTTAAAGTTGACTTGACATCGAATTCAAGCCCTCCTTTTCTTGCGTTCTCTATTTTTTCAAGAATTGCATTAGCTTTATCCACATAACTTTTATGGTGTTTTTCGTAATGCAGTTCAAGTTGTTTGTCAGAAATATAAGGCTTTAAGTCAGAAAAATTAAATGAAAGTTCAGGCAAAACATATTTTTGCATATCATTCCTCCTTAGGTTCTTTAAAAGACTCATTCAAAATTATGTTTTTTCCAAGTTCTTTTATTTCATCATCATAGACAATTAAATCAGATTTCATAATTCCTCTGTCCACAATCAAAGACAAAATACTGTTTGTTTTATGAACTCTGTAAACTTCTTTTACTCTGCCTAATTCTTTTCCTTCAGAATCATAAACTGTTAAACCAATTAACTGTGTAATAGGTGTAACGCTTAATACTGCTGCTTTGTCAGTCAAAGAAAAAATATAATTTTTTCCTACATAATCACTGCCTTTAAATAAACCGTTATCAATAGTGATTGCTTCCACTGAAAGTGAAACAGGATCAACATGAAGTGACTTAATTTTTCCTATTTCGTTTCCTTTTACATCCAAAACTTTTTGTCCTTTAATGTTATCTGCTTCAATTGTTTCTTCTTTTGTTTTATTTCTATAAACAATTTCAGTCATAAAATCCCTCCTTTTTCATTTAATAAAAAAACGGCTTTGAAATCTAATAAAGGTTTTTGATTTTTTTTAAAAAAAAAGGAAAATTAAACCGAATTTTTTGTTTTTTTGATTAAAAAGATTTAAAATTAGGTTGCATAAAAATAAATATGAAAAGAAATGAAACTTGATTTACTGGATAAAAAAATAATAAATGAACTAAGCATAAATTCAAGGACTCCTTCAAAAAGAATTGCAAAAAAAGTCGGGTCATCAAAAGAAACCGTCAATTATAGAATAAAAAAATTGGAAGAAAATGGATTTATCAGAAGATTTAACACTGTTTTTGACATGAGTAAATTAGGCTACAAATATTATTTAATTTATCTAAAACTTGATTATCTTTTTCCTGTAAAAGAAAAAGAAATAATAAATTATCTTCGAAACAGCAAACTTTGTTTAAATGTAAGGCTTACTGAAGGAAGTAATTACGATTTAGATTTTGTTATTTTAGTGAAAAATTCAAAAGAGTTAGATCAATTTTTTGATGAGTTCAAAGAAAAATTTGGAGAATCAATACATGAAAAACAAATAGACTTAATAATCGAAACCTATCAAATGAACAAAAGATTCTTTAAAAAACAGGAAAAAACAAGAGAAAGCTTTGTCCAGTCAACAAAAAATGAAATAAAATTAGACAAACTTGACAAAAAAATAATTAATTTTCTTTCAATAAATAGCAAAATAAAGTTTACAGAAATAGCAAAAAAACTTAATGCAAACCCAAAAACAGTTGCATATAAAATAAAAAAACTGGAAAAAAAAGGAGTAATTTTTGCATACACTATTCTGCAAAACTACAATAAAATGGGATTAAATTCATACGAAATAAGCCTTATGATAACAGACCCAAAAGAAATCAATTCAATGCTGGGATTTTTTGACAACACAAACAAAGCAAGTTCTGCAAGAAAAATTATAGGACAATACGATTTAACTATAGAATTAAATTTAAGAAGCAACGAATACTTAAGAAAAGTAATGGAAAAATTCAAAAAAAAATTCAAAGCCAAATTCCATTTATACGAAATATCACAGATTTACAGAGAATACTCTGAAAATAAAGGGCCGTTTCAAATAAAAAATGAATAAAAAACAAAAACTATTTAAACTTAGGCACCCCTAATAATTTTATGGCAGGAATAGACTGTCATTAAATAACTCTCCTTAAAAACACGCTTTAAAGCGTGCTTTTACTTTTTCTTTTTAAATTTTTTTTCTTCAATTTTTAAAGAAAAACTATTTATATTAAAACAAACTTATTTTTGTCAGGTGATTGAATGGAAGAAGTAATTCAGTTTATAGCAAACATGAAAGGATGGATTGCAGTAAAAAAATTAAAGGTAACAGAAAAAACTGATCCAAAAAGTGTAATGGAATTTCTGGCTTCATTAGGAACAGGAATAGACAGAAAAATAGAAGAAAATCTGGAAAAAATAGTTGAAATAAATAAACTTAATTCTGTATTAGAAGAAATAATGAATGAAACAGGAAAAAATCCAGGAGAAATAATTCAAGCAGTAAACGGAAGAAAAATCAGTTCAGTTGTAAATGAATTAGTAGAAAAACCTGAATGGCAAAAAAAAGAAAAAAAAGAAATGGCTGAATTTCTGAAAGTTTATGCTTCAAGAAAAGCTTTAAGAGAAAACAAAATAAGAGTTGATTACTCTGAAATAGAAATTCCAGGAATGAAAAAAACAAAAAAAACAAAGGTTTAATTTATGCTGGAATTTTCTGACACAACAATACTGCAAGCAGTACAAAATTTTTACCCTATTCCAGTATATTACATGGATTATTTAGTAAGAGGATTAACTGAATTAGGAAGCCCTCTTTTATGGTTTTTTTTAGTGGGATTTTTTTACTGGAAAGGAAAAGAAAAAGAATCATTTCATTTAATGAATTTAATCGTTTTTTCTGTTTTAATTGTTGGAGCAGCAAAAGAGTTTTTTCATAAACCAAGGCCTTCAGTTAAACAAGGATTCAGAGTTTTAGTTTATGAACGATTTGGAGGCTTTAGTTTTCCTTCAGGGCACTCTACAACTATTGCAGCAATTTTTGGTTATTTTTTAAACCACAAAAATAAACTAATTGTTTTTGGTTTGGGAATAGCAACAATTTTAGTGGCATACTCAAGAGTTTACTTAGGAGCACATTTTCCTTCAGATGTAATAGTAGGAGTGGTTTTAGGAACATTAATTGGGTTAACAAGCAAACAATTCATACAAAAATTTGATAATTACAGTTTAAAATTAAGCAGAATACAGGATGAAATTTTAGTTGCCTTAATGGTTATAGGAGCAATTGTTTTGTTTATTTTAACCCCTCAATTAGTTTATTTAGGATTATTTTTTGGTTATTATGGAGGCTTCTTTTTTATGAGAGAAATTGACTTCCAACAGAAAAGAATTTCAAGAAGAGATGTTCTGACAAAAACAGTGATTGGATTCATGGGAATGGGATTAATTACTTTTCCAATAATTTTAAGGCCATACAGTTTGCCTGACCCAATTCAATTTATTTTAATGATGTTTTTAGGATTATGGGTTTCAGTTATTGTGCCGGTTTTATACGAAAAAGCTTTAAATCCTTCAAAACAAGTTTAATAATAAGCTTTTAACTTTAATTAAACAAATTTTTCTTAATCACAGGAACCCGCCTTTGCATAGTAGTAGTGCGCTCGGCTGTAGATTTTTTGCAAACACTGAAAAAGGTGTTAGGAGTGACAGCTGTACTGAGCAAAGCGAAGTACTGCGCCGTTCCACCCGCACAGAAGCAGGTAAGCGGACACCGAGAGGTCCCCGGTGCAAATCCGGGAGGCGGGACTTTTTCTCCAAAAAAAGGACCGATAACCAGACAAATCTTTTTATTCAGATTGAACTAATATGTTATTAGGTGAAAGAGTTGAAAGCAAAAGAATTTGATGTATTAGTAGAAAAAGATGAAGACGGCTGGTTTATTGGTTCAGTTCCAGAACTGCATGGATGCTATTCACAAGGAAAAACAGAAAAAGAACTAATGAAAAACATTAAAGAAGCAATTGAATTGCATTTGGAAACACTAAAAGAAGTCAAAAAAGAAGAAGAACCAAAATTCATTGCAATAAAAAAAGTTGCTGTTTATGCCTAAACTCAAACCCATAAAACCAGAAAAACTAATTAAAATAATACAAAAAATGGGTTTTGAAGAAAAAAGACAAAAAAGCTCACACAAATCATTCTATAATCCAGACGGAAGAGTATTAACAATTCCCTTCCACAAAGGAAAAGAAATTCCAAAAGGACTGCTAAACAAAATAATAAAGCACGAACTAAAAATCAGCAGAAAAGAATTTGAAGAATATCTGTGACTCTTATGAACTCCAAACCTCCAACCACAAACAACAAAACATAAATTTAATAAGTTTACTTATCTTACTTATTTAAGGTGATTGAATGGTTAATATGACTATGGCAATTCCAAAAGAACTTCACGACATAATGAAAAAGCATTCTGAAATTAAGTGGACTGAAGTAGCAAGAAAAGCAATAGAAGAAAAAGCTAAGCTTCTTGAAGCAATTGAGAAAGATCGCTTGAGAGTTTATGCCTACAGGAGACTTGCTGAAGAGGGAGAGGATGCAGAAAAGTTATTCAAATTTTGAACAAGGAAATATAATAATCGCAAACATTCTTTATTCTCAACAAGTTGGATTCAAAAGAAGACCTGTTCTTGTAATAAGCAACTCAAATTATAATAGAAAATCTGAAGACTTGATTGTATTAAGCATTTCTTCCACAGAACCAAAGGAAAAATATGACTTAAAATTAACCAATAAAGATTTGGTAAAAGGCGAACTTAGAGTTGACAGTAAAATCTTAACTGATTTTCCCACAACAATAGAAAAAAGCGTAATTACAGAAAAAGCTGGAAAAATTTCCAGCCAAAAATTAAAAGAAGTAAAACAAAAAATAAAAGAACTATACGAATTATAAAAAACAAGGAACTTGCAACATAAACCGGCGGGAATTGCACCCGTAGAACAGAGTTGGGAGGCGGGAATTTTTCTATTTTAGCAAGCAGAAAACAATATGTTTAAATTCTGTAATTTACAGAATTAATGCATGGCAAGGATTTATGCAAAAACACTTTCAAAAGAAGCAATAATTGAAATAAACAAACAATTTGACAAAGGAATAATTAGAAGCGAAGGAGAAATAGACCATATTGTTTACAAAGTGGCAAACACAAGGGGAATAGACAGAAAAGCAGCCACTTTATTAATGGATATTGCAAGAAGGCACGCTTTCGCAGACGGAAACAAAAGAACAGCATTCCAGGCAATGACTGCTTTTTTGAAACTGAACGGAAAAGAATTAAAGGTTGGCGAAACATCAAGATTTAATGTAGTGATATGGTCAGTTAAACCAAAAACACAATTAAATGAAATAGTTACATGGATTGCAAACCACACAAGAAAGGACTGAAAAAAATGAAAACAATAAAAATTAAAGGGAAAAGAGAGCCAATAACAATGGCAGAATGGAAAGACATCAAAGGCATAGTCAAAGCAGACCTAAAAAAATACAAAGACTTTTATGCACAATTAGCAGAATTATAAAAATCCGGCGGGAATTGCACCCGTAGAGCAAGGCTGGGAGGTGGGAATCTGCCTTTTAAAAAAAGGCAAGTTGCCAAAACGTCCAGCATAAAGCTGGACTGCACGCCGAGCGGATTAAAAGAAACATTTATAAATTAGTTGAACTAATTTTATATTAGGTGAAATTATATGGGAGAAGTTACTGTAAACCTTAAAGTAAAAGACTATACCAACAGAGTTTTAGGCGTAGTAAAAGAAAAATACGGCTTAAAAGACAAAGGAGACGCCATGGATAAATTCGCTGAAATGTATGGCGAAGAGTTTGTTGAACCTGAAGTTAAGGAAGAGGTTATAAAAGAAGTAATTGAATCCTGCAACAGACACATAAAAAAATATGGCTTCAGGAAAATGAGCATAAAAGAACTGGACAAAATATGCAGAGGAGAATAAATGTCTTTTTCTTTTGACCTGTCAGATGAAGTTAAAGCGACAATAAAAGTTGTTGCAAAAAGAGACAAAAAAACTGTTGAAATACTAAACAAAAAAATCAAGCAAATAATTAATTCAGATAAAACAACAATAAAACACTACAAAAACCTGAGAAATGAGCTAAAAGAATACAAAAGAGTTCATATCGCAAAAAGTTTTGTCCTGCTTTTCAAAGTCATAAAAGAAGAAAAACACATATTGTTTGACAAGTTTGACCACCACGACAACATTTACAAGAGGAAATAAAATGGACTGCAAACTTCCTTCTTCTAACCAAAAACCTTTTTGCGAATCCGTGAGGAGGGAATTTTTCTCCAGAAAAAAGACCAACGAACAGACAATAACAATTAAATATAACTAATTCTTATTAGTAATTAAAATGAAAAAAACAGTTTTGTTTATTTGTTTGGCTGTATTAATGTTCGCAGGATGCCCTAATCCGCCTCAGCCTCCTGAAACACTTCCATCAGATTTTTCAGTGGAATATGAATCAGGAGCAATGCACTTGGAATGGGGGCATTACGAATTAAGCATTGATTCAAAAGGCAACGGAGTATTCAAAAAAAGTATGGGAATGAATTTAACAAAAGAACACGAATTCAAAGTAAGCGAACAAGAAAGAAAAAAAATTTATGACGCAGTTATAGTGAACAGTTTTTTTGGATTAAATAACAATTATGATGATCCAAGTATAATGGACGGAGGCTTTTCAAAAATTTCAATTACTGCAGAAGGCGAAAACAAGACAGTTAATGTAGTTAACACTAATGTGGATGCATTTGATAAAGTTAAAACAGAAATAATTAATGTACTAAAAAAACATGTGGAAAACCCGTTTAGTTTTGATGACCTTAAAGAAGACTGCAGCAAAAAGAAAGCAGAATGCATGGAAGAAAATAGTTTTGAATGTGAGGAATGGCAGGAATTCTGTGAATGGGATTCAGAATTTAATTCAGAATACTGTGAAAAAATTCAAAACAGAAATGCATGCATTGAATACTGCTCTGAAAATTTTTGTGAAAAAGAATTATGCGAAACATTAATGTTTGAACCAAAAGAATGCAGTAAATGCAGTCCCGGATGCTGTTCTTACTGCGATAAGCTTGATTCATGCGAAACAATAAATGGATGCAGGATTGTATGGATTCATCCTGAAGGAGAAAGCTGGCAGTTCCAGGCATGCGAAAACACTGACTTGTGTACAGGCATTCAAGAGTTATGCGATTACGTGTTTGTTTCATACCAAGGATACAGATACCATTCTTTGACTGAAGAAAACCAGACAAAAGCAAAAGAATATGAATCCACTGCAAATAAATTGCAGGAATTACATAATCAAGAATGCGGATAAAACAAAGTTAGGCATACCTTTTTATTTGTTTATCTTATTTCATTTCTTTTATGGATCCGGTATTTGTTGGATTAATTCTAGCTTTTTTTGCAGGAATTTCAACAGTAATCGGAAGCGCTGTAGTTTTTTTTATCAAAGAAATGAAAAGTTCTTATTTGACTTTTTCTTTGGCTTTTTCAACAGGAGTAATGATTACTGTTTCTTTTATTGAACTGCTTCCTGAAGGAATTCAAACAATAGGCTACAGTAATGCATTGTTCTTATTTTTTGGCGGAGCAACAGTTGTTTTTTTAATTGATTATTTTATTCCACATGAATATATAATGGAAAAAGTTTCAAAAAAAAGAAAAAACAGTAAACTTTTGAAAACTGGTTTGTTTGTAGGCTTGGGCTTAGCAATACATAATTTTCCTGAAGGGTTTGCTGTTTTTGCAGGAAACCTTGAATCTCTTGAATTAGGAATAATTATGGCAATAGCTATTGCAATGCATAATATTCCTGAAGGAATAGCGGTTTCAATTCCTGTTTATTTTGCAACAAAAAAGAAAAGAAAAGCGTTTTTTGTTTCCTTTTTATCAGGAATAGCTGAACCAATTGGAGCATTAATCGGAGCGTTAGTTCTTTTGCCGTTTCTTTCAGAAGCATTAATTGGCGCAAGCCTTGCGTTTGTTGCAGGAATAATGGTTTTCATTTGCTTTGATGAACTGCTTCCAACAGCAATGAATCACTGCAAAGGAAACGCTCATTTAATGACTTTTGGTTTTCTTTTAGGAAGCATTGTAATGGGAATAACTTTAAGCCTGCTTAATTAAAGTTTTTGGCGTTTTGGACAAAAATAAGTTGAACGCCCTGAAATTTTTATTTGCTTTATTTTGGTTTTTCCTTTAGGGCATTTTTCACCTTTTTCTCTTTTTGGAATCAGATAAGAAAAAGGAAATTTTTTTGGGTCAGCATTGTTTCTGATTGCTGTTTTTAAAACTCTTCTCATTGCAATGAAAATTTTTTTGAGTTTTTTTGTCTGGCCATTTATAAAAAGAATAATTTATTTCAACGGTTTTGAATTTCTTTGAATAAAATTTAAACCAGTCTTTTTTTGAAAGGTTTTCCGGATAAAAATTTTTTTTCCAGTGAGAATAATTCCAGCCGGAAGTTCCAATAAATTTTTTCATTTTCAATCAACGGGAAGAGTCTTTGCTTTCCTGTAAATTTTTTTCCATGAATCCTTCTTTTTTTTCTTAAACAAATTTTTTATGTTAAAGGTTTGAGGTTTAATGTTTTTGTTTTTTAATTCACTCCATTCAATTGGTACTGCAACAGGCGCTCCTGTTCTTGCTCTCACAGAATAAGGAGCAACACTTGTTTGAGCATAAGAATTCCTTAAAAAATCAAGAAAAACTCTTCCTTTTCTTTTGTTTTTTCTTTGTTCAACAGTATATTTTTCAGGATTGTTTTCTGCGGTTTTTTCAGCTGTTTTTCTTGCAAAAGCTCTTGCTTTCTTGAAAGAAGTTTCAGATTTAATTGGAACAATTACATGCAGTCCTCTGGAGCCTGTGGTCATAACAAAAGAATTAAGCTTCATTTTTTTAGTTTCTTTTTTTAAATCAAAAGCCGCGGTTTTTACGTCAGAAAAATTTTTTTCTGAAGGATCCAAATCAAAAACAATTTTATCAGGTTTTTCAAGCTTGCTGATTTTGCTTAGCCAGATATGGGGAGTAATGCATCCTTGATTGGCAATATACATTAAGGTTTCCTTGTTTTGGCAGACTAATTGGTTTCCTGTGCCCTGCTTTTTTTTTACTTTAACTGTTTTAATCCATTCAGGGAAATAATCAGAAACTTCTTTTTGAAAAAACCCTTGTTTTTTTATTCCGTCAGGATATCTTTTCATTGTAATAACCCTGTCTTTTAAATGAGGAAGCATTCTGTCTGCAATTTTTTCATAGTATTCAATTAATTCTCCTTTGGAAATTTTTTTTTCAGGAAAATAAATTTTATCTTGATTTGAAAGCTTGATTTTGTGTTTTCCGAATTTTTTTTTCATTTTGGCTTCTCCCTTACAACATTTTTGGGTTTTTTGTCTCTTCTTAAACCCAGATACCTTGGATGCCTTAATTTTCGTTCATTAGTCCATTCAGTGAAAGCAATTTCTGCAACAAGCTTGGGTTTAACCCAATGAACTTTTTTTTCTTTTACTTTTTCATCAAAAGGCTTGTTTTTTATTTCAATTGATTTAAGTTTTTTTCCTAATTCTCTTAAAGTTTCATCGCTGTATCCTGTTCCGACTTTTCCTGCAAACTTAAATTTGTTTTTTTTATAGTATCCTATTAAAAGCGCTCCAAAATTTATTCTGCTTCCTTTAGGTTCAGTGAATCCTCCTATAACAAATTCCTGCTGGTTTCCGCACTTGAATTTAAGCCATTTCTTTGAACGCTTGTGTTTGTAAACGCTTTCTGATTCTTTAGCAATTAATCCTTCCCATCCTTTTTTGCAGGCTTCACCCAAAAAATTTTTTCCTTCTTTGTTTCTGTGTTCAGTAAAACGCAGAGGTTCGTCAAATTTAATGCTTTTTTTCAGCAGTTCTTTTCTTTTAATTAAAGGGAGTTCGCTTAAATCAAATCCGTTCAAATGAATTAAATCAAACAAATAAAAATAAACTTTTATTCCTGTTTCTTTTATTTTTTTTTCGTCTTTTAATCCAAGCCTGTTTTGAAGGCGGGAAAAACTTGTAGTGTTTCCTTGAAAAGCAACAATTTCTCCGTCAGCAACAAAAGTGTGATTTTGTTTTTCCAGAAGCTCAATTAATTCAGGGTAAGTTTTTGAAATGTTTTTTTTGTTTCTTGACATTAATTTTATTTTGCTTCCTTTTTTGAATGCAAGGCATCTTTCTCCGTCAAGTTTTCTTTCATAAATCCAGTCAGGAGAAGAAAAATGGTTTTTAGTTAAAACAGCAAGCATTGGTTTAACAAAATCAGGAAAAGATTTCTTTTTTATTTTCTTTTTTTCTGAAGAAGAAAGAATTGAAAAAGGGTTCTTCATTTTATCCTCCTTTTCTTTTTTGGTTATTAAATTTTAAAATTGAAGAAATTTCGTTAAGGTTTTCAACAACAGCGTCTGCTTCATTTAATTGAGTTTTTTTGTGAGTTGATGTTAAAGCAATGCATTTCATTCCTGCTTTTTTTGCTGCTTTAATTCCTTTAGGCGAATCTTCAATTACAACAGAATTTTTTTTGTTTAAATTAAGTTTTTTTATGCATGAAACAAAAATTTCTGGGTTGGGCTTGCTGTGTTCAACGTCTTCTCCGGTTATAACACAGTCAAAATATTGATTTAAATTAAATCTTTTAAAAACGTTTTCTGCTTCCTTTTTTGTTGCAGAAGTAGCAAGAATTAAATTAAAGTTTTTGTCTGCAAGAATTTTAATTAATTTTTTTGTTCCCTTCATTAAATGAGCTTTTTTTGAAATCTCAATGTTTTTTTCCTTCTTTTTTTTTACTGCTTTATTTACGTTAAAATTTCCGCCGTAATTTTCTTTAATGTAATTAAATGCATCTTCAATATGCCGGCCGTTAATTTCATCAAATTTTTCAATAGAAAAAGGAACATTCATTTTTTTGAAGATTTCTGAATAAGTTTTTTTGTGCAATGGAATTGAATCAATGATTACGCCATCCATATCAAAAATAACTGTGTTTGCCTTGATTTCTTTCATGTATAAAAAAGGGTTTTTTCTTCTAATAAATGCTTCAGAAAAAAAATTAAAAAAAAGAAGATTTTTAAGTAATTAATTTGCTTAATTTTTAAAAAAGAAAAAAAAGAATCTTTAAATAAACAAGGGAATTTATTATATTAAAGGTGAAATAATTGGCTTTAGAGGACATTCTTTCTTCAAGTTATTTTGGGAATACAGTTGAAGAATATTTGATTGCTTTAGGAGTATTTGTTTTAGTTAACTTAATTATTTTTGGATTCAAAAAATATGTTTTGTATTTGCTTCACCAAATCAGTGTAAGGACAAAAACAGAATACGACGACTTAATAATCAGCATAATTAAATCAATTAAATATCCTTTTTATTTGATTTTAAGTTTGTATATTGCTTCCTGGTTTATTGTTTTGCCGAAAGAAATCGGAGATGGCATTTATTATTTGCTGTTAATTGCCGTGCTTTATTATATTGTAAAAATAATGCAGGTTTCACTTGATTTTTTTGTAAAAGAATACCAAAAAAAACAGGAAGTAAAAGAAAAAGGAACTCCAAGGGCATTGGAATATCTTGCAAGATTCGGAAAAGTATTGTTATGGCTTATAGCATTGCTTGTTTTGCTTTCAAACATGGGATTTAATATTAATACTTTGATTGCAGGATTTGGAATAGCAGGACTGGCAATAGCTTTTGCTTTGCAGAATATTTTAAGCGATATATTTTATTTTTTCACAATTTATTTTGATAAACCGTTTGTAGAAGGCGACTTTTTAATAATCGGAGACGATTTAGGAACAGTTGAAAAAATCGGATTAAAATCAACAAGGCTTAAGACATTAAGAGGAGAAGAACTCGTAATGTCAAACCATGAATTAATTAATTCAAGGATTCATAACTTTAAAAAAATGAATTACAGAAGAATAGAATTTGGTTTTGGAATTACATACGAGACTCCAATAAAAAAAATGAAAAAAATTCCTGAAATAGTAAAAAAAATAATAGAAAAAGTTCCAAAAACAAGAGTAGACAGAGTTCACTTCAAAAAATTCGCGGACTTTTCATTAAACTATGAAGTAATTTATTATTTGGATTCACAGGATTACAATGTGTATATGGATGCCCAGCAGGAAATAAATTTAGGAATAAAAAAAGAATTCGAAAAAGAAAAAATAGAATTTGCTTATCCTACTTATTCAATCATGAAAAAATAATTTAATTAAATTACTTTTAATTCTTTTCCTATTTCTTCAAATTTTTCTAAAGCAGAATCTAAATCCTGTTTAGTTAAACCTGAATTCATTATTGTTCTGATTCTGGCTTTATCTTTTGCAACCATAGGAAAAACAATAGGTAAAGCAAGAATTCCTTTATCCAAAAGTTTTTGAGAAAACTTTTGTGCAGTAAGGCTTTCTCTAAGCATTACAGGAGTAATTGGAGTTTCGCTTTCACCTGTATTAAAACCTGTTTTTTTCAAGCCTTTCTTCCAGTAATCAGTGTTTTCCCATAATTTTTTTACGTGCTCTGGTTCATTTTTAACTACATTCAAAGAAGCAATGCATGCAGCAGCAGTTGCAGGAGGCGCACTTCCAGACAAAAGCCAAGTACGGCTTTTATTAAAAGCAAATTCCTTTAAATCAGTTGAACCAGAAATATAGCCTCCGACTACTCCAAAAGCCTTAGAAAAAGTTCCCATTTCAATATCAATTTTTTGTTTTAAATTAAAATGATGAACTATTCCTATTCCGTTTCCCAAAACACCATCTCCATGAGCGTCATCAACATATGAAACTGAATTATGTTTTAAGCATAAATCAGAAATTTTATTTAAAGGAGCAATATCTCCATCCATAGAAAAAACTCCATCTGTAATAACAAAAATTTTTTCGAATTTTTTTTCTGTTTCCTCTAAAAGTTCTGCTAAAACATCTGTATTGCGGTGAGGAAAAATTTTTCTTTCAGCTTTTGTAAGCCTTACTCCGTCAATAATGCTTCCATGATTTAATTCATCTGAAATAATTAAATCATTTTTTCCTGCTAAAGCAGGAATTAAGCCTGCGTTAGCTGCAAAACCTGTCTGATAATATAATGCGTCTTCTGTTTCCTTGAATTCAGCAATTTTTTTTTCTAATTCAACATGCAGTTTCATTGTTCCTGCAATTGCACGAACTGAACCGCTTCCTGCACCAAATTCTTTTGCTGCTTTCACTGAAGCTTCAATTAATTTAGGATGAGAACTTAAATTCAAGTAATTGTTGGAACATAAAATTAAAGTTTTTTTTCCGTCAACCACTGAATGTGGAACAGACTTTGTTTCCAGAACCCTCAGCTTCCAGTTCAAGCCTTTTTCTTTTAATTCATTTACTTCTTTTTTCATAAAATCAAGTGCAGTCATTTTTTTTTCCTCCAAAAGCCAAAAAAATTACTTCTTACAAGTTTTTATTTTTATTGTGCTTAAATAATAAAAGAGGGGTTTTATGGAAAGAAAAATGAAAGCATTATGGAAAACTGAACCAAAAGCAGGGGCTGAACTAAAGGAAGCAGACATTCCTAAACCGAAAGAAAACGAAGTGCTGATTAAAGTAAAAGCATGCGGAGTATGCGGGACAGACAAACACATTTATAACTGGGACAAATGGAGTGAATCAAGAATTAAGCCTCCGATGATTTTTGGCCACGAGTTTTCAGGGGAAGTAATAGAAAAAGGAAACAAAACAGAAAAAGTTGAATTGGGAGATTTTGTTTCAGGAGAAACGCATTTAGCTGATTTTACTTGTTTTCAGTGCAGAATAGGAAATGCACACATCTGTGAAAACCTAAAAATTTTGGGGGTTGATGTAAACGGAAGTTTTGCAGAATATTTGACTCTTCCATGGCAGAACGCAATAATTAATGACAAAAAAATTTCTCATGAAACATCTTCTGTTCAGGAGCCTTTCGGAAACGCAGTTCATACGGTTTTTGCACAGGAAACTAAAGGAAAAACTGTTTCAGTTTTTGGATGCGGGCCGATTGGGCTATACGCGGTTATGATACTCAAAAAAATTGGAGCAGAAAGAATTTTTGCAGTAGACGTAAATGATTTCAGGCTTAATATAGCAGAAAAACTGGGGGCAGAAGTTATTGACGCAAAAAAAGAAAAATCAGATGAAGTCATATTAAAAGAAACATGCAGAGGAGCAGACGTTTTTTTGGAAATGTCAGGGCACCCTGATTCACTTAAAAAAGGATTCAACGCTTTGCGAGGCGGAGGAGAAGCAGCAATTCTTGGAGTGTTTCCTGATGAAGTGAAACTTGATGTAAACAATGGAATTACATTCAAGTCTGCTGTTGTAAGAGGAATTAACGGCAGAAGAATGTTTGAAACATGGGACAAAGTAAAAGAACTCCAGAAACAGGGAATTGACTTAAGCAAAATAATAACACATAAATTCAAATTAGAGGAATTTGAAAAAGGATTTGATTTAATTAACACCGGCAACTGCGGGAAAATAGTTTTAATTCCATAGGAGGAATTTCAATGCCAAAAAAAGAGCCATTAGAAAAAAAATTTGAGAAAAGAATGAATGACTTTGGAGAAGAAGTTGAAATGCTTGGAAAAAAAGCAGGAAAAAAAGTTGAGGAAACGCTTTCAGAGGAAAAAGATTTCAAAAAAATTCCAAGGCTTTACCGTTCAGGAAACAAAAAAATTTTAGGCGGTGTTTGCGGGGGAATAGCAGAATACCTTAAAGTTGACCCAGTGTTAATAAGATTGTTTTGGGTTGCACTAACTTTAATGTGGGGAACAGGAATAATATTATACATAATTGCATGGATTGTTATTCCAAGAAATCCGAAACACAAATGGAAATAAAAACATTTTAATTTTTTTTCAGCTTTTTATTATTCAGCTTTTGTTTAAAGGTTAATGATGAACCAGGCTGAAATGAGCGCAAGCAATGATTAAGATTATGAGTTCTGAAACCTTTTAAGAAAAAATTTATCCCCATTTTTCGTAGAAAATTCTGTCTTTACTGAATTCTTTTTCAATCAAAAACTCTTTGATTGACTCCAAGGCTTTTGGCGGACCGCACATATAAAAATCCACTTCATTTTTTGGAATAGAAAATTCAGCTTTTTCAATTAATTCCTGAACATATCCTTTTGGGACATCCCAGTCTTCTTC
Organism: uncultured archaeon; assembly: GCA_964608675.1. GTDB lineage: Archaea > Iainarchaeota > Iainarchaeia > Iainarchaeales > 1-14-0-10-31-34 > 1-14-0-10-31-34. The sequence continues at coordinate 1,217 of CAZSOZ010000005.1, read as the reverse complement.
AGGATCGCTTGGAATGAAATTCAAATTAAAGTTTCTGTGTTTTGACTGGAGTTCAAGCAGTTCTTCATGGTACAAAAAACAGCATCTGTTCCTAAAGCCGTAAAACAAATTAATTGGTCTTTCATCTTTTTCATGCAGTAAAGTTCTGATCATTGAAATCATCGGGGCAATTCCTGTGCCTAAAGCAACAAAAGAAATTTCTTTGAAGTCTTTATTTAAAGTAAAATTTCCAAAAGGACCTTTGATTAGTACTGTGTCTCCTTCTTTTTTTGTGTCCCTTAAATGCTGGGTTAAGCCTCCTGTTTCATAAATTCTAATACACAACTCTAAATGCTTTTGGTGAGGAGAACTTGCAACAGAAAAAGAACTCCATTTCAGTTTTTCGGGGTTGTCTTTCATTTTAAAATCCAGAGAAGCAATCATTACAAACTGTCCGGACTGAAAAGAAAAATCTTCAGGTTTTTCAAATTTAATTATTCTAAAACAATTTTCTTCATCTTCACATTTTTTTATTTCCAGTATTTTTGATTTGAATTCCATTTGAAACCAAAAGAACTGAACATCAAAAAGATAAAAAATGTTTGCACACTAAATTCAAAACATGGCTGTATTATCAGATAAAGACTTAAAAAAAGCAATAAAAGAAAATATGCTTGAAATAAGCGGGATAAAAATAGAAGAAATTTCTTGTTCTTCAGTTGACTTAAGTTTGGGAAACAAATTCAGGATTTTCAGGAATTCAGAAATAAGCCATATTGACGTAAAAGAAGGAGTTCCTGAAAACTTAACTGAATTAATTAAAGTTGAAAACGGAAAAAAATTTGTTGTTCACCCAAGAGAATTAATTTTGGCAACAACAAAAGAATACATTAAGATTCCAAACCATTTAGCTGGAAGGCTGGATGGAAGAAGCAGTTTAGGGCGAATTGGGTTAATAGTGCATTCAACTGCATCAGCTTTTGATCCAGGATTTGAAGGAAACCCTACTTTAGAAATAAGCAATATTTCAAAGATTCCAATTATAATCAGACCTGGAATAAAAATTGCCAGACTTACTCTGGATACCCTGACTTCAGAATGCGATATTCCTTACGGAAAAAAGAAAAACGCAAAATACTTCAAAATAACCGGAGCAGAAAACAGCAGAATAAACCAAAAAAAAAAAAATTAAAAAAAACAAAAAATGAGAAAAAAAAAAGAAATTAAATTAAAAAATA
>CAZSOZ010000004.1:0-110375 GCA_964608675.1 uncultured archaeon | reverse complement strand
ATGAGGTTAACACCTGCTGACCGGTTCAACGCGAGCAGAGCGAGCAAGCTCAACTGAAAGTTGTGCGGCTCTACTGCCGTGAGCAGACGGCATGATGATTTAACTCAACTCTGAGCTTTATATTTATAAGAGATTGAATGAAACAAAAAAGTTATTCTGGAATTTGAGGTCCTTTTGTAAGAGATTCTGTTTCCCAAGAATAAATAAAATTCCAAGTATTTGTTTCTTCATTCAAAAAAGACAGGATTTCTTTAAAGCCTGAAGTTACTTTTATTTGTTCTCCGTCATCAAAAGAACAAAAAAGCGATACAATTCTATTGTTTCCTTTTAATGCATTGCCTGAAGGAGCATTATTTACTGCAACACCAAAAATGTATGACCAAACAGAATAAACTTCTTCTATGTCACTTGAAGAAGGCTGAATAAAATAAACTTCAATAACATCTTCTTTTACTTCAACTTTAGTTACATTAATTCCAGCTGAATTTAACTTGATTTCAATGGCGTTAGAATAAACAGAAAAATCTGAATCATCAACTGGTTTTGGTTCAAGGGTTTTGCTTTTGTTTACATCCTCAGGTTCAGGGTTAAGGCAACCGGCTAACAACAAAAACAATAAAATAAATGAAAAAACTTTTAGTTTAGTCATTAAGAACTTCCTCCTCCAGCAAAAGATTTTGTATAAGAAAGATCAGGATAACTTGTTGCCCAAAGAATTCCTTTTTCTCCAAAATAAACTCCTCCTTCTCTTAAAGCAAAGTCTGCAAGTTCCTTGTATCCTGCATCGCCTCCATGACAACTATGATTATAACAAAAACTCCAGCCAAGACTGTTTTCGCTGTTGGCTTTTTTTCTTGCTTCTTTTGTTGCCATCCCGCTTTTCTCATAGTGTTTTCTCCTGTAATCTGCTCCTGTTGTTTCCAGTACACTGCCATCAATTGGAAGTCCTTGAAGGCCTGGTTCTGCTCCATGAGAAAAAGAGGCTACTGCATCAACTTCAGGACCAAACATTGCATTCAATATGACTTCATCTGAATGCCTGTCATAAATGCTTACTTCATATCCAAGGTATTTCATAAAAGCATACATTAAATTTATTTTGCTTCCAATCCAAAGCCTTTCATAGTCTCCTATTCCTGCACTTATAAAAATACCTGCTTTTTTTCCTTGACCCATTCCTTGCTTGAATTCATCTGCATTCAAGCCAAGAATTTTTTTTATTTGTTTCTTTGTTTTTTCATTTAATGGAGGTGGTTCAGGAGGATTCTCTAAACTTATTTTTTCTCTTGAAAACCTGTTTTTCTTTAAATCATCTTTTTTTGGAACAGCATCTAATTTCTGAAAGCATTTTCCTTCTGAAGAAACATATCCTTGCCTGCAAGGACAAGTGCATTCTTGTCCTTCAAGTTTTCCAAAAGAAAAAGGGATTTTTGAAGTGCATTCTGCTTCACATTCAGCTTTTGTCGGACCAGCAATATCTTTTTGGCCATTAATAAAATCCATTAACACAGAATAATCCCTGAATTCAAATATTCTATCATAAAATTCTCCTATTGTTTCTGTTACTGTTTGAGAACAATAACTGCCACAATCCTTTGTTTTTCCAGTTATATCAACTAAATCCCCTAATTCTTCTTCGTGAAGCTGTTTTATTTTTTCTTCAAGGACAGGCATTTTTTCTTTTATTGTCTGGCTTTTTCCTGAAGCACAAACAAGATTTATTTCTTTTGCAATGCCAGAAACTTTTTCCCAGAAAAACTGAATTCTTTCTTTAAAGCCGTCTATTTTCTGGTTATCAGGATTACTTAATGCTTTTTGAATTATTCCATGAAGTTTGTCTTCTTCTGCTGTCATTTTAGCTAAAGCTTCATTTACTCTTTTATCCAAAAAATTGTATTCAAGGTTTTCTTTTTTTTGTTGGGACTCTGAAATTTCTGTTTTTAGGTTTTGAATGTCTTTTTCAATTTCAGCAATCCACTTCTGTCTTTTTGCTATTTCTTCTGTTTTGTTTGGATTAGAATCAATCCATGACTGATATTCTGCTTTATATTCATAATCTGAATTAATTCTTTCTTGTTTTTTTTTTATGGTGTCTTCCCAGAATTGAATGCTTTCTTCTATTCCCTCAACATTAGCCAAGCAAAGAGATAAAGCACGCCAGTAATCTCCTGAAGCAGAAAAATCGTTTTTCCTGAAACTTTTAATAACTGTTTCTTTTGCACTGCTTTCTCCTCCTTGTTTATAACCAAATTTATATAGTTGCTGGCATAACTCGATTTTTTTTGTAAATGACTCCTGATAACAGGATTGCAATTCATTTAAAGCATAATATATTTGGCATTTAACTCCGCAAGTTCCTGTTCCATCTGGAAGCGCCCAGAAAAGATAAGGCTTGCATAACTCGAATTCACTTCTTATTTCATCACAGGCTTCTTTATTTATATTAGCACAAACTTCTTTTTCTTTTTCAGTTAATTCATTCCAATTAGATTTGTTTTTCCATGCATTACTGCAAGCTGTTTGGTCAACTACTTTGCATGCTTCAGCATAATCTAAATCAACTTGTTCACAGTGTTCTGCTTGTTTTGCAGAATACTGTGTTGCCGCCCACTGAGCAATCTTAAGAAACTCTGTTTCAAGATCTTTGCATGAGTCTTTTTCTTCAGGGCAAAGCAAGTCAATATGACAGTCTTGTTTTGTTTCAGGGAATTGGTCTGGAAGAACACAAGCAAAGCCGGTAAACTTTTCTTGGGCTTCAAAAAACAAGGTTTTGTAATGAGAATCAGGGAAAGCAAAAACAATTGAAATAAATAAAATAAAAAAAACTGCAGCCAATAATTTTTTCAAAAAAAAACACCTTTAATACAAGTGAATTATTAGTGTTTTATTAAATAAAAATGTTTGCATTAAAAAAAAAACTTGTTATTCAAAAAAAGCCAATCAAGGCAGAAAGAAAGTTCATTAAAAAAGAAGCAATAAAAGAGTTCTTTAAAGACTGTGAAAAGAAAAAGTTAATCATAAAAGCTTCAGCTAAAAAAATTAAGAATTCAAATAAAAGAAATGCAATCAAATAATAATCAAAAAAAAATGGAACCAAAAACCAAAACAATGATAAAGTAATGGAATTAATTAAAATCAAAAAAACAATTTTTTCTTTCAAAGGTTTTTTAATTAAAAAATTAAAGGGAATGAATTCAATTAAATTAGTTAAAAAAAATGCAGTAAAAAATTCAATCAAAAAAGGATTCATTTTTTCCCTTTGTTCTTCAAAGATTTAACTGCAAAAAACACTAAAACAATAATTCCGGCTGCTAAAATCAACGAAATTATCAACGAACCAAAATCAAATCCTTGTACATCAGAGACATTGCTTTTTTTTTCTAAAACCAGTTTATTGCTTTCTTTGCTAAAAGATTTAACTTCAAAAACTGTTTCTCCGGCTTGAAGATCAATTACATCAGATACAATGCTTTGAGCTGAAACTTCAGCAAACTCTGATTCAGGAATTTCTTTCTGAGTTGCATACTGTAATGGAACCGCATAAACTTTAATTTTAGTGTTTAATTTGTAAACAGAATTTCCTTGTTCAATTAAAGTAAGCTGTTCTGGCCAAATGTTTCCTGCATAATAAAATTTGTATTCAGAGAAATCTGATGCATTATCAATAGAAAAAGAATAGGAAGGGCTGGGCCCAATGTCAGCGAAAGCTAAAGGAAACAAGAATAAGCAAAAAATTAAAGCAATCAAATAATGCATGATAGTATAAAGCATATTTAATATAAAAATTTAACTAAAAAAAGAAAAAAGAAAATTAATTCAATTCTTTTTTTCTTTTTTAAAGCAGATGAACCAGTCAAGACAGTATTTGCCTTCTTCTTTTGATTCCACTCTTTCTTTTGCTGTTCCACAAGACTTTGGCGGAGGAACAATTACGTCGTTTCCTGGCTGCCAGTTAGCGGGAGTCGCAATTCCTTCTTTATCTGATTTTTGCATGGCAATTACAAGCCTTTTGATTTCATCCATGTTTCTGCCATTAGATAAAGGGTAATAAAGGATTGCTCTTACCTTTGCTTTATCATCAATTATGAAAACTGCTCTAACCGCTTGAGTGTTTGAAGCATTAGGCTGGACCATTCCAAATTTTTTTGCAACCTCCATTGTAAGGTCTTCTATTAATGGAAACTTTACTTCAACGTTTTTCATGCCCTTGAATTCAATTTTTTCTTTGATTGTTCTAAGCCAAGCAATATGAGCATAAAGGCTATCAATAGATAATCCAATCAATTCAGTGTTAAGTTCTTTGAATTCTTCTTGCATTGAAGCAAAAGTCATGAACTCAGTTGTGCAAACAGGAGTAAAATCTGCTGGATGGCTGAACAAAATTACCCATTTTCCTTTATAATCTGCAGGAAAATTTATTTCCCCCATAGTTGTTTTTGCCTTAAAAGACGGAGCTGAATCTCCAATTAAAGGCATTGAAATTTTTTCTTTAAATTCTTCTTCCATTTTAATACCTCCTTAAAATAAAAATTATTTTATAAAACCATGTAAAAAAACCATGTAAAAAAAAATTAAATAAAAAAAAGAAATAAAAGTAAAGCAAGTTATTTACTTTACTTTTGTTTTGTTGCAAAGTAAATCATGTAAATTGCTGCTAATCCAACTACAATATAAACTAACTGCTGCAGGATTGGAATTGAACCGAAAATTAATGCAACTAAATCCATGTTTGCTATTCCGACTAAACCCCAATTCAGTCCGCCTACAATAACCAGTACTAATGCAAGCCAATCTAAAACATTCTTTTCCATTTTATTTACCTCCCTCAAATTAACAAACTTTTTGTATACAAAGTATACTTACTATATTTTATATAGAAAGGTATATAAATATTCTTGTTTTTATTTATAAATATGAAGAAAAAATGTCCTGTTTTTGAAGTAACTGACTTTATTGGAAAAAAATGGGCTTTAGAAATCCTTGTACAATTATGCAAAAATAAATATAAAGCAAAAAGGTATTCTGAAATTAAATCTAAATTAAAAAAAGTTAATCCAAGAAGTTTTTCCAGCAGACTAAAAGAATTAAAGAAAATTGGTTTAATTAAAAAGAAAATTAATGCTAAAACTTTTCCAATTAAATCAGAGTACAGTTTAACTGAAAGCGGAAGAGACTTTATAAAGGTAATTGATGCAATGAAAAAATGGTCAACCAAATGGAAATGTAAAGACAAAGAATGCGAAAAAATTTCCTGCTTTAAATGCGAAAGATAATTTATTTTTTTTCTTTTTTTAATTCCAGAATTTTTCTTCTTTGAATTTGCTTCTGCGAAAAATTCCCATTGAATGCCTGCAGGGTTTTCCATCAACAGAACACTGCTTAATACAGCATTCCTGATGCACTATTCCGTTTTTGTATCTGCATAAAATTATTTTATCTTTTATTTTTCCAAATTCTTTTCCACAGATAACGCATTCAAGCATAACAAAAAGAATATATTGCATTCAGGTTTAATATTTATTGGAGAAAAAAATGCAAAAAGTGCTAAACTTTAATTCAAAAGAAAAAGAGCAAATAAAAAAAGTTTTAAGTAAATTTGAAGACATAAAAACAAACAATGCTTTTGAAGAAAAAAGGGTTAAAATAGATGATTCAACAGTTACACTTTATTCTTCTGGAAAACTAATGATTCAGGGAAAAGACTGTGAAAAAATTTCTGATGAATTGATTAGAATAATTAAAGTTAAAAGCAAGACAATTATAGGAATAGATGAAACCGGAAGAGGAGAAAAAACAGGCCCTTTTGTGATTTCCGCTGTTTTGGGAGAAAAAAGCAAATTGCTTGAATTAAGGGACAGCAAGAAAACAAAAAACTTAAAAGAAAAAACAAGGATTGCAACAGAAAAATCAAAAAGCCAGATAATTTTTTCTTTGAATCCTGAATACATAGATGAATTAAGAAAAAAAGGAGAAACAATGAACTCCATTGAAGAAAAAGCAATTAATTCAATTGCATTTTTTTTTGATTCATTAAATGAAAAAAGTGAAATAGTCATTGACGGACAAAAACTAAAAGGAATAAAAAAAGGAAGGTTTTTAGTTAAAGGAGATGACTTGGAGCCTGTAATTGGAGCAGCAAGCGTTCTGGCAAAAGATTTCAGAGAAAATTCATTAAACAAAAAAACAAGAAAAAGCTGGAAAACAAAAAAATAATTTATTTAACAGCTTTTTGAAATTGCCTGATTCAAGTCTTCTATAATGTCTTCTTTGTTTTCTATTCCAACTGAAATTCTCACTAAATCATCTGTTATTCCTGCTTTTTGTCTTGCTTCTCTTGGAATAATTGCATGAGTCATTGAAGCAGGATGCTGAATTAAAGTGTCAACTGAACCAAGGCTTACAGCCAAAGACATTAATTTAACTGAATTCATTAAAGTTTTTCCTGTATTTAAACCGCCTTTTAATCCGAATGCAATCATTCCACTGAATCCAGTCATCTGCTTTTTTGCAATTAAATGCTGTGGATGGCTTTCAAGTCCAGGGTATTTAACCCATTCAACTGCTTTATGGTCTTCCAAAAATTTTGCTACAGCAAAAGCATTCTCCTGATGTTTTTCCATTCTTAAATGAAGAGTTTTTAAACCTCTTACACAAAGATATGCTTCATGGGCTCCCATAGTAGAACCAACTGAATGATTGACTGAATTAGTGCTTTCAATGAATTCTTGTGAACCCGCTAAAACTCCTCCAACTAAATCTCCATGGCCTCCAATATATTTAGTACAAGAATGCATTACAACATCAGCCCCCAAATCAATTGGTTTCTGAAAATAAGAAGAAGCAAAAGTATTGTCCACTACAACTTTAGCTTGTTTTTCATGAGCAATTTTAGATATTTCTTTTATATCAGAAACATTCATAGTAGGATTAGCAGGAGTCTCCAAAAAAACCATTTTAGTTTTATCAGTTAAAGCTTTCTCTATTTCTTCAGGTTCAGTTGAATCAACAAAACTTACTTGAATTCCATATTTTTTTCTTAAAATTTGATCAAAAAAATCCACTGTACAGCCGTAAAGAGTGTTTCCTGAAAGAATATGATCTCCTTTTTCAAGCAAACTAAAAGAAACAGCAGAAATTGCAGCCATTCCAGAACCATAAGCCATTCCTTTTTCAGTGTTTTCAAGGACTGCTAATTTGTCAGTAAAAGCTTTATGAGTAGGACTGCAGGGATACAATCTTGTATACTTAAATCCTTTTTCTTTTCCTCCAAACCTTAAAGCGCCTTGTTCTGCGTTCTCAAAAACATAAGTTGAATTCTGATAAATTGGAACAGTGTGTGCTCCTGCATTTTTGTCAGGCTTATAGCCTGCATGAACGCATTTGGTTCCAAATCCTTTATTTTTAACGTCTTTTTCCATTTTTTTCACCTCTTAAACTTCAATTATCTTTCCTAAATTTTTTTGTTCTGCTTTACTTAAAACTAAAGCACTAACAGAAATATCCTGCACTGCTATGCCGGTTGAATCAAAAACAGTTATTTCTTCAGGGTTTTCTCTTCCATTTTTTTTGTTTAAAATAATGTCTCCTAATTCAATTATTTTTTGTTCAGAAACAATTTTTTCTTTTAATGCATGATGAATTTCTCCTGCATTCCTGCACTGCTCTAATCTGTCTGCAACAACTTTATCTGCTTTTTTTAATACCTCACAAAAAAGCTCTTGTTTTTTTGGGTTATCAGAACCAATTGCATTAATGTGAGTTCCAAAAGAAATCCATTCAGCTTTAATTATTGGTTGAAGAGAAGGAGTACAGGAAATAATTATATCAGAATTCTCGCATGCTTCTTTTGGAGAAGAAACTAATTCAATTTGAATTCCCTTAAAGCCGTTTAATTCTTTTTTGTATTCCTGCAATTGAATTTTGTTTATTGAATAAACTTTTGCTTTTTTTATTGAACGAACTTCAAGCAAAGCTTTTAGCTGTAATTTTGCTTGAACTCCAGAACCAATTATTCCTGCTGTTTTAGAATTTTCTTTTGACAAATATTTTGCTGCAACTGCTCCGACTGCAGCAGTTCTTACAGCAGTAATATGAATTCCATCCATTAAAGCTTTAATTTCCCCTGTATTGGAATCAAAAACAAGAATTGTTGCAAGAACGCTTGGAAGGTTTTTTTCAGAGTTTTTAGCAAAACTTGAAGCAACTTTTACTGCAACTGTATTTAATTCAGGCATATAACCTGATTTAATGTGCATTTCTCCTGAATGTTCTTTAACTGGAAAACCTACAGCAGAAGGCAGAATTGCTTTTCCTGAAGCAAAATCAAAAAAAGCTTTTTCTATTACAGGAATTGCTTCATTTAAAGAAAGAATTTCAGTTATTTCTTTTTTTGAAAGCAGGATTACTTTTGTCATTTTTTGCAGCCCAATAAAAAAAGAACTGAAAAAACATTAAAAACTTATACAAAATCAGTTATCCAAAAAACTCATTCTTTTCTTTAATTCAAAAACTTCTTTTTCAGTTAAATTCTGTTTTTGTGTTTTTTTTCCGATTAATGCTCCGTTTCCAAAAGGATCTTCAATTATAACTGTAAAATGAATTTTTGCTTGTTTTGCTTCTTGAATTTTTTTGGTTATTTTTTCTTTTAGTTTTCCTGAATCATGTTCTTCCTCTTCTTCAAAAGAAGTGAAAGAAAGAGCGTTCTCAACTTTATTCAACAAACCTTCAATGTTAGTGAAATATCCTTCAGAAGAAGGAGTGGGTTCAATTCTTACTCCTAATTCAGGAATTTTAATTGTTGATGTACTTGACTTCACTATTTTTACGGTTAAATCTTTTTCTGATTCAATTTTAACAGTAAAACGAAGAGGAATTTTTTCTTCATCAGAAGAAACATCATTTAAATTAAAACCGCATTCACTGCACTTTAAATTAGAAAAAAGAGTCCTGCCAAAAAAAGGAATTTCCATGATTGATTCAGTCATGACAGCTTTTCCCTTACAACAAGGGCACTCAATTGCCATTGAAACCTTTTTTTCCATAAAAAAAATTTAAGTAAAAGAAAATAAAAAAAGATTTAATTTGACTTTTTTGTATTAAAAACCAGTTCATGAATTCTTTTATTCAACTCCTTTTCTTTTTTTTTGGCTGAAACAGTTTTTTTGCCTTTAATTTTTTTGAATTCATTTAACTGCTTCAACAGTTTTTTTATTGCTTCCAATTCAATTTTAGTATTTCTCTTGAATTTTTCAAGGCTTTTAACCTTTGATTCAAAATCAGGGCTTTCTCTTTTTGAAGAAACAATAATTGAATTAATTGCCTGCAAAGAAGTCTCTAATTCATTGATTCTTTCATGAGCCAGTTTTATTTTTTCGTTTGCTGTCCTCAAAGAAGCCTGAACAGAATAAATTTCATCAACATAAACACTGCCTGGCAAAGCTTGTTCCTCAAAAGCATCTGGTTTATTTTCCTGAATCTGCTCCTTCAAAAAAGAAATATCCTGTTTGGATTGAGGAGAAACAAGAAAAAGAAGCCCGTTTCCAAAAATCAAAGAAATGATTAAAACCACCAAAAACTCAAATAACATAATATTCACTCCAAAGTAATAACAGATTCTGTCAGAAAAAATATATATTTATTTTGGTTTAACAAAAAAAGTAATATGCTTAAACAAAAACTTAAACTCCTGAAAAAAATGAAAGAAAAAGGAAAAATACTTTTTTTAGGCAAGCCTGACTTGAATGCAATTGAATTCCTTTCACAACATAATCAAATTAAAGCTGTATTCAGGAAATTAAATGAAAAAAATTTGGTTGACAAAAAAATAAAAAACAAAAACGTGAAAACTGTTTTCTATGAATTTTTTGATGAAATAAAAGAAAAATTTGATTTTTCAGTTGTCTTTCATGAAGATTTTATGGGAAGAAAAGAAACAATCGAATTAATTGAAACTGCAGGAAAAAAAACAAAAACAAAAGGAAAAATTTACTTTATTGGAAAAACCTCAAGGGGAGCAAAAAACTTTCAAAAAAACATGAAAGAATTATTCAAAAACGCAGAAACGATTTCAATTAAAGGAGGATTAAGATTAATTGTTTCAGAAAAAAAAACAGAAATACCTGAAAAAAAAACCGGAAAAAAAGAAAAACAATTAATTGAATTAAATTTTAATGGAAAAAAATTTGTGTTTGAATCTTCTTTTGGAATTTTTTCAAGAAAAAAAATTGATAAAGGAACAGAATTACTGCTTGAAAACCTGAAAAAATTCAACGAACAAAAAGTGCTTGACTTTGGATGCGGGTTAGGTACAATAGGAATAATTCTTGCAAAAGAAAATCCTGAAAAAAAGATTTTAATGCTTGATTCAAATGCAAAAGCAGTAAATCTTGCAAAAAAAAACATCGCATTAAATAAAGTAAAAAATGCAAGGGCTGTTGTTTCTGATTCCTTTCAAAAAATAAATGAAAAATTTGATTTAATTGTATCTAATCCTCCTACTCATGAAAAAAGAAATTTTTTAGAAAAATTTGTTTTGGATTCAAAAAAATATCTTAATGAAAAAGGAAGAATTGTTTTGGTTTTAAACAAAGCAGTTTTTTTGGAAAAAAAATTAAATGAAGTTTTTGGAAACCATAAAAGTCTGGCAAAAGGAACACAGCACAAAATAATTCAAGCACAAAAAAAATAAAAAAAATCAAAAAGAAAAAAATTGCCTGGCATTTTTTGTAGTTTGTTTTTCAAGTTTATGTAACCTAATTTGTTTTTCTTCTGCAAGTTTTTCTGCTACTTTTTTTACCCAAAAAGGTCTTGCAGGTTTTCCTTTAAATTCAACAGGAGAATCAGTTTCAAGCATTAAAAGATTCAAAGGAATCAAAAGAACTTTCTTTAAATAATCCTGATTAAAAAGTATTGCCGGCCCGACAGAAAAAAAATAATTTCTTTCAACTGCATTTTTTAAAGCCTGTTTGTTTCCGTCAAACCAGTGAAGCAAAACTTTGCCTTTAAATCCTGAAAGAATTTCAAGAGACTTTTTTTCTGCAAAACGTGAGTGAACTACAACAGGAAGCAAGTTTTTTTCTGCAATAAAAAGCTGTTCTTTATACAATTCAATCTGCTTGTTTTTTTGTTTTCTTGTTTCAGCATGCTTGAAATCAAGTCCTATTTCTCCGACTGCTTTGCAGAAAAAAAGATTTTGCTCGATAAATTTAAAGGAAGCCTTAATTTCCCTGCTGTCCATTGAAAGAATATTGCTTGGATGCAAACCAAAACAGCATTCAATTTCAAGAAATTTTTTTGACAACAAAAGATTTTTTTTCATTGAATCCAAATCAACAGAAGAAGAAACAATTTTTCCAACAGAATATTCATAAGATTCTTTAATCACTTTTTCAGGGTTATCATTCATTTCCAGATGACAATGAACATCTACAAACATTTAATCAATAAAACTAACAAACTCATTAAATTTAAAAAATGAACCAAAAGCATGTTTTTAAGTGAAAAAAAAATGAAGGAAAAAAAATTAAACGAAAATGAAGCAAAGAAATATGCTGAACGAAAAAACAAAACAAGCTTTCAGGAACAAAAACCTGAAGAAAAAGAAAACAAAGAACAAACTAAAGAAAAAGAAAATCAAATAAACAGCTCGAAACTACTGGAAACTGAAAATAAAACAGAAAAAAAGAAAAATGAAGCCCAAAAAACTGAATCAAACAAAACCCAAAAAGAGAAGAAAAGTTTTCCCTGGATTAATGCGTTTTTATTTATTGTAATGCTTATTTTTGCAGGTCTTGCTTTAGACAAAGTTTTAAACCAGCAGGAAATAAACCAAAGCCAATGGAATTCAAAAGAAAGCCGGCCATTAGTTGAAATAAAAAATTTTTATTCTTCTGAATGCAGTTTCTGCGACAAAAACAATTCAGTTATTGCAAACTTTGAATACAGAGACATAAATATGCATATTGAATTTATTGATTTAGCTTTAGAAGAAAACAAGCATTTTATTGAAGAATTTAATTTAAAGAGTATTCCAACTGCTTTGATTAACGCAGAACAAATTCAAGAATATCCTTTTGTTGAAAACCTGATTAAAGAAGCATTCACTAAAAAAAATGATTATTATGTTGTTTCAGAATCCTATTTGGATGCAACACCTCATTCAATAATGTTTTTAAATAAAATCCAAGAGTGCCCTGCAGAACAAGAAAAAGTTTTTGTTGAAGAATTTTGTGATTATCAGACTCCAGGCTGTGCAATGATTTTTGAAAAAACCAAAAACGCAAGGGAAACATTTGCAGGAAAAATAATTTACGAACACAAAAATTATTTGGTTCACGGAGAAGCAAGCAAAATAACTGCTTTTGTAGCTGAATGCGCAAAAGAACAAGGAAGATTTTTTGGATTCAATCGCTATTTGTATGAAAAAGCTTTTCCTGAAGCATTCGGCCTGCAAAGAGACCCTATTGAAAACTATCTTCCTGAAGTAATTAATGCAGGATTAGTTGCAACACAAATGCCTGACTTAAACCAGTTCAGAACATGCATCGAAGAAGAACAGCCTCTCTCAAAAATTCAAGACGAAAACCAGCTTGCACAAGAATACAATATAAGGTATATTCCTGCTTTGGTTTTTGACTGCCAGTATGTAATTCAAGGACACGAAAAAATAGAAAAAATAAATGAAATCATTTGTGAAATTCATCCTGAATTAGAAGCCTGCAAAAATGAAGAAAATGAATCCAATTAAAATAAAGGGAATAAATTTATTCAAAGAAAAACAAGTTTATTTTCCTGCAGAAGACTCAATTCTTTTAAGTGAATGCATTCAAGTGTTTCCTCAGGCAAAAGTACTGGATTTAGGATGTGGAACAGGATTAATAGGATTGATTTCAGCAAAACAAAAAGCTGAAGTCTTATGTTCAGATATTAATCCTGTTGCATTAAAATTAACTCAAAAAAATGCAGAAAAAAATAAACTAAAAATTGAAATAAGAAAAAGCAATTTGTTTTCAAAAATAAAAGAAAAATTTGATTTAATTTATTTTAATCCTCCTTATCTTGAAAAAGAAGGCAAAAAAAATGACTGGCTGGAAAAAGCATTAAACGGAGGAAAAAAAGGAAGAAAAATAATTGACAAATTTATTCCTGAAATAAAAAAACATTTAAAAGAAAATGGAAAATGCTTTTTTTTGCAGTCAGACTTAAACGGAATAAAAGAAACCGAAAACCTGATGAAAAAAGAAGGACTTGAATTCAAAATCATAAAAAGAAAAAAACTTTTTTTTGAAGAACTCGTTGTCTTTGAAGCCCAAAAAAATAACCTGAAAATTTAAATTCCTTTTCAAGCAAGAATCATAGTATGCCTTCAAATGCTGACTACGAATATGCAATAGCAGAAAAAAAATACCGTGAAGCAAAAACTGATTTAGAAAAGCTTGCAGCCTTGCAGGAAATGAAGTCCGCGGCCCCAAAACACAAAGGAGCAGAAAAATTAAGAGCAGAAATAACCAAAAAAATTGCTGCAATAAAAAATAAAATAGAAAAACAAAAAAATCAAGTTAAAAGCAGGGGTTCAGGTTATTCAATAAACGTAAAAAAAGAAGGAGTAGGCCAAATTGCAGTGATAGGCCCTCCAAATACAGGAAAAAGTTCTCTGATTAATTCAATAACCAACGCAGAACTAACAACAGGAAACTATGAATTCACTACAACCAAACCAGAGGTTGCAACAATGGATTTCCAGGGAGCAATGGTACAGTTAGTTGAAGTTCCTGCATTAATTGAAGGTTCATCAAAAGGAAAAGCAAACGGAACACAACTGCTTTCAGTAATAAGAAACGCAGACGCAATAGTAGCCGTAATAGAAGAAGAAAAAGCACAACAGCAATTAAATCTTTTATTAAAAGAAACAAAAGAAGCAAACATTAAATTAAATGAAAAAAAGCCTTTAATTCAAATAACTCAATCAAAGTTTCCTGGAATAGACATTACAGGAAAAAAATTTCTTAAAGTAGAAGAAAAAACATTAATTGATTTCCTAAAAAACATGTCTTTACAGAACTGCAACGTAATAATAAACGAAAAAGCAGATTTAAAAAAAATTTCAGAAGTCTTAGACAACAGAATAGTATACAAAAAACTTTTAGCAATAACAACAAAAGGAAAAGGAAAAAAAAACGAATTAAAAGACTTAAACAAAAAAGAAATCAAAACAATTTCCTTCAAAAAAGAAAACATTCAAAAAATAAAAAAAGAAATTTTTTCTTTGCTCGGAAAAATTCTTGTTTATACAAGAAAACCCGGAGAAAAAGAAGACTTAAACGAACCATTAGTTTTAGCTGAAGGAACAACAGTAAAAGAAGTGGCAAAAGTTCTGCACAGAGATTTCGCACAAAATTTAAAATATGTTAAAGTATGGGGTTCAAGTTCTTTTCCAGGCCAAAAAGTATCCAAAGACTTCAAACTAAAAAACAAGGATTTAATAGAAATTTATTCATAATTACAAAGGTTCTCCTTCTTTGCATTCTCCTTCTTCACAAATTTCCCCGCTTAAAGAACAATCTTCTTCATCAACATAAATACAATTTCCTGTAGAAGGCTCGCAAGAATGTTTTTGGACTACAGAACCATTGCATTTTGAAGGCAAATCACATGAAACAGAATTAGCTAACCTACAAGTACACGTGTCATCCAATTCGTATTGCTCGCATTCATTGCTCATTAAACTGCAGTCAGGCTCCTGAATCACACAAGAATAACTTGTTCCATACGCTCTGCATTTCGCACAAACATTCCCTGTTTGTTCAACACAATTTATTTCCATGCATTTTCCTGTTTCAGCATTGCACGGAGCACAAGCAGAAGGGCATTTGTTTCTTAATTGACATCCTTCCTCTTTACATTTAATATACTGACAGTTAGTTGGATTCATTTCAGGGCAGGCATCACTTAAAGGCTTTTCAATTATTTTTCCTTCAACACAATCATAACATCTTGATTGATATGTTTGAGGATCACATTCGTCTTCTCCATTTCCATCATCATCATTATCATTATCATCTACATCGTCTCCGTCATCATCATTGTCGTCATCATCATTATCGTTATCGTCTCCGTTATCATCTCCATCCCCATTTTCTCCAAATTCACTGAAATTAGGGCATCCACCCTGCATGTCTTCCAAATGCACGTAATCAGGTTCACATGCAGAAATTACTGAAACAGCCAAATAAATGCTTGCATTCAAAGGAGAAACATTTTCAAAACCTTCAATTAAAGCATTTGAATCAGAACAAGAAAGCTTGATAACAGAAAAAATTCCAGGATTAAGAGCAATGTTTTCAACAGTAGCCTGCCCGCAGTCAGCAAGAACATTTTTTGGTTCAATTTCATTCAATAAAAAGTTTTTGTTTTTAATTAAAACCTGCCTTCTATTAAAATTATCCACAAAATATTCTTCAGTTGATTTCCATTCAGCACATACATTTGAAGTTTTTCGGATAAACAATTCTCCGCATTCAGTCTGGTCTTCAAGACAAGTATTATACGCGCAGTCACTTACACACTTTTGTTCTCTTGAAACAACAAAATCAGAAAAAAAGTTATTATAATCAATTGTACAGGAAATCCCTGTTCCAAAAAAATCAGAGTTAAGTTCTTCTAAATTTTCCAGTATACTTTCATTAAAATCAAAAATAATTTGAGATAAATTCGCATGCCTGAATAAAGTTGAATCAGAAATCATTTCAGTAGTAGTGTTTCCACACCAGCAATAACTTAAATTACAGACACTATTTTTTTCAATTGAATTGCATGCTTCTTCAGACAAATTAAGTTCTTTTGTCCAAAAAAACATTTTTTTATACAAAAACCAAGTCCTTAAAGCAAAAATTTTTTCTTCACTTAAATCAAGAGTTTTATTTTTATCCCTGCTTAAAGAACTGACTAAAAAATCATTTAATTCTATTTCTATAAAATCATCTGGAAGAGAATCAATTTCCGCAAGTATTTCATTTAATTCAGAAGTATCAGTAAAATCAGCTTTAACTTCAAGCAAAATGTTTTCCCCAAAAAAATAATTTCTTTTTTCCGTTAATTCCTCCAAAAAAGAATTCAAATCAGAGTTAAGCTGTTCATTCAAATCAGCAGTCAATTCAGGAAGCAGAGGAGGAGAAGGATTATTATAATACCAAACAGGGTTTTTTGAAAAACCTTTTCTCATGAAATCATCCAAAGAAACAAGAATTGATTTTTTCACTACATAATTTGTTTCATTTTGTATTTTTTGGCTTGAATCCGAGTTATCCGGCATAAAAGGAAAAAAATAAGAAACCATAACAACAACTGTAGCTAAAATTAATACAGCTGCAATAATTGAAACCAACGCATTTCCTTTTGCAGAAAAAACCATTTAATTTACCTCTACCATAAATAAAGTTTCTTTATTATTAAAGCTTTGTTTTTGACTGAATTCTTAAATAAAAAAACAAAAAAACCAAAATCAAAATACCTCCTAAAACTAAAACCAAAAAAATAAGATTTACAGATTCTGGTTTTTTTTCAGGGTCTTTCAGGTCTTCTTCAAATTTTTCAGTGCAATCAGAGTCAACTCCTTTTAAGCAGTCAGGATCACAAATTCCATCAAGCTGATTCAAACAAAAACCATCTTTTTCGCTTAAAGGACAGTCATCAGGACAGCCTAAAAAAGTTTCTTTTTCATCGCATATTCCATTTTTGTTGCATACAAGAACAAAAATTTCTTCAAAAAAAACTTGTTTTTCTTCAAATTCAATTAAAACAATTTTTTCTTTTCCTCTTAAAGGAATTTTTATTGTCTGCATTACTTCATTTAATTCACCAAACAAACCAGGAGAATAAAAAGAAACAAAAATCCTGTTTTCATAAACTTTATTTTTTTCTTCATCCAGCAATTTTACAGTAAACTGCCCTGATTCATTTTTTTTGTCAGAAAACCCCTGAATTATTCTTACAGAATCAACTGAAATTTTTCCAGATTTTTCAAAAAGTATTTGCATTTCAAGTATTTTTTCAGCAGAAACAAAAGAAACAAACAAAACAAAAAAAACCAAAATCAAAATTTTTTTCATTTAATTACCCTCGCAAATTAATTCATTAATATGATCTTTTCCTTTTTCTTCATATCCACTTATTAAATTAAATCCGTCGATTTCGCCGTCAATTCCCGCAGGCCCCATAACTGAATGCATTCCATCAGAAAGAGTTGTTCCAAAACAATCTATTCCAAAACAATCCTGAGGACAGTTTCCTACGTTTTCTCCAGAATCACATCTTTCATTTCCACAAGAGCTTCCAGCAGAAACACAGTCAAAAGGAGGATTAGGACAAGTTAAACAAGTTTCCGGATTTCCGTTTCTTTGAGGAAAACCATAATAATCACACACTCCATCATTATCGCATAACTCTTGATTAAATTCTTTGCATTCCAAAGGATAATCATTCTTGCATTCACCAAAAGAACTGACTTTATTTTGTGCAATCCAAGAACTCAAACTATATTCTTCACACAATCCAAAAGTATGCCCTATTTCATGCGTGCTTGTTTCAACAAAATTGTATTCAGATAACACTGTATTTTCTGTTCCTATTCCCATTGTATATCCTGCAACTGCATTCGAACAACCATTCTGCATTCTTACAGAAATATCCTGAGAAGTAATCCCAAAAATTCTGTCATTCTGTGAAACAGAATAGCCTGCAAGCTGAACACAATCATCAATTTTATTTAAAATTTCTTGTGCTTGACTTGGAGTTTGAATGCATTCACGGAGTAAATTTGAAGTGCATCCTTTTCCTGAATCAAAGTCATCAGGCATCAATAAAATTTTTTCAATTTTATCAGAACACAAAATATTTGAAACAAAATTATTCCAATGCCTTTCAGAAAATTCCTGAAAAACAGAATCCTCTAAAGAAAATTCAATTGGAACAACAAAAAATTTCTTTTTTTCCTGTTCCTCACAAAAACTTTCAGAGCCAACACAAATTGATTTTAATGCACTAGCATCAAATTCTTCTGAATTAATTACAGTTAAATAAAATTCATGAATGCCTTCATCTCCTTCAGAAAAAAGCTTTTCAAAAGATTCTTCTGTTGAAATCAATTCTCCGTCAAGTTTCCATTCAAACAAAAGTTCTCCTCCCGAAGGATCAAAAGAAGAGCTTCCGTCAGCATAAATTAAATAAGGATTTGAATCCTTAATTAAGTCAATTACTGCAACAGGTTTATCTCCAAAAAAAGATTCAGGAGAACCCAAAAAATAATGCTCTCTTTCAGTATAAGCCCAAAACGTTAACTCAGAAACTGTTCTTCCTCTTAAAGGAAGAACCCTTTTAACTGAAATTCTTTCTTCTTCAGGCTTAAATGTTCCGGATTCAAAAGAAAAAAAAACATGATTGTTTAAAACAGAAAGAAGCTGTTGTTTTAAAATTTCTTCTGAATACCCTTGAGATAAATCAACAACAAAAAAATTTTCTTCTCCGTTTTTTTCTTTTGAAAAATATTCCATGTGCCCTTTAATTGATTCACTTGAATCATTAAAAACCTCCGGATGATAACAAGCAGTATTATCTTCTCCAACTATGCATCCATCACAATTTTCGTTGCCACAGCTTCCGGTTGTTTTCCAGATTTCTTCAGGAATCCCACATCCACTTACAATAACAGGAAAAACAAGATAATCAAAAGAATCCATTTCCTTTAAAGCAAAATCAATTGTTTTTTTTGATCTTTCATAACCTGAATCAGTACTGCAAACCATGCATTCAGTTTTAGAATTAAAGCCGTATCTTCTAAAATTTTCATAACAATAATCTGCTTCACTTCCTGTTGAAAGTTCATCACTTACAGGAAAAATCAAAGTGACTACTCCTTCAGAAATACTTGTTTTCTCTGAATTAACTGAAGCAAACAAAGCCATTGAAGCCCAATCCTCATAAAAATCTCCTTTTAAAGCATAAGGGCCTCCGCCATATTCGTGTCCAAGCAAACCAACTAATTCAGGGAATCCTTGATAAAGAAAAACTTCATCTATTTCCTGACATTCATAACCAAAAAAATTACTGCAATCAATTGCATTCTTGCCAATAAAAATTTTTGTTTGCACTTCAACGTCCTGTTTTTCAAGAATTGATTCAATAGAAGGCAAAACCGAAGAAATTTTTTGAACGTCATCCTGCATTGACCTGCTTCCATCAATCAAAAAAAACAATCTAACTCTGCTTAATTTATGTTCTGCTTTCAAAAAATAATTTTCTTTTCCAAAAACAGAATCAAAAACGCTTTCAACAGTTTTATCTGCATTAAAATACCTGTCTTCTCCAAAATCAAAATTTTTTTTTCTGTAATAAACCATGCTTGAAATCAATTCAATTAAAGAAAGATTTGAATTTGGTTCAGAGACAAATAAAACAGCATCCAAATCAGATTCAGCTTTCTTCTGAAAAAAAGAGGTTTCATTAGACTTAAACTGTGAAGCAAAATAATCAGCTTCATTTATTTGCACCACTAAAACCGCAAAAAGCACTAAAACAGAAATTATTACTGCAGAAAAAACATTTGAAACCGCACTCATTAAATCACCTTAAATACATAAAATAATTCTCCCCAAACAAGTTTTTTTTTCATAAATATTCAAATAAAAAGAAATTTTTTTATTACAGGAATCGTTTTCTCCAAAAAACCATTCTTCTTTTTTGCAGTCAAAAAAATCAAGGGATTCTATTTTAAAGCCCTTAATTTTTTCATTCAAACAAACATCTTCTTCAAATTCATTTAGTTTTTCATGAGTTAATTTTCCTGTACACAAAACAACCTGTTCTTTTAAAGAAAATGATTCCTTTAAATAATCAGAAGATTCAGAAAATTCTTTCTGCCTTGAAAAAGATTCTGCTCCAAAAGAAATCAAAAACAAAAAAGAAACAACCAAAATTACAATCAACATAAAATTAGTGGTAACTGAATAAATTCCTTTTTCATTAAATATTTTCTGCTTCAACATTAATTCCCTCTGAATTTTTTTCTTTTAAAATATTCAAAAATTTTACTTTCTTTAAATTAAATTCTTTTTTTTCAACAAAACTGCATAAAGTGTTTTTGCATAACTGAATTTCATCAGAAATAATGCAAACATTTTTGTCATCAACAAAAAAAATTCCCTCTTCTACAACAGGATTATATAAAGCAGAAAACTCAAAAACACTGCATGCTTCATTGGATAAAGAAACAATTCCATCAACATCCTGAGAAACCATTTCAAAAGGCCTGCTAAAAAAAGAAAAAGAATCCAAATAAAAAAAAGCAAGAATTAATACTGCAAGAAAGGTTCCAAACCACAAAATTAGTTCTCCGGAAGAACTAGCCGCGGCATTCAATTATTACACCCTCCCTTGATTTCTCAAAATAACAAGAAAATTCATGAAAATCATAAGTTTTAATTATTTTTTCGTCAGTTAAATTTAATTCCTCCATTAAAACAGGACAATTAATTAATTCACATTTTTTTTCTTTATTAAAAACAAAACAAATAGAATTTTCCTGAGAAAAAAAACTGGAACCGCTTGGAATTAAAATCATTTCACTAATTAAAGTTTGTTCATCAGAACTGCATACAAAAGAAGCTTTTTGCTTGAATTTTTGTATTGCAGTATTCAATTCTGCTTCCTTTTTTTCATCTACATTCAAAAGAAAAACAGAAGCAATGCCTGCAAGAGCAATAAAGGTTGCAAGCACGCCTACATAAAACCACACTGTCTGTTCCATTCAAATCAATCCCTTTTTTTTAGGAACAACTTAATTCAGAAGAGTCTGTTATGCCATAAAAAACATTAAACCAATGGCTTTGTTTTTCTTCTTCGCTGAGTTTGCTGAAACAATCTCCAGGCTGAACAAATTCCCTTAATTTACTGCTTAATGCCGGTTCTTCAATTCCAAAATCACCCCAATGATTACAAATTATTTCTTTACAGGATTCCATAGTAAGCTTTGAAGCACCCATAGAACAATCAGTAATCAATTGAGCGCAGTAAACTTGATCTGTACACACTCCAAATCCTGGAAGAATGTCTTCTTTTTCATTATAAGAAATTGTTCCTGAAGGAGTTAAATCAAAATTTTTAATGCAAAATTTTACGTGGTCTTCCATTGAATTTCCATTACATAACTGCCTGCACTCGCTTTTTGCATTGTTTACCTGCCTTTTAAGTTCATCTTTTTTTATTTGTTCCTCTAAATCCTGGCCTCTTTCAGAAAACTGTTCTGAAACAAGCTGTAAAACTAACATTGAAACAGCAAGCAAAACAAACAAAACAATAAAAATTTGTATTGCCATTTCCATTCCCTTTGACTTCATGTTGTAACCTCCACAATATTTTCTTTAGCATTCCATTCAATTAAAAAAAACTTTGAGGTTTCATTTGAAACCTCTGCTTCAACCCCTGAAAACTCAAAAACTTTATCTGAATCCAAAAAAGCAGGGGATTCCCCGTGAACAATATAACACAATTCATTATCTAAAGATTCTCCAAAACTTTTTTCATAACAAGATTTAACCAAAAAACCAATTTGGCTTTCAGTAATTTCCTTTAAATCAAAAAAACCGTTTTCTTCTTCATCTAAAAATTCAATAAACTGCTGTTCAGAAGAAAAAACAATGTTTTGAGCAAAAAAAACAATTAAGCCTCCAACCAGCAAACCCACAAACAAAGTTATAACTACATTAATTGGCATTTCCATTTTAAATCATTAATTATGAGGTTATAGTAATTTATATTTGTTTGCATTTGTTTTATTCAATTTTTAATGCATGATTCCAGCATTTAACTGAAACAATTCTTGGAAGAAAAATTTCGTTTTCCATTAAAATATTGCAGTCACTACATAAATTAATTTTCTGAAAAAAAGATTCAATTGTTTCTTTTGAAACAGAATCATATTCATCAGACTTCAAAAAAACCGAAAAACAATTTTTGTCTTCTGCTCCAAAACCACAAGAAGACCAGCAGTCATAAGAAACTTCAGCAAAACCATACAAATCAACTTCCTTTAAGTCAGGTTTCTGGTTTTCAGGAGAAAACATGTTTGCCACAAAATCATTTAATCCAACAAAATCAAAACCCGTCAAAAAAATAATAATAAAAGAAGAACAAATGACTGCAAAAAAAAGAAAAAAAACTAATTCAAGTGATTCCATTAAGAAACAGCCCCCATTACATAAAAAAGCATTACAGCCAAAGCAGCAACTGCAATAACAAATTCAACCAAAATAACAATAGTTCTGTTCATCAGACAATTCCTCCGATTGTAACTTCCTTAAACACTATTTCAGTAAAAAGAATATGACCAAAAAACAATAAAACAGAAAAAATTAGAAAAGCAGTAAACAAACTTTTCATAATTGTTTTTGCAATCAAAAACTTGTCTGTTCCTGACTCAATATTAGAAAGAAAAACAGACAAAATAATAGTGATTTCTAAAAAGAAAAAACCCACTACCACCATCAAAGAAGTAGGTGGAATAATGCTTTCAAGATTAACTAACTGAAGTTCAGTGGGAGTAGAACCAATACTTAATAAAATTTTATTTATTTGACCTTTAATGAATTCAAGAGACATTACAATAGCCATAGACATTATTATAGCAGTGCTTGAAAGCAAAGGTGCAAGCATGTTAACTGAAATACTTACAACAGAAATTGTTTCAGCCAAAAGAGTCTGAATGTATTCATCTAATTTATTTACATTTAATTGCTGGCTTCTAACCATTTTAGCTGATTTTGCAGCAGACTGCTGGTCAACAGTAGTAAAAACAGAAATTCTTGTTAAAACCTCTGAAATTTTTTTGCTTGAAGCAACCTTCCTTAAATCCTCTGAAATAATTTTATGAATTCCTTTCTTTAAATTAAATAAAGAATTCTTAATAAAAGAAAGCATTTTAACTGTAGGGTGCTTTCCAAAACCATGGTTTTTGTAGTCCTCAATAATATCTTTTATCACGCTTTCAAGAGAACGATTCAAAGACAAATAACTTGAAATAATTTGAAGCAAATGAGGCAAATCTTTTTCCATTTCATTTATTTCATTCCATAATTTTTCATTCATTTTAACATAAACAAACAAAAAAGATTCAATTGCAATAAAGACTCCAAACAAACCCAGCCAAATAGTAAAAATAGAAGAAAGAGTAAATTCTCTTGCAATGGTTTCACTTGAACTCAAGTCAATTGAAAGCAAATGCAGAATCATAGGAACTAAAAAAATTAATGCAATTAAAAAAGGCAAAACAAAAAAAATTTTAGGAACAGGCTTATATTTAGGGCTTTCAGACAAATTAATTCCAGAAACCTGAATTCTATTCTGGGCAAAATTCATTGCCATCAATAAAAGCAAAGCAGGAACAAGAACATTATAAAAAAAAGCCAGAAACATTAAATTAGAAAAATTCGGCAAAAAAATTGTAACCAAAGGCAGTAAAATCAAAGACATTAAAGGCATCATAACCCCAATAGAAAGCAAAGAAGAAGTCTGATTTGAAAGCTTTTCAGTTGACCTTTTTCCGCTAGAATAATATTCCTGCAAAACAGTTTCAATTACTTCTTCAATAATTTCATCTTTTTCTTCCTCTCTTGCAATAGAAGCCGTTTGAAGCAAATTCAAGCCTTTAACAAAAGACGGATTCAATTCCATCCAAACAGGAATATATTTCTCAAAAGCTTCTCCTAAAGTATGAAATTCCTTTTTTCTTATTTTTATTTTAATGTCATCAAACTGTTTTTTTAGTGTTCCTGCCAAAGAATCGCCTGCATTAAAAAAAGCAGACTCAAAACTTGAATTAAGCGAAATATAATTAGACATTTGCAACAGGGCTTCAAGCATTTGATTTTTTAATTCAATTGTTCTTTGAGCAGGAAAAATTCCGGAAGCAAAAACATAAGCACTAAAAGAAACAATGACTCCTGCAAGCAAAAAAACATAACCCAAAAAAGGAAGAACAGCAAAAAAAATAATTGAAACAAAAAGCGAAATAAAAAGAACTAAAAGTGCACCAGATAAAACCTCTGAAGAAGAAAAAGGAAATTCAACCAAAGAAAACTTTCTGTCCAAACTCTTAATTTTAGGAAAAAACCTGAATTTTTTTCCCAGCAAATAAATAAATTCAAAATACATGAAAAATCATTTCTCAATCATTATAATTTAAGTATACTTGTAGCAATCTTTTCAAACTCTTTTTTGAATTCCTCAGTTTTTTTATCGCTTTTAATGGGTTCAATTTCTTCAAAGAGTTTACTGAAAGAAACATTCAGCCTCAAATTAAAATCAGCCTCCATTTTATCTTTTATTCCCTCGCTTAATTTAACGTGAAGTTCTTTAGCCCAAGCCCTTAACATAATATCATTAACTGCATCCGCAGGCTTTGAATAACCTTTAACTCTTGAAATAACATCATTAATTACAACAGATTTTCCTTCCAACAAAACACTTGTTGGTTCAAGCAAATCAGTTTTAGGATTATAAACCATTAATTCCTGAAAAACCGGTTCGTCTTTCCAATCCTTTAAAACTTCAACTACCTTTAAAATTCTTCTTTTTCTATGAAGGCCTGCAGCACTCTTAATCTGGTTTTCAATAATAATAAAATCAGTTACCTTAAATGAACCTTTTGGAACACCCAAATCATTTACAACCCTGTCAAAAACACCATAAGGAGTATCAGCATGAATTGTTCCTCCAACAGAATGAGATAAAGCTCCTACACGCATTGCTTCATACAAAACTTTTGCTTCCTTGCTTCTGATTTCTCCAACCATCAAAAAAGAATCCCCAAGTCTCAAAGAAGTTCTTAATCCACGATCATAAGGAATTTCAAGACCTTTATCCATTAAAGCAGACCTTACTTTAAGAGACAACAAATCATAACCCAAATTTTTATAGAAATCAACCGGAAGCTCTTTTGTGTCTTCAATAGTAATAATTCTATATTTAGGGAGAATTTCACTTATAACAGAACCAAGCATTGCAGTTTTCCCCGATCCTCTGGGGCCTGCAACCACAAAAGTTCTTCCATGAGTTAAAACAAAAGACATTAAACCCGCAAAAACAGGAGAAACAGTATTGTTATCAATAAACAAAGGCAAAGTCCAAGGTTTTTCTCTATGCTTTCTAATACTATAACCTATTCCATGAACAGAAAAAGGCTCCACTACTGCTGCAACCCTTGCTCTTTGATTTTCAACAAACAATTCTCCATCCAATTGAGGCTGAGATTTATTCAAAGGCCTTCCTGATTCAATCTTCAAATAAGTAGACAAATAATTCAAAAAATCAATGCTTGGAAAAATATTTGTCCTACATTCATCAAATTCTTCATGAACAACAGTAAAAGGAGTCTGGAATTCAGGGGGATTAATATTAATTTCCTGAATTTTGGGGTCAGATAAAAGATAATCCAAAACACCATGCTGTTTAATCCAGATTTTAAGCAAATCACTTGAAAATTCTCCTTTCTCAAATTCCTTTCTTAAATCAATTAATTCATTAAAATTTTTTTCAAGATACTCTACGCCTAAAGAATAAACAGGCTGAATAGTATCCTTTAATTCAACAACATTAACTGTTGCATCCTTTATTTTATAAGAAGACAAAATTTTTGCTTTTTTATCAACCGGTTTAATTAAAACATCAACAAAAAAAGGATAAACAACAAACCTGTTATCTTTAAGGTAATGCTGTTTAGTAAAAGTCTTGTTTTTAAAAATAATTAAATCCAAATCAGGAGAAGGCTTAACACAATCAAAACACTGCTTAAAAGAAAGGTCATTCAATCCATTACAATTAGAACAATCCCTTATTTTATACTTCATTTAAATCCCCTTTTACTTCATCAACCATTTTTTTAAATGACTTGCTTTCAATTCTCTTCATTGTTTCCTCTACATTCTGAGCTCTCTTTTGAAGGCCTTCAATTCTCTTCAAAACATTTGAAAGAAGGCCCTTAACTTTGCCTCCAGTAATAATTCCATACAAAGCAACAATCGAAGCAATTCTTTCAAGCAAACCCTGGACATCAGAAAAAGAAACAAAATTATTCAAAGAAGCCTTTATTTTTTTCTGTTTTCCTGTGGCTTCCTCAACATAAAAATTAAATAATTCAGGACGTACAGAAAACAATTTAGATTTCCTTTCAAGTTCATCAAGTTTTTTTACAACAAAAGCAGATTCTCCAAAATATTCTTCACCGGAAAAATAACCTTTAATCATTCCGATTCTCTGTTCAATCTGATTCATCTGGCTGACCAAATAACGCTGTCTCTCTAATTCAAGCAAATCAGCTTTTTTTTTCAAAAAAACAAATTCCTGTTTTGAAGTATCCCAAGTTTTTGCTTTTTCTTCTTCAAGAAAAACCAATCAATCACCTGTGAAAAAGTTTGTCAAAAAAACTCTTGTTTTCTGATGAATTTTCTTCAGAAACATAATCAGTTTTATCAAAATCAGAATAATCTGAATTCACTGAAGAAGAAAAAGAACGTTCCTTAGTAACAAGCTCTCCTGTTTTTTTCTCTAATTCCACAACCCTTTTATCAAGCTTTTCAAGAATTTCAATTACTTGAATCAAAACTTCTTTTGTTTTTGATTTTTGTATTTCATCACTTAATTCTTCAAGCCCTTTTACTTTTTCATCCAAAAAATTAAGCTGGGAAGCCGTAACCTTTTGTCCAGATAAATCCTTTAATGCTTCAATTGAACTCTTTAATTCACGAACTTTAGCAATATACAAATTAAGTTTTGATTCAGTTCTATTATTTTGTTCCTCAATGCTTTTCAGTCTGTCAAGATTGTCCCTTGCTTCAGACAAAGGCAAACCAACAGAAGAAACCTGCTCTAATTCCTTTAATTTTGATTCCAAAGAATCCATTTTCTGAAGAAAAAAATCATATTTTCTGCTTCGGGCTTCATCTGATTCCCCTGCATTCTTAGAAAAAATGTTCTTAATATTATTAGAAATGTTTTCAACATTCAAAGAAACCTTTTCAGCCCCCATAAAAAATCATATAAATATACTCTTTTCTCATTTAAAAGTCTTTCGTGCAAAAAAAAACCTAAAATTTGAATTCTTGTTTGGATTCTTCTGCAGGCTTAAAAAATTTTTTTCTATTGTTAAACAAAATCAGCAAAACAAGCAATGCAACCAAACCCAAAATAATTACGCTCAAATTTTTAGTTAAAAAATTTTCTGATTCATAAAAACCTGCATTAATTACAGCAATTGCATCAGCTTTAGCTTTTTCCGCAAAAGAAATACTTCTTGAATAACTCTTTTGTTCAAAAGCTTTCTCTGCTTCAGAAAAATTTTTTTTAAAAGAAGAAAGCCTCCCCTGCTCTTTCCAAAAAATCGAATTATCTTCATCAGTTATATAAGAATAAGCATCATTCAAACTGTAAAAATTATTTTTTGTTTTAGAATAAAAAGCAGAATCCTGCCCGTAAATTTCTTCAAAAGCATTATTTCTTTCAATCATAACAAAAACATTATCAACCCAAGAATTAACTTTAGCATTAACAGCAGAAAAAATTTCATCAACTCTCTGCTGGGTGTCAGCAGACAAAGAAAAAATTGAATCAATTGAATTCAACTGCTGGGGCTCAGAAGCAAGATTCAAAAACTGCTGTTTTTCATTAGGAGTTAAATCAGATTCCGAAATCAATTTCTTTAATTCAATTGCCTGCAAAGAATAATTCAATTTCAATTCCTTGAATTCCTGAAGCAAAGAAAACACGTTTTCATACCTGCTTCTTAAAACATCAGCATCAGAAGAATCAGGACTGGAAACAAAATTTAATTCAAACTGAATCGCAGAACCAAAAGCAGATTCAATTTCACTTGATTTTTCTGATAATAAATCCAGCATTGAAAGCATTAAATTCACTTTATTTTTTATTTCAGAATCAGATGTTCCTTCTTTAATTGAATTCAATTTAAACGGAACATCAGCAGATAAAAGTATGGATAAAGTATTAAATTTTCCTTTATTTGAATTAGAAAAAATCCACCGGGAATTAGATTTATAAGAATTAACAGAATACAAAATATAAGCTGTACGAAACAAATTTCTGTTAACTGAATTAGATTCAACAACCTCTTTTTTATCAGAAGGAACAGCCACAAAACCAGTTGGAGTATTCTCTGAAATCAAAACAACAACCCAATAATTTTTTCCTTTATGCTCAACAAAAAAAGGGGTTTCACTAAAAGACTGATTAGACTCCAAAAAATGAGATTCAGAACGAAAAAAATTAGTTACTTCAGCAGACGACAAACTATAAGCAAAACCGCTGAATAAAAGCAAACAAAACAATACCTCCAACTTCCTCATTTAAATCCCTTCAATCTATTAAAATATACTCTAATCATTTATTAACTTTTCCAAGTACTTTTTTTAATTGCAACTGCATCAAACGCAGCGAAAATAGTGCACGCATGTGAACTAAGCGAACAGTTCGGGGACATAGGGTAATGGCTATCCCGCTTGGCTCCAGACAACTTTTTTCGGAAAAAAATTGTATCAAAAAAAAAGACATTGCTTTGCACGGCGTTCGCTTCAGCGAACCTTTTTGGCAACTTGTCTTTTTTCGAAAAAGGCATGGCGGAAACCAAGCAATCTGGGTTCGACTCCCAGTGTCCCCATTCGCAATTCTTTCTGTAAACAACAGTGCATGCCGTAAAAGCATATTAACACGATTAAAAATCGTGCGCTGGTGTCAGCTGACAATGACAACCAAAAGCATACTATTTCGCTTTGCTTATGGCTAACAAAAAACAAACAAAAGCTTTTATTCTAGTTCTGCTTTTTTATTAAAAGATAAAATGAATGAAATAGATGTATCAGTTATTGTCTGTACGTTGAACGAAGAGAAAAGAATCGAACAGTGTTTGAAATCAATTAATGCACAAAAATTTCACGGAAAATATGAAGTGATTGTAGCAGACGGAAACAGCGAAGACAAAACAGCAGAAATAGCAGAAAGCCTTGGAGCAAGAATTATAATAGAAAAAAAGAGAAGAATTTCAGCTGAAAGGCAGGCAGGAGCAAAAATATCAAAAGGAAAATATTTATTGTTTACTGACGCAGATGCAATTGTTCCAGAAAACTGGGTTCACGAAAACTACAGTTTCTTTGAAAAAAACCCTGAAACAGTAGGACAATATGGCAGCGTTTACTTTTCAGATGTAAGCGGAATAGAAAAAAAAACAAGCAAAATAATAATGCCTTTCTTTTTATGGCTTTTTTCTTTAATTGGAATGCATAATGCAGTGGGTTCAAATCTTTCAGTAAAAAAAACTGCATTTGAAAAAATAAACGGGTTTGACACAACCTTTGTTACCTGCGAAGACCTGGATTTATTTAACCGGCTCAAAAAAACAGGAAAAATTAAATGGAATCCAAAAAGTGAAGTAAAAGTTTCTGCAAGAAGAGTAAAAAAATGGGGTTATTTTTACTATATTTTTTTTCATTTAAAAAACGCATTAAATTTTCATTTATTTGGAAAAGCAAGCAGAAAATACGAAGGAGTCAGATAGAAAACATTTAAAGAAGTTAAATTCAATAATTCTGCATGAAAATAGCTTTTTTTACTGATTCATACTGGCCTCAAATAAACGGAGTAACAATTTCAATAGAAAATTTTGCAGAAGAACTTAAAAAAAAAGGACACAAAATACTTATTTTTGCTCCAAAACCAAAAGAAAAAACAAAAACAAAATTTAATGTGTTTTGGATTCCAAGTTTTTCTCTGCCTACCTACAAAGAATACAGAATAAGTTCAATTTTTTCTTTTGAAGCACAAAAAAAACTAAAAGAATTTAATCCAGATATAATTCACTGCCACACTCCTTTTTCAGTGGGCTGGATAGGATTAAATTCAGGAAAAAAACTCAAAAAAAAAGTTATAGGCACATATCATACTTATCTACCAGACTTCATGATGTATTTGCCGATTCCTTTCATGAAAGAAAGCAGAATAGCAAAAAAAGGAGTCTGGTTTTACACAAAACTGTTTTACAATAAATGCGATTTAATTACCACCCCAACAAAACAGTCTGCAAAAGAATTAGAAAAAAACGAAGTAAAAAACATTAAAGTTTTGCCAAACGGAATAAACTTTGAATTATTTAATTCAATTAAATGCAATAAAAACTTAAAGCAAAAAAAATTAGTGTATTTTGGAAGAATTTCATTTGAAAAAAACATTGAAGTTTTAATTGAGGTTCTTTCATTGCTGGAAAAAAATGCTTTGCTTACAATAATAGGTTCAGGTCCAGCAATACAAAAACTCAAAAAAAAAGCAGAAGAAAAAGGACTAGAAAAAAGAATTGAATTTAACGGAGCATTAAAAGGAAAAGACTTAGTAAAAAAAGTTGCTGAATCAAATGTTTTTGTCACTGCTGCAACAATGGAAACACAAGGATTAACTATTGCCGAAGCAATGTCAACAGGAATGCCGTGCATTGGAGCAGACAAAATGGCAGTACCAGAAACAATCAAAGAAGGAATTAATGGATTTTTATTTGAACCCTTTAATGCAAGAGAAGCAAAAGAAAAAATAAATAAATTATTTTCAAACAAAAAATTATACGAAAAACTTTCAACTAATGCAGTTGAAACAGCCAGAAAAAACTCAAAAGAAAAAAGAGCAAACGAACTGGAAAAATTTTATGAACAAGTTTTAGAAAAAAAATAGTTTTTTGGGGCCGTAGTCTAGTCTGGTTAGGATCCAAGCTCGGGGAGCTTGTGGCTCGAGTTCAAATCTCGGCGGCCCCAATTCGCGGTTTAGTCAGCGGATGCCTGTACACACAAAATAATGCTAGCACGACCTTACGCTCCTGCGCCTACACTTAATTTCATTCTGTTTTTTTTTTGTGAATAGAAACAAATTTAAACATCTAATTCTTTTAATTTATTGATTTTAATATGCCTTTAAAAAAATTAAGCAGAAAAAAAATGAGAAAAGCAAAATTAGCTGAAGGGCCAATAAGAAGAATTGTTCGCAATTCTGTTAAACAAGACATATACGCAAAAGACAGGTTTGTCAAAAGAAGAATAAGAGGAGACCTTGAAGAACACGCAGTGTGGGATTACACAGGAAAACCCAAAAGCAGGGAAAAAATAATTACCGACAGAAATTTAAGAGGAAAAAACAGAACAAAAAAAATAGAAGAAAAATATGATGAAAAAGGAAAACTTGTCAAAACAAAAAAAACAAAAATAATCGGAAAAAAAGAAAAAACCCGAATCACAAAACACCCAATAAGAAAAGCATTAAGAAAAGCATGGAAAAAAATCAACGAAAACTGAAATACAAAAATTCATGCTTCACTTGGAGCAAACATAAGTATAAAAATCTGCTTCAGAATTAAATCCTTTTTTGTAGTCAGAAAAAACCTGAACTTTATTAAAACCTGCTTCATTCAATAAAGAAAGCAGTTCGCCTCTCTTAAAAGGATACAAAACCAGTTCAGCTTTCTTTTTTCTTTTTTTATCAACGTATTGCATTACCACTTTTTGTTCAGTTATTTCAAAGGGAAACGCACGAACAGTTTCTCCGCAATAAACAAAATTTTTAGAGTACTTAAAATTTCCTTTCAAAATTTCTTTTCTGTTATCTAAAAAATACTGGTAGTTTCTTTCATCTATAACCAGAACCCCTTCTTTTTTAATCAAGCCATAAAATTCTCTTAATACTTTAAGCCTGTGTTCTTTTTTGAATAAATAAGTAATAGAATTGCCTAAACATAAAACTGCATCAAAAAATTCTTTATCAAAATGCTTTCCTAATTCCCTCCAGTCAAAACTGGTTACATTTAATTTAACCTTTTCTTTTCTTGCGTTTTCTTGAGCTTTCTTGATGAACTCAAAATCAAGGTCATTGCTTACTACATCAAAACCCTCTTTAATTAAATAAATAGAATCACAGCCATCTCCTAAAGAAGATTCAAAAACAGAATTAACCTTATTTTCATGCAAAATTTTTTTCAGAAAGCCTTTTTCTCCTTTTCTTCTTTTATTCCAGTCAATAAAATCAGTCCACATTTCTGCAAGTTCTCTGGAATTATAATTTTTCTCAAAAAGAGAATTCATATATAGTAATTAAATACATTATAAATAAAATGTTTGTTTTAAATAGTTTAAGACAGTGATTTTGTTATGGCAAAAGAAAAAGTGACGTTTGATTTTGACAAGAAAAAAAATTTTTCAAATTGGTACACCGAAATAGTAAAAAAAGCTGAATTAGGCGACCTGCGTTATAATATTAAAGGATTTATTGTTTTCCAGCCATGGAGTGTTCTGGCAATGGAAAAAATGTACGATTACTTAGAAGAAACCCTGCAATTAAAAGGCCACAAACCTTACTGGTATCCAGTTGTAATTCCTGAAAAAAATTTTAAAATGGAAAAAGAACACGTAAAAGGATTTACTCCAGAAGTGTTTTGGGTAACAGAAACAGGCGCAGGAGAAAAACTAGAAGAAAAAATGGCTTTAAGGCCTACTTCAGAAACAGCATTCTATCAAATGTTTTCTTTATGGATTCGCTCTTACAAAGATTTGCCCTTCAAAACCTATCAAAGAGCACAAGTTTTCAGATATGAAACAAAAGCTACAAGACCTTTTATCAGAAGCAGGGAATTTTACTGGATTGAAACACACAATGCATTTGATTCAAAAGAAAATGCATTAAAACAGGCAGAAGAAGACATGCAGACAACAAAAGAAGTTTTAGGTGATGTTTTTGGTTTGCCTTTTATTTTTTTAGAAAGACCTCAATGGGACAAGTTTCCAGGAGCAGAATTCACTTTTGCTGCAGACACATTAATGCCAGACGGAAAAGTAATGCAGTTGCCTTCAACACACATTATTTCACAGTCATTTACAAAAGCATTTGAAGTAAAATTTACAAACGAAAAAGGCAAAGAAGAATACTGCTGGACAACATGCTATGGTCCTGCAGTAAGCAGGATTTTTGCAGCAATAATTTCTATACACGGAGACAACAAAGGATTAGTGTTTCCTTTTAGTGTTGCTCCATTACAAGCAGTGATTATTCCAATTTACAACGACAAAAACAAACAAAAAGTTTTAAGTGAAGCAAAACAAATAATGAAAGAACTAAGAAAAAATAAAATCAGAACTGAAATTGATTCAACTGACAAAACCATAGGAGAAAAATTTTATTTTTGGGAAATGAAAGGCGTTCCATTCAGAATAGAATTAGGAGAAAAAGAAATAACAGAAAAAAAAGCAACGGTTTTCAGAAGAGATACAGAAAAAAAAACAAAAGAAAAAATTTATGAGTTAAGTAAATTCATTTTAAGAGAAGGAAAAAACCAGCTTGAAGAATTAAAGAAAAAAACAGAAAAAGAATTCAAAGAAAACATTGTTTCAGTTGACTCACTTGAAAAAGCAAAAAAAGAAATAGAAAAAGGAAAAATAATTAAAGCGCATTTTTGTTCAATTTCAATGGAATCAAAAGCATGTGCCGAAAAAATTGAAAAAGAAATGAATGCAAGCATCAGAGGCTCAAAACTTAAAAACAAAGAAAAATCAGAAGGAAAATGTCTTGCGTGCGGAAAAAAAGCAGAAAAAATTGTTTATATAGCAAAATCTTATTAATTTACAATACTTTTTTTTTGATTAAGGAAACTTTTTATATATCAATTAATCTTTATTATAGAGAGTGATGAAATGACTTCAGTAAAAGAAATAGAAAAATTAGTTAAATCAGACAAAGATTTAAGAGAAAGAAAAAAAGAAGCAGGGCAATTAAAAGAACAAAATAAAAAAAGCCCAGAAACCAAAGAAAAAAAAGAACAAGAAGAAAAACAAGAAAGCCAGCAGAAAAAAACAAAAGAAAAAATAAAAAAAGAAAAAAGCAAAATGGAGTTATTAAGAGATGAACTAGCAGAAATCAAAGGAAAAGATTTAGAAAAAGAAGACATTGATGGACTAATAATAAAAGACAAAGAACCGGAACACTTATGGCTTGACAAAAAAGAAGAAAAAAAAGAAACAAAAGAAAAAAGCAAAAAAATTCCTTTCAGAGAAGGACACTGGCATAAAACAGAAAAACAAAAAAAAGAAAACAAAATAAATGCAATGAATCTGAAAATAGAAGAAAAACCATTGCATCCTGAAGAACCTGAAGAAAAAAAGAAAATTTTAGAAAAATTAAAAGAAACTGCTTCAGGATATAAAAAAATAAGCGAAAAAAAAAGCCCTGGAGACAAAAAAATATTTGAAAAAGGAAAATCAGAAGAAGCAATTAAAGAAAAAAAGAATGCAGAAGAAATTTTGCCTGAAAAAAATGCAGAAAAAGAAACACGAAAACCTGAAAAAAATCTTTCAGAAGAAGAAAAACTGCTGAAAGCATTTGTATTAGAAAAACCTGAAAAAAAAAGCGAATACAAAAATTCTGTTGAACCTGAAAAAAAAGAAACACAATCAACTTTTCAAAAAATAGAGTATGAAGAACCTGAACCAAAAAAAATTCCGTTTAATAAAGAAAAAAGAATGGAAAATCTTCAGGGGATGATTCCTGTTAACCCTGACTCCATCAAAAAAGAAAAAAAGAAAGAAAATGAAAATTTAACTATAGCACAGCAGTTAGGAAGTATAACAAAATTTTTTACTAAAGGATTAATTCATAAAGTAGGCGGAAAAGAAATAGACAAAAAAGTCTTGCTAGAATTAACCAAACAAGAAAAAAAGAAAGTAAAAAAACTTGTTTCTTCTCTTGAAGGCCCTTCAAAAAGATACACTAAAGAAGAAATAATTGAAGCAATGCAAATGGAAGGACATCCAAAAAAAATAATTAATGCAGTAATAAAAATTATTTATTCTTAACTTAACCCCTTAAAAGGAGTTAAATTTAATTCCCTTTTTTCTATTTTTGAACCTTCAATTTTTTTCTGTAAAAAACCTGTTTTAATAAAATTTTTTGATTTATAAAGTTTTTTTGCTTTAAGGTTGTCTTCTTTAACCAAAAGAAAAATTTTTTTCAAATTATTTTTTTTAGAGTAATCAATAAGAAAATCAAAAAGTTTTTTGCCTGCTCCTTTTTTTCTGAATTCTTTTTTTACTGCAAGCCCCAAAAGTTTTGCAGAAGAAGAAATTACTTTAAATTCAATAAAACCCAAAAAAAAATTGTTTTCTTGTGCAGTAAAAATAATGCTTCCATCTTTTATTCTTCTTTCAACAGAATTCATTTTTTTTTTCGTGTAAGGAAATTCCTCTTTTACCAAACAACTTATTTCATCAAAATCTTCTTTTACTACTTTAGATATCTTCATTTAACTGCACTTGATTTTTTATTCAAATAATTTTTTATTTCTTTAATTGAAACAGAACAGCCGTTGAATTTTAATGCATAAAGAGATGCTTCAAGAGCTTTAGCAGAATTTTCTAATTCTCCTTTAAAACAATCCAAATCAAAAGCTTCAGCAATTAATTCAGCAGAACGCACTATATTGATTTTTCCTGTAAAAGAAGAAAATTTATTCAAATTAGTTTTATTCAATTTAATGTTTTTTTTGTAATTGAACCTCAGTTTTTTTTGAAGGTTTTTTGGTTCTTCAATCAACATTCTGGTAGTTCTTTCATCAATTACAAGAACTGAAGCATTAAGTTTTTTGTATAAAGCAATTGTTTCTGCTTCTCCTTTGTGGATTATTTTTACCGGCTTGTTTTCAGAAAAAAAAATGTTGTTTGCAAAAGCTTCTACTTTTGATGAATCCACTTCAGTTTCTTCAGTCTTAAGCCAGCCTAATTCAATTGCTTTCTTTATTCTCAGAGCATTTAATTCAAATTTATTTATTTTCAGGGGCCTGATTACTGACTCGAATTCCACGCTTTTAGGAATAATAAAAGAACTGCTTGTTTTTTTGGATAAATTTTCCAGTACTTTCATTAAACAATTCTGAGAAACAGAAATAATTGAACTGGAATCAAAAATTATTTCATTCACTAAAAATCCCTTCCAATAATTTTTTTCTTTCCTTTATTCCTTTAATGGTTTTTTCTTCATGAATTTTTGTTGCTCCAATATAAGAAAGCAGTTCTTTTTCGTCTGCGCCAGTCAAATTCCTTGCCTGCATTAAACTTAAACCAAAAGCATAAGCTCTTGAAGCCTGCTTTATTTTTGCTTTCTCATAAATGTTTGCAATATAACGGCCCATCGAAGAATCAACTTCTAAGACTTTTTCTGAAATAGCATTAAGCTCTTTTTTGAATCCAATTAAATTTTTTTTCTTTAAATGATTTACTGCTTTGCTTAAAGAAAGCATTATTGTGGATTTAACTTTATTCCATTTCTCTGTTTTAATTATGTGGGGTTTTGATAAAAGTTTCTGCAAAGAATAAGAAATCAAAGAAAGCTGTGCAAGAACATCATCTGATTCAAGAGATGCCTGTTCAATTAAATTATTGCTTAACTGCCTTAACTTAACTAAATCGTTTTTTTGAAAAGCTTTCATTATTTTTTGAGTTGAATTCACTAAATCTGAAATCATCAATAAAAACAAAAAACCAAAAAATTTATATCTTAGTTTCCTCTAATTTATTCATGGAATTAAATTCAAAGCATTATGCAGGAATAATTTTATCTGTAATCCTTGTTGTTGCAGTGCTTGTTTCACAGTTTCCTTTAACTGAACCTCAAGCTGAAGACTTAAAAAACCAGGGATTTTATGAAGACACCGAAGATTTTTATTTGCAGGTTCCTGACGCTCCCCTTCCGGAACCAGACGACAAAAACCCAACAAAAGAAAATATTCCTTTGACTTTTGAAATGAAAACAACAGGCTGTTTAGGGGAAATAATTGATAATGCTTTTGTTCCAGATGAAAGAAATCCAACAGAAGAAGAAATTAATGCAGAACCAAAAATTTCAGTAAAAAAAAATGCACTTGAAATAGAATTTTATGCAAAAAAATACTGCAAGGCATCAGAAGTAAGCGTTAATGCTTACATGGATCCAGATGGAATAATTACAGTTTACGAAGAAGAAACAATTGATTCAGATAAATTTATTTACGGTCCAATTGGAGCTCCTCCTGAAGAAATATGGCCGTGTGAATGCAGTTATAAAACAACAATAACAGTAAAAGGACTTGAAAAAGGAAATTACCCTATTTTAGTTGAAGAAAAAAACGGTGAACCAATTTTAAGCCAAATAAAAATAATTTAACTAAAAAAAAAATAATTGGGACTGCCCGGATTTGAACCGGGGTCAACGGCTAATTTGCAAACCTTTAAATTAATAAAAAATAAGTTTTTGTAAAAAACAAAAACCATTTTTCAAACTTTTTGTAAAAAAAGTTTGCCCCAAAGCCGCAATGCTAGACCAGGCTACACCACAGCCCCAAAAAAATTTCAGTATATAAAAAAGCATTAAAAAAAGCTTTTAAAGCAAAAGCATTAAAGATATTGGAAGTAATTTTTATTATGGAATTCAAAGAATTAAGCGCTTATTTTGATAAAATAGAAAAAACTCCTTCAAGGCTTGAAATGACCAAACTGCTTGCTGAATTACTAAAAAAAACAAATGAAAGCAACATAAAAAAAATTGTTTTTTTATGCCAGGGAAAACTTGGAGCAAATTATGAAAAAATTGAATCCGGAATAGGAGAAAAAATGGTGGTTGAAGCTTTAGCTAAATCAACCGGCTTCACAAAAAAAGAAATAGAAAAAAAATTCAGAGAAAAAGGAGATTTAGGGTTAACTGCAGAAGAATTCTGTGAACAAAAAAAACAGTCGGCTTTATTTTCAAGCCAATTGACTGTAAACAAGGTTTTTGAAAACTTTCTTAAAATTTCAAGAGTAGAAGGAACAGGTTCAAGAGAACTAAAACTAAAATTAATGGCAGAATTATTTAATTCTGCAGGAGGAACAGAAGCAAAATATATTGCAAGAATTCCTCTGGAAAACTTAAGGCTGGGAATAGGAGATCCAACAATAATGGATTCATTGGCAGGAAACCTTCTTGAAGAAGGAAAACAAAAACAGGAGTGGATAAAAAAAACAGAAAAAGAAATGAAAGAAAAAAAAATAAAAGAAAAAATCTGGAAAGAAGAATTCAAAAGAAGAATTAAATTAAAATTAAGAGAAAAAATAGAAGAAAAATATAACATTTATTCTGATTTAGGTTCAATTGCAGAAATCTTAAAAAAAAAAGGATTGAACGGATTAAAGGAAATTCAAATTACTGCAGGAATTCCAATCAGACCCACTCTTGCAGAAAGACTTAATTCATCAGAAGAAATAATAAAAAAATTAGGAAAATGTGCAGTAGAAGCAAAATATGACGGTTTCAGAATTCAATGCCATAAAAACAAAGACAAAGTATGGATTTATTCAAGGCAGTCAGAAAACATGACTGAAATGTTTCCTGACATAGTTAAAGCAATAAAAGAACAAATTAAAGCAGAAAAAGCAATTTTTGAAGGAGAAGCAATTGCTTTCAATGAAATTACAGGAGAATTTCTTTCATTTCAGCTTACAATACAAAGAAAAAGAAAATACGGAATAGAAAACAAAGCAAAAGAATTTCCGTTAAAATTGTTTGTATTTGATTTAATGATGCTTGAAGAAAAAAATTTAATGGAAGAACCCTTTATTGAAAGAAGAAAAAAACTTGAAAAACTAATTCAACAAGGAAAAATAATTTCCTTAACAAAATCAATTAACACTGATTCCTCAAAAAAAGTTGATGAATTCTTTGATGAAAATATTTCAAAAGGACTTGAAGGAATAATTGCAAAAGATTTGAATGCGAAATATATTGCAGGAGCAAGAAAATTTGCATGGATTAAATTAAAAAGAAGCTATAAAGGAGAATTAACTGATTCCATCGACGGCGTAATAATAGGATATTATACTGGAAAAGGAAAAAGAACTGAATTCGGTTTAGGCGCACTGCTTACTGCAGTGTACGCAGAAAAAGAAGACCTGTTTAAGAGTGTGGCAAAAATTGGAACAGGATTAAGCGAAAAACAATTAGTTGAATTAGAAAAACTGCTTAAAAAAATTTCTTCAAAAAAAAAGCCTGCAAGAGTTGAATCAGAATTAAAGCCTGATTACTGGGTGGAACCAAAATATGTTATTGAAATAAGAGCAGATGAAATAACAAAAAGTCCTGTTCATTTGACTGCAAGAAAAGAAGGCAAAGGACTTGCATTAAGGTTTCCCAGAATGATTTCAATAAGGACAGACAAAAAAGCAGAACAAGCAACAACCGAAAAAGAAATCAAAAAAATGTACGTAAAACAAAAAACAATAACCAAAGAAAAATAAGAAAAAGTATTAATACTAAAAAAGCCTTAATAAAATAATGAATTCAAAAATTCTTTTTTCGTTCAGGACAATAATTTTTTTGACGGCATTTGTTTTAGCTGCATACGGCATGATTTTTTTCGGTGATTATTTAGGGAAATTCAGGGATTATTTTTTTAAATCAGGAGAATGGGATAAAGCAGTTGTTCTTTTGATTATAGTGTTTGGAATAAGTTATGTTTTAAGAAAACTGCTTTTATTGGTTTACAGAAAAGAAGCAGGAATAACAAAAACAAGGAGAAAAAGAAAATGAATGCAATGAAAATAGTAATAGGATTTATTGTTGTGCTTTACCTTGTATTCATTTTAATCAGCCTTTTTTCTGCTGCATTCCCCAAAGAAGAAACAGTAAACATTATTAAAATCCAGTTAGAGCATTCAAAAAAAAATTTAGGGGAATTCAAAGCAAAATACAACATAAAATTTTCAAAAGGAATTCTTTTAACCAAAAAAGATTTTGAAACAAAAAACACAATTATTGAATTTGAATGCAATTCATACAATTATTGCTGTTCGGAAAACTCTGACTGCGAACAAAAAATTGAATGGACAAAAGAAAAAACATTATTCAACGAAGAAATGAATCCAATTGTAAGCACA
This sequence comes from uncultured archaeon, assembly GCA_964608675.1. GTDB lineage: Archaea > Iainarchaeota > Iainarchaeia > Iainarchaeales > 1-14-0-10-31-34 > 1-14-0-10-31-34. The sequence continues at coordinate 70,365 of CAZSOZ010000004.1, read as the reverse complement.
AGATGCGAAGAACTGCAGGGAATTTATTTCTGCAAAATATATTTAGGAGAAATTCCTGCTCAAATAAAACTGGAAAAATTCATTTACAATAATGATTTTTATTTTAATTCAGAAAAACTTAAAATTGAAAGCACTATAACAAACACAGGAAATACAGCAGAAAATTATGCAAGAATGGAAACAACTGTATTTATTGCTTTTTTTGAAGAAGGAACAAAAAAACAGGAAAAAATTAAAACCGAAAACAGTGAAAGAACAAAAATTGAAGCAAAAGAAACAAAAAAATTACAGCAGGAAATTCAATTAAATTCTCCAGGAGAATACATGATTAAAACAAAAATAACCGGATTAAATTTTGGTTTCATTGAAAAAGAATTTACAGTGAATGTTTTCGGAGAACCAGAATACGAATGCAGAATAAACGAAGAAAAAAAAGACATTACAATTGACCCTGAAACAGTGGGGGAAAACAAAATAACTGAATGCCAGATAAGACATTATTGTACTGACTGCAGGTATGCATTTGAATGCAAAAATAAATGGGAAAACACAATGCAGTTTAAAGAATTTGAATTAGGAACAAAAAATTATGCAGTAGAACAATCTAAAGGCACAAATTGTACAGAATAAAAAAAAATCAAAAAAAAAGAACAATTAAAAATGATTTCCAATTAAAAATTTATTCAAAAAGGTGAAAAAAAATGAAGGTTTTTATTGATACAGCAAATATAGAGGAAATCAAAAAATATTATGAAATGGGGATAGTTGACGGCGTAACAACAAACCCTTCGCTGATAGCAAAAGAAAACAAGCCCTTCAAGCAAATAATACAGGAAATAGTAAAAATTGTTGACGGACCAATAAGCGTTGAAGCAACAGCAGAAAAAGCAGAAGACATAATAAAAGAAGGAATTGAATACTCAAAAATACATAAAAACATTGTAATAAAAGTTGCAATGAACGAAGAAGGATTAAAAGCAATCAAAGAATTAAAAAAGAAAGCAATCAAAACCAACTGCACTTTAATTTTTTCTGCAAACCAGGCTTTATTGGCAGCAAAAGCAGGAGCAAGCTATGTGAGTGTTTTTGTCGGAAGACTAGATGATGCAGGCAACAAAGGAATGGAAGTAATAAGAGAAACAATGGAAATCTTTGAAAACTTTGAAATTGAAGCAGAATTAATTTCTGCATCTATTAGAAATCCAATTCATGTAATTGAATCAGCCAAGGCAGGAGCAGACATAGCAACAATTCCCTTCAATGTATTAGACAAAATGATTAAGCATCCTTTAACAGACAAAGGAATACAAAAATTTTTGGATGACTGGAAAAAAGCAAAAAAATAAACTTTTAGAAAAAGTTTAATCAAAAATAATTTTATTTCGGTTTAATTCTTTTAATTTTTATTCCCTTGACTTTTCTTTTTTCTTCAAGAGATTTAACTGTTTTTCTTAAAGCAGGCTGAAATACTTGGATTTAAATTCATCCAAAGCCCTGCTTATTCAAAAATGTCGGCTTTGTTTATTTTTTCACTAACTTTAATTCTTTTATTTCAAGGAAACCAGAAGTTTTTTTCCAATGTTTAACTGAATCAACTACCTTAAGTTTTTTTTTGAAGAAAGGCGCATCCAAAACAAAAGTTTCATATTCTCCTCCTTCTCCTGCAGTATTCAAGCCAATTTTTTTATCCAAATCAATTAATTCACTTAAAGCTTTTTTATCTAAAATCCTTCCAAGCCAGTTTTCTCCCAAGCCTTTTGCTGCAACCCCTACAACCAATACTTCAAATTTTTTTTGAATTAATTCTTTTACGTATTCAGACTGGTTTTTCTGCCATAACGGAGAAAAACACTTTAAATTTAAATCAAAGCAAATTGATGTAATTCTTTTTTTCTGATAAGAAGAAGCCAGTGCCCCCGTGGTAATTCCATCTAATTCAAATTTTTGTTTGGCTTCAGACAATACAGCCTTCAAGTCATCCAATTCTTTTTCAGCAACACCCAAAGTTTTTTTATACATAACCGGCAGTCCTGCTGCTTGCCCCTGAAAAAAAGTCAAATCAATGTTTGGAGTATGAAACATAAAACTGTAAGGGTTTTCTGAAACAATTGAAATTAATGCCTTCATTTCATGTTTTTGTTCTATTGCCCAGTTTACCGCATAACAAGAATCTTTTCCTCCTGAAAACAATCCAGCTAATTTCATAAATCAATTGAATTTGAAAAAGATTAAATATTAATTGATTTTCTTTTTTTGTTTGTTTATGGAAACAAAATTATTGTATTTAAATGACTGTTATCTGAAAGAAACAAAAGCAAAAGTAATTGAATCCAATCCACAAGAAAAATGGATTAAATTGGATAAAACAATTTTTTATCCTGAAGGAGGAGGACAGCCTTCAGATAAAGGAAAAACTGAATGGAATGAAAAAGAAAGCAAAGTGAAAGAAGTAAAAAAAAGAGACAGAAAAATACTTCATTTTTTGGAAAGAGAAGTACCGGAAAAAAACAGTGAAGTCAAATTAGTTTTGGATTGGGGTTTGCGCTATAAATATATGAGAATGCATTCCGCCCAGCATCTTTTATCTGCACTCATTTTAGACAAGCATGGAGCAAGAACTGTTGGAAACCAAATTGGAGAAAATTCAAGCAGAATGGATTTTCATCCAATTCGCTTTGATGAAGAAATACTGAAAGATTATGAAAAAAAATTCAATGAAATAGTGGAAAAAGCCATTCCAATTGAAATTTCCTTCAAAGACAAAAAAACAGTTTTAAGTGAAGTTGACGAAAAAAGAAGAGTGTTGTTTTTCAGACTACCTGAAGCAATCCAAGAGATAAGAGTAATTGAAATTTCCGGAATAGATAAATGCCCTTGCGGAGGAACCCATGTCTCTAACACAAAAGAAATAGGAAAAATAAAAATTCTTGGAAGACAAAACAAAGGAAGCCAAAGAGACAGAATTACATTTGAATTAATTGATTAAATTCAAAGAATTAATTAAAATACTTTTTTGTCTTTTATTTAACTGATTGAAAATGGATTTAAAGGAATTAAAAGAAAAATTTTCTTTTAAAGAAAAAGAAGAAATAAAAATTTTAACTGAAAACGAAGAATACACAGGAATAATTCTTCCATCGCAAAACGAAAAAACTTTGACTTTAAAGCTTAAATCAGGCTACAATATTGGAATAGCAACAAACAGAATAAAAAAAATTGAAAAAACAGGAGAAATAAAAGAAGAAACAAAAAAAGAAATAAAAAAAACAATACAGGTTGACGGCCTGCCAACAATTTCGATTTTAAGCACTGGAGGAACAATTGCATCAAGAATTGATTACAGAACAGGAGCAGTCTCTCCAGCCATTGAACAAGAAAAATTAATCACAAACATTCCTGAATTAATGGAAACAGCAAACATTAAAACAAAAAATGTAATGGAACTGCTTTCAGAGGAAATGAGATTTGAAGACTACAAAAAAATAGCAGAAGAAATACAAAAAGAAATAAAAGAAAACAATCCAAAAGGAATAATTTTAGGGCATGGAACAGACACTTTGCATTATACTGCCAGCGCACTAAGTTTTATGTTAGACGGATTAAATATTCCAGTGATTTTAGTCGGCTCTCAGAGAAGTTCTGACAGAGGTTCATCAGATGCAGCAATGAACTTAATTTGTGCAACAGAATTTATTGCAAGAACAGATTTTACAGGAATAGGAATATGCATGCATGAAAGTTCTTCAGATGACAACTGTGTTATTCTTTCAGGAACAAAAAGCAGAAAAATGCATTCAAGCAGAAGAGATTCATTTAAAACAATAAACGATATCCCTGTTGCAAGAATAAATTTTGAATCAAAAAAAATAGAATACCTAAAAACAGATTATCAAAGAAAAAAAGAAGAACAAGAATTAAAATTAAAAACAAAAATGGAAGAAAAAACTGCTTTAATTAAAATTCATCCAAACTTCAATGCAAAACAATTAGAATTCTATCAAAAAAAAGAATTCAAAGGAATAATTTTAGAAGGAACAGGTTTAGGGCATGCTCCAATCGGAGGAAAAGGCAGCCAGGAAAACAAAAAAATTTTTGAAGAAATAAAAAAATTATCAGAAAAAGCTGTTGTAGTAATGGCATCACAGGCATTCTATGGAAGAATTAATATGAATGTTTATTCAACAGGAAAAGATTTATTGAATGCAGGGGTAATTCCTGCAGAAGACATGACTCCAGAAACAGCTTTCATTAAACTGGCATGGCTGTTAGGAAATTACTCAAAAGAAGAAGCAAAAAAAATGATTTCAAAAAACCTTAAAGGAGAAATAACTAAAAGAAGCACTGCAAAAGGATTTGAAACAGGAGAGTGAAAAAAAAATGGGAATTGTTTCAAAAGTAGAAGAACGCATTAAAACTGAATTTGAACCAAAAAAAATACAGCACGCATACAGAGTAAGAGAAAACGCGTTAAGGCTTACAGAAGGAATTAATGCAGACACAGAAATAATTGAAGTTTCTGCTTTACTTCATGAAGCAGGAGAAAATTCATTTGAAAGCTCTATTAAAGCACTGGCATTATTAAGCGAACTAAATTACCATGAACACAAAAAACATAAAATAGCAAAATTAATTCACAATCATCCTTTTGATTCATTTATACTGGAGCAGAACACTTTGTTTAAAGCAGATAAACATGAATACAAAGAAAAAAATTTAATCAAAAAATTAAAGTCATTTCTAGGATTAAAATGATTGAAATCGAAGTAAAACACAAAATCAAAAACAAAAAAGAATTAAATAAAATAAAAAAAAATCTGAAAAAAAAAGCTGAATTCAAAAAAAAAGAAAAAGAATTAAATTTAGTTTTTGATTTGCCTGATTCTTTATTCAAAAAAAAAGGTTTTCTGTTAAGGTTAAGAAAAGCAAAAAAAAATACTTTGACATTTAAATCTCCAGTTAAAGCCAAAGGAAAATTCAAAGAAAGAAAAGAAACCGAACTACAAATAAAAAATTTTAAACGCACAAAAGAATTACTGGAAAAAATGAATTTTCAGTCTTTTTTTGTTTATGAAAAAAAAAGAGAAAGTTTTGAATTAAATTCAACTGAAATTTTGTTAGACGAACTTCCTTTTATTGGATTTTATTTGGAGTTAGAAGGAACAAAAAAAGGAATAAATGAAACAGAAAAACTTTTGGGTTTAAAGAAAAAAAACCGGATAACAAAAAATTATTTGCAGTTGTTTTTGGATTACAAAAAAAAGAAAAGATTAAAAGCAAAAAACATGTTATTTCGGAAAAGAAAAAATTGAAATAAACCTGGAAAAATTTAATTTCAAGCCCGGAGAGACAATCAAAGGAAAAGTTAAAGTGAAAATGAAGAAGCCTGCCAAAGCAAAACAACTCAAAGTAATTTTTGCAGGAGTAAAAACAACTTTTTCTTCTAATACAATTGGATTAGGCGGCTCAGGAATAAGAATTAAAATATGAAAACACAACAGAAACCAGACAAAAACAAAACAACAGTTTATTCACAAATTTGAAATGCCTTTAAATGGAAAAAAAGAATACGCCGAAAATAATATGACTTTGAATTCTTGTGTCCACAGATATCATGCAAAAAGGAAGAGGACTGGAAGGAAGTGTTGGAACAGCAGTGCAGGCCTTGCAATTCCTTTCAGGAAGTGCAAGCAGGACCGAATGGTTTGTTCAGGCAAGAATTGATATAGAAAAAGAATTTGATGTAAACAAAAAAGTACAAGTGAATATCGAATAAAAAAAAAAGAAAACCAAACAATTGTTTGGCTTCTAATGCTTTTTTTTATTTAACTGTTGCAAAGTTTTATTTGCGCCATCCCGTTTTCAATTACAATATTTTCGATTGAGATTCCATTAATTGTTTTTGTCTCTGAAATCTGAATTGTTTCTGTTGTTCCGTCAACGTCAACTGTTATTTCATCATTATCTCCAATTTCAGTTACTTTAACAAGCTTTCCTCCTGTAATGCTGTCATTCTTGAATCCAACTCCAGGCCTTAATCCTGTTTCCATGCAATCAGAAGGACCCATTAAATCTTTTGATGCATCCACATAGGTACCTGTACAGGAAGTAAGCAAATTTGTCTGAATCCATTCTTCATAACCCTGCTGTGTGAGCTTGTCATTTGGAATCAAGCATTCATAATAAGTTCCCTCAAAATCAGGCGAAGGGTTTTTTACAGCTAAATGATATATTTTGCATTTATTTCCTTCAAAACCTTTGATTGTAAAAAGAAATCTTATTTGATCGCCTAAACCTGTTTCAAATTTTGCAGGAGTGCACTGTTTTAAATTTTCTTCCCAGCATTCAGAATCAGAACCGCAATCAATTAATTCAATGCTCACATTTTCATTTTCTTTTTTATCTTCATTTTTATCTTCATTTGTTTTATCTTTTTTTTCTTCAGTGCATCCAACAAAAGACACAGTCAAAAAAAGAATAATTAACAAAAATATTATTTTCTTCATTTAAAGTTCCTCCAAAAAAAAATTTGTTAACTAAAAATAAGAAAATACTCATATAAAATTCTTTTTATTCAAAAAGCAAGATTTAAATGATTAATCATTCAAAGAATATTATTTCGGTGAATTAATGGTTCTGGAAATACTTCAACAGACTTTTTTAGGGCATTCATTGCAGGACATTCTGATTGCATTAACAATTTTAATTGGAGCATACGCTTTAGGAAAAATTGCATACTATTTCTTTAAAACTATAGGAAGAAAAATTACAGCAAAAACAAAAACAGATTTGGATGACGTGTTAATTGACATAATAGAAGAACCAATTGCTGCAGTGATTTTTTTGATTGGAGCATTTATTTCAGCCAACTATCTTGGAATACAAAACGGATTGTTTTCAACAGTATTTAAATCAGCAGTAATAATTGTTTTAGGCTGGACTGCAATACGATTTGTTGATGCGTTCAGAGACAAAATTTTGATTCCTTTAACCAAAAAAACAAAAAGTTCTTTTGACGACCAAATGGTTCCCTTATTCTCAAAAGGAAGCAAAGCAGTAATAATAATTCTAGGAACAATCATGTTATTGGATTCAGTTGGATTTGATGTTACAGCATTGCTGGCAGGAGTAGGAATAGGAGGACTTGCATTAGCTTTTGCTGCACAAGAAACTGTTTCAAATTTATTCGGAGGAATAGCCCTTCTTTTAGACAAATCAATTAAATTAGGAGACAAAATAAAGCTTGATTCAGGAGAAATAGGAATAATAGAAGAAGTTGGATTAAGAAGCACAAGAGTAAGAACTTATTCAAACGAAGTAATAATTGTTCCAAACTCTACTATGGCCAACAGCAAAATAATAAATTATGCTCAACCAAATTCATTCGGCAGAGGAGAAATAAAATTTGGAGTAAGCTATGGAACCAAACCAGAAAAAGTCCAGAAAACCATAATTAATTTAATAAAAAATCATCCAATGGTTTCAAAAAAACAAGGAAGAGAACCTGCAGTTGAAATGCTTTCAATGGGAGACTTTTCTTTAAATTTCACTGCAAAATTCTGGTGCGACAATTACACTGAAGTATGGTCAACAGAAAGAGAATTAACAAAAGAAATCTACAATGAACTAAACAAAGCAAAAATTTCAATTCCTTTTCCAACCCACACAGTTTACCTGCAAAAATAAAACTAATTAAATAACTTTTAAATTAAGTTATCTCATTTATTTATAAAAAAGGTAATTAAATGGAATTAAATTACAAAGAACTCGGATTAAAAGCCGGACTAGAAGTACACCAACAGCTTAATACCGGAAAATTGTTCTGCCGTTGTCCATCAAAAATAATGGAAAAAAAAGCAGATTTAGAAATTAAAAGAAAATTAAGGCCGGTGGCATCAGAGTTAGGAGAATTTGATAAAGCAGCTTTAGAGGCATTCAACAAAAAACAGAATTATGTATACAAATATTTTGATGATTCCTGTTGTTTAATTGAATTAGACGAAGAACCCCCAAAAAAAATAGACGAACAAGCATTAAACACTGTTCTTGAAATAGCTTTAATGGCAGAATCAAACATAGTTGATTCAATTCATATAATGAGAAAAACAGTAATTGACGGAAGCAATACATCAGGCTTTCAAAGAACAGCCATGATAGCATTAAAAGGAAAAATTAAATTAAAAGAAAAAGAAATAAACATTCAAACAATAGCATTAGAAGAAGATTCAGCAAAAAAAATAGACGAAAAAAACAACCAAATAATTTATTCATTAGACAGGCTTGGAATTCCTTTAATTGAATTAGCAACAGAACCCGAAATTTATTCCCCAAAAGAAGCAAAAGAAACTGCATTAAAAATAGGAGAATTATTCAGAAGAACCTGCAAAACAAAAAGAGGATTAGGAAGCATAAGGCAGGACATAAATATTTCAATTGAAAAAGGAGCAAGAATTGAAATAAAAGGAGTCCAAGAACTTGAAATGATAGACAAATTCATAGAAAAAGAAACAGAAAGACAAGTTAATCTCCTTGAATTAAAAACAGAACTAGCAAAAAGAAACCTGACAAAAGAAGAACTCGAAAAACAAGAAACAATTGAATTAACTGAAATTTTTTCTGAAACAGAATGCAAAATGATTAAAGGAAAAAAAGTGTTCGGAATACTTCTTCCAAAATTCAAAAAATTAATAGGGAAAGAACTTCAAAAAGAAAAAAGATTCGGAACAGAACTCGCAAAATACGTTAAAGCAAAAACCGGATTAAAAGGAATCTTTCATTCAGATGAACTGCCAAAATACGGCATTTCAGAAAAAGAAACAGAAAAAACCAAACAAAAATTAAATTGCTCAGAACAAGACGGATTTGTTTTGGTTTCAGCAGAAAAAATAAAAGCAGAACAAGCACTAAAAACTGTAATTCAAAGAAGCATTACAGCATTAAACGAAATCCCCGAAGAAACAAGAAATGCTCTGCCTGACGGAACAACAGAATACTCCAGACCATTAGGAGGAAAAGCCAGAATGTATCCTGAAACAGATGTTCCGATCAAAAAAATAAACAAAAAAACACTTGAAAAAATAAAAGAAAATCTTCCTCTTACACCAGAACAAAGAAAAATAAAATACATCAACAAATACAAAATCTCAGAACAATTAGCAGAAAAAATGAAATTAAACAATCACGCAAAATTCTTTGAAAAACTCACAAAAAAAGGATTCAATCCAACCAAAACAGCAGTACTGCTTTTAGAAAGCCTCACTACATTAAAAAGACAGGGAATTCACACAGAAAACATTTCAGAAGAAATGATTGAAGAAATACTAGAAAAAACAAGGGAGGAAAAACTACTGCAGGAAAACCAATTAAAAGCACTGTCTTTATGGAGCAAAGAACCAGAAAAACCTGTTAATGCAATAATAAAAGAACTACAGGAAGAACAATTCTCAGAAAAAAAACTAAGAAATTTAATTAAAGAAATAATTGAAAAAAATTCTGCAATAATAAAAACAGAAGGAGCAAACGTGTTTTCTGCTTTAATGGGAAACGCAATGATTCAAATCAAAGGAAAAGCCTCAGGAAAACAAGCAAGCAAAATCTTAAAAGAAGAACTCAAAAAAAAGGGAATAGAATGAAAACTGTTTCAAAAAAAATACTGAAAAAAGTTTTATTTAAAAGAAAAAAAAATGACTACAAAGGAAAAAACGGAAAACTGCTAATAATAGGAGGAAGCATTGAATACATCGGAGGACCTGCTTTATGCGCTTTATCAGCATTAAAATTCGTTGATTTAGTTGAAGTGTTTGCACCAGAAAAAGCTGCTTTAGCCATAAACACTTTTTCTCCAGACATAATAACAAAAAAATTCAAAGGAAACTACTTTGAAAAAAAACACGCAAAAAAAATACTTAAAAAAATAAATGACTTTGATGCAGTTTTAATCGGAAACGGAATAACAAAAAACCAAAAAACAAACGAATTCGTTAATGCATTAATTCCAAAAATCAAAATCAAAAAAATAATTGAAGCAGATGCAATAAAAATGCTGAAAGGAAAACCAGAAAATTCATTATATCTTCCTCATGCAATGGAATTCAAAGAAAAATTCGGATTAAAACCTTCATTGAAATTAAAGGAAAGAATAAAATTAACTGAAAAAAAAGCCAAACAATTCAATACAACAATTCTGCTTAAAGGAAACACAGATATAATTTCAAACAGAAAAAAAACTTTTCTGAACAAAACAGGGAATCCAAGAATGGCAGTAATAGGAACCGGAGACGTTCTTGCAGGAATTGTTTCAGCTTTAGCAACAAAAAATTCATTATTTGATTCAGCTTCAGCAGGAGCACTAATTAACGGGCTTACAGGAGAAAAAGCCTTTAAACAAAAAGGACAATATTTTACTGCATCAAATTTAATTGAATTAATTCCTGAGATTCTGAAATAAAAAAGGTGAAAAAAAAATGAATACAAAAATAGACGAAAACAATTATTTAGGACTGCTTGAAAAATTTCCAGAACAAATAAAACAAGGAATAGAAATAGGAAAAAAAGTTTCTTTGGAAAAAAAAAGCTTTGAAAACATCGTGGTTCAAGGAATGGGAGGTTCAGGAATTACAGGAAAAATACTTGAAACTTTATTCAGAAACGAATTAAAAATTCCTATTCAAACAAACAATGATTATGCAATCCCTGAATTTGTTTCAAACAAAACATTGTTTATTGCAGTAAGTTATTCAGGAGGAACAGAAGAAACCCTGAAAGGAACAAGAAAAGCAAAACAAAAAAATGCATTTATATTAGGAATAAGTTCAGGAAAAAAATTCAGCAAAGAATGCAATTACTTCATCAAAATTCCAAAAGGATATCCTCCAAGAGCAGCAACAGCTTTTCTTGTTGTGCCTTTAATTTTTGCATTAAAAAAACTTGGTTTAATTCAAGGAAAAGAAAAAGAAATACAGGAATTCATTGAACTTGCAGAAAAAGAAAAAAACAAAATAAAAAAACAAGCAGCAGATTTAGCAGAAAAAATGCAGAAAAAAACAGTTTTTGTTTATTCAACAAAAAAAACTGAAATTGCCTCCTTTAGATGGATGACACAAATAAATGAAAACTCAAAAGACTTCTGTCATGCAAACGTTATTCCAGAAATGAACCATAATGAAATAAACATGAACTATAAAAAAGGAGTGTTTGTTTTCCTGAAAACAAAAAACGAAAACAGCCAAACACAAAAAAGAATTGAATTCACAAAAAAAGTTTTTTCAAAAGAAAACACAATACTTGAATTCACTGCAAAAGGAAAAAGCCTTTTAACACAATTATTTTATTTAATTTATTTAGGAGATTTCACTTCATATTATCTTGCATTAAAAAACCAAGTAAACCCTTATCCTGTTCCAGTGATAACAAAACTAAAAAAATTTTTAAGTGATTAAATGAAAACAATAGGAATAGACATAGGAGGAACAGAAATTAAAGCAGGAATAATCACAAAAAAAGGAAAAATCTTAAAGCAAATTACTATTGAAACAAACTCTCATTACGGCAAAAAAAAATTAATTGAAAACCTGATTAAAGTAATCAAAAAACTTGATTCAAAAGAAATAAAAGCAATAGGAATAGGGTTTGCAGGAGACGTTGACCCAAAAAAAGGAATTATAATACAGAGCCCTAACATTGCCTGCATGAACAAAACCAATTTAATTAAAGCATTAAAAAATAAAACAAGAAAAAAAATTTTTCTGCAGAATGATGCAGTTCTAATGGCTTACGCTGAAGCATTAATTGGAAACGCAAAAAAATTCAATATAATAATAGGGTTAACTGCAGGAACCGGCGTGGGTTCAGGAATAATAATAAACAAAAAAATTTATTCAGGAAAAAACAATTTAACAGAAATAGGCCACATGACAATAAATTTTAACGGCCCAAAATGTTCCTGCGGAAACAATGGATGCCTAGAACAATACATTGGAATAAAACCTTTAATGCAGTTAACTGAAATAAAAACAGAATTATTTGAATCAAAACTAAAAAAAATGTGGCCGTTGACTCCAAAAAAAGTAGATGAAGCAGCAAAAAAAGGAGACAAAATAGCTATTTCCATTTTAAAAGAAACAGGAACATTTCTTGGAATAGGCTTAACCAACATAATAAACTGTTTTAACCCTGAAGCAATTGTTTTAGGCGGAGGACTAAGCAATTCAAATATTTTAATTCAGCAGGCAAAAAAAGAAGTAAAAAAAAGAGCATTCAAAAGAGCTTCAAATACAAAAATAATTAAAGCAAAATTCAAAGAAAAAGCAGGAATAATTGGAGCAGGATTGATGGCATTCAAACCAAATTAAAATCTTTTCTTTTCAATTAATGTTTTGTGAGAAAAAAATGAATGAAAAACAAAAAGAAAACGCGGCAAAAGAAGCATTAAAATACATAAAAAAAGGAATGACAGTTGGACTAGGAAGCGGTTCAACTGCAGAAATATTCGTAAAAAAACTAGCAGAAAAAAACAAAAAAGAAAAACTAGATTTAATTTGTATTGCTACTTCAAACAAAACAATGCGACTTGCAATAGACTCAGATTTAAAAGTTGTAAGCCAAAATTCCATTCAAAAAATTGATATAGCAGTAGACGGAGCAGACCAAGTAAACCAAAAAAAAGAACTGCTTAAAGGAATGGGAGGATATGCTTTCCTGAAAGAAAAACAAATAGATTACAAAGCAAAAAAATTTATAGTAATAATAGATGAAAGCAAATTAAACAAAGAATTAACAGAAGAAATACTCCTTGAAGTAGAGCCTGCAGAAACAATTGAAATTCTAACTAAATTAAACAAAAAATTTGATGCAGAAATAGTTCAGGTTTCAAACAAATGCATGCCAGTTGAAACAGAAAACAACAATTACGTTATTTCCATGCAAATGCATTCTCCAATAACAAATGCAAAAGAACTCGAAAAAAACCTTAATTTAATAAAAGGCATAAAAGAAAACGGATTGTTTACAAGAGACTGCACTGTAATTGCAGGAACAAAAACAGGGACAAAAATTTTGTGAGGAAAAAAAAATGGTTTCTTATTCTGAAGCAGGAGTAAACATAGAAAAAGGAAACGAAGCAGTTCAAAGAATAAAAAAACACGTTAAATCAACTTTTAATGAAAACGTTTTGCTTGATTCAGGTTTATTCTGCGGAGCAATAAACTTAAAAGAAATAAAAAAATTCAAGGAACCAATACTTTTATCAAGCATTGACGGAATAGGAACAAAAACAATTATTGCAAAACAAATGAAAAAATGGGATTCAATCGGAAAAGATTTAGTTAACCATTCTGTTAACGACATATTATGCCACGGAGGAAAACCAATTGCATTTCTTGATTATATTGCCTCAGACAAAATTGAACCAAAAATAATAGAAGAAATAGTTAAAGGAATGGCAGAAGCATGCAAAGAAAATTCAATTGCATTAATTGCAGGAGAAACAGCAGAAATGCCCGGAACTTACGCCGAAAAAGAAATTGATATAGCAGGAACAATAATAGGAATAACAGAAAAAAAAGAATTAATTACAGGAAAAAAAATAAAAGAAAACAATGCATTAATAGGACTTCCATCCACAGGACTCCATACAAACGGTTATTCTCTTGCAAGAAAAGTTCTTGAAAAAACAAAAATAAGCCTAAAAGAACAATTTGTAGTAGAAAAACAAGATTTAACTATCGGAGGAGAACTATTAAAAGTCCATAAAAGCTATTTAAAAGAAGTTTTATTTTTAATGAAAAAATTTGAATTAAAAGGAATAGCACATATTACAGGAGGAGGCTTAATAGACAACCTTCCAAGAATTTTTCCTACAGGAATTACAGCCAAAATAAATCAAAACAAAATTCAAGTACCATTTATTTTTAAATGGCTGAAAGAAAACGGAAACATTTCAGAACAAGAAATGTTCAAAACCTTTAACATGGGAATTGGAATGGTTTTAGTTGTTTCACAAAAAGATTCAGAAAAAATAGTCAGCGAACTAAAAAAACAATTTGAATTGAATGCAGTTATTTTAGGAAAAACAATCAAAGGCCAAAAAATGAAATTAGAAAAACCTTTTTTTGAATGACTTACATCATTCCTTTAGCTCCTTTTCTTGCTTTTCTCATGCATTTTTTATGCCAGTACTGTCCTGCCCACTTTTTTTCTGTTCCTGTTCCACCACACAAAGCACACACTTCATGATATTTTCCTTCAGGAACAGGTTTTTCTTCTTCTTTTTCTTTTTTCTTAAAAATATCAGTTAAACCCATAACAATCAACTAAAAAAAAGAACAAAAAACAATTTAAAGCATTCTTATTTAAACAACAAATAAATATCAGAAACACAATAATACTAATGATGAACAAAAAAAATTTTTTGACTGCATTTATTTTTGTTTCTTTACTTGTTTTAATAAATGCTGATTTTGTGCCTGACGACAGATGTATTGACGGAAGAATCAGAATATGCACTACTTCAGAAGGATGTTCTGGAATACAAAGATGTGTTTCAAGCAAATGGGGGGCATGTGAAGATATTTCCGGTGACGGATGCCCTGCAGAAGCACTTTCAGCAGAAATTTTAAATCCTTCAGATGGAAACCAGTTTTATATTGGAACAGAAATTGAATTCATGTCTCATTTAACATGCACAAATACTCCCTGCATTATTAAATGGGATTCAAACAAAGACACAGGATGGTATTCTTCAGATGAAAATCATACATATTCAGGTTTAAGTATTGGAGACCACAACATTACATTAAAAATAACTGATTCAACAGAACAAATAAAGCAGGATTCAGTTGTAATAACAATTAAACCAATTACAACAGATGTATTATCTGTTTCGAATTTTCAGATAACAAAAATAGAGCCCTCAAACAGGTATTCAGTGAACGGAAAAATAAGAGTTCAAGCAAAAATAAATTATTATTTAAATCAAGCAATTCAAGCAAAAGCATTCATAATAATCAGCGATCCAAGAACAGGACAAGCAGTTTACGGGCCATCCCCTTTTTATTTAGAGTTTTCTGCTCCCGGCTACGAAGAATACGATTTAAACATTAATCTTGCAAATTATGATTTTGAAGAAAGACAAAACTATAAAATAGAATTTCTGACAGTAAGCAACTACGTTGAATCTTCTCCCGAATACTTTGTTGACCCTATGGATCCAGACAGCGCATACTGGGATGACGGAGAAGCATATTATATTCCTATAAACCAGATTCCAGAACAAAACAAAGCAAACAATTCCGGCTATGAAATAATAGAATTAGGGCCTGCAGTAATAGGAAACCTAACTGAAATGCCTGAAATAAATTTAACCGCAGTTATTGCAGTTTTATTAACTGCATTAATTATTCTTTTAAAAAAATAAAAAAAAAGAGAAGTGAATCTCTCTTTTATTTATCCATTAATTTTTTGAGGACAGGCGGAGTAAACAAAGTAGTCAGCATTATTACTACAACAAGAATTGAATACATTCCATCTCCGATAAAAGAATGCGCTAACCCAAATGTAGCAAAAATTAATCCGACTTCTCCTCTTGGAACCATTCCAACTCCAACAGCCATCTTTGAAGCAGGAGTTCCAAATACACCAAAGCCTGCAACAATTTTTCCAACCAAAGCAATAATCAATAAAATTATTCCTAATGGAAGCAAATCCATATTAATTGTTGAAACATTAACTGCAACTCCAGCCATCACAAAAAAAATCGGAGTAAACACGTCTCCAATTACTTCAGTTTTTTTCATGATGTTTTCTTTGTGTTCTTCTCTTTCAAGAATTAAGCCTGCAGCAAATGCTCCAACAATTGCAGCCAATCCAATCATTTGAGCAAGATACCCCAAAGCCAAAGCAAAAATTACTGCTGAAACAATAAAAGTTCTTCTGACCTTCAAATATCTTATCATCTTCAAAATAGGTTCTTCTAACTTGATTCCAATTACAATAGTTACTGCAAGGAATAAAGCAGAAACAACAATAGTCTGAATTACATTCAGTATTTCAACTCCTCCTGTTTCAGCGATTCCTGCCAAAACAGACAAAATAATTAATCCTAAAACATCATCAATTACTGCTGCCCCCAAAATAATTTTTCCTTCAAGCGAAGTAATTTTTTTCATTTCGCTTAAAACTCTCATGGTTACTCCGACACTTGTTGCTGTAAGAGTTGCTGCAATAAACAAAGCTGCATTAAAATCCAATACTTCAATATAAAGCAGATAAGGCAAAGACAATAATACAGGAGCAAGCACTCCAATTACTGCAACCATTAAAGCATTTTTTCCGCTTTTTAGTAATTCATGGATATTGGATTCCAATCCAACCAAAAACAATAAAATAATTACTCCGACTTCAGACAAAAACATCAGGATTTCTTCATGACCAGTAATATAACCAAACAAGCTTGGTCCAAGCAACACTCCAACAAGAAGTTCACCTAAAACTCTGGGTTGTTTTATTCGATCAAAAATGTATCCTGCAAGTTTTGCTGAAAACAAAATTATAATTAGTTTTAACATTACTTCAGATATAACTGGATCTACACCAGACAATTTAATTACCCCCGATTCAATTCTAGAAAAAAAAGATAATAGTTGAAAAGCTTTAAAAAACTATTTTAAAAAAAAATCATTCTTCAATAACAGTCAATGAAAAAAACATTAATCCTGCACAAGGTCCCATATAATGCAATACTTCTTCAAGCACTTCAATACTATTTTGAGAAACTGAACCTTCTTCAATTATCGCTTTTTCTTCTCGTAAATCAACAAAAACTTTCACTTTTTCAGAAGAAACATCACAAACCGCATCTTTGTTTGTTTCCATTTCATAATAAACAACATAACTGTTTTCTGACTGCATTTCCAGTTGTCTGGAAAGCCTTGGATTACATTGATTAACCCAATCTTTTGTTTTATTTAAAGCCAACCCCATTTCTTTTCTTTGTTCCTGTGTTGGCTCAAAATAACCCATTCCCTGAACCTGCAGTAAACTAGAATAATTTTCAATATAAACATTCAAAGTACATTCATCTGAGTTCTCAAAACTTTTAATCAGCCTTTCAGTAACATCAATTTCAGGCAGTTGATCAGCCAATTTAACTGCTTTTTCTCCAGGGCTTTCTTTAATTAAATCAAAACACCCAAAAGAAAACAAAAATAAAAACAAAATTGCAGGCAAAAAAAATTTTATTAACATAAAAAAAAATAAAACAAAAAGAACTATTTAATGGTTTGCCTTTAGCTAGCTTTGTGTGAAAAGTCGTTTTTGTGTAAAAAGTAAAAAAACCGTGTAAAAAGTCCTTAAACTTTATAACTTCTTTCATATGTTTCGTCTAAAACAGGGCAGGTCTTACATTGACTACAATTTTTATCAGGAACTTCAGGGCAATCAGGATATAATCCCTTACAATTAGGAAACCCTCTTTTTCGTGCCATAATTATTTTTTTTTCTTCTTCCGATAAGCTTCTTGCTTTCTGAAGTTTTTCATAACTTCTTTCGTAATTTAATGAACCGCCCATACTACCAATATTATTAAATCCCAAAACTTAAATAAAGGTAATAGCATATTTTATTGGTTAATATGAATAATTGGGTTGAAAAAAGCATTAATTTTGCTAATTCTAAAGGATATTTAGATAAACTCCATTCTGTTTATCCTGCACAAACAGAAGAAAAGAGAGATATTTCTGAGGAATTAATGAATAAAATAAAAAAAGCGTATGAAGAAAAAAATATGGAAGAATTAGTGAAAAGCATTTCAATTCTTTCCAGAAAAGAAGCAGCACCTATTAAAGATTCATATATGGGCTCTTTAAAGCTTAATGAAAAGATAATAGAAAACAATCCACAAACCACACAACGCATAGCAAAAAGGATATAAAATTAAGTTGGCGAGAAGTTGTAGACAGATGTAATGAACCAAAAAGTGCAAGTAAACGATTAGGAAACGCTTTTAAGGCATGGGTTAAAACTATAGGATATCCTTCTGTTTCTTTAAATGACTTTAAAGTTTCTAATTCAACAGTCTTTCTTAATGCCTCAGATAAACAAATGCAATGGTTTGCTGAAAAGGAATTAAAATGTAAACTTGAAGAAAAAGGAGATGTAGATTTTATTGCCAAACTAAAAAATGGAAAGTTTATAGTTGGTGGAGCAAAATTTATTTCTGCTGGTGGTGGCGGACAAGATAATCAATATTTTAATATAGTTAAATTTTCTGAAGAAAAATCAGGAAATGTTATAAGAATAGCTATAGTTGATGGAGTAGTTTGGTTTAAAGAAAGTGGCAGATATTATAAACGTCTTTGTAATTCAACAGGAAATGCTTTAAGTGCTCTTTTACTACCTGATTTTATAAAAGAAAATGAAAGATAATTTTGTTTACAAAATTATTGTTTGTAAAAGCTTTTTTGCTTGACTTAACCCTAAATACTTTCTAATATACTTTCCTGTTCCATTAGTATATTTGTAAGTAGTCATAAATTCACTGTCAGTTTTATCTCTTAAATTTTCAAGAGTTTGATTAAATTGTTCTTTTAATTTTTCAGAATCATTGTTTTTTAAAGTTGGAGTAATGAAAAGTTGTATTGGGTTTGTTCTGTAAGTTGCACCACTAACAAAAATTCCGTCAACTTCAAAAGTTTTTTTTATGTTGTATAAACCAGCTCTGCCTTCTTCTGAACCAGTATCAACTGTCCTTATAAACAAAGGATTTGATTTAATTTTATTAAATAACTTATTGTTTACAAAAAATTCTTTTTGCGAGTAACTCTTCCCTGTATAATTTTTTGAATCTAAAAGAATGACTTTATTATTTCCTTTGTTTTTTTCTAATTCTTCTTGTTTTAAATAATATTTAACTTCAAGGGGGTTAACTGCTTTTCTTGTTTTTACATATTCTTCAAAATAGTTTCCGCCCCTAAATTTGTTTTTTTTAGTTAAAATATAGTGCCTTGTTATTTCGTGGCTGTTAATTTTTGTTGCATTAAATTCAATTATCCTATTTAATTTTTCAGTTTTTTCAAAAAAACAAATCATTACATTTGTGCCAGTAAATTCAAATATTTTTTTTTCAAAAATTACTGCTTCATTTATTTTGTATTGTGGTAAAAAGTCATCTCTTATTTTGTTTGAAATTACTGCCCCAAATAAAAAATTTGATGGAATAATGTAAATCATTTTTTGTAGATTATTTCTTAAGTCATTTATTAAGGCAATTTGATATAAGTCTTGATATCCTTTATTATATCCTTCAAAATAACTTAAGTGAATATTCATTTCTTTGTGTTTTCCTATATACCCTAAATATAGATAAGGGGGGTTAGTTATATGGAAAATTGGTTTATTTAGTTCATGTAAAAATTTTGGAAAATTTTTTAAGGTATCTTGCTGAATTATGTTTTTTTCTGCAATCTCTTTAGGTATCCCATATTTTATTGCATTTTCAACAGATTTTTTAACCATTTCTTTTTGAATATCAAACAAGAAAATGTTTTCCTTAAAAAATTGAATTCTTTTGTCTTTTGAAATACTTTCAAGAATAGGTAAAATAAGGTTGCCTTCTCCTGCAAATAAGTCAACCCAAATAAAGTCATTTATTTTGTTTTTAATTTTTGGAAAAACGTATTTTTTAAATGTGTTTACTGAAGTTAAATGAACTCCTAAACTTCTTCTTGAATTATCTGTGACGCTCATTTTTTACCATCTTTCTTTGTTTTTCGTTGTTGTCTTGGTCTATTCCAATATCTGCTTTTGCATTTTAGATTAGCACACACTTCAGGGAGTTTTTTACCTCTCTGTTGCCACTCATAACCACATCTTTCACAACGTAACATAGTTACTGTTATTTTTTTCTTGAATACTGCCATTGGACTATACAAGTTATTTCCCATTTATATACTTTATTGAACCGAAAGGTTTTTAATAGTATACACTTATAAAGTATGTACTTAATAAGTATGTGAGAGGTTGAGTAAAATGGATTTAAGAAAAAAGAAAGGTTTTGAAATTGCAAAAACTAAAACAATTCAAAGCGGAGTTGATGGCTGGATAGTTCCAAGCCAATCAGGAAATAAAAATTATTTTGTTAGAAAGGATTATTCTTGTAGTTGTCCTGACCATAAGAATAGTGATTGCACTTGTAAACACGCTTTTGCAGTTCAATACTATTTACAAAAAATTACAATCAAAAACGGAGTAAGCAAAATTGAAACAAAAAGATTAACTTATCCTCAAACTTGGAGTGCTTACAATAAAAGCCAAGAAACAGAAAAAGAAAGATTCATGGAATTACTAAAAGATTTATTAGAAAACATTGAAGAAGCAGATTATAGTTTTGGCAGACCTAAAATTTCAGAAAAAGATTTAATGTTTGCTTCAGCACTAAAAGTTTATTCTCAATTTTCTTTAAGAAGATTCATGTCAGATTTAAAGTTTGCAAAAGAAAAAGGATTAATTCAAAAAGTCCCTTGTTTTGCTTCAATCGGACACTTCACGCAAAAGAAACAAATAACCAAAACTTTAAAGCAATTAATTTCAAAGTCAGGAATTGTTTTGAAAACTTGTGAAGAAAAATTTTGCATTGATTCAACTGGATTCAGAACAACAAAATTTAATGAATACTGTAAAGAAAAACACAATACAAAAAGACGACATGAATGGCTTAAACTTCATGCAGTCTGCGGAGCAAAAACAAACATAATAACAAGCTGTGAAGTATCAAAAAGTCATGGAACAGGCACAGGAGATAGCCCTAACTTAATTCCATTAGCCACACAAACAAAACAAAATGGTTTTGATATTCAAGAGTTTTCAGCAGACATGGCTTACAGTTCAAGAGATAACCTTGCTTTAATTGATGACTTTGGCGGAACAGCTTACATTCCATTCAAAAAAAGTGCAAGAGGAATTCCAAAAGGAAAAAACCACATTTGAAGAAAAATGTATCACTACTTCAAATTCAACCAAGAAGAATTCATGCAACACTATCACAAAAGAAGCAACATAGAAACAACATTTTTTATGATAAAATCAAAATTTAACGACTGCCTGAAATCAAAAACACACACAGCACAAAAAAACGAGTTGTTATTGAAAGTCTTATGTCATAACATAGTTGTTGTAATTCATGAAACAAATGAATTAGGAATAGAAATAAATTTTAGTGCTTAACTGCAGGACATTTTTCATAGACTTCATTAGTTTTCTTTCCTATTTCTTCTACAGTTTTTTCTAATTGCCTAAACTTTTGATAAAAACTTCCAATAGCTACTCCGCCAGAAACTGCTGGAACGCCAACTTCAAGCCATGCAGGACTTTGTATTATACCAAAACTTTTTAACAAAGCCCACAAAATAAAAACTCCTAAAGCAATATAAAAAATAGTTTCCCAAAAGTCAGCCATTTTAATCAACTAAATTATTAACTTTTGAAATTAATAAATTTAACCTGTGTAAAAAGTGTTCACTCTGTGTAAAAAGTAAGCAATTTCAAGCACTATTTACACAAAGCTCCTTTAGCTTTTTCAGATTTATCTTCTTTTTTTGTTTTGTTTTTGCCGGCTTATTAATATTTAATAGTTTTTTCCCACACTTTTTTATAGTCTATTTCTGTTTTAATTACATTAATAGCCCATTTTTAGCCCCGTAGTCTAGTGGCCAAGGATGGCGGGCTTTGGACCCGTTGACAGGAGTTCGAATCTCCTCGGGGCTATTTCATTAAGTTTAAATTGTTTTACTTGAAGTACTTTTTATTACTGCTTAGCATAAACTTCATTTTTAGCAAACCTTTTTTCTAAAAAGGTTTTTTTTGATCAAACTTTTTTCTAAAAAGTTTGTTTGGGAGGGTAGCTTAGTTTGGTGGAGCACCCGGCTGATAACCGGGAGGTCAAGGGTTCAAATCCCTTCCTTCCCATAACTTATTTTGTATTCTATTTCAGGTTTTCCTTTTAAATGAAATAAATTAAAAAAAGAAAGTATTTCTTTTACTTTTTTTTCTCCAAACACAGAATAAATAAAAGGAAAATCAAAGTTTACTTTTCCTGTTGAAGTACAGTAAGCGCCCCTGCAAATTTTTTCTTTAGGAGAATAAATTCCTGCAATCAATTTAATTTTCCCTCTTCCATCCTTAAAAGCATTAAAATAATATTCCTGAAAATCTTTGCGGTTAATTAATTTTTTTAATTGAACAAAAACATTAAATTCTTCTAAAAGAATTCTGAAGTCATCAGAAAACAAGAATTCTTCAAATTCTTTTTCTAAAAACTTTTTTTTAAGTTCTGAAACCAAAGACTTAAATTCATTTAAATCTAATGCAACCCATCCTGAAATTGCATCTTTTTTTAATTCATTTAATTTTTCTTTTAATTCTTTTGCTTTTTTTTTGTTTTTATTTAATTTTTCTTTTTCAATTAAAAATTCAAGTTTATGCAGTTCATGCTGTGCATTCATTCCCCCACATTTACTGCTGTGCCCAAAAACAGAAACAATTTTTCCGAAATGCCCTGGGCCAATTCCCAATTTTAACGCCTGTGCAATTAAAGGATCGCTTTCATGAATTTTGTTCCCTGCACTTTCATGACCATAAGAGCTTTTAACGCAAAAAACCAGTTCTTCAGGAAAACCCTGTTTTTTTAAAGCATTAGAAACAGCTTCAGCATTAACTCTTCTGTCAGTGCAAAAAACAATTGTCCCACAGTGAAGATTAAGTTCTTTGCATGAAGAACACAATTTTGCTTTATTGTTTTTTGCAATCAAAAAAAAACACCTTAAATACAGTAAAAATAAATTAAAGGGAATTCATTAAAAACATGTTGAAACAAAAAAATTTTTATGAAATCTTTCACTGAATACCTTGAAATTAAAACAAAAAACAGAATAGAATTTGTTAACATTACAAAAGAAGTTGAAGAAGTTGTTTCTAAAAGCAAAATAAAAGAAGGACTAGTTTTAGTTAATCCAATGCATATTACTTAGATTACGTATAAGTAATATGCTATTTTTTGTGTTTATTCTTTAAGTCACTGTAAAGTTTTTTTCTTGAGTCTTCTGGTTTCATTGACCCGCCATAAACGTAAACCATGATTCTGGTACCAACCTCGATTAAAACAACCATTCCTAAAGCATAGAGCACGATAGCAAGATACCTAAAATAAATTGATTTTTCTTTGAAGGGACTTGCCCCACCAACATCAAAAAAATAAAAAACAATCAAAAAAAAATAAAAAAAGAATAGCCAAAGGGACAAAATGAATTTTTCTGCTAAGAAGAATTTCTTTTTCTCCAGTCATAGCTTATAGTAAGCATAAAACCTTATTTTAAGTTTTAGGTTTTTTTGCGAGCCAATGCAAATTAAAGCATTCTAATTTATTATTTTCTTTTCTTTATTTGTTAAATGAAAATAGAAATTTCAAGTCACGCAAAAGAGAGAATGAAAAAATACTGTTTGAGTGAAAAACAGGTAACTGATTGCGTGAATTCCCCCAAAATAGTTATTGAAGGAAATTACAACAGAAAAATTGCACAAAAGCCTTTAAACGGCTATGTGATAAGAGTTATATATGAAAAAACCATTAACTCCCTAACAGTCATAACCACTTATAAATCAAAGAGGGAAAGATATGAAATATAAATATGATAAGCAAACAGATATAATGGTAATAGAGCTTAGATCTGAAAAACCTGATTTTGCAGAACAAGAAGGAGATATAATTACACACTACACCAAAGAAAACAAGCCGGTTGAAATAGAAATATTAAATGCAAGCAAAACTACAATAGATATGCTAAAAGCAATGCTACCCAGACAAACTGCAATCGCTTAATCCAAAAAACCTGTTTAAAGACAACAGTTACACCAAAAAAAAATAAAAGAGTTTGTAAACAAAAAACTTATTATGAAATCTCATACAGAATACCTTTACTTTAACACAAAAAACAGAATTGAATTCATTAACATCACAGAAAAAGTTGAAGAGATTGTAAAGAAAAGCAAAATAAAAGAAGGAATAGTATTGGTTAATCCAATGCATATCACTTCTTCTGTTTACATTAATGACGCTGAAACAGGGTTAATTCAGGATTACCAAGAATGGCTGAAAAAACTTGTTCCAAACAAAAAATACAAGCATAATTTAACCGGCGAAGACAATGCTTTTTCTCATTTAATGAGAACAATAATGGGCAGAGAAAGTTTAATTGCAGTAACCAAAGGAAAACTTGATTTTGGAACATGGGAACAAATTTATTACGCTGAATTTGACGGACAAAGAAACAAACGAATTCTAGTAAAAGTTTTAGGCGAATAAAAAAATAAGAATGTTTTTTAAACAAACAAAACATGATTTTATTATGGAAAAAAAACAAGAGTACTGGATTACTGAAAAATTAAAAGAAATTCCTTTTTTGGCTCGAATGAAATTCAAAAAAGCCACTGAATTAAAGGGATCAAAAATTAAGGCTTTAGGAAAAGAAGAAGAGTTAATTTGCTTTATTGCCTATAAAAAAAAAGGCAATGTTTGTGACATAAGGTATATTTGGCAGAATAATCGTGCATCAGTCAAATTCAAACAAAAAAAAGGAAATTATCCTTTAAGGATTTTTTTTGATCAACTAATCAGCCAAGGAATAAAATTTTTTACCACCAAACAATTAACAAAAAATTCAAGAGCAATGATTAATTCTTTAATAAAAAAAAAATTAATTGAAGACATTGGATGGAAAAAAACAAAAAAATTTAGGACAAAATTAAGAAGGACAACAAACCTTATTCATCTTTTAACTCCAACGAAATATAAATTTAAAGTTAAACCAAAAAAGGCCAGACAAAAAAAGCCAGTAAAGTAAGCAAAAGTATTCCTAAAACTGCAATTACTATTCCTGATTTAGCCATATCTTTTGTTTTGATATAGCCAGAAGAATAAGCTATAGTGCTTGGAGGTGTTCCAATTGGAACAATAAAATCCAAGGAAACTCCAATTGCAATAACCATTACTGCAATTTCCACAGGAATCCCTAATCCTCTTGCAAGAGGAATCACCAAAGGAATACTGATTGCTGCTGCTGCAGTATTAGAAGCAACTAAAGTAAAAATCACAGCAAAAACCGCTAAAGCAAAAAGAATAATTAATATTGCCTGCCCTGAAAGATAATCAAACAATAAGCTTGCAAAAACATTATCTAATCCAACTAACTGAATTGCATTCCCCAAAGTTAAACCTCCTCCAAACAAAATTAAAGCTGACCAAGAAACTTTATTGATGTCTTTTGTTTCAAGCAAGCCAAAAGCATACAATAAAATAATTGGAATTAAAGCAACAACAGCAGAATGAATTCCATGAATTTTAGTGGTTAACCACATTAAAACAGTTACCCCAAAAATCAATAAAACAAGCTTTTGTTTTTTAGTTAAAGGCTCAAAAGAAAAATCTATTTTAATTTCATGAATTTCCGGATGAAAAAATTTAATTAAAACAAACCATGCAATTGGAAGCAATAAAATTGTTAACGGAATTCCATACATTAGCCAGTCTGAAAAACCAAAAGAAATTTCTTCATCATTTAAATAACTTAAAGCCATTGCATTAGGAGGAGAACCAATTATTGTTCCGATTCCTCCAATTGTAGCAGAAAAAGCAATTCCCAAAACCAAAGCTTTTCCAAACCGTGAATCCAAAGGCTTTAATTTATTTGAATTCAATACAACTATTGCTATTGGAAGAAGAATCGCTGTTGAAGCAGTGTTTGACATCCAAAAAGAAAAAAAAGCAGTTAAACACATTAAACCAAACAAAAAATTTTTGGGTTTACAGCCAACTTTTTTAAGTAAATGAAAAGTGATAAACTTGTCTAATCCATGTTTTTGCAGTCCTAAAGCCAAAACAAAGCCTCCTAACAAAAGCATTATCACTGGATCAAAAAAAGGAGAAAAAACTTCTTTTGGAGTAAAAACAGTTTTATCATAAAATCCACCGGCAACAATCAAAAGAAATGATACAATAAAAGCAGTAATATGCAAAGGAACTAATTCAGAAAACCACAAAATCATTGCCAAAAACAATACTGCCAAAACCACTTTCTGCAAAGGCAAAATTTCCAAAGGAAAAAACAAAACAGAAAAAAAAAGCAGAACAGCAAAAACTGCAATAAAAAACCTTATTTTTTTAGTCATTTAAATAAAACACCAGTATAAAATATAAATCTTAACTTTAAATAATTAATTCTCATGAAAAAATTTTTGATTGCATTAGGAGGAAATGCTTTAATCAAACAAGGAGAAACAGGCTATTTCGAAGAACAAATTAAAAACATTGACAAAACAACCAAAACAATTGCAAAACTAATAAAAAAAGAATTCAATGTTGTTTTGACTCATGGCAATGGACCGCAGGTAGGAAACCTTGAAATTCAAATGAATTGCAGTAAAGAAATACCAAAAATGCCTTTGGATGTAGAAGACGCAATGACTCAAGGCCAAATAGGCTACATGCTTCAAAAATCTTTAAGGAACCTTCTTCCAAAAAAAGAAATAATTACAATTGCAACAGAAATAGAAGTAAATGAAAAAGATTCTGCATTCAAAAATCCTTCAAAGCCAATCGGTCCTTTTTATTCAAAAGAAAAAATTAAAGAACAAAAAATAAAAAATTTCATTGAAGACTCAGGAAGAGGATACAGAAAAGTTGTTCCCTCCCCTAAACCAAAAAAAGTAATTCAATTAAAGACAATAAAAGAATTAACAGAAAAAGGAACAATCGTTGTTTGCTGCGGAGGAGGCGGAATTCCTGTAATAAAAAAAGAAAACAAATGGAAAGGAGTTGAAGCAGTAATAGACAAAGATAAAGCTTCACAATTACTTGGGAATTCTCTTGGCATAAAAGAAATAATTATTTTAACTGACGTTGAATTCGTTTACTTAAATTACGGCAAAAAAAACCAGAAAAAAATAGAAAAAATAAAATCAAAAGAACTAAAAAAATTAATTAAAGAAGGACAATTTGGAAAAGGCTCAATGCTTCCAAAAATTGAAGCCTGCATTGAATTCATAGAAAAAGGCGGAAAAAAAGCAATAATAACTTCTTTGAATAAACTTCTGCCTGCAATAAACGGCCTGACAGGAACCCAAATAACCAAATAAAAAATTAAAAAACATTATTAAATAAAAAATAATTTATTTGGCTTCAAGAGAGCGGTTGAATAAAAAAATATTTATGTGCATGCAATTATAACGAATACAATACAAAAAAAGGACGCAGAAAATTGTTGCGGAAAAGAAGCAAAAGAAATAGAAAAAAAAAGAATTCCCTAAAAACGAATTAACAGAATAAAAACTAAATTTTTTCCCAGACTTCAACAAAACTGTCAACTAATTCATCCACAAAAGACTGCTGGTGTTCAACCAAAAGAGAAGCAATTTCATTCGGTTTAATTAAATAAAAAAAGCTTTCCCTTCCTCTTTTTTCTTTTTCTACCACTCCTTCATTAACTAACTGATCTAAATGCCAAGAAGTAGTAGAAGGAGATAAGCTTACTGCCTTAGAAATATCAAAATTGTTTGCCTTCTTTTTTTCCAATAAAAACAAAATAATTTTTCTTGCACTCGGTTTCCTTAAAAAAGACATTCCTGCTTTTTCTTCAACAACCGACTCCTTAACAGAATAATACCTTAAAAATTTTCCCTGCCTAAAAGATTTAATTAAATGATTTTTTTGAAGGTAATCCAAATGATACTGAAGGCTTCCTACTGCAAGTCCTGTTCTTCTTTCAATTTCCCTGAAATGCAGGCCTGGATTTTTTTGAATCAAATCATATATTTTTCTTCTTGATTCAAGATTTAAAGCATCATCCTTCATTAAAAAACACGTCAACCTTTTTTCGGCTTAAAAAACAAAGCAGTAAACAAAAAAACTAAAATCAATAACTCAAAAATGTTTTCTGATGCATCAGCCAAAAAATATCCCGGACTAAAAAACAAATCTGCTATTTTCAAAAACCATTTAACTGCAAACAAAAAGAATGCTCCAGAAATAAACAGAAATCTCTTTGATTTGCTTTTAAAATAAGCTTTCACTGAAATAAAAAATAAAGCCAAAGAAAAAATAAAAACCAAAAACCTTGTAATTGAATCAACAGAATAAGCAAAATCAGTTAAAGGTCTTAAAAAATCCCATGGAGCCTGCTGGGCAAAAACCAAAGGAATAAACAAAAATAATCCTGACAAAAACAAAAGTTTCTTCATAAAAGTACCTCCTGAAAATAATTTACTGCAAAAGAATTAAAAACAATCATTTAAAAAAAGTAAAAAAAAAAGAAAAAGGAGGAAAAAAAATCGTGAGGCGAAATTTTTTCCGAGGTGAAGGAAAGATAAATGTTTTATACAACAATAGTATTTTGGAGTTTATAAAGGCTTTTTGGTACAATAATTGCAGAATAATACAATAATCGAATTCAAGAAATTTTTGCTTTTTTTGGAATTTTTTTAGATTTTAATTCTTTTGATATGACTTCTTATTTTTTCTGCTGTTTTTTTTGAATGAAAGGCGTCAAAAAACATTACTGCTTCAGAATATGCTTTGGATTCAAGTGCTTTTTCAGTTTCACTGCCTAAAAAATAAATTTTATCAAAAAAAAGCTTTTTTCCGTTTTCGTTTTTTGCTCCTGTTGCATACTTTAAGTATTTTCCAATTATTTCTTCATCACTATGACACCCTTTTTTTACTGCTTCTTCTCTGAAAGAATTTAAAGTCCATTCAATTAATTCATTATATAATTCGGGTTCCATTACTTTGATTACATCATAAAAAATATTCTGCCAAAAAGTTCCCACATTGCCTTTTAATATGTCGCCTGCAGGAAATTTTTCTTTAATTAATTCCCTTGGAGTTCCTGTAATGCCGTGCTGTGCTATTCTTACATTCAACCCTTCTTTTTTTAATGCTTCAGAAACAGCTTTTGTTTGCCCTATGTTAATTGAAACCTGCTTTATTTCACGGCCTTTTTCATCATAAATGTTTCCATGAGTTGAACCATTTGCTATTCCAATCAAATTAGGAAAAACTCCTTTTTTGTTTAAAGCTTTAATAAAAACAACTGCTTCTTCAGGAGAAGTTAAAACCATTCCTGTACTGTTTTTTTTGCCTATTTCTCCTACTTCCACTTCCAAACCAAATTCATTTCCATTCATTTTTTCTTTAATGTAGTCAGCTAATTCAGCTGTAACTTCAATGTTTGGCTTTAATTCTTCTTCAATTGTTTTTCCCTGAAAATCAAACAAAAAAGATGCATCCAAAGCAAAAGAATTGAATCCGGCAGAAATTTGTGCATCAATTAATTTTTTTAATTCATTTAATTCTTCTTCAGTTCCTTTCTTTACAGTTAAATGATCTGCATGCAGGCTCCATATATTACAGCCTGTTTCAGATGCAGTTTCAAGGCACTGCTGAGAAAAATCTTTTGGTTTTAATCCAGTGTATCCTCCATCTAAATTTGATTCAGATTTAGCTAACTCCATTATTACAGGAGAATCAGTTTCTTTTGCAGCCCTAAAAATTCCTTTAAGAATTCCTTTTGTTATCCTTACATTACAGGCCATAATAATAGTTTTTTCATTCTTTAAGGCATCAAACATTAAATTGCTTGGAACAGCATTAAATTTAGACATTTGTTTTTCCTCCTAAAAATTTTTCTGTTAATTCAATTTCTTTTTTTCCTCCAACATAAACTGGAGTCCTATCTGAAATTTTTTCCGGTTTTATTTCCAAAATTGATTTTTTTCCATTAGTGGAATTTCCTTTTGCATGCTTGGCAATAAAAGCAATAGGATTGCATTCAAATAAAAGCCTAAGCTTTCCTTTAGGAAGAGATTTTGTTTCAGGATAACAAAAAAGCCCGCCGTACATTAAAACCTGCTGGAAATCCGCAGTAAAAGAACCGCTGAAACGAACTTTATAATTTTGTTTTTCTAATTCTTCAATAAACTTGCAGTGATTTTTTGTCCAGTCTTTTCTGATTCCTCCTGAACCATAAATTAATCCTTTTTCAGGAATCTTAATGTTTTCTGCTCTTAAAACAAATTTTGCTTTTGGATTCAAAACAAATTCATGAACTCCTTTTTTTGCAGTATAAACCAAACTTGTTTGGGGGCCGTACAAAACATACATTGCTGCATCCATTTTTTTTCCTTTTTCCATAATGTTTCCTTCATCAAAAACACCCAAAATTGTTCCTACTGCAAGATTAGTTTGAAGACAGCTTACTCCATCTAAAGGGTCGACAACAACACCATAACTTCCCTCAGATTTTTCTATGTGAATTATTTCATTCTGTTCTTCAGAAACCATTGATTTTACTCTGTTGGATTCTTCCATTGCATTCAAAATCATTTTGTCTGCAAGTTTGTCTAATTCAAGCTGGTGTTCTCCATAAATGTTCTTTGAACCAGCAAGCTTATTATGACTAAAAAAAGATTTTTGAATTTTTTTTGATTTTTCAGCAACACACAATATAATTTCCTTTATTTCCTTGTCTATGCCGTCCAAATGCTCTTCCAAATACATCCATTAATAAAAAATACAAAAACTTATTTAATCACTTTCACTTTTGAATTAATTATGCCTCCTGGAAAAGTAAGAAAGCCTGCAAGAAGCCTTGCAAGAAGAGCCTACA
This sequence comes from uncultured archaeon, assembly GCA_964608675.1. Classification (GTDB taxonomy): domain Archaea; phylum Iainarchaeota; class Iainarchaeia; order Iainarchaeales; family 1-14-0-10-31-34; genus 1-14-0-10-31-34. The sequence goes on along the minus strand of CAZSOZ010000004.1, from coordinate 39,664 downwards.
GACAGGCAACTAAAAGAAAATTAAATCAAATGAAAAAAGCAGCAAGAGAACAATTCATTAAAGCTGCAAGACAATTTGAAAAATTAACTGTAAAAGAAGGAAAAACAAGGAAAGGAAATCCAAAAGAAAGCATTGAAAGTGTTGCAGAAATAAAACTTTTGCCTGAAAACCAAAGAGCAATGCATGAAATAATGCAGTCATTAGAACAAGGAATGCTTCCAATAAGATTCAGAAAACTGAAATTAAATCAAGCAGAAAAAGCAGAATTATTTAAGCTTCTTTTAAAATTTTATCAGGAAGGAATAACTGTTAAATCCTCTGAATGGAAAAGACTTGAACACTTAATTAAAACCGGACAAAAAGGAAGGAACAAATCAAAAAGAAGCATTAAAGGAAACATAACAGACATAAGAATGATAAGACATAAAATGGAAGAAAGAAAAAAAGGATACAGAAAAACCGGCTGAACTCAAATTTTTTTTATGGATAACTTCTGTTCATTGTTCTTGGAAAAGGAATTGTGTCTTTAATTGAATCCAGTCTGCAAATCCATCTCAACAATCTTTCAATTCCAATGCCAAAACCTGAATGAGGAACACTTCCATATTTTCTTAAATCGAGATACCAGTTATAGTTTTCCAAAGGAAGTTTTTCTTTCTTTAATTTTTTCAGCATGTTTTCGTTTATGTCTTCTCTTTGGCCTCCAGTGCACAATTCACCATAGCCTTCAGGGCCAATTAAATCAAAAGAAAAACATTTCTTTTTGTCTTCAGGAATTTCTTTGGCATAAAAAGCCTTTATTTCAGTTGGATAACCATAAATAAAAAAAGGAATTTTTTCGTCTTTTGATAAAAGTTTTTCTTCTTTAATGCTTAAGTCAGATCCCCAAGGAATTTTCTTTTTATGTTTTTTTTCCAAGACATCCAAAGCTTCATCATAAGAAATTCTTGCAAACGGCACCCTAATTGCTTTCAGGTCTTCAGTTTTTCTTTCCAAAACCTTTAATTCTTCAGGGTTTTCTTCTGAAACTTTTTTGCATACAAAAGAAACCATTTTTTCTATTTCATGCATTTGGTCTTCCATATTCATCCAAGCACATTCTCCTTCAAGATGCCAGTATTCTGTTAAATGCCTTGCGGTCTTGGATTTTTCTGCACGAAAAGAAGGAGTTAAACCAAAAACTTTTCTTAAAGAAAAAATCATTACCTCTAAATACATTTGCCCTGACTGAGACAAAAATCTTTTTTCACCAAAATAATTCAAAGGAAACAAAGTTGTTCCGCCTTCACAAGCATTAGGAGTAATAATTGCAGGACTGCATTCAAAATAGCCCTCTTTTTTATAAAACTCTCTTACTGCATACAATATAGTGGAACGGATTTTCATTATTGCAGTCATTTTACTGCTTCTCATCCACAAATGCCTTACATCCAACAAAAATTCTTCGCTTAAATCTTTTTGAATAGGAAAGTTTTCGCTTGAACCAACAATCTTTAAGTCATCAGCAATTAATTCACATCCGTTTGGAGCTCTTTTATCTTCCTTTAATTTACCAGTTAATTCAATTGAAGCTTCAATTGAATTCTTTTGAAGTTCTTCAAAATCCTTTTTATTTATTTTTTCGGATTCAACAATGCACTGGAGTTCACCTGATTCATCCCTCAGCAAAACAAAAATTTTTTCCTTTAATTCTCTTTTACGTTTAATCCAGCCTCTGACCGAAACACTGCCTTTTTTTTTCAAGGCTTCCTTTACTGAAACAAATTCTTTTTTCATTAAACCACTTTCATAAATTTAAATGCATTAATATTTTTAAAGGAATTAACGCTATAAAACTATTTTTTCTCCAGGAACACGAGGAAAAAGAACTGCGTCCCTGATGTGTTTTTTTCCGGACAAAAATCTTACAAGCCTTTCAACTCCAAAACCGCCTCCTGCAGTCGGCTTCAAAAACCCTTTTTTTGCTACAGCCAGATAAGCTTGATAAGAACTTAAATCCATTTTTCTTTCCAGCATTTTTTTCTTTATTGTATTGAATTCAAATTCTCTTTCTCCTCCAGACAAAGCTTCGCCGAATCCTTCAGGATAAACCAAATCATAGTTTATATGCTTTCCTGTTTTTTCATCCTGTTTATCGTAAAATTCCCTAAAATGATCAGTAATCCAAAAAGGATATTTTTCTTTTTTTGAAACAACTTTTTCAAAGTCTTCTCCGAATTCATTCTTTAATTCAGTTGAATCAAATACTTTAAAAGGACTTGATGGAACAAAAATTTTTCTGTCAAGTTTTTCAAGTTCCTCTCTGCATTCCTGTTTAACAAAAGAAAAAACATAAGAATAAAGGTCTTCAGTGAAATCCATGAAATTTTTAGCAGAAGCTCCTGCTAATTCAACGTCAATCTGAGAAAATTCAATTAAATGCCTTCCGCTTTTACTGCAGGATTCAAACTCCAGCCTTACGTTAGGAGAAACAATATAAATTCCCTTAATTGAATCAGAAAGCATTGCAAGCTGTTTATGAAGAATCATGCTTTTAGTTAACTGAAGTTTCTGCCCCAAATAATCAATTGAAGAATCATAAACATCATGGTTTAAAGGGTCAGTCACAGGAGAAAGCATCACAGGCATTAAATGCAAAATTTCCCGCGAATACATAAAAGTGTCAACTGCTTTCAATGCAGCAGACTGAATTTTCATTATTTCCCTTAATTCAGGTTTCTTTAAATGAATCAAAGTTTTCTGCATAAAAAAATCACCTGAAATAATACTGCACAAAGAACTATATAAGAAAAATCCCAAAAAAATGGAAAAAAATTCTAAAAAATACAATAATTTAAATGCTTTTTGGAACATTTGTTCCATTATGCCTAAAAAAAGCGAACAAATTTCCGACAAAAGCGAGCAGATTCTTGAGTTTTTGAAAAAAAACAGCAAACTTTCTTCAAGGCAGATTTCAAAAAAAACAAAAATTCCCTTAACTACCGTCCACAACAAAATAAAAAAATTAAAAGAACAGGGAATAATCAAAAAATATTCAATTGAAATAGACCCCCACAAAATGGGATTAAAATTGTGCGCTTACATTATGGCTAACGTAAACTATAATTTAAAACACAAAATTTCACAACAGGAAATAGCAAAAAAAATTTCAAGGCTTCCATTTGTTGAATCAGCAGACATAATTACAGGAGAAATGGATTTAATGATTAAAGTCAGAACAAAAAACGTCCAGCAATTAAACAGTTTTATAACAAAAAAACTCAGAAACATTGAAGGAATAGACAAAACTATTACAATGATTGTATTAGAGGAAACAGAATAACAGCATTTCTTTGCCAGAGCAGTCAAATTTTTTTTTTATTCTAATTCTTTTTTTTCTTTTTTTATTTTGATTCCAAGTTCATCTAACTGCTCTTTTTCAACAGTGCTTGGAGCTTCCTCCATCAAAGAAACATTATGCTTGTTTTTTGGAAAAGCAATTACCTCTCTTATGGAAATGCTTTCAGTTAAAATCATTAACAGTCTGTCTAATCCTATTGCAAAACCCCCATGAGGAGGACAACCATACTGAAATGCTTTAAGCAGAAAACCAAATTTTTGTTCTGCTTCTTTTTTAGTTATCCCTAAAAAATCAAATATTTTTTGCTGGGAGCCCTGATTATAAATTCTTATTGAACCGCTTCCTAATTCTGTTCCATTCAAAACCAAATCATAGGAACGGCTTCTAATCGAACACAATTCATTTTTGTTTCTTGAATCAAACAATTTTTCGTCTTCTTTGTTGTATTGAGTAAAAGGATGATGACAAGGTACAACCTGTTTTAATTCATTTTCTTCAAACAAAGGAAAATCAATTACCCACAAAAAAGAATGCTTTTGTTTTGTTTCTTTTCTTGTATCAGGTTTATCTGTCTTATATTTTTTAACTGCTTCAGCATAAGCCATTCTAGGAAAAGGAATCTTTATTTTTTCATTCAATGCTTTTTCAAAAACATACTGCATCATTTTTTCTATTAAAGAATAAATGTCTTCTTCTTCAACAAAACTCATTTCCAAATCCAATTGAGTGAATTCAGGCTGACGATCCCCTCTTAAATCTTCATCACGAAAACATTTTGCAATCTGAAAATATTTATCTATTCCTGCAACCATCAAAAGCTGTTTGTAAATCTGCGGGCTTTGAGGCAAAGCAAAAAATTTGCCTTGAAATTTTCTGCTTGGAATCAAATAATCTCTTGCGCCTTCAGGAGTGCTCTTTGATAATTCAGGGGTTTCAACTTCAAGAAAACCCTGTGAATCAAAAAAATCTCTCATTGTTTTAATTACCTTATGTCTTAACAGCAGATTCTGAAACATTTTAGGCCTTCTTAAATCCAAATACCTGTACTTTAATCTTGTGTCCTCGTTTGCTTTCACTTCATCTTCAACAGCAAAAGGAACAGGTTTTGAAGGATTCAAAACTTGAATTCCCTGAACACTAACTTCAATTTTGCCTGTGGAAATCTTTAGATTAGGATCAGGTCTTTTTTTTACTATGCCGTGAATTCTTAAAACAAATTCATTCAAAAAAGAATCAACCATTTCCTGTGTTTTTTTATCTTTTTTTGAAACAAACAACTGAGTAAAACCTGTTCTATCCCTTAAATCAATAAAAGCAAATTTTTTCTGGTTTCTTATGCTGTGAATCCAGCCTTCTAAAACAACTTTTTTTCCTTCATCTTTTTCAGCCAGTTCCCCGCAATAATGAGTTCTCTTCATTTAACCACTCTTTCTATTTTATAGAGAGTTTCATTTTAAAATAAATTGCTTTTTGCAGAAAAACACTCTTTTTTCAGAAAACAATTTTTGCATAAAGGTTTTTTTTGACAAAACTGTTTTGCGTGCTCTACAAGCAAAGCATGAAATTCATTAAACAAAAAAGCATTTTTCTCCAAAGATGAATAAAATAAATCCTGCAAAACATCATAATTATTTTCCTGTTTTCCTGTTAATCTTTCCATTATTCTTTTAGTGTAAGCATCAACTACAAAAAAAGGTTTTCCTGCAGAATACAATAAAATAGAATCTGCTGTTTCTTTTCCTATTCCCTTAATTGAAAGCAATTCAGTTCTTAAATCACTTGAATTAACAAAAAAAGAGTTAACTGAAAAATCGTATTTCTTTAAATGCCTGCAAAATTCTTTCAAATAAACTGTTTTCTGATTAAAGTATCCTGCACTTTTAATTAATTCAGATAATTTTTCTTTTCTTGTTTTTAAAATTTTTTTTGCGTCAATTAAATTATTTTTATTCAGCTGAATTACTACTTTTTCCACGTTTCTCCAAGAAGTATTCTGCGTTAAAATTGCTCCAAAACACACTTCAAGCTTCTGTTTTTCTGTTAAAGATTTCCTTTCAAGGTATTCAGGAAAAATTTTTTTATTATCTGTTATAGGCCACCATTTTTGTTCTCCATAAACAAAAAACAGTTTTTCGTAAAGTTTTTTGGGGTTCATAAAAAAAATTAACTGCAAAAAACAATTAAATTAATTCATTATGTTAGGATATTTTTTTAAATAATAATCTAATGCAATAGGAAAAGCAATTGTTGTAATTATTGTCATAAAAACAATTGCCGTATAAAGTTCTTCAGGAAAACTTATTTGACTTCTTAAAACAATAGACAAAATAATTAATTCCATAAACCCCCTTGAATTCATTCCCCACCCTACTAAAATAAGTTGTTTCGATGAAAGCACAGAAAAAGGCTTTGTAATTAAAGTTCCAATTATTTTTCCAGAAAAAGCAATAATTAACACCGCAAAAATAATTAAAGGATTCAAAACAAGCGATTCAAAAGCAAAATTTAATCCAATATGCAAATGAAAAAAAGGAATAATTAAAGCAAACGTCAAAACCCTTAAATGGTTTTCAATTGCATGCTCTACTTTTTCTGATTTAAATGCCTTTCTTAATAAAAGCCCTGCAACCAAAGCCCCTATAATGGTTCCTAATGAAAGCAAAGAAGCCAAAAAAGCAATTCCAAAAGCAATCAATAAAGCCAAAGAAAAATATTCATCTTCACTTTCCTGCTTAAACAAAGCAACAAATTTTGGCAGAAGCTTTAATGCAATAAAAACTGCAACCAAAAAACCAATCATTTCAATAGGAATTAAAGCCAAATCTCTTCCAGAAGTTTCTCCTACAAAAAACAAAAGCAAAGACAAAAAAACTAATTCAAAAATAACATTTATTGCCCCAGATAAAACCATTATTTCCCCTAAATTAGTTCTAAAAACATTTTTTTTCATTAAAGTAATAGATTTAGTTGCCTCAGAAGTAACAGACAAAGCAGCTCCTCCAATAAAAGCAAAAATCAAAGAATTATAAACCAAAAAAACAAAAATAAAACCAAAAATAAAAGGAATTAAAACAGAAAAAAAAGAAATAAAAAAAACTTCCTTAGAGCACTGCTTTAATCTGCTTAAATCAATTTCCAATCCAGTTAAAATCAATAAAAAAATTATGCCCAATTCAGATAAAACCAAAATCATTTGATTGCTTTCCAAAGAAAAAATTTGAGTCCAAAAAGGCAAACCCAAAACAAGGCCTGCAAAAATTTGCCCGATAATTCTTGGCAAATGAAACCTGTAAAAAATTTCGCCAAAAACAAAAGCAAACAAAACTACAACAAAAAACAACAACAAATTTGAATCAATCATAATAAATCAATAGTTCAAAGAAATACTTAATGTTTTCTGTTTTAAAAATCCAGCAGACAACTCTGAGAATTTCCATTCAAAGGCCTTGCATTAACTCCAAGTTTTCTTCTTAAAGACAAAGCAAATTCTTCTGCAAAACCATGATGAGTCAAAACATTTTTTGCCCCTGATTCTCTTACGTATTCAATTAACTGATTAAAATCTGCGTGATCAGACAAAGGAAACGATTTTGTTCCATAAAAACCATTCCAACCAGAAAAAACAGCAGGAGAAACATTTCTTCCACAAGAAATCTCCAAAGCCTTAATTAAATCAGGATTCATTAAATGAGGAGGCATAATCAAAACATTAAAATCCTTTAAGTTATGATTCAACAACTCAAATTTTCCTAAATTAACTCCATGCTCTTCATACACTTGATTAGGTTTCAGAATTGCCTGATGAATCAAAGGCGTTTCATTCAAAAAAACATTTGAAATCTTAGTTAACTCCTGTGCTTTTCCCACAGAATAACCTCCCAAAACTAAAAGCCTGTTTTCCTTTAATTCCTGTTTGCCCCATTTTTCTATTTGTTCATAAACTTTTTTTCTTTCAGGAAAAACATATTCAGGCAAACCAAAAGTTGATTCCACCACCAAAGTTTCAGCCTCCAAAACTTCTGCGCCTTTAAACAAAACAGAATCACTTAACTTGAAATCTGAAGTAAACACAATTTCCCCTGAATTAATTTGAATCTGAGAGCTTCCAAGAATATGCCCTGAATGAAAAAAAACAAACTCGTTTTCATCCAACACAAACTTTTTTTTGAAAACCGATTCACTGCAATTAAATTCTTTTTTCTGCCTTGAAGCAATTAATTTCTTTGTTTCAGGAGTCATAAAAAAAGTTTTTTCTTTTGCTCTGGAAACTTTTGCATGATCCGAATGAGCATGAGAAATAATAAAATTTTTTCTTTTAACCGAACAAACATGCGGGTCAATTACTGTTTCACCAAACAAGAATCCTTTATCGTGCTTTATTTTAACCATAAAAAAAGAAAAAATGGAATAAAAATATAAACTAAAAGGATGAAATAAATATGGGATTATGGAAAACATTCTTGATAAATTGCTGTATAAAGCAAACGAACTGCACGAAAGTATTACTTCAAACGAATGGAAGCATTATTCAAGAAAAATCTTTGTTCACGCAGTAAACAAAACCATTGCAAGACTAGAAGAAATACTTGAAATAATTGAAGAACTCCATAAAAGAATAGAAAAAGAACCTTCAGTGGATTCCCCTGATTTAACTCCATTAATTAAAGCTTACAGCAAAACACTTATTTCATTAAGAAGAAACATTGCATTAGAAGAAGCAAAAAAAGAAATTCCATTTGACTTAAAAGACAAAACTGAAGTGCCAGAATTATATGCTTTTGTCGGAGAAAAAATAATGTCCCTGCTGTTAAAAACAAGGTTTGCAATAGAAAGAGTTCATTTGCATGCAATAAAAGAAAGAATTACCCCTGAACAAGAAAAAGCTACAGCAAAAAATATATTAAATTTGCTTCAAACAAAAGAAAAAGAATTAGAAAACTTAAGAGAAAAATACGAAAAATTAAAGCATAAAAGCCTTGAAGTAAATTTAGGAGAAAAAAGTGCAGGAGAAAAAGAAAAAGAATTCATGGAATTAGCAGGAAAAACCGAAGCAGAAAGCAGAATCATTGAAAACGGTTTTGCGGACTTCAGAAAAAAAATGGATTCAGTTAACTCTGAATTCAATGAATTAAGATTAAAAAGCAAAGTACTTGAAAATCTTTCAACTGAATTAACAGAAAAAGCAAACGAAATAATTTCAATGCTTAAAACAGAAAGAGATAATGCAAAACAAATGTTAATGGAAATAGAATCAGATTCCCTTAACTTAAGAAGCATGTACTCAAAAGAACTCCTTAAATTAAATGAATCAAAAATTCAGGCAAAAAAAGAAATAGAACAGGATTTAAGAGAAAAAATGCAAATGGAAAAAAGTGCAATGAAAGAAAAAGACAAACTATTAGAAGAATTTGAAAAAATTATTGACGACAGAAACAAAAAAATACAGGAACTAGAAAAAGAATTAGGCTACAAAAAAGCCAAAAAACTCCTTGATTCAGCTTTAAAGCCAAAAAATAAAACTAAAAAACAAAAGAAAAAAAAGAAAAAATAAATTATTTGACTTCAATCCAAAACCACAGCTGTCACGGCCAGCTGGCATCCGAACACGGCATTCGTTTCACTCAGCCCTGCCTAAAAAAAAATTATTTGACTTCAATCCAAAACCAAATTGAATAAGGTTCTTCCATTTCAGGTTTATAAACTTCTACAACAAATTTTTGTTTTCCATCAGTGGAGTCACTAAAAACAATTTTTTCAGTAATCCTTTTTTTTTCATTGTTTTCAACCAAAACACTTCTTTCAAAAAAATTAACTTGTTCTCCTTCAAAAAACATTTTATATTCGTATTCAATTGATTTTCCTTCTCTGTTATCTATTTCAAAAACAACAGGAATTTTCTCATTTACTTGAACTGAATCAGGAATTTTATCTGGAATAAAATAAACCTGAGTAAAAGTTTCAGGCTCTAAATTCAAATAAGAATAAATCATTAAAGCAGACAAAACAACAATTAAAACAACCACAAGACCTTTAAACAAAAAGTCATCCATTTTATCATCAGTCATTTCATTTAATTTCATTAAATCCACAAATAAAAAAATACACAAAAGACTATTTAATTGTTTTTCTCAGAAAAAGCTTTTATTAACAAAAAAATATTATTTAAACATGAATTTAATGAAAAAAAAAAATAAAACAATTAAGGGCAATGAAAAAATTATTAAAATTCCATTCAAAGACCTTAATCCAGAACTCCAAAAAAAACTCAGGTCTCAGACAATAGGAGACGTTATTTTAAAAGGACAGAAACCCAAAAAAGGACAAATGAAAACACTGCATTCTGCAAGAGATGCAAAAACTATAACGACTACTTTTTCTAATTTAATGATTGGAGCAGGACTTGTTTCTGCAGCATCAGGAAATCTTCCTGCAGCAATAGGCGCAATAGCCATCAGCGCAGCAGGATTCCAGCTAAGAAGCATTCCTCACAAAATAATGCTTAAAAGATATCAAGAAGCAGTATCTATAATAAACCGAAAAGGACTCGTTAACCCCGCCCTAAAAAAATATCCTGAAGTTTTCAAAAAGCCTTTTGGATTAAAACAACATTTTGATTTAATTGAAGTTGGAGGACAATTCAACATAAATTTAAAAAAAATGACTAAATTTCAGTACTTTAAATTAAGAATGCAGGGACTAGGACTCCAAATAGGAAGACATCTTTACAGATTAAATAACAATTCAATTCCTGAAAACATTAAAAAAACAGTTGACCCAGTATTCACTGAAGTAAATAAAAAAAACATTCAAAGGCTCGCAAGACACATAAAAAAAATTGGAATGATTGAAATAAAACCAAAAGAAATTGCAAACACAATAAAAAAACAAATGACAAAAAAAAGACATCTAACAAAAAAAAGAAGAGAAAACGCCGAAAAAAAAAGAAGCAAACAAAAAATAAAACCAAAAAGACGTTTATAATTTATTTTTTTAAATTAAGGTTTTGAATTCCTTTTTTCTTTAATTCAAAAAAGAAATCCTGAATTGAATTAAAAGTTTTCCAGTTGTTTTTTTCAGCAATCCTTTTTAATTCAAAAGAAGAATTAACGCAAACAGGAAATTCCACTAATTTCATCATATGCGAATCCTGTTCACTGTCTCCAAAAGCAAAAGATTTTTCTAAAGAAAAATTTTTTTCTTTAATTAATTCCATTAAAACCTGTTTTTTTATTTTGTGTTCCCACATTCTGTTTTCAAGTTTTCCAGTGAAAATTCCTTTTTTGACTTCAAATTTTGTTCCAACAACAAAATCAAAAGGCAGTTTTAATTTTAATGCCTTAAGAATTTCCTCAAAAGAACGAGAAACTGCAATCAAATAATAGCCTTCTTTTTTTAAGTAATTCATTACTTCAATTGAACCAAGAAAAATTTTATTGTATTCTTTCATAAACTCTTCTGCAAGCATTTGAATTTCTGCTTTCTTTTTTCCCTTAAATCCTTTTGCCCAAAAATGCAGTACTTTGTATCCTCTTTCTTTCCACGAAATTTTTCCTGCTTCATGAAGTTTAATTATTTTCTTTATTTCTTTCACTGTTTTGTTTGGAAACCTGTTTTTTTCAACAAGCCACAAAATAAAATCAGTTGGAACAGCCATTTCCAGCAAAGTTCCATCCACATCAAAAACCGCAAACTTTTTTTCCATAAATTTTCAGCCATACTTTTTGCTTTCTTTTATTTTTTTTCTTTTAATTACAACAATTAAATTCTTTGTTCTTTGTTTTGCTTCAAAAAATTCAATTACATTAAATTCAGATAAAAACTGCTTCCATTTTTTTTTAGTCCACAAATTTCTGTGCCCGATTTTATCATACTTGAAATACTCAAAATTTTCTTTTGTTTTTAAGGGAACAGAAAAAATTATTTTTGGCGCAATTTTTAACTGCAATTTCAGTAATTTTTTCATTCTGGAATCAGAAAAATGCTCTAATACCCCTTGATGGGTTACTGCATCAAAAGAATTTTCTCCAAAAACATTCAATACCTCAAAAAAATTCATTTCCCTAAATTCAATTTTTTTGCCGTAATTTTTTGTGTTAATTTTTGCTGTCTCCAAAAGCCTTGCATCAGAATCAATTGCAGTTATTCTGTAATCCATTAAAGACAAGGCCACAACAGTTCTTCCCAACCCACAGCCTGTTTCCAAAAGCCTTGCTTTTTCTTTTACCTGCCTTTTAACTGTTTTAAGAAAAGGTTTGCCTTTTTTTAATACGTCTTCAAACATTTCTTTGTCCATAATCAACCTTCTGTATTTTTTTGCGTAATGCTCAAACCAAGAGTGTTCTGCAACAATTTTTCCCTGCTTTAATTCATTTAAAGCATATTCAATTGAATTAAATCTTTTCCATCCGCGGTTTTCACACAACCCATCAAGTTTACCTGAAGGATTAGAGCAAATCGGCCGTTCAACTAGACTCATCATAAAATAATCCTGTTCGCTGTCTCCAAAAGCAAGAGAATCATTTAAATCAAAATTATTTTTTCTGATTACTTCAACCAACAATTTTCCTTTTATTTCTTCGTCCCACATTTCATTCAAAGGTTTTCCAGTATATTTTTCCTGTTTTACTTCAAATTTTGTTCCAATAATACAGTCAAAAAAAAGCCTTGATTTTAATGCTTCAAGGATTTCCTCAAACGCTCTAGACAAAGCAATCAAATAATAGTTTTTTGCTTTCAATAAAAGCATTAATTCCTGTGAACCAAAAAAAATTTTTTCATAGGACTCAATGAACTCTAATGCAAGTTTTTTTATTTCACTTTTTTTCTTTCCCTTAAAACCTAAAGCCCAGTATTTAATTAATAATTCCCCTCTTTTAGCATAAGAGATTCTTCCTTTTTCCTGTTCTTGAATTGCTTTTCTTATTTTAACAGAGTATTTCTTTGGAAAGTGATTTCTTTTTGAAAGCCATTCAACAAAATCAGCGCCAATCGAACCATTAACTAAAGTTCCATCAACATCAAAAACCGCAAACTTCATAATAAAAATAAGAACAAAAACCAATTAAAGATAATCAAACAAAACAATCAAACAAAAAAAAAAGAAATAGAAAAAAATAATTCAGATTTTTCTTATGCCATCGCACATAGGAAAAGCTTTGCACCCCCAAAAAGCACCAAACTTCCCTTTTCTTATTGTCATTTCCAGCTTGCAGTTAGGACACAAAGGCGCCTTAATTTTTGAATTAGAATGCCTTGAACAAACAGGCACTCCAGTTGAATTCAATTTAACTGCAAAACTATTGCATTTAACGCATTTCATAAAAATCAAGAAACAAAAAAAAAGAAGGAAAATAATTTAAAGCCCTGGGAGGAATCACGCCCTCAAAACCTTTTAATAAAAGTTTATCAAAATGTTCGGGATAAAGCCACACTGCTTTAAAGCTGGCGAAGGGACTTGCACCCCCAACCTTTGCTTTACGAAAGCAATGCACTGCTATTGTGCTACGCCAGCAGTACCTTTTAAGATAAAAAATATATGAAAAAAAGCTTAAAATAGTTTATTAATTTTAATGATGTTGCTCTAAACCTGCTATCAAAACAGTGGCTTTTTATTAAGTTGAATACATAAAGATGTTATGAATAGAATTTTTAATCTATTATTACTTCACAATAACTTAGATTTTCATCCTAGAAGTTGGATTTGCGTTTCAGGAAAAAAACTCCCAAACTTAATTAACAGTTTAGAAAAAACAGTATTAATTAAAGAAAGCATTTGCCGAGAAGAACTAAGTAGAAGACTTTCCAAAGATTTAGGTTGCTCTCACCCATCATTTAAAATGATTTTTCAAGGAAAACGAGAATTCATTCCAATACCAGTTATATTGAAAATGAGCGAATATGCAAATGATAAAAAAATATTAAAAGAAATTAATCAGAACATAAGTTATCTGAAAGTCAATTCTGCATCTTCAAAACCTGTCAAAGCTATTAAAAATTTGAATACAAACTTGTCTAAATTTTTAGGTTCTTTTATGGCTGATGGAAGCATGAGCATACAACTAGTTTTCGCTGCAAAAGAAAAAAAAGAATTAGATGGCATTAAAGCTGTTCTTTTAAAAAATAAATGTAGTTTTTCAGAGAACTATTCAAAGACAAGAAACCAGTTTTGTTTGAATATTAATAGAAATAGAACAAATAACAAAATTATTGACTCGTTGCTAGGTAATGCTAAGATGAGTCAAAGCCATTACACAATTGAATTAAGCGAAGCATACAAAGACACTGTTCTTTTTTTCAAAAGTTTAATTGATAAAGAATTTGAAGCAAAACCAGTGAGTTTTAAAAGAAGAGAAAACATGTGGAGAATTATCTATTCAAACAAGGTTATGGCACGTTATCTTATTATATTTTTTTCCATTTGGCCGGGAAAAAAATCAGATGAAGCTTTTGAACCTGAAATAATTAAGGAATCAAACCTAAAAATTAGGAAAGCATTTGCTTTAGGCTTACTCACTTTTGATGGTTGCGTTACAAAACAAGGAAAAATGACTTTCAGTTCAAATAGCAAAAAGTTAATTGAATCGATAGCAGAAATATGGAAAAAAGATAACATAGGATTTGGCATTACCAAAAGTCATGAAAAGCAATATGTAATAAATGCTTACTTAAAAAACAAAAAGGAAAAATTATTAGAATACTTTGAACCAAAAACTCAAAAATGGAAATTGATTCATTGGCTCGCTGGAAACTTAAATGCAAAACCAATAATAAAAGATTCTCCTGTCACTAAAATTTCTGAAGAAAGAATACTTAAACTGTTAAGAAAAGTAAAAAAATGCGACATTGTTTTTTTAACAAAACATTTTAACTGCGGTCAATCAACAGCCAGATATTATTTAAAAACATTATTAAATCAAAAAAAAATTAGCTTATCGAATAAGACCAAGTCACTAAACCCAAAAAATGTTAGTGGAAAAACAACAGTATCTCTTAATGAAAAATACCATAAGAAGCTTTTTGATGCAATAAAAAGAAATTTTGTTTACGATAAAGAGTTTGCTAATGCATTAGAAATAAAAAAAGCTACACTTTCAGCTTGGAAAAAAAGAAAAAGCAGAATTCCAATTAAAACCTTAGAAAAAATGTGCAACATATTAAATTTTAACTTACAAGAGTTCTGCAATAATTTAGTCAAAGAAGACAGGGAAATCGCCAGCATTCTATGAATTTAATTTTTCAATTGAAATTCCTTTTTTTACCTTTCTCAAGATATCCGGAAGTTTACTAATTTTAACCCTAATTTGTTGCATTGAATTTCTATCCCTATATGTAACTGTATCCTCTTCTTTTGTTTGATAATCTATGGTTATTGCTCCAATGACTCCTACTTCATCAACTCTGGCATACCTTTTTCCTATACTGCCTTTTTTGTCATAAAATACATTAAATCCTTCTTCAAGTAACATATCTTTTACTTCATTGGCTATTGTGTCTAAGCCGTCTTTGTTAACTAAAGGAAAAACTCCTGCAGCAAAAGGAGCAACCTTGGGGGAAAGAGAAAGATACAATCTTTTTTCTCCTTTCTTTTCTTCTTCTTTTAATGCAAGCTCTAATAAAACATAAAGCGTTCGATCTATTCCTGCAGAAATTTCATATACATGCGGAAAAAATTCTTTTTCTTCTTCTTTTAATTTTAAATTAGTTGAAGAAACTTTTGCATGGCCTTTTAAATCATAATCAGTTCGATAATTGTTTGCCACTAATTCAATCCAACCCAAAGAAGTTTCAACTTCAAAATCCCATCCTTCTTTAGCATAAAAAGCTCTTTCTTCTTCTGAAACTTCCCTGAACCTTAATTTTTTTCTTGGAATTCCTAAACCTTCATAAAATTCCTGAACACGAACAAGATAATAAGCAATTAATTTACCTGAAACCAGTTTGTTTGAAACTAAATCTTTTGCTTTAATTAATTCTTCTTCACTGCCTTTTTCCAGTCTTACTCTTACTTCAAATTCTTCTACTTCCTTAAAGTTTTCAATTTCGTTTATTTTAAATGGATTAAAAAACACTTCAATTTCCATTTGGTTTATTTCTCTAATCCTTAAAATTGAATTCCTTGGAGCAATTTCATTTCTAAAACATTTGCCTGCTTGCGCAATTCCAAATGGAAGGTTTTTTCTCATTGTTTTTTGGATTCTGCTAAAATTTAAAAAAATGTTTTGGCAAGTTTCAGGCCTTAAATAGCCTTTGAGTTTTCCTGTTGCACCTACATCAATTCCCATCATTAAATTAAATTTTCTTGTTTTTCCGAGTTCACCTTTACATGAAGGGCACTTTATTTTGTTTTTTTGAATTAATTCATCAAATCTTTCAATTGGAGTTCCTTCAGTTAATTCAAATTCTTCTCCTAACAAAGAATCTGCACGATGAAGAGCATGACATTTTAAACATTGAATTAAAGGGTCATTAAAGTTTTCTAAATGCCCTGAAGCCTTAAACACTTTCTCTGGCAATATCTGGGCACCATCAATTTCAACAAAACCTTCTTTTTCAACTAAATCTTTTCTCCAAGCCTCAACAATCTTATTTTTTATTGCAGTTCCATAAAAACCGTAATCCCAAAAACCGCTAAATGATTCACCATAAATTTCAGCTGAAGGAAAAAAAATGCTTCTCCTCAAACTTAAATCCATTAAAATCTGCGGTTTATTTTGAGTCATGATATCAATTAATTTAGAATTCTTTATAAATAATTTGCGATAAAAAGCTTATAAGTGAAAGAAATGAACAAGGAATTAAAAATAAAACTGCTCAAAAAAACCAAAGAAAAAGTTGCAAAAACTTTTTCAGAAAAAGACATTCACATAATCAAAGCAGTTTCATTGATAGAAGAACTGGATAAAATGAGCAATTTGATTTCAGAGAATACAAGAGAATGGTATTCAACTCATTTTCCAGAATTAAATTCTTTGATTGAAGACAACGACACTTATTTAAAATTAGTTTTGCTTGGCGACAGAAAAAATTTTTCAGAAAAAAAGATTTTAGATGTTTATAAAAACAAAGAAAAAGCAAAAAAAATAATTGAAAAATCCAAGGTTTCAATGGGCGCAAAACTAAATGAAGAAACTTTAATTCAAATCACAGGGCTGGCAGAAAAAGGAATTGAAATAAAAAAACAGAGAAATGAAATCAGCAAATTTATTGAAAAAGAAATGAAAGAACTGCTTCCAAATTTTTCAGAATTAGCTGAACCATTAATTGGAGCAAGAATGCTAGCCAAAGCAGGTTCAATAAAAAAACTGGCTTTAATGCCTTCTTCAACCATTCAATTGCTTGGAGCAGAAAAAGCATTATTCAATCACATTAAATCTGGAGCAAAGCCTCCAAAGTATGGCTATATTTTCGGGCACCCAATGCTAAAACAAGTGAAAAGAAGCAAACAAGGAAAATTTGCAAGAATTTTAGCAGGAAAACTAACTATTGCAGTAAAAGAAGATTATTTTAAAGGAAAAGGAAACTCAAAAGAAATGAAAAAAAAATTAGAAAAAAAATTACATGAATTAAACAAATAAAAAAAAATAAATTGAATAATTAAATTGATTTTTTATGAAATTAAAACAAATTTTTGACGGAATTTATTCAGACGGAAGAAAAAATTACACTGAAAATTTAGTGAAAGGAAAAAAAGTTTACGGAGAAAAAATACTGAAAATAAAAGGAAAAGAATTCCGTGAATGGAATCCATTCAGATCAAAATTAGGTGCAGGATTAAAAAAAGGAATTCCTTCTCCTCTAAAACAAGGAATGAAAGTATTGTATTTGGGGGCAGCAGAAGGAACAACAATTTCCCATATTTCTGACATAATTAAAGAAAAAGGAATAATTATAGGAATTGATGTCAGTGCAAGAGTAATGCAGAAACTCGTTGAATTAAGCGAACAAAGAGAAAATTTGATTCCATATCTGGAAGACGCTAATAACATAGAGCAGACAAAAAAAGAAATCGGAGAAATAGAATTTGATTTTTTGTTTCAAGATATCTCTCAAAAAAACCAGACACAAATTTTTTTGAATAACGCAAAAACATTCCTTAAAAAAGGAAAAAAAGCAATGATTTCAATTAAAGCCAGAAGCATTTCACAAAAAAGCTCCAAGCAAATTTTAAACGAAGAAAAAAATAAATTAGAAAAAGAATTTTTAATTAAAAAAACTGTTTTTTTGGAGCCATTCCAAAAAGATCATTTGCTGGTTTACTGTGAAAAAAAATAAGGAAAAAAACTCATCTAAAAGAAAGAATTAAATAAATTAAAGTGTAATACTTTTGCGTGAACTCAAAAATTTTAATTGTATTAAGTTTAAGTATTTTATTTTTTGGATGTATTGATCCTGCACCGTTAGAAGAACAAATTCTGGATGACTCTAAAGCAACTGAAACAGGAATAAAAGAAACAGTAAAAGGAAACAATGAATTTGCATTAAAAATGTATTCAAAATTAAATAAAGAAGGACAAAACCTGTTTTTTTCTCCTTGGAGCATTTCTTCAGCTTTAGCCATGACTTATGAAGGAGCAAAAGGGCAGACTGCAGAAGAAATGAGAAATACATTAAATTTTCAGGAAAATGATTTAGATAGAAGAAGTTCTTTTGCAAAACTACACAATCTATTAAACAAAAAAAATTCTGAATATCAGCTTTCAACTGCAAACGCTTTATGGGCTCAAAAAAACTTTCCTTTTCTGGAAAATTATATTAACACAACAAAAAATTATTATTCAGCTGAATTAACTAACTTAAATTTTGTAAATAAAACAGAAGAATCAAGAAAAACAATTAATTCCTGGGTGGAAGAAAAAACAAATGACAAAATAAAGGATTTGATTCCTTCAGGAACACTTAATCCAACAACAAGATTAGTTTTAACTAATGCAATTTACTTCAAAGGAGACTGGACAATTAAATTTGACAAAACCAAAACAAAAAAAGAAGACTTTAAAGTAAATGAAAATACAATCGTTCAGGCAGACATGATGAGATTAAAAGAAGACTCAGAAAAATTCAATTACAGTGAAACAGAAGAACTCCAAATACTTGAAATGCCTTATAAAGGAAAAAACCTGTCCATGATTGTACTGCTTCCAAAAAATGACTTAAAAAAAATTGAATCAATGCTTTCAACAGAAAAACTGAATGAATGGAAAAAAACAATGCACAAAAAAGAAGTTTATGTTTATTTTCCAAAATTCAAGTTTGAAACAAAATATTTCATTGGAAATATATTATCTGAAATAGGAATGCCTACAGCTTTCAATTCTAATGCAGATTTCACTGGAATGTTTGATTCAAGCAAAGTAAACGAAAACCTTTTCATCAGCAAAGTAATCCACCAATCTTTTGTTCAGGTAGATGAAGAAGGAACAGAAGCTACAGCAGCAACAGGAGTTATAGTGGGATATACAAGTACAGGGCCTTCTGAACCAATAATTTTTAAGGCAGATCATCCTTTTATTTTTATAATCCAAGAAAATTCAACAGAAAGCATTCTATTCATGGGAAAAGTTGTTAACCCAACAGCAAGTTAAGCCAAAGAAAAAGCTTTCAAAACTCTCTGCAAGGCGCTAAGATTTGTAAGAACAGCAAACAATGCAAGCAAATAGACAAGGTATTGCAGGGAAAAAATTCCACTTAAAATGATTAAGAATAATAAAATTAGTCTTTCAGGCCTTTCCATTAAACCGCCTTTCAATTCTCTTTCCAACAACAATTTTTCTTTTGCTGCTGCCTTAGAATAAGTAGTCATCATGCTTCCAAATAAACACAATAAAATCCAAAACTGAGAAGAAAAATAAAAGAAAGGCAATTGAATTAAAAATAACCCTAAAAAAACAATTAATTCAACATAACGGTCAATGATAGTGTCAAGATAAGCGCCTTTTTTTGTTGTTTTTCCCTGCACTCTTGCAACCGCACCATCAATTACATCAACAAACGCAGCTATTGCAAAAAAAAACACTGCAAAAACAAAATTTTGTTTAACTAAAAAATAAAAAGTCAGAAGAGCGGGGATTAAAGAAAAAAGAGTCCATTGATTAGGCGAAAGAGGAAGCTTTCCAAAAATCAAGCCGGTTTTGATTGAAATACTCTTGAACTTTTCCCTGTTTTCAGAAATCATCTGTCTCTTTCTCCTTTAATGAATTCTTCAACCATTGTCTTGCATACAGAATCAGGAAACTGATACATTGGATGCTTCATAAAATACGAAGAACAAGAAGTTAATTCTCCTCCAATGCCTCTATCTTTAGCCACTTTAATTGCCCTTAAAGCATCAATTGTTATTCCTGCAGAATTAGGAGAATCCATTACACTCAAACGCATTTCCAATTCCAAAGGAACATCACCAAACTTTCTTCCTTCCATTCTAATAAAACAAACTTTATTGTCTTTCTGCCACGGAACATAATCACTTGGACCAATATGAATGTCATCTGCATTCATTTTTTGCGGAAGCTGAGATTGAACTGATTCAGTTTTAGAAATCTTCTTGCTTTTCAGTCTTTTTCTTTCAAGCATATTCAAAAAATCAGTATTTCCTCCTGTATTCAATTGATAAGTTCTGTCAAGTTTTACTCCTCTGTCAGAAAAAAGTTTAGTTAAAACTCTGTGAGTTATTGTTGCTCCAACCTGAGATTTAATATCGTCTCCAACAATTGGAATTTTTTTGTCCCTGAATTTTTTTTCCCATTCAGAATGAGAAGCAATAAAAACAGGCATACAATTAACCATTCCTGTCCCTGAATCAAGACAAGCTTTAGCATAATATTTTGTTGCTTCCTCTGAACCAACAGGCATAAAATTAAGCAAGACATCTGTTTTTGCTTTCTTTAATTCTTCTGTCACGTCAACTGCTTTTTCATCTGAAACAACAAATCTTTTATCTTCAGGATAATCCTCTAAATGAGAAGCAAAACCATCCAAAACCGGCGCCTTCTTTACCTGCACATTCAATTCAGGGATTTCCTTCTGAAAAACCGGAGTACAATTAGGTTTTTCAAAAACTGCTTTGCTTAAATCTTTTCCGACTTTCCTTTTATCAATATCAAAAGCAGAAACAAATTTAATGTCTGAAATTTTGTATCCAGAAAAAACGTTATGCATTAAACCAGGAACCAATTCATCAGACCCTAAAACCGCATTATAATAATGAACTCCCTGAACCAAAGAAGAAGCACAATTTCCTACTCCTGCAACCGCAACCCTGATTTCTTTTTCCACCAAAAAAAACCACCATTTTATATTCATAAATGTTTTATGATAGTAAAATAGTATGCGTTTCTGTATTTAAATTCTTTTCTTTTCATTTTTAATAGAAATGAATACTGCTGAAATAAAAAGACTTAAAGAAAAAACAGGAATAGAAATATTATGGATTTACATTCTTTCTCTGCTGAAAAAAGAATCATGCCATCCTTATTTGCTTAGAAAAAAAATTGAAAAAGAATTTGGTTTTCTTCCGGGAGAAGTCACTGTTTACGTGGTTTTATACAAACTGAAAGCAAGAGACTATGTTAATTCAAAAAAAGAAGAAAACAAAACAGTTTATTCAATTACAAAAAAAGGAAAAGAATTATTTAAAGAAGCAGAAAAAATTTTCAAAAAAAAAATCAAAAAAATATTCTGATTCAAAAAAATAAACCTTTAAGTTGATTTGTTTTAAACCTCATTTATTTTAATTCTTAAAAAAAAGATTTTTGCAGGCAATGGAAGGCCTAAAGGCAGTTCGGTTTCCAAGAAACCGGATTGTCTTTTCAAAAGGCGAGAAAATTGAACATGGTTGAATTAGCCTGCATTAAAGCAAAGCAACAAAAAAAATTTTATTCTGAAACCCATACAAAAGTTTTTTCTGCAATCCTTAAATTTGAAGAACTTTATTTGGATGAATTAACTGAACTTCTTGAAATGCCTGAAAAAGAAATAAAAGAAATTCTTGACTGTTTAATTCAAAAAAAACTAATTCAAAAAAAAGCATTCAAATACTGCTTGATTGAACCTTTTGAATCAGCTAATTCTTTTTTATTCGGCAGAAAAGCCTGAAACCAAAAACGATAAATATAATTAAAACCTTACACTTATATTTTCCTGCAAAAAAAGGCAATATAATGAAAAAAATAATTTTTGTTTTGTGTTTATTTCTTTTCTTTAATTTAGTTAATGCTGGTTTTCTTGCAGAAAACTGGGCGCCTCCAGAAGAATACAATTTTGATTTCAGCCAGCCAATTATTGCAGGACAAGATTTTACTTTATACATGGAATACTCTTTCACCAGCTTAGATGAATTCCCTGACGAAGACTACTGCATTTTAGGAGGATATAAACCAGGAGTATTATGGCAGACATATAATATTTCAGAAAATGTCTGCGAAAACGGAGGAAACAGACAGGATGCCAACATGTTTAAGCCTCCAGCAGGATGCACTCTGAAAGAATATTCAGCAGAAAACACATACACTGAAGGTTTTGGTACATGTATTGGACAACTTAAAACAGAAATGACATTAAATTGCCCTGCTCCAGGAGAATATGCAGTTGAAGCAAGAGGCGATTACTGCCTTAAAGATTCTCCTTACGCTTTTGATGAAGAAGATTCTAAAAGAAAAAACTTAACTTTTACTGTTCTTTCAGGAACAGAAATTCCTCCTTTGTATGACTTTAATTATTTTTGGGCAATAGCAGGACAAGACACAAACCATTTCATTAAAGTCTGGGATACAAATGAAACATTATGGGAAGAAGATTATTATGCAAGATCATTTGAAGTAAAAGTAGCAGACGACTGCGAAATAATTAGTGCAGGAATAACTGATTTATCAAAAAACCTGATTTCAGATGATTTAATTACAACAATTTATTCTTCCCATCATAAAAAATTTGAATTACCGTTAAAAACAAAAGTATTCAAAAATGAAACAGGATTTTATTCAGGATGCGAAGACACGTTTATTTCTAAAGCTAATCCAACTGCAAATTATGGTTCTTCAGTTTTAATGGAAGTTGACGCTTATTTTTCCGGAGGAGAAGGCTATTATAAAAAAGGATTAATTAGATTCAAAGATTTAGGAATTCCTGTTGATGCACTAATTGATTTAGCTGAACTCGATTTATATATTAATTCATTTACTGATTCATCTCCAACTGACTCACATAACGATTTGTTTGCATACCATTTATGGAAATATGACTGGAAAGCCAATGAAGCAAACTGGAATAACTGGATGTCAGGAAACTTTTGGAAGAATGCAGGAACCGGACTAACAGGAGACGATTCAGGAACATTTAATACTTATAATGGAGACTGCGGGAATTCAACTTGTGCAGACAAAAAAAGTACTCCTGAAGATTCTTCTAATCTGGTTTCAGGAATATCAAATTATTATTTAAGCAGTGTTCAAAAAACCTTGAATGTAACGAATTCCCTTCAGCTTCAATTAAATGAAAACCCCATAAAATATTCCGGCTGGATTCTTGAAGCAGATTGGCAGAACAAATACACTGATATTGCTTCATGCAATTCTTCAGCAGACAAAAGACCCAGACTAAAAGTAAGATATAATGAACCAAATTACACTCCTTTGAATTTTGAAGACGTAAACCAAATGCATTTTTATGCAGACATAAAATGCAATAAATTAGGTTCAAGAGATTTTAATATTACAATAACTGATGCAGGAAATAATTCAACAGAAATAAATTCAAACATTCTGGATATTAATTCTTTTGAAGTCCAGTCTCCTGATAGTTTTATTGAAGATCAGGGTCCGCCGGGCATTGACTTAAAAGGACCTGCCTACATGGGAATGTTCGGAGTACAAATTTTTGCACAAGCTTTTGGGTTAAGGAATTATGAAACAGATACAAACCATTATTTTGCTTTTGGATCAGGCGGGCACGAAAAAGCATGGGTAGTATGCAAAGACGGATTAAACAATGAAGGATTATTTCAATGCATTCTTGATGTTTTAATGAACCGTCCAACCAAAAACTATTTTGATACAAGCTGTATCATGCCAAACTCTCAAACTACTGAAAGCATTACTAAAGACTACCAAAAAATAACTGCAAAAAACGATTTAGTATGTGATACACCAGGACACAGAACATTAATTTATTATGGAACAGATCCTCAAACAAGCAAACTTCATGCAGACAAAGTTGATGTATATGTATTGGATTTCAGAGCAGACTTGAATGCTCCATATTATGCAATAATTGATGAAAATTCAACTATTTCAGGAAAAGCAGTTGACAATGAACCAGCCATAGCAGACATTCAGGAAATTAAATGGATTGTTTATTCAAGTGAATGCGGTCCAATAGAAGAAGACTGTCAATATCCAGAACAACAAGGATGCAGATTAACGGACTCTGAATTCAATCCCACTAATCCAGTTAACGAAGACGTAACATCAAGTGCAATAATTAAATGCAGTAAAACAGGAAAAAAACCCATTAACATGGCAACAATAATAGACAAAAAATATTATCCTGATTCTTTAAATGTATTAATAAGAGGCGATACATACATTTATGTTATAAGACCTGATTCACTTAGAATGGATTCATTTGAAGTAATTCCTCCTAAAGTTCCAAAAAACAATCTAGTTGAATTCAGAGCAGTAATAACAAACAAAATGACTCCAAGCGAATACTTAGACAAATACAAAGTTGATTTAAACACTCAAGTTGGATTTGAAGTATTCGACGAAGAAGGAAACTTTATTGCAGAAATTTTTTCTGAAACAAAAATAACTAAATCCAACAAACAACAAGAATTTTCAGTTGACTTTGATACATCCATTACAGAAATACTGGAAAACAATCCATACAGAGTTGTAGCAACAGCTTATTTAGTCAGCGGAAGCGGGCCAATAAAAGACAAACAACCAATAAACGATGTATTAGAAGACCATTTTTGGGTTCTGCCGGCAGAAAACAAACTGGAAAACCTGCCGGAAACAAATTTTATTGGAATAATTTTAATTTTAATTTCAGTTATAATAATTTTGCAGGGAACAAAAAAATGAAAAAAGAATTCAGAAGACAGTTTTTTCATTATTTTTTTGGATGCATTATAATTCTGCTGATAGGAATTCTTGGAAGCCAAAATTTTTTGATTGCAAACATGCTGATTCTTTTTGCAGGATATTTTATTTCACTTAAAATAAAACAAAAAAAAAGTATTCCAATAATAAACAAACAAATAAACATTTTATTGAATTATGCAGGAAGAAAAACCGAAAAACAAATTCCTGGAAAAGGAGCATTAACTTTTTTTGGAGGAACACTTTTAGCAGGAATTCTGTTTTACAACAACATATTAATTTTAATTGGCGCAGTAATTCCCTTAGTGTTCGGAGACAGTTTTTCAACTGTTTTTGGAAAACTAATAGGAAAAACAAAAATTCACAATAAAACTTTAGAAGGAAGCATTACAGGAATTCTTGTTTCCTTTGTTTATTTGTTAATTTTGTTTCCTATTTCAACTGCTTTAACTGCAGCAGTACTTGGAATGTCAGCAGAATACCTTCCAATAGAAGACAATTACACTATTCCTGTTATAACAGGATTAACTTTAATGCTTTTAATTTAAAAAACAATATTCAAAAAAAAATAATTATGAATACAACAAAAGAACCAAAAAAAATTTTATTTGTTTCCTTGGATGGATTAATCGGAGACATTGCATGGCAGACAATAAAAGAAGGCCATCAAGCAAAATATTACATTGAAAACCCTGACGACAAAGAAGTAGCAGACGGATTCGTTCCAAAAACAGACAACTGGGAAAAAGAAATTGACTGGGCAGACTTAATAGTATTTGATGATGTTTTAGGACAAGGAAAAAAAGCAAAAAAATTAAGAGAAGAAGGAAAACTCGTAATAGGCGGAACACCCTACACAGACGAATTAGAAGACAACAGAACATTCGGACAAGAAGAACTAAAAAAATACGGAATACCAATAATTCCATACAAAGACTTCACTTCATTTGAAAACGCAATAAACTACGTTAAAGAAAACCCAAGAAAATATGTAATAAAACCCAGCGGTCAAGCACAAAACATTAAAAGCCTGCTTTTTGTAGGAGAAGAAGACGACGGAAAAGATGTAATACAAGTTTTAGAAGACTACAACAAAGCATGGGCAAAAAAAATTCCAGTGTTCCAGCTTCAAAAAAAAGTTTCAGGAGTAGAAATAGCAGTAGGAGCATTCTTTAACGGAAAAGAATTCATTTATCCAATAAACGTTAACTTTGAAAACAAAAAACTTTTTCCCGGCAACTTGGGGCCAAGCACAGGCGAAATGGGAACTTCAATGTTCTGGAGCGGGCCAAACAAAATATTCAACAACACTCTAAAAAAACTTGAAGCAAAACTTGCAGAAGAAAACTACATAGGATACATAGACATTAATTGCATTGTAAACAACAACGGAATTTATCCACTAGAATTCACTTCAAGGTTTGGTTATCCAACAATAAGCATTCAACAGGAAGGAATGATAACTTCCATAGGAAACTTTTTTTATGATTTAGCAAAAGGAGAAAAAACAAAACTAAAAACAAAAAGCGGTTTTCAAATAGGAATAAGAATTGTGGTTCCTCCTTTTCCTTTTGATGACGACGAAACATTCAACGTTAAATCAAAAGACTCAATTGTTTTCTTCAAAAAACCCACAGAAGGAATACATATTGAAGACGTTAAACTAGTTAACGGAGAATGGGTTATAACAGGAAAAACAGGAGTAGTATTAATTGTATGCGGAACCGGCCCAACAATGA
Organism: uncultured archaeon; assembly: GCA_964608675.1. Lineage (GTDB taxonomy): Archaea > Iainarchaeota > Iainarchaeia > Iainarchaeales > 1-14-0-10-31-34 > 1-14-0-10-31-34. The sequence continues at coordinate 13,490 of CAZSOZ010000004.1, read as the reverse complement.
AACAGGCACAAAACCAGCTTTATTCAAGAGTAAAAAACATTATGATTCCAAACATGTATTACAGAACAGACATAGGCAACAGATGGTATGAAGATTCAGACAAACTTCATTCATGGGGCTATTTAAGGGAACTCTAAAAGCTTTCAATTAAAAGTTTTTTCTTTTAACAATTTTTTCGGGCCTATAGTCTAGTGGATAGGATGACAGCCTCCTAAACAACCGCCACTGTCGGTTGACGCCAGAACATTATCTTCGCTTCGCTCGATAAAGCATTTTTGTTAGAAAATTTTACTCTAAAAAAAAAATAAAATTAGTGGCAGTTGGATGATAGCTGTGGACCCGGGTTCGACTCCCGGTAGGCCCGTCCGAGCTTCTCCTCAGAAGGGAGCGCACTATCTTCGCTACGCTCGATAGAGCTGCAATAAGTTTAAATATTCTTGGTAATTAAACGGGTTTAATTGAATCTCTAGGATGGACAACAATCATACTGATTTACCTTTTGTTATGGGTGATTCCTTGGATTATAATGAGAAAACATTTGGCAAAAATCAAAAGGCCTCTTAGGATGAAACTAATTTGGGTCGCAACATGGTTTTTTGCAGGAATACTGGGAATAGCCTTATACTACTTTGTTGTTTATCGCCCTGATAAAATAAAACAAGAGAATCCAACAAATATTCAGGACAAATAGAAGAATAATTAAATTAAACGAAAACATTTTACAGGCGGTAGACCCGTAAACTTTTAAGAAAAGTTTAATCAAAACACACGACCTTCGGTCCTGCTGTTTCGCCGTTTAAGCACGAAAAAGGGCCAACCTATTGCACGCAATAAATTATAAATTTAAAAAAACCTACTTCGACAAAAACTGAAAAAAACAGTATTTTTAAATGGCAATCGACGAAAAGGTTTTTTAACTGTTTTTTTGTTAATTCTTGCTATGGACAAACTTTCATCTATTATGGCAGGAGAAATCTGTTTAAGCAAAGATCCCGGCGGAGCAATGAAAAAATGGAGAGAAATCTTTGGAGTTTCTCAAACAGAATTAGCTGACCACTTAAAAGTAAGTTCTTCTACAATTTCTGATTACGAGGGAGGAAGAAGACAAAGTCCAGGAATAGGAATAGTTAAAAGACTTGTAACTTCACTGATTTTAATTGACGAAAAAAGAGGAGGAAAAATAAAAAGGCAATTAGAAAAAGACTTTAAGCCGGCAAAAGAAATTTTTGGAGTCCGTGAATTTTATTCAGCTTTAAGCGGTACAGATTTCCTAAAAAAAATAAACGGAAAAATTATGGCTAATCCAAGCAGACTAAAAGAAACCAGCATTTACGGCTACACTATAATTGATTCACTTAAAGTCATATTAGATATTCCTGTTCATGAATACATGCAGTTGTACGGAAAAACCCCTGAAAGAGCTTTAATTTTTCAGTCAGTAGAAAACGGAAGAAGCCCGATGATTGCAGTAAAAATAGGAAGGTTTTCAACTGACATGAAGCCTTCAATAATTGTATTGCACGGAATAAAAAAGAAAGTTGACCCTCTGGCAATAAAAATTGCAGAAAGCGAAAAAATTCCTTTAATTACATCAAACAAATCTATTGAAGAAATAATAAATACCTTAAAAGAATTCGAAGTTTAAAACCTAATGCAGTAAGTGTATCTTCTTTTTTCTTTTCCTGTTTTGTCTGTGCCGACAACAGAAAAAGAACGCGTTATTTTTTTATTGTATTTTTTTGCAATTCTTTCAGAAGAAACTTTTGCTGCACGATTAGAACTTAAAACTAAATCAACACCGTTCTTTAATTTATTTATTTTAACAATTCTTGCCAAAGCATCAGATTTATTCATTTCATTAATTAATTCCTGAAATTTATCCAAAACCCTTTTTTTTTCTTTAAAATCCCTGGAAAACCTTAACTGGATTGTTGCTTCAAAATAATCAGAAGAAATTTTCATGCATGCATCGCATATTCCTGAAACAAGCCTTAATTTTATTACGCTATGCAAAAGCAGAGGAATTGAATCAATTAAAGTTTTAACTTTAAGAAAAGCATTAAAGTTTTTTTCGTTTACTTTTTCTAATTCAACTTCAATGCCCTGAATTTCTGCTTCCTTTGATTTAATTTTGCTTTTAATGAAGTCAATTAATTCAATTGAATTCAATTCAATCCAGTTTCTTTGAATTTTAATTTTACTGCATCTTGAACAATAACTTAAATCAATTCTTTCAGGAAAAATTAAAGGATTATATTTTTTCAGAAAACATTCTTTGCAGAAGCCTTTAATAAAAGGGCCTTTTCTGTTTCCGCATTCAGGACAAAACTTAAAACTCATAAAAAATCATTTTTCGTTTTTGAAATAAAGAACAGGGTTTAAAACCATTGCATAAGTTGAAAACAATGCAGTTAAAATCCTTAATAAAATAAAGAAAAATAATGCTATAAAACTAACTGCAGAAGCCTGCTCTAAAGAAACAATGACAGCAGAAACAAAACTTAATAAAAGCAGAATAAAAGAACCAAAAGAAGCTTCTCTTAATTTTTTTCTGGATTTTTTAATTGAATTAAAAACTGAAGGAATTCCTTTTCTTTCAATTGAAGCAACCGGATAAATAAAATAAAACAAAACCACTAAAACAAAACTCACTAATAAAACAATTAAACCTGAAAAAATCAAAAGAAAAAAATTTTTTTGCATTAAAAAAAAAGAAAAAATTAAAACAAACGGAATCAAAACAAAAAAAATTACAACAGAAACCAGCATTACAGGAAAAACTATTTTAAAAAAATTCATTAAAACAAATTTAATTGAATTCAAAACAGAAAAACTTTGTTTTTTAAGGTATTTTTCAATCATTAAAGGATAAGCAGAATTAATAACTGAATCCAAAACAAAAAACACAAAAAAAATAATTAAAAATAAAATTAATTCAAAAAAAATGTTTTCAGGCAGAACAGTTAATTCCTGAATTCTAAAAAAAAGATTAACGTTGTATAAAAGAAGGCTTCCCCACAAAATTGAAAGAAAAATTTTTGGCAAAAAAAGTTTTGGTTCATCTTTTAATGCAGTCAAAGAATTTTTCAATGAATCAATGAAAAAATTCATTTTCAATCAAATTTTATTTCCTGCCCTAATTTTGGTGCAACAGAATTAAATCCTTCTCTTTTTAACATTCCCTGAAAACCAGTGATTATTTCAGGGTCTCCGTGAACACATACAACCAATTCAGGATTTATTGTTTTAGTTAACTCAATTAATTCTTCTTTGGATGCATGAGCAGAAAAATCAAACCACTGGACTTGGTTTTCAACTTTAACTCTTTCTCCATCCAAATCAACTACTCCTTTTTCCATTAATTTTCTTCCATTAGTGTCTTCAACCTGATAGCCTGTAAGAAAAATCTTTGAATTCTTGTCTTTATGAAGCTTCTTTAAATACCAGATTATTGGACCTCCTTCAAGCATTCCGGCAGAAGTAACAATAACAGAAGGCTTGTCTATTGCAGGCTTTCTTTTTCCTTTTTTAATCCAGTGAGCTGAATGCAAAGCTTTCCCTAAACTCTTTGGATTCTTTAATAATTCAGGATACAACAAAGTTGTTTCTGCTGCTTTCTGCCCCATGCCGTCAAAAAAAATTTCAGCGTCAACTTTATGTTCATGCAGAATGTCAATTAATTCCTGGCTTCTTCCCACAGCAAAAGCCGGAACCATAGCAAAACCTCCTCTTGCAATAGTTTCATTAACTTGTTCAACAAATTCTTTTTCTAATTCTTTTCTTTCAGGATGGCTTCTGTCTCCGTAAGTTGATTCAATAATTAAAACATCAGCGTTTCCAATTTTTTTGTCAGCTCCCTTAAACAATCTTGTTTCCTGCATTTTAAAGTCTCCTGAATAAACAACACTTTTTTCTTTGGATTCAACTTTAACCATAGACGAACCAAGAATGTGCCCTGCATCAAATAATTCAATTGAACTGCTTTCCCCCAAAAAAACTTTTTTTCTGTAAGGCAAAGTAAAAGTATTATTTATAACTTTCTTTATTTCTTCAGTTGAAAACTCAGGGTCAATGCCTTCAAATTTTGCAATCTTAAGTGAATCCAGCCACAAAATCTTGCTTAAATCCAAAGTAGGATGAGTCATATAAACAAAAGGATTTGATTTATTGTATAATTCAGGAAGATTTCCTGAATGATCTAAATGCGCATGAGAAATAACAATACCATCAAGATTAGTTTTAACCGGCAAAGGAAACTCGGTTTCATCAGAACCTAATTTTATTCCTCTGTCCAATAAAATTTTTTCTCCGACATCAAGCAGAAAAGAACTTCTTCCGACTTCTTGTGCGCCTCCTAAAGCAGTTAATTTAGCCATAAAAAAATACCTCTTTTTTTTTATTTTAAATAAAAAAAGAAGGGTTTAATTTAAAATAATGTGTTTTTTGAACATAAAAATTTAAATTAACTAAAACACTTAAATCAAATGATTAAAATGAATTTTATTGAATCAAAAAAATTAATTGAAAGACATGGAATAAAATTTGTAAAAGGAAAACTGGTTAAAACAAAAAAAGAAATGCTGAAAACAGCAAAAAAAATAGGGTACCCAATAACCCTAAAAATAATTTCAAAAGAAATAAGCCACAAAAGCGATGTAGGCGGAGTAGAACTTAAAATACCCAACAAAAAAACAGCACAAAAAAAATATGATTTAATTTTAAAGAACATTAAAAAAAATGCTCCAAAAGCAGAAATACAAGGAATGTTTATACAAAAATTCATTAAAGGAAAACAAGTAATAATCGGAGGAAAACAAGACAGACAATTTGGCCCCGTAATTTTGTTTGGATTGGGAGGAATTTTTGTTGAATTAATGAAAGACGTTTCAATAAGAATTTGTCCAATAACAAAAAAAGACGCAAAAGAAATGATAACCGAAATCAAAGGTTATCCGATTCTAAAAGGAATCCGCGGACAAAAAAGCATTAATTTCAAAGAACTAGAAAACAATTTAATAAAAGTAAATAATTTAATGATGAAAGAAAAAATAAAAGAAATAGATATTAATCCATTAATTGCAAACGAAAAAGAAGTTCTTGCAGTCGACGTAAGAATAATAGAATACAGTGATTTAAATGAAAGAACTAAAAATTGATTCTCCTGCAAAAGTCAATTTAACTCTGGACATAATTAAAAAAAGAAAAGACGGCTATCATGAATTAGAAATGATAATGCAGGAACTCGAATTAAAAGACGAAATTACCTTAAAAGAATTAAAAGAAAACAAAATTAAAATTGAATGCAATAAAAAAGAAATTCCATTAAACGAAAAAAATTTATGCTGGAAAACAACAGAATTAATTAAAACAAAATTTGAAGTCAAACAAGGAATTCAAATTAAAATAAACAAAAAAATTCCTGTAGCAGGAGGTCTTGGAGGAGGAAGCAGTAATGCAGCCGCAACAATAAAAGGATTAAATGAATTATGGCAGTTAAAAATGAAAAAAAAAGAAATGCAAAAAACAGCTGAAAGCATTGGAATGGATACATCTTTCTTTTTATACGGCAAAACTGCTTTTGCTTCAGGAAGAGGAGAAAAAATTCTGCCAATAAAATCTTTCCCAAAAACAAGGATTTTAATCTGCAATCCCGGAATACCTGTTTCCACTCCAAAAGCCTATTCAAAAATAAACTATAAAAAATCAGGAAAAACTCTTGCTTCAAGAACACTAAAAAAAGAAATAGAAAAAAAAAGAAAAATTCAAGAACTTGCAGGATTAATGCACAACGATTTTGAATTCTCTGTTTTAAAAGATTTTCCTGAAATAAAAAAACTAAAAGAAAAAATGAAAAAAAATTCTTTTAATGCTTTAATGAGCGGTTCAGGAAGCACTGTGTTCTGTTTTCCAAAAACAGAAAAAGAGTCAAAAAAAACAATTAAAGAACTCAAAAAAAGTTATCCTACAGCAATAGAAACTTTTACAGTTTAATTTTTGTAGTGTTTTTCAACATACTCTTGAATTAATTTTTTGAATTCCTTAGTTAATTTTTTAGTGTTTCCTTTCAAGACCGCAGTTTGTTTTCCGTCAATATAAACCGGACAAGAAGGAGTTTCTCCTGCTCCAGGCAGACTTAAACCAATGTTTGCATTCCTGCTTTCTCCGGGGCCGTTTACAATACATCCCATTACTGCAACTTCCATTCCTTCAAAGCCCTTGAATCCCTTTAATTTCCATTCAAGAGTTTTTTCTTCCAAAAAATTTTGAATACTTAAAGCAATTTCCTGAAAAACTTTGCTTGTAGTTCTTCCGCATCCCGGACAAGAAGTGACTTCAGGACAAAAAGCACGCAGTTTAAGGCTTTGAAGCACATGCCTGCAGACTTTAACTTCATCGGTTCTCTTTGAATCAGGAGTTGGAGTCAACGAACACCTGATTGTATCTCCGATTCCCTTGTTTAACAAAACACTTAAACCCGAAGCAGTATGAACTGCTCCTTTGATTCCTCCTCCTGCTTCTGTAACTCCTAAATGAAGAGAATTACTGCATTTTTCTGCCAGCAGTTCATAAGCTTTAATCATATCAGGAACCCTTGAACTTTTAGCAGACAAAACAATCATGTTGTTTTCTAAACCCAAATCATTTGCTTTCTGAGTGCTTTCAAGTGCGCTTGCAACAATAGAATCAATTAAAACTTCATTATTTGTTTTAGGGTTTCCTTTTCCTGCGTTTTCATCCATTAATTTCTTTAAAACTGTTTGATCCAACGAACCCCAATTGACTCCGATTCTGATTGGAGTGCCTGTATTCACTGCAGTTTTAATCATTGCTTCAAAATTTTCATCCTTGTTTTTTCCAAATCCAACATTACCTGGATTAATTCTGAATTTACTTAAAGCTTCAGCACACTTAGAATATTTTGTAAGCAAGACATGACCATTATAATGAAAGTCTCCAATCAAAGGAATTTCATATCCTTCATTAATTAAAGATTTCTTGATTTCAGGAATTGCTTTTGCTCCAATATCATCTTTTACTGTAAGCCTTACTAATTCGCTTCCTGCATCAGCTAATTCTTTTATCTGCAAAACGCTTGCCTTAATGTTTTCTGTAGGCGTGTTTGTCATTGATTGAATTACAACAGGATTGTTTCCTCCAATAACAATATTTCCTACTTTAACAGGAATGCTTTTTCTTTTCATTAAACCACACAAAAAATTAATTGGAATAAGAATTTAAAAGAAATGCATTAAACTGCCTTAAAAACTTTAATTTTATAATAACAATCTTTTTGTATATTAAAAGAGATAAAAAATGAAAATATATTTTGCAAGCCAGTCTTTTTATCCTCATATAGGAGGAGTATCCACTTATCTTTTAAATCTAGCAAACGAAATAGTAAAAAAAGGAAACGACGTAGTTGAAGTTCATTTAAGGCCTTCAGGAGAAGAAAACAAAGCAGAAATAAAAGGAATAGACATTCATCGTGTTCCAAAAGAACCAATCAACAAAGAAATAATGCAGGAATACAGCAAATTCAAAGAAGCAGTATACAAAGGAAGCCACTACAAAGAAAGCGAATTCAATAAACCTGCTCATCAAATGCCAGGATACGAAAACTACAACCAAGTCAATGAATATTTCGGAGAAGAACTAAAAGAACTGCTTGAACAATCTCCTGCAGACATCGTGCACATACATGACTTTCAATTATTGTTTACATACAAATATGTTCCAAGAGGAACACCATTAATTTTAACATGGCATATTCCCTTCAGCACAAAAATGTCAAAACATTTGTCAGACTTTTTAATAAAACACTTAAACGAATACGACAAAATAGTTTTTTCTTCACCTGAATACATTAAAGCAGCAGTAAAAAAAGGACTGCTAAAAGAAAAAACTGAATTAATTTATCCGATTGCAAACACAGATTTATTTAAGCCCATGGAAATCAACAAAGAAAAAACCAAAGAAAAATATGGAATTCCAAAAAAAGGAAAAATAATTCTTTCAGTTCAAAGAGTTGATTCAAAATCAGGACACGAACAATTAATTAAATCAATGCCAAAAATTTTAAAAAAAATTCCTGATGCAAAACTGGTTTTTGTCGGAGAAAAATCAATGAGTTCCAAACTATCAAAAGAAAGAGAAACACTGGCAAAAAAAGTAAAAAATCTAGTAAAAAAATTAGATTTACAAAAAAAAGTCTTGTTTTTAGGAAACATTGAATACACTCTTCTTCCGGAAGTATACAATTCAGTTGATTTAATTGCATTATGTTCAAAAAACGAAGGATTCGGGTTAAGTGTAAGCGAAGGAATGGCCTGCGGAAAACCAGTAATAGGCACAAAAGTAGGGGGAATTCCCCTGCAAATAAAAAACGGAAAAAATGGTTATTTAGTTAAAGCAGGCGCAGTCAAAGATACCTCAAAAAAAATAATTAAAGTGCTTTCAGACGAAAAACTAGCAAAAAAAATGTCAGAAAACTCTCTTAAAATAATCGAAGAAGAATTCAAAATGGAAAAAGGAATAGAAAAACATTTAATGCTCTACAACAAACTAATAAAAGAAAAAAATGAATTCCACAAAATAGAACACCTTGATTTCTCTGAAATAAAAGCAATAATAACAGATTTTGACAGAACAATAACAGACAAGCCTCCAAAAGCAGTTTTCGACAAAAAAGATTTAGACATAAAATTATTAAATGAATTAAAAAAACTTGAAAAAGACTTGTTTCTTGCAACAGGCAGGCCATTTGATTACGTTAAAGAATTATCAAAAAAAATAAATATTTGGAGATGTATTGTAGCAGAAAACGGAGCAGTAATATTTTTTCCTAGAACAACAAAAACATTTGTAATAAACACAAAATACATGAACAAAGCAAAAAAAATAATCAAAAAATTAAATTTGCCGAAAACAACAATAGGAAAAGTTATAACCAGCAACAGGCTTGAAGACAAAGAAAAAATAAAAAAAGCATTAGGCAAACTAACAGAAGAACTTCAATTCATTCAAAACGTAGACGAAATAATGACTCTGCCAAAAGGAGTAGATAAAGGAATGGGAGTAAGGCTTGCAGCAAAATACTTAAATATAGATTTAGAAAAAACCATTGTAATTGCAGACGGAGAAAACGACATAGATATGTTTGTTAATCCCGGCTTTAAAGTTGCATTAGCCAACGCAGACGAAAAACTCAAAAAACTTGCAAACCAGACAACAGAAAATCCTTCAATAAAAGGCGTCAAAGAAATAATAAAAAAATTAAAGCAATAAAACTGAAAAAAAAAGGCAATTAATTTAAAGATTGCTTTCCTAAAAAATATGATGAAATTTCTTCCAAAATATAAGTCAATAATAGGAAAAGAAAAACTTGAAAAAATTTATGCTGAATCCGAGCCATTAAAAGAAAGACACTTTGTTCACATTAGTTCAACTCATTACGGCGGAGGAGTAGCAGAACTCTTAAACAGTTTAGCTTACTTAATGAACGATACAGGAATGAAAACAGGCTGGAGAGTAATAACAGGCTCCCCTGATTTTTTTGGAATAACAAAAAAATTCCATAATGCAATGCACGGAGAAAAAATAAATTTAAGCAAAATAAAAAAGAAAATATACGAAGAATACAATGAAAGAAACTCATCCATTCAGCACATAGAAGACCATGATTACGTAATAGTTCATGACCCTCAGCCTCTTCCTTTAATTAAATACTACAACAAAAAACATTCATGGATTTGGAGGCTGCATTTAGATTTATCTCATCCAAATCCTGAAGTATGGCAGTACCTTAAAAAATTCGTGGAAAAATATGATTCAGTGATTTTTTCACACGAAAAATTTGTTCAAAAATTAAAAAACCCTCATCAAATAATTCATCCTTCAATAGACCCATTAAATGAAAAAAACAAAGAAGTAAAAGAAGCAAAATGCAAAAAATTTCTTTCAAAAAGAGGCATTGATTTAGACAAACCAATAATTTCAATGATTGCAAGATTTGATAAATGGAAAGATTTTCCTGGAACAATAAAAGCTTTTCGGCTTGCAAAAAAGAAAACAGACTGCAAACTGATTCTTCTTGGAAACACGGCAGACGACGACCCTGAAGGAAAAAAAGTTTACGATAAAATAAAAGCCATGGTCAACCATGATAAATCAATAACTCTTTTAACAGAAAACAACAGTTTTTTGGTTAACGTTCTGCAAAGAAGCTCTGATGCAGTAATACAAAAATCCATAAGAGAAGGATTTGCTTTAACTATAAGCGAAGCATTATGGAAAGAAACACCAGTTATTGCAAGCAATGTAGGAGGAATTCCATTACAAGTTTTAAACGGAAAAACCGGTTTTTTAGCTGATACCCCTCAAACATGTGCCAAAAAAATAATTCAAATAGTTGAAAACCCAAAACTAGGAAAAAAACTCGGAAAACAAGGAAAAGAACACGTAAAAAATAATTTTTTAATTACAAGGCATTTAATGGACTACATTAAATTATTCAAAAAAATGGAAATGAAAAAATTCAAAAAATAAAAACTGTTTCTTCAAAAATTACGGCTGAATTTGGGTTTAAAACCGGAAAATTCTATTTAAATGCCTCAAAATAATTATTTTAGTATTAAACTTTTGCGAGGTGAAAAAATGAATAACAAAATACTTGTAGTAGGAATCCTTTTTGTACTGCTTGCAGCAGGAACTGCAATGGCTTTTAGAGGAAACTTTGGAACAGGAACAGAATTTGATTCAGAAACCAGACAGCAAATGCAGACAGCAATAGAAAACAATGACTTTCAGGCATGGAAGCAGTTGCAGGAAAACAATTTAACTGAAGAAAACTTTAATGCAATAAAAGAAAGAATGCAGGAAAGAAACCAGAACCGGAAAGAAATGCAGTTAATGCAGGAAGAAATCCAAACAGCAATAGAAAACAATGATTTTACGGCTTGGAAAGCATTAATGAAAGAAAACAATAATCCAAGAAATACAGAAATGCTTTCAGTAATCAATGAAAACAATTTTTTCTTGTTTTCTGAAATGCATTCTGCAATACAATCCCAAGACTTTGAAACCGCTCAATCAATCAGAGAACAACTAGGAATAGAAAACGGGTTTAAAAAAAGCAAATTCAAGGGAATGCACGGAATAGAAAAAGGCATGAGAAAAGGAAACTGTCCTTTTGCTGAAACAGCAACAGAATAAAATTTAGAATTCCTCTAAACAGAAGAAGATTTATTCTTCTTCCCCTTCTCTTTTTTTTTATTTTCTGCTTAAATAAATTAAAACTAACACTGCAATTAAAGTGAAAAGCGAAGGAATTATATTAAATGCTCCTAAACCGGCAGGTCCTCTTAAACCAAAAATCAAATGAAAAAAAGGATTATCTGTTATTGCATAAGCAAACAAAGCCAAAGCAATTACAATTAAACCCAAAGAAAACTGTGATTTAATTTCATTGTAAACAGAAACATAATTATAAATCAAATAAATCAATAAAAAAGCATTAATTGAAGAAAGAATTACTTTAAACATTATGAATTTCTCAAAAAACAAAAACATCCCTCTTCCCATTCTTTCAGGAAAAACTGCATTCAAAAAAAAAGACAAAACAAAAATAAGTAAAACTGCTGCAATCAAAACTCCTGCTGTCTGCATTAAATTCTTTGATTTCATTTTTTTTCCTCCTTTAAAATTTTCTTTTCAAACAATTTTTTAAGCAAACTCCAGTTTTCCTTTAATTGTGGGGAAACAAAAAAAACTTGGCCATACTTGCTTCCTGTTTTTACAATCAAATGATTTTCTAAAAGAAGAGAAATATGATGCTGAATTGTTTTATAATCCACCTTCATTTTCTTGCTCAAAACATTAGAGTTCATTGGCTCTTTTTCCAAAGCAAACAAAATTTTTGCTCTGTTGATTCCTCCTTTAGAGCCTGCAATAAGCCAGTAAACTGCCTGCTGAAAAGAATCCATAAAAAAAGTTTACATGAATTAATTAAATAACCTATGCAAAAAAAACAAATTTTTTTATTGATTTTAGCTGTGACTTTAATTTTTTTGTTTGGATGCATTGAACAAAAAAATGAATTCAACTGCATTCAAGGAAAAACATTTACTGTTTCAAGAATAATAGACGGAGACACAATTGAAGCAGGAAAGACAAAAATAAGATTAAAAGGAATAAACACTCCTGAAAAAAACGAAGCCTGTTTTCAGGAAGCAAAAGATTTTCTAAAAAAACAAGTTTTAGGAAAACAAATTTTAGTTCAAGGAAATGAATTTGACAGGTATGGAAGACTTTTAGGAAACATTTGCATTCAAGGAAAAAGCATAAACAAAATGCTTTTAGAGCAAGGGCTGGCTCATTATTATTCTTATGAAAACATTCCTGAATTAATGAAATTACAAGAAAAAGCAATGAAAGAAAAAAAAGAATGTTTATGGAAAGAATCAAAAGAACAATACTTTTTAGACAAATGCATTTCACTTACAGGCTTTGAATTCAATCAAAACAAATTCACAGGAGAATTTGCAGAGTTTTCAAATGACTGCAATTATTCTATTGACTTAAACGGATTTTATTTAAAAGATGAAGCCACAAACCAATATTTTTTTCCTGCAATAAAATTAAAAGCAAAAAGTTTTGTGAGAGTTTATTCTGGTTACGGAGAAAATTCAAAAAACGAGTTTTACTGGAAAAAAGGAAATATATGGAACAATAACAGAGACCAATTATTTTTAAGAAATGAAAAAGGAATTTTAGTTGCTTACTATAAATACACAAATAATTTAAATTGAATTTAATTTAATAATACTAAATGGAACTAATTTATATTTTTGGAAGCGTTTTAATTGTCAGTTTAATGTCTTTTATTGGAATAATTACTCTTGGATTAAATAAAGAACTCTTAAGCAAAATAGTTTTGTATTTAGTTAGTTTTTCTGCGGGCTCACTGTTTGGAGGAGCATTCCTGCATTTATTGCCTGAAGCAGTAAAAGAATTCGGTTTTGAAACAGAAATTTCATTGTACTTGCTTTCAGGAATTGCAGTGTTTTTTTTAATTGAAAAAACAATTCACTGGCATCACTGCCATAATTTTCCTGCAGGAAAATGTGAATTGAAAAGCTTTGGATACATGAATTTAATTGGAGATGGAATACATAATTTCATTGACGGAATGATTATTGCAGGAGCATATTTGGCTAACACTACTTTAGGTATTGCAGCAACAATTGCAGTAATCTTCCATGAAATACCCCAAGAAATAGGAGATTTTGGAGTATTAATTCATTCAGGATTTACAAGAAAAAAAGCATTGTTAATGAATTTTCTTTCAGCTTTAGGTGCATTACTTGGAGCAATAACAGTTATATTGATTTCAACTAAAATAGAAAACTTATTGATGTTTTTGCTTCCGTTTGCAGCAGGAAACTTTATTTATATTGCAGGAAGCGATTTAATTCCGGAACTGCATAAAGAAT
>CAZSOZ010000003.1:0-117040 GCA_964608675.1 uncultured archaeon | reverse complement strand
AAAAAAAAAAAAAAAAAAAAAAAAAAAAAAAAAAAAAAAAAAAAAAAAAAAAAATGAAATAAAAAGGAAAAACATGTCTTTGCTGATAAAAAATGCAAGAATAGTTTCAGGCAAAAAAACAGTAATAAAAAATGTTTTCTGCAAAAAAGGAAAAATTCAAAAAATATCTGATTCTCAAATAAAAACAAAAGCAAACAAAACAATTGACGCAAAAAAAAAGTTTCTTCTGCCAGGAGGCATTGACACTCACGTACATTTCAGGGAACCTGGAATGCCTTGGAAAGGAAACTGGAAAACTGAATCAAAATCTGCAGCAGCAGGAGGAATCACAACAGTAATCGACATGCCGAACAATGTGCCTCCTACAACAACAAAAAAAAGAGTTGAAGAAAAAAGAAAAATTGCAAAAGAAAATTCAATGATTAATTTTGGCTTTCATTTTGGGGCTACTCCGGAAAAAGCAAGCAAAATTGAAAGAATAAAAAACATTAAATCAATCAAAGTTTTTATGGGGTCTTCAACTGCTTCAATGCTGATTGAAAAAGAAATTCACAGAAGAATTATTTTCAGGCTTGCACAACAAGAAAACAGGTTAGTTATAGTTCATGCCGAAGACGAAAAAGTAATAAGAAAAGGAAAAGGAAAAGCAGGAAGAAAAAACTGGAACGACGTTAAATACCATAACAAAATAAGAAGCAGGGAAGCAGAAATAAAAGCAATAGAAAAAGCTTTGCAAACACAAAAAATAACAAAAAACAAGCTTCATTTTCTGCATGTATCAACAAAAAAAGGATTAAAAAAAATTCTTGAAGCAAAAAAGAAAACAAAAAAAATTTCTTGTGAAGTTTGCCCGCATCATTTGTTTTTAAATGAAACTGATTTAAAGAAATTAAAGAATTTTGGAAAAATGAATCCTCCTTTAAGAACAAAAGAAGACAATGATTTCTTATGGAAAAATTTATTGAATGGAAAAATTGATTTTGTTGCATCAGACCACGCACCTCATTTAAAAAAAGAAAAATTAAAGAATTACTGGAATGCTCCTGCAGGAGTTCCTGGAGTAGAAACAATTTATCCTTTGCTGCTGGATAAAGCCGTAAAAAAAGAAATGCCTTTGCAGAGATTAATTGAAGTGTTATGCGAAAAGCCGGCAGAAATTTACAGAATAAAAAATAAAGGAAAAATAAAGGAAGGCTTTGATGCTGATTTCGTTTTAGTTGATTTAAACAAAAAAATGGCAATTGAAAACAAAAAAATGCATTCAAAATGTAAATGGAGTCCTTTTAATGGAAAAAAATTAAAAGGAAGAATAGAGAAAACTATTATTGCAGGAAAAATTGTTTTTGACAACGGAAAAATAAACACAAAGTTTCATGGAAAAGAAATAACTATAGGCGGGAGATAAATGCAGGAATACAAAAAAGAGTTTATTGAATTTTTAGTAAAAAATAATGCTTTAAAGTTTGGAGAATTCACTTTAAAGTCAGGAAGAATAAGCCCGTATTTCATTAATACAGGAATGTTCAATGACGGAAAAGGAATACAAAAACTCGGAGAATTTTATGCAAAAGCAATAAAAGAAAATTTTTCAGAGTTTGACATATTGTTTGGACCTGCATACAAAGGAATTCCCTTGTGTGTTTCTGCTTCAATAAAATTAGCTGAACTAAAAATAAACAAGGGTTATGCATTCAACAGAAAAGAATGCAAAGACCACGGAGAAAAAGGAAACATCATAGGAACAAAAGTTAACGAAAACACAAAAGTTTTGATAATAGATGATGTTATTACTGCCGGAACAGCAGTAAGAGAAACACTTGAATTACTAAAAAAAGAAGGCAGTCCAAAAATAACAGGAATAATTATTTCAGTGAACAGAAAAGAAAAAGGACTGAAAGAAAAAAGCGCAATACAGGAAATAGAAGATAACTTGAAAATTAAAGTTAAATCAATAGTCGACTTTGATGAAATAACTGAATATTTGCATAACAAAAAAATTAATGGAAAAATTGTTTTAGATGACAAAAAATTTGAAAAAATGATTGAATACAAAAAAAAGTACGGAGTATAAAAAAAATAAAGGGAAAAAAACAGAAAAAAAATTACTAAAAAAATTAAAAAAAAACTGAAAAAAAAATAAAAAAATGAAATTAAAAAAATTTGGTGTGTAAAATGAAAAAAATTTTTCTTGCTTTAGACAACTTAGAAAAAAAAGAAATTCTTGAATTAGTGGAAGAACTAAATAATCAAGTAATGTTTAAACTGAATGACGCTTTTGTTAAATTCGGTCCTGAACTGGTAAAAGAAATAAGAAAAAAAGGCGGAGAAATTTTTTTGGATTTAAAGTTTCATGACATTCCAAACACTGCAGGAAATTATGCTAAAGCTGCAGCAGAAATGAATGTGTTTGTTTTTAATGTGCATTGTTTGGGTGGAATTGAAATGATGAAAAAAGCCAGAGAAGAAACTGAAAAATACTGCAAACAAAAAAATTTAAGGAAACCATTAATTGTTGGAGTCACAATTCTTACAAGCATGAATGAAAAAACATTAAAAAAATTGAAAATTAATGCTTCAGTTGAAGAAATGGTACTGCATTTGGCCTTGAATGCAAAAAAAGCAGGATTAGACGGAGTAGTTTGTTCTCCCAAAGAAATTGAATTAATCAAAAAAGCCTGCGGAAAAAACTTTTTATGTATTACTCCTGGAATAAGACCCGAATATGCTTCTTCTAATGACGACCAAAAAAGAATTTTAACTCCAAAACAAGCAGTAAAAAAAGGAGCAGATTTTCTTGTAATTGGAAGACCAATAATTCAGGCAGAAAAATATAAAATGAAAAGAAAGCAGGCAGTAAAACAAATTTTAAATGAAATTCAACAATAAAAAAGAAAAGTTATTTAAATAATAAAAGATTATTATTATTGGATTTTTAATGAAGAAATTCTTTTGCTTTTTAATTTTAATTCTTTCATTAAGTTTTGTTTATTCAATTAATATTAATAGTTGTGGAACATTAAATCAAGCCGGAGCAACATATGATTTAACTGCGGATGTTTCAAGCACAGGAACCTGTTTTACTATCACTGAAGACAATATAACTTTGAATTTAAACGGCCATACCGTGACTTATGCTGATGTCTCGTTTGAGCAGGTTTATAACGGAGGATTTGAAACAGCAGGAGCAAATTCAACGCTTGCAGACGGATGGACTTTTTCTGACAGCCATGCAGAAAGATATGCAGGAAGTTATTATCCTCCAGATCCATTCAGTAATGCAAGCAATCCGACTTTGTTTGACGGAAGCCATTCAATTAGAATTAATTCTTCAGGAGCCCCTAATTCAATTCAAATTACATCAACAGTCCCTATTACTTTAGAGCCTGGAATTGATTATATTGCTTCAGCTATGTTTAATAATTTTCAGGCAGACAGTGCAGATGCAAGAATTGATGTATTGAATTCATCCAATCAAATTATTGCTACATCAGAATACTATCAAAGCGGGACTTCAATTACTAACAGAGGATTTCATTTTTTTCCTGCAGCAGACAGCGGATATGTTTTTAGCGTAAGCACTCCGACAGAAGCATATCTTAGAATAACCGTATCAAATTTGTCTTATGAATCAGGACCAGTATACATTGATTATGTAAGGCTTCTTGCAGCAAATTACAGGGGAATAACCACAAATGAAATTGCAGGATACGGAGGAGAATACACAAAAAACGGGCTCACAATAACTAATGGTTCAATCATACAGGGAAACATGGATTGTTATTTCTGCCACTCAATTGCATCAAAATTAAGAAATGCAGAAGTTTCTTATATTAATGCACGCATGGGGGGAGTTGAAAGCAGTGCAATTTATGCTTTTGGAGGAGCCAGTACTTCAAATTGTTATGGATCAAACATTCATCATAATACTTTTACTCATCACAATTATAATGTAACTGATTTCACTCAGAATCCAGAAGATATTGTAATTAGAAGAGACAACATGTATGCATTAATTGAATGCATTGGAGGAGGGGGAAATACAACTATTAATGACAACCAAATTTTAGGAAGTCCGCAAATAGGAATCTTATTTGACCGTGCTTATAATGATTCATCAACCCCAATAAATATCTACAATAATACAATAAAACATAATTCAAAATACACTCAAGCTTTTGCGATGCAGTTTTATGACGTAAAATATACGGATATATATAATAATACAATTGACTTAACAAGCGGAAGAGGAATTCATATTGAACACGATAATTCAACTAATATTACAATAAGAGACAACACAGTTAAAGTAAAAGAACAAAGAAATCAAGAACAAGGATTCAATAAAACAGCTTATGGAATACAGGCAGAAGGAGGAAACAATTATTATATTTACAATAATTACGTTGAAGCAAGAACTCATTCCAATCACGGAAACGGAATAGGATTAAGAATATCAAATCCTGTTGGATACACTGAAGTTCATGACAATGTATTTGTAGGAATAAATGAAAATAACCCTAATTATTTTGCAACTCCTTTTTATGCAGCAGCAACAAGTGGATCTAACGTTCAAATGCAAAACAATACATTCAAAAGCAATGACATAATGTTTTATTTTGCAGGAGGAGACAATTTTACTTTTGAAAACTCTACAATAGAAAAATTAACTTCTCCTTATGATTTGTATTCATACACTGTGCATGTTTTTAACAGATATGGAGATTCATTAAACAACCGTTTTTTGAACAACATTTTATTAAATGGAGCACAATTTGGGGAAGCATATGATTATTTTTCAGAAACTGGTTCTTATTCATACAGTTGCACTACAAGCCAAAGTTGTCCTGGATTAATTTCATGCAATAATTCAGGGTGTGGTTCCTGTATAGATATTTCAGGGGACAGCTGTCCAGGAAGCTGTACAACAGGACAAACACAATCATGTACAACAACTTATGGTTGTCCAGGAACACAAACATGCACAAGCGGAGTATGGGGAAATTGTACAGATGATTCAGGAGACACTTGTCCTACATGTCCTCAAGGACAAATAACTTATTCATGCTTTTGCGGAGGAACACAATATTCTTCAGGATACTGCTGTTCAGGAAATTATCAGACAACATCCTGTCCGGTTTGTTCAGATGGGCAAACACAATCCTGTACAACAACAGAAGCATGCCCGGGAACTCAAACTTGTTCAGGAGGAGCATGGGGTTCGTGTTCAGATACTCCAAACGACAACTGTCCTGGAGACGCTGTTAACTGGGTTTTGCGTTACCAAGAAAACTTTGATTCTGTTTCAAGTTTAACAAACAACACTGCATTTGGAACAGACAGCTGGCTTACTCCGCATTTAGTTAATAATGGAAGCATTTCAATAAACAATCAGGAAGCAGTTTTTAGTACTCCGAACTTTAATGATGCCGCATTAATAAGAACAACAAACATTCTTCCATCACAATACAAAATAAGAGTTAAAGTAGGACAAGTTGATTACGACATAGGAAATTATGAACAAGCAGACTATGATAACCCTGCATTCAACGATCATTCAGGTTATTATGAAAACGGCTTTTACTGGCTGGTAATATCAGATGGAATTTGTTCAGGAATCCAATGTGCAGAAGACTGGTGGCACTGGCATAGAAAAGTAAACATGGATTCAGACGACCATTTAGAATATGGAACAGGAGCTCATATTCAAACTCCTTTTTATATGGTTTACATGGCTCCAGAAACTAATTCAGGAGGAAATTTACTGAGAACTTGGGCAAATGGAGTATGGAACACTTTTTCATGGAACTGGGAAATAGCATATGTGTATAATCCTTTGTTATGGTATTACGTTGAATTAGAAAAAGCAAACAACCAAGTAATCTTAAGGTTATATGACGAAAGCCTAAATTTAATTGAAGAAACTGACTCGGTTTCACTGGATTTAATTAATGCAATGGATGACTCTACAGAATACCTGTATATAGGGGAACCCCATTCAGATGACTATGAAGGAACAGCTAGAGTAGATGAAATCACTTTATGGGTTCCAGACACAGCAACAGAATGCACAAACGGAACAACAAGAAATTGCACTACAACAGAAAATTGTCCAGGAACACAAACATGTATTAATAATACATGGCAGACATGTGAAGACATTTCAGGAGACAACTGTCCAACAACAGCCAACCCAACAATAAATGTTTCACAAGTAAATCCTCAAGCAGATATTTCAGTTGAATACGGAACCGCATTTACTTTTTCAACTTCAATTACCTGCGATAACTCTGACTGCGGAAACATTCAAGCAATACTAGATCCGGAAATTTCCACAATAATAAGCCAAGGAACAGACGACGCATGGATATACGGAACAACAATAAATACAACTCATGATTTAGGAGTAATTGGAAATAGCAATGGAACTCCAAATGAAATGGCATTCAGATTCAATAATTTAAATGTGCCTGCAGGGGCAGTAATTAATTCTGCTTCAATTCAGTTAACTTCAAGATTTGATGACACAGAAAACACAGTTAATTTAATTATTAGAAGTCAAACAGACGACAGCCCTTTAGCATTTTCTACTTACACAGATTACAGTTCAAGAACAAAATCAAATTCATCAATTGAATGGAATAGCCTTGCTGGATTTGCTTATCTTCAGACATATAATACTCCTGATTTAAGTCCAATAATACAAGAAGTAATAAACAAAAATTATTGGCAGGAAGGAGACAGCATAGTAATATTTATTGAAGACAACGGAAGCACAAGCAATGCAAGAAGAAGAATAATTCAATATGACAGCCCTTGGTTTCCTGACAACCAAGCAATGCTTACAGTAAATTATTCAGAAGGAAATACAAAAGGACAGGTTTCAACTACAATAGGAGCACAGCCATTTTATACAACTTCATTAAATCCTCAAACCTGCTCTAATATGACTGCAGGAGAAACCTGCACAAATTCATGGCAAGTAATACCAACAGGAACAATAGGCGAAACCTACACTTTTTTTGTAGATTACATTCCAGAAAACACAGAAATTCAATCAAAACAAACAACCCCTATAAGCATTACAATAACAGAACAAGCTACTTGTACAGAAAGCTGGAGCTGTACTGCATGGAGTACTTGTGAAAACGGAACACAAACAAGAACATGCACAGACAACAATGACTGCGGAACAACAAACAACAAACCAACAGAAACACAAACCTGCTTTGAATGCACTTCAGGAGAAACAAGAAATTGTACGACTTTATTAGGAAACCCGGGAACACAAACATGTACTTTAGAAGGCCAATGGGGAACTTGCCAAGGAGAATGCACTAACGGAACAACAAGAGCGTGTTTGATTGACGGTTCAAGCGGAACACAAACTTGTACAAACGAGCAATGGGGAAGTTGTATTAAAGACATATTCTCATGCTCACAAGGAATAATAACAGAAGAATGCTACTGCGGAGAACTAGATAATCCTGATGACTTATATTCAAGTGGTTATTGCTGTGCAGGAAACTGGAGAAACACCCCCTGCCCAACAAACTGCCCACAAGGAGAAATAACAGAAGAATGCTACTGCGGAACAGAAACCTACACAACAGGATATTGTTGTGAAGACATACACCAAACAGCATCATGTACATGTGATGAAAACTGGAGCTGTACTACATGGAGTACTTGTATGGATGGAAATCAAACAAGAACTTGTACAGACAATTCAAACTGCGGAACACAAGAAAACAAACCTCAGGAAACACAATTCTGTGGGGAATGCATTGAAGGAGAAATTCAGTACTGCACTACAAACCAAGGGTGTCAGGGAACACAGGAATGCAGAAACGGAAAATGGAAGTCATGCCAGGACGTGCCTGAAGACAATTGTCCTGCACAAGATACAAATCTGCCTCCAGGACAATTAAAACAGTTGTCTGTTCAAACAGACAACCCTGAATTAGTTGACGGCCAAGCATTCACTTTAATTGTAACCAACGATGAACCCCTACATAACGCAAAAGTAGTTTATGCAGAAAAAATATACTGGACTGACAGCACAGGGCAAGTTAAATTAAAAGCAATTACAGGATTTGATTTAATTAAAGTATCCAAAACAGGGTATTATACTGAAACCATTAAATTAAATTTTAAAGAAATAGTTTGTGGAGATAACATATGTGAAACAGGATTTGAAAACGAAACAAACTGTCCAACAGACTGCAAACAACCAGAAAAATTAAAGGAACTAAAAATGTATACATTCAAAACAGAAGACAGGCTTGTAATTAAAGTCACTGACTCAGAAGAAAATCCTTTGGGCAATGTAAGAGTAAACTATGGAACAGAAAACAAATACACAAACACACAAGGACTAGTAGACTTCACAGAACTAATACAACCACAATTAATTACCGCAGAAAAACCAGGATACAAAACAACACAAAAAACACATAATCCAACAACAACCTGCATAGAAAACACAATCAAAAACTGCAAAACAGAAGGATGCCCAGGAACACAAACATGCACAAACGGAACATGGACAAACTGCATTGACAACCCAAACGACAACTGCCCACAAGAAGAAACTGTTGATGCAACAACTACAACAGCACTAGCAATAATTCTGGTTATAGGAATAATTTTGTTTATAATAACAAAAATATCTTCTGCTTAAACGTTGCTTTTTTAAACTATTAATTCCTTTTTTAGATAGATTGGTTGATTTAAATGAAGTATTCAAGAAAAATGAAAGCCAAATTCATTGACATTGAAGCAGGAAAACTTATTTGCATCATGCATGAAAAAGAAGCAAAAGAACTCGGCTTGTTTGCTTTGGATAGAGTTGAATTAATTAATCCTGAAAACAAAAAAAAAATTATTACTGTAGTTGATACAAGCGATTCAATGATTAAAAGAAATGAAATAGGATTATTTGAAGACGTAAGAAGAAATTTAGGGGTAAGAAAAGAAAAAGAAATAACTGTAACCCCTGTTTCTACTCCAAAAAGCGTTAAATACATAAAAAAGAAAATGGACGGCAACTCATTGAATGAAAAAGAAATAAAAGAAATTATAAAAGACATTACAAGCAATCATTTAAGCCAGATTGAAGCAAGCGCATTTGTTTCAGCAGTATACATCAGAGGATTTAATTCAGAGGAAACAATTGCAATGACTAAAGCATTAATCGAACAAGGGCAAAAACTCGAATTAGGAAAAAAATTTGTTGCAGACAAGCATTCAATTGGAGGAATAAACGGAAGAGCAACAATGATTGTTGTGCCGATTGTAGCAGCAAACGGTTTGTTTATTCCAAAAACTTCTTCTAAAAGCATTACTTCTGCTGCAGGAACTGCAGATGCAATGGAAGTATTGGCAAACGTTAATTTAAGCATTAAAAAAATAAAAGAAATAACAAAAAAAACAGGAGGGGTAATTTCCTGGGGGGGAAGCCTTGATTTAGCTCCCGGAGACGACAAAATAATAGAAATAGAACATCCATTAAATTTAGATCCCCCTGGACAAGTTATTGCTTCTGTGATGGCAAAAAAAGCAAGTGTAGGAGCAAAATATTTAGTAATAGATATTCCTGTAGGAATGCACACCAAAGTTAAAACAAAAGAAAACGCAGAAACAATGGCAAAAAAATTTCTTGAAGTATCAAAAAAAATGGGAATAAAAACTGAAGTGCTTTTAACTGACGGAACAAAACCCAATGGTCCTGTTTTTGGAGCAGCATTGGAAGCAAAACATGTAATGGAAATACTTGAAGGAAAAACATTTGATAATTTGGCACAAAAATCCTGCCAGCTCGCAGGCGCATTATTTGAATTAACAGGAAAAACAAAAAAAGGAAAAGGATACAAAAAAGCAGTTGAAATACTTAAAACAGGAAAAGCATTAAAAAAAATGAAAGAAATAATTAAAGGACAGGGAGGCAAAATTTTTTCTTCAAAACAAATAAAATTAAGTTCAAACAAAATTGAAGTTTTATCCAAAAAAACAGGAAAAATTGAAAGACTTGATTTGACTGTATTAAAAGAAATTGCAAGAGAAGCAGGAGCTCCAATAGACAAAAAAGCCGGAGTCCTCTTAAAAGTTGAAGAAGACGATTTAATTGAAAGAGGACAGGTTTTATTTGAAATTCATGGAGAAAACCAAAGAAAACTTGAAATAGCAAAACAAACTGCAGAAAAAAATAATCCTGTTAAATTAGGCGAAGTAATAATTGAAAAAATCCGATGATTAAAAAAGAAAATTAAATAATTCAACGAAATTTTTTGGATTCATTAAATAAATTTTTTCTTTGAAATCTGTTTCTTTTGCCTTAAAAATAATTTTATTTTTTGTTTTATTGTCTAAATTCATTAAAGGAACTGCTTTAATTAAAGCAGAATTAAAAGACCTGTTTTTGAATCTGAATAAAGCTTTAACGAATTCAAAAAAATCTTTTTTGTTTTTTATTTTTGTTTTCTTTTTTTTAAATTTAACTGCAAAAAAATCACTTGAAGTTCTTGGAAAAAAAGAATCCGGATTAATTTTTTCTTTTAATTCAATTTCAAAAAAAGTTTTAGTTAAAACAGTTAAAGCATTAAAATCAGCAAAACCGGGTTCAGAAAAAATTCTGGCAGAAAAATCTTTTTGCAGAATTAACACCATTAAATTTAAATCAAAAAATAAGAGTTTTACAAAAATTTCAGTTGAATTATCAGATGAAAGAAAAGAAATGCATTTATTTGAATTAATTTTTTTTGCAGAAAGAAACAAAGAATTAACTTTTAAACTCAATTCTTTTTCCAGCAAAAAAATTAATTCTTTTCTGTTTTCAAATGCAATGAGAGAACTTTTTTTTGAAATTTTTCTTGCAATAAAAAATTCTCCTGCATTGACTTCCAGTACTTTGTCTGATTTCTTTAATTCTGCAAAAGAAATAATTCTTTGAATTAACTCTGAATCAATTATAAAATGTGTTTTAGAACCTTTTTTTGGATAAAAACGATATTTTGAAGAAAGATTGTTTAGTTCATCGAACAAATTCATTTAAATCAACGAAAACTTCTTTCTTCTCTTACTGCAGGAGGTCTTGCAAACAAATAATGCTTTAATTTAGGTTCTTCTAATTCAAGCAGGATTCTCTTTACAATTAATTTAGTTGGATTAGGCATTAAACTAACTCTTTTTGGAATTTCTTCAAAGGACTCAAAAGGCTTTATTTCTCTTTGTTTTAAAACTTCAAACAAATGTTTTTTTCCTAAACCAGGAAGCAATTCAAGCTGATGCATTCTTAATGAAAGAGAACCTGATTTATTAAAAAAATCAAGAAATTTTTCAGGGTTTTCTCTTACAATTTCTTCCACTGCTTTGTTTATTTCAGACACAGAAGTATTGGTTAATTCTCCAAAAGAAACCCTTCTTTTAATGAATTGAATCTTTTCTCTTTTGTCTTTTCCAATATAAACTTTTTCTAAAACTTTAAGTGAAACAAAAGGAATTACTTCCAAAAGAGTAAAATGCTGTGTTCCGATTACTTGAGCAATAGGTTCAGATTTAAAGCTGCTGCTTTTGCCTGTAGGAAGATAATCTAAAACAATTGCATATTCTTCGTTCGGCATATTCAGCACCCATTCCAATCTACTTTTTTAATTATTTTTTTTTAGATGATTTTTCATCTTTTGTATAATATTTTTTAACCAACTTCACGATGTTCTTTGTGTCTTCATCCGAAATTTTTGCTTTTTTTGCAATAATCAAAGAAACTACTTCTTCATTTTGAGGAAGAATGTCAGCTGTTTTTATTGCAAGCTCTTCAGTCATTTCATCAAATTTCATTAATTCTTCAATTAATTTTTCTGTTTTAGTTCTCGGAATCTTTGAAAACTTGTCAGCATACTTTAAAGTAAGACTTTGCTCATAAGTTAATTCTCCCTCTTTTGATAATTCCTTCAGCATTTCTTTTACTTTAATTAAAGGAATTGGTTTGCTGGATAAAACTTTTTCTTCCATCATTTTGATTCACCTGCAATCATTTTTAATTCTTTTAAGTGAGCCGGATGAACTACAACTTGTTTTGCTTTGTTTCCATCTCTTAAATCAACTAAATAACTTCTTCCTCTTTTTCCGGAAATTCTGCCTGTTTTCCCCTGAAATCTCCTGAAAGGAATTCCTTCATGAATTCTGGAATTAATGTTAATCTGAACTGTCTGGCCTTCCTTTAAATCAGAAAGCATTTTGTTTACAGTAGTTCTTTCCCTTCTTTTTAAAGTATCTCGTTGTTTAGCTCTTTTTCCTATTGCTTTTTTGTTAGCCATCAAAATCACCTTAAATATCTACTTAAATCTAAGTAAACCAATTATAATTAATGAAAGAAAAGATTTAAAAAGAAAATTTTAAACAAAAAAAAACAAAAATGGCTTTAAAAAAAAATCTTTTCTTTTTCTTTATCTTTTCTTTTTCTGTTTTTTTTCTTTTTAAATATCTTTTTAAAGGTTTAGTTAGGTTTTTATATAAGCTTTTTAAATGAAATAAACATAACAAATTTAAGGGGAGAGGAATAAATATGGAGTATCAAATTGTTAATTTAGTTGCATCTGCAACATTGAATGCTACTTTAGATTTATATAATTTGGCGGTAAGCGTACAAAATATTGAATATGAACCTGAACAATTTCCAGGAGCAATACTTAAATTAAAGGAACCAAAAGTTTCAATGCTTTTATTCAAAAATGGAAAAGTAATTTGTTCCGGGGCATCAAGCGAAAAAGAAATTCAATTAGGAATAATTAAAGCTTCAAGATTAATTCATGAAATCCAGCCAAAAGTAAAAGTACTAAAAAAAGTTGATTACACTGTAGTTAATTTAGTTGCAACTGCAAACTTAAAACAAAATTTAGATTTATTTCATACAGCTTTAAATATGGATAACGTTGAATATGAACCAGAACAATTTCCAGGAGCAATTTTAAGATTAGATGAACCAAAAATAACTCTGCTTTTGTTTAAAAACGGAAAAGTAATTTGTGCAGGAGCAAAAAAAGAAGAACTCTTAAAAAAAGGTTTAGAGAAAGCAGCAAAACTTATTTCAAAAGTAAACAAAGGCGTAAAAATTCCTGCGTTTGCAGAAGAAATAGGGTTAGAACAGCCTAAACCAGTAACAGAACCAAAACCAAAAATTCAAAAAAAGAAAGCGTCTGCAAAAAAAACAGAAAAAAAGAAAACTAAAACAAAAAAGGCAGTTAAAAAAAAGCCTGCAAAAAAAACTAAAACAAAACAAAAGAAAGCCAAAAAGAAAACAACAAAAACAGGCAAAAAAAAGAAGAAAAAAAAGAAATAAATGCTGTTGAAAGGTTTTTTAAGTTTTCTTTTCTTAATTATTATTGATTAGCGGTCATAGCGGAAGGGAAACACCTGGACTCATTCCGAACCCAGAAGTTAAGCCTTCCAGCGATTTGGTTTGCACTGGGCTTTTGCTTGGAGCATCCAAGACGCTGCTAATCATTTCATTTAATATTTATTTTAATTTAAATTTTAAAATTAGTTTAATCCAAGATATGCGGTTCAGGATTAGGAATAATAAATTTTCCTTTAAAGCCTTTTTCTTTGAGTTTTGGAATAATAATGTTTTTCAGGTTCCACGCTAAAAGCAAAGCATAATCAGGCTGGTCTTCAAAAACCTGTTTTTCGTCCACAACCTTTAAATGCATGCCTGGAGAAAATTTTCCGACTTTCAAGCTTCCTCTTTCAGCCAAATAATCTAAAATACTGCTGTCTATTTTGCAGTAATTCAACAAAGTGTTTCCTTTAGCAGGAGCTCCTATTCCTGCAATACTTTTGTTTTCTTTTTTTATTTTTAAAAGAATTTCCCTTAACTTGAATTTTGTTTCAGAAACTTTTTCTGCAAATTCATCAAATGTTTTTTTTTCATGTAAGCCTGCTTTTTTTTCTTCATTCAAAATTTTTGAAATATTATCTGAAATATTATAAGCATTTTTTTTGCATGCATACACTCTTAAGCTTCCGCCGTGAGTAGAAATTCTTTCTGCATCAAAAACCTGCATGCCGTACAATTCAAATAATTTAATTAAAGGTTTTAAAGAATAATAACGCAAATGCTCTAAGTAAATAGAATCATATTCCATTTTTTGAATCATGTCTAAAAGATAATGTGATTCTTCAACAAAAACTCCGTCATCAGCCAAAAGCGTTTTTATTCCTTTCATAAAAGAATCAAGTTCTTTTACGTGAGCAAAAACGTTTGTTGCAGTAATGATTTTTGCTTTTCCATGCTCTAAAACAATTTTTTCTGCGATTTTTTCATTAAAAAAAGTTCTTTGGGTTGGAATTCCTTTTTGAACTGCAAGCTTTGATGCCTCAGAAGGATCAACACCTAAAACTTTTATTTTTTCAGGATAATTTGAAAGAAGAGTTCCGTCATTTGAACCAATATCAACTGCAAAATCATTTGAATTCAAATTAAATTTTTGAGTTAATTTGTCTACTAAAGAAAAAAAATTTTTTACTAGTTCTCCGCTGGAACCAGAAGTGTAAACAAAAGAATCAGTAAAGAGTATTTCAGGAGGAACCGCAAAACCCAATTGAACTAAACTGCAGTTTTCACAGAAGAATACCCCCAAAGGATATTTGGGTTCAGGTTTGTCAAGCTGGTTTTTATCAAGAAAACGATCGCTTGGAGGATGTTCTCCTAAAAAAAGAAATTTATGAAGTTTTTCATTTGAACAAATCTGGCATTCCATTTAATTCACTTAATTTTATTTTTTTAAATGCTCCTGATACCATTCAAATGTTTTTTTGAGTCCTTGGTCTAATTTTATTTCTGGTTTATAGCCTAAAGCAGAAATTTTGCTTATGTCAGGACATCTTCTTTTAACGCTTCCTTCAGGAGCAGGTTTTATTTTAATTTCAGGTCTTGCGTCTGCAATGATAAATAATTTTTTTGCTAAATCAATGATTTTTATTTCTTCATCGCTTCTTCCAATATGATAAGTTTCTCCTTTTATTCCTTTGTTTAATGCAATTAAAGTTGCTTTAACTGCATCTTCAATAAAACAAAAAGTTCTTGTTTCCTGTCCTCCAAAAACAGTAAACGGATTTTCTTTTTCAAGAATTCTTTTAATAAATTCAGGAACAACATGCTGGACTCCCATTCTTGGACCATAAATGTTATGATACCTCACAATAGAATAATCAAAACCATAAACTTTTGCATAAGAATGCAAAGTTATTTCGCTCATTATTTTGCTTCCTCCATAAGACCATCTTGAATTTTTAGGGTTGTCTATAGTTAAAGGAATGTCTTCAGGAGTAGGAATAGGAAAATTTTCTTTAAGTAATTTCATGGTCCCGGCATAAGTTTCTGAACTGGAAGAAAACAAAAATTTTCCTTTTTTTTGTTCAACAAACCAGTCCAAAAGATTTATTGTTCCTAAAACCCCTACTTTGATTACTTTGTCTGGAATTGAATAAAAGTTTTCTGTGCCATTTATTGCAGCTAAATGAAAAACAAAATCATATGAATCCAATTTTGAAAGCTGGTTTTTTTCTGTTAAATCAGCTTCAATAAAAGACACATTATTTTTTTCTAAAAGTTTCTTTAAATCAGTGTCTTTTTTGCTTCTTGCAAAATTGTCAAGCAGGATTACTTCATGATTTTCAGATAAAAATTCTGCTAAATGAAAGCCAATGAATCCTGCTCCGCCGGTAATTAATGCTTTTTTCATTTAAAAAACCTTAAAACAAAATAGTTGATTAATAATTTAAAGCAATTCATTCAAAAAGAAAATTGTACCAAAAACAATAAATAAAGTTAAAAATGAAATCATGCCTGTTTATATTAATTTTAATACTGTTTTTTTTATTCAGGAGAAAAATTATGCTTCAAAAAAAAAAAGATTTTATTTTAAAAGCATTCAAAAGAAACGGTTTCTTTGGATTAATTAATGCAGGAAAAAGGTTTTTTGAACAAAACCAATTTAAAGAAAAAACAGGATATAATCCTACTGCCTTACAGGTGGAAGTAACTACTGCCTGCAACCTGAATTGTGCAATGTGCGAACACACTTTTATGAAAGAAAAAGGAGAACATTTGAATTTAAGTGAATTCAAAAAATTAATTGACAAAAACAAAAACATTCAGGTAGTAAATTTAACAGGTATTGGGGAAGCACTGCTTAACCCTGAATTTATGAAAATGATTGAATACACAAAAAAGAAAGGTTTGTATGTTTGGTTTAATGATAATTTTACTTTGCTGGACGAAAAAAAAGCAGAAAAAATGCTCGACTTGAAAGTGGATTTTATTGTTGTTTCTTTGGACGGAGCAACAAAAGAAACTTACGAAAAAATAAGAAACGGCGCAGACTTCAACAAAGTTATTGCAAACTTTAAAAAATTAAGAGAATTAAGGGATAAAAGAAAAATGAATAAACCAAAACTTGGAATTAATTCTGTTGTAATAAAAGAAAACTATCATGAAATAGAAAAATTAGTTAAACTTGCAAAAGAATTAAAAGCAGACAATTTAATGTTTACTGCAATAATTATGTCAAGCAATACAGGAAAACTTTCTTTATGGAACCTTGAACCGGAAAAAGTTAAACCTGAACTAGAAAAAGCAAAAAAAACAGCAGAAGAGCTACAGGTAAAAGTTTTTTCTTGGCCGGAAATTGAATTAAAAAAAAGCAGTAATACTGGATGCGCTTATCCTTGGGTTAATCCTTATATTGCATCAAACGGAGACGTTATTCCCTGCTGTTTTATTCCTCAGATGGCAGACGCAAGAATGAATGAAGAAAATGTAATGGGAAACATAAAACAAGAATCATTAAAAGAAATCTGGAATGGAAAAAAATACAGGGAATTCAGAAAAAAAATTAAAACCAAAAGTCCTCCAAAAGCATGCAGTACCTGCTCAAAATTTTACGGACAATGAATTAAAAAAAATCAAAAAAAGAGTGATAAAAAAAAATGAAAAAAACGGTAAGTGTAATAGGAATCGGCAGAGTTGGACTGCCTTTATGCTTGACTTTGGCTCAAGCAGGATTTAAAGTTTACGGAATAGATGTAAGAGAAGACTACATTGAAAAAATAAAGAAAAAAGAAATGCCTTTCGAAGAAGAAAACGCCCAAAAATTACTGGAAAAATATACTGGAAAAGAATTTATTCCTTCAACTGATTTAAGCAAAGTAAAAGAATCAGAGCATGTGGTTTTAACTATTGGGACTCCTGTTGATGAACATTTGAATCCTGATTACAGGCAGATTGACGGAGTAATAGAAAATTTAATTGAAAACCTCCAAGAAAATCAAACAATAATCCTGCGTTCAACGGTTTCTCCCGGAACAACAGAATACTTAAAAGATAAAATAGAAAAAGAAAGCAAAATGAAAATAGGAAAAAATTTGTTTCTTGCTTTTTGTCCTGAAAGAATTGCACAAGGAAAAGCAATAGAAGAAACAAAAATACTTCCTCAAATAATTGGAGGCATAGAAAAAGAAAGCACAAAAAAAGCAGTTGAATTCTTTAAAGAGTTTACAGATGAACAACTGGAAACAGATGCAAAAAGCGCTGAACTGGCAAAAATTTTTACTAACATGTACCGTTATATTAATTTTTCTATTGCAAATGAATTCATGATTTTAGCTGAAGAACATGACAGGAATGTATATGAAATAATTCATTTAATTAACCATAATTATAAGAGAGGAGGAGTAAAACAGCCGGGTTATGCCGCAGGACCATGTTTATACAAAGACGGATTTTTTTTAATTAACACAATGCCTTTTGATGAATTAATTTCAGTAAGCTGGAAAATAAATGAAACAACTCCTTTGTATTTATTGAAAAAAATTAAGGCAAAAAAAGATTTAAAACACAAAAAAATTGCATTGCTTGGAATGGCATTCAAGGCAGACAACGATGACACAAGAAATTCTTTGAGTTTTAAAATAAAAAAAGCACTAAAAAGAGAAAATGCAGAAGTTGAATGCCATGACCCTTTAATCAAAGAATTCAATCAAAAAAGCGCAGAAGAAGTGTTAAGGGATGCAGAAGTAATAATTGTAGGAATAAATCATTCAGCATACAAGACTCTTTCAATTGAAAAAATAAAAAAACTGGCAAAAAAAGACTGTATTATATGTGATGTCTGGAATGTTTTTGGAAAAAACAAAATTATTTACAGTTTAAATGAATAAAAAAAAATTAACTCAAAAAATATTAAATTAAAAAAATAAAAGAAATGAATTAATAATTCAAGTGAACTGAAAATGAAAATAATTTACATTACTTCTGTTTTGGGGGACATTGGCGGAAGCGAAATATACTGCAGAGACATAATAAAAGAAATGCTCAGAAAAGGTCATAAAATTTTAGTGGTCAGCACTGAACCGTATGACTTCAAACACAAGAATGCAGAATTCCTGCAGATTCCTTTTTTTGGCCATCATGCATTCCATAAATTCACTATGTCTTTTTTTTATAAAAGAATTGTAAAGAAAGCAAAAGAATTCCAGCCTGATGTAATTCAAAGCCATTCCAATTGTTTGATGGGATGGATTGGAGACAAAGTAAAAAAAAAATTAAATGTTCCTCATGTTTTATTGATTGAAATGATTTCTTCAGACAATAACAACCTGCATACTAAAACTATTTTTGCTTTAGAAAAATTTTTGCTTCCAAAATTAAAATACGATAAAATTGTTATCTGGACTGAAAACATGAAAAAAAAGTTTTTGCTTCCCTGGGGAATAACCGAAAAAAGAATTCAGGTTATTCCTGCTGCATTAAACAAAGAAAATTATGATGTTAATGCAAAAGGAAAAAAAGTAAAAGAAAATTTTGGGGAACATTTGATTGTTTCAATTAAAAGTTTGTGGACAACAAATGTTTTGGGTTTAAAGTATATTGTTAAAGCAATGAAATACGTTAAAGCAAAACATCCAGAATACAAGTATTTGTGCATTGGGCCGGGAAATTCAAGTGAATTAAAAAAAATTGCAGTAAAAGAAAAAGTTGATGATGTGGTTTTTTTTCCTGGAAGCATTTCAAATAAAGAAAAAACTGAGTATTGGGGTGCAACAGAAATTGCTCCTCATTCATATGTTTATGAATTTTCTACTTCAATTTCTTTGCTTGAATTTCTTGCAATGGGAAAAGCATGTGTTATAACTGATGTTGGGGCAGTAAAAGAATACTTGAAAGATTCTGCTTTAATTGTTAAGCCAGAAAACCCAAAAGATTTAGGGGAAGGAATCAACAAATTAATTGAAAACCCTGAATTACGAAAGGAACTTGAAAGAAAAGCAAGAAAATTGTTTGAAGAAGAATATTCAATTCGGGCAAGCGTTCAAAAACTGGAAAAACTTTATTTTGAATTAAAAAATTAATTTTCTTTTTCTATTTTGAAGGGCGGAGAAAATTTTGGTTCTTTGAATGGAATAAAAGAGCTTTTGTTTCTTTTTTTTCTTTCTTTTAAAATCATTTTTATGTCTTTTAAGTTGTTCCAGTAAGCTGTCATTAACCAAAAAAACTGGTTTGGAATGCTTTGCAGTAAAATTAATCCCATACCTGGAACAAACCGCAGGAGGTCAATTAATCCAAGATTAAACAAGAATGACCTGAGCCTGTGCGTGTTAAGCAGAATGTAATGATTTTTTGCTTTCATTCCTTTTTTTGAGTCAACAGAAGAAAAATGAACTACAATGCATTTACTGCATTCAATTATTTGGTATCCTTTTTTTCTTGCACGAAAATTCCAGTCTGCTTCTTCTCCATAAATAGGAGAAAAGTGTTCTGCATCAGTGTATCCTATTTCGTTAATGAATTTTTTTTTTGTTATCCATCCTACAGGGCAAGTTAATTTTTTTTTGTTTGGCTTTGATTTGATTTCTTGAATTAATTTTTTGTTTTTGAATTGTTCAGGAGAAACTTCTTTTACTCCGACAACCACTAATTTTTCATTTGAATCAATTGTTTTAATTAATTCTTTCAGCCAGTTTTCTGTTACAAATGCGTCGTTGTTTAAATGCACAACATAATGGCCTTTTGCTGTGCTGTAGCCTTGATTTAAAGCATATGGAAAACCTTTGTTTATTTTGTTTTTAATTATTTTAAGGTTTTTTAAATCAAAAAATTCTTTTTCAAGTTTTTGAATGCTTTTGTCTTTGCTTCCGTTGTCAACCAAAATTATTTCAAAGGGCTGTAAAGTGTTTTTTAAAACTGAATTAATGCATTGTTTTGTTAAATCAAATGAATTCCATGTTGTAATTATAATTGAAACAAGTTTTTGGTTTTTCATTCAATCACTTAAAAAAAAATCATAATTCGTTTTCTTTTTCTGCTGTTTTAGGAAAAGGCATCGGAATAATATATTTTCCTTTAAATCCTTGTTGTCTGGTTTTTTGAATTAATTCTTTTGCTATAGTCCATGCAAACAAGACAAGGAATTCTGGTTTCTCTTGTTCTAAATAAGAGCTTGGAACAATTGAAACACGATTTCCTGCAAAAGCTTTTCCTTGTTTTGTTTCAGCGTCATCAACAATGAATTCAACGTAATTTGTTCCTATTCCACAATAATTCATTAAGGTTCCTGCTTTTGCTGCTGCTCCATATCCTGCAATCTTTTTTTCTTGTTTTTTTAGGTTTAAAAGCAATTGAAGGAAAGCAATTTTTATTTCCATGCATTTATAAGCAAAATTTTCGTAAGTTTTTAAGTCATATAATTTTTTTTCGTTTTCTTTTTGCAGAAAAAATTCAATGTTTTTTTCTTTGACTTCAATTGAATTGTTTTCTTTGTGCTTAGAAAAAATTCTTAATGAACCTCCATGAATTGGTATTTCCTGTACATCAAAAATTTTGAGTCCTTCTGATTCAAATAATTCAAGAAGAGGCTTAACTAAAAAATAAGATAAATGTTCATGGTAAATTGTATCAAACTCGTTTTTTTCAATTAAATGCAGAGCATAAGGAAATTCTGTTATAAAAATCCCATCTTGACTTAAAACTGTTTTTACTCCCTTCAAAAAATGATGTATGTCATGAACATGTGCAAAAACATTTGAAGCTGCAACTATTTTTGCTTTTCCTTGTTCTGAAACAATTTTTTCTGCTGTCTGCTTGTTCCAGAATTCAATTAAAGTTGGAATTCCCTGTTCTTCAGCAATTTTAGCTAAATTTACTGCCGGATCAATTCCAAGTACATTAAA
Source organism: uncultured archaeon (assembly GCA_964608675.1). Lineage (GTDB taxonomy): Archaea > Iainarchaeota > Iainarchaeia > Iainarchaeales > 1-14-0-10-31-34 > 1-14-0-10-31-34. The sequence goes on along the minus strand of CAZSOZ010000003.1, from coordinate 95,815 downwards.
ACCTTGTTTTTTGAATTGCTGAAGCATGCATCCGTCGTTGCTGGCAATATCTATTACAAGAGAATTTTTTGTGTGAGGAAAATTTTTTTCAATGAATTTTGCCATTAAAGCAAAATGTTTTTGAAAAGTGGAAGAAATTGAAGTCCTGTAAGCATAATCAGAAAACAAGAGTTTTGGGTCAATTACAACACTTAACTGAGACAAAAAACATTTCTTGCATAAAAGTACTTCTAAAGGAAAAAATAAATCTGAATCAGTTTTGTCTGCTTTAACTAAATTGTTTGCCAAAGGAATGCTTCCTAAACTCAAATATTTTTCTAATTCTTTTGAACCGCAAACCCTGCATTCTTTAACTTTAAAATACATTTAATCCCTTTAAATAATCAGCTCTAAGAAAAAACTAGCAGACAACACTTTAAAAATATTTTCAGAAAGAAATCTTTTTCTATGAATGAAAGAATTCTGATTACAGGAGGAGCAGGATTCATTGGATCAACTTTGATTGAAAAACTGCTTGAAGAAAAAAATTATGAAATAACTGTTTTTGATGATTTTTCAACCGGCTTCAAAGAAAACTTAGAGAATGTAAAAAACAAAATTAAAGTAATCCAAGGGAACATATGCAATCTGCAGGAAACAAGTGAAGCATTAAAAGAAGCTGACTATGTTTTTCATTTAGCTGCATTCAGTTATGTCGGAGAATCAATAAAAAAGCCTGCAGAATACAATAAAAATAATATTGATGGAACTTTGAATGTATTAAAGTCTGCAAAAGAAAATTCAGTTAAAAGAGTTATTTTTCCAAGCAGTTGTGTGGTTTACGGCAAAGCACAAAAAATCCCTATCCCTGAATCACTGCCGTTAAAACCAAATACTCCTTATGGCTTAACAAAACAAGTTGGAGAATTTTACTGCAGGTTTTTTACTGAAGTACATGAACTGGATACAGTTTGTTTAAGAATTTTTAATGCTTACGGCCCAAGAATGCAGAGCAGGGTTTTGTCAATTTTTGCTAATTTGATTATGCAAAATAAACAACCTTATGTAAGCGGTGACGGAAAGCAGTCAAGAGATTTTGTTTTTGTTGAAGACATAGCAGACGGATTAATTAAAGCAATGAAAGCAGGAGAAAAAGCAAAAGGAAAATCATACAATATAGGAACTGGAAAAGGCATTAATTTGAATGAATTAATTGAAAAAATCAACCAAGTATTGGGAAAAAAAATTGAACCTGAACACGGAGAAACCGCAACAGGAGAAATTGATTCAATTATTGCAGATACAAGTATGTCAGAAAAAGAACTGGGATTTAAAACAAAAATTGAACTTGATGAAGGATTAAAGAAAACAATTGAATGGATGAAAAGCAAAGGATTAAAGCAAAGCCAAAAAAGTTATGTTAAATGACTTTGTTTTTTTTATTTTTAAAATTCCCTTATAAAAAAAACGTATATTTAAATCATTTGCTTAATTTTCTTTTATAGGTACAGATGGATTTAAGAGAAAAAATTTCTTCCATAAACAAAAAACACTTGTTTATTTTGATTTTATTGTTTTTGTTAGCTTTTGGAATAAGAGCTAATTTAATGAAATACGAATTGTTTTTTGAATTTGACACTTACTGGCATGCAAGAGTCGGAAGCTATATTTTGCAGGGAGAAGGAGTTCCTGACAAAGATCCTTTAGCTTACTATCAAATGGAAGGATCAAATATTGGCTGGAAAATTGCACCAGTATTCTGGTTTTTGTCTACAGCATTTTATTCAATTTTTACTTTAGGGTTAATAGGGTATGATAAAGAATTATGGATTGCATTCGTTAAATTTTTGCCTGCATTTTATGGAGCATTAATTTCTGTTGCAATGTATTTTTTTTTCAAAGAAATTTATAACAGGAAAACCGGTTATATTGCAGCTTTTATTGCTGCTGTTACTCCTGCATTTGTTTACAGGACAATGGCAGGACAATTTGAAGATGATGCACTTGGATTTTTATGGATGGTAATCGGATTCTATTTTTTTGTTAAAGCAGTAAAAGAAATGAATTTTAATAGGAATTCAATTAAAAATGCAGTTTTGTCTGCATTATTTTTTGGAATAATGGCTTGGACATGGGAAATGTTTATGCTGATTCCGCTTATTTTAGTGTTTTATATAATTACAACAATTGTTTTAATGTGGTTCAATAAAATTGAATCAAAAAAAATAATGCATTTAGGAAAAATTTTTGTTATTGTTTTTGTTTTGTTTGGAGTTATTGCAACAGCAAAAGATAACGGTCAATGGATTAAAAGAGACATTGAATATATTGTAAAATATATTCCAATTAATCAAGAAAATATTGAAAGATTTACAGGAGAAGGAGGAAGAGAAGGAATATTCGGAATGACTGTAGGAGAAGAAAATACAGGAATACAGTTTTTTGGAACAAAATATAATGCCTTAATTATTTTTCCAATTCTTGCATTAATTCTTGTTTTATGGAGATTTATTGTTTTTCCAATACTGAATTTTGTTTTTAATTTAAAAGAAAAAAGGGAATGGAATTCATCTGATTATTTTGCTTTCATTATATTTTACTGGGTTGCAATAACTTTGTTTATGGCTTCGAGCAAACTAAAATTTACTTATACTTTTGGTTTAGCTGTTGCAGTCGGAGCAGGGCTTACTGCATATCATGTTTTTGAATTCATGAAATCAAGGACTTTGTTTGAAAAAAAAGTTGTTGCTGTTGCTTTTGGATTTCTTTTGCTGATTGGAATTGCTTCAGGAACTTTTTTTATGACTCAGAATGCACCAAACATTGAATACACTTACGGCTGGAAGCCTGCATTAAAATGGTTAAGCGAAAATACTCCTGAAAACTCAAAAATGTTTAATTGGTGGGATGAAGGGCACTGGATTACTTTTATTGGAGAAAGACCTGCATTAATTGACAACAGAAACCTTGACTTAAATGCAGACATTCAGGTAGCAAAATTTATTTTAAGCCAAGACGAAAACAAAGCATATGAAATAGTAAAACAATATGATTCTGATTACATTATTTTTGGGTCTGATTTGCTTACAAAACAGAATTCAATGGTAGTTTATGCTTATTTAGATGAACCTGAAAAAAAGAATCAGTTTCTGGGAAGTTATTTTGGAAGAGAATTTAATTGTTCTTCAACTCAGGATAAATTAAGCGGAGCAATAACGTATTCCTGCGGGTCAAACACTTTAAGCCAGCAGCAAATGAATTCACTGCCTACTCATTATGTTAGTCAGCCGAACACTATGTTCAGCGAAACTGTTCCTGGATTTATTTACAGAGACAAAGACAATACAAGGCTTTACATGTTTAATGCTCCGGCAAACAAAACAATGATTGTAAAGATTTGGTTTGAAGACCCAACAATTGATTATTTTCCTGTAGTGTATGAAAACACAGGAGTCAAAATCTTTAAAGTAAAATAAAGACTTTAAAACTAGTTTTGTACCAATTTTTTATTTAAAAAAGAAATCCATTAATTTTTTTTATTTCAATTATTAAAAAAGTGAAATGAATGTTGTTTGAATTGCTTTCTTTTATTTTGATTTTTACTGCGTCTTTTGGAGTAAGTTTTATTATTACTCCTTTTATAATCAAAAGAATGCATATGCGAAACCTTACAGGAAAAGACATGAACAAATTCAATAAACCACAGGTAGCAGAAATGGGAGGCATAAGCGTTATTTTTGGTTTCAGTACAGGAATAATACTAACAATTTTTATTTCCACTTACCTTGAATTAATTAAAATTAATTTAACTGCTTTTCTTGCAATGTTTATGACTGTTTTATTAATTGGATTTATTGGATTAGTGGATGATTTAATTGGATGGAGAAAAGGAATAAGACAGTGGCAACATGCATTGTTTCCGGTTTTTGCTGCACTTCCTTTAATGGCAGTTTCAGTTGGAGACAGTTATATGTCAATTCCATTTATAATAATAGTAGATTTAGGCATTTTTTATTCTCTTGTAATGATTCCTTTGGGAATTACAGGAGCATCAAATGCATTCAATATGCTGGCAGGAATGAATGGATTAGAAGCAGGTTTAGGCACATTAATAATTTCTACTTTGCTTTATTTTGCTTTTATTTCAGGAAATATTGAAGTGATTTTTTTCTTGATTGCAATGCTTGGAGCAATTTTAGCTTTCTTGAAATTCAATTGGTTTCAGGCAAAAATTTTTCCAGGGGATTCATTAACTTTAATGCTTGGAGCAACAGTTGCAGCTTCAGTTATTGTGGGAAACATTGAAAAAATCGGAGTAATTTTAATGGCATTGTTTTTTGTTGAATTAGGATTCAAAGCAAAACATAAATTTCAAAGCCATTGTTTTGGAATCCCACAGGAAAACGGAAAATTAAAGCCAAGGCCTGAAGGCGGTTCATTAACTCAGTGGATAATGAAACAAGGAAGTTTTACAGAAAAACAAGTTGTAGGAATCATTTTAGGAAGTCAGACAGTAATTTGTATTATAACAATTATTTTAATTAATACAGGGTTAATATGAAGTTGTGCATTGCGTGTTCTGCAGGAGGACATTTAACTGAAATAAAGCAGATTGAAGAATACTACAAAAAACATGAACATTTTTTTATTACTTTTAAAAGATTTGATTCAATTGAATTAGCAGAAAAAAACAAAGTTTATTTTGTAGTTGACCCTAAAAGGAATCCGTTCAAGTTTGCATGGAATTTTTTTCAAAGCCTTAAAATTTTATTAAAAGAAAAACCTGATGCAATTATTTCAACCGGAGCAGGAATAGCTTTGCCTGCATTATTTATTGCAAAATTAATGGGAAAAAAAACTGTTTTTATTGAAAGCTTTTGCAGAATAAAAAAACCTTCTTTTTCAGGAAAAATTGCATACAAGTTTGCTGACTTGTTTTTAGTTCAATGGAAAGAAAACTTAAAGTTTTATCCCAAAGCAAAATTTAAAGGGGCGGTTTTTTGATTTTAGTTTTAACAGGAACACATAATCAGGGATTTGACAGGTTAATTAAAGCAATAGATAAACTGGCAGAAAGTTTTGAAGAAAATTTTTTGATTCAAACAGGAAACTCTAAAATAAAACCAAAAAACTGTAAATGGAAAAAATTTTTTTTTCCACAAGAAATGGAAAAAAAAATAAAAGAAAGCAGTCTTGTAATAACTCATGGAGGCGCAGGTTCAATAATTAATTCATTAAAAAACAGAAAGCCTATTGTGATTGTGCCTAGAGAAAAAAAATTCAAAGAACACGTTAACAACCATCAAATTGATTTGGCTAAAGCATTAGAAAAAGAAAACAAAGCTGTAATGGAAAAAACTGTGAAAAATTTAGGAAATGCAATAAAAAAAGCAAGAAATTTTGTTGAAGTAAAACAAAATAACACTGAAATAATAAAGGAAATTAAATTTTTTTTGGAAGGATGAAAAAAAATGAAAAAAGAAATAATTTTTTCTTATCTGTTTAGCCTGATTTTAATTGCATTAATTTTTTCAGTTATAGATTTAAATCAGGTTTTAAAAGAAATAAGTAAAATCGGGCTGCAAAATTTTTTGTTTTTAATTTTATTATACTCTCTTGTTTTTGTATTCAGAGGATTAAGATGGAAATATGTTGTCCGGCCTTTAACTAAAATTTCATTTAAAGAATCTTTTTTTATTACAAACACTGGATTTTTTGTTAATGCATTGCTTCCTGCAAGAGCAGGAGAAATTGCAAGAGCATACATTTTATCAAAGAAAAAAAGCATTGGAAAAATAAAAAGTTTTTCTACAGTAATGGTTGACAGAATAATTGACGGACTGACTTTATTTGGTTTCTTTGCAGTCTCATTATTTTTTATTGAAATTCCCAAAGAATTCAAGTCAATCATAATAGTGCCTGCGCTGCTTTTTTTGCTTGCATTCTTTTTCTTTTTTAAGCCCGATAAATTCAGGTTTCTTGGAAGAATTACAGCCAAAATTTTTCCTTCTCTTAAAGACAAAATAAAATATGTTTTTTATGAAATGAAAGAAGCAGGAAAAATTTTCCGCGCAGAAAAAAATTTTATTTTAATAATTTTTTATTCATCTTTAGTCTGGCTTACTGAAAGCATGGTTTTTTATTTTTCTGCTTCAGCAATAGGAATTCCATTGAGTTTATTTCAGGTTTTTTTGTTAATTGTAATTACAGGTTTTGCAGTAATGATTCCTAGTGCGCCGAGCTATCTGGGAACATTTGAAGCAGGATTCATTATTTTTTTTATGGCGTTTGGATTAAATCAGAATTCAGCTGTTTCTCTTGCAGTAATAATTCATTTAATTCAAACTATAGTTATTATTGTTTTTGGAATTATTTCAGTTAAAAAACTTAATATTTCATTTAAAAATATTTCAAAAATAAATTTTATTGAAATTAAAAACAAAATCAGAGGAAAATAATGCAAAAAAAAATTTTTGATGCAGGAATTATTTTATTGTATGTTTTAATGATTGTTGTTTCCACTCAATTTTTTTTTGATGATTTAGGCTTTGATTATGCGGGCTATGCATTAAGATATAATTCTTTTTCTGAAAACTGGCTTCAAGAACAGCATTTGGGGATTCCTGTAGGAACATACGATTTAATTCTGCCTGGACTGCTTCCCCTCCTTATTAAATTCCTTGGAATTGGAAGCTTTACTCTTCCTTTAACTGTTTCTATTCTAATTATAAGGCTGGTTTTTCCTTTTGCTTTTATTTTTTTAGGAAAACAATTTGGGTTCAGCAAAAGATTTTCTTTTCTTTCAGGAATACTTTTTGTTTTTAATCCAATTTTATTCAAGTTTTTTAACAGATTTTATGAATTCACTGCATGGCTCTTTTTTGTTATGGCTTTTGCTTCATTTTACAGTTTTTTAAAAGAAAAAAAATTTTCAAAAAAATACTTTTTTTTAAGTATATTGTTTGTCTGCCTTACTGCTTTGTCTCATTTAGGTGCATTAATTTTTGTTGGATTAAGTTTTGTTTTTTTAATTGAATCAAAAAACGAATTAAAAAAACTTTTATTGACTGGATTGATTAGTGCAGGAATTGTTTCTTTTTGGTTAATTCCATTTTTTTCTTTTTTAAATTTAAGTGTTGTTCAAGAACAAAAAGGCATGCTTTTAAATTCAACTGGAATTCTTGCATCAGGGATTTTTCTTGCAATTGCATTAGTTGTATCTTTGTTTTTGTTTAGAAAATTAAAGCAAAAATATTCAAAAATTAACAGGCTTTTAACAGGAAGTTTTCTGCTTTCAGTTATTTCACTGGTTTTTCCTTTGGTTCCCATAATAGAAAAACCTTTTGCACATTCATATCATGCTTTTTTTATTTTTGTAATTTTGCTTGCTTTTCTTGCAATGATAAAAGAAAATTTAATTAAAAAAAATCATTTAATTGCATTAACCGCAATTTTTTTGTCTGCAGTAATTTTATTTTTTCCTGTTGTGGAAAGACAGTATTTATTTGAAGAACCAAGGCTGAAAGAATACAAAATAAATGAAATCAGCGGACTGGCTGAGAAAATTCCTAATAATTCAAGGTATGAATTGCTTCCATACAATCCTGTGATTCATTCTTTTATTGCAGTCAAACAAAAAAAACTTTCATTAAACGGATGGGGGTATAATGCTTATACTTTAAAAGAAAGCCATAAAACAGGAGAAAAAATGATTTCAATGGAACTTGAATGCAATGAATTCATTGAAGGAATCCAAAAAACTGCAGTTAATTACTGGATCATATTAGATGAAAATGCAGAAGAATACATAAAAAAATGCGGGTTAACCCAAACTGCAGGAAAAAAAACTTTTCCAAAACTTTATGTTTACGAAGAATTTTCTTCTTTGATTGAAAATGGAAAAATAATTAAATTTTCAAATGAAAAAATTTTAATTGAATCATTTGGAGGAAATGTTTTATTAAAACAAAGTTTTTTTCCTAGATGGAATGCATACCAAAAAGAAAAAAAACTTGAATTAGAAGACAACAAACCCGGAATAAAAATACTGAACACAAAAAAAGGATTAATTGAATTAAAATACGAAAAAACCTTGATTGACTGGATTGGAATCACAATAAGCATTATTTCAATTATTGTTTTTTTGATTATATTAAAAAAAATTACTGAGTTAAAATCATCCACCACATTTTAAATCCTGTAATCAGACCCTTTACGGTGTCATCTCCAACTCCCTTGCTTTCCCCTACTCTTTTCTTCAAGGTAACAGGAACCTCAATTACCTTCAAATCGTTTTCTAATGCAATTAAAATCATATGAGGAGAAAAATAATGACCTTTAACGTAAAGCTTGTCAATTATTTTATTTAAAGCTTCAGGTCTGATTATTCTATATGTGCAACCTACATCAGTTAATCTTACTTTTGCCCAAAAACGCAGTTGAAGAAGTTTTGCTATAAACAAGTTTCCATAACGCATGAACCAAGTGACTTGAGAATCAGAATCAATTATTTCTGCTGTAGTTCTTGTACCTAAAACCATGTCTGCGTTTTCAATATAAGCAGTTAATTTCTTTAAATCTGAAGCAGAAAAAGTCATGTCGCCTTCAACTAAACAAATTAAGTTTCCTGTTTTTCTTGCTTCCTTTAATGCACGCATGCAGGCAGAACCATAACCCTGAACTGGTTCCTTTACCACTTGAGCGCCTGCTTTTTTTGCCTCCAAAGCCGTATTATCAATGCAGTTATTGTCTACAACAACAACAGAAACAACTTCCTTTAATTCTTTGAACTGTTTTACTGAAGGACCAATTGCTTTTTCGTCATTGTATGCAGTCATTCCTACAGAAACTTGAAGATTTATTGGATTGAACTTGAATTTATTATTTTCAGTAAAAAATAGAATAGGAATCCCTAAATCAAAAAAAACTGCAAAAACAAAAATTAAATCAAGAAGCAAACCATAAAAAAAAAATTCATTGAAAACAAAAGGATTAAAATAAAGATTAATTAATCCAATAAAATGCAGAACAAAAGAAAACAAAAATAAATGAAATGCATACAAAGAAATTCTGCCCAATTTAATTACCTTTAAATAATCAAGAAAACAATTTATTTAAAAAGAGTTGGAAAAACAATCTTTTTTGATTAAAAATGAAAGTAATAACAGGAGGAGCAGGATTTATTGGAACAAATTTAGCTGAATACTTTCTTAAAAAAAACGAAGAAATTTTGATACTTGATGATTTTTCAAGAAAAGGAACAAAAGAAAACAAAAAATACCTGGAAAAAAAGTATTCAAAAAAACTTAAAATAATTAAATGTGATATAAGCAGAAATAAAGCATTGGAAAAAAATTTAAGCCAAGCAGAAGCAGTTTATCATTTAGCTGGTCAAACAGCAGTAACTCAATCAATAAAAAACCCAAAAAAAGATTTTGAAATTAATGCAAAAGGCACTTTAAATGTTCTGGAAGCAGTCAGAAAAAATAAAAACAACCCTGTATTAATTTTTTCTTCAACAAACAAAGTATACGGAAAACTTGAACAAATTCGTTTAATAAAAAAAAAAACAAGATTTGAATACAAAAACATTAAAGGAATAAATGAAGAAACTTGTCTGGATTTTTTTTCTCCTTATGGATGCAGTAAAGGTTCAGCAGACCAATACACAAGAGATTATTCAAGGATTTACGGCTTGAATTCAGTTGTGTTCAGGCAAAGCTGTATTTACGGCAAAAGACAATTTGGAATAGAAGATCAAGGATGGATTGCATGGTTTATTATTGCAGTTCTTTTAGGCAAAAAATTAACTGTTTATGGAAACGGAAAACAAGTAAGGGACGTATTGTATGTCGAAGATTTAAGCAAAGCATATTATCTTGCAGAAAAAAAAATAAAGAAAACAAAAGGCAAAGTATTCAATATAGGCGGAGGGCCAAAAAACACTGTTTCTCTGCTTGAAGCGATTTCTTTAATAGAAGAAATCTTAGAAAAAAAAATCAATTATTCTTTTAGTAAGGAAAGACCAGGCGACCAAAAAGTTTTTGTTTCAGATATTTCAAAAGCAAAAAAAGTTTTTGGATGGGTTCCGGAAACTGATTCAAAAAAAGGAATTAAAATTGTGGCTGACTGGATTAAAGAAAACCAAAAAGAAATAAAAAAATTAAATCTTTTTTAAAACTGACTTTTGTACCAAAAAACCCTTTATTAAAGCAAAATCAATTATATTAAAAAAGAGAATTTAAAATAGAAATATTAACTGATTTTTTAAAAATGGTTTTTTATGAATGAAAAAATTTTGTTAGAAGAAAAAGGCGAAATAACAGTAAGAAAAAGGCTTTTTGAAGAAATAAAAAACGAAAAAAATCCCGTTCATTTAGTGTTAATAGCAACAAAACCTGATATAATCAAACAAGCTCCATTAATTTTGGAATTAAAAAAAGAAAACGAGTTTGTTTTGGTTGTTCATTCAGGACAGCATCATTCATGGAATTTATCAAAAGGAATGGAACAAGAATTTGGAATTAATCCTGATATTAATTTAAATGTAAAAGGAAAATTGTTTGAACAGCAAAGCCAGATAATAAACCGTTTAGGAATAGTCTTGGAAAAAATAGGAAAAAAAGTTATTCCATACACTTACGGAGACACAACAACTGCTTTAGCAGGAGGAATTGCATGCTTTGCATTAAAAAACGGAGTAGCACATGTTGAAGCAGGATTAAGGACAATGACTCCATCCAAAAAAATATTTGATTATTTAATGAATGAATTTGAAACAGAAAAATACTATGAAAAAGCGATGAACCCTGAAGGCTGGACTAAAGGTTCCTATGAACCTTATCCTGAACAATTTGATACCCGGGGAAGCGCTCCAAGTGCAGGAATCCATTTTGCTCCAACCGAATTAAATGCTGAACACCTCGAAAACGAAGGATACGAAAAAAACAGGATTTTTACTGTAGGAAATCCGGTTGTTGATGCACTGGAATTTGCAGAAAAAAGAATAAAAGAAAGTTCAATTTTTGAAAAATACCCTGTATTGGAAGAAGGCAATTTAGTCAGGTTCTGCATTCATAGAAGAGAAAATATTTCATCAAAACACAGGTTTAAAGTTTTGTATGATTCAATGATTGAATTAATCAAAGAAGAAAAAAATGTTTTATTTATTTCTTTGGGAGCAACAGAAAAAGCATTACAAGAATACGGATTAAAAAACAAAACTGAAAAACTCACAAAAAAATACAAAAATTTTATTTATTCCAGTGTATGGCCTCAATACACTGATGTAATTGCAGCAATGCAAAAATGCACTGCAGTTGCAACAGATTCAGGTTCAATTCAGGAAGAAACAAATTCATTAGGAATTCCAGGAATAGTTTTAAGATTTAATTCTGACAGACCAGAAGCAGTATTTGAAGGAAGCAATTTAATTGCCCCGCCAATCAAAAAAGAAATTGCATTGAAGATAATCAGAGAAGTAATGGAAAACAAGAACTTAAACAAAAAAATGAAGGAAAGAAAAAAATTATATGGAAGAAATGTTTCAAAAAAAATGGTTTCAATAACAAAAAAAATAACAGAAAAAGAAGAATTATTTGAATTATTTGAACATGAAAGACTGGAATTAAGCAAAAAAGATTTCTGGACAAAAGGCGGGATTGAATGGTAAAAAAAGCCAGCATAGTGATTCTGACTTTTAACAGGCAGGAAGTAATTGGAAAAACAATTCAAGGAATGCTTGAATTAAATTATCCTGAAAACGCATACGAAATAATTGTAGTAAATGATGGAAGCAGAGACAAAACAAAAAAAGTTCTCGAAAAATTTGAAAATCAAAAAAAAGTAATAATAATTAACAATGAAAAAGAAAAAGGACCATGCAAAGCAAGAAATCAGGGAATAAAAAAAGCAAAAAACGATTACATTATAATAATGGATGACGACTGCATTCCGGAAAAAAACTGGCTGAAAGACATGATGCAAGGATTTAATTCAGAGAAAACTGGAATGGTTTCAGGGTATTCCTTGCATGGAGGCACATCCACTGGCTTCAGTAAAAAAGCATTAAAAAAAACAGGATTATATGACGAAGACTACTTTTATTACAGAGAAGACACTGATTTAGTTTTCAGAATTTTAGATGAAGGATTTGAAGTAAAGCAGGTTAACGCAAAATATTTTCATGACCACAAAATGGAAAAACCAAAAAATTTCATTGAATTTTTAAGGCATTCATGGAAGAGAATTAAAAACCACAAAAATGATGTTTTATTGTATAAAAAGAATCCTGAAAGAACAAAAAAGTTTTTAGACATCAAATTCGGTTTTATTGTCAACCCATTAAATGATTTTAAGGCAGCGACAGGCTTATGGCATAAAAAAGGAAAAATGAATTTAAGTTCTCCAAGAGGAATTATTTTTATGGAAAACAAAAGTTTAATTCATTCAATAATTATTTTTTTAGGAGGAATAAGTTATGTGCTTGCAGTTAAATTAATGAGATTATATGCAAGCATTAAATTTGGCAGGCTATTAATTTAAGGTGAAAAAAAATGAAAAAAAAATCTGAATTTAAAATTTTAATGTTGAATCCGCCGTTCAAAAAATATTATTCAAGGCAAAGCAGGTCGCCGTGTGTAACAAAAAGCAGAACACTATATTATCCATATTATCTGGCTTACGCAACAGGAGCACTTGAAAAAAAAGGGTTTGCCCCAAAATTAATTGACGCAGTTGCAAGAAAATGGACTAAAAAAGAAACAGTTGATTACGCAAAAAAAGAAAAATTTGATTTAATTGTAATTGATACAAGCACTCCAAGCATTTTTAATGACATAAAAATTGCAGAAAAAATAAAAGAAGTGCTTCCGGACAGCCATATAACAATGGTAAACACACATGTAAGCAATCTTCCTGAATGGACATTAAATCAAAGCAACGCAATTGATTCAATCTGTATTGGAGAATTTGATAATACAGTTGTTTTTCTTGCAGAAGCATTAAATGAAAAAAAAAGCATTGAAAGAATTCAAGGAATTGCATTCAAAAAAAAAGGAAAATTTATACATAATGGACAAGGGAAGCTTGTTGAAAATTTAGATGATCTTCCTTTTGTTTCTGAAATTTATTTAAGGCATTTCGGAGAAAAACTGATTAAAGAATACTTTTATGCTTCAATTAACTGGCCTGAAATTCAAATTCTTACAGCAAGAGGATGCCCTAATTCATGCAGTTTCTGCAATATTCCAATGAAAAAATCTTACAGGGCAAGAAGTATTGAAAATGTAATTGAAGAACTGAAGTTTATCCAGAAAAACATGCCTTTTTTGAATGAATTAATGTTTGAAGACGACACTTTTGCAGCAGACAAGCAAAGAACAATTCAGTTATGCAACGCAATAATTAAAAACAAAATAAATTTAGTTTGGAGCACTAATGCAAGAGTTAACACTGATTTTGAAACTCTCAAAAAAATGAAGGAAGCAGGTTGCAGATTAGTGTGCGTGGGATTTGAAACCCCAAACCAAAAAGTCTTAAACAGCATTCTGAAAGGCCAAACAAAAAGCATGCAGGTTGAATTCAAAGACAGAGCAGACAAAGCAGGAATTCTTGTAAACGGATGCTTTATTTTAGGTTTGCCTCATGATACTCCTGAAACCATGAAAGCAACAATTGAATTTGCAAAATACCTTAATCCAAACACTGCTCAATTTTATCCTTTAATGGTTTATCCAGGAACACATGCATATTCATGGGCAAAAAAACAAGGTTTTATTTCAACAGAAGATTTTTCTAAATGGATTACAGAAGAAGGACTGCATAATACTGTTGTTTCAAGGCCTGAATTAAGCGCAGAAGAACTAGTTAAATGGTGCAATAAAGCAAGAATAGAATTTTATGCGAAAAACCCAAAATACTGGCTGAAAATGCTGAAACAAATTGCAAAAAATCCAAAAGAAGGAATACGAATTTTTAAAGGCGGAAAAGAATTAATTAAACACCTTGGAAAATCTGTTTTTTCAGGAAACACAAAAGTGAAAAAATGATTTCAGTAATTATCCCTGCATTCAACTGCGAAAAAACAATTCAACAAACAATTCAATCAATTTTAACTCAAAAAACTAAAAAAAAATTTGAATTAATTATAGTTGACGACTGTTCAACAGACAACACAATCAAAAAAATAAAAAAATTCAATAAAATAAAATTAATTCAACAAAAAAAAAATTCAGGTCCTGCGAAAGCAAGAAATTTGGGGGCAAAAAATGCTGAAGGAGAAATAATTTTATTTACTGACTCTGATTGTATTGCAAAAAAAAACTGGATTGAAGAAATGCTTAACCCGTTTGAAGAACCTGAAATTGCAGGAGTGCAGGGAGCCTACAAAACAAAACAAAAAGCGCTTACAGCAAAATTCGTGCAGACAGAAATAGAAGATAGATATGATTTAATGAAAAAATCAATGCAAAAAAAAAATTCAATTGATTTTATTGGAAGCTATTCTGCAGGATACAAAAAAAAAGTTTTTCTTGATTTTAATGGATTCAACGAAAATTTTCCGAGTGCTTCAGGAGAAGACCCTGAACTAAGCTACAGAATGGAAAAAAAAGGATTAAAACTGGTTTTTAATCCAAAAGCAGTAGTTTATCATTTACATCCTGAAAATTTTTTAAATTACCTGAAAATAAAATTTTGGAGAGGTTATTGGAGAATTTTAATGTACAAAGAACACAAAGATAAAATAATAAAAGATTCTTATACCCCACAAACAATTAAATTCCAGATACTTTTAATATATGCATTAATAACAGAAATAAGTTTACTGGCTTTTAATTCAATTCTTCAATTCAATCAAATAATCAGCAATTCAATTAATTCTGCATTAACTTTAATGATTTTGATAAGTGTTCTAATGTTTTTAGTTTCAATGACTCCTTTTGCAATAAAGTCAGCTAAAAAAAATTTAATTCACGGAATTATTTCTCCTGCTTTCATTTTCTTCAGAACTCTTGCTTTCTGTACAGGATTGATTTCAGGAATAATCGGAACAAGCATTAAGGTGAAAAAATGAAAGTACTGCATGTTTCGCACCATTTTTGGCCGTGCACAGGAGGAACAGAAAAATATACACTGGATTTATGCCTTGAATTAAAAAAAACAGGAATTCAAACAGAATTAGTTTGCTTAAATAAATGCAGTAAAGGAAAAAAAAAATTAAAAGAAAAAGAAACAATCAAAGGAATCAAAGTGAACAGGATTCCATTCTGGGATTTAAGGATATACAAAATTGCGCCAAAAGTAATTGAATTCATAAAAAACTTTGATTTAGTACATGTCCATGGAATAGGGTTTTTCTCTGATTTCATTTTAGCAAAAAAAAATGAACACAAAAAACCAGTTTTAATTTCCACTCACGGAGGAATCTTTCATACAAACAAAAAAAGTCTGCTGAAAAAATTATATAATGATTACTGGCTTAAACATCATTTAAAAAAAGCAGACAAAATTATTGCAGACAGCAGAAACGATTTTGAACAATTTAAAAAAGTTTCAGATAAAGTTGTTTTTGTCCAGAATGCAGTTAACACAAAAAAATTTGAATTCAAAGGAAAAAAAGATTTCAACAAAACCGTTTTTGTCGGAAGAATTTCAAAAAACAAAAGAATAGATTTACTGATTAAAAGATTTGCAGAAGCAAACAAACAGTTTCCAAAAAAAAGCCTTGAAATAATAGGAGAAGATTTTCATAGAATAACAAAAGAATTAAAAGAAAAAATAAAAGAAAAAAAACTGGAAAAAAAAATTTTTTTTACTGGAAAAATAAATGAAAAAAAATTAATAAAAAAAGTAAAGCAGGCAGGATTTAATCTTTCTGCTTCAGAATACGAAGGATTTGGAATTGCAGTAATAGAAGGAATGGCCTCAGGAACAATTCCCGTAGTGAACAACATTCAGGCATTCAGAGAACTCATTAAAAACAATAAAACCGGCTATTTGATTGACTTTAAAGAAAAAAATTCTTTAACAAAAATCTTTGAAAAAAAAGAAACAGAATTAAACAAGGTTTCAAAAAATTGCCTGCAAGAAGCAAAAAAATTTGGATGGAAAAAAAAGGTGAAAGAAATTGAAAAAATCTACAAAAACTGCATTAATAAATGATTACCCAAAAGAAACAGGAATAGGAAAATATGCTTTCAGTTTATTTCAAGAATTAAAAAACAAAATTGACATTGAAATGATTTTTTTGGGAAACACCGAAGAAAAAAACAAAATAAAAAGTTTGGGAACAGGAATAAATTTTCCGGTACTCAAAAAAACCCTTAATTCGCATTACTTTTATCCAAAAAAAATTCCAAAAGAATACAATTTATTTCATGCAAGCAATCAGTTTATTGCAGGAATAACAGAATACAATTCTCCTTCAATTGTAAGCTGTATGGACATAATTCCTTCAGCATTAAAAAAAGATTATCCTTTTGCAATGAGAGTTTTCCTTGAAAAATCAATGAAATCCATGAAAAAAGCAAACCAAATAATTTCTATTTCAGATTTCACTAAACAAGAATTAATCAAAAAATTTGGAATAAAAAAAGAAAAAATAAAAACAATTTATTTAGGTTATGATAAAAAAATTTTCAGAGAAACAAACAAAAAAAAAGCCAGACAAAAACTTGGATTAAATGAAAACAAAATTTATCTGCTTAATGTAGGATCCGAAGAAAAAAGAAAAAACACAACAGAATTAATTAAAGCAGTTAAAGACATGAATGCAGAATTAATCAGAATCGGAGAACAAAGGAAAAAAACAAGAAAAGTTATTGAAAAAGAAAACATTGAAAATGTTTTTTATGAAAAAAATGTTTCAGAAGAAAAGCTGGCAGATTATTACAATGCAGTTAACTTAAGTGTTTTTCCGTCAAGCTATGAAGGATTTGGTTTACCAATACTTGAAGCAATGGCGTGCGGATGCCCTGTATTAACAACAAACCATGCAAGCATTCCTGAAATAACAGGAAAAATGCCTGCAATAATTGAAAAAATTAATGAAAATACAATAAGAGAAAAAATAAAAACAGTTTTAGAGAACAAATCCTTACAAAATTCACTGAAAAAAAAAGGATTAAAGCAGGCAAACAAATTTTCCTGGAAAAAAACCGCAAAAGAAACTCTTGAAGTGTATGAAAATGTTTTAAGAAAGTGATTCAATGAAAGAAAGAAACGATTATTCTAAAATTTTTGAAAGAAGAAAAAAAGGAAAAATTAATCCGAAAAAAATTTTTTTTCCTTTTGAACCATTAAAATTTATTGACAAAAAAATTAAATTCAAAGGAAAAATACTTGATTTTGGATGCTTAAAAGAAAGCTTTTTTTACAAAAAAACTTTGAAAGACAAAGGAAAATATTTTGGATACGACATTGATTCTAAAAGCGTTGAATGGCTGAAAACAAATAATTTTTATATGGATTTCTGGAATACAAAAGAAAAATTTGATGTAATAATAGCAAACCATGTGTATGAACATATAGAAATACAGGAAAGAGAAAAATTCATTAAAAGATGCAGTGAAATATTAAACAAAAATGGAACATTAATAATTGCTTTTCCTAATGTAATGAATTTATCTGGAATAGAGTACTGGAAAGACAGAACACACAAGCTTCCTCCTTCTCCTTTAGATGAAGCAAGTTTCAGTGAATTATTTGGATTTAAAACAGAATTGTACTGGGTTGGATTAAGCTTTTTTCCGCCAAAATACTTTTTCAGGATTATTGCAAATTTTTTCTTTGGATTTTGCTCTCTACATAACTGCATTTTATTCTGCAAAAAAAATTAATGGCCTGTTTTTCTGTTTATTCCACTTAAATAAAGAAACAATCCATGTAACATTCCCATCCCAAAAAACAGGAAAGTAAAAGTTTTTCCTAAAACAAAAAAGTTTTTTGCTTTAATTGACTCAAAAATTATTTTAAAGTAAATCAAAAAAAATGGAATTGAAAAAACAATTAAAGGAAAAAAGTAAACTGAAAGAAGTGAAAAAATAAAAGAAAGGAAATAAAATGGGCGCAAAAAAACTGAAGTGAATTGCTTTAATTTGAATTCATTTGGAACCAATTTAATGAAAGGAATTGAAGTTTTTCCATACCATTCAGCCTGCTTGTACATTTCACTTAAAGAATGCACTCCGTGACCTGAAAAAAATGCGTCTTTAACTATTTTTTCTTTTAAATTGTTTTCTTTAATAAACTTTTTGAGTTTATAAGAAAAAATTTGGTCTTCGCCAAAACCAATCAAAGGAAAACCCCCTAATTTAAGAAAAACATCTTTTCTGATAAACCTTGGCTCAAATGAAACTCCTATTTTTTTTGTAGCAATTCTTTCAATAAAAGTATCCTGAATTGTAGTGTAAGAAGTGTAAACTGCAACAGTGTTTTCATCAAATGCCTGAACTGCTTTTTTGATGAAATCTTTATCTGAAATAAAGAAATCCGCTCCTAGAATGCATAAAATCTCTGCAGTAGTATTTTTTGCAGCAAAATTCCATCCAAAGGAAGGACCCCTTCTTCCAGGAGAATTAACAAAAACTTTTGCTCCTTTGCTTTTGGCTATTTCAACTGTTTTGTCTGTTGAACCGTCATCAACTACAATTACTTCTATTTTTTTATAAGAATTTGAATTAATTGAATCAATTAGTTTTCCAATAAACTCTTCTTCGTTTAAAGTTGGGATTATAACACAGACTTTCATTTTTTAACCTAAAAAGAAACTGTTTTTTGTTCTTTAATTGATTTATGGCATAATTCAATTAATTTCACTATTTCTGCCCCAACTTTTCCTTCTGAAACAGTTTTGCTATTCTGTTTTACTGCGTTAAGGAAGTCAAATATTTCTTCAACTAAAGGATTGCTTGCCTGAACAAAAATTTCTTTTTCGCTCATATCAGAATTATTAATTAAAGTGATTTGCTGTGTCATACAGTCAATTAAAGCAGACTTTTTTGAACCAACTACAAAAACAGTTCTCTTTTTTTCTGGAGTAACCCAGCTTACATCAATGTTAATCAAAGTGTTTCCTGCAACACAATTAATGAAAGCAGTTTCATCCTGTGAAGCGTTTTCCCTTGAAGGAATTCCCCTGCACGAAACTTTATTTGGAAGCTTTCCTAAAATAAAATAAATTATATCCAAAGCATGAGGCCCTAAATCAAAATAAATGTCCCTGTTGTCTTCAAAAGGAGGATTCAAATTAGTCCAAACCAATCTTGCCAAAAAAATTTCGCCTAATTCTCCTTCAGAAATCATTTCCTTTAATTTTCTTAAACCATTATTATAACGAAAAATATGACCAATACTTAAAATTACCCTGCTTTTTTCTGCTAATTCAACCAACTCAAAAGCCTGTTTTGAATCCAAAGTCATTGGTTTTTCCAATAAAACATGCTTTCCTTTTTCCAAAAACTTTTTTGCTATATCAAAATGAGTTGAATTCTGAGTACAAACGCTTACAGCCTTTAATTCAGAATCATTCAATAACTCATTCAAGTCTTTTGTTGTGTTCACTTTATGTTTTTCTTTCACTGCATTAAGGTTTTCTTCTTTTAAATCGCATACTGTAACATCACACCCTGAATTAACATATTCTCTTACATGGTTTTTTCCAAAATAGCCTGCTCCAATAACCCCAACTTTCATTTTATTACCTCTTTCAATTTTTCTCCTACAAAACCAATTTCTTCTTCAGTTAAAAAAGGATGCATTGGCAAAGAAATTATTTCACTCATTAATTTTTCTGCAACAGGGAAATCTCCTTTATTATAAGAGAAATCAGAAAGAGCCGGCTGTAAATGAACAGGAATAGGATAATGGATGCCAGTAAAAATTTCATTTTGTTTCAATAAATTCTGTATTTTCTCTCTTTCTTTTACTCTTGCAACAAACAAATGATAAACATGCTTTGCATAAGGCATTTGTTTTGGAAGAATTACTCCTTCAAATCCATTCAAGGCTTCATTGTAATTTTTTGCAGCATTCCTTCTCATTGAATTCCATTCATCTAATTTCTTTAATTTAACATTCAAAACTGAAGCCTGCAATGCCTCTAAACGATAATTAAATCCTACAATGTTGTGAGTGTTTTTTGGTTTTTCTCCATGGGCTCTTAAAGTTCGGGCTTTTTCAATTAATTCTTCATTGTTTCCTGTAATCATTCCGCCTTCGCCAAAAGCACCTAAATTTTTTGCAGGATAAAAACTAAAACAAGAAAGGTCCGCTAAAGAACCTGCTTTTTTTCCGTTGTATTCTGCCCCATGAGCCTGACAGGCATCTTCAACAATCTTTAAATCGTGTTTTTCTGCAATTTCTTGAATTGGCTTCATGTCTGCAGGCTGACCATATAAATGCACTGGAATTATTGCTTTAGTTTTATCTGAAATTTTTTCTTCAAGTTTTTCTGCATCCAAATTAAATGAATCTTCCTGTACATCAACAAAAACAGGTTTAGCTCCAGTGTACAAAATTGCTTCTACTGTAGCAAAAAAAGTGTTTGGAACAGTAATCACTTCATCTCCTTTTCCTATTCCCAAAGAAAGAAAAGACAAATGCAATGCAGCAGTTCCTGAACTGACTCCTACACCAAACTTTGCCTGACAATAAGAAGCAAAATTTTCTTCAAATAATTCAACCGGCTTGCCTAAAACAAACGCAGTATTGTCTACTATTTCTTTTATTGCAAAATCAATTTCATTTCTTATGGGTTCATGCATTTTTTTTAAATCAACAAAATTTACTTTCATTTTTTCACTCCTTTTTCTTTTCCACTTTAGTAATAAAAAACTTCAGTCCATCTAATTCAAAGTAAGGATACTGAAAAGGCGGAAAAATCATTGCCTTAATCTGCCATGAATCAAATTTGTTTAGGTCAAGTTTAGCTAACTCTTTGTAGTTGACTGAATTTTGGTCATAATAAGAAAAATTTTTTCCTTGAGTTTTTGGTTCAATTTTTTCTTCTTTAAGCAAAGGCCATGTTTCCTTAAACAAGTTAACTCCTTCTTCTGTTAGTTTATCGTATAAGTTCCTTGCAGTCCATTGTTTTTCAATCTTAACTTTTTTTTGTGAAATAATATTCCCTGAATCAATGCCTTCAACCATATAATGCAAAGTAACTCCATGAAATTGTTCTTTGTTCAGCATTGCCTTTGCTATAGTATGACAGCCCCTGTAATTAGGAAGAAAAGCAAAATGAAGGTTAATACAGCCTTTGTTTGGGATTTCAATTACCTGTTTTTTAAGAATCTGGTCAAACTGAAAAGAAAAAATGAAGTCAGGCTCTAATTCCTTTAACTTCTGAACAGCCTCAGGGGAATTAATTTTTTCAAAATTCCAATAAGGAAGATTATTTTCTTTCGCAAAAGTTTCAAGGCTTTCCTGCCACGCTTTTCCGCCAACAACAACCCCCACAATATTTTCTTTTTGCTCTAGTAAAAACTTGCTGCATTCCCAGGCAATCTTATTTTTTCCCATTACAACAATTTTCGGATTATTCATATATTCACCATATTCACCAAAAGATTATTGAAGTAAACCTGTCTTAAAATGATTTTAAAGCTTTCTGATAAAAAAAGAAAAGGGATTAATAAACTATTTTGGTACAAGAATGAATTAAAAAAGAAAGATTAAAATAGTTGTTTTGATTTAATATATAAAAAAGTGATTAAATGAGTTATTACACAGAAAAACAGTTTACTAAAAAAAATTTTGATACAGCAAAAACAAGTGTTTTGTTTCAAACTTATTTTTCTGATGTAAAAGGAAAAATCCTTGAAGCAGGATGCAGTGTCGGGTCATTTCTTGCACTTGCTCCAAAACAAATTCAGGGAATAGATTTTGATGAAGAATCAATTAAAATCTGCAAAGAAAAAGGATTGAATGCAATGCAAATGGATTTAACAAAAAAACTTTCATTCAAAAACGAAGAATTTGATGCAGTGTTTTCTTCTTATGTAATAGAACACATTCAAAATCCTTTATTTATGGTCAAAGAATTGAGAAGAATCCTTAAAAAAAACGGGAAACTTGTTGTAATGACAAATGACTGGATTAGGACGCATGACAAAAAACACAGCAGCTTTTATGACGATTACACGCATGTGAGGCCTTTTACAAAACAGTCATTAAAGCAAGTGGCATTTGATGCAGGATTCAGAAATTTTTCTGTTGAACATGAAAGCAAAAGCATCAGAGGATTCGGCTGGCTGATAAGAAAAGGAATACTAAAAACAAAACATGTTATATCAATACAAAAATTTTTGGGTTTAATTGGCATAACA
Organism: uncultured archaeon; assembly: GCA_964608675.1. Taxonomy (GTDB): domain Archaea; phylum Iainarchaeota; class Iainarchaeia; order Iainarchaeales; family 1-14-0-10-31-34; genus 1-14-0-10-31-34. The sequence goes on along the minus strand of CAZSOZ010000003.1, from coordinate 73,511 downwards.
AACAATACAATAGTTTTAGTTGCATTCAAATAAACTATTTGTTAATCAGTTTTCTGAAAAAAGAAATATCTTTTTCATCAAAACCTTTAATTAAATACAATGCAATCAAATAAAGAACTAAAGAAATCACAATCAAAATGAAAAAATTCAAATAAAAAAAAAAGTAAATAAAACCAAAAACAATTAAACTTGAAATCAAAGGCTTAACTGCTGTTTTAAAAATTAGTTTAAAAAAAGAAAGAAAACCAAAGAAATACTTTGAAACAAAATATGCTCCAAGCAAAAAGAAAACAATTTGAGACAAAACACTGGCAAAAGCAGCTCCTTGAAAATCAAATAAAGGAATCAAAAAAAGATTAAGAAAAAAATTAAAAAACAAAGAAACACCAACAATAATTAAAGCTTTTTTTTCAAATGCAGTTGAAGCCAAAGAATTTAAAAAAATCAAATTCAAGAAATTCAAAACAGAAAACCAAATTAAAATAGTTAAAGCAGAAGCAGCAGGCGAAAAATCGTTTCCTTGAATTGTAGGATAAATTAATTCAATTATTCTTCCAGAGAGAAGAGTAGTAGCAAAAGCAACAGGCAAAACAACAATCAATAAATACTTGAATGACTTTGAAATAACCAAATTAAGGGATTTATTTGATCCAGCAAAAAAAGAAGCCATAATAGGAAAAATAGCTGACATAAAAGCAGCAGGAATAAAAGACAACGTATTAATTAAACGCATTGCAGCAGAATAATAACCAACACTAATATTTCCCTTAAAAAAAGAAAGCATAATAGAATCCATATTAGCATAAAAAGACATGAAAACAGCCAAAAAACAAAAAGGCAGGCCGGCAATAATTAATTTCTTGTATCTAGAAAAATTTATTTGGATTTTTGGAACAGTAAATTTTTTTAGTACTAAAACAAAACTTAAAACAAAATTAACCAAACTAGAAAACAATGCAACAAAAAAGACTTCCTTTAATCCAAAACCCAAAAACAATACTCCGGCAGTCAAAATCACTAAAAGAAGTTTATAGAAGGTGTTGGCAAAAAATTCATACTGCATTTCCTGGAAAGCAAAAAAAATCATTCTAAACAATCCGGCCATTGAATCTAACAATAAAGAAATGCCTGCAAGCAAAACAAAAAACACCACTACAAAAGGGTATTCATTTGGAGAAAAAAAATGAAAAGCAAGTATTGAAAGAAAAATTGCTAAAAGAACAAATAAAAACAAGCCGAGTTTAACTATAAATGCATCTCCAAGAAGCCTTGAAGCCCTAATTTTGTCTTTAGCTATTTCCCTCAAAATATATGTTCCAACCCCTAAATCGCCAAAAACAGTAAACATTAAAACAAAAGAAAAAGCAAAAGAATAAACGCCAAAATCCCCTACTCCAAGCTTTTGTGCTAAATAAATTACCATTGCCAAAGAAAGCAGTTTTTGAATTAAATTCCCTGCACTTAAAAAACAAACGTTTTTTCCTATTGTCCTTATTGTACTCATAAAATAAACCAAAAAAAAGTGACTAACTAAATAAAATCCAATGAACTTAATTAAATACTTTTTCATTTTAAGTTCTTTTATTAAAGCGGTTTTTGGTACAAAACTGGATTAAAAAATTAACTTATTTAAATTGTTGCAAGAATAATATGATAAAATTGATTTTAGTGGTTTAATGGAAAAAGCAAAAGAAATACAAAAATGCAGGGTTTGCGGAAACCAAAAATTAATTAAAATACTTTCATTAGGAAACCAATACGTGTCAAATTTTGTTGATTCACCAGAAGAACAGCAAACAAAAATTCCCTTAGAACTCAATTTATGTGATGTGAGTTCAGAAGGATGCGGTTTACTGCAATTAAAACATACTACTCCTTCAGGATTAATGTATCATAATTACTGGTATCGTTCAGGAATGAACAAAACAATGACTGAAGCTTTAGGGAATATAACAAAAAAAGCAGAAGAAATAATTAAATTAAAAGAAGAAGACTTAGTTTTGGATATTGGGTGCAATGACGGAACATTATTAAGAAGCTATGAAACAGCAGGAATAAAATTAATTGGATTTGATCCCGCAAAAAATTTACTGAAATATTCAAAGAAAGGAACAACAAAAATAATTAATGATTTTTTTAATGCACAAGCATTTAAAAAAGAGTTTGGAGAAAAGAAAGCAAAAGTGATTACAAGCATTGCAATGTTTTATGATTTAGATGATCCTAATGCATTTGTTGCAGATGTAAAAAAAGTTTTAGACGAAAACGGTTTATGGATAATTCAAATGAGTTATCTGCCCTTAATGTTAGAACAAAATGCATTTGACAACATATGTCATGAGCATTTAGAATATTATTCAATGACATCGCTTAAAAACTTACTGGAAAGACATGAAATGCAAGCAATTGGAGCAGAATTAAATAACGTTAACGGAGGAAGCTACAGAATTTACATTAAGCATAAAGGAAGTCAAATTGAAGCTTCAGAAAAAGAAAAGAAAAAATTAGAAGAATTAAGAGAAAAAGAAAAAAAACTTGAATTAGAAACAAAAAAGCCTTACAAAGATTTTGCAGAAAGAGTAAACAAAATAAAAAAAGAAGTAAAAGAATTCATCCAAGAAGAAACAAAAAAAGGAAAAAAAGTTTATGTGTACGGAGCATCAACAAAAGGAAACACTCTGCTTCAGTTTTTTGGATTAGACAACAAACTGATTTCTGCTGCAGCAGAAAGAAATTCAGACAAATTTGGAAAAAAAACAATTGGAACAATGATTCCCATTATTTCAGAAGAACAAGCAAGAAAAGAGCACCCAGATTATTTTTTAATTCTCCCATGGCACTTCTTAAAGGAATTCAAAGAAAGAGAAAAAGAATTCTTTGAAAAAGGCGGAAAATTTATTGTTCCTTTGCCTGAATTCAAAATAATAGGAAAAGATTAAATGCAACCAAAAAAAATTCTGCTGATTTCAGATTTTGCTTTTCCTGTCAAAGCAGGAACAGAAAGACTGGTTTTTGGCGCCGCGCAATGGTTAAACAAACAAGGAATCAAAACAGACATTCTTACACCTAACTGGAACAACTTAAAAGAAAAAGAAGAAACAAAAGGAGTAAGAATTTACAGATTCAAAACACACGAAATACATAAAACAAAACCAATGCAAAGAATAAACGATTACATTAAAGCAGGAAAAAAATTAGAAAAATATGATGTTTATCACGGATTCTATACAATGCCTCCATTGCTTGCAACAATACAATTAGCAAAAAAAATGAAAGGAAAATCAGTAATAACTTTTTTTGGAAGAGAACAATTAGAAAAAAATTTTTCTAATCCAATAAAAAAATTCTTTTTATTGAATTCATTAAAGAAAGCAGACAAAACCACAACATATACTTGGAATTTAGAAAAACACTTCAAAGAAAAATACTTCAAAGAAAAAAACATTACTACCTTGCAAGGATGGGCGGAAAAAAAATTCAAAAAAATTTCTTGCGACAAACCTGAACAAAAAATAATTTTATTTGTAGGAAGAATAGATAAAAGCAAAGGAATATATGTTTTGCTGGAAGCATTCGAAAAAATAAAAGACAAAGTTAACGCAAAACTGGTTTTTGTTGGCCCTGCATATGAAAAAGAAAAATTAAAGGAAAAAATAAAGGAAAAAGGAATGCAGGAAATCACTGAAATAAAAGGATTTGTTTCAGATGAAGAATTAAACAAGCTTTACTGCCAAAGCGAAGCTGTTGTTGTGCCTGCATTGCATGGAGATGCATTCGGATTAAGTTTAATGGAAGCAGTAGTTTTAGGAAAACCTGTTGTATGCACTGATTCAATTGGATCCCCAAAAGGAATAAAACAAGAACAAGAATTAATAGTTGAAAGAGGAAATACAGAAAAACTAAGTGAATTGCTTGAAAAAATTTTAACAAACAAAAAATTTTATGAGAAAGCAGTTCAAGTTTCAAAAAAAAGAGCTGAATTGTTCAGCAAAGAAAAAGTAATGAAAAAATACTTGAAAGTTTACTCAGAGTTATGAAGTTTTTCTTTAACTAGTTTTGTTGCACGAAACAGGGATTCAAATGTTCCTGCATCAGTCCAAAAACCCTGCAAAAAATTTGCTTTAAGTTTTCCTTTCCTAATAAAATAATTATTTACATCAGTTATTTCAAATTCTCCTCTTGCAGACGGCTTCAAATTTTTGATTACTTTAAACACTTCAGGAGGATACATGTAAATTCCTGTGACAGCAAAACTGCTCTTAGGTTTTTTGGGTTTTTCTTCAATTGAAAGAACTTTTTTTCCATTTAATTCAGGAACACCAAATCTTTGTGCATCAGAGACTTCTTTTAAAAAAATGAAAGCAGAATCAGTTTTCTGGAATTCTTTTGCTTGTTCCTTTATTGAATCTTCAATAATGTTGTCTCCTAAAACAACAACAATTTTTTCTTTGTCAGCAAAATCTTCAGCCAAAGACAATGCTTGGGCTATTCCTCCGGCTTCCTCCTGCACTTCATAAGTAAATCTTGCATTAAATTCTTTCCCTGAACCCAAAAGCTTCAAAAAATCTCCTGCATGCTCTTTTCCTGAAACAATCAAAATATCTTTTATTCCTGCATCAAGCAAAGTTTCAATAGGAAAATAAATCATAGGTTTACTATAAACTGGAAGCAAATGCTTGTTTGTAATTTTAGTTAAAGGAAAAAGCCTTGAACCGGTTCCTCCAGCAAGAATTACTCCTTTCATAATTTCATTTGCTCCTTCATTTTCAATAAACCTTCTTCCACCGAACTCATTTTAATTCCTTGCAGTTGAATTTTAGTTGTATCAAGAGAAGTGTTTTCAGGCCTTTGAGCTTTCCATTTAGGAATCGACAAAACTTCTTTTATTTGGCATGAATCAAAACCGTAAACCTTGCAGATTTTTTTAAGCAAATCATATTTGGAGCAAGAATCACATCCTGCAACATGAAATAATCCAGAAAAATTTTTTTCAAGCATAAAAAAAACTGCTTCAGCAACATCATCAATTAAAGTAGGGCAGTTAATTAATTTAACTGCAGTAATTTGGTTTCCCTGCTTTAATTCATTAACTGCATATCTTACAAAAGTGTTTTTGTCTTTATTTGAATTAAAGCCATATAAAGCAGAAACTCTTGCAATCAAATAATCTTCTAATCCTTTAACAAACTGTTCTCCTTTAACTTTTGTTTTGCCGTAAAAATTAATTGGATTAACTTTGTTTTTTTCTGTGTAATTTCCTTTTTTTCCGTCAAAAACATAATCAGTTGAAAAAAAAACTAATTTTGAATTAAAAGCACGGCATGCATCAACAACATTTCTTGTTCCCTCAATATTGACTTCTATTGCTTTTTCTTGTTCTGCTTCACAATAGTCAACATTTGTTATTCCAGCAGGCAACAAAACAATATCAGGATTCAAGTCTTTAAACAAATAAATCAAAGATTGTTCGTCAGTTATATCCAAAGAATAATCATTTTTTTCTTCAAGGCCTGCAGTAATAACTTTGATTCCTTTTTCTTTGAAAACAGAAACAATTTTTGTTCCAAGAAAACCTTTGCCGATTAAAAAAATCAGTTTTTCTTTAATGGCTTCCACCACCAAAAATTATTTTTATACCAATTAATTGTTTCCTTTAACGCATCATCAAAAGAATGATTTGGCTTAAAGCCAAGTTTTTTTATTTTAGTGCAATCCAAAGCATACCTTAAATCATGTCCTTTTCTGTCTTCAACAAATTCAATGAATTCATTTCCTTTTCCTAATTCATTTAAAATGAATTCAGTTATTTCTAAATTAGTTTTTTCGTTTTCGCCCCCAATATTATAAGTTTCCCCTTTTTCTCCTTTATTCATTACTTTAATTATTGCATCACAGTTGTCTTTAACAAAAATCCAGTCCCTTACATTTTTTCCGTCTCCATACACCGGAACTTTTTTTTCTTCCAAAAGGTTTGTAATAAATAAAGGAATTAATTTTTCTGGAAACTGGTTTGAACCAAAATTATTGGAAGAACGGGTTATTTTTACATTCAAACCATAAGTTTTGAAATAAGAAAAACACAGTCTGTCTGCTCCAGCCTTGGAAGCAGAATAAGGAGAAGAAGGCATTAAAGGGCTTTCTTCAGTAAAAAAACCGTTTTCGATGCTTCCATAAACTTCATCTGTTGAAATCTGAATTACCTGCAAATCATTTTTTCTTGCTTCCTCTAATAAAACAAAAGTTCCAAAAACATCTGTTTTAATGAAGTCTTCAGGAGAAACAATTGAACGGTCAACATGAGATTCAGCAGCAAAATTAATTATTATATCAATTCCTTTAACTGCTTTTTGAACTGTTTTTTTATTGCAAATGTCTCCTTTAATGAACTTGTAATTTTTGTTGCCTTCAAGTTCTTTTAAGTTTTCAAGCCTGCCGGCATAAGTTAATTTATCTAAATTAACTATTCTTGCTTCAGGATAAAATTCAATAAAGCGTTTAATGAAATTGCTTCCAATGAATCCTGCTCCGCCTGTTACAAGTAAATTCATTCAACCGCCTTTTTTTGCTTTCCATTCAAAATCAATTTCTTTTGAATTAAAAGGAAGCCTTATTTCATCAGGGTCATCATAATTATATGTTTTGGTTGGAAAATTTAAAATCAAAGCTTCTTTGCTGTCAGCAGACTCAAAGCCATGCATTACTTTTTTTGGAATCTTTAATAAAATTCTGTTTTCTTCTTTTTCTCCTAAAATGAATTCATTTACTTCATTAAAAGTTTTTGAGTTTTCTCTTTTATCGCACAAAACAACTCTTGCGTTTCCTTTAACACACACAAAATGGTCTGTCTGATGTTCATGCATATGCCAGCCTTTAACGTAATCAGGCTTAACACAAGTAATGTAAGCCTGACCAAATTCCTCAAAAATTTCGTCATCATTCCTTAAAATTTCCATTAAATAACCTCTTTCGTCATCAATTCTCTTTAATTTTTTTATTTTAATTCCTTCAATCATTTTTAATCAATAAAAATAATTAACAAAACACAATTAAAGATTAGCCTTACGGAAATAATCCAAAGTAATTTTTAATCCTTCATCCAAAGAAAATTCAGGATTCCAATTAAGTTTTTTTCTTGCAAGAGAAATATCAGGTTTTCTTTGTTTAGGGTCATCCTCCAAAGCAGACAAAAATTTTATTTCAAGTTCTTTTCCGCTTGCTTTCTTAATTTTTTCTGCAAACTCCAAAACAGAATACTCTTCAGGGTTTCCAAGATTAATTGGACCAGTTAAATTAGAATTCATCATTTTAATTATTCCGTCAATCATGTCAGAAACAAAACAAAAACTTCTTGTCTGCTTTCCTGAACCATAAACAGTCAAAGGCTTATTGTTTAAAGCCTGATTAATAAAATTAGGGACAATTCTTCCATCGTTTATTCTCATTCTTGAGCCGTAAGTATTAAAAATTCTTACAATTTTTCCCTTGAATTCAAATTCTCTTTCAAAAGCCTTAATTAAAGCTTCAGAAAAACGCTTTGATTCATCATAACAAGAACGCTTTCCAATCGGATTAACGTTCCCCCAATAAGATTCTTTTTGAGGATGAACCAAAGGATCTCCGTAAACTTCAGAAGTAGAAGTAAACAAAAATTTTGCTTTGTTCTTCAAAGCCAAATCCAACAAATTTTTTGTTCCAATTGAACCCACAAGCATTGTGTCAATTGGCTTAGAAAAATAGTCAGCAGGAGAAGCCAAAGAAGCCAAATGAAAAACTTCATTAACTTTTTCTTCAAAAACAAGTTTGTTTACATCTTGTTCTAAAAAATGAAAATTACTGTTTTTCATTAAATGCTGAATGTTTTTTTTTGTTCCTGAAACAAGACTGTCAATACAAAAAACTTCTTTTTTTTCTTCAATTAATTTGTCACATAAATGGCTTCCAATAAAACCTGCTCCACCGGAAACCAAAACTTTAATCATAAAAAAAAACCTTAATTAAACTCTCTTGTTTATTTCCTTAATAAACAAAAGAATGTCCTTTCTCATTTCAGCTCTCTTTAAAGCAAACTCTAAGTTGGCCTTCAAATAACTTGTTTTGTCTCCAACAGTAAGCCATTTTCCGTCATCAATTTCATAAGCCATTAGTTTGTCAATTTCATTCAAAATCCTTAAAGCATCAGTTAACTGAAGTTCCTTTCCTTTGCCAAAAGGAATTTCTTCAAGAATCCCAAAAATTTCAGGCTTCAATAAATATCTTCCAACAATAGCCAGACTTGAAGGAGCCTTGCTTATAGGAGGTTTTTCAACCATGTTTTCAACAACAATTTGTCCGTTAACTTTTTTGTATTTAATTACTCCATACAAAGGAATTTCTTTTTTGGGAACATTTTGAACACACAAAACAGAAGAATCATTTTTTTCATAAATATTAATTAATTTCTTTAAAGCAGGTTTATCAGACAAAATTAAATCGTCTCCAAGAAGCACAGCAAAAGGCTCGTTTCCAATATGTTTTTTGGCACACAAAACTGCATGACCCAAACCCAAAGGCTCTTTCTGACGGATAAAATGAATGTCAGCCAAACCATCAATTTTTTCAAGCATTAAAAGCCAGTCTTTCTTTCCTTTTTCTTCAAGCTTTGAATACAATTCAGGAACTCTGTCAAAATGATCTTCAATAGCAGTTTTGTCTTTTCCTGTCACAATAATAATGTCTTCTATTCCTGAATCAACTGCTTCTTCAATAATATACTGGATTGCAGGCTTGTCAACAACAGGAAACATTTCCTTTGGAACAGCCTTGCTTGCAGGCAGAAACCTTGTTCCAAGCCCTGCAGCAGGAATAACAGCTTTTTTTACAGGTTTAATTTCTTCACTCATTCAAACATCACCAAGACAGCCCTTCATAGTTTTTGGGTTTATTATTCTTAAAAATGTTTCTTGCATCAAAAACCGGCTTGTTTTTAAATTCAAGAAAAGAAAATTCGCTCCATTCAGTTAAAATCAAAACTAAATCGCTTTCATCAACTGTTTTTTGAGCAGAATCAAAATAAGAAATTTCAGGAAACTCTTTTTTCATGTTTTCTTCAGCCTGAGGATCAAAAGCCAGAATTTCTGCTTCTTCATCCAAAAGCATTTTAATTACAGGAATAGAACGACTTTCCCTTATATCATCAGTTCCTGCCTTAAACGCAAGCCCCAAAACACCAACTTTTTTTTCTTTTAATTCTGTTTTAGATTTAATTAAATCCAAAAAAATTTTAGGCTGAAAATCATTCACTTTCATTACAGAATCCAACAAAAAAGTTTCAATATTAAGTTCATTTCCTTTTGCAATCAAAGCAGAAACATCTTTAGGAAAACAGCTTCCGCCAAAACCTATTCCTGCATTCAAAAAATGAGGGGAAATCCTTTTGTCTAATCCAACTCCTTCAGCAACAGTATAAGTATTTATTTCAAGTTTCTTGCAGATGTTTCCGATTTCATTAATAAAAGAAATTTTTGCTGCAAGCAAGGAATTGGAAGCATATTTAATCATTTCAGCTTCAGAAAAACCGCAAAAAAATTTAGGAGAAGAAAAAGAAGAATAAACTTCCTTCATTGCTTTTCTGGTTTTATCATCCTGAATTCCAAGAATAATTCTGTCAGGATTCAAAAAATCCTCTAAAGCAAAACCTTCCCTTAAAGTTTCAGGATTCATACACAAGCCAAACTCTCCCAGCTTTTTTCCTGAAAATTCTTCAAGCAAAGGCAAAACAAGTTTTTCAGTAGTGGAAGGAACAACAGTGCTCTTAATTACAATTGTATGAAAAGAAGTCTTTTCCTTTAAAGCCAAAGCAATTTCCTTTACAACAGATTCAACTGCAGTCAAATCGCATTTTCCTTCTTTACTGCACGGAGTTCCAACACAAACAAAAGAAACATCAGAATCCAAAACAGCTTTTTTTAAATCAGATGAAGCAGAAAGCCTGTCAGGAACAATTTTATTCAAGGCTTCCTTAAGGCCTTTTTCAAAAATAGGAGGAACTTTACTGTTAATTAAATCAACTTTTTCTTTATTGCTGTCAATACAGACAATTTGATGGCCATTCAAAGCAAGACCTGTGCCTGAAATTAGTCCAACATAACCTGTTCCAATAACAGAAATCTTCAAAAAAATCACTTCCCAAAAAAAATAAACAATAAAGTAAAATGGCATAAAAAGATTTTAAAATAAGAATGACTCATACATAGTATGAGAAAGTATGAGAGAACGAATTACAATTACAATAAAAGACGATATATTAAAGCAGGTAGACAGAATAGTGGACGGATTAAGCATCAGAAGCAGAAGCCAGGCAGTAGAATACCTTTTATCCAAAACACTTTCAGACTACAAAATAAAAAATTCAATTGTTTTAGCAGGAGGAAAAGATTTCATTAAAGGAACAGGAAAAAAAAGCAGGTTTCTTCTGGAATTAAATAATAAAACATTAATTGAAAGAGTAATAAACTATTTACAGGAATTCAATGCAGGAAAAATTACTGTCAGCATGGATGCAGAAAAAGAAGAAATAATTCAAGAAATAAACCAAAAAAAGATTGATGCAGAATTTCTTGAATTAGAAAAAGCATCAGGAACAATAGAGCCTTTGCTGAGAATGAAAAACCAGCTAAAAGACACTTTTCTGGTGGCAAACGGAGACACATTATGCAGTCTTAATTTAAATGAAATGCTTTCATTTCATCAGGCAAACAAATCAACTGCAACAATTGCATTAACAACCGTAAACAACCCAAAAGATTACGGAGTAGCAGTATTACAAGGAAAAAAAATAACTGAATTCAAAGAAAAACCAAAAACAGAAGCTTCAAGTTATCTGATTAATGCAGGCTACTATATTTTTGAACCTGAAATATTCAAATACATTTCAAGAAACATGAAAAGCATTTCAAACGACTTATTCCCAAAACTTGCAAAAAAAGGACTTCTAACAGGATACCCTTTCCAAGGAATCTACTTAAACATTAACACAAAAAAAGACTACGAAAAAGCCAAAAAAATGATTTAACCAAAAAAAGATTCAAACAATTCTTTTTCTTCAAGGATTTGTTTTTCTGTTATTCCCTTAAAATGCTCAATTATAACAGGAATTGAATTGATTTGCTTTATTGGCTTAAGCAGTTCAAGGTCTTTTTCAGAAACAGGCAGATGGATTTTTTTTCCTTCAGGTTTATGCAAATGAATTTCCTGTATTTTGTCTTTGAATTCCATTAAATCAGAATAAGTTTTGTCTGTAATAGAATGCCCTAAATCAAAAAGCAAACCAAAAAAAGGAAATTTACTGAAAACTTTCTCAAAATTTTTTCCGTAAACCAAAGCTTTTTCTTCAGTTGAAGTAATATTTTCAATTGCAAGAAAAAATTTATTGCTGTTTTTTTCTTTAAAATAATTCATTACATCAAACAAATTATTCCAGGAAACAGTTTTTTCCAAAGGCCTTAAATTTTTGGTTTCCCCAAAACCCTGTTTTTCAACATAAGAAACTTCAAACAAAAAACCTGGATGAAAGCCAATAAGTTTTGCGCCGGCCAGTTCAGCAAAAACAAAAAAAGAATCAATAATTTCTTTATTTGTTTGAGTTAAACCCAAAGAAGGATTAAACCAGACTTTTTCTTTTCTTGGGGGAAACAATCCATGCAAAGTAAAAAACACATCAAAATCGTCATGAATTTTTTGGATTGTTTCATTTAAATTTTCTTCAAAAGAATGCGCTGCACCTAATTCAATTGCCTTAAAACCCAAAGAATACGCCTGCTGAACTGAATCATAAACAGAAAAACCCCTTGAAGCAAAATAACTAGAACTTATTCCAAGCATGCAAAAAAAACCTAAAAAAAATAAAACAACGGTTAATTTTTAAAAGGAATGTAATCATAAATAATATGAAAAATTATGAACAAAAAAAATGAAAAGGAAAGGGTTACTATTAATATTGATTCCGGAGTTCTAAACGCAATAGACAAAAAAATTGACGGACAAAAAATCAGAAACCGAAGCCATGCAGTCGAATATCTTGTAAGAAAAGCAATTCAAAGCGCTGATTTGTCAACAGCATTTATTCTAGCAGGAGGAAAAGGAACAAGATTAAGGCCTTTGACAAACAATACGCCAAAACCAATGATTGGAATAAAAGGAAAACCTATTTTAGAATACGTAATTGAACTGCTTTCAAAATATCATGTAAAAAACGCAGTTATGGCTTTAGGATATAAAGCAGAACAAATCAAAGAATACTTTGGAACAGGAGAAAAATGGGATATGAACATTGAATACGTTATAGAAAAAAAACCATTAGGAACAGGCGGGCCGTTAAGGCTTGCAAAAAATTTGCTTCTTGACGAATTTCTTATGTTCAACGGAGACAACCTAACAAACATTAACCTGAATGACATGCACACATTCCACAAAAAAAATAATGCATATGCAACAATTGCATTAACTTCAGTTAAAGACCCCAAAAACTTTGGAGTAATTGAATTGCAAGGAAACCAAATAAAAAGATTCATAGAAAAACCAGTTAAACCAGAATCAAATTTAATTAATTCAGGGACATATATTCTAAAACCCGAAGTAATTGACATGCTTCCAAAAGGATACTCTTTAATTGAAGAAGCAGTTTTTCCAAAATTAAGCGAAGAAGGAAAATTATACGGATATGTTTACAACGGGCAATGGTTTCCCACAGACACCATAGAAAGATACGAAAAAGCAAAAAATAAATGGAAAGGAATAATTTAATTTTTTAAAGGTGGTTGAATGAAAAAAGTATTAATAACAGGAATAAATGGTTTTGTAGGAAGCCATTTAAGCGAATATATTCTGGAAAACAAATTAGGAGAAATATACGGAACCTACAGAAAAAACGAAGACTTATCAAACATCAAAGAAATAAACAAAAAAATAAATTTAGTAGAATGCGACATAACTGATTCATATGGAGTAGACAAAACAATAGAAGAAATCAGCCCTGAATACATTTTTCATTTAGCTGCACAGGCTTTTGTGCCAAGTTCATGGAAATCTCCAATAGAAACAATGAACGCAAACATTTTCGGGCCATTAAATATTTTTGAAGCAATAAAAAAACACAACAAAGAGATAAGAATTCAAATTGCAGGCTCAAGCGAAGAATACGGATTAGTAAAAGAAAACGAAGTTCCAATAACAGAAGACAATCCATTAAGGCCATTAAGTCCTTATGGGGTAAGCAAAGTGGCAATGGATTTGCTTGGCTACCAGTACAATAAAAGCTATGGATTAAAAATCATCAGAACAAGAGCCTTTAATCATGAAGGCCCCAGAAGAGGAGAACAATACGTTACAAGCAATTTTGCAAAACAAGTTGCATTAATGGAAACAGGAGAACAAGAACCTGTATTAAAAGTAGGAAACCTTGAAGCAAAAAGAGATTACACAGACGTAAGAGACATGGTTAAAGCATACTGGCTTGCAACAGAAAAAGGAATTCCCGGAGAAGTATACAATATTGCTTCAGGAAAAGCATACAAAATACAAATAATAGTTGACATACTCCAAAAAATAAGCAAAATAGAATTTGAAGTAAAACAAGACCCCAAAAGATTAAGGCCGTCAGACGTGCAAATTTTATTAGGAGATTCAACTAAATTCAGAAAACAAACAGGATGGAAACCTGAAATTCCCTTTGAAAAAACAATGCAGGATTTGCTTGATTACTGGAGAAAAAAAATAAAACAATAAAAAAAAAGTGAGTTAATGTACTTAAAAGAAAAAATCAGAAGCATTCCAAATTTTCCAAAAAAAGGAATAATATTCAAAGACATAACAACATTGCTTCAAGACCCAAAAGCAGTAAAAAAAGCAGTTCAAGGAATGCTGGAGCCCTTCAAAAACAAAAAAATTAATGTAGTGGCAGGAACAGAAGCAAGAGGATTCATTTTTGGAGCAATAATTGCATACAAATTAAATGCATCTTTTATTCCAATAAGAAAACCTGGAAAACTTCCTTTTAAAACACAAAAAGCAAGCTATCAAAAAGAATATGGAAAAGACAAACTTGAAATGCATTTGGATGCAGTAAAAAAAAACGAGAACGTTTTAATTGTAGATGATTTGCTGGCAACAGGAGGCACAGCAAAAGCAACAGCAGAATTAATTGAAAAAGCCGGCGGAAAAATAATTGGATTTTGTTTTTTAATTGAATTAAGTTTTTTGAAAGGAAGAAAAAAATTAAAGCCCTACAAAGTTTTTTCTTTAATTAATTACAGTTCAGAGTGAAAAAAAAATGATTGGATTAATAGGTGGAACAGGATTTGAAGACCCTGATTTATTTAAATTAAAAGAAGAAAAAAAAATTTCAACTGAATTCGGCGAACCTTCAAGCACAATTAAAATCGGAGAAATATCAGGAAAAAAAGTTGCATTGCTTTCAAGGCACGGAACAAAACATACAATCAACCCCACAAACGTGAATTATCGTGCAAACATTAAAGCACTAAAAGAAATTGGAGCAAAAAAAATTCTGGCTTCATCAGCAGTAGGAAGCCTGAAAGAAAAATTTAAGCCAGGAGAATTTGTTTTTGTTGACCAATTCATAGACAAAACCACAAAAAGACAGCAGACTTTTTACGACAAAAACAAAGTATGTCATATTTCTGTTGCAGAACCATTCTGCTCTGATTTAAGAAAAAAATTGATTCAATCAGCAAAAGAACTAAAATTTGGTTTTCATGAAAAAGGAACCTGCATTGTAATTGAAGGCCCAAGGTTTTCAACCAAAGCAGAAAGCATGCTTTTTAGAAAATGGAATGCAGATGTAATTGGAATGACTTTGGTTCCAGAAACAGTTCTGGCAAGAGAAGCAGAAATTTGTTATGCTTCAATTGCAACAATAACCGATTATGATGTATGGAAAAAAACTCCTGTAAACGTGGAAAGCGTTCTCAAAATAATGAAAGAAAACAGTAAAAAATTAAAGCAATTAATCAAAAAAGTTGTTCCAATAATAGACACACAAAAAGACTGTGAATGCAGGCACGCACTAAAAAACGCTTTTATTTAGGTTTTCTTCTCTGATTTAAAATAGTTTTTGCCGGCTTTCTTCTTCTCTTAAATTTTTTTTTTGTGGATTTCTTTTTTGTTTTTATTTTAGTCACTTTAACAAAACCTTTTTGAAGCCTGATTTTTCCAGACAAAATATCCTGCACAACAAAATATCTTGCAAGACTTTTTCTTTTATCAAGCAAATCAATTGCATTAAGAGGAATCAAATTTTTTGAATGCATTAAAAAAGAAATAGAATCCAAATAAACATTGGCTTTAAGGTCCTGCTTTAAATTTAATGCATGTGCTGCACCTAAAATTCCTGCCCTGCAATCAGAAAACCTTTGTTTAAAAATTTTTTCTCTTTCAAAAACAAGTTCTGCTTCTTTTTCAGTTAAAGGACGGCCTTTTTCATGAACTGCATCAATTTGCATTCTTGTTTTATGGTCGTCAAGAAAAACAATTTCCTTGAACCCCTTTCTTTTAAGAGAATCAATAACCCCTTTCCAAAAAAAATCCTGTTGGGTTCTTGGCAGGCTGTCATAATGATAACGAGTGTATTCAACTCCGATATTATCTTTAACTGAAATATTTTTTTCGTGAATAACCCGAAAAAAATCCTGTAAAAAACCTCTGTTGGCTGTTGAAACTCCAAAAAGAAAAGGTTTATTCATACAAACAAATTAATAAAAAGAAAAAGTATTTATTCTTCACATTTTATCCAAAGCTGCTATTCTGTCTTCTAAAGGAGGATGAGTGTTAAACATTCCCTTAAACCAAGATTTATGTTTTTTCTTGAAGGGATTAGAAATATACAAATTTTCTGTTGCCTCATTCGCTACCTCTAATGGTTCTGCATCAGCATTAATTTTCCTTAAAGCATCAGCCAGCCCTTTTGGATAACGAGTTAATAATGCTCCGTCTGCATCTGCAAGAAATTCCCTTTTCCTTGAAATAGCAAACTTAATTGCCTGAGCAATAAAAGGAGTTAATACAGCAAAAATTAAACCTAAAGCAATTAATGCCAATTGAGCTCCTCCTCCACCTCTCCTATTTCCGGAATGACCTCCCCACAAAAAACTCCTCAAAATAATATTGCTTAACAAAGCAGCAGTTCCAACCATTACAGTGACAAGCATCATGAACCTTATATCATAATTTTTTATGTGAGACATTTCATGAGCAATAACTCCCTCTAATTCAAGTCTATCCAGCCTTGTTGCTGCTCCTTTAGTTACAACAATCACCGCGTGTTCAGGGTCACGACCGGTAGCAAAAGCATTAATTGCAGTGTCATCAATCATATACAGTTTTGGCTTGGGAATGCCTGCAGCAATTGCAAGGCCTTCAACTGAATGATATAAATGAGGCCATTCTTTTTCTTTAACCGGTTTTGCTTTAGAAACAGACAAAACCAAAGAATCACTTTTATAATAAGAAATAAAAATCAAAAATAAAGCCAAAAGAAAAGCAAAAATTAATCCAAACAATCCCCAGCCAAAAATTTCTCCAAAAATCCATCCTAAAAATAAAATGAAAATAAAAAAAAATGCAAACAATAAAATTGAGTTTCTTTTGTTTACTGCAATTCTGTCATAAATCATTAAACCACAAATAATACTGAAAAGAAATATATTTAAATTTGACAACAAAAAATAAAAAAAAAAGAAAAAAGAAGAAAGTCAGAAACTGACTTTTGGTGCAGTTCTAGCTGATTCTTCCACTTCAAAAAATTCTTTTTCTTTAAAGCCAAACATTCCTGCCAAAACATTGTTTGGAAAAACCTGAATTGAATTATTGTAATCCAAAACAGAATCATTGTAAAACTGCCTTGCATAAGCAATCTTGGATTCAATTCCATCAAGTTGTTCCTGCAAAAGCTTAAAGTTTTCGTTTGCCTTCAAGTCAGGATAAGCTTCAGCTACAGCAAACAAAGATTTTAGTGCTCCGGTTAACATGTTTTCTGCTTCAGCTTTTTTTTGGACGTTGTCTCCTGCTTTCATTACCTGAGTTCTTGCTTTTGTAACGTTTTCAAAAACCTGTTTTTCGTGCCTTGCATAACCTTTAACTGTTTCAACCAAATTAGGAACTAAATCTGCTCTCTTTTTTAATTGAACATCAATCTGGCTCCAAGCATTATCCACTCTGTTTCTTTTTACAATTAAACCGTTGTAAATTAAAACAAGAAAACCCAAAAGAACTATAACTAAAATTAATGCAATCCATTCAAGCATAAATAAACCTCCTGCATTAAAACTGAAAGAAATAAAATAAAAAAGGTATTGTTGAACATTTAATGCAAATGAAAGAACTCAGTTTAAGAGCAGTGTTAATCGGAAGCGTTCTGGCAGTAATTGTTACCATGTATTCTGCTTTTGCCGGACTCAAAATAGGAGGAGTTTACTGGCCTATTACAACTGCATCAATAATGGCTTTAGGAATTTTAAATTTGCTTGGAAACACAAACAAAAACGAAGTTAATGTAGCGCAAACAATTGCTTCTGCAGGAGGTCTTCTTGCAGCAGGAATAATTTTTACTGTTCCGGCTTTGTATATAATCGGAATGCAGATTTCTTTAACTGACATTACAATAATTTCTTTGGTTGGAGGAATAACAGGAGTAATTTTTTCTGTTCCGTTAAGAAAACAAATGATAGAAAAAGAACAATTAGAGTATGCAGACGGAAAAGCAGCAGCATCAATTATTTTAGCAGGAGACCAAAAAGGAAAAAAAATAAAAGTTCTTGCAGGAATGTTTGGTTTAGGAATAATTTTTTCTTTTTTGCGGGATTACCTGAAAATAATTCCATCTTTTATTAATTTGGATTCACTGAAAGTTTCTTTTTCAAAACTGTTTTCTTTGGGTTCAAGCATTTCATTAATTCCTTTTTCCGGAGGATACTTGATTGGACCAAAATTTACAGGAATATGGTTTTTAGGAGCAGTGACTTCATATTTTTTTATTCTGCCTTATGTTATAGCAAACGGAATTTTTTCAGACAAAATTACTGCAGGAATCCAGTTAACTAAACCATTAGGAATAGGAATAGTGATTGGAACAGCAATAATGTATTTTCTGCTTAAAGGAATTCCTGCATTAAAAAACATTTTTTCTGACTGGAAGGAAGCATTCAAAGAAAACAGAAAATTAATTGGATTAATTTTAATTGTGTTAACAGGAACAATCACAATCATAACAGAAATGAATTTGATTCTGGCAGTAATTGCAATTCTCGGAGCATTTGTAATGGCATACATTGGAGGAAGAATAACAGGAGAAATGAATGTTGATCCAATGGAATTATTTGCAATGATTGTATTGATTGCTGCAAAAATTGTTTTTGGATTCAACGCAGTTTTCCTTGTAATAATTGCTACAGTAGTCTGTATTTCAGCAGGAATAGCAGGAGACACTCTGCAGGACTTAAAAACAGGATTTATTTTAGGAACAAAACCAAAAAACCAGTTTATTGCACAATTAATCGGAGTAATAATAGGAGGAATGGTAATCGGAATAATACTGCTTGCATTAAATCAAACTTATTCTTTTGGAGGGCCTGAACTTCCTGCACCTCAAGCAGTAGCATTAAGCGAAATAATTAAAGCAGACACTTTAAGCGGAAATTTACTGCTTGGAATTTTAATTGGAGGAATCCTTGCATTAATTATATCTTTTTTTGAGTCAGCAATAATTATTGCAGCATTCGGAATAGGAGTATATGTACCAATAGAATTAAGTTTTCCTTTGTTTATCGGAGGAATAATAAGATTAATTGCAGACAAAAAAAAGCTGACAGAAAAAGGAAGGCTTATTGCAGCAGGATTAATTGCAGGCGAAGGATTCACAGGAGTAATTTTATCTCTTTTAGGGTTAGGAAAACTGATTTAAATGAACGAAAAAATAAAATTATATTTTAAAGGACTTTTAATGGGAATATGTGATTTAATTCCAGGGATTTCAGGAGGCACAATTGCATTCATTACAGGAATCTACGATAAAATGATTAAATCCATTTCAAATATTTCTCCAAAACTTTTTTTTAATGCAGTCAAATACATTACAAACAAAAACCCTGAAACAAAAAAAGAACTCAAAAAAAACCTAAAAGAACTCGATGTATTTTTTTTGTTGGCTTTAGGATTAGGAATTGCAACAGCAATATTTTTAGGTTCAAAAGGAATCAAATTTTTAGTAAAAAATTATTTTACTTTAACTGTTTCTTTTTTTGCTGGATTAATTATTGCTTCATCAAAAATAATTTTTGATGACATTAAAAGTCATTCAAAACAAAACATTTTATTTGGAGGAATAGGATTTTTATTAGGCGCATCACTTGCATTTCTTGTTCCGGTTAATGCTGCTCCTTCCTATTTATATGTTTTTTTAGGAGGTTTTTTTGCAGTAAGTGCAATGTTTCTGCCGGGAATTTCAGGTTCATTTATTCTGCTGATAATGGGTTTATGGGAATTCATGATAGATATTTTTTCTGATTTGCCAAAAAAAATAGATTATTTTTTGGTTTCAGCTTCAGGAGCATTAATTGGAATGTTCTTTATTTCAAGAGCAATAAATTTTTTGTTTCAAAAAAACAGATGTAAAACATTATATGTTTTGCTGGGATTGGTTATAGGAAGCCTTTTAGTTCCATTCAAAAGAATTGCAGAACAAACACCAGAATGGAATTTGCAGACAACCTTAATTCTTTTAACAGTCTTTTTTCTGGGAATTGCCTTAATTTGGATAATGCATAATTTCAGGAAAAACAAAAAATCAAAAGAAAAGAAATGCTGACAAAAAAATAAAAGCATTAAAAAACATTTTCAATCAGAATATTCTACTAATTCTTTACTTAAAACAAAAATTTTTGTTCCGGGGGGATAAATTGAATTCAAAATTTTTTATTTTACTTGCAGTTTTTTTAGTTTCAACTGCTTCAGCTTTAACAGTTGAAGAAATTTCAGCTCCAAACGCTTCTACAAAAATAAATTCTTTAACAACTGATTTTGATATTATTTTTAGTGTTTCATACGACGAAAATAATTCACTGACTTCAGCAATATATTATGATGAAGATACTAATTCAACAGAAAAAACAGAAATAATTTCCGTTCACTCAACAGTAAACGGAACAAACACATATACATGGAATACCACAGGAATAAGAGATGGAAGCTATTACATTTTTATTGAAACCACAGATGGAAACCAGAATTCATCAAAATACTCAGAAGAATTTTTAGTAGACAAAAATGCTCCTATGGATCCAGCAGACTTAAATGCAACAGCAGGAGACATGCAAATAAATTTAATTTGGAATGCATCAAATTCAGATGACTTACAAGAATACAATGTTTACAGAAGCATTACAGACGGCTTCATTGCAGGGGAAGGAAATTTAATTGCAAGTACAACAGAAACAAATTATACAGATTCAAATATTTCATTCGGAACAACTTATTACTACAAAATTAAAGCAATTGATAATGCAGGCAATTTATCAAATGAATCAAACCAAGCAAACGCAAGTCCTTTAGATGAAACCCCTCCAAAAACAACTATTTCAGGATTCACTGACGAAGAATGGACTAACTTAAATCCATTAACTATATTATTTGAATGCACTGATTCAGGTTCAGGGTGCAATAAAACATTCTACAATTTAAATCAAACAGGATGGAACTGCATGACAGGAAACACTCTGAATGTAAGCGAAGAAGGAATTCATTCAATTGAAGTTTATTCAACAGACAACACAGATTTAAATGAAAACTCAACAACTTATTCAATTAAAATTGATTCAATTAATCCAAGTACTCCAGCAGACTTAAATGCAACAGCAAACGGATTAACAATTAACTTAAACTGGACTGCTTCAACTGACATTAATGGATCAGGAATAAAAGAATACAAAATTTACAGGAATTCAACAGAATACGCGGCTTCAACAACAAACTCTTATGCAGATACAAACACAGACCACAATACAACCTATATTTATTATGTGAAAGCAGTTGATAATGCAGGAAACGATTCAAATTCATCCAATGATGCAAACGCAAGAGCAATAGATACAACCGGACCTGCTGTCAGCATACAGGGAGCAAATTCAAACTGGCACAAACAAACACAAACAATAACTTTAACCTGCACTGCATTAGATTTTGAAAAATTATACTACAAAATAAACGGAACAGAATACGAAACAACAACAAACCCTCAATCATTTGATGTTTCATCAGAAGGAGAAAATTCACTGGAATTCTGGGCAACAGACACCCATGAAAATGAAGGAACACATAACACTGCAACAATAAAAATAGATAAAAGTGCTCCAAATGCTCCTTCATTGAATTCTCCTGGAGCAAACTCAAACGGAGAAGTAAACTTAAGCTGGACAGAATCAACAGACAATCCTTCTTCATCCAATTCAGGAATAAAAGGATACAAAATTTACAGAAAAACAAACTCCGAAAGCTATTCTTCAATTGCATCAATTGACGGAAAAACAAATACAAATTATACTGACACAGGAAGAAGCCAGGGAACAACATACTACTATAAAATTACAGCAACAGACAATTTAGATCAGGAATCAGATTTAAGTTTAAGCAACGAAAGACAAATAACAATTCCCTCTGATTCAGAAAACAACAACAATAATTATTCAGGGGATTCAATTGCGCCTTCAGTTTCATGGAGAGAACCAAAAGAAGGAGAAACATTAAAAGACATGAACATAACACTAAAAGCATATATCTCAGACACTTCAACTCTGGCTTTCGTAAGCTTTACTTACAAAAAAAGTTCTGAAACATCATTTAATTCAATTGACAGCTTTCAGCAAAACATTTTGAACGGAACCAAAACAGTAATATGGAATACAAGCAGACTCGAAAACGGAGAATACGATTTAAAAGTTTTAGCAAGAGATAAACCAGGAAACATTAATTCAAAAACAATTAAAATAAAACTTGAAAGAGATTTAACAGCATTAAGAATAAATTCAGATCAAAACAAAGACCAAAATTTGAGTCTTGCAGAAAAAACAATAGAAAAAGCAAAACAAAGCAAAAACGAAGCAATAGATTTAATGAATTACTGGAAAAAATTTAATTTAAATTTTTCTTCAGACGAAAAAATAATTGAAGGAAACAACCTGTTAAAAAAAGCAGAACAAGAAATCCAAGAAAACCAATTAAATGAATGCATTAAAGATGCAGAAAAAGCAAAACAAAAGTTTGATGAATTCATTCAAACCGAAATAAAAGAATACAGTATTGAAACAATGAATTCCAGCACTGAAATAAATTTAAGCGCAAACCTGGAAAACGAAAACCAAAAATTAAAAGAACAAGTCAATCCAATCAGAGAAATGCAGTTAATTGAAATAATTCATGACGGAGAAACATACTACCAGCAAAATTTTATTTTAAAATTTGAAAACACTGCGGACAAAACAAGAAAAATACAAATAATAGAAGTTATTCCAAAAGAAATAATTGAATCAGCAGAAATGATTTTAAGCAATTACAAGTTCACAATAATAGAATCTGATCCAGTAATAAAATGGGAAACCGAACTTGAAGCAGGAGAAACCAAAGAAATTGTTTACTCTTTAAACGAAAAATTAACCAAAGAAAAAGCAGATCAAATACTTGAAAGCCAAATAAACTTTGAAGGAAATCCAATAATATTAGACCAAAAAACAAAAATAGAAAACGAAAACTTTATTCCTGCAACAGGATTTCTTTTATTGGAAGGACTTCTGCCAATAGGTTTAGGGGCAATAATAATTATTGCATTACTTGCAGTGATTATGTTTGTTAAATCAAACAGAATAAATTTTGATTCAAAAAAAGAAGATGAACCAGCAGGACTTGCATCAGCATACAACCAAAATTTCTTCAGGAAAAAAAGAACTTTAAGAGAAAACGAAAAACCAAAAAAAACAGTTAATCCCTTAAACAGTGAAGAAGAAGGCGGAAGATTTGCATACAGAGAAAATTAAATCTCCTTAACTTTTTTTTCTTTTAAAAAAAGAAACAAAAAATAAGTCAACTGAATTTTGTTTTTCAATTTTAGGAAAAACAAAATAAAGTGGTTCAGGAACAGAAATTTTCTGCGTTCTAATCATCCAAGAAATTAAACCAAAAATAATTAACAGCAAAACAGACGCAATACTTGAAGTAAAATTAATTGGAATTCCAAAAACCATGTTTTCAATCAAAACAATCAAAGGCAGAAAAGCAATAGAAAAAACCAAAGAAAAAGTAAATCTTTCAATTGAATCAATTTCATTTTTGTTTGGAAAAAAACCCAAAGACAAAAAATAGCCGGGCAAAGTAATAACCAAAAACAATGCAATTAAACCAAAAACCAATTCAATCAAAGGCATGAAATATTAATAAATAGAAACTATTTTTAAAAGTTCCCAGGAAAAAAAAGAAAACAAAGCATTAAAAAAAACAGTTTAATAATATTAATAAAAGTGATTTAAATGGAAAAAATGATTACTGTAGTAGGAGCAGGCCCCATTGGCTTAAGAACAGCAACAGGATTAAAAGACCAAGGCTGGGATGTAACAGTAATAGAAGACCACAAAGAAGTTGGCGTTCCTGAAAACTGTTCAGGATTATTAAGCTCCAGCGGGTTAAAAAGAAACAAAATAGATGTTTCAAATGTAACAATAAACAAGATTTATGGAGCAAAAATTTTTTCTCCAGACAAAACAAAAATACAAATTGAAAGAAAAGAACCAGTAGCTTACTTAATTGACAGAAAAGAATTAGATAAAAGCCTTGAAAAAAAAGCTGAAAGCAAAGGAATAGAAATAAAAAAAAACACGAGATTAATTGATTCAAGAAAAGAAACAGTTTTTGTTCAGCATGAAAACAGAGGAGAAATGCTAAAAACAAAATTCGTGATTGGAGCAGACGGAGCAGCATCAAAAACAAGAAGGCTGGTAATGGACAAAATTAACCCAAAAGGTTTTGTAAGAACATACCAAATAAAAGCAAAAGGTTCATTTCAAAACAAATTAGTTGAAGTTCACTTAGGAGAATTCTGCAAAGGATTTTTTGCATGGGTTATTCCGGAAAACAAATCAACTGCAAGAATAGGATTAGGAGTAAACGGAAAAATTAATGCACGGGAAGCCCTTCAAAAATTTATTTCAAACATGGACATAGAAGTATTAAGTGAATCAGCTTTTGTTATTCCAATAACCAAACCTTCAAAAGAAATACAAAAAAATAATTTGTTTTTAGTAGGAGATGCAGCATATCAAACCAAAGCAACAACAGGCGGAGGAATAATAACAGGAAGCATGGCATCAGACATTTTAGTTAAAACTATTTCAAACCATTTAAAACACAAAAAACCTTTAACAGATTACTGGAAAAATTTAAGTGAATTAAATAAAGAACTTGAAATGCACTGGAAAATCAGAAAATACTTTAATTCATTAAATGACAAACAAATAAATGACTTGTTTTTAAAATTTAAAAAAGCCAAAATGGAAGAATTTTTAGAAAAACACGGAGACATGGATTTTCCATCAAAATTTATCGGAAAAATGATGTGGTCTCCAAGCAAATGGAGTTTGATTCCAACCGGTTTAAAGTTTGCTTTTTCTTAAAAGAAAGTTTTTTAATACAATATTAATACTATATTAATATGGTGATAATATGCCTACTGCAATAGTAAAAATAAATGAAAAAGCTAATCATGTAATTAACATTATCAAAGCAAAATACGATTTAAGAGATAAAAGTGAAGCAATAAATAAAATGGCTGAAGAATACGAAAAAGAGTTGCTTGAACCAGAGCTTAGACCAGAATACCTTGAAAAGCTCAAAAAAATTGAAAAAGAAAAAACAATTAAAGTAAAAAATATCGATCAATATTTTGAAAAACTGCGCAAGAGATGATTCTCATTGTACAAACTTGAAATCAGAAAACATGTAGAAAAAACTTTAGAAAAAATTGCAAAAAGAGACCCAACACAAGAAAAAGCCGTAAAAAAGAAAATAAAACAAATTTTAGAAAATCCTTTTGTGTTTAAACCTTTAAAAAAACCAATGCAAAATAAAAGAAGAGTCCATACATTTGGGTCTTTTGTTTTGATTTATTCTATCAAAGAAAAAACTATTGTAATAGAAGATTATGACCATCATGACAAAATATACAAGTGAAATAAATTAAGCGGATTAAATTTTTTTCTGCATCTGAACAAATTTTGCAATAATATCAAATAAAAGCCCCCAAAAAGCAACAAAATGTTAAAACACAATACAGCCAAGTCAATTAAAATAGAAAAAACAGTAGCAAAAAAAATTATTAAAATGCTTATTCCTGATACTGCATTAAGCCAGCTGACACGTCAACAGAAGACAAATAATAATCTCCTTTAAATACCAAAGAATTCTTTATAGTGTTCTGTTTATAAGAAGAAAAAGTAAACACTATTGAAACAAGGATAACTAAAACAGAAAATCCAAACATAAAATCAAGAAGTTGTTTAGACAAAAACAGGTTTAATAAAGGAATAATAAAAAAAATAAATATCAAAAATGAAACAACCGCAATCCATGGCTTTTTTATAAATTCATTGAAAACACTGCTGAATCTCTTTTGAATACTTTTTGAAAAACATAAATTTTCCTTTTTAAAAAAATTAATAGCCCCGAGGAGATTCGAACTCCTGTCACAAGGTCCAGAACCTCGCATCCTTGGCCACTAGACTACGGGGCTAACAAGAATAATAACTAATAAAAAAAACAATTAAATATTAATAAGCTATTGAGTGAAACGAAATAGCTAGATTTATTGGCATGCATGCTTAACATAAAAGCCTATTTACCGAAACGTCTTTGCCTTTGCTCGTATTCATTTACTGCAGAAGCTAATTCTTGTTTTGAAAATTCAGGCCAAAATTTTTTAGAAAAATATAATTCAGAATAACTGCTTTGATAAGTCAAAAAACCTGAAAGCCTTTGAGTTCCTGAAGTTCTTACAATTAAATCAGGGTCAGCAAAATCAGAATACAAATATTTTTTGAATTCTTTTTCATTCAAAGAATTCAAGTCAAGTCCATTTTTATGAGCCAAAGCAATTTTTTTTGCTGCATCAACTATTTCTGTCTGACCATTATAACCCAAAGCCAAATTAATTGTTTTTCCTTTATTGTTTTCAGTTGATTTCTCTGCCTTAAAAATCTTGTTTCTTATTTTTTCAGGAAAATCGTTAAGGCGTCCTACAAACTTTAATTTTATTTCATTTTCCTGAAGATAGTTTGTGTTAATTACTTTATCTAATTCTCTTTCAAAAATTGAAAACAAAATCTTTAATTCAGCTTTATTTCTGGTTAAATTTTCCAAAGAAAGAGTATAAAAAGTTCCAACCTTAATTTTTGGATAAGATTTAAGCCAGTCAATTACATCCCATGCTTTTCTGGTTCCCATTTGATAAGACTGAAATAAAGGAATATTGTTTGACAAAGCATACCTTCTGTTTCCATCAGGAATAAAAGCAACAGAATTCAACATAAAAAATACCTTTTTCAAATACGATTTGATTAATTATTTCTAGTAAAAAACATTTTAAATGAATATTATAGGAATTAATTAAATTTAAACCTATCTCTTTAAATAATAAAAAAAACAATATAAAAAACATGAAAGAACTGGAAGAAATAAATGAAAAAAAAGCAAAAGAAATAATAAAAAAACTGGAAGAATTAACTATATCCAGAAAAGAAATGCACAAACTAAAAACCAGTGCATCCAAAATCAAAGAAAGCCCTGAAAAAATTTATTCAGAAGCAGAAAAAACCAAACACAAACTAGAAGAATTAAAAGTTCCAACCTTAGAGGCACTAGAAGACGACTGATTTTAATGTTGTTCAATAAAACAAAAAAATTAAAAGTAATAAAAAAAACAAAAATTGCAGATTCTTTTTTTAAACGTTTTAAAGGATTAATGTTTTCAAAAAAACCTGATTATGCACTTATTTTTGAACTGGAAAAAGAAGGGAAACTAAATGCAAGCATTCACATGCTGTTTGTTTTTTATTCAATCGATGTAGTTTACCTTGATTCAAACAAAAAAGTAGTTGACATCAAATACAATTTTATGCCTTGGAGCTTAAATTACACTCCAAAAACTCCTTCAAAGTATTTCATTGAATTTCTTGCAGGAACAATTGGAAAAAAAATTGAATTAAATGACGAATTAGAATGGCAAGAATTTTCATAAAAAAACTGATTAAAAAAAGAAAGAGGAAAGTTTAAAACTTTCCTCCTTTGCCTTTTGTTGTCTTCCTTTGCAGAATCCGGGGTGATATACCCGACTTAAAATAGAGCTTTTTCCTTTAATAACTTTTCGTTGTTTGGAATCCAAACAAAAACAATCAAAAAAACTTAGCAATCCTTATTTATTTTTTTTTTGTGGTTTGTTCAGAATAAAAAGCACTAAAAGTTGAACTAATAAAAAACCACATTATTATAATCCATAAAACAAAAACAATTAAATAAAATAAAGGACTTGACACACCTAAAAAAACAAGGGCAATCATAGCAGAAAACAAAACAGCTTTAGAAACAAAAAAATCCAAATTAAAAATCAAAAGCCAGCCAGCAATTAAAGCAGTAGAAACAAACCAGTCATTAATAAGCTTGCCCAAAACAAGAAAACCAATAATTATCACCAAAAAATAGGCTTTCTTCCAGCCTTTATTGTTTGCAAGAGTCAAAAAAATAATTACTGCAATAAGCATCCAAAGCCAGAAATTAAACTGCTCCAAAAAATAATTAAAAAAAACTGAAGCCATAAATAAAATCCAAGAAAAAAACAATATAAATGCTACATAACAGAAAGGTTTATATTCTTTGAAATTTTTTCGTGGATTAACGAAATAAAGCCATTTTAATTCTCTTGAATTTGAATTAATGCATGGCTGAAACAGCATTAGGTTTTTTTGTTCAAAATTTTCCTGAAAAAAAGAAAAGAAAAATAATCGAAAAACGAAATGAAACAGAATTAATTCAAGATTTTGAAGGAGAACTATATTATCTGATTACTGAAATCCCTTGTTTTTCTGAACAAGAAAAAGAAGCAGTAAAAAAAATAACTGAAGAAATACAAAAAGAAGAAAAAATTCAAAAAGAAGAAATTCAAAAACAAATTAATTTATACTGCGAAAAAGAATGGATTAAACTTGAAGAAAAACAAAATTTTTACATAAAAAAAGCAGTTGAATCAATTGTGTTTGGATTTGGAGCAATGGATTTCCTGCTGAAAGACAATTCAATTGAAGAAATCAGCATAATCGGAAAAAACAAAAATGTTTTTGTATTCAAAAAAAATTTTGGCTGGATTAAAACTAATCTGCTTTACCAGACACAAGAAGAAATAGTGAATTTAGCAAACAAAATGTCAAGAACCATTGGCAGAAGACTTACTTTGCAGAATCCAAAATTAAATTCAGTTCTGCCTAACGGAGAAAGAATTAATGCAATAACGCTTCCTGTATCCAAAACTCCAAACATAACTATAAGAAAATTCAACGAAAACCCGTTTACTCCGATTGAATTAATTGAAAACAAAACATTTTCAGTTGAATTAACTGCATTTTTATGGCTTGCACTTCAGACAGACACAAGTATTGTTATAGCAGGAAACACAGGAAGCGGAAAAACAACAACCATGAATGCCTTGTTTTCTTTTGCAGACAGCAAAGAAAGAATTATTATTACAGAAGAAACTCCTGAAATCTGTCTTCCCCAAGAACATTCAATAAAACTGAATACAGCAGAAAACCTTGGAATAGAAATGCAGGAATTAATTATAAACACTCTGAGAATGCGCCCTGACAGAATAATTGTAGGAGAAATAAGAGAAAAAAAAGAAGCAAAAGCATTCATTGACACACTGCTTGCAGGACAAGGAAAAGGAAGTTATGCAACAGTTCACGCATTAAGCGCAAAAGAATTTATTACCAGAATGAAAAATTTAGGATTAATGGAAATGGATTTGAATTCCATTGACTTGGTTTTAGTGCAAAAAAGATGGAATTCCATTGACTTAAAAAAAGGAATCAAAAAAGAAGAAAGGCACGTAATTGAAGCAGCAGAAATAACAGAAGAAAACGCAAAAACAAAACTGAATATTTTATTTGAATTCGACTTCAAACGAAAAAAATTAATTAAAAAAAACGAAAGCATCAGAATCAAAAACAAAATCAAACAATGCTTTGGGTTCACAGAAAAAGAATTCAGAAAAGAAATAAAAAAAAGAAAAAAAATCCTGGAAAAAATGAAAGGAAAAAATATTTCAATGAAAGAATTTCATAAAAAAATAGGGAACTAAAAATGAAAAAAATTTTTCTGGCAAAAGAAAAAAACTTAAAAAAAGCAGGAATAAATTTAACTGAAAAAGAATTCACAAAAAAAGCAGTAAAGTATTCCCTTACAGCAGGAATTATTTCATTGATAAGCGTTTTTGCATTTACAAAACTTACAACTGCATTGTTTTCAGGAATCCTTGTTTTTCTTTCAGGAATTTTTGTTGCATTAAAAATCCCGTTTATTTTAAAGAAAAAAAAAGCAAAAAAAATTGAAAAGCATCTGCCTTTTGCTTTAATGGCAATGTCAGTTGAATTAAACATTAATTTAAGCTTTGAAAAAATACTTGAAAATTTAACTGACGAATACGGAGAATTTTCAGAAGAAATAAAAAAATGCGTTCAAGAAATAAAAGCCGGAGCAACAATACAAAAAGCATTATTTAATTTAAGCGAAAGAATTGACTCAAAAATACTGAAAAGAAGTGTTTCACAAATTATAAGCATTTACGAACATGGCTCCCACGAAAAAGGAGAACCAATAAAACAGCTGGCAAAAGAACTGCTTTCCAGACAAAAAACAGAATCAAAAGAATTTACATCCAAAATGACAATGTATTCAGTTGTGTTCATAGTTTTGTCTGCAATAATTCCTGCTTTTTTTCAGGCGTTTGTTTCAATTGGAAGCACTTTTATGGAATTGGATTTCACTGCAAGCCAGATTCTGTTCATCACAGTAATTCTTTTTCCATTAATTAATTCAGGAATACTTCTGCTGATAAAAAGCAAAACTCCTGAATTTATGAAGGAATAAAAAAAATGAATAAAAAAATAAAAAAAATAATTCAAAAAACAAGAAAAGAATTCAAAAAACTAAAACAAAAAAACAAAACAAAATATCCTGAAAACCAAATTAATTTTTTTGAATGGAAAAAAATAAATGAATTCACTCAGATTTTAAAAGAAAACAACTGTACACTGAATTCAAAACAAATAATTAAATGGTATTTGGGAACAGGTTTTGCTTTTGGTTTAATTTCAATTGGATTTTCTTCTTTACAAGAATTAAATTTTTTTTATTCATTTCTTCTGTTTTGCTTTTGCTTTATTATTCCTGGAATAACTCATTATTTTTATCATTTGTTTTTATTTGAAAAAAACAAAAAAGAAAAAGAAGAAATAATTCCTGATGTTTTGCTTCAGGCAAGCATTTTTCCAAAAGGCACTCCAATCATAAAAATAATTGAATACATTTCAAAATCAGATTACGGTCTGATTTCAAAAGAATTCAGGAAAGCATTCAACGAAATACAAAAAGGAAAAACAATAGAAAAAGCATTGCAAGGGATTTCAGAAAGAAGCAAAAGCAGAATAATTTCCCGTGCACTAAATTTGTTAATTCAAGGAAACAAATCAGGAGCAGAAATGAACAAAGTATTCAAAGAAAGCGCAGAAGACATTCTTGAAACCCAGTCAATCATAAAAGAAAGAATTGCATCTTTATTCATACAAAAATATACTTTAATTCTGGCAGGAGGAATAATTGTCCCAATGCTTTTAGGTTTAATTGTAGGATTTGTACAGGAAATGAATTTCATAGGAATAGAAGAACTCGGATTAGGAATGAACGAAATTCAAAGAAATGAATTAATTTCTGCTTCAATGCTTGCAAACCAAATTTACATAATAGAATACGCATTAATTTCTTCTCTGTTTATTGCAAACCAAGAAGGACAAATAAAAAAATTTTTAGTTTACTCTTTGATTTTAATTCCCATAGGAATTCTTTCATATAATTTTGCATTAATTCTATAATTGAATGAATTTAATGCAGATTTAAATCAAAAATAATTTCTTTTTCCTTCATTTCCCTTAAAACTTTCCTGTATTCCGCAGGACTTGAAGCCAAAGCAAGCCTGAACATTAAAGGAGTTTCAGCAAATTCATGTTTTTCTTTAAGCATTCTCTGCAATTCAGTTCTTTCTTTTTTTCCTCCAAGTTTATTTAAAGCTTTAGCACAAGAAAGCCTGAAATACAATCCATTATCTTCTTTTTTTAATTCACTTAAAATAAACGGCGCTGAAGCTTTATCATTTGATTTCCTCAATAAATTAACTGCATCTTTTCTCAAACTTTCATCTGCTTCAAAACGAAAAGCATCCCTGAATAACTGAATGTTTTTTTTAGGATTTTTTGCAAAAAAATCCAGCATTGTTTTTCTCAAAATCCAGTTGTTTACATTTGCTTTTTTTGGAATCAAAAAAGGCCCTGCTCCTTTCTTCAACCTCAAAAAATCTGCTTTTCCTATCTGCTTCCACGCCAAATCCTGCAATCTGTGAAAATATTCTTTCCTTGAATTTGCTTTTTTTCCCAATACAGAAAAATTTGTATTAAGCAATTTTTGCCTTTTAGCAAGATTTCTTTTTCCTGCAGGAGAAAGTCTTCTTTTTGGGTTTCTGGGTTTTTTAGGCATAAGAATAATAATAAATTCAGATCTTTAAAAAACTTGCTGGAAAAAAAAACATACTTTAATAAAGACTAAAAGCCTTTTTTATTAAAAAAAGGGGTTATAATGATAAAAGAAGAAATGAAAATAGAATTTATAGAAAAAACGCCGGTAAATTTTTCAGGATACACATTAATTGAAGGCTTTCCCGGAATGGGATTAGTTGGAACAATAGGTGCAAAATATCTAGCAGAAAAAATGAACTTCAAAGAAGCAGGTCATATTGAAACAAATATTTTTATTCCAATAATAAGAATCCATGAAGGAAAACCCGTTAATCCTTCAAGAATTTATGTTAACGAAGAAAAAAAAATTGCAATAATTATTTCAGAACAAATTGTGCCGAAATATTATGCAGACAAAATGGCAAAAGCAATAGTTGAATGGATTGAAGAAAACAATTTTGCAAGACTTATTTCAATTGAAGGAATTAATACAGGAGCAAAAGAACAAAACAAAATTTACGGGATAGCTTCAAACCAAAAATCATTAGAAGTACTAAAAAAACACGGCATTGAACCAATAAAAGAAGGAATTACAACAGGAATAACTTCATTAATTTTACTGCAATTAAAAAAAGAAGAAAACTTTGAAGCAATAAGCCTTTTAGGAAGCGTTAATTTGCAGGCAGACTACAAATCAGCAGCACGAATTCTGGAAAAACTTTCAAAAATGCTTTCACTGGAAGTAGACACAAAACCGTTATTAAACGAAGCAAAAAAAACAGAAAAAGAACTATTAAAACATTTCAATAACATAAAAAAAACATCCAGCAAAGTAGAAAAATTTGAAGGCCAAACACCAATGTACACTTAAAAACAAGATTTAATAAAAAAAGAAAAATATAAAATAAATAACAAATAAAGGAGGATGAAATTTATGCCAGCACCAAGAAGAAGGCCAGTTCCAAAAAAAAGGAAACCAATTAAAGTAAAAAAGCATAAAAGAAAACCGCCGGCAAACGGAAAAAAACCAAACACAAGGGTTCCGGGAATGAAAACAAACTTAGAAATAGAAGGCGACAGAGTAAACGTACAAAGAAAACCTATTACAATAAACATAGGGAAAATTCCAAAAAAACCTATAGTTAAAAGAAAAAAATAAAAAAGAAGGGATTAAAAACGCCTGGAGGAATAGGAAGAAGACCCAAACCAAAAAGAAAAAAAAAGAAAAAAACCCCTACAGTTAAAGTTCCCGGAATGAAAACAAACCTGGAAGTAGAAGGCGATACAGTAAACGTAAAAAAGAAGCCTTCAAAATTTATTATTGATGACGGAAAAGGAAAAAAAATTCCTGGAAAAAAAGTTAAAATAGGAGACAGTACTCATATTCACATTTACGGAGAAAAAAAAGGAACCCAAAAAATCAAAAAAAAATCAAATTTAAGTTTGAAAGAAATAATGGAAGACGAAACACGAAGATACTATGAAAGAAAAATTAAACAAGAAGAAAAAAAAATAAGAGAAAAAGTAAGCGAAAATATTGCAAGAATTCAAGCAGAAAAAGAAGCACTAAAAAGACACAAGCTTTTAGTTTTATTAAGAGGTTCACCTGAATTCAGAAAAGAATTCTGGGGGGACGCAAACTTTGTTCATCCTACAGATCCCTTCAAAAACAATTTAGACAGAATAAACAAATTAAAAGGAACAAAAAAATGGAACGAAATAGTTGAAAAAGCAAAACAAGCAGGAAAAGCATGGGAAAACGGAATTCTTTTAAAAAAATATGAAGGAACCCTGCAGAACCTGATAAAAAACCACAATAAATTTGCAGACAAAATGAATTATCAAGCATTATTTGAAAAAGTAGGAAAACCATTTGAAGAATTCTGCAGAATAACCGGATTAGAAAGATTTGGATTCAAGTTAAATCCTGGTGAATTCATTAGACTTCCATATTTAAGAGAATACAAAAGCAATTTAGCTAAAATGAAATACCTTGCATTAACCAAAGCAATAGAATTACATAAAGACCACGAAAAAAATTACAGGCTGTCAAAAAACAGGCTTTCAGAAATACAAAAAAAAAGAGAAGCATACTTTGAACAACTAAGAAAAAGAGCAGGAAAAAAATAATTACTTTTTCTTTTTAACTGAAAACTGAATCAAAAACATGCATGCAATCAAAGAAACAAAAAACAAGCTTAAACCCAAAAGAGATTCAGGCAAAGAAGGCAAATTAAAAGGATTGTTTGCAGTCTTGTCATTCAAATTAATGTTCATAGTGTTGGCTCCAGGAACTCCTTTTGCAACATTATCTTCAACTGTTAACTTAAGACCTTCAGTTCTAAACAAATCAAGCAAAGGCAACAGCTGAGCGTTTTCTGCATACCATAAACCTTTTTCTGGGTCATACCACATGCTTCCATTTTGTCCTGAAACAGTTCTCAATAATTCTTTTATTCCGTTATAGTCAAGGAAAGGCCTTCCGTTTTCAGTTGAAAAACCAAAGTCATGACTTTGTCCGTCAGCAGTTTTTACATTAAATCCATCAGCAGTTGAATCCAAAGAATCAATTAATTCATCATACTCAATTTTTCCTGTTTCATTATCAATAATTCTTAAATGAATTTTACAGTCTTCATCTTCATAAAAAACATAAGTTTTTTTATCTGTTTTAAATGTACTAAAAGGACCCATTTTATTCAAAGACTCATTAAACAATCTTGCTTTCTCTGATTTAGCAGGAGACTCAGGGTCTCCTAAAACTTTCATATCAAACACATACTCTTCACATCCAGTGACAGGATTAGTCTGCATTTTAGGAGAAACATTTAATCCAAAAACATCTTCTTGTTCTAGTTTTCCTTTTTCATGATGTCTTAACCAAAAAATAAATTCATTAGTGGATTCTTTATAAATAAAATAACCGTTATCAAAATACATTGCAGTTAATTTTCCTATGTCAGGATCCTCGTCTTTGGAATTCAACAATTTAACGCTTCTGTCTCCATAAACCTCCAAACCAGGTTCATTAAAAGCAGTTTTTCTTGGAATTCCTTCAGCAACAATTTTTCCATCCTGCACAAAAACACTTGAATGAGTTGAAGTCTTTAATTCTTTGAATTTACCAAAAGCTTCACTTAAATTAGCTGAATTCAAAGACAAGCCTGTCTGCTTTAAAACTCCTTCCTTAATACAATCCAATAAATCTTTATCTTGAACAACAATGTCAGCTGAATCCCCCAAAGGAGACATCTTTAATTCAAAAACCAATTGAGAAGGATTCCCTGAAAATCTTGTCATACTCAAATCATTAGGATAAGCAGTCGCAGGAATTGCTAAATCAGTTGAAGCCATTCTAACATGATCTTCAGAATTCAACACTTCTTTTCCATCAACAACCAAATTTCCTTTTTCGTTGTCTGAAACAGCAGTCTGCCCGTTTACTCCTTCAATTACAGTTTTTCCTTTAGTTTTATATTCTGCAGGCTCAATGTTTGTGCCTCCAGCAACCCAAAAATAAAACAATCTTATTCCAGACATCATGCCTCTGGAAAAACCATAAGTATCATAAGTTGCCTGAACTAAATCAGAGCTCTTTGCTCCTCTTGAAAGAGAATCAAGTTCTCTTTTAACATTATCAACTGCATCCTGAGTTAAAGTTCCTGTTCCAGTAAAAAAAGATTCTAATTGAGAAGAAGCATCATCAATTAAATTAGAAACCTTTTGAGTTGAATACTCAACAGTGTTTTCTTTAGGAGGTTCTTCTTCTTCAAAAGCAGGAACAAAAAAATGAGTATAATAACCTTCACTTGAATCAACACAACCCTGCAATTTTGATGCAACAACAAACTGCTGGACAGCAGTAACAATTGCTCCTCCCATTCCAAAAATAAGATAAGAAGCAGCTTCAGCTGAAGCCAAATAAAAACCAGGATTAATTCCATGTTTGTTTGCAAATCCAACTCCATAACCTGCTTCCTCTATTGCATCCTGACAAGTATTATTTTCAGAAACTGATTCACTTAAATTAATTTTTTCAGGGACTCCTTCAGGAGTTTTTCCCTGCAAATCAAGATGATGAGCATAATTAATTAATACTGCACCATTCTTTTGCTCGTCTTTCGGAGTATCCTCTAAAACAATAGAAGAAGTCCTGCTTCCAGACTTAAATAAAGCAAGAAAATCATTTGCAGAAGAAGAATTCAAAGTAATGCCACATCCAATACAGTTCTCAGAAGTATTAGAATAAACTGCAATGTTTCCCACTTCAGTTCTAAGCCCTCCATTAGGTTTAGTATAACGGTCATACTGTTGTTTAACAAGATTAAATTTTTCAGACAAAGTATTCAAAACATATTTCCATGGAAGATTGTCAATTACCCTAATAAACAGGTCTCCGTCATCAGAACCTGAATTAGCAAAAAAATCAATAAAAGCATCGTCATACAATTTGTCTTCTCCAGAAGAATAATGCACTGTCCTCCATGTTTCAGGAAGCATATAAGCACTTAATTCATCAACACCAAAACCTCTTTTTGCCTGCCAGTAAATATAAGGAACCACAGTATATTTTGCTGCTCCTCCAACACTCCTAAAATAAGCATTAGCCAGCCTTTCTTCATTAGCAAAAATTTTATCCATAGCATTAAAGTATTTTCTTTCAGCCCAATTTTTTTCTCTTAAAGCCCCCCATAACTGTTCATTCATAGCAGAAGCCTTCTGAAGCCTTTTAGTCGGTTTATCTGCAAGAAGGTCACCCATTTGTTCAGGTTTAAGAGCTCCAGCTTCAGACCAAGAACCTTTATAAATTCTTACGTCCCCGGGAACCTGCTCTAAAATAAAATCTTTTGTATTATCCCTTATTTCAATAAATCCATGACCAGGAATATTAGCATAAAGATCATCAGTCTTTGATTTTGCAACCCATGCCTTTAAGTCTCCTCTTGGAATAACATCAGAAGTCAAAGTAGGTTTAAGTTTATAATAAACTAAATCATCTCCTCTTACATGCCAGTGCCTTGCAGCATTAGCAAAAGTTCCGGGCTCAAAATCAGTTACATCCCTTAAAGAAAAATCATATTTTCCGTGTCCACCAAACCATTTCATTATGTTGTTCCATACATCGCTGTCAGCAGCAATAGTTTGAACGTTTCCTGTTCTGGCATTCTTTAATCCTTTATTCCATAATCCAAGCCTTTCCTGCATTGCAATCATATTAGGGAAATCTGCATCCAAATCATCATCAAACTTTCCATACAATCTGGACATTTTTGCTCCATATAATCTTCTTGCTTCAATTCCCTGAGGAGACTCTCTTCCAAAAACTTCAATTATGTCATCCATTTCCCTTTTTGCTGCCTGACCATACCAATCCGCAGTAGTAGTATATCTTTTAAGGTCTTTTGCTAACTGCACAAAAGCCTTCTTTTTTTCAATTGAAATCGTTCCATTAGTATACAAAGGAGAAGTTTTAGGGTCAAGAAATTTAGCAAGAATCCTTGAAGTGTCGTCGCTGTCAGCCATTCCTTTTTCATAAAGAGAATTCTGAACAAACTCTTTATAGAACTCTGGAAAACCATCATACTTGTTTTTTTGCTGAATAATCCTTGAACCAAGTTTTTCTGAAAAAAAAGAATCAGGACCCCAAATTTTCATTCTCATATTCTTAACTAAATTAGTGTTTTCAACATCAATAAACTGGGCTCCAAACAAACCTCTTCTTGCACTCAAGCCAAACAATTTTTTTGCTCCAAACAACAAAGTAGGACCTGCAGTCTGAACCACCATATTAGAAGAAAACCATTGATTGAAATGCTTATCAAAAAAAGAATACAAAGAAATAGTACAAGAAGAATCCCTGCATGTTGTTCCCATAGAAGCAGTGAATTCATCAGTTAAAACACTGTTAGACATGTATTCGCCGGGAACTTTTTTAACAATTGTTCCTTCAACATCTTCTTCAGCTCCAGCTTCAAAATAATCCTTAATCCTTTGTTTTGTTTCTTCAGGAAGCTGTTCGCCAGGAACATCTTTTTTGCTTCCAAACCAGTCATTAACCACTCCCTTTAAATCCCCCCAAACAGAAACAAAATCTTCTTTAAATCCCTCTCCATCAGTTCTATAAGTTAAATTGTTTCCCATTAAAGGACAGTCAGCTGAATTATCCCTGCACTGGCCTAATCTAAGAGAATCATTCAAAAGCAAACCAAAAGAATAAGCTCCATCATAACGATTATTTAAAAGATAAGAAACTTCTTCAGCTGAAATCTCCTGATTAGGAAGCTCAACTTTTTGTGCAATATTTGAATCAGGAGAAACAAGCAAAGCAGTATTATTTTCAAGTGTTTCACGATCCTTTAAAGGCTGTGAGCCTGCAGAAAGATTTTCTCCCGAAAAACCTGTTTCAAGAATGTTTTCCTGAAAAGCCTGAATTTCTTCAGGAGAAAGAGAACTCTGAGAACAAGAAAAAGTGTTAACTGGTTCTTCAATTAATTCAGATTCATCCTGAAAATAAAATTCATTTGAACTTACAGCATAAAACAACGGAACATTCAACAGCAAAGAAATAATAAATGCCGACCAAAAAACGTTTACTTTATTCATTCATTCACCCAAAATACACCAAATACAATGCTCCTGCAATAATCCATGGAAACAAAAACAAAACCAAAAAATACCCTAAAATG
This sequence comes from uncultured archaeon, assembly GCA_964608675.1. Classification (GTDB taxonomy): domain Archaea; phylum Iainarchaeota; class Iainarchaeia; order Iainarchaeales; family 1-14-0-10-31-34; genus 1-14-0-10-31-34. Next base: position 34,969 of record CAZSOZ010000003.1, on the reverse strand, counting down.
GTTGAAGCAAAACATGCTAAAAAGAAATTAATGAACGTATTCCAGTTAAACCTTTTGGAAATAAAATCAAAAACAAAAACCCCAAAAAAAGCCAAAGGCAAAACAAGCAAAGAAAAAATAAAAGAAGCGACAATAAGCTTAACTAAAAGAGAGACAATTAAATAAAAAAATTCAGGCAAAGTCATCTTCAAAGGTTCAGGGACAACACCTAAATCAACAGCCAAAAAAGCTTCAATTACAGGCCAAACAAAAAAAACCAGTAAAAGCAAAACAAAAACAAAAAAACTGCTCAAAAAAGTTTTCTGCATCCAGCTTAAATTAAATTTTTTTTCCAAAATTTTTCTGGAAAAAAAATAGCCGATTAAAAAAAGAAAAAAAATAACAACCGAAAGCAGAAAGGCTCCTCTAAGGAAATCAAAAACAGATACCAGCAAGTCAATAAAAAAATTATTAGGCATAACAGGAAAAATAAGAGAAAACTAATATAAATAACTAATGCTTTAATTTAATGTATGGCAGAAAAAATACCCCGAAGGCTTAAAAGATTTCACAGGAAAAAAAATATAAAAGAAAAAAAGTTATCTGAAAATCTTAAAAGTCTTTCCAAAAAAAAACAAAAAGATTTTAATGAAAAACTTAAAATACAAAAAGAGAAACCGGAAAAAATAGCTGAAACAATATTTGAACAAATGAAAAGAAAAGAACAAGAAAAAAAACAAAAAAAACAGGAAAAAAAGAACAAGAAAAAAAAGAAAGCAGAAGAAATATCAAAAAAAATTGCAGGAAAAAAAGAAGGAAAAGAAGAAATTCCTTTATGGAAAAAAAGAAGAATGGAAAGACTAAAAGAAAGAAAAGAAATCAAAGAAGAACCTAAAAAAACAGAAACAGAAAAAAAAGAAAACAAAAAAGAAGAAACAAAAAAAGAAACAGAAAGAAAAAGAAAAGAAAAAACAGAAGAAAAAAATGAAATTGAGTTTCCGGAAATGAAAGGAACAAACATCAAAGATTTGCTTGGAGAAACAAAACCAGCAAAAACAGGGAAACTGAAAAAAAAAGAAATTGAAGGATTTAAATTAGATTTGGATTTAAGTGAAGAAAAAAAAGGAATTCAAAAAAAAACCATTGAATCACAAAAAGAAACAGAAAAAAAAGAAAAAGGAAAATGCATTAACTGCGGACAGCAATTTAATGAACTGATTTTTTGCTCCAAATGCGGAAACGCTTACTGCGACAAATGCACAAAAATAAAACACAAAGAAGGAAACAAAACAAAATATTTGTGTCCTCACTGCGGACACGTAACCAAAAAATAATTATTCAATCAGCTGGCAGTCCAATTCTTTAAACACTTTTTGGCTTTCATTAAAATCTTTGGGATTCCATAAAATCAAATCAATTTCTCCTTTATCGTATTCGATTGTATTAACCAAAGGAAACCACAAAGAAGAAACAGCCAGTCCTTTTACTCCGGTAAAAACAATAAATTCATCTATTTTATTTTGATTAAAAGAAGAACTCTGAGAAACATTACAGTAATAATTTTTTTCTTCAGACTGAACATCAGAAACAAAAGGCCCTTGATCCTGATAAGAAAACTCTTTTCTTGAAATAAAAAAATAAGGGTATTTAGGAACAGAATCAGAAGAAATTTTAATGAACAGCATGAAATCAAAAGAATTTCTTACAGGCTTCATAACCAATTTAATTGATTCAGTTAATTCATCCTTAAAATAATTAATGTTTTTGTCGTCAGCATAATCTTCTTTAATTGCAGCAATCAAAAAATCGACTTCCTTTGAACAGCTTTCTTCAATACACAAAGGAAGACCGTCTCTTGCAAAAGAAGAATATAAAACAGTTTTCAGTGCACTGGAAGCATAATCAGAGCTATACTTTGAATCAGAATATTCCCCTACACTTCTGCCGTACTGAGAAGTAAAAAAGAAAAGAAATACAACCAAAGACATTACAATAACCAAAAAAAACAATGCATCAGTTATTGCAGCCTGTCCTCTTGAATTCATTATTCCCATGCAACAACCACCAGCTTTACAGGCAAAGAAACTTCGTTTCTTTGAAGAATTAACGGATAAGTTCTTACAACAACCTTTGAATTAGGCTGAAGGACTTTTTCTTTGGTTAAAATTTTTTCAGGAACAACATTAGAACATTCATATAATTCACTGCCTTCAAACAAATAATTTTCCCTTAAATCAAATATATTAACATCTTTGTTTAAGTCAATTAAGCCCGCAGAAAAATAAGGCTGTCTGACATTTAATGCATTGCAGGAATTATGAAACTGCTCCAAAGAAGAAACTAATCCTGTTCCCCTTAAAGAAGCAGAAATTTGCACGACCGCGATATCGTTTTCAAAATCAACTGTCCTGTCATTATAAACATTTACTGCAGAATAAAAAGAAGAAAAGAAAATCACCAAAGCAAACATTAAAGGAATCAAAGAAGGAAGGTCATCTCCAATCGGGCCAAGATATGCTTTCTGGTTCAATCTGCATAAGAACAATTAAATCCCTCTTCACGAATTTTATTGCCTGCTCTTTCAAACAGCACCCTGCAATCAGAACCCTGCCTGTTACTGCAGGGAATAACATAAACAGTTGTTTCTCCTGACACAACTTCTTTTAATAGAACGTATGCATTAGATGGAAGCAAAGCCTGAGGGTCAAGCAAAATATTTGAATCATAAAGATTAATTGAAGAACAAGCAGGAGCATTAAATTCATCACAGTTATTGCTGGTTAATTCTTGAAAATCAAAAAATTTTATGTCTGCTTCAGTGTCAAAAGAAGCAGCAGCCATAAACTGTTCAGGAGTTTTCCTTGGAGCCAAAGCAAAAATCATTTTATTCATTTCATTTCCTTCAGCTTTCTTTATGTCCATAATATAATATAATCCTCTTCCTGAATTCCCTGAATTAGATTCAAGTGAATCTTTTAAATAATGAATTTGTGAGGCACACAAAGAAGGCGAGCCAACCAAAGTAAAAGCATCCTGTGCATGAATTCTTACATAATCATTTGCAATGTTTTCAATTAAAATAGTTGAAAAACTAAAAATAAAAAACAAAATAATTGAAAAAACTGAAACTACAAAAATCAACAAATTTATTTTGCTTAAAGTAAAACCCAGCATTCAAATTACCTCAATTTTTTTCTTTAATATAAACACACACAACAGGGCTTGTTGTTCCTGAAGTTTCAGAATACAAAAACTGATAAACTCCCGGAATAAAACCCTGTGAATCAATTGAAATTCCAGTGTATCCTTCAAGATGCATGCATCCGGAATCCCAGTCATCAGCATAATGTCTGAATTGAGTGTCATAAGAAATGTTAATGCATTTATCCTGAATTTCAGTTATTTCAACAGTTTTGTATCTTAACAAAATACAACTGCTTGATGAATTCATGCAAAGTTCACTGCAAATTCTTGATTCATCTGATTTAATTAAAACAAAAGATTCATTTTTAGTGCATCCAGGAGGATTAAAATTAATAGAAGACGGCTGTTTATAAATAGCAGTTTTTTCAATTGACTGCTTTAAGTCATTCAATAATTTTTCTGTATTATTAAAACATTTTTCTCTTGAAGCTTCATTCATTGCATTCAAGCCCACAATAATAACAAAAGTCATTAAAATAACTGCAACTAGCAACTGAAAAGGCGCTTCCTCTTGTCCTCTGCAAAACAAAAAATCAGCCTCCTATCGGCTTGTTTATCTGCTGGCTTTTTTCAAACATCGGCTTAATAACAGTAATCAACAACAGTACAGCAATAATCAAAACTATCAGCATGTAAACAGAATTCCATTCGCTTTGCGCTTTATTTTCCTTTAATAATTCCATAACAAAAAATAAGGCTAAACTGGTATTTAAAGTTAATTAAAAAAAAATAAGTTTGAGAGTACGGTTTTTTACGCTGTACATTTTGCTAAAACTTTTCTTAAAAATTTATTCATTTGAACGAATTAAAACCATCAAACATGCTCTTCCAGTGGAATCTGATTCTGAAACAAAACTACAATCCCCAAGATCTGCAGGAACTTCTTCAGCCATGGTTTTAGTATATGATGATAAAAAATCGTTTTCCCTGAAATCAGATGCTTCAGCACAAATGCCTGCTAATTTAACTCTAATAGAACTATTGTTGGCATAAGTTATAAGTTTTCCGTTTGAAGTAAAACCTCTGTCAGTAAGTTCTTCTGATACAAGCAAACAAATTTGGTTTTCAGATAAACCCGTAGCATCAGATAAAGCTTTTGAATTAATGCTGTTCTCAGAAGTAAAATCAATTCTGTCGCTTATCTTTTCCTGAAAATTAGAGTTATCCACGCTTGTCAAAAGATTCTTTGCTGCTTCTGCCGGATCAGTGTTTGGATTAAAATCAACTATTCCAAGAATATTCAAAAGCAAAGTCAAAACAACTATTGCAACAATAGCAGAAATTAATAATTTGAATACACTGAACTCCTGTCCCTTTTGGTTTAACATAAAAACATCACCACTAAAAAGAAAACCAAAGAAATATTTAAAGCTTTAGTTTTAAGAAATCATTCATTAGCTGTTTTAGGATTCACTCCAAAAGAAAGCAGACAGCAGAATTCAACACACGAATCTGCAGGGCACTGCATTAAAGAAAAATCACTATGGTAAAGTCTTTCATCAGAAGACTGGCAGACAACATAAAAATTTGTTTCAATTCGCTTAGGAAAAAAAACAAGGTTTCGTTCAGGACTGTTTGGATAAACAGCCCATTTCGCGTTCTGAGGAAAATCAAATTCAACGCATTCCTCTGAAATATTCAAAATCTTTGAAACCTGCTTTGAATTAAAACTGTAATCTTTTGGAATAACAACTTCATTTGAAACAAAAATACGTCCATCAGGAGACTGAGAAGCATTCTTTAATTTTTGTTCAATTGCTTCAAGGCTTGAATCAACTTTGATTTCTTCAAGATAATTAATAATAGAAATAATAATTACAAGAATAGCCAAAGCAAGAATTGCTCCAATCAACAAATTAAATACTTCAAAAGACTGTCCTTTTTGATTAACCATTTTACCACCTTAAAATTATTAAGCCCTGTCTAGCACAGCAAAGACAGTGCACGCATATAAAACGAGCGTGACGGTTTACATGAAGCCTCCAACAACTGAATTTGAAACAATGATTGCCAGAACAAAAACAGTCAAAGCAACCGGCAAAGCTTTTGCAATCCTCAAAGTAGCCAGAACATTATTATCTTCTTCCAGTTTGGAAGTAAAGTAAGTTAAAATAATTACTATTTCAATTACATACAAAGCAATAATAAAAGTGAATTGAGCAGGAGAAACAAGCGAAGCAAAAACTTCGGGATCCATTTTAAAACTTGAAATAGAAGAAGAAAAAGCACTCAGCTGGCTGGATAACCCTGAACCCAAATTTGCTCCGGCTAAATCCACGTTGCTTATGTTTCCTGAAACAGAATCAAGGGATCCTTCAGAAATAATTGAACCCATAGAAATCATTACAACTTTCTGCAAAGCAGTCGTGATACCCAAAACAACCGGTGCAATAAACACTGCCATTGTTTTCATAGTGGACGTAATTTCTTTAACTAAAATTGAAAGAGTTTTGTTTACTTTTTCAGAGTTTTTAAGCTGAAGTGAAAGAGACATTAAAGTTCTGGCAGAAACTTCAACTCCCATTTTAACTGAATCAACCAGCAATTTCATTGAACTGCGGATTATATTAGAAGGATTATGTTTTAATGCACCATAATTCGGGTCAAAAACAGCGTTCTCCAAAGGCATGCCTAATAAATTAATGTTGTCAACGGTTTTACCGAAAAGCTTTTGGGAAATAACATAATCAGGCAGAAAATTTTGTGCATGCCTTAAAGATTCTTCAACCGGCTTATTTTCTCCCATTCGGGAAGCAATAACATAAAGGGAGTCTTTAAATTCTGATTCCATTTCCATTGTTTCTTCCTGAACTTTTCTTTTGTAAATTGAAGTGAAATTAAAATAAATGAAAAACATTAAAGCAAAAGTTAAAAGCGAACCAAAAATTAAATTGTATGGAGTAATATCATTTTCAGGTTTCATAAAAAACATTGCTTTTTCTGCAGCAACAGTTTTTTGTGCGGCTTGAAGTTCAACTCCTCTTGAAATCAACTGCTGGACAAAAGGACCATCTTCGTTATACCAGTTTTCAGGCCGGTTAACTCTTTCCAAAACAAATTCTTTTGTTCTGTCAGGAGGAATAATAGTAAGCTTTTCTTGATCAAATTCAAACACTATTCCGTTGGAATGAAAAAACCAAGTCAAGCCTGCTCCAGCAATTAAAACTGCAAGCATTACAAACCTTAAATCAACAAAATTTTTTCCTAATTTCATTTGATATTTTTTTGGAAGAGAAGGATGGCCATCAGGAATTTTCGGAGGCTCATAAGTTGGAGGCCTGTTTCTTAAAACATTCAAAGCAAAAACAAATGTTGCGCCAGGAATTAAAATATTATAAATTAAAACAAGGATTTCCGGCCTCGCTAAACCTTGTCCGGAAAAAGCAGAGCCAACAGGCAAAACAATAATTAAAATTAAAGGCAGTAAAACACCTAAATAAAACAATACAACTGTAGGCTGAGATAATTCTCTTGCATACTGCTCCATTTTGGTTTTAATGCTTTCAAGGGTTTGCTCCATTGTTTTGTCAAGAATCTGATAGCGTTTTGCTTCACTGGTTTCCAAAACCGAAGCACGAATCATCATCAAAGAAGACTTAAATTCATCAGAAAATTTTCCCCAATTGTAAGCCATTTCATCCAAGCCTTCGCTTAAAGATTTATGAATGCCAAGTTCAACATTCCAAATAACTTTTTTAAGGTCTTCTGCAATTTTTCCTCTTCCGTGTGTTGCAGCAAACTCAACTGCTTTCTCTAAATTAGGAACAAGCTTCATGGACATAATCATGTACCCCATGATTTCAGGAACAAAAGTTAATGCACGAACTTGTTCAACTTTTGCTTCATTCAACGGAAACTTTTGAACAAAATTTACTGCAAAATAAACAATCAAAATTAAAGGAACAAAAAGATAAAAATAAGCAAGCAAAGAGCTTCCGGTAAACTCTGTTATTGCTTCAACTGCCCCAAAAGAAATTGCTAAAACAAACAAAATAAAAGCAAAAATAATTGAAGCAATCATTGTCAGTTTAATTGAAGCAGAAAATTCTTCAGGAGAAAGATTCCATCCAAGGAAATCAATGGCTTCCCTGTATTTTTTTGAATATTTTGCTCCTTTTCCAAGAGAAGGAAATGAACTAAAAAATTTTTTGCAGAAAACAACAAACCAATGCTCTTTTTTTTTTAATAATTTTGTTTCTTCACCAAATTTTGTTCCTGAATAAGAAATTCCCTTATATAATTCTCCAGGAGAAACTTTTCTGGTTTCATAAACTTCTTTTTCTTTTTTCTGGGTTCTTCTCATTATTTTTTCCTTCTTGAATGCAGTCTTTTAACGAAATCATTTTTATACCAGAATTTCCATTTGCCTAAAACTTCTTCAAAGTCAACTGAACCGTTTTCTTCAAGCTGGTTTTGTTTCATTAACATTAATTTGTTGACTGCAGGAACAGTGTTTTCTGCTTCAAGCAATTCAGGGAAACCCAGTTTGTTTTTTAATTCAACCATAAAAGCCTTGGAATTTGAATTCATTTTAATTGAATCCCACATTTCAGTCATACTCAAACCATAAGTTTTATGGATTCTATCAAACAAAGTTGATTCCTTTAAATTGTCTTCCTGTAATTCAAGCTTGTTTTTTGATGCATCAAAAAGCATTAAATCAAGCAGGCCTCCTTCATGCAAAGGGTCTTCAATCCATTCCTTTTTTATTTCAGTTAATTGAACTACTCTTCTCTGCCTTTCCAGAGAGCCCCCAAAACGAATTGGACGGGCAACAACAACTATATCAGTTGCCTTAAAAGAAGTGCTTGGAACATTCAAGTCATTTACAACTCTGTCCCATACACTGTAAGCTGAATCACCATGAATTGTTCCCAAAACAATGTTTCCTGCTGCACCAACACGCATTGCTTCATACAAAACTCTTGCTTCAGTTGAACGAACTTCACCTAAAACCAAAGCAGAATCACCAAGCCTTAACGCAGTTCTTAAAGCATCTTCAGGAGAAACTTCTGTTTCGCTTTTAGCTGTACCAATTGGAGCCCTTGTTTTCATTCTCTGAATATTAAAGCCTATTTCCTTCATGTAAGAAACAGGAATTTCCAAAGTGTCTTCCTGAACAATAATTCTTGCATTCTGCAAAATTTCAAGAATTAATGCTCCAAGCAAAGAAGTTTTTCCAGAACCACGAGAACCAGTTACAAGCATAGTTGACTGAGTGTCAATAAAAAAAGACAAAAGGCCTGCTCCCAAAGGAGAAATAAATTTTTTGTCAATAAACTGAGGAAGAGTCCATGGGGTCATTTTATGCAAACGAAAAGCAAAAGCAATTCCATCAGGAGCCAAAGGTTTTCCAATTACAGCAGTTCTTGTTTCCAGTTCCTGCAAATCGTAATCCAAAACAGGATGCGCTTCATCAAACGGTCTGCCTGACATAGCCCTTAATTTTGAAACCATTGATTCAGCTTCATCTTCTGTATACAAAATGTTGGTTTGGCATTGGCCGTATTCAGAGTGAACAACATACAAAGGTTTTTGTCCTATCGGAGAATCCAAATAAATATCTGTAAGATTTCTGTCGCTCAACAAAATTTCAAGGATTCCGTAACCAACAGTATATCTTGCAACAATTTCACTTAATTCTTTTACTTCTTCTTTAGACAAAGAAATATTGTTTTGTTTTGCAATATCAAAAATAGTTGATTCATAAACTCTTTCAAAATATTTTCTGCTTTTGGCAATAGTTGACAAAGAAGTTTTGCCGGGCTGATAAGTGGCAACAATTTCTTTTGTTTTGCTTAACACAAAATATTTTTCCGGAGGCAAAGTATATTCAGGCGGATTCAAAAAATAAAGTTTTTCAACTTTGTTCGGATGCTTAAAAATTTGCACGTTGGATTTTTTAACAGAATATTCATCCAATAATTCAAGTGTTTCTGCTTTTTCAAACATTAATCTTGAACCAATAAAAGAAGGCTTGACTTGAGCTTCAAAAAAAGAGTAATATAATTGTTTTGTGTCAGGCATTTCCTCTAATTTTGCAATAATTTGTTTTGCTTTTGAAATCAATTCAGTTTTTTCGAATTCCTGTTTTAAATACAATAAAGTTTGAATGAATGGTTTGGAACAGGAAGCATAATTCTCGTTTTTCATTTTTTGTTTTTCTTTTTGTATTTCGGAAAGCAAAGTAATGTAAGAAAGTATTGGATCAAATGCAATTAAGTCATGCGAAATTTTTACTAAAAGATCATGCCTTAATCCAAACAATTTTTCGCATTCGGTTCCGGATTCACCTAAATTTTCAACACCCCACAAGTTTTCTAATTCAAATCGCGGGATAAGTTCTGCAATCTCTTTAAGCAATTTAGTTTGATGCTGGTTATAAACTCTTTCATAAACTTCAGCCAAAACAATTAAGTCTGCTTCAATCTGAGATAAAATAGAAATAACATGATAACGGCATGCTTTATCATCAGTCAAAGAAGAAGAATAAACGCAGTTTCTGCAGTCAAAAATTAAATGACGTTTTCCGCCTGATTCCTTAACAGCATAATCTCCTACTTCAAAGTTTCCAATCTTCATTTAAACCTAAAAAAATAGGTGAAAGTTATATTAAAGTCTTTTCTTTAAAAAAAAAGGATTTATTTTTTTGTGCCGGGCTTGACTCTGGTTTTTGTTGAAGGCTTTGGCTTTAATGATTTTGATTTTGTTTTAGGTTTTGTTTTTAGAAAAGTTTTCGGCTGAAAAAATTTTTGTTCAGTTGAATTGAATTCATAAACTTTAACATAAACCAGATAATTAAAAACCGTAGTCCACAAAACAAAAGCAAACTCTAAAATTATTCTTAAAAAAATTGCAAGTATTATCAGAAATATAATCTGACTTGCATTAGTTAAAGCTAAAACAAAAGAAAAAATCATGTAAACAAAAGTAAAAACACCTGTAATAATGAAAGCCAGAACCGCAAAACCTAAATTAGAAAAATAATTTTTTCTTGCAAGAAAAACTGCTCTTTTAATTGAATCAACCGCTGAAAGGGATTCAAAAAAAGGAATCTGCCTGTAAAGAATGCTGAACGGAGCAACAATAATGCTGAAAATTCCATACAAAAGAAAACCCAGCAAAAGAGAACCTAAAACAGAAAAAAACAGGGAAAGCATTTGAGATGAATTAGGCGCAATCAGAAATCTAAGAGAAGCAGTATTAATTAATTCAATTAAAGAAAAAATAAACGGAAGAAAAAATAATAAAAAAACTGCAAAAAAGAAAATTCCGACAATTACCTCAACTTTAACTGCAGTGAAAATTCTTGGTTTAGTTTTATTGAAAGCCAGCCCTAAATCGATTTTGCCTGAATGAATGTAATCTCTTGCAAAATTCAATAAAACTCCATTTACCGCTGAACCCAAAGCAAACATTGAAACCAAAAACAAAATAAAAAAAATAAAATAAAACAAAAATCCTGCAAGCGAAAACTGCAGAATTAAAAATAAAAGAAATCCAATAAAAAGAAAAACAAAAAAGAGTATTCCAAAAGAAACAACTGCAATAATTAAAATAAGCAGAAAATAAAGCCATAACTTTAAGTCAAAGCTTTTTTTTAGAATGAATGCAAATGAATCAATTACTCCAGCCATGCAAAAAATTATAAAAAAAAGAATATTTAATACTTTGCTGATTAAATTAAATTTAATGGACAAAAAAATAGTTCAGGTAGGAAAGTTTGTTTTAATTCTGGTTTTCTTTTATGTTTTTCTTTCTTTTTTGATTTCATTTATTCCTTTGGAATGGATTGAATTAATTACTGCAAAAGCAGTTGCAGTTTTTACCGGAGGAAAAATTGTTTTTCAGGAACCTGTTTTAATTTTGTTTGAAAATTATTCAATTCAAATTAGTTATTTATGCACTGGATTAATGGAATTCATTGTGCTGGCTTCAGCAGTAATTGCAACAGGAGAAATAACAAAAGAAAAAAAAGCAATCGGGGTAATCGGAGCAGGCATTACAACCTTTTTGTTTAATACTGCAAGAATAATTATTACTGTTTTTTTGATTAAAAAAACAGATTTGCAGACAATTGAATTAGCACACGATTTATTGTTCAGGATTTCATTGTTTGTGTTGATTGCAGGATACTATTTTGCATGGTATTATTTGTCAGTCAAAGGAATTCCTGAAAGCATTAAAAACAAAATATAAGTTTTTTTGGTTTTTATTAAAGAACCGCGCTAGATTTAAATACTATTAAAAACTAATTATTCATAACTATTAAAGGTTTTTAGAGGCAGAACGTGATTTCAGAAACATTAGGAAAAATATACACAGAAATAGAAGACAAGTTTTATTCAGTCTTTGATTTTCTTGAAGAAAAAGGGCTTCCTGTTTATACATTAATCGATCCAATAGAAGAAAAAGGAATTCCCTTTTTTCCTTTAAGCATTGCATTAATTGCAGTTTTATTGTTTGTTGTGTTCGGCTTTGGAGTAATTGGAGCAAACTTTGATGCGCAAATTGAATTAAATTTAGTGGATTCATACGGAAAAGGATTAAGCCAGGTGAATATAAAAATAGTTGATTCAACAGAAAAAGAAATATTTAAAGGAATAAAAAACAATGGAGACCTGATTGAAGTAAAGGTAGAAGGAGGAGCAGAACTCACAATAACTGCACAAAAACAGGGATTTGAATCAGATGAAACAAAAATAAAAGTAATCAACAAAAAAGAAACAGCAGAATTAAATTTAAAAAAAATAATTAATACAATTAAAGCAAAAATAAAATTTTATGATTATGAAACAGAAACCCCTGTTTCAAATGTAAGAGCATCAATTGAATGGAAAGGAATAATAAAAGACGCAGTATCAAATTCAGAAGGATTAATTGAATTTTTGGATGTGCCATTAGAAGAAGACATATATATTACAGCAGAAGCAGACTCGTATTATGAACACACAGGAGTAATTTCATTTGAATCAGAAGAAACAAAATCAATTTACCTTAACCCAAAAGAACTGGCATTTGAAGGAGAAAGCAATCTGATTATAACTTTGTTTGACAAAGAAACAGGAGAATTAATTGAAAACGCAAAAATAAAAGTTTATGACGCAGAAAGCAATGACTTAATAGACGAAAAAATTATTTCAGAAGGAGTTTATTCTGAAAATTTTCCGAAAGGAATTGCAGTAAGATTTACGGCAGAAAAAGAAGGCTACAAATTATTTGAATCAAATGAATTTACTTTAAGAAGCGAAGAAGAAAATTTAGGCGCAGTAGAATTAGAAAAAGGCGGAAAAGAAATCAAAATAAAAGCAGTTTATGCTGAAACACAAAATCCTGCAGTTGGTGCAAAAATAACTTTGTTTGATTCAGAAAAAAAAATAATTAATTCCAGCACGACTTTGTATGAAGGGTTAACTGAATTCAAAGGACTTGAAAAAGAAGAAGAATATTATTTAGGAGCAGAAAAAGAAGGATATCTTCCGGAAACAAAAAAAATAGAAAAAGAAACAGAAATAATTCAATTAACTAAAGCAACAGCAAAAAATTCAGGAGAATTAGCAATAATAGTAGTTGACTTTAATGAAAAACCTGTTGCAAACGCAACACTTTATTTTACTAAAAGAGATTCAAATGAAGCATTTTTTGTTCCTCTTGGAATCGAAGCAAAAAAAACAAACGAAAACGGAAAATTCACTTTAACTGTACCTAGAGATGCAGAAATAACAGTTAAAGCAGTAAAAGATTTGCTTCAGGGAACACAATCCCTTGAAATAAAATCACAAAACAATAACAACATGATAATAAAACTGGAAAAAAAGGATTCAGTTAAAAGCATTAAATTTTTTGATGCACAAGGAAAAATAACAAAAGGAACACTGATAATTAAAAATCAGGCAGGAGAAATATTATTTGACGGAGAAATAGAAGAAGAAATTTTATTTGAAGCAGGAGAAAGCAATTTTGTTGAATTTGAATTAACAAAAGAAGATGGAACAAAATACTCAGAAGAAATAAACTTAGAAGGCAAAACAGAGATTGAAGTTGATTTAGATGCAAGAAAATACACAGAAAAAACTCCAAACATTGAATTTTTAGGAGCATATGATATTGCAGGAAACGAAGTTGAAGGAATAACCAAAGGAAAAGATTACATTTTAAAATTTAAAACTGAATGGAGCAAAGGCCTTGAATCAGGAGGAATTCATTTCAGAACAGGAATTGATTCAATTAAATACGCTGACTCTGAAGACATAGGAATAACAGGATTTGATGCACCAACAAACAAGTATTTTTATGGAAGAAGCTTTACTCCAAATCCTTCCCCGGGCTACCAGGAAATAGATTACTCTAATTCAGGACAAGGAGGAAAACTAAACAAGTTTATTGAATTATATTTCAATGAACCAGAAGGAACAAAAATAATTAAAGTAAGAATTAAAGCAAGAGAATTAATTTCACATCAAACAATAAGAATGCAGTTCAGGGCATGGAGTTATGCAGACGGATACTATTACAGGAATCCCTTTGATGAAGTTCTTGAAAAAGAAAAAACCACAGAAGAAAAACAAGCATTATATGCAGACACAAAAGAAATAGAAATAAAAGTCTATGATTCAGAACCTGAATGCATGGAAGAAGCATGCATTGAATATGTTTTGAAAGACGAAGACGAAAGAGTATATGACAAAAAAGATTTTTTTGCAGTAAAAGGAAAAGTTTATGCACTGGAAATGAATGCAGAAGCAAGACTTTCAGTTGAAACAACTTTCAGGATTACTACTTCAAAAGAAAACCCAAAAATAGGTTTTACAGGAAAAGAAGTTAATTCATTCAGCCAGTTTATAGACAACAATAAAAGCGATACTTCAATTGAATTCAAGGAAATTATTTCAAGAGAAGGAACAAAAATAAGAGTATACTTTAAAGCAAAAAAAACAGGGGAAAGTTCAATTAAATCAATTGCATTGACTCCAAAAGATTCAATGACAGAAAACTTTTATTTTAAAGTATTTGAAGAACAGAAAATGGAAATACAAGCTCCAGAAACAGCAAGAAAAGGACAGGATTTTGAAATAAACGTAAAAGACAATCAGGGAAAAGGAATAGAAAACGCGGAAATAGAATTTTATAATATTAAAGGAAGGCTTGAAAAAACAATTACAGGAAACGAATTAAACGGAAGAAACGGAAAATACAGAATAGAAAACAATCTTGAAGCAGGAAATTATTTAATTAAAATAAAAGCAGACAAATTTAAAACAAAAGAAAAAGAACTCCAGATTGAATTTGGAGAAGGACTTGAAATAGAATCAGAAGCAGAAATAAATATTCCTTCAGGAGACTTGTTTACATCAAAAAGAATTCAAATAAAAAATTTAACTGAAAAAACAATTGAAGGAATTACTGCAGAAATAATTCCTTCAGGAAATTTCCCAAAACAATTTAAGTTAAGCGTTAATCCTCCTGCAGTTCTTTCAGCAAAAGAAGAAAACCAGACAGAAATAATATTAGAGTATTCAGGAACAAATACAGCAGTATTCCACGGAGAAGCAGAAATAATAATTACAGGATTCATTGAAGGAATTCCAATAAAAACAAAAACAAAAATTAAAGCAAACTACAACCAGAAACTCAAAGAAGACTGCCTTGAATTTGATAAAACAGAATTAAAAGAATACTTGATTGGAGCAGGAGGCAATTCAAAAGAACTTGAATTAGGATTAAAAAACAACTGCAATCAGGCACTGCAGTTTGAATTAGAAGTTCATCCAAAAAACCATTCAGACAAAGAAATAGAATTCAGTTCAGGAACAATAAAAATAGCAAAAGACGAAGTAAAAACAATCAAAATAGGAGTAATAAACAAAATACAAAGAAATTATGCAAGACAAAATGAATTAGATTACGATTTGTTTTTGGCGTCAAGGCAGTTAACCAAAAGCATTCCTGCAAGAATAATTTTATGGCATGAAATGTTTGCATTAGAAGCAAGTCCTTCAGTTGTATTATGGCTGACTCAAAGCAAACAAAAAGAAAAAGCAACAGCAGTTCATCCGCTGTATATAAGAAATACAGGTTTAGCAGACATTACAAATTTAACTTTTGCAACAGAATTCAATAAACCTGCAAACACAAAAATAACAGTAAGTTATGGATACAGTGAAGGAAGAAATGTTCCAGAATTAAGAAGAGGAATGGCATTAATTCCGCCTGCAGTAATTCAAGCAGAAACCAATACATCAGAAAACCAAAGAATAACAGGAAAAATAATTGTGTCAGGAACAATCAACGGAAGACAATATGCGTTAAGAGAAATAAATGTATTTGTAAATGTAAGCGCAGGCTGGAGTTGCTTGGAAGCATGGTCAGACGACATGCTGTTCAATTCTCCGAACGCAGAATTTGGTTCAATAGACAAAAGTTTAAATATTGTAAACAACTGCGTTGAACCAGTAAGAATAATAGGAATTGAACCGGAAAAAATCGGAGGAAATAACATAACTTTAATTGATTCAGGATACACTCTGCCTCCAGGAACAAAAGATGAATTCATTTTAAGGCTGACAAAAGAATCAGAAGCAAACCAAAAAATAAAAATAAAAGTAATAGGAATAGGAGAAAAATCAATGCCTGCAAAAACAATTCATTCAATGCCTTTTGAAATAGAAATAGCAATAGGAAAAGGTTCAGGGGAATGCGGAAACGAAAACGAGCCCTGCAAATGGGAAAACGAAACAACATTAGATTACTGCGATAAACCAGAAACAACAGCAGTTTATTTTCCAAAGCAGTCAGAAAACTGCGGACAAGGCTACTGTGATGCACAACAATTAGGAAGATTTTTAGCAGAAAAAATAGAAGAAGAATTAAGAAAAGCGCAGTTAAGAATATCAGATGTAAAAAGCGTTGAAAATTTAGGAGCAAAATGCAATTTAATTGAAGATTATTGTTCATTCGGAGCAATGGGAATAACAACAGAATCATTTGAATTTTATTTCAAAAACGATAATTTAACAACAAGCATGCTTGAAAGCGAAATAAAAAAATTAGGAGCAAAAGAAATACAAAGCCTGTATATAAGGCACGGTGAAACAGAACAAGAATTGTATTCAACAGCAGGAAAATCATTCGGAGAACATTTGCTGTTACTGCCGTCAATAAGAGGATGCGGAAGATATCAGGCAAAATTTATTGGAGCAGTAGCAGTAAACGGAAACGAAATAAGAAAAGATTCAGTCAGCCTGCTGTTAAAAATTGAAGGAAGCAGAGAAGAAACACCAGAATGCTATAACAGAATACAAAATTTCATGAACTTTCTGCCGGTAAACGAAGACTACAGTCCAAGCAGAAGAAACGGAAGCTGGCTTGGATTAATAATAAGAAATCCTGAAATAGAAGAACTCCAAAAAAGTTTTTCAAAAACCTTATTCAAAGACAATCAAGGAGCAAGAGTAACACAAAATCAGGAAAATAATTTAATAAGAGTAAGCAAAGGAAGCTTTGATCAAACAAAAGGAATAGTAAAAATAGAAATAGAAAGAAGCGGAGCAAGCAATACACCAAAACAAATAGACGTATACATAACTGATAAGTATTTTAATTCAAGCGAAGAAATACAAAACGATATTGCAGGAGAAGCAGGCTTAATTATTTCAAACCTGAAAAACGGAAAAATAGAACAAGGATGCATTTCAAGTGAAATGGATTATTTGATTTTAGGTTCAGTTAAAAATATTTCTGAAATAGCAAACTTGAAGTGGATAGAAACAGAAAACTTTGTTAATCTTTATCCTAATGCAGAAAACTGTGTTGACTTAAAAATGTCAAGCAAATTAAATGCTCCTGAAGCAGAACTTTCTCTTGATTTTGTTAATGAAAACCTGCAGGGAATACAAAAAAATGAAACCGTCTTTAAGTATTCTGACGGAAGAGAAATAACCAACAAAGGAGAAACAGAATTTAATTTAAACAACGTGGAATGGAAGGAAGCAGGCACAAACTATGAATTTGAATTCAAGCTTTGTTTTACTGGCTCAGAAAACCCAAGGCTGGCAAAAAACTCTAAATTAAAATTAAATGTCACAGGATTAAAAGAAAAAACCCTGCAGTTTGGAGTATGTTCAATCAGCCCAATTGAATTCATTGAAAGAAGCAAAGAAATAAGCAAGCCCGGAAACTATTATGCAACAATTGACTGGAAGGGAGAACCAAACAAAATTCCGTTTGAAGTTTTAATGAATGCATATTATTTAAAGCATCCAAAAGAAAGCCCTTCAGCTCAAAGGCAAAGCCAGATAAATGAAAGAAAAGCATGGGGTTTGGTTGGATACGGAATAGGTTCTATTGCAGGGTTTGCAATTACTGCTGCAGCAACAGGCGGAACCCTTGGAGCAGGAATGATTGCAAAAGAAATGCTTTTTGGAACAGCTCCTGCAATAGGAATTGCTGCTTTTTCTTCAGGAAAAGAAGTAAAAGAAATAACTGAAAATTCATTTAAAACAGGATTAAAATCAATAGGAATTGATGCAGGCGAACTAGAAGAAGTCCAAAAAGGAACAGGATTAAGCAACGACGAGTTTTTCAGGGAAACCGTTAAACTTCATGCAATCAATCAAGGCGCAAAAGAAACTATAAAAAATGTTCTTCCTTTAAGCGAGGAAGCAAAAAAAGCAAAAGAAACCGCAGACGCTTTAGCTTCAATCGGAGACAAAGAATTAATTGACGAATTTTCATTAATAAAAAAAGATATTTCAGGATACAATGGCGCCAAAAAAACTTTAACAAAAACAGAAATAACAAAAATAGGAACTTATGCAGACACAGCAAAGCCAATTAAAGTGCCTGGATTCAGAAAAACAATTGATGTTGCCGGAAAAAGATTTATTGAAATAAAAGTGCCTATAACAGGATCTAAAAGAATTTTAATAGAAGGAATAACCGATCCTAATTATACTGGATTTGATTCAGCTTATGATGAATTAATTAAAGCTATAGGAAAAACAAGAGTTCAGGGAAGAGGAATTAATGCTCAAATGTTTGTAGATGAAACATTTAGAAATACTGTCGGAGGGCTTGGAAGCGGAAGAAATCCTTCTTTTATAATTGACGGAATCGCAGGAGACGCTGAAACAGGATTAATAAAAAGAATTGAAGACTGGGGAGCAAAAGTTGATGCAAAAGCAAATCCTGCAACCCCTGAAGGAAAAAAACTTTTAGAAATGAAAAACAAGTTTGTAGATAAAACAGTTGATGACATCAGTCAAGCAAAAAAAACAATAAAAGCCCCTTCAGGAGCATCACAAAAAGCAATAACAAAACAATTAGGACAAGAACAAGCAGTTTCCAAACAAACAAAACTGGAAGCATTTTCAGCAAAAAATCCGAAATGGTCAAGGCTTGCCAAAGGGCTTTTGAGAAGCGGAGGAACAATGGCTGGAGGAATAGCAGGATGGATGCTTGCAAATGCATTAATGGGCGACTATGACAAAATCAATGAACCTGAAGCAGAATTAAATGCAATAGAATTTGAAAAAGGAAAAACATACAAAGTTAAAATAAAAGCAGGATATAATACAGGAAAACCAATTTACACTTATTCTGAAGTTGCATCCGAAAATTTAGCAAACATAAAGAATTCAGAAAGACTTGATTCAGATTCATGTGAATCAGAACCGGAAATGTTAAGCCAGGAACTAATTGAAATATACCAAAAAGCAATAAAAGAAAAAAACGAGTAAAGAATAAAAAAACAATAAAACTAAAGGAATATGAATGAATAAAAAAGGATTCACTTTGTTTACTGCTTTGGTTTCATTTGTATTAATTTTATTGACTGCAATGATTGTTCAGACAATGATTAAAGCAGAAAGAGACAGAACAGAATTAATTTCTAATATAGAAGAACAAGCAGAAATGCAGGCAATGGCAGACTTAAGCAGGGCAGAAGCACTGCAGACATTTAATTATTCTTTAAGAAAAACAATGGAATCATATTTTTTTGTACAACAAAATGAAATAACAATTTATCCTTTGGATGACTCTTTTAATGAAATGAAAGAACGCTTTGGAGAAAGATTTTTTGGAGCAGGAGGAGGAACAGCATTCACAGAGCAAATCAGCAATGCATTAATTGAATCATGGCCTCAAAAAAGGTTTGTGGGACCTTATGAAATTTCAATAGTTCATAAAGGAAAAACTTCAGAAGAACAGAGAAGAATTTTAACTGAATCCCTGCAAAAAATGTTTGAAAAAAGCGTTGATTCAGGAAATTTTTTTGAAGTAGTTGAATGCGAAAACGGAAACCCAAAAAATTGTATTGGAACATTTTATTTGAATTTAAAAATAGAAGAAATAAGTGAGGAAACCTATGAATCTTTTCCACAAATAAAAATTTATAATCCAAGAACTGACAGGGTTTTGCAGGAATCAATTTTTCCAAAAGGAAACATAAAAATTTATATTCCAATCAGGTTGTTTAAAGCTTTGGCTGAATCCAGAGCACTGGCATTAGAGTTTGAAAAAGAAGAAGCAAACACATGGAAAGAAAATTACGGGTTGTTTTCTTTAAGAATTCACAACGAAATAGAAGAAATGAAATTAGGTTTCTGTGATCCAGGGTACTGCAATATAAGAAAAAATCCTTTTGTTTCTCCGCTAAAAAAAAACATGGATGTTCCCTGCCCTTCAGGAAACGCTTATCAAACACAAACAGAAATTTTTTGCAGTTCAAGCATGGCAGAAAGAGGAATGTGCACTGAACAAGAAGCAGACCAGCAAATTCCTGTAATAGATGAATTTTTAATGGGAAACAGAACAAGCGAACAGCAGGCTTTAAGGGAATTAACTGCAAGAAGATTATGCGAAATTATAAGAAACAATTATTCATCAGAAAATTATCTTGACCCAAAAGTAAACGGAACAAAAGATGAATTCATTTTGGATGAAGCAGAAAATATTTCTTCTTCTGCTTTTTCATGCATGCTTTCAAACCAAAGTTCTGTTTCAATTAAAATAGAAGACTGGGCAAGAAATTCAGTTAAAATAAATCAAAAAGGAATTAACAGCATTCAATTAGATAATGCAACAGAATATTCTTATGGAGCAAATGTTGATGGAAGCTGTCCTATGGAATGGGGGAATGCATGGGGAAAATATGGAATAGGATTAAATGAACAAGGAGAAGTAATTCAGAAGACTTCAGAAGACAGCCCTTGCTTTTCTGATTTTTCAGACAACTATAGTGCAGATTACGGAACCTGCACTGAAGTAACAAAAGTTGAAGTGAACATTGCATTCAAAGAAAAAAACAAGAATTATATTATAGACAAAACAAAAGAACCAGTTTATGTAATTAAAATTGTTGACAACAAATTTACTCCAAATTCAACTGAAGAAAAATTTCATCAAACAAAACAATTTTTTGTTAACAGCACAACCTGCGGACTGCAAAATGAAACAAACAATTCCTGCAACAGAAATGAATGGATTTGTGAAAGATATGAATTCAGCGAAGGAACTGATTTCGGCATAGGAGAAAGCACCGGAGGATGCAAACCTTTAAGCTGAATTAAACGAAATTAAAATAAAAAAAAGACAAAACTATATAAAGAATTAAATACACAAAAGTAATTATTTATACAACGTAAACATAATTGCAAGGGGAAAGGTATTTATGGGTGTAAAAGAGATTTATTCCGGAATAGAAGAAAAATATTATGATTTAATGGATGGCTTGGATAAAGCAGGAATTCCTGTATATAAAGCCATTGATTTTATTGAATCAAAAAGCATTCCTTCCTTTCCTGTTTTTTTGATTTTACTGCTTGCACTTTTAACCGGAATTTATTTTATTTTGTCAGGAGAAGGCATTCTTCAAACAACCACTTCATTTGAATTAACTGTAAATGATGGAAGCGTTCCTGTTGAAGACGCAGTAATAACTTATTATGTTAATGAAGAAAAAAAAATTGTTCAGACAAATGAAGACGGAAAAGCTGAATTAAATGTTGTTATTGGAAAAGAGTTTACTGTCAGCGCAGAAAAAACAGGATTCAAAAAAGAAACAAAAAAATTTGATGCAGAAAAAAAAAGCGGAACAATTGAATTAAATCCAAGCGTAATGCAGCCAATTGAAGTCCAGCTTTTAGGAAAAGGAAACGAACTCCTTGAAGAAGAATTAACTGTAAGATTTAATTGTTCCCAGAACAACGAATGGAATGAAACAATAACCGTAAACACTGGTTCAACTCAATTAAATGATGTTCCTGCAGACTGCGGAACAATTTTAGCTGAACCATTCGGAAAAACCTGCGAAGACTGTGATTTTACTGCAGACACTTCTTTAATCAAAATTTATTTGGAAGAAAATGAAACAGAAAAAGGAATAATTGATTTCACTGTAATGGACAAACAAGGAAATTTATTGAATGGAATAGAAGCAATGGCTCTTCCAATCGGAAGCACAATAGAAGAAAATTCTTGTTCAACTTATAATGGAATGTGTTCAGCAGAAGTTTCATTCGGAACTTATTATATTAGAACAACCGACTGGACAGGAAAATGGAAAGATTATGATTCAAGGGAACAAACAACAACTTTGACAATTAATTCAAACAACATGAATCAAGAATTTGAAATTGTTTTAGAGGAAGGAATAATAGGAGAAATAAAAATTAAAGTAAAAAACATTGAAGGAAATCCAATTGAAAATGCTTTAATTAAATTGTTTAAAGATGGAGCAGAATTAAGAGACAAAAGAACTGATTCAAGCGGTAATGCAATTTTTAAGGTTTCAGAGCAAATTAATTATTCTGCTTCAGTCACTCATCCTGATTATCTGAATTCTGATTCAAAAAATGTTTTGCCTTCAGCGGATTACTTTGAATTTGTTTTGAAGGAAGCAACTCCTTCAAATAAAAGAGCAATAAATGTAAGTGTAGTGGATGAAAAAGGACAGCCTGTAGAAAACACTAAAATTTTCTTAAAAGATGCATTAACTTTGAATATTGTTGGAGAAGAAAAAATAACTGGTTTTGACGGAAAAGCAGTGTTTGAAAGAGTTCCTGAAGGAGAATACATTATTCGTGCAGAAAAAAGAGGATTTGAAGGAAAAGATTCACGAAAAATCACAATAAAAGAAAAAGAACCTCAGGATATTACAATTACTTTGAATATCGGGCAGGGAACTTTGGATGTAATTATATTGGATAAAGAAAAACAGGCAATTCAGTCAGCAACAGTAAAAGTAATTGATTATTTTACAGGAAAAGAATATGCAAGATATTCCACTGACACTGAAGGCAAAAAAAGCTTTAATATAAGAGCAGACAAAAAAGTTTTTTTGGAAGTGAATGAATCAGGGCACTCAAATTACATTAGTGCACCAATTCAAATGTTTGACGGAACAGAAGAAAAAACAATTGTATTAGAGGATTCAATTAATTCTTTTGCAGTAAAATTAGAGGAACTAAAATTAAACGGAGAAACTCTGGAAGACGAAACAGTCAATCAGGGAAAAACATACAAAGCAGTATTTAAATTAATGATTCCAAAAGGAGTTTATTCAAATGAAGCAGGAATTCATATAAGAACAGGAGAAGACACAAAAAACCAGAATAATACAATGGAAAAAGACGATTTGTATATTAAAAAAATTAGTGCTGCAAACGCAAAAATAATTAAAGGAACAACCTTTAATCCCAATACAGGTTATGGAATTGATTCAAGCCATTTAACTTCAGGAAACGCTAAATGGACAAATGTGATTTTTAATGACGTTCAAGAAGGAGTATATGAAATTGAAACAGTAATTCAAGTAAAAGATTTATTGAGCGGTTCTCCTTTAGAAATAGCTTACAGAGGATGGGTAATTGATTCAGGCTACCAAAGAGATCCTTTCGACGAAGAATTACAGGAAACAGAAAGCACTACAGCAAAACAGGCATTGTATGCAGAAACAAGGCATGAACCATTAAAAATTGGGGCATCAAGTTTGTGTTCAGAAAACTTTTGCACAAGCTTTACAGTAAGAGATATAGCAAATGCAACAAGAACAAATATTGTTGATTCGTTTCCGGCAAAAATTTCAAGCAATTATGAAATAGAATTCAATATAATCAGCATAAACGAAAAAAGTTATTCAAACAGCGAACTGGCAATAGAAGGAAAAGGACTGGAATTAAATTCATATGAAATAGAAGGAATCCAAAAAAACGCTGAAGGAAAAATAATTATTCCAACAAGAACTATTTCCAAAGGACAAAAAATTTCAGGCAAAATTAATTTTACAACAAAAAGCGAGGGAACAAACAGAATTGATTTCAGTTTGTTTGGAGAAAGCCTGAATTTAGGAAAAGAAAAAATATTGTTTAATCCAATCAGAGCAGAAGTTGCAATGGCAAAAAACATGAAAATAGAAACTTCCCCAAAAAATTTACTGCCGTTTATTCAAAACAATTTATTAGTACATTTAGCTGAGAAACAAGAAAATGATTTAATTGAAGCAACAGTTAAAATAAAAAAAGACAACGAAATAATTTCAATCGGAAAAACAGATTCAAAAGGGATTTATGCTTATTCTTTTGAGCCATTAAATGCAGGAACCGAAATAATTATTACAGCAGAAAAAGCAGGATTCAATCCAACAGAAAAAATAATTCAAGTAAAAGAAAACATTGTTTCTTTTATGCCAACAGAAATAAAAGAAACTTTTAATGCAAAAAAACCTGAAAGAAGAATAACAAGAGATATTACTCTGAAAAACATTACTGAAATGCCGTTAACAATAATCGGAGTTGAATTAACTGATTCCTTTAAAGGATTAGTTGACGCAGAAATTTCAGATTTCACTGAAACAAATTTGTTGATTGGAAGCGAAGAACAAATTTTAGTTAATTTAGGTTTAACAGAAAAAGGAAGAAAAGCCGTTCAAATAACTTCTATAAAAGGAGAAATAATTATTGTGCTTGAAAACCTTGAAGCAGGAAAACAATGGACTGCAAGCATTCCAATTGAAATAACAATTGGATTAGGAGGAGAAGTTGATTCACCTGACTGCTTTGCAGTTCTTCCAAATGAATGGAATGTTTTAACTGAAGGAAACGCAAGAGAAAACAAATTTGTTTTAAGGAATTCCTGCACAGTGGAAGGAGAAAACATTGCATTAAAGAATGTAAAAGCAAAAGTTGTATGGAAAGAAAACGCAATAGGAGAATTCACATTAAATCCATTAATAGAAGAATCAAAAGCAGTTAATTTAAATAATTCATTTAAGGTTTTGGCGGAAACATTTAATCCGCATACAGAAGAAGAAAACCTGACTTTAAGGATTTCTCCTGATGACATTCCATTAGGAAGCAGTACAGCAGTAATTTATTTTGAAGCAGTTAATCCAACTGAATCAGGAGAAGAAATACTTAAAGACAAAATAGAAGTAAAAGTTCAAATAAGCGAGTTAAGTGAATGCCTAAGAATACAGCCTTCTTCAACTCAAATGAGAATACAAATGAATTACTATAATCAAGGCTGGGGGCATATGAATCAATACTTTGCACAGAGTCCGCAAAACACTTTGCCTTATTTATTTAATCCTAATACTCAAACTACTTTAAACAGGAATTTTCCTTTTTATGATTATCCTTATGATCCAAATGCTTCCCCTGGAAGCGTTTTCAACAACAAAAATGTGGTTGCAGCAGGAGACTGGAGAAGCCAGCAATGGCCTCACACTTATCATATGGGACAATACACTAATCCAACTGCATTCAATCCAGCATTAAATTACCAGTTTGGATTTAATTCACCAGGAAAAGGAACAATTGAAATAAGGAATGACTGTCCTGCAGAAGTTCAAATTGAATTAGAGGGCGCACCCGAAATTTCTGTTTCAGATTCAACTGTAATTTTAGAAGAAGGAGGAACAAAAACAATTGAAGTAACGCCAACAATGTTTGTAGGCCAATACTCTTTAATTGTAAGAGCAAAACATAAGAGTTCAACTGATTCTCCTGCAGAAATAAGAAAATATAATGTATTAGTTGAATCAGAGTTTTTAAGAAATTATTATGACTGCATCAGCTTAAGCAAAAGAGTTTTTACTTTCAACGACATAATACAAAAGCCTGTTGAAGGAACTGTTTGGAATACTTGTTATGAACAAGGAGTCGTATTAAATTATAATTCAATTCCAAGAGATTTAAGCGGGGCAGTAAATTATGGTTTTCCTTTTGATTACGAACAAGGGCAGAAGAAATTAGGAAATTCAGGAATAATTGATTCAATTGAAATCATTCAGTTAATTAACAGGCCCGGCCAAGACGGAAAAATAATTCAGGAACTAAAATTCAGAATGAGAAAAAATCTTGCTTACAGACCTGAACAAGTAAATCTTCCTGATGCAGACAATCCATTAATTGAATTAGCAAACTTAAGAATAAAATTAACTGGATTATATTATGCAGTTGAAGCAGAAGAAAGGCTTCCGGTTACATTTTATAATAGAACAGGAACACAGGAAATAATTCCGTTTGATATTATTATTGAAGATTTATGGGGTTTAGCAGGACAAGACATAATTAACTTTGGAAATCCTGAAACAGCCCATCAGCAATGCATTGAAGAAGGAGCATTGTCTTTTATTAAACCAATTAAAAACGGAACAAATGAAAAAGGATGCTTTGAAGATGCAGTTTTTGAAAACGGAATACTTAAAATTGATTCACAGACAGTAATAAAGAAAAGCAAGCAATTTTGCGGAGACACAGACAGGATTTCAAGAATAATAAACAATAAAATTGAATTGGATTCAGGGATAATTCTTTTGTTTTCAGTTGAAAACGGAGACCAAATAAAAGTTAATGTTGACAAAAGAAACATGACATGCAATCCAGGCAAAATAGAAAACACGCTTTATTTAAGGCTTTCAAGAGCTAATCCAGCAGAAACACGAACTGTTTCAATTCCATATGAAATATGTTTAGACATTGAAGGATTTAATGAATGCACTGAAAAGCCGTTGACTCCAGAACAGGAAGAATGCAAAGCAAAAACAAAAGAAGGAGAAGATGCAGGAGAAAAAATAAAAGAAATAACTGATGATGACTCAAAAGACAGAAAAGAAAAAATCAGGCTGATAATCTTATTGCTGAAAGAAATTTGCGATGGATTAACTGAAGATCAAATAAAAGAAATAGCAGAATACTTGGTTCCGGAAGAAACTCCAGCTGAAATGAAGGCATGCGAACAAGGAGGATTCACAGGAGAAACAGCATTCAAAAAATATGGTTTTGATAAAATTAAATTGGATTGGGACTGGGATAATATTTCAGCAGAAGAATGCGATACAGGAAAAACTTACTGTGATTCAACACAATTAGGAATTGAATTAACAAAGAAAGCAGAAAGAATAAATGAATTAAAGACAATTGAGTTGGATGATTTATGCCAAGGATACTGCGAAGAAGACGTAAAAGATTCAAAGAATTTGTTCAGGTTTTTAATTAACCAGACAAAAATAAAAGACGATATAACAGAAAAAGAATTTGTTTTTTTTGTAAACAAAAACAATTCAATTATTGCAGGAAAAAAATTTAATTCAAATGAATTAACCGGAAATTTAACTAACATTAATTTGATTGCAGAATGGCTTGAAGGAAATCTTTCAGGAAACGCAAAAACAGTTAATGAATTAGTTGACGACATAATAACAGAAATAGAAAATAATTCTGAATTAAACGAAGAATCAATTATAGGAGAAATTGATTCAAGCAAAATAGACAAAGAAAAATTCATAGATATCGGAGGAGACTTAATAGAAAGAAGCACAACCAAATATGCAATTACTTTTAATGAATACAAAGCATTCAGAAACAAACTAAAAGCATGCATTAAATTAAATGAAAAGGCAGAAGAATGCGAAATAAACAAAGTAAAAAACAAAACAACAGGAACAACAGGAATTGATATTTCATTCATGAAAAACCTGCAAGAAAACATTGAATTCAAAGTTGGAATAAGAAACATAAAAGAAATTTCAGAAGAAGAAAAAACAAAAATAATGAAAGAAGGAAAAACAAGAATCTCTGAAGTAAGTTCGCTTGAAGAATTCTATAATGAAAACATTGAATTTGAAGTTTACTTGAAAGCAGATGGATTAACAGACGACTTCAAAGAAGACTTTGAATCAGAATACCCTGAATCAAAAGAACATAATTTTAAGGAATGGGAATTCAAGACAAAAAAACCCAATAAAAGCTTTGAATCAGGAAAACATAAAATTGTCTTGAATTACAGCTGGGCAGACAAAAGAAAAAACACTGAAACAGAATTAAATTTGGAAGAAAAACTTGGATCCTTTTATGCAGAAAACTATTTGTTTAAAATTCCGTTTGACGGAAAAACAGGCGTAAACGAATTCACTCAAAGAGAAGGATACGGAACAGAATATGGATTAAATTCAAGTGTGAATGACATTTATCTTACATCAGAAATAAATTTAAAAGAAAATAAATCAGGAGTAAACACTGCATTCAAAAAATTAACTGACACAGAAAAAAAAGAAAAGTTTGCTGAAACAAGAAATGCAGGAATAATTTATATTTCAGAAACAGAATTTGAATTCACTCCATCCAAAGCAATAGGATTAAAAGCAGGGCTTGCTTCTGCAGGACAAAAAGGAGTTTTTTATGATTTAATTAAAGGAGCAAAAGAAGACGAAGACAAAAGAATAGGATTAAGCGCAGGACACGAAAAAGAATTGAATTATTTGTTTGAATGGATTCCTTCAGAAAAAAAAGACTCAAAACAAAAAGAAAGCCAATTAAACAATACTTCAGAATGCAAGTCAGAAAGATTTGGAGTAATTTTTTCTTCTGGTGCAGAAGAAACACAAAAAGTTTTAAGTTTTGTTCCGGTTAACTGGGCGTACACTTTTGCAAAACACTGCAATAAAGGAATAACAGAAATGAAAGGATATGCGTTTGATTATGAAGGAACTGCAGAAGAATACAGTCTGCCTGAAACAACAACATTTAGTTCAGAAATAGAACCAAGCATTAACAGCAAGACAAGCATTAAAAAATGGATTACAGACATTAAATCAGAAAATGTCTGTTTTGAAACAAACGAAACCGAATTCAGTCTTGAATGGAATAAAACAAAATTAATGAAGGAAATAAATTAAAAGGTGAAAAAATGGCGGTAAAAGATTTGTATTACCAGGCAGAAGACAAATACTATGAAATAATAGACAAAATAAGCACAACAATTCCGGTAAACAAGTTAACCGACCAAATAGACCGATTTGTTCCTTCATTCATGGTTTTAATTGCAGTTGTTTTACTGCTGGTTTTAATTGGAATAAATTCAATTTATGGAACAGGATTAGGAGAAGAAAAAGAATTAAGTTTTAAGCTTGTAAACGAAGAAGGGCAAGCAGTGGGAAACACAAAAATAATTGTTTCATTCAACGAAGAAACAAAAAACCTTGAAACCAATGCGTTTGGAAAAACAAAAAAAATTTCTGTTCCCTTGAATTCAGATGTAGTTTTTGAAGTAACCAAAGAAGGATATGAAATTAAAGTTGACGAATTCAAGTTTATAGAAGAAGGAGAAAAAAAAATTGAATTAACAAAAAAACAAATAAAAGGAACAACAAGAACAATAAAATTATATGACAGCTCTCATTCAAATGAATTAATTTCAGACAGAAGCTATACAATATATTTTTCATGCAGTAATCCTGAAGCAAGTCCTCCTTCAACAATAACTGTTTCCAACGGAAAAGGAGAAGTATTTGAACCAGAAAACTGCGGAACTTTAACAGCAGAAGTATCAGGAGACCATTCTGAAACAAAATCAATTGAATTAAATAATTCAAGCAATGCAATTTACCTTGATTCATTATACAGCACTAATACTTTGACTGTTTCAGTTGAAAACCTTGAAGGAAATCCTTTGGATTACATTAAAGTAAAAGTTTATGCTTTATATGACAGCAACCCTGAACCAGTTTTTACTGACAGTTCATTTACTTCAAATGGAAGAGCAGTATTTGAATTAGAAGCAGGAGACTATATAATAAAAGCATTTGATGATTCAGGACAGCATTATGAAGAAAGCAGAAATCTTTACAGTTTTTCTGAAAACCAAACAATAAGAATTGAAATGCAGGAAACAGGAATAGGAACAGGAACAATAACAATAACTGCAGTAGACAAAGACACGCAGGTTGAACTGCCTGAAACACAAGTCAGTTTGTATGATGCAGATAGAATAATAAAAGAAAGAACAACAGATTCTGATGGAACAGCAGAATTCAAAGTAAAAGATGAAACAGCAGAATACACTGCAGTATTAGATAATGAAGTTTATTTAGTTAAAAAAACCGGGCCGTTGTATGCAGACAGCAGTTATACAATTGAATTAGAAAAATTTACTGGAACAAATGCAGGCACACTAAAAGTAAGGGCAATCACAATTGACGGAGAAAAACAGGTTCCTATAAGGAATGCAAAAATTGCATTGTATTCAGTTGAAAATGAAAAAATTTTTTTAACAGGATTAGGAGAAAAAATAACTGACGAAAACGGAACAGCAAAATTCAAAAGAGTAGAAAACGGTTTCTATAAAGCTTTTGCATACAAAGGAACTTCATCTGGATGGAGTGATGAAACACTTTATGACAGAAGAAACGCTGATGCAATTGAATTAACTGCAGTAATGATAATTCCTGAAGGAAAAATTAATTTAAAGATAGTTGACCAGGAAAACAATTCAATTCCTTTTTCCACAGTGACTTTTTTTGAAGAAGGAACAGTAAAAGAATTAGGTGCATTCAAAACAGATGCAGACGGAAACATAAGTTTTACAACCAAAGCAGACAAAAAAGTTTTCTTTGAAGTAAAAAAAGAAGATTATTTTTTGTATCATAGCAAAAGTCACGCTGTATTTGGAAACGAAACAATAAATGAAACAATAAAAATGATTCCTGAAAAAAGAATGGAGGGCCCTGAAATAAATTTGATTGGATTATATTCAAAAGAAGAAAAAGTTCATGAAGTTTCTTCTTTGGAAAGAAAACAAGAGTATAATGCAAAAATTTATTTGATTCTGCCTGAAGGAAAAGATTACAGTGAAGCAGGAATTCATTTCAGGACAGGAAAAGATGTTTTCATGGAAAACGATTCAATTATAGTGAAAAAAGTTAATGCATCAAATGCAATAACAAAAAAATTCACTTTGTTTAATGAAGAAAACTTAGAGGAAACAAAAGCAAGCCAGACAGAAGGAAACGCAAAATGGTTTAATTCATCGTGGATTGCTCCTGAAAACGGAGTATATGAAATTGAAGCAGTATTGTATGTAAAACAAAATGCTTTGCTTGGAGAAGAACTTCAGTTAAGCTACAGGGCTTACGCAAAACAAGCAGGAAAAACAGAAAGAAATCCAACAGATGTTGAAATAAGTGCAGGAGAAGAATTAAATGCAGCAGTAAAACAAAAAACTTACACTGTTGGAACAAATGTATTGTGTTCAGATGAATTTTGTTTTACTGCAACAATAACAGACTTAGAAGAAAACTTAATTGAAAGCGTAACCAATTCAGCTTATTCTACAAACATCCTGCAGGAATATAAATTATGGTTTGATGTACTGAACAACAATAAAAGCAGAAAACATTATGATGCAAGAATACAGGTTTTTAATCCTGAAGAAATGCTTAATTTTTTGGATTACAAAATAAAGAATGCTGATTCATTAACCAGAACAGGGTTTGCTGATGAACAAGAAATTCCCTGGATTGATTTAGGAGATTTTAATCCAAATACTCATGTAACCGGAGAAATAAATTTTATTACACAGGAATCACAACCCGGAACAATTGTAATTCAGATTGTTTCAAGTCAGGAAATAGTTTTTGAAAAAGAAATTCCCTTAGAAATAAAAGCACCAGAACAATTTTCTTTGGAAATTGAACCAGAAATAATTCCTTCAACTACAACAAACACAATTGAATTGACTGCAAGAAATTATGAAACAGGAACAGAAGTAAGAAATGCAGAAATAAAAGTCATTGATAGATTTGATGACTTGATTGCAGGGCCTGTTTTAACTGATGAACTAGGAAAAGCAATACTTGAAATTCCAGGACAAGCTCCTGACACAAAATTAACTGCAAGAGTATCAAAACAAAAATATCAGGTTTTAGAAAAAGAAATTCCAGTTAATGAAAAAATAGTTGAAATCTCTCCTGAAAGAATCGGAATAAGCCTTAATACAAAAAAGAATCCTGAAGACATTTTTGGATTAAAAATAGAAAATTTGCTTGAATTTGATTTAACTTTGAATTCAATTAAATTCATAGGAAACACAAGAGGACTGCTTGACTTGAGTGCAATGAATGCCTGGATGAAAACAAATTATCAAGGAATTAAAGTTCCTTCAAAATTATTTGAAAACATTGAAGCAAAAGCAATTTTATCTGATTATGCAATAAAAAGAGCAGAAAGAGACATAGTTGAACTTGACTTAGAATTAGAGTTTTCAAACGGAACAGCTGTATGGACTGAAGAAATTCCTGCAAAAATTTCAATTGGCGTAGGCGGAGAAGCAGACAATCCTAACTGCCTGACAGTTGAAACAAAAGAATGGAAAACAGGAACAGAAGGACAAAAAGTTTCAGTGAATTTTTCAATAGAAAATTCCTGTACAATAGAAGGAAATCCAATTGAATTAAAAGACTTAGAAGCAATAGTTAACTGGAAAACCAATCATTTAGGAACATACACTCTGACTTTAGAAGACAATCCGGTTGAATTAAGATCAGCTTACTACAAAAAACTTGTTGACATTCTTCCAAACAAAAAAGCAACAGCAGTTCTTTCATTTGAACCCAACGGAGGAGTAAACGGAAACGCTCAAGCAGAAATAGAAATAAGAGCAAGAAATGAATTAGACGGAAAAGACGAATTCCTTTCAGATTCAATTAACACAAAAATAAAAATAATTAACTTAGAGGACTGTATTGAAATCACTCCAACTGAATTAAACATAAAAAAAGGTGAAACTGCTTCATTTAAAATTGAAACCCTTGGATGCGGAAATTCAGTGGACTTTACTTTGGATTCAGAACTAAAAACCAATGTGGAAAGATTCAGTTTAGGTTCACAGGCAAACAAAGAAATTACAGTTGACACAAAAGGAGAATATTCAGGAAGATTTGTAATTAAAATTCAAGCAAAAGGAAACGCACTGCAGACAAAAACAGAATTAGAAAACGTTTATGCAACAGTCTTTGAAGATTCGTGCATTGAATTAAGCAGATATGAATTTGACATTTATGATGACCCAAACGAATTATATGACGGATATGATACAGCGCAATTATATAATTATTGTTCAGAAAAACCGATTGAAATTACAGTTGACACACAGGATTGGAGTCTGGCAATGAGAAAAGCCTTTCTGCCGGCAATACTTGCATTCGGGGGTTCCATAGCATTCCAAGGACAAAATAAAGAACAAGACTTAAACGATGATGGAGACTTAAACGATGATGGAACACCTAAAGGAAGCGTAACTTTGGCTGTATTGGCACAGCCTACCGGACTCTTAATAGGAGGCCTTGGAGATATAGGAAAATTACTTGGATTAGGAAACCTTCTTCCAAGCATTTTCGGAAGCATTAATCCATTCGGAGCGTTCGGCTTGACTTTTGCTGCATCAACTTTAATTAATTATTTTGGTGCAGACGAAATACAAATTAACACTACAGCAGAAGACATTGTTTTAATGAACACAAAATTATTGGATGGAATAAAATATACAACAGAAAAAATTGAAGTAGAAGACACAGAAATCACTTTAATAACAGAAGGACCTTTTTCATGCTTTAATTCATTTACAGGAGAAACAATTGACTGCTGGGATTTAACATTCAAAAACGAAAACTCAATAATACAAGAAAACGAAAACACTCCAATAATGAAAATCCTAAAAACAGAATCAACAGAAAAATTCTGGGAAAAAAAATATGATTCAGATTACTTTAATGAAAACAAAACTTTCTTTAAAAAATTATTTGGAGGAACAGACTATGATTTTGAAAAACCATTAAAAGAAAAAACAAGCGAAAGAAATGAAATTAATCAATATCACAGGCTTCAGTTTAATTCATTTGATTACGATGAAAACATTCTTCCAGGACCGTTAGGATTTGAATCATGCAGGCTTGGAGAAATGACAGGACAAACAGGAGCACAAGCTCTGCCAAAAATAAAATTAGACTGGAGATGGAGCCAAATAGACAAAGATGCATGCGATATAGAAAACGAAAACTATATTTACTGTGATGCCACACAGTTTTCAATTGAATTACTGAAAAAAATAAATGAATTAACTGACTTGCTTGAATCAGAATCAATTGAATGCACTGAAAACTGTTCAACTATGGATTTATCAGAATTAATGCAAAAAGCAGAAGCAGAAGGAACTCCAATTGCATCAAAACAAAAAATAACAGATTTAATTAGTTTTAGGTCATATTTAATGAAAGATGGTTACTCAAAAGACTTTCAGGAAGACTTCCACGATTATGCAGTAAACATTTCATTCTTTGATGCCCCAACTTATTATTATGAAGAAGGACAACAAACAGGAATAGGAGAATACTTTAAAAACCAAGATTTGTTTGACTTTGATTATGATGGAGCGCCAAACCAGCCTCTTATGTCTCCAGGATTATACAAAGTTGACATAGAAATAAATTACGAAAACCAGACATGGAATTTATTTGAAGGAAACACTCCAAACGCAAAAATAATAATTCATTTAAATAAATTAAAGTCAGCTCAGCCTACTTCGCCGTTGTATTATCTGCCGTTTGACGGAGAAATAGGAATTAATTCTGAAAACGGAAGAATTGACTACGGAATAGACTACGAAAATATTATGGGAACAGAAATCAAAATCAACGACACAGACAGAGCAATTAAAACAATTCCAATTCCTGTTGCAGTGCCAATACAAACACTAAAAACTTATTATGAAACAGACTTCAAAAAAACAAACATAGATCAAAGAGGAAAAATAATGGAATTCCAAAGAACAAGCAATTCAACTTTATTAATTTACACTCCTTCAAAACCTACTCCTGTACTTCTTGAAATGACAAGAACAAACGAAAGCGCACAAGAAAACGAATACGTGTTTTATGCAGTTACAGTTGACGGACAGCCTCAAAAGACAGGAAGCCAGGGACTAACAAAATGGACTGGATTAAATGCAAACTGCAAAGACTTTGAAGACAAAAGTTCATTAAAGTATTCAGAAACATTTGACGTGTATGGATTAAGCAAAGAAGCAGAAGGAGGAGTAATTACATCAGGAAGCAAAGCTTATGCTTACGGATGGGTATGGAATAATCCAATTAAAACAGGAAAATTCTGGCTTGAAACACTATTATTTACTCCGCTTGAATCAGATTCAAGAATAGAATTAATTAGCGCAAGCAATAAAACAATAATAACTGTTCCAAATGATTCAGCTTCAATAGAACAAGATTCAAGCTTGAATGCATTTGTTCCATTAAACGGGGTTTCAAGTACTGAAATAACTTCCCTGCAAAAAATATTTGATTTAGTTAAATCAGAAGACGTATGTGTAGGCGGAGGAGACAATTCAGCTTATGCTTTCTTTTTCTGGAACCCTGAAAAAGTAGATGATTCACTTGATTCAATAAAAGAATCAAAAGAAATACAAGAGAAATGCATTAAATAAAAAAAAAAAAAAA
>CAZSOZ010000002.1:0-267012 GCA_964608675.1 uncultured archaeon | reverse complement strand
ATGAATGTAGATTCAAATATTGTTTTGGCTAAAAAATTGCAAAAAAAAGATGCTGGTGCAAGCCTTATTGTTTTGTCTCATACTGTGCAGGATGCCCAAAAACTTTGTGCGGAAGGAATTGAATTTGTTCTTGTGCCTTCAATTGTAACTGCGGATAAAGTCAAAACTATTCTTAAAGACATTAAAGAAGACAGGAATTTCGAATTGAGCTGGTTTAAGAGAACTGAATTTGATTACAAATAATTTTACTGATTAAAGTAGTTTTTGTTTTCTCCAATTAAACCATCTAATAACTCAAAGCAGTCAAGTTCTCCAACGAGTTTTCCTTTTTCGCATACAGGAA
This sequence comes from uncultured archaeon, assembly GCA_964608675.1. GTDB lineage: Archaea > Iainarchaeota > Iainarchaeia > Iainarchaeales > 1-14-0-10-31-34 > 1-14-0-10-31-34. Next base: position 266,669 of record CAZSOZ010000002.1, on the reverse strand, counting down.
GATCCTGAAAGCCGGATACAATTGCTGCACGGAAAGCATTGTCTAAGCTATCATCTAATGAAACTGACATTGCTACTTTCATCACATCTCTTGCTTTTAAATCCTTTTTTTTGTTAAATAGTTTTAGTATTTTAGGTTTCATTTTATTAAATATTTGCCCAAAAATTTCATGAATAGTTATTACTCCAACTAACTTCATTTTTTTGTCAATCACAAAAACTGTTCTTGTGGATTTATTGGATGACATTACTTCAACTACTTTTTCAATGCTGTCGGTTTCCAGGACTTTGTCTACAAAACCAGAGTTTTTTTCATAGACATCCCTGACTTTCATTTAACCACTTAATTTAGAAGGAAGTAAAATCTTTTAAATCTTTTTTTAGTTGCATGATTGTAAAATTTGAGAGAATTAATAAATAATTAGATTCCTTTATTTTTGCCTTAAAACTAATTATTTTAATTTCATAATTGATTACTGGAAAATACAGTAAATAATTGATTTGAATTCCTGTTTTTTTTTTAACTTAAATTTTAAATATCTTTTTAAATACGCGGTTATTTACTTTAATGAGATTAAAATGGTTAATGGAAGAGGAAGAATGAAGGGTTCTGCTTTAGGTCCAAGCGGAGAATGCATTTGTCTTTCTTGTGGCAACAAAATTCTTCACAAAATAGGCATTCCTTGTACTGAAACAAAATGCCCTAATGCGGAAGCCAAATGGCAAGAGAATAAATCATTGAATTCAAAACAGGTTGGTTTTGATTACTTAAAGGAATTTTTATGCTGGAAAATGAAATAATTGCTTTTATTGGAATCATTGTTTTTGCTTTTTCAGTTTTATTTTTTTATACTGGAACACTTGAAAAATGCTTTTATAGAAGATTCATTATTCCTGCAATGCTTTTATGCATTGCAATAATTGTTCGAGAACAAATGCTTGCTTCTTTGTTGATTATTTTTTCTGTTCCATTAATTTATTTTGGATTTAAAGGTTATGGAATTGAAATAAAAAAAGAAACAACAAAAGAAGAAACAGATTAATTTCATTCAATTTTTTTAGCCAAGTTTTTTGCTTTTTCTAGTTCGCCTTCTTCTAATGGTCCTTCTTTTCCTTTGACTGCAAACCCTTGTGATAAAATTACTTTTTGTCTTTCTGGCAATACTTGTTTTCGGCAATCTTTTCCTGTAAGTTTCATTAAATTCTTTTTTTCAGAGAAAGGATTTATTAATTATTTGTTTAAAGGTTTGGTTGTATTGATATGCCCAAAATTAAGCCTTTGGAATACTTGTTTTTAAAAGAAACAGAATTTTTTAGAAGTCCTTCTGCTAAAAGAAAATTTTGTTTTGGAGGAAGACTTTCAGTTAATGATTTCCAGCAAATTCAAGAGCAGACAAATTTTGCTTTAAGGATTTTTGGAAAAGAATTAAATCCTGATTTGCTTCCTGTTTTAGAAAAAAAACTCTTAAAGTTTTTTTCCAGAAATGCTTTATCGGTTAATATTGCAGTTAAAGAAAAATTTTGTCCTGAACAACAGAAAAGAAATGAAATCGAATTATATAATTATATGAAGAAAACAGGAAACATTTATATGGGTTTAATTGATGATAACACCGGAAAAATTTATTTAAGAAAAAATTTTTCTTTGGACTGTAAATCTATGGCAACTCCTTTGCATGAAATTCTTCATATTCTGCAGAAAAAGAAAATTATTAAAGTTGATGTTCCTTTTGCTCAGACAGCAGACAGGCTTTATGCTTTAGAAAAAGGTTTTCTTAAATTAAATAAAAAAACAAGAATGCCTTCTGCTTTCGAATTTGACAGGATTCCAAAAAAAATTGATGTAAATGAATTAAATGAACCTGAATGGAGTTATGATTTAGGCAACAGGTTAAGCCAATGGATTTACATTAATCTTCCTGCAGAAAAAAGATGGGATTACATTTATTTAAGATGCAAAGGAAAAAACCACAAAGAAGCATTAAATGAATTAAATTTTTTGAATGCCTGACTTTTCTGTTTTATTAAAAATTTTATCGCAAGTTTTAAATCATCAAAAAACCTTGTTTTCTATTAAGGTAGAAAAAAAATGAAAAAATTAAAAAAATACTCAAAAAAAAGAGATTTTAAAAAAACAAAAGAACCCAAGCCTTCTGCACAAAAGAAAAAAAAGAAAATTTTTGTAGTTCAAAAGCATGATGCTTCAAGTCTGCATTATGATTTCAGGCTGAATATTTCAGGAGTGCTGGTTTCATGGGCTGTTCCAAAAGGCCCTTCTCTTAATCCTAAAACAAAAAGGCTTGCAATGCAAACAGAAAACCATCCTTTAGATTACGCTGATTTTGAAGGAACAATTCCTGAAAGCGAATACGGTGCAGGAAAAGTAATTATATGGGATAAAGGAACGTACAAGAACATTTCAAAAAATAAAAACAAAAAAATTTTAATTGAAAAAGCTTTAAATGAAGGAAAAATTTCTGTTGAACTTAAAGGAAAAAAACTTGAAGGCGGTTTTTCTTTGATTAAAATAGGCAAAAAAAGATGGCTTTTAATAAAACATAACGACAAACAGGCTGATGCAAGAAAAAATGTTGTCAAATCACAGCCAAAATCAGTTAAAAGCGGAAAAAAAATTCAAGAAATATAAATAAAAACTATTAGGTTTACCTAATTTTATGTATGGAAGAAAGAATTGTTTTTGGAGCAGGGTGCTTTTGGGGTGTTGAACAGGCGTTCAGCAGACTGAACGGAGTAATTAAAACAAAAGCCGGTTTTATGGGCGGCCAAACAAAAAATCCTTCTTATGAAGAGGTGTGTTCAGGAAAAACAGACCATGTTGAAGTTGTTTTAATTGAATTTAATCCTGAAAAAATTTTTTTTCAGGCTCTTCTGGAAACCTTTTGGAGAATTCATGATCCAACTCAATTGAACAGGCAGGGACCGGACAAAGGAAAACAATATTGTTCAGTTATTTTTTATTTTAATGAAAAACAAAAAAAAGAAGCAGAACAATCATTAAAAGAAAAACAAAAAGAATTAAATGAAAGGATTGCCACTGCAATTGAGCCCGCAAAAGAATTTTTTGAAGCAGAAGAATACCATCAAAAATATTATGAAAAAAATGGAATTAAATCCTGTTAGAAGGCCGTTGAATGGAAAAAGAAATAAAAAACAAAAAAGAAATGAATGCAAAAAAAGCAGTTAAATCTGAAAAAGAATGGAAAAAAAAGCTTTCAGATGAACAATTTAAGGTTTTAAGAAAAAAAGGAACTGAAAAGGCTTTTACTGGAAAATTTTTGAATAAAAAAGAAAAAGGAGTTTATGTTTGTGTTGCATGCAAAAACGAATTGTTTGATTCAAAAACAAAATTTGATTCCAAAACAGGCTGGCCTAGTTTTTTTAATGCAAAAAAAGATGCAGTTGAATTCGTTGAAGACAATTCTTTTGTCATGAATAGAATTGAAGTAATTTGTGCAAAATGCAAAAGCCATTTAGGCCATGTATTTGATGACGGCCCAAAACCAACTCAGAAAAGGTATTGTATTAATTCAGTTTCTTTGAATTTCAAAAAAAGAAGTTAAATGTCTCCTTCAAACAGGCTTTGAAGAAGTTTGTATTCCTGGTCTGAAACCGTTCTGTATTTTTCAACTACTTCTTTTAGTGGAAAAGGTTTTATTTCCCCGCCTTTTACTGCAGTCATTTTTCCGAATTTTTTTTCTTTAATGAATTCAATTGCCGCACTTCCGACTTTTGATGCCATTATTCTGTCGTAAGCTGTAGGGCTTCCTCCTCTAAGCATGTATCCTGTTACCATTACTCTTGAATCAGTACTGCATTGTTTGTCTATTATTTCTTTGAATGCATATGCCAGCCCTCTGTCAGTTAATCCTATGTGGCCAAATTCATCTTTTTTTTCTTTTAATTTTTTTGGAGGCTTTACTCCTTCAGATACTGCAATCAAAGTATGCTTTCCTTCTTTTTTTCTTTTTGTAATGGTTTCACAAACTTTTTTCAGGTCATAAGGTTTTTCAGGAATCAAAATTATGTGTGCTCCGCCGGCAATTCCTGAACGCAGAGTAAGCCACCCTGCATGCCTTCCCATTATTTCTATTACAAAAACTTTTCCGTGTGATTTTGCTGTTGTGTGAAGCCTGTCGATTGTCTGTGCTGCAACATTTACTGCTGTGTCAAATCCAATCGTGTATTCTGTTCCCACAATATCGTGGTCAATTGTTTTTGGAACTCCTACAACCGGAATCTTAAAGTCTTTGTATAATTTTCCTGCTACCCCTAAAGTATCTTCTCCTCCAATTGCAATTACTGCATCTAATTTATAATCCTTAAATCTTTTTACCGCTTGTTCTGGCCCTTCTTTTGTTTTATATGGATTAGTTCTAGAAGAACCTAATAATGTCCCTCCTTTGTCAAAAATGCTTTCAACTTCTTCTTCTGTTAATTCAAGGCTTTTTCCTTCTGAGGTTAATCCTTTCCAGCCTTCTCTTATTCCGATTGTTTTCCATTTGTATTCTTTTGCTCTGTAATAGATTGCCCTGATGCAGGCATTCAATCCAGGGGAATCTCCTCCTCCGGTTAAAACTCCAATTTTCATTTAAATCACTTTTTATTTTTCCTGAAAAAAGTTGTCCTAGAAAAGAATTAAATATTCTTTTATTTTTTTAATCATCTTTAAATTTTTCTTGAATCATATGCCCAATGAAGCAACACTTGTCTTTGTTTTTTTCTGCAGGTTAATTCTTTTTTTTTGCAGTTTTTTTTAATTTGAGAAGCATGCCTTTTGATTGCTTTCCATCTTTTTATTTGTCTTCCGTCGTCTTTGCATCTTCTTCCTTTATAGTATCTGCAGTACCATTGAAACCATCCTCTTGGATCTTCTTTGTAAATCCATCCTTTTTTTTTCCAAACTGAAAGCGGTTGAGAAGCATTTACTCCAAAAAAATTTAATTCATCTTTATGTTTTTCATGGCATAATTTTGCTTTTTTAAACCATTTGGGAAATTCTTTTTTGCAGTCAGTCATGTATTTTCCGCCAAAAACTCCTAATTCAAGCATTTCTTTTGGAGTTAATTCCGGTTTGAATTCTGAATCAAAGCTTTTTCCTTTTGGTTTACTTAAAAAATAAGTGTAGTTTTTTTGCATTAAATCGTTTACGGTGACTTTTTTTTTCATTTTAGTTCATTTTTAGCACACTGGGTGTTTTTTAATGTCTTTAATGACTGAAACTGCTTTTAACAGCAATGCAATCACTATAAGGAAAACTAAAAACATTCCATGCCTCGTTGAAAAGAAAACACTTGAAGGAATATATAATGCGTGAAGGATTCCTAAAAATAATGCAATGTAGCCTATTCTGTGCAGGCATTTCCATTTTCTTAATCCCAGTTTCTGCATTGATTCAGTGTTTGAAGTTAAAGTCATTGCAATAAATATGATGAATGAAATTACTGCCATAGTAAAAGGAAATCCAAAAGGGTCATCGAAATTCAGGAAAGCAGAAAAATTCCATTCATAATGAAGATGCAAAGCAATAACAGCGTGAATTATTATTAAATAAGCTCCCCACAACCCTAAATCTTTTCTGTATTTCAAGTATTTTGCTGTAGAAGGAACAAAACTTCTTAAAGGCCCTAACAAAAAACTTAATGAAAGAAAAATTATTCCGGCAAAACCAAAAATTCTTATGAAAAGAGTGTATTCTGCAATTCCTTTGTTTGAATCACTTATAAAATAAATCAGGATTACTGCCAGCAAAACAATTAATCCAAATAAATGAAGCTTTAAATTATTTAATTTCATTTTTTTTTTCACCTGAGAAAACAAACGGCTTTTTACTATAAAAGCTTTTTTATTTAAATTATTTTTATGAAGATTCCAAAAAATATTCTGGTTTTGTCTATTGTTTCTTTTATTAATGATATTTCAAGCAAAATAATTCTTCCTTTAATGCCTTTTTTTATTGTGTCTTTAGGAGGAACAGGGCTTGCAGTCGGCTTAATTTCAGGTTTAAGCCAGAGTATTGTAAGTGTAATGAAGCTGGCTTCAGGTTATATTGCAGACAAAATAAAACACAAAAGGCTTCTTGCGGCTTCAGGGTATTTTGTTTCTGCTTTCTTTAAATTAATGTTTGCTTTTGCTTCAATCTGGCAGCATGTTTTAGTTTTTCGTTCAGGAGAAAGGCTTGGAAAAGGAATTCGTTCTGCGCCGGTTGATGTTTTGATTTCAAAGGCATCTGAAAAAGGAAAAAAAGGTTCAGGTTTTGGTTTTCATCGCGCTTTTGATTCCGGTGGCGCAGTTTTAGGTTCTTTGATTGCATTGTTTTTGTTTTTTTATTTAGGTTTAAGTTTTCAGGAAATTTTTCTTGCCGCAGGAATTCTTGCGTTTTTTTCAATTATTCCATTTATTTTTGTAAAGGAAGCAGATGAAACACCAAAAAAAATTAGTTTTAAGAAAGGTCTTTCAAGCCTTTCAAATCCATTAAAAATGCTTGTTTTTTCTTCTGCTGTTTTTGCTTTAGGAAATTTTGGCTACATGTTTTTTGTTTTAAGAAGCCAGAATGCTTTTCCAATTGAATTAGCAATTGCAATGCCAATAGTTTTATACACGGTTTTTCAGATTGCTTCTTCTTTGATTTCTTTTCCTGCAGGAAAATTATCTGATTCAATAGGCCAAAAAAAACTTTTAGTGTCTGCATACATTTTGTATGTTCTTACAAATTTTGGGTTTATTTTCCTTCAAAGCATTTTTTCTCTTGTGTTATTATTCATTGCTTTTGGAATAGTTTATGCTTTAAGCAATTCAATGCAGAGAGCGTTTGTTTCAAATATTTCTTCAGAAGAATATAAAGGCACTTCGCTTGGATTTTATCATTTTTCAATTGCTTTTTCTGCTTTGCCGGGCGGATTAATTGCAGGCTATTTATGGGATATTTCACAGGAATACACTTTTTATTTTGGAATAATAACTACTCTTATTTCATTGCTTTTATTGCTGGCAGTCAAAGACAATAACTCAAAATAAAAGCTTTTTGGATTTCATTTAATCAGGATGAAACCAGATTTAAAAGTAAAAAACAAAGTATTTGATTTTCGTAATCCAACTGTTTTGCCTTCAGGTTTTTATGGAGAAAAATTTGAGGAAATGCAGGAAATTTATGATTATGGTGCAGGCGCAATAACTTTGAAAAGCATTGGACCGAAACCAAAACAAGGCCATCCGCATCCGATTATTGCAAAAACCGAATACGGTTTTTTGAATGCAGTGGGGCTTCCTACTTCAGGATACAAAAACATGAATGAATTCTGGGAAAAAATGCAGAAAAGAAATTTTCCTTTGATTGCAAGCATTTACGGCACAACTATAAATGAGTTTGCTGAAGTAGCAGAATTTGTTGCAGGAAAAAAACCTGAAATAATTGAATTGAATGTTTCCTGTCCTAATGTAGAAAAATTTGGCATGCTCTTTGGTTGTGACCCAAAAACTGCTTCAAAGATTGTTGAAAAAGTAAAAAATGTTTCAAATAAAATTCCTGTAATACCAAAACTTACTCCTCAGGCAAATGATATTGGAGGAGTGGCAAAAGCTTGTCAGGAAGCAGGAGCTGATGCAATCACTGCAATTAATTCAGTTGGTCCTGGAATGAAATTAGATTTAAAGACAGGAAAACCTTTGCTTTCATTCAAGAAAGGAGGTTATACAGGTCCTGCAATCAAGCCTGTTGCAGTCAGATGCGTTTATGACATTTATTCATCAGTTGAAATTCCAATTCTCGGAATTGGAGGAGTTTCAAACGGAAAAGACGCAGTTGAATTAATGATGGCAGGAGCTTCTGCAGTAGGAATAGGAAGCATTACTTATACCAGAGGAAAACAGTGTTTTTTTGAAATAGTAAAAGAAATAGAGGAATGGATGACCCAAAACAATTATTCAAAATTAAGTGAAATAATAGGAAAAACACACAATTAAGTATACATAATTAATTTGTTTTTTTTTTCAAAAAAAAGCTTTTCCCTTCTTTTTTTCCTCTTTTTTTGGTTTTTTTAGGGTTTTTAACTGCTAGCTTTATATATCTTTTTTTTCTATTTAATTTGAAAAAGCATGAGTTTTATTGCTTTTTTAGTATTTTTTGGGGGGTAATAGTTTATGGCTGACATGATGATTGTTAGAAGCAAAATCGGAGATTACGTTAAATCAAAGAATATGCAGATGGGTTCTGATACCTATAATGCTTTGAATGCAAGCGTTCAATGTATGATTGATGAAGCAGTAAAAAGATGCTCTGATAACGGAAGAAAAACCTTAAAACCACATGACCTTTAAGGTTTCCTTTTTCTTTTTTTTTTATTTTTTTTTATTTGCAAACGTTTTTAAATATCTAATTCCTTTTTTTTTTATGCCTGTTAAACCTTTGCCGAAAACATTGATTTTAAGACTGCGCAGGATTTTAAAGAAAAGAAATAAAGTCCACGGCATTAATGATCTTGTTTCTTCTTTGGAGAAAATGAAAAACATTGACCACAGAAAAAAATGGCTTGTTGAACAGTATGGCAATGGTTTGGAATACAGTAGAGTAAGGCAAATGAATGTTTCAAGAAATTATCCTAAATTAGGGGTTGTAATTAAAAAAATGCACTATTCTGATGACTTAAATAAATTAAGGCAGAGAGTAAGAAACCACAATAAAAGAAAAAATGCAGGCAAACTAAATTATGAATTAAAAATGCCTATTGCTTATAGTTTAGGTCAAGATTTTGTTGCAATGTCTAAAACAAATAAACCTAATTTAACTGAAATTTTGAGTCCGCTTAAATATGGGGGAACCCGCAGAGGAAAAAATTTTTTTAAAGAACTTAAAAAAAAGCATAAAATTACTTTGCAGGAATTAGAAAAATCTGCCAGAAAAGCAAGTTCTTTAACTAAATTAGATCACTGCAATATTCTTCTTTTAGGAATCAATAAACAAGGAAAATTTGTTTTTATGCCTTTAGTGGATGTTTATTGAATAAAAAAAAAAGAGAATAAGGGGTTTATAAAACCACTAAAATTGAAGCAAAAATTAATGATACAATACTCATTAATTTTATCAGGATATTCAGTGAAGGTCCTGCAGTGTCTTTGAATGGATCTCCTACGGTGTCGCCTGTGACTGCTGCTTTGTGTGCTTGGCTTCCTTTTCCTCCAAAATTTCCTAATTCAATATACTTTTTGGCATTATCCCAGCTTCCTCCTGCGTTTGCCATCATTACTGCCATCATTATTCCTGATGCCAGAGCTCCTGCAAGCAGTCCGCCTAATCCTTCAGGGCCTAAAATTAATCCTGCTATAATTGGAGCAAGCACTGCAAGCAAACCAGGAACAACCATTTTTTTCATTGCAGCTGAAGTTGAAATTTCAACGCAGGTTTTGTAGTCTGGTTTTCCTTTTCCCTGCATTAATCCTTTTATTTCTCTGAACTGCCTTCTTACTTCTTCAACCATTTCTTGTGCTGCTTCTCCTACTGCTGTCATTGCAAATGAACTGAACAAAAATGGAAGCATTGCTCCAAACAATAATCCTACCATTACGTTTGTTTCAAGAATGTCAATTGATTGCAGTCCTATTGTTTGTCCGTAAGTTGCAAAGAAAGCCAATGCAGTTAATGCAGCTGAACCTATTGCAAATCCTTTTCCTATTGCTGCTGTTGTGTTTCCTGCTGCATCCAGGGAATCAGTTATGTCTCTTACTGGTTTTCCTAGTCCTGCCATTTCTGCTATTCCTCCTGCGTTGTCTGCTACAGGTCCGTATGCATCTACTGCTAAAGTAATTCCTAAAGTTGAAAGCATTCCTACTGCGGCAATTCCTATTCCGTATAAGCCTGCAAAATAGTAAGCCAAATAAATTCCTATTCCTAATACAAGTACCGGAAGTGCTGTTGATTTGTATCCTAATGCCAGTCCTGCTATAATGTTTGTTCCTGCTCCTGTTTCACTGGCTTTGCTTACTGTTTTTGTCGGCTTGTATTCATGTGCAGTATAATATTCAGTTAAAAATCCTATTAAAAGTCCTGCAATTAATCCTGTAACCATTGCATAAAATACTTCAATTGGAATTCCTGAAAACACAGGAATATAATTTAATGCAATAAAAGTTAATACAACCATTATTCCTGCTGCAACAAGTGTGCCGTTTCTTAAAGCTGAATGAACTCCTTTTTCTGTACTCATTAAATTAACGTAAATTATTCCTAAAATTGATGCAATAATTCCTATTGATGCTAAAACCAAAGGAAATTCCATTCCAATTAAATTGAATGCAATTAATCCTAAAGCCATTGAAGCAATAATGCTTCCAACATAACTTTCAAATAAGTCTGCTCCCATTCCTGCAACGTCTCCTACATTGTCTCCGACATTGTCTGCTATTACTGCAGGGTTTCTTGGGTCATCTTCTGGAATTCCGGCTTCTATTTTGCCGACTAAATCTGCTCCTACATCTGCTGCTTTAGTGTAAATTCCTCCTCCTACTCTTGCAAACAATGCAATGCTTGATGCCCCAAAACTGAATCCAAACAATAAAACAGTTGGGTCAGGAAAACCCATTATGTTTCCGTAAATGTAATACAATAAACTTATTCCAAGAATTCCCAGTCCTACTACACTTAATCCCATTACTGCTCCGGAAGAAAAAGCTATTTTTAGTGCTTCAGACATTGAAGTTGTTGCTGCTTGTGTGGTTCTCACATTGCTTTTTGTTGCTGTATTCATCCCCAACCAGCCAGCTAAACCAGAACATAATGCTCCTGCAATAAAAGATACTCCTACAAAAATACTCATTGCTGTTGGATAAATCTGGCTTAAAATAGTGAGAATAACAAATACAACTGCAATAAATATTGCCAGCAGTTTGTATTCTTTTTTAAGGAAAGCCATTGCTCCTTCTCTTATAGCTGAACTGATTTCCTTCATTTTCTGGTTTCCGGTTTCTTTTGAAGAAATTTTATTGTTTAATAAAACCGTATAAAGCAATGCAATTAAGCCTGCAATAATTGAATAAAAAACTAATTCCATTTATTTTTCCCCCCAAAACAGTTTTGGTTTTTACTATTTGTTCTCAAAAAAAGTTTTTAAATCCCATGCAATTTTGTTTCACCGGCATCAAGGGGTTTCCAAAACTTTAAGTTTTGCTGTAAAGTAATCTTTGAGGTTGAAATGAAATCAATTAGTTCAGATTTCTCGCTTTTCAGGAAGCAGATAAAAGATTTTTCTTTTGAAATTTCTCTGGCAGTCTTTGAGCCGGATGCTTCCTGATTTCCCCTGCTTTTTTTTTGACATTTTTTTAATGGTATTTGTCACCGTATTCTTTTTCTGAAGGCAATTGCTGAATATCTTCTTTTGGAATCTTGATTTTCTTTTTCTTTTTTTTCTTGAAGGGAGGCCCTTTCTTTTTTTCAGGAGAATTCATTTTTAATCAATTTTTTCAATTTCTTCCTTTTTTTAAAACTCAAGGAGTTATCCTGACGCATTCATAATAGTTAATGTCATTTTCTGAATCAACTACTGCAAACATTAATTTTGTTTTAATGTTTCCGCTTAACCTTACTTTTCTGCTTAATTCAATAAAATTAATTCTGTCATTTTGTCCTTTGACTGCAATAACCCATTGAGTGTGTTCTTCTCCGGGTTTTTTTCCTTTCGGATAAACTCTTAAATCAAATCCAAACTTGAATCCGGTTTTAATTACATATCCTCTGTCTCTTAAATCCTGGTAAACCAAAAATTTTTTGTAAAAATCCTTGATTTTTTTCTGGCTTTTTTTTAATAGTTCTTCTGATTCAATTTTTTTTCCTTTTTTGTCTTCTATTTCAAGTTTTCCTTTTTCCATTAAATAATAGCCTTCAATTAAATCCAATACATAATCAAGCTTGTTTTTTTCTCCAAATGATTTCTGGCTGAACAAACTTTTGTCTTTGTTTTTTTTAACTAAAATTTTGTCTGCTAAAAGCAAATTTTTTACTGCCATAAAATCCTCTTTTTGTATTCATTTATTGAAAGAAAAAGATTATATATTATTTTAATCTTTTTTTTTGGTTGAATTAACTGTTTTTCCTAAAATGAAAAGATTATTATATTATTCCGGCATATTTTTATCATGAATAAAATTGATCCTTGGAGTACTCATTTAATTGAAGATTATTCCAGATTAATTAAGGATTTTGGTTTGGAGCCAATGGATTCTTTTTTGAAGTATTTTCCTGAACCAAATCATTTAATGCAAAGAAAAATTGTTTTTGCAGGACAGGGTTTGAATGAATTATCTAAAGCAATTCAAGAAAAAAAATCGTTTTATTGTCTTACCGGAATAATGCCTTCTTCTGAAAGAATTCATTTTGGAACCAAATCTGTTATTGAAATGGTTAAATATTTTCAGAAACAAAAAGCAAAAACTTTTGTTTTGATTGCAGACCTGGAGTCTGCTGCTACACGGGGAATTTCTTTAAAGGAAGCAAGAGAAAGAGCTTTAAATTTTTATATTCCTGCATATATTGCTTTGGGTTTAGATCCAAAAAAAACTTTTTTTTATTTTCAGTCAGAAAACACTGAAGTAAAAAATTTAACTTATTTGTTTTCCCAAAAAATTACTTTGAATGAATTCAGAAGCATTTATGGAAATATTCATCCTTCAAGAATTCTTTCAACTTTAACTCAGGCAGGAGATATTTTGTTTCCTCAGTTAGAGGAAAGAATGCCTGGAGTGATTCCAGTCGGAATAGACCAGAGTCCTCATATTCGTTTGACAAGGGACATTGTAAGGAGAACAAAAAAAGAATTCAATTTTTTTCTGCCTTCTGCTACTTATCATAAGTTTGTTCCTTCTCTGCAGGGAGAAACAAAAATGTCAAAGTCTTCTCCTGATTCTTTTATTTCTATTCCTGAAAACCCTGAACAGGCAGGAAAAAAAATGCTTAAAGCTTTAACTGGAGGAAGAAATACAATTGAAGAACAAAAAAAGCTTGGAGGCATTCCAGAAAAATGCATGGTTTTTGAATTATACAAACAACATTTAATTGAAGACAACAAAAAACTGCAGAAAATTTATGATGACTGCAAAGCAGGAAAACTGTTATGCAAAGAAGATAAACAGAATGCATGCAATTTAATGATTTCTTTTCAAAAAGATTTCCAGAAAAAACTTGAGCGTGCAAAAAAGCGAAAAAAGCAGTGGAAATTCATTAAATAACTATTTAAAGAAAGAAGTTTCTATTTTTTTTATGCCTGTTAAGCCTTTGCCTAAATCATTGGTTTTTCGCTTGAAAAAAGTTTCAAGTGTTATTGTCCGCTTTCTTGGAAAAATGAAGAATGTTGATTACAGAAAAAATGATTTCAGCAGAAAAAAAATAATGTCTGAAAATACTTTTGAGTGGGGCAGAAGAATAAGGCAGATGAATGTTTCAAGAAATTATCCTGAAGTAAAATTGGTTGTAAAGAGAACGCATAATGACAGAACAGCAACACACACAGAATTAAAAGAAATACAATCCAGAGTAAAAAATTACAATAAAAAAATAAAACAGCAAAAAAAAAGAAATGAAAGTTTTGTTCTTCGTGAACCGATTGCATATGATATTGGAAACGGTTTGGTTGCAATGGCTAAAACAAACAAGCCTTCAGTTAATGAAATTTTAGGCCATATTAAATATTTTGATTCTAAAGGAGTTGTTCTGTCTTCAACCACAATAAAAGGAACAAGGTTTTTCAGAAAATTAAGCAAAAAGCACGGCGTAAACAAAGAACAACTTGAAAGTGCAGCAATCCAGCTTTTTAATGAAATAAGCATTATGCCAACCAATATTTTATTGTTGGGCGTAAACAAAAAAAAGCAGTTTATTTTCATGCCTTTAATTGACATTCGTTAGTCTTCTTTGTTTTTTTTGAATCGGATTTTTTTGATTGAATCAATTCCTTTGAAGCCTGTTTTAAGGAGTTTGTCTGCAATTTTTTTTGTTTCATTTATTAAATCTTTTTTTTGAACAAGTTTTTTTTCTTCTTCTGTTTCTTTGTTTTCTTTTTTTGTTTTTTCTTTGTTTTCTTCCCAGTCTTTTAAATCTTCTATTTCAGGTTTTTGAAAATCAACTTCAATTACATGAAGCCTGTTTTTGATTTCTTTTTCTTTTTTTAGTTCTTCAAGGATTTTTTCAAACCACTGGTTTTCCTGTTTTAATAAAGCGATTTTGTCTGCCTTATTTATGATTGCAGTGTTCTTGATTTTTTTTGCGGGCTCCCCCCATTCAGTGAATTCTTCGCAGGACTTTCTTTTTTTTCCTATTGCTTTTTTTACTTCTTCCATGAAATGAGTTGAACTTGAAATATCTGATGCCTTTAATGAACTTCCTTTTTCTGCATCAATTACCATTAATAGAATTACTTCACTGGAGCCTTTAACTGCTTTATCCAAAAAATCTTCATTCAGTTCATATTTTGATAACAGAGGAATTAATACTTTCATAATTGAATAACGCTTTACTGGTTTAAAATTCTTACCTCTACAACCATTAATCAAGTATGTTTATTCGATTAATTGATAGATTCCTTTTCTTTTTTCTAAAACTTCTCCGTCTTCTTTTAAGAATTCCAGTATTCCTTTGATTAATGGATTTGGAAGTGAAGTTTTTTCATTTAACTGTGATAAAGAAACAGTGTTCTGTTGTTTTAATGCATTAATTATTTTTGGTTTTAATTCTTCAAGCAGGCTTGAATCTATTGCATAAAAGTATCCGTCAAATCCTCTTGTTCCTTTAATTTGATTTTCTTTTATTTCTCCTGCAAACTGTTCGCAGAAATTTTTTGCTTGCCCTTCATTTACCATTACCTGAAATCCGTTTGATTCAATGGTTTTTGCATTTGAATTAATATCAAAGTTTTTTTTATTTATTTTTTTTCCTTTTGATGAAATCCTGTAAATTGCTTTTTTGTATGATTCATTTAACTTGAATTTTTCTATTAATCCTTCTTTCAGTAATTCTTCAAATCTTTGTTTTTCTTTGTCTGACAACTGTTTTTCGAATTCTCCTTCAACTTTTTTTGATAAAGCCTGCTTTCCTTTTTCTGAAAGCAGTTCAAAAATTTTTTCATCAAATTTTTGATTTTTTTCGTCAAACAAACTATTTTCTTTTTTTATTTCTTGTTCTGATTCAGTCAGTAAAAAAACATCTTTCACTTTGTTTAATTCAAACAAGTTTTTTTCTGTTTCAAGCTCTTTTTGTTCTTTTTCATTTAATTCCAGAAAAATTTTTCCTTTTTCTTTCTTTATTTCAGCCATAATAATACTTTTTGTTGGAATACTTTATTAATTCTTTTTTTGCTTGTTTTTAGAATGGAACTGCCAAAAAAGTATAATTCAAAGGAATCAGAAAAAAAGTGGAGTGCTTTTTGGAAAAAAGAAAGGTTTTTTGTTTTCAGGGAAGACAACAGCAAAAAAGTTTATTCAATTGATACTCCTCCGCCGACTATTTCTGGAACAATTCATATAGGCCATGCTTTTTCTTATTCACAGGCAGAATTTATTGCCCGATATAAGAGAATGAAAGGATTCAATGTATTTTATCCATTTGGTTTTGATGACAACGGCCTCCCGACAGAAAAATTTGTTGAAAAAAAAAGAAAAATTAAAGCAAATAAAATGGACAGAAATGAATTTATTTCAATTTGTTTGGAAGAAACAGCTAAAGCAGAAGAAGAATATAAAAAAGTCTGGGACAGCCTTGGAATCAGCTGTGACTGGAATTTATTTTACAGTACTATAAGCCCTGAAGCAAGAAAAATTTCCCAGCTTTCTTTTATTGAATTGTATGAAATGGGAAGAGAATACAGAAAGGAAGCTCCTACAATCTGGTGTCCTGACTGCCGTACAGCTATTTCACAGGTTGAATTAGAAGACAAAGAATTTGATTCTTTTTTTAATGACATTTTTTTTGAATTAGAGGGCGGAAAAAAAATTATTATTTCTACTACCCGCCCGGAATTAATTCCTGCTTGTGTTGCTGTAATGGTTAACCCTGAAGACAAAAGAAGCAAAGATTTAATTGGAAAAAAAATTAAAGTGCCTTTAATGAATTATTCAGTGAAAGTAATTGGAGATACAAGAGTTGATCCATCAAAGGGAAGCGGAATTGTAATGAACTGCACTTTTGGGGACCAAGTGGACATGGAGTGGTGGAAAGCATATAATCTTCCTTTGAGAATCATTATTGATGAAAACGGCAGATTAAATGAAAAAGCAGGAAAGTTTGCAGGCCTTAAACTTTTTGAAGCAAGAAAAGCAATTTTAGATGAATTGAAATCAAAAGGTTTATTGAAAGAGCAAAGGCCAATAAAACACACAGTAAATGTGCATGAAAGATGTCAGACACCTATTGAATTTTTGGTTACAAAACAATGGTTTATCAAATACCTTGACTTGAAAGAAGATTTTTTAAAAGCAGGAAATGAATTAAACTGGTTTCCTGATTACATGAAGCACAGATATGATAACTGGATTAAAGGCTTGCAGTGGGACTGGTGTATTTCCCGCCAAAGATTTTATGGAATTCCTTTTCCGGTTTGGTACTGCAAAAAATGCGGAGAAATAATTTTGGCAGACAAAAAAGATTTGCCTGTTGACCCGTTAAAAGACAAACCAAAAAAATCTTGTGTGTGTGGTTCAAATGAATTTGAATCCGAAAAAGATGTTTTAGATACCTGGGCTACAAGTTCTTTGACTCCTTTAATTAATGCTGAATGGAATGGAAAAAATTTCAATAAAAAAGTTTTTCCTATGGATTTAAGGCCTCAGGCTCATGATATTATTTCTTTTTGGGCTTTCAATACAGTTGTAAAAAGCATTCTGCATACAAAGAAAATTCCATGGGAGAACATAATGATTTCAGGATGGGGTTTGGATTCAAAAGGAAAAAAAATGAGCAAATCAAAAGGAAATATAATTACTCCTCAGCAGATAATTGAAAAATATTCAGCTGACGCTTTAAGGTATTGGGCTTCAAGCATTAATTTAGGAAACGATGCTCCTTTTCAGGAAAAAGACGTTCAAACAGGACAAAAATTAATTACTAAACTCTGGAATGCTTCAAAGTTTTCAATTATGAATCTGGAAGATTTTGACGGAAAAAAACCTTTAAAACTTGAGTTAATGGATGAATGGATTTTGCATAAATTTAATTCAGTTGTTAAATCTATGGCTGATCATTTTGATAAATATGAATACAGCAAAGCAAAAGCAGAACTTGAATTGTTTTTTTGGCAGGATTTTACAGACAATTATTTGGAGTTAATTAAAGACAGAATTTATAATCCTGACAAAAGAGGAAAACAATCAAAACAGTCTGCTCAATTCACTTTAGAAAAAATTTTGTTTGGCATCTTAAAGGGTTTTGCTCCAATCATGCCTTTTATTACAGAAGAAATTTATCATTTGTATTTTTCAGAAAAAGAAAAACAAAAAAGTATTCATATATCTAATTTCCCTGAATTTAATAAAACTCTTGTAAATGAAAAAGCTTTTCTTGCAGGAGAAGAAGCAGTTAAAGTTATTTCTTCTGTAAGGAAATTTAAGGCATCAAAGCAGGTTTCAGTTAAAGCAGAAATAGAATTAACTTTAGAGAAAAAAAAGCTGAACAGAATAGATAATGCTTTGAATGACTTGAAAGCTGTTTTGAATACAAAAAAAGTTTCTGAAGGAAACTTTCATATAAAGCTTGTGGAGTGATTTTTTTTATGCCAAAAAAACCTTTTTTTCAGAAAAAGCCAATTAGAAAAATAAGAACTTTATTTAATGTTTTAAGAGGAAAACAATTAACTGAAAAAGAAATGATGAAGGCCTTCAATAACAAAAGCAGGCATTTTCATTATGACCCAAAAACCCATACATATATTGAAATACGCCCTCATTCTTTAAATACAAAAAGAAGAATTTTTGATGGAAATACAGGTAAACTAATAAAAGAAGAACCTGTTTTTTGATCAGCCAATCCTATTAAAACAAAAAAACATCAATAGTAATTTTTATTAACTAGTTTTTCCTTTTCTTTGTGAATGAAAAAAATAAAAAAGCCAATAAACAAACTAGATGCTTTTAATGTGAATTCTCATTATTATCCAAAAAAAAGGAATTTTGGAGAAAAAGCAGCAGATGTTATAACTGAATTTGGAGGAAGCTGGACTTTTATAATTATTTTTGGAATGGTTGTTGTTGTCTGGATTGCTTTAAATTTGTATGGGTTGATTGTTGGAGTATGGGATCCTTATCCATTCATTTTGCTTAACCTTGGTTTAAGTTTGTTGGCTGCAATTCAGGCTCCAATTATTTTAATGAGCCAGAACAGACAGATGCAGAGAGACAGAACTAAAGCTGAAAGAGATTACAGGATTAACCGTAAAGCTGAAAGAGAAATTGAAGACATGCAGGAAGACTTGGATCAAATAAAAGAAAGTTTGTCTCAAATTAAATCAAAAATTTAAGAAAAGTTTTTATATGAGAACTGGGTTTAGTTTGTTATGAAAAATTTTTTGGAGGAAAAAAAAATGAATAAACTGTTTTTTGTTGGATTTTTAGTTTTAATTCTGGCTTTTTCTGGATGTTCAGAGGAACCCACTGGAAACGCTATAATAAATTTGAATTCAAAGGAAAAAGCTGATAACAAAATTTCAGTTTCTTCTGATGCAGGTGAACCTGAATGCAATGACAATGAATCAAGGCCTTGTGTTGCTTTGGAAGACTGTCAGGGAATACAGCATTGTTCTAACGGCGTATGGCTTGAATGCAAAGACGTTCCAAATGACGGCTGCCCTAGAATTCAAGACTGCATTGAAGAATGGGAATGTCAGGAATGGGGGCCATGCACTAAAGGCATTCAAACAAGAAAATGCATTGATTCTCATGAATGCAATACAGAATTTGATAAATTAGATACAATTCAGTTGTGCTGAATTACATTTAAAGCTAACCAAATAAAATGCTTTAAATACTTTTTTAACCCTTATTAATTAAGAAAATAAGGGTTTTTTTTTGCCTTTTTAATTGGAGGAATATATTTGGAAAAAGAGAGTAATTCAGAAAAAATTGCACCGAAAACTTTTTTGGCTGGAAGAAATTTGATTATATCTTTGGCTGTAATTTTAATTGTAGGAATTGCATTTGGAACATATGGATTTAATGAATTGAATCCAACAGGAAAAATTATTTTATTAAACAACAATAACAATAAAACAGATGCTGGCAATAAAACAAACGCTGATTCTGTTTCTCTTGATTTGTTTGTTATGAGTCAGTGTCCTTATGGAACACAGGCAGAAGATACAATAATGCCTGTAATTGAGTCTTTTGGAGACAAAGTTGACTTTAAATTATATTTCCTTGCATCTGAAACAGAAAACGGTTTTGTTTCTTTGCATGGAATGGCTGAACTGCAGGAAGACATGAGGCAGAACTGCATTCAGGAAAATTATTCTCAAAAACAATTATTTGATTACCTTGAATGCGTTAATTCTGATATTTCTAATGTTGCGTCAAACTGGAAATCCTGTGCAGAAAAAGTAGGAATTAATCCTTCAGAAGTTGAATCATGCGTTAATTCAGAGGAAGGAAAACAATCATTCAAAGAAAATGTTGCTTTGTCTAAAGACTTAATGGTTAATGCTTCTCCTACTTATTACATTAACGATGAACTTTATTCAGAGGGAAGAACAGCTGAACAAATTACAAGGCATTTGTGTTCTTTGACTGACGCAGAAGTTTGTTCAACTCTTCCAGAAGAAACTCCAGTGAATTTTTTTATTGTAAATGATTCAACTTGCAGTGAATGTGATGTTTCCTGGATTATTCCTCAAATAAAAAGCTGGTTTCCTGAATTAAATGTTAAAGAAATAAGTTTTGATTCAGAGGAAGGAAAAACAGTTCTAGAAAAATTTCAGGTTGAAACACTTCCTTTTATGTACTTTGATGAAACTTTAACTAAACACTATAATTTTGAAGACTTTAAAATTTATACTGCAAAAAACGAGGAATTGTATGCCTTGAATTTTAATGGAATAAAATTCTTTAAAAGAACAGAAAAACCAAATCATATTGATTTGTTTGTTATGAGCCAGTGTCCTTATGGAATAAAAGCTGAAACAAACTTAAAGCAGGTTGCTGAAGTAATGCCTGATTTAACTTACAGTTTTTATTTTATTGCTTCAGAAGACGAAACAACTGAATCAGGTTTTAGTTCTTTGCATGGACAAGTTGAAGTAAACGAAGGAATAAGGCAGGTTTGCATTCAAAGAAATTATCCTGATAAATTACTGGATTACCTTGAATGTGTTAATGAAGACATTAAAAACGTTGAAGGAAACTGGAAAGCCTGTGCAATTAAGAACGAAATTGATGTAAAAACAATTGAATCCTGTTATTCAACTCAAGGAAAAGAATTATTTAAAGAAAACATTTCTGTTGCATCTGAATATGGAGTAAGCGGTTCACCAAACTTTGTTTTTAACGGACAAATTGTATTGAAGCCAAGCCAGACTTTTACTTATACTCCTGCAGAAATACAGAAAATAGTTTGTTCTTATAATTCCGGCTTGGAAGGCTGTGATGCAGAGCTTTCAGGAAATTCCGGCACAGTTCCTGCAGGAAGCTGTTAAAATTTGATTTCGGTTGAATGCACTAAAAGCAAAAGTCAACCGAAATATTTTTTTTTTGTCTTTTTGGCTGATTTCGTTTTCAATCCACTATTTTTTAAATAGTTTGTTTCATTATTTTTTTTTTTGGAGTAATTGAATAAAAAGTTTAGTGTATTATTTTTTTTCTGTTTTTTATTAGTTATAAGTTTTGTTTTTGCTGTAGTT
Organism: uncultured archaeon; assembly: GCA_964608675.1. GTDB lineage: Archaea > Iainarchaeota > Iainarchaeia > Iainarchaeales > 1-14-0-10-31-34 > 1-14-0-10-31-34. The sequence continues at coordinate 245,797 of CAZSOZ010000002.1, read as the reverse complement.
CAACATGTTGAAGTTTCTGCTGACCCTCTTTTTGTTGAACAAGGAGATTCAACTGTAATAACTGTTTATGTTTATACTTTAGATGAATATGAAACAAAACATCCTGTTTCAGGAGAAATAGTTGAATTAAGAATTATTGACGAAAACCAAAATCAAGGCATTCCTCTTGATGATTCTAAATTAACAAATTCGCAGGGAAAAGCTTTCTGGACTCTTGATACAAGTGCTTCTTTGGCTTTTGGTTCCCTCTGGCATACAGGAGATTATACTGCAGAAATCATTACTGGATCAGGGTACACAGGAACAGGGTTTTTTAATGTTTTTGTATTGGATGAACCAGATATAATTGATTATTGTCGTGATTTGATTGTAACCGGACTCAAAAAATTTTGTGAAATTATTTTTGGAACAAAAGAAACTCAAATCATTCAAAAATAATTATTTAATCTTTTATTATTTTGTTGAAAATCATTGCAGTCAAAAAAAGCAGTATTGAAACTGCAATAATTAAAATCCATTCATTTATTCCTAATGGAACTGTTTTAAAGAAGACATTTAAAGGAGTGTAAATTACTGCAAGTTGAAGCAGAATTGATGTTATTACTGCCCCTATTAACCATTTATTTGAAAAAATTCCTATATTAAATTCTGTTCTTATTGTTTGCAGTCTAAAGATTTCAAATACAACTAATGAAGTGAATGCAACTGTTTGCGCCAGCCTTAAGTCAGGCAAATGAAATGCAAATAATGCAAGAGAACCTATTGCAATCAAAACACCAATAAATGCAATTGAATAAAACATTTTTTTATTTAATATTTGTTCTTCTGCTTTTCTTGGTTTTCTTTTCATTATTCCTTTTTCTGCTGGATCTAATCCTAAAGCTAATGCAGGGAGTCCATCTGTGACAATATTAAGCCATAATAATTGAATTGGTACTAAAGGAATAATTATTTCTGGTTCATTCCACCAAATTAATATTGCAAAAAAAATCAAGAGAACTTCGCCTAAATTGCATGAAAGCAAATAATTCACAAACTTTCTTATGTTGTCGTAAATTCCTCTTCCTTCTTTTACTGTATCAACAATTGAAGCAAAATTGTCGTCCATTAAAACCATTTCACTGGATTCTTTTGCGATGTCTGTTCCTTTTATTCCCATGGATATGCCCATGTCTGCTTTTTTTAATGCAGGGGAATCGTTTACTCCGTCTCCGGTCATTGCAACAACATGGTTTTTTTCCTGCAATGCTTTAATAATTTTCATTTTATGTGATGGATTAACTCTTGCAAAAATATCTATTCCTTCAATTTTTTCTGCAAGTTCTGTTTCTGTTATTTCATTTAATTCTTTTCCTGTCATTGAATTAATTCCCAAACTTAATTCTTGTGCTATTGCTTTTGCTGTTCCTAAATAGTCTCCTGTAATCATTATTACTTTTATTCCTGCCTGTCTGCATAATTCAATTGAATGCCTGACTTCTTTTCTGGGGGGATCATTCATTGCCTGCAAACCCAAAAAAACAAGTTTTTGTTCTGCCGGGCTTTCATTTTCTTCTTTGAATGCAAACCCTAAAACTCTCATTGCTTTTTCTGCCATTCTTTCGTTTATTTCTTTTATTTTTTGTTTGTCTTTGAATGTTATTTGTCTTATTTCTCCGTTTTCAAATATTTTTGTGCACAATTCTAATACTACATCAGGCGCTCCTTTTGTAAAAGAAATTTTTTTTCCTTTATGTGAATGAATTGTTGTCATCATTTTTCTTTCTGAACTAAAAGGAATCTCGCTTGTTCTTGGATACAATTGTTCTAACTTGAATTTTTTTATTCCAGCTTTTTCTCCTGCAACAAGCAAACTTAATTCAGTGGGGTCTCCTATTCTTTCGGTTTCCTCTAAAATAGAATTATTACATAAAACTCCTGCATTTAAAATCAAACTTAAGTCAACTGATTCACTGGTTTCTGAAATAAAGTTTCCTTTTGTTTGGTATCCTTCTCCTGTTATTTTAATTTTTTTTCCTGAAAAATATATTTCTCTTACAGTCATTTCATTTTTAGTTAAAGTTCCTGTTTTATCTGAACAAATTACGTCCACGCTTCCCAAAGTTTCAACTGCAGGAAGCCTTCTGATTAAAGACTTTTTTTTAACCATTCTTTGGATTCCTAATGCAAGAGAAATAGTTACTATTGCAGGAAGGCCTTCAGGAATTGCTGCAACAGCAAGGCTTACTGCAGTCATAAATGCTTCTGTTATTTCTTTTTCTGTTATTCCTTCTAAATGAAGAATTATTTGACTGAAAAAAACTATTATGCAAATTATTATGGTTGCTATTGCAATCCATTTTCCAAGAACTGCAAGCCTTTTTTGAAGCAGAGTAGGCGGTTCTTTTTGTTCTTGAAGCATTCCTGCAATTTTTCCTATTTCTGTATTCATTCCTGTTGCAGTCACAATTCCTTTTCCTTTCCCTCTTGAAATAATTGTTCCTGAAAAAAGCATGTTGGTTCTTTCTGCAAGATTAATGCCTTTATTTAGTTTGTTTGTCTGCTTTTTTACTGGAAGACTTTCTCCTGTTAAAGATGCCTCTATTGCTTCAAGTGAAACTGCTTCAATTAATCTTATGTCTGCAGGAATTTTTGCTCCTTCTTCTAATAAAATTATGTCTCCCGGCACAAGCTGTTCTGCATTTATTTCAATTATTTTTCCGTTTCTTTTTATTACTGCTTTTAAGTTCATTAATTTTTTTAGTGCTTCAATTGATTTGTCCGCGTTGTATTCCTGAATAAAACCAATAACTGCATTAATTATCACTAAAACAAGTATTACTATTGAATCAACTGTTTCTCCTATAAAAAAAGAAATTAATGCTGCGGCAATTAAAATCCAGATAATCAGGCTTTTGAATTGATTAACTAAAATTTCAAGTTTGCTTGTTTTTTTTTCTTTTTTTAATTTGTTTAAACCGTATTTTTCTTTTCTGTTGAATGCTTCTGCATCATTTAATCCTTTTTCATTTGAATTCAATTTATTGAATGTTTCATTCAAATTTAAAGAATAATATTCTGTCATTTCTCTAAAATTAGGTTAAAGTAAGTTAAAAAAGTTTGTTTTGTTTTTTTTCCCCAAGAAAATCAAAAAATCATTTTCGGTAAACAAAAACTTTTTTTCCTTCAGCATTTTTTTTGATTCCAACAAAATTATTTCCTTGTCCGGCAAGTTTTTTTGCAGACTCAATAACAGGGATTTTTGCTGAAGTGCTTTTTAAGTATGCGGTTTCTCTTGGAAGCCTTTTTTTAAATGGTTTTTTTGGTTTAGGCATTTTATCTCATTAAATAAAAACAATTCACTTAATTTAAATCTTTTCTTTTTTTTTTAGTTAAATTAAATTCAAGTTTTTAACTAAAACAATTACTATAATCAGCATTAAAGCTGTAATAACTACAAATTCAGGAGAAAGTTTTGGTCCGCCTGTATCTACATCAAAAAACCGCATTATTCCCAGAGAAGAACTTGGCCCTTGGGCGCCGGGCCCTTTAGTCATTTTAACCATTAAACATCACTTTAATATTCTTTTAACAAAAAGTTTAATAAGAAATAAATTCTATTATAATTGGATTTAAGAGGAATTAAAAAGGTAATGTTTAATGGAAGAAACTCAGATAAGAAGATATTTAACTGACACATTTCATGTTTTAACTTTAATTTTTTTGGTTGCAGTAATCCTTGGAATTTTAACTTGGGCAGGTATAACAAAATGTTCTTCTATTCCTGGATGGTGTTCTGTTTATTATTTTTTTGCAGGAGAACCAAATATTCTGATTGTTTACGGAGAAGAAGGTTTAGGGGATCCCTTTTTGTTAAAGAATGCAATTGAGCATCCCCAACATTTAGGCAAGAGAGCAGATTTGTATCAATTAAAATACATTAGTCCGGGTTTATTAAAAAACTATAAATTAGTTATTGTTGACAGAGCAAAAAAAATGAGTACTGAAGAAATGCAGTTGTTTATTGATTATGCTGCAGCAGGAGGAAAACTAGTTTGGATTGCTGATTCAGGAACTCAACCGTATGAAGACGACAAACTTTTGTTGGAATCAGAAAGAAATCCAGGAAGCCCTGATACCCCAATTAGTCCGTGGGCAAGAAAAGTTTCAAGAGACGACGGAAATTATGCAGTTGAATTAGACAAGCTTTTGTCTGTTGAATTTATTGGAAATTTTTGTGAAATAAAAAAATGCCAGAATGATCTTCCTTTTATTGGCTACTTTAGAAAAACTCCTGGGGAAGCACATGATTTAATTAAAGGACTTAATCCTAAATTTGAAATGAGAGGAAATTTTTCTATTGTAAAAAAACGCTTGGATAAATATAACAATGAAGTTTTATCTGTTGATTCATTAAGTGCAGTAATTGACGAAAAAGGAATTGTTGATTCTAAGGGAACAAATTACGGTGACACTTTTCCTGTAATAATGGTTTCTTCTCCTTCAGGTTTAGGTGAAAGCGTAGTGTATTATGCTGTTCCTCCTGAAACTTTTGCAATGGAAGGACAGCCTAAAAAAACTTTTTTGTTTGTAGAAAACATGTATTATGCTTTGATTGAATAAGCCGGTTGCGTCCGGCTGTAATGCGTGCTATCTGGGATAGCACTGAAATCAACTGATGTGAGACTTGTTGTTTTACTATTTAAGAACATGTTCTATTTTACTTTGTTCAGTTTTGGTAATCAGGACAGGCCAGTTCACAGTTTTTTTCGGGCATGCAACCGTGTTCAAAGCATAAAACTTTTTTTTTGTCAGGAGCCGTGGTTTTTTCAAAGAATTCCTTCCATTCGCAGTTCCATGGATTCCATTTAATGTTTTCAATTACTTCAACTTCTTTGTTTTCATAACAGAATTCTTCGCATAAATAATTGAATTCGTATTCGCATTCAATTTTTGTTCTTTTCCAGATTCCTTCTTTTTCTTTTTTCCATTCAAAGTTTCCTTCAGTAATTGTTTTTTGTTTTCTGTATAATTCTATTTCATAATCTCTTTTTTGCAAGTTATGTATTGTGTATTTTGCTTCTTGAAGGCATGTGCATTTCAGTTTAGGGTAATTGTCTGATTCCAGTAATGATAAAACCATTTTGTTTCCTTTTATATCTAAGTCTCCTTCAATTATTTTGTCTGCGCAATTCAGGCTGACAAAAACTTTAATTTGAAGTGTTGCTTCATCCAGCCATTTTTGTTCAATTGTTTTATTTGCGTTAAAGTTTTTCTTGCATCCGCTGGATTCAAATTGCATTTCAAGTTCTCCTGCAGGTTCAGGGCCGTAACAGCCAAAAAAGAAAACAATTAAAATTAAAATTAAAATCAAAAAATTTTTTTTCATGTTAATACTTTATTTTTTTTTGTTTATTAATTTTTCTTTTTTTTTGAAGCAAAAAAAATGCATTAGAAAGCTTTAAATATTAAAAAGCTTTAATATTTCCATTTAATTAACATAAAATATTTAAAGAACTAAATACAATTAATGTATATAAAAAGTTTAGGAGGAAAGAGAATGTACGATGAAGGCGGAATGGCACCTGAACCAGTTCCACAGGATTTTGATTCAGGGGATTCAGGAGTTCAGTCAAAATTAAAGTATTCTTTGGAAGGAATAATTCCATTAATTTTAATTCTTGTTATAATTGCTTTTTTAGGGCATCAATTTGGTTTCTGGCATATTCCTGGCCTTACAGACAGAGGTCCAATGGAAATGCTGATTATTGGAAGCCCTTCAGATGACTTTAAAACTGTTTTAAATCAATCAAAGGATTTAGTAAGGTATCAAATTAGAAGTGCTGACAGGCTTAAAACAAATCCTGAAGCAACTTTAGCTCAATATGATGTTGTTGTTTTAGATCAGCATCTGGAAGCAGAAAAAGATATTTCAAGGCAGTTAGGAGAAGCAATTCAGAGTTATGTTTCTTCTGGAGGCAAATTTATTTTAGTAATGGATTCAGGAATTCGAAGAACAAATGATTCAGCTATTCTTGGATGGGAAGCAACTTTTGGAGACATTGTTCCTGTTACCTGTGATTTAGAAGGAGAAGATGATATTCCCAGCTGTATTAAAAACGTGTATGTTACAGGAAGAATTTACAGGGATGACCCAAAGCATTCTATAATGAAAGGAATCGATTATGCTCCAAGAGAAGAAGGCTATAATTATTTGCTTGAAACTCTTCCGGTTAATATTTCAGGAAATCAGATTGCATGGATTGAAATGTATCCATTCGAACAGGAAGTAAATCAGTATCCGGCAATCGTAGAAAAAAAGCTTGTAATTGGAAAAAGCCTTTATTTTGGATACGATCCCGGAATTTCAAAAGGAATCTTTGATGCAACACTAAACTACTTGAGATAAATTATCTCAAGTTTTCTTCTTATTTTTTCTGTTTTTTTTCTTTAACGCAAGTTTAATAAATACAAGCTTTCATTATTAATTACAGCCATATTCAGTAAACTATAAATAACATTTTGGAGGTGCAGTAATTATGGCAGAAGAAAATACTATTTTTATCGGAAAAAAAGGGACCATGGCTTATGTTTTAGCTGTTGTAACTCAAGTTAATTCAGGAGCAAGTGATATAACAATTAAAGCCAGAGGAAAAGCAATTTCAAGAGCAGTTGATGTATCAGAAATTGTCAGAAACAAGTTTATGAAAGACCTAAAAGTTGATTCAATTACAACTGCAACAGAAGAGATTCCATCAGAAGAAGGTGGGCCCTTAAAAGTTTCTTCAATTGAAATCACAATGAAAAAATGATTTCAATTCCCTTCTTTTTTTTCTTTTTATTTTTTAAGTTTTTTTTCTGAATTCAATTTTTGGATTCCAAATCCATCAGCCTGCTTAAAGTATTTCTTTCAAAAGTTATTTCTCTTCCATTTTTTGTTCTTTTTTTAAGGGTTTTTTTTTGAAGTTAACTTTTTTTTGGTTTTTATTGAAAAACAATATTTTTTAAAGTTTAAAAACTTTTTTTTTAAAAACAGGTGCAGGCTTTGCATGGCAAATAATTCAATAAAAGTGTTTGTTGTACAGGGCATGATTTTTGCACAATAATTGACTTCTAAGCCAATTTCATGGATTTCCTGAATTAATACACAGATGTTCTGGCAAAAGGATTTTACCAGAACTTCATTAATCATTCCAGTTCCTCTCTTGAATTTTAAGTTATTTGCAAATTTGTTTTTTAGAATATGGAAATCCTGAATCAACGAACAAAAAAAGTTAAAAAACCTTAGGTATCTATTGATATCTATGGATACCAAACAGGTTAATGTTAAGATGTCTTCTGTTCTGTATAAGTCTGCCGAGTCCTTTGCTGAAAGCTATGGCTACAGGAATGTCCAGGATTTGATTGCAGATTCTTTAAGGGAAAAGATTTTTGAGAAAAGTGATTATGATGAATCTTTTTCTGAAAAAGAGATTGAGTTGATTGATAAAATAATTGAAAAGTCTTTAAAGAAAAAAGATTTTGTTGATGAAAAAGAGCTGATGAAGGCACTGGAATGACTTTTCAGGTTAAGTCTTTGGGAACTTTTATTAGGCAAGTAAATGCTTTGGATGAGAAAAGCAAGGCAAAAATAAAAGAAAAAATCAAATTAATAAAACAGGATCCTTTCAGGTTTAAAGCAATTCGCTCAAGGCATTTCAGAAAAGTTTTTCGAGTCAGGTTTAATCTTCAGGGAAAAGAAACCAGATTAATTTATGTTATTTTGGAACCAAACATTTTGCTTGTGTGTCTTCTTGAAAGAAAAAAGAATTACAGGGATTTAGAAAAATTCCTTTCAAAAATCTAATTATATAAATTTATATAATTTATCTTTTTATTGAAATTTTAAACCGAAAAATATATTTATGAAAGTAATGGTTTTGGTTTTAATTATATATATGGAGGATTTTCTGAAAACAAACCAAATGTTTAAATATGTGTTTTCACATAATTATTTTGGTGGTATTTTTATGGCTAATATGACTTTGGCTATTCCAAATCCTTTAAGGGAGAGAATGAAAAAGCATTCTGAAGTGAGATGGAGCGAGGTTGCAAGAGAAGCTTTTGAGAAAAGAGTTGAAGAACTGGAGTGGATGGATAAGGTTTTAAAGGACAGCGAGTTTACTGAAAAGGATGCTGAAGAAATAGGGCATAAAATTAAGGCTGAAATCAGGAAAAGGTTTGAGAAAAGGTTTGGTTCATGGAGCTAGTTGCAGACTCAAACAGGATTATCGCCTCTTTGATTAAAGATGGGTATAGCAGGAGAATTCTTTTAAGCAGGAAGTTTTCTTTCTTTACAGTTGAATTTGGTTTAAAGGAAGTAGTCAAATACAAGCCCTTAATAAAAAAGAAAGCCAGAATTAATGAAGATGAATTTAATTCGTTAATGCAAAAATTGATGTCTAAAATAAAGGTTTTTTCTGAGGAAGAAATTTCAAAGAATTCAATTAATAAGGCACTTAAAATAATGAAAGAAATTGATGTTGATGACGTTGTTTTTATTGCTCTTTCACTTGAGTTAGGAAATATTCCTATTTGGTCTGACGACAAGCATTTCAAGAAACAAAATAAAGTCAAGGTTTATTCAACAAAACAACTTGTTGAATTTTTGTGAAAGTGTTGTTTTTGGTTTTAATTATATATATGGCTTAAACATAACGTAAAACGAGGAATATTTAAAATAAAGAAAGCTTTATTATTTAGCTGATTTTATGGTTGATATCTGTATGGTGACTATGCCTATTCTCTATGAATATAAGATAGTAAAAAATTTGGGTTTGGTTATAGGAATAACTTGTAGAACAAGAGGGGTTGGCGGAAAATTTGTTGCAGGCTTTCAGGAAATAACTGGCGGAGAAGTGACTGCTTTTACTTATGACTGAAGAAAGAGAGCTTGAAGAAAAAATGAACAGCATGACTTAAAAAATAATTGAAAGGAATTTGAAGAAAACCGGTTCTGGGTTTGCATATATAACTTTCCTTTATAAATGCTGGTTTTATTTCCTCGAACGAAAAGTATTTAAATATCATGATGCTATCATGATATGACATGAACAATCATGACATGTTTGAAGAGTTATTGAAAAGCAGGGAAACCGTAAAAAAGCTTTCTCCGAAATTCGATGAACTTACTATGGACATTCATGAAGTGTTCCAGCAAAGCAAGGACCCAATGTTCGTTGCAATGCTGTTATTTAAGTTGGCACAGGAAAGGGAAGCAACAAACAAAATACTCAATGACATCAACGAAAAATACGACAAAATAATGCTGGAATTAAAAACAGGTTCTCCTTCTGAAGTAAAAGAAGAAAATTCTTTTGTTTTGCTTGCAGAACAAGACAAAAAAATAATGGATTTAATCTCAGAAAAAAACGCAGTCACTGCCTCTGAAGTTCAGTCAAAACTGGATTACAAAGGAGTTAATGCTGCCTCTCAGAGGTTAAATAAATTGTTTAAGGAAGGATACCTAAAGAAAGCCCAGTCAGGAAAAAAAGTATTATACTTTATCAAGAGATAAAGAGTTTACTCCCACCATTTGTGCCAAGCTGTAAAATCACTAATTAAAACCCCCCAGTTTTAAAAAAAAATTTTCAGTTTGGCACAAAACCTTTTTTCAGAAAAAAGATTTATCAAAAAACCAAAAAGTTGCTTAACTTCCTTTACTTTCAATACCAGAACCTTTTTCAAAAAAGGTTCATTAAAAACCAAAAAAACCTTCTTTGCCATAAAAGAAAAAAAACTTCCTAAAAATTTGCAGAACTTTGGAGCGCTTTGCTTTTTAGCAAAGCGTTTTTCCACTAATTCTTTTAATACTTTTCTTAGGTAAACCTTATATGAAACATGGACTTGACTATGAACATAATCATTTACAAAAAGAAAGTGAAGAAAAATGCATTCATTGTGCTGAACCTCAAAAAAAATGGTACAAGGAAAAGCTTTTTTTGGTTAGTTTATTTATTGGAATTTTTCTTGTAATTTCTTTTTTTGTTTCTTTTTTGAATCCAGTTTTAACTGCTTTTGTTGATTATTTGGATTTAATTTGGTGGGCTTTGCTTTTAGGTTTTTTTTTAGGAGGAGTAATTGATTATCTTGTTCCTGAGCAATACATTCAAAAATTTTTATCTAAAAAAAAGAAGAGAACTATTTTTTATTCAGTTATTTTTGGTTTTTTGATGTCTGCGTGTTCTCATGGAATTCTTGCTATTGCAATTGAATTATATAAAAAGGGAGCTTCAATTCCTTCTGTTATTGCTTTTTTGATTGCTTCTCCTTGGGCAAATTTGCCGATAACAATTTTATTGTTTGGGTTTTTTGGTGTTAAGGCTTTTTTCATTATTGTTTCTGCTGTTATTATTGCAGTTATTACTGGATTAGTTTTTCAGGCTCTTGACAGAAAAAATTTAATTGAACCAAGCAGGCAGGTTAAAGAAGATAAAATTTTTTCTATTAGGAAGGATGTAAAGCAAAGGTTTCAGAATTATTCTTTTTCTTTTTCTGCTTTAAAAAAAACTTTTATTGGAATTTTAAAGGGAAGCTGGAGGTTAACTAAAATGGTTTTATGGTGGATTTTGATTGGAATGTTTTTCGCCAGCCTTGCAAGAGCTTATATTTCTCATGAAATGTTTTCAGCTTATTTGGGCGCGACCATTTTTGGGTTGTTCATTACTTTGATTCTTGCAACAATAATTGAAGTGTGCAGTGAGGGAACTGCTCCCTTGGCTTTTGAAATCTTTAATCAGACAGGAGCTTTTGGAAACAGTTTTGTTTTTTTGATGGCTGGAGTTGCAACTGATTACACTGAGATTGGATTGTTGTACAGCAACATTGGAAAAAGAACTGCTTTTTTTGTTCCTTTAATTACTGTGCCTCAAATTCTTGTTTTGGGTTATTTATTCAATGTCTTTTTTTAATTTGGCATTGCTTTAGGCTACCATCTTTCTATTTCAATTATGTTTGTTTCAATTATTCTTTTAAGCATTTTTTCTGTTATTTCCAAGTCCTTGTTTAAGTATTCTTTGATTTTTTCTGTGTTTCCTTTAATGCATTCTTCTGCAACCATGCTTCCATTCATTTCAGGCAGTTCAATTTCTAATGCTTTTCCGAATTCTTTTAGTTTTCCTCTTGTAAATCCGTACCTGAAAGCTGAAACTTTTTCTCTTAAATCAATTATTTCTTTTAGTTTAAATGGGAAAACCTTTACGTTATTAATGAAGCTTCTTGTAACCAGAAAAGGCAAATCAAAATCTTTTATATTAAATCCTGCAATTTTTTTGTTTAAGTTTTTGCCGATAAAGTTTTCAAGTTCTTTCCAGAATTCTTCCAGCATTACTTTTTCGTTGTTGTTTTGAATAACTATATTTTTTGAATTATATCTTAAACCGACTGCAAACACTTTTGAGTCAATTGGATTCAATAATTTTTTTCTGTCTGTTTCGCTTAATTCTAAATATTTTTCCAGTTTCACCGGACAGGTTTCAGTGTCAATTATAATGTATTCCATAATATTTTTTTGTTTAAAACTATTTTTATTGGTTTTTGGAAGTTTTTAAAACAAAAAAACTAAAACAGTGTTGTCTAAAAACTTTAAATTAAGTTTTTGTGTTTAAATAGGTTTTTTGAATATAAAGAGTTAACAATATTTTTTTTATATAATCCAATTAAAAACGCAAACTATTTAATTGTGTTTTGTGTTGTATTATTGAGATTTATGGCTTTGGATTTAAGTGAAAAAAAAACGGTTATTGGAAGAAGCCTTCATGATTTAGAAAAATATAAAGAAAAAGGCACTGCTTATATCGGCAAAGTTGTAATGAGTTCAGGGGAAAACCCTGTTTTGGGAAGAAAAATTTTAATGGATGTAGCCAAACCTCATGTAGTTTTAATTTGCGGAAAGCGCGGAGGCGGAAAGTCATATACTCTATCTGTAATGTTAGAAGAATTTGCAAGGCTTCCAATCAGTGTTAGAAAAAGAATTTCAGTTATTGCAATTGATACTGTGGGAATTTTTTGGACTTTAAAGATTCCAAACAAAGAAGAAAAAGCTGAATTATTTAATTGGGATTTGACTCCGGATAAAACTGATGCAAGAGTTTTGGTTCCAAAAGGAAAAATTGATTTCTATAAAGAAAAAAAGATTCCTGTGGATGGCCCTTTTACTTTAAAGGTTTCAGAACTGGAAGCAGAAGAATGGCTTGCGTTATTTAATCTTTCATGGAAGGAACCAGAAGGAGTTCTTCTTTCAAGAATAATTGAGGAAGTAAAAGAAAAGCTTGGAACATTGTATGGCTTCAAGAAATTAATTGATGCAGTTAAATTAGACAAGGATGCAGACAAAAAAACAAAGGACGCAGTTATTGGAAGATTAAAAGTAGCAAAATCTTGGGGCTTGTTTGAAAAAGAAGGAACCAAAATCAAGGATTTAGCTGAACCAGGAAAAATAACTATTATTGATGTTTCTGCTTACAGGCAGGCAATTGGAATGGAAGGCACAAGAGAAATCATTGTTGCTTTGCTTGGAAAAAAATTATTTGAAGAAAGAATGCTGTATAGAAAAGAAGAAGAAATAAAGTTAATTGAAGGAGAAAAAAAAGAATCAGATATGCCTATTGTCTGGATGCTGATTGATGAAGCTCATATGTTTATGCCAAAAGACCGTGAAAGTATTGCTCTCAAAGTCCTGCTTGAATGGGTTCGAGTTGGAAGACAGCCTGGCCTAAGTTTAGTTCTTGCTACCCAGAGGCCGAACAAATTGCATCCTGATTCCATTTCCCAGTGTGACCTTTTCATTAGCCACAGAATGACTTCCCAGCCAGACATTGAGGCTGTTTCTGCTTTAAGGCCTTCTTACATGCATCAAAACTTTGACAGGTATTATCAAGAAATGCCTCGCTCAAAAGGCTTTGCACTCATACTTGACGACAATACAGAGAATTTGTGGATGGTTAAGATTAGACCTAGATTTTCCTGGGACGGAGGCGTAACTGCTTCTGCTTTCACTGAGTGATTTGAAATGAAAAAATTTTTTGTTTTAGTTTTTTTAATTTTTTTTCTTTTTGGTTGTACTGATATTATTAAACAGGATAAAAATCAAGGTTTAGGGCTATCAGAAGAAATTAAGCAAACTCCTTGACTCTTTTAAAAGAAAAAGTAAATTTTTTTAAGGTTACCACTTATAAGGGAACTTTTCCTCCAGAATTAAACGAAAAAGAAACTGAAGATTTATTGAAGATAATTCAGCCTTATGTTAGAGCTATTAAAGGTTATCAGTATAAACATGTTGAAATGGTTAATATTAGCCCTGTTGCTTCTATAGAAAACAGGATAACAGTTTATGTGAGAGCTTATACTGGAGAAAAAACTTTAGGAAATTTTGATCTTTCTTTAAAGCACAGTCCATTACGGGATTATTCTAATACAGGCTTTGATGATTTTTCTTTTTATTTAGATTTTGATCCAGAAACACGCTCTTTTAAATTAGACACTTGGCATCAATCAGCGGGTTATGATGTTCCAGATGAATTAGCTGAAAAATCTTTAGAACTTTTAGAAAAAAATGAAGAATTAATCGAATTTAAACAAGAATACTCAAATTCTAGGTATGGTTTGGTTGGCTGGAAAATAAAAAACCCTGAAGAAGGAATATCTGATGATGTTATTGGAGCAATAATTCATTCTGAAATTAAAGAGGAGAGGGGTTGTCAACAAGTATATTTGCTTTCTTTTAATATTGATCCATGGAAAAATAAAGTTGAAGTATTAGAAGAAACTTCTTCAAGTTTGTGTATGGATTAAGTTTTAATCATTCCCAAAAAATATTCATGCAATTTTGAGTCCAAAGTTATTTCCGGATGGCATGTTGAAGCAAGAATTTTTTTTTGTTGTACAATCACTGGCTGTTTTTTTATTTTTCCAAGAACCCTTGTCTTTTTTCCTAGTTTTTTAAACTTTGGCGCCCTAATAAAAGAAGCAGTTAATTCTCCAAATTCAGTTTGAATTTTTTCTTCAAAAGAATCTTTTTGTGTTCCATAAGAATTCCTTTCAATTTCAGCATCCAGTAATCCAAGGGAAAAAACTTTGTTTCCAATCACTTTTTTTGACAACAAGATTGCGCCTGCACAGGTTCCAAAAACAGCTAATTTGTTTTTCTTGAATTTTGAAATAATTTGTTTTCCTATTCCTGTTTCTTTTAACATTTTGCCTATTGTGGTTGATTCTCCGCCTGGTAAAATCAATCCGTCAATTTTTTTTAGATCTTCTTTTGTCTTTACAAAGATGTTTTCAACTTTTAGTTTATCCAGGATTTTTTTGTGTTCAGCAAAATCTCCTTGTAATGCAAGAATTCCAATCAGCATTAAATCACTTTTTTTTATTTTCCGCGTTTGGCGTATCTTTCTTTTAGTTCACTTAATTCGTTTCCTTTCATTGCTTTCCCTAAATTAAATGAAGCTTTTGCCAGTTTGTTTGGGTCATCAAAGTATGTTGTGGCTTGAACTATTGCTTTAGCTAATTTTAGTGGATTGCTTGACTTGAAGATTCCTGAACCTACGAATACTCCTTCTACTCCTAACTGCATTACCAAACTTACGTCTGCTGGAGTGGATATTCCTCCTGCAGCAAAATTCACAACAGGAATTCTTTCTTTTTTTAGTGTTTCTTCTAATAATGGAAAAGGAATTTTTTGCTGTCTTGCCCAAATTTTCTGTCTGTCTGAATCTTTTTCTTTTAGTTCTTTTATTTCTCTGTTAATTGTTCTGATGTGTTTGACTGCTTCTATTATGTTTCCTGTTCCTGCTTCTCCTTTTGTTCTAATCATTGAAGCTCCTTCATTTATTCTTCTTAAAGCCTGACCTAAATCTATTGCTCCGCAAACAAATGGAGTGTTAAATTTTTTTTTGTCTATGTGAAATTCTTGGTCTGCTGGAGTCAATACTTCTGATTCATCAATAAAATCCACTCCTAATGACTCTAGAATTTGTGCTTCTCCAAAGTGCCCTATCCTGACTTTTGCCATTACCGGAATTGAAACTGTTTTCATTATTTCTTTTATTAGTGCAGGGTCTGACATTCTTGCTATTCCTCCGTCTTTTCTTATGTCAGCAGGAATTCTTTCTAATGCCATTACTGATACGGCTCCGGATTTTTCTGCAATTTTGGCTTGTTTGGCGTTGGTTACATCCATTATGCATCCGCCTTTGAACATTTTTGCCAGGCCTTTGTTTATTCTTTCTCTTTTCATAAATAAATCACTTGCTTTATTGGTTTTTATTTTTTTGGTTCAATCCTCTTTTGATAAAACTTTTTCTAAAAGTTTTGTTTAGTCTTCTTTGCATTCCCCATCATATTGCTTGCATAACCTGTCCAGTCTTCTTATTCTTGTGTTGTCTGAATCAACTACTACTTCTGTGTTCCCTTTTAAGAAAACTTTGAGGAGTTCGTTTTCAAGTTTTGCGTTTTTGAATAATCCTTTTTTTTCTATTAATTCAATTAGTTCTGGAAGTTTTTCTGTTGGAATTTGAATCATTTGGTTTCCTTTGGGTTCTTCTTTGATTTCTTCTGCTATTTTTTTTAGGTCAACGGTTCCAATGAATTCCGGCTTGAATGTAATTCTTGAAATAGAAAATAATGGATAAGCTTCTTTTACGAATTCTGCCATTGAATTCGTGTCTTTGAATTCATATGTTCTTGCAGTCCTGAAGTTTTCCAGAAAAAGCTGTGCTCTCATGCTTTTATCTTCAAATGAATTAATTTGCTGTTTTATTTTTTCAAATTTTTCCTGCATTTTTTTGTGTAAAGAAACCAGTTTTTTTTCTTTTATTGCATTTGTTGCAGTTGAATTCAGAGAAGGATTTTCTTCGGTTATTTTTTCCATTAAAAGAATATTACTGTAAATTTCTTTTAACATTTGAATTGTTTTTTCTGTTTCTTCAAATTGATTGGAAATTTTATATAAACTGCTTTCAGTTTTTTTTATTGCTTCTCTTAACTGAACTTTTTCATTAATCATTTAATCCCACCAAATTTATTAATACAGAATATCTATTTAATTTTATCTTGTTTTAATTACTTGGGTATTTAAATGAATAAAAAAATTCTTTTGTTGTTTTCAGCTTTTACTGTGGTTTTTGCTTTACTTGCAATTTTAATTGATTTTTTCATGCTTTTATTGCATGGATTAAGCCAGGCGGTTTTTGAAGGAAATTCAACTGGAAAAACTTTTGTAATGCTTTTATGGTTTTTTTTGTTGCCTTTAATTTCTTTTTTGTTTTTGAAATTTAATTTAACTGAAAAACTTAAAGTTTATTCAAAAACATTTCTGCGTGTTTTTTTGTTTTTTGCTTTTTTAGGCTATGCTTTGGGTTTAATTCAGTTTGGCTTGATTTCAATGGAATTTAATTCTTTGGGGCCGTTTGCTACAATTGCAGAAAATAATGAAAGAATCAGCTGGCAGGCTTCAAAGTTAAGCCATAATCATTTTCCCAAGGCTTCGTTGTATGTATTGGAAAAAAATTTAGGAGCCAATTTTGGGGGGAATTATGACAATGGTTTTCCATGGTATTCTTTTATTCCCGATGCTGGTTTGTGGGCTGTCTTTTATCTTTTAATTGAATTAATTGTTTTCTTTTCTGCTTTGCTTTACATTAACTCTAAATTAAAAGAAATCTCTTTGTTTGATTTCCTTGTATTTCTTGCAGGCTTTCTTGCAGTATTAATTTCTGTTTTGGATGGAGGAATTGCTTCTGGTGCAGCAATGATGGCTGTATTCTTTCTTGCATTGTTTTTTTCAAGGAATTATTTGTCTTTAAAAAATCATTCGATTGCGACTTTGCTTCCTTTGTTTGTAATAAGCTTTATTGGTTTTGCTGATGTAATTCTTCCTTTGGAAATTGGAAATAATTTTTATGCATCTTCTATGATTTTGTTTTTTGGTTTGGCTTACTATTTTTTTATTGAAAAAAAACTTGGCAAACTTTCTTTTTCTTTTTTGAATGCAGTTCTTGCATTAATTTTGTTGGCTTCTTTTGTTTTGTCGGCTTCCCAGTTTCTTGATTTTTCTTTTGGCAGGGAAATACAGCCGAATTATTTTATTTATTCTTTTCAGGAAGAAAAAGCAGAAGGAGGATTGTTTGTTTACGGGCTTCCTGAAGAACTAGAAAAAGAAAAAGTTGATTTTGAAGCAGAACAGTTTGGCAAAATAATTTATTCTGATAAATCAGGCTGGAGTTATTTTGTTTTAATTAAACCTGAAAGAAATTTTCGCATGTCTGAATTGGAATTAATTTTAAAGAAAAAATTCAGCGAAAATTCTTATTTGTATGTGGAACAGTCAACTCCTGTAAAAGAAATTGAAGCATATAAAATTTTGTGGTTTAACAACGAATTTGATTCAAACAAATTAATTAAAGACAGTTTTCTTGGAATAAAGGTTCTTGAAAAAAAAGATAATTTTAAAGAAAATTCAACTGATTTGGTTGTAGAAGAAAAAGTTTCTTATTTATGGGGAATGAATTCGATTTTGTCTGAAATTCGTGCTAACGGCTTTACCGGCAAAGTTTTAGTGATAAAAAAATCTTAAAAGTAGGAGAGGGGAGAGTCGAACTCCCGATCTACGGCGTGTGAGGCCGTTGTCATAGCCACTAGACCACTCTCCTAAAACAACTTTTAAAAAAAGTTATATTAAAACTCATTTTTTCTTTTTTGTTTCTGATGCAATTAATGCTGCTCCGATTGCTGTTGCATAACCTGCATTTTTCAGAAAAATTCCTTTGGCTAAAGGAAAAACTTTCCTGCATTCATTGAAAGTCTTTTTGAATAAACTGCTTTCAGCCAGGCTTCCTACAAAAACTATTTTTTTGTGTCCTGCAGATTTTGCTGCAAGCAATGCATGAGTTGAAATTCCCTGGCAAACCATGTTGAATATTCCTGCGCATAAATCCTCTTTTTTTTTGCTTTTTATTTTTCCAAAGTTTGCAACTGAAACATTTCCTTTAAGCAGACCTATTCCTTTTGGATAAACATCTGAAAGCATTAAATCAATTTTTTTATAGTTCCCTTTTTTTGCATTCAATTCAATTTTTTTAAAGTTTTTTTCTTTTGCAATAAGCTTTCCTAAACCGGTTATTGTTTTTCCTCCTTCTGCTGTGCCTCCTATGTGCATGCATTTATTTTTTTTCACTGAAACAAAACAGATTCCTGTTCCGATTGAACCTGCAAGAAATTCTTTTTGTTTTGACATTGATGCAGTTCCTTTTGCAATTGATTCAATTTCGTTTACTAAAATGAATTTTTTTTTTTTTAATATTGAAACAGCTTTTTGTGAGTGTGCTCCAGTTAAAGCAATTGCTTTTTTTCTTGGAAAAAATCTGCTTGAAAAAAATTTTTTTATTTGTTTTTCAATGCTTTCTTTTTCGTTTAAAAAAATTCTTTTCTTTTTTTTGATTTTTTTGTTTTTGAATTCAACTGCTTTGAATGAACTTAAACCTAAATCTGTCGCAAACATAAACATCCTTTAATTTTTTGCAGTACGGGCTTGCCCCCTACATTTTGTTAAACCTTTTGGAAAAGGTTTTGCAGGAGACAGGATTCGAACCTGCGAACCCACTAAGGGACAGGGTCCTAAACCCTGCGGATTTGACCGCTTTCCTACTCCTGCAGACATTTATTTGTATTGCCAAAAGTTTTTATTTTAAAGTTTCTTTTGTTTGAGAACTGTTTAAATATTTTTCTTGAGCAAATTTTTGAATGAAGAGAATAATTAATTTTTTTATGCCAAAAGAAGACATTTTCTTCGATTTATTAAAAAACCAGGCTCAAGTGGTTTGTGAAACAGGAACTTTGTTTGGCAAGTTTTTAAGGGATTATGATTCTTTGTCTTGGTCTCAAAGAAAGAAAAAAATCAGGGAAATAAATGACAGAGAGCATGAAGCAGACAAATTAATTCATGAAACAGTTGAATTATTGCATAAAAGTTTTATTACTCCGATTGATAGGGAAGACATTCATCAGTTAACTGAATTGCTTGATGATTTAGTTGACTCAATGGACGACATTTCCCAAAAATGCCTTCAGTATCAGATAAACAAAATTCCCAAAGACTTGTTTGAATTGTCTGTTGTTTCTTTGAAGTCATTGCATGAAGTTTATAAGGCTGTTTCCTGCTTAAAAAAACCAAAAAATATTTCTTCTCATTTAAGAAAAATTCATGACCTTGAAGATGAAGGAGACGAAATTTATTTTAGGGCAATGACTGACTTATTCAAAAAAGAAAAGAATCCTGTAAATATTATTAGAAGAAAGGAGTTGTATACTGAATTAGAGGCATTAATTGACAGGACACAGGATGTTGCAAGAATAATTGAAGGCATTGTGATAAAGCATGCTTGATCTTTTTATTTTGGTTTTAATTGGAATTGTTTTGGCTTTGGCTTTTGATTTTGGAAATGGATTAAATGATGCTGCTAATGCAATTTCAACTGTTGTTGCTACAAGGGTGCTTTCCCTTCGTGCGGCAGTTCTTCTTTCTGCTTTTTTTAATTTTGTTGCTGCATTTCTTTTTTCTGTTGCTGTAGCAAAAACTATTGGAAAAGGATTAGTGAATCCTGAAGTTGTTACTACTACAATTGTTTTAGCTGGTCTAATAGGATCTATTGTTTGGGTTTATTTTTCTTCTTTTATTGGTTTGCCTGTTTCTGCTTCTCATGCTTTAATTGGCGGTCTTGTTGGTTCAGCATTAATTGGAGCAGGATTTAATTCTTTGATTGTTTCAGGTATTATAATTATTTTTGCTTTTATTTTTGTTGCGCCGGTTCTTGGAATGGTTGGTTCTTTTTTGTTTTCTGCGTTGATTTTAAGGCTGGTTAAAAAAACTCCTCCTGGAAAAGTAAATAATTTGTTTAAGCGTCTTCAATTGATTTCTGTTTCAGTTTATTCTTTGGGCCATGGAACAAATGACGCTCAAAAAACAATGGGAATAATTTCTTTGCTTCTTTTTTCTGGAGGAATGCTTGGAAGCCAGTTTGATGTTCCCTGGTGGGTTATAATTTTGTCTCATTCGGTGATTGCTTTAGGGACTATTGCAGGAGGCTGGAGAGTAGTGAAAACAATGGGTACAAAAATAACCAAGTTAAGGCCTGTTAATGGTTTTTGTGCTGAAACTTCCGGGGCAGGAGTAATTATTGCAAGCACTTTGTTTGGAATTCCTGTTAGCACTACTCATGTAATTTCTGGTTCAATTATGGGAGTGGGTTTAAGCAGGAGGGCTTCAGCTGTAAGATGGAGTATTGCAAGAAACATTGTTTGGGCATGGATTTTAACTATTCCTGTTACTGCTTTTATTGGAGCTTTAAGCTATTTGATTTTAAATCCTATAATTAATTTTTTGTGAATTTTTTTTTCAAAAATTCCTTTAATTTTTTGCCTGCTTTAGCGCGATGAGAAAAACTGTTTTTTGTTTTCCTTGAATAGAATGCAAGAACTTTTTTCTTGCCTTTTGGAATAAATATTTTTTCGTATGCCATTACATCTTTTTCTGGAAAAAAAACTTTTTTTGTGATTTTTCCTTGTAATTTTCCTGTAAAAAACCTGCTTTTTTTTCCGTCAAAAAAACAGATAACTGTTTTGTAGTAGGCATTTCTTTTTTTTTCTTTAAGTTTTTTTAGAATTCCATCAAAACCTAATTTTAGAAACCATCTTTTTGGTTCTGTTCCAGGAAAATTATTTAAGTCAGTAAAGTAAATTCCTGTATCTTCTGTAATCAATGGCTTTCTTATTTTTTTGTATGCCTGTCTGACTTTTGCTTCTGCAATTTTTTCAAGTGAACTGCTTTTTGGTTCATGCAGTTCAACATTTAACTGTTTTAATGTAATTTTTTTTCCTAAAATTTTTTTGATTTCCTGGACTTTGTGTTTGTTTCCTGTTGCAATAATTAATTCCATAAAACTTTAATTTTTGCAAAGGTTTAAATAAGTGTTTTTACTTTTTAGTTTAAATGAAAAAATTTTTCTTGTTGTTAGTTTTGGTTGTTGTTTTTTTTGGCTGTCTTCTTCAGCCTCAGATTTTAATTAAGTCTGCGTCAGTTGAAGGAGATTCAACTTTGATTGAATTGCATTCAAACAAGCAGGTTGATGTTAAAGTCCAGTTGTCTTCTGCTGATGATGAAATTTTGTGTGATGATGATTTTTCTTTGATTCAGGGCGCAAATAAAATTAAATTAAATTGTGTTTCTTTTGGTTCAACTGCAGTTATTACTGTTTTTGCAGGAGAAACAGTTTTTTCTGATGAAATTCAAGTGGAATTTAATGAATCAAGCCTTGATAATAAAATTTTTTCTTTGGCTGAATCAAAAACTCCTGTAGGAAAAATGTTGAAGGTAATTGATGATTCTCTTTTAAAACAAAATGAATGCAATGCCCGGATTTACATTAATAATTTAAAGGATTTTTATGAATTGTCTTCTTTGAGTTCTGATTCACTTGATGTTTTGGATTCTCTTGATTCTCAACAAATTTCTTATTTGGAGAAACAAATTTCTAATATTGAATCCTGCAGTCTTGTTTTAAAAAGAGAAATAAGTAATTCTGGAAGCAAAAAATTTCTTGTTTCTTATTCAATTAAAGCTTTAGGAGAATGCTTTTATCAGGGTTATAGTTCTTCAAGGGAATTTGAAGACCAGGATGACATTGCTGTAATTGAAGTTAATTTAAATAATAATTCTGCTCAGCTGATTTCTGGACAGCTTACTTCAACGCATGCTTCTAAAGAAGAAATCCAAGAAATGACTGAAGCTTTTGAAGCCGTTGGAGCATGCTTTAAGGCTTTGATGATGGGAGTCAGCATTATGAACTCTGAAAGCCCTCAAAAAGAAAGTGAATGCACTTTTATTTCATCTAACATTAAAATTCAATCTGTTTCTTTGCAGGACAATTTTCTTGTTTTTGGTTTAATTAATTTAACTGAAAACGAAATTCAATTAAATGATGTGACAACTTCTGTTTTGGAAACTGAATGTGTTGTTTGTCCTTATACTTTAAAGCCGGGGGTTTTTACTGCAATTTCGTTGTCTGGTGATTTTTCTTCTTTTAATGTAAAAGAAAATTTTACTTTTAATTATTTTTTGAATGACTTTGATTATTCTGAAATAGCTGTATGCAGTTTAAATTCTTCTCAAGTGGAGAAGGATGTTCAAGAACAGGTTGTTCCCATGGATTCAAATTCTTCTTGATTTTATTTTGAGTTTTTTTCCATGAATTCTTTTATTGCTTGTGTTCCTTCTTTTATGTTTTCGTCTGATGTTGCAAAAGAAAATCTTAAGTGTTCGCCTTCTGACGGGATTTTTTTTCCGAAATGAATGTCTGCCAGAACAGCTACTTTTGCTTCATCTAAAATTCTTTTTCTTAATTCTTCTGAATCTTTTGTGTTAATCATTTTGCATGCTTCACTTACATTTGGATAAATGTAAAAAGTTCCTTTTGGATTCAAGCATTTGAATCCGGGAATTTCGTTAACTAGTTTTACAATTAAATCTCTTCTTTTGTGAAAGGATTCAGTCATTTTTTTTGCGTCTTCTTCTGCTGTTTTTAGTGCGGCTATTGCTGCAAACTGGTTGACGTGTCCTGCGCATGCATTAATGTTTGTAACCCAGGTAGTAAAAGGTTTAGCTAATTTTTCGTTTATTGCATATCCTATTCTCCAGCCGGTCATTGCAAAAGTTTTGCTTACTCCTGTTGCAATAATTGTTTTTTCTTGCATTCCTTCTAATGAAGCAATGCTTTCAAATTTTCCGTCAAACATTATGTGCTGATAGATTTCGTCTGCATAAACCCATATGTCTTTGTCTAATGCAATGTCTGCTATTCCTTTTAATGATTCTTTTGTGAGAACTCCTCCTGTTGGGTTTTGCGGGGAATTAATTATAATTAATTTTGTTTTATTTGAAACTTTTTCTTTGAATTCTTCTAAATCAAAATTAAAGTTTTTTGATTCCAGAATATTGTAGGGGATTCCTGTTGCTCCGTTTACTTCTGTTTGTGCTGAATAAATTGGGTATCCTGGATTAGGGTACATTATTTCGTCTCCTTTTCCGTAGTCTGTTGTTGTCATAATTGAATGAGTAATAAAGCTTTTTGCTCCTGAATCAACTACAATCCAGTCAGGGTTAATTTCTATTCCTCTTGCTTTTCCTTCGTATTCTGCTATTGCTTTTCTTAATTCAGGCACTCCGCAGGAAGAAGTGTACCCTGATTTATTTGATTCAATTGCTTTTTTTGCTGCTTCTCTTACGTTTTCAGGGGCATCAAAATCAGGCTGGCCTATACAAAAACTAATTATTTTTTCTCCTTGTGCAATTCTTTTGTTGACTTCTCCTAACACAACAAAAGCATTTTCGGTTCCTAAATTTTTTGTTCTATTACTTATTTCCGGCATTCAACCCCTCCAAAAAACTTCATAATTTTTCATAAAATAGAATGCGCAAAACAAATTTAAATCAATCCGCTTCATTTTTCAATTGATTCAATTATTTCTTTTTTTAGTCCAGGAAACTGAGCTAACCATTCTTTTCTTTCTGTTCTTAGTTTATTGATTTTTTCTTCGAATTCTTCTGGAGAATAATATTTTGCCGGATCAAATTCAGAGAAATCAAATCCAGGAATGTTTTTTGGCACTAAATAATTCCAGTGAGAGTCTTCTATCCATTCAATCATGTCTTTTGCAATAAATTTCATTATATCGGTTGACAGTTTAATTGAAATGTTTTTTCCTTTTCCGAATCCTGTTCTTCCAATGCCTCCTGTATTCATTACAAAGCATTCAATGTCCTTGTTTTTTTTGAGTATTTCATATAATCTGTTTCCTTCTTCTTCTTCTTTTCCTATAATGAATGGGTTTGTTCCAACTTCTCTTTTTGACTGCCCTGCTTTTGAAGGATCTCCTGCTGAAGTTTCAATGCTTTCTCCTAACATAAAGAATGCTGTTGCCTGCTCTGGTGAAAGTTTTGCTATTACTGGAACAATGTCTTCTCTTCTTGTAATAAAAATTATTTTGTGTGCTTTAGGCAAATTTATTTCTGGTCCTGCGCCTTCAACTGAATTTCTGGGCAAAACGCCTCTTCCGTTTGAAGTCAAACTTAAGTCTTTGAAGTCTATTTTTCCGTTTTCTTTTACCATTACGTTTTCAAAGATTGCAGTGGGTTTTGTGGCTGCTTCATATAAAACTTTTTGGCTTTCATCTAATCCTTCTGTTTTAATAAAAAAACCGTATTCTGTTCCTGCACAGAATCCTTTTTCGTTCATAAACACTACGTCATCCTGTCTTATGCTGTATTCTTCTTCTCCTGTTAAGTTATGGTTGTGGATTGTTAAAGTGGTTTTTCCTGTTCCGCTTAATCCAAACATAATAAAACCGGTTTCTTTTAATTCATTGTTTTTGTTTTTTACTTTAAGTAGTTTGCTTCCTGCATGAAATCCTAATCCTTTTGTTCTTTCTTTATGATAAAACATGCCCATTCTCAGAAAACTTTTTTTTACTTCTCCAAAGTAATCTGAACCCAGACAAAAAGTAATTTTTTGTTTTGGATAACAAAATATTTTTGTTTCAGGCCATTCAGGAATATGAATTGAAATCATTTCCGGTTCAGCAGGCTTTGATTCAAACAGCATATAATTCCACATGAAAGCAAGTTTTGCTTGTTCTTTGCTTACATAAAGCCTGCAGGGAATTTCGTATTCCTGTTTTGTACACATTGTTTTGTCTAATTGAATTAATTCTTTTCCTTTAAGGTATTCAAAAACTTTTTCTGCGAGTTCATCTGCTTCTTTTTCTTTTATTTCCTGTTGTTTTATTCCCAGTTTTATTTCTGGCACAATAAAAGTTTTTTTTGCGCTTCTGCTTCTTATTTTTGTCACATATGATGCTGAACCAAATTCAGTTGTTTTTTCCATTGGCTTGGCAGTTTCTCTTAATTCCTCTGGTAAAGGATTTTTAATTAAAGTGCAGTTTTCTTTTATTTTTTTTATTAAATCTTTTTTATTCATTTTTTTCTCTTTTTTTTTTAATAAAAAAATTACATTTCAAAAATTATTTAAATTGATTTGACTTCATTTTTTATTGAAAAACTTTTTTTTTTGGTGTGCTGATGGCAGGAAAAACAATTATTAAAGCAGAAAATGTAGTTAAAACTTATTTTATGGGTAAAGTTAAAGTTAATGCTTTGAATGGAGTTAACTTTGAATTAAAGGAAGGAGAATTTCTTTCTATTATGGGGCCTTCTGGTTCAGGCAAAACAACTTTGCTTGACATTTTAAGTGTTTTACTGCGTCCTAGTTCAGGAGAAGTGTTTATTAATAATAAGCCGATTTCAAAAATGGATGACAATGAATTAGCTAAAATCAGAGGACAAACTATTGGTTTTGTTTTTCAGACATTTAATTTAATTAATCGTTTGACTGCAAAAGAAAACGTAATGCTTCCTTTGTGGTTTCAGGGGACTTCAAGAAACGAAAGAGAAAAAACTGCAGAAAAAATTTTGTCTGATGTTGGTTTAGGAGACAGAATTAACCATAAGCCAAGCGAGCTTTCCGGAGGCCAAAGGCAGAGAGTGGCTATTGCTCGTGCATTAGCTGTTAATCCTGATATTATTGTTGCAGATGAACCTACTGGAAACCTTGATTCAAAATCAGGAGACCAAATAATGGATTTAATTTCTGATTTGCATTCAAAGAAAGGAAAAACTATTTTAATCGTAACTCATGAACAGGATATTGCAGAAAAAGCTCAGAGAATAATTTTTTTAAAAGACGGAAAAATTGTTGACGACAAAAAACTAAAAAAAAATTGAAAGCGTTTATTAAATTATTGATTTAAATTATTATTGCAGGATTCAAATTATTTAATGCAATACCCCGAGTCATTTTGAGGTGTAAAAAATGAAGAAATTTTTATTGTTTTTTTTGGTTTTGTTTTTTGTAGGAATTGTTTCTGCAGTAAATTTGGATATTAATTCTGTTACTTATTCGCCTTCTCCTGCTGTTCCAGGACAATACACTGAATTATGGATTGTAGTAAAAAATAAAAGTTCTGCTGAATCAAATCCTGTTTCATTTGTTTTGGATTTAGATTACCCTTTTTCTTTGGATCCAGGGGTTTCAGCTGAAAAACAGCTTGGAACAATCAGAGGAAACGAAAACCTTTTAGTTAAATTTAAAGTCAGAGTTAATTCTGAAGCATTAAATGGAAGTTATAGTATTAGAATGAAAGTACTTGAAGAAGACGGCATAAAAAAAAGCGTTCCTTATTCTATTGATGTATTAAGGATTTCTCCTCAGATTGAAGTTGTTTCTGCTCAACCGACAGAGATTGCTCCAGGGCAGTCCATTCAAGTAAACCTTAATTTAAAGAATGTTGGTTCAGGGAAAGCTTTGAATATTTTAGTGGGAAGCACTGAAGATCGAACTGTAACCAGCACCGGAGTGGTTGTTGAAAGAGAAATAAAACAGCTGGGAAGTTCTTTTGTTTTTTTGAATGAATTAAAGGAAGGACAGGAAAAAACTGTTGCAATTATTTTGGGGGTTAATCCTGAAGCAGACCAGAAAACTTATATGGTGCCGATTACAATTAAATTTAAAGACGAAGAATTAACTGATTACACTGAAACAAAATACATTGGAATTAAGGTAGCAGAGAACGCTGAAATGGATGCAGTTATAAGTAATTATTCAGTCAAGCCTTATTCTGGGGGGACAACTGAATTAACTTTTGATTTATTTAATGTTGGAGTAGGAGATGCAAAATCTCTTGTTGTACTGCTTTCAACTGAAATAGGAGAATTTGAGAATCCAAAGCATTTTATTGGAACCATGAATGCGGATGACTTTGATTCTTTTAAAGAAACAATTAACTTGAATTCTGATTTGCAGAAAGGAGAATATCCTGTTCAAATTATAATGCAGTACAAAGACCAGTATGGTGCAGATAAAACAATAACCAAAAATTTAATTTTAAAAGTTTATGATGTTGCTGAAGTTTCTGTTTCCGATTTTAATTTATGGTTTTGGATTGTTGTTTTGATTGTATTGTTTTTTGCAGGAAGGTTTGTTTATAAAAAATTCATTAAAAAAAATAAATGAAAAAAGGAAAGGTGCAAATGATTGATTTTGAAACCTTTTCTGTTGCTTTTACAAACATCAGAAACCAGAAGCTTAGAAGTTATTTGACTTTGCTTGGAATAATTATTGGCATTGCTGCAATTGTTTCTTTGATTGCTATTGTTCAGGGTCTGCAGGGATTCATTACTGGAGAACTTCAGTCTCTTGGAATGAACACTATTTTTGTTGAACCTGGTTCTGAAGCAGGAATCACTACTGCTATTGCCCGTACTTTAAAAGAAGATGATTTGGATGTAATTAAGCGAGTTAGAGGAGTTGAAGATGCTACTGGTTTTTGGGAAACTTCTGCAATACTTGAATACAAAGGACAGGAAGTGGAAGTGATTTTAGTTGGAATGGAAGCAGACAAAATGTATTTGCTTGAACAAATGGGTTACGTGCAAATAATTGAAGGAAGAGAATTTACTTCAACAGACAATTTTTCTGTTGGCTTGTATTCTGATTTTGCTTCTGAAACTTTTGATGAAGAAATTCAGGTAAGAGAAAACATTGAAATAAACGGAAAAAAATTTCGTGTTATTGCAATAAGCAAACCTAATGCTTTTGCTTCTTCTTTTGGCGTTTCTAATATGGTGTTAGTAAACAAAAGAGTGGTTGAAGACTATTTTAATGAAAAAAATCCTGTTGAATTGCTGGTTACAGTTGAAGACACTGAAAGAATTAATGAAATACAGGAAGAAATTGAAGACGAATTAGAAAAAAAGCACGGGGCAAAAGACTTTTATACAATGACTTCAGAGAATCTGCTTCAGGGAGCAGACGCAATACTTGGTTTGGTAGGATTAATTGTTTTTGTGATTGCAGGAATTTCTCTTGTAGTAGGAGGAATAGGCATAATGAATACAATGTTAATGGCTGTAATGGAAAGAACAAGAGAAATCGGCATAATGAAAGCTATTGGTGCTACAAGCACTACAGTTCTTGGGATTTTTTTGTTTGAATCAGCTTTAATTGGTTTAATTGGAGGAATTGTAGGAGCAGTTTTGGGTTCTTTGATTGCTTTGTTTGCGTCTTTTACTGCTTCTTATGCAGGTTTTGCATTTAATGCTTTTCCTTCAATTGAATTAATTGCAGGTGCATTAATTTTTTCTTTGGTTGTTGGCATGGTTTCTGGATGGATTCCTGCAAAAAGAGCAGCAGAAATGGATCCAGTTGAGGCATTAAGATTTGAATAAAAAATTAAAAAAAGAAAATTGGTTAAGTGAAAAAAATGGATTTCAGAGAATTATTTTTTAATGCATTTGAAAACCTTAAAAAGCAGAAACTCAGAAGTTTTTTGACTTTGCTTGGAATAATTATTGGAATTGGTTCTGTTGTTGCATTAATTTCAATAGGAGAAGGATTTAATAAATCAGTTGAAAAAGAATTTGAAAAACTTGGTTCAAACACTTTGATTGTTTTGCCTGGCTCCAGTTTTGTGAGTTCTGCTTTTGCTAAACTTGATGAAAAAGATGCGGACAGAGTTGAAGCAGTCAAAGGAGTTGAATCAGCTACTCCTTTGTATTTGTCAACTGAAAACATTGAATTCAAAGACGAAAAAAAAATTGCTTTGATTTTGGGAATTGACGTAAAAAAACAGTCTTTGCTTGAAGATTTGGGTGTTTTAACTGTAAATAAAGGAAGGCATTTGGCTTCTTCAGATAACTATTCTGTTTTAATTGGAGAAACTTTTGCTGAAGACAAGTTTGAAAATAAAATAAATTTAAAGCAGAATCTTGTTCTTGAAGGAGGTTCATTAAAAGTTGTTGGAATCACTAAGGCAACAGGTCAGTCTTTTGGTTCAATGTTTGATAATGCGGTTGTAATGAATTATGAAACTTTAGAGGAAATAACAGGAAAAGAATTAACTCCTTATAGAATTTTTGCTAAAGCAGTAAATAAAGAAGATGTTTCTGAAGTAAAAGAAAGAATTAAAAGAGAATTAGAGAGAGCTCACGGACAAGAAGATTTTCAGATTTTAACTGCATCCCAAATACAGGAAACTGCTTTAAGTGTTTTAGGTTTAATTCAGATTGTTTTGGTTTTTATTGCTGCAATTTCTTTGGTTGTAGGAGGCATTGGAATAATGAATACAATGCTTATGTCTGTTGTTGAGCGCACAAAAGAAATAGGAGTAATGAAAGCAGTGGGCGCAACAAACACTATTGTTCTTTCGCTTTTTTTGACTGAATCAGGAATCATTGGTTTAATTGGAGGATTTATCGGCTATTTAATTGGTTTTGCTTTGGCTTTAATTGGAGGAATCATTGCAAGCTCATCAGGAGTTGATTTGTTTATTGAATTTAATTTATTTCTTTTTTTAGGTTCTCTTGGTTTTGCTTTTTTTGTTGGAGTGATTTCAGGTTTTATTCCTTCCAGAAGAGCTTCTTTAATGGATCCTGTTGAAGCACTGCGTGACAAAGAATAACAAAAAAAAGTTTTTGTTTTTGAGCAGAATGCATTCCCCAAAGCATCTACTCTTTTTTGAGTAGCCAAACATTTTTAAGTAATCTGTTTTCTTTTTATTTTATGGTTAAAATTGGTATTGCTGACACAACTTTTTCCAGAGTAAACATGTTTGATTTTGTTGAACAGCAATTAACTGAATCAGGTTTTCAGGGAGACATTGAAAGATTTACGGTTCCAGGCATTAAAGACCTTCCTGTTGCCTGTCAAAAACTTTTCCAGCAACACAATTGTGATTTGGTTATTGCTTTGGGGATGCCCGGTCCTGAAAAAATTGATAAAACTTGTTCTCATGAAGCTTCTCTTTCTATTCAGCGCGTGCAGTTGTCGGAAAACAAGTTTATTCTTGAAGTTTTTGTTCATATGGATGAAGCAAAAACTGAAGAACAACTTTACAGTATAGCTGAACAAAGAACAAAAAAGCATGTTTTGAATGCTTTGGCTTTACTTGAAAGCAAAACTGTTCTTTCTGAATTTGCTGGAAAAGGAAGACGCCAGGGTTTTTCTGATGAAGGGCAAATTAAGCCTCCTTTCAGTAAAACAATAAAACTTGGTTTGGTTGTTTCGGATTATAATTCAGATATCACTCATAAAATGAAGTCAACTGCTTTAATTCATGCAGAAAGACTTGGAATGCTGGTAAAAGAATCAATTCATGTTTCAGGCGTTTTGGATGCTCCTCTGGCAGTCAAATTTCTTTTAAAGGAGAAGGATATTAATGCAGTGATTGTTTTGGGGGCAGTAATTAAAGGAGAAACTTTTCATGACGAAGTTGTTGCTTTTACTTGTGCTGACAAAGTTTTTTCTTTAAGTCTTGAATTCAATAAACCTGTTGCTTTTGGAGTTTCTGGTCCAGGGATTTCAAAGGAACAGGCAGTTAAAAGAATTGAATCTTATGCAAGGCATTCAGTTGAATCAGTTTTTAAATCATTAAAGGTGAAATAAATGTTTTCGTCTGTTTCTGAAGCTTTGAATGAATTAAAGAAAGGAAATTTTTTGATTGTAGTGGATCATAAAGACAGGGAAAGCGAAGGAGACTTGTTTGTTCCTGCAGAAAAATTAACTGAACAAAAAATGGCTTTCATGGTCAACCATACTTCTGGAATAATTTGTGTTCCAATGCAGGAAAAAAGGCTTAATGAATTGGGTATTCCAAGAATGGTTAAAAAAAGTTCAGATAATTTTAATACAAGTTTTTCTGTTTCTGTTGATGCCGTCAATAAAGTAGGTTCAGGGATTTCAGCTAAAGACAGAAATCAAACAATTAAGACATTAATTTCTTTTTCTGCAGAAAAAAAGGATTTTGGTTTCCCTGGCCACGTTTTTCCTTTGTTTGCTCATCCTTTAGGAGTTCTTGGAAGAGAAGGCCACACAGAAGCTGCAGTTGATTTAGCAAGGCTTTCTGAGCATTATCCTGCAGGAGTCATAGGAGAGCTTGTAAATAAAAATGGTTCAGTTAAAAACTTGAATGAATTAAAGGAGTTTTCTGATGAACACAAAATTAAAATGGTTTCAATTGATGATTTAATTGAATTCAGAAAAGAATTTGATGAATTAGTTAAAATTGAGTCTTCTGCTGTTCTTCCAACCAAATTTGGTTTAATGAAATTAATGGCTTTCAGTTTTTCTTCTGATAATTCTGTTCATCTTGCATTAGTTAAAGGAGAAATAAAAAACAAGGAAGTTTTGGTAAGGCTTCATTCTCAGTGCATTACTGGAGAAATTTTTCATTCTCTTAAATGCGATTGCGGAAGCCAGCTTGAATCTTCTCTTCAAAAAATAAATGAGGAAAGCGCAGGAATTCTGGTTTATTTGTTTCAGGAGGGAAGGGGAATAGGAATAATTGAAAAAATTAAGGCTTATCATTTGCAGGAACAGGGTTTTGATACAGTTCAGGCAAACACTGCTTTAGGCCATAAACCTGATGAAAGAAGTTTTGCTGTTGCAGCTGAAATCCTCAAAAAACTTGGAGCAAAAAAAATTAAGTTAATGACCAACAACCCTGAAAAAATTAAGCAGTTGAAAGAAAACGGAATAACTGTAAGCAAAAGAATTCCCTTAAAGATTTCTCCAACAAATTTTTCAAAAAATTATTTTCAGACAAAAAAAGAAAAATTAGGCCATTTGTTATGAACAAAAAAAAATTCATGGAAAGAGCCTTGGAAATTTCCCTTAAAGCAAATGTTTCTCCAAATCCTTTCGTAGGCTGTATAATAGTTAAAAACAAAAAAATTATTGGCGAAGGATTTTATGAAAAAAACGCAGGAAAGCACGCAGAAATTAATGCTTTAAATAAAGCAGGAAAAAAAGCAGTTAATGCTGAAATGTTTGTTTCTCTTGAACCCTGCTCTCATTACGGAAGAACTCCTCCCTGCACAAAAGCAATAATTCAGTCAGGCATAAAAAAAGTTGCAGTTGCTTTAAAGGACCCGAATCCTTTAGTTAATGGAAAAGGAATAAACGAATTAAAAAAAGCAGGAATAAAAGTTGAAACAGGCCTGCTTGAAAAAAAAGCAAAAAAAATAAATGAAGCATACATTAAATTTCAAAAAACAAGAAAGCCTTTTGTAGTCCTTAAAGCAGCAGTTTCTTTGGATGGAAAAATAGCATTAAAAAACTTTGATTCAAAATGGATTTCTTCCCTTGAATCAAGAAAACTAGTGCATGCTCTTCGTTCAAAAATTGATGCAGTTTTAATCGGAGAAAATACTGCAAAAAAAGACAATCCAAAACTTACTTCAAGGATTCCAAAAAGCAGAAACCCTTTAAGAATAATTGTTTGCTCCAAAAAAATTTCTTCCAGCTTAAATGTTTTTTCTGATAAAAACTTTTTGATTGCAGGAACAGACAAAAAACTTTTTCCAGAAAAAAAATTCAAAGAAAAAGTAATAGAAATTAAAGGAAAAAACAATTCAGTTGACTTAAAAAAACTTTTAATTGAACTCGGAAAAAGAAATATTTCTTCTGTTTTAGTTGAGGGAGGCTCTCAAATTTTTACTTCTTTTTTGAAGGAAAAACTTGCAGACAAATTAATGTTTTTTATTTCTCCAAAAATTTTTGGAAATGATGCAGTTCCTGTTTTTGGTCAGCTTGAAACAAAAAAAATAAGCAAATCAATTCAATTAAAAAATCCGGTTTTCTGCAAATCAGGTTCAGACATCTTGTTTGAAGCATATTTAAATAGATAAATATTTATGAAAAAAATTTCTTTTAAACCAAAAAACCAACCAAAAGCTTTAAATAATAATTGCTACTA
Source organism: uncultured archaeon (assembly GCA_964608675.1). GTDB lineage: Archaea > Iainarchaeota > Iainarchaeia > Iainarchaeales > 1-14-0-10-31-34 > 1-14-0-10-31-34. The sequence continues at coordinate 212,923 of CAZSOZ010000002.1, read as the reverse complement.
ATTAATATTTATTATAAATAAGGTTTGTTTATGTCTTTAGAAATAAGAAACACAGTTCAAATGCATAAAATTCTTGATTACCTGAAAAAAGTTAAATCCCATCCTAATGCAGAAACAATTTATAATGCAGTAAAAGAAGAGGTTCCGTCAATTACCCGTGCAACGGTTTACAGGAATTTAAGCAAGCTGGCTGAACTAGGTAAAATCTGCAGGCTTGAAATTAACGGGGAATTCAGATTTGATGCTGACTGTAATCTTCATGAACACTGTGTATGCAGGAACTGCGGAAAAATAATTGAATACACTGACAAAAATTTTCCAAAAGACCTGCTTGACAAATTCAAGTCAAGAGAATTCAAGCCTGATTCAGTTAACGTAATTTTTTATGGTTTATGTTCTGAATGCAGCAAAAAGAAGGTAAAAAAATGATTAAAATTAATGAAAAAGCACCTAATTTCATTGCCAAAGCTTTCCATGACGGCAAAATAAAAGAATTAAAGCTTTCTGATTTCAAAGGAAAATGGGTTGTTTTATTTTTTTATCCTGCTGATTTCACTTTTGTGTGCCCCACAGAATTAGGAGAACTGGCAGACAACTACAAAAAATTTCAGGAAATGAACACCGAAATTTTAAGTGTAAGCAAGGACACTGAATTCGTTCATAAAGCATGGCATGACAGTTCTGAAACAATCAAAAAAATAAGTTTTCCGATGGTTGCAGATCCTACAGGAAAAGTATGTGCTTCTTTTGGAACTTTAATTGAAGAAGAAGGATTAAGTGTCAGAGCAACTTTTGTAATTGACCCTGACGGAATAATTAAAGCATTTGAATTTCATCACAATGACATTGGAAGAAGTACCTCTGAATTAATCAGAAAAATTCAGGCAGCAAAATTTACAGAAGAACATAAAGGGCAGGTTTGTCCTGCAGGCTGGAAGGAAGGAGACAAAACCCTTGAACCCGGCTTGAATTTAGTTGGAAAAATTTGAATTTAAAATTGAATGAAAAATAAAAAATTAAAAAAATTATTTTTTAAGGAGGAATTAAAAATGAAATATGAATTAATGAAGCTTACTTTTTCGTATGATGCATTAGAGCCTTTCATTGACGCAAAAACAATGGAAGTGCATTATTCAAAGCATCATCAAGGATATGTAAATAAATTAAATAAGGCATTGGAGGGTCATGAAGAACTGCAAAAAAAATCTCCTGAAGAACTGGTTTCAGCTTTAAATTCTCTTCCAAATGAAATAAGGACTGCAGTAAAAAACAACGGCGGAGGAGTAGCCAACCATAACTTTTTTTGGACAATCCTCAAAAAAGACATTGAATTTAAAGGAGAAATCGCAGAAAAAATAAAAGAAAAATTTGGTTCCTATGAAAACTTTAAAAAAAAATTTTCTGATTCTGCAGGAACTTTGTTTGGAAGCGGATGGACTTGGCTGGTATTAAACAAAGGAGAACTTGAAATAATTCAGACTCCAAACCAGGAAAGTCCTTTGACTGCAGGAATGTTTCCTTTGCTTGTTTTGGATGTATGGGAGCACGCTTATTATTTGAAATACCAAAACAAGCGACCTGAATACATTGAAGCATTCTTTAATGTAATTAACTGGAACAAAGTTAACGAACACTACTTAAAAGCAAAAAAATAAAGCCAAAAAAAAACTTAAAAAATAAAATGAAAATAAATAAAAAAAAACAAAAAAAATTTGAGGTGAAATGAATGAATAAAAAAATAGAGGAAATTTTAAACAAGCAGTTTAATAGCGAGTATTTTTCTTCTTATTTGTATTTGTCGATGTCAGCCTACTTTGATTCGTTGAATTTAGAGGGTTTTGCTCATTGGATGAAAAAACAATCAGAAGAAGAATGGATTCATGCAATGAAAATATTTGATTTCGTGCATGAAAGAGGAGGAAAAATGATTTTAACTGAAATTAATGCTCCTGAAACAGAATGGAAGTCTCCTTTGCATGCATTTGAAGACGCTTTAAAACACGAAAAGCTTGTTTCATCCCAGATAAACAATATTTTTGAGCTTTCAAAAACAGAAAAAGATTTTGCTACAGAAGTTTTCATTCAATGGTTTGTTTCAGAGCAGGTTGAAGAAGAAGACACCGCAGGAAAAATCGTTGAAAAACTAAAAATGGTTGAAAACTCAAAAAACGGTTTGCTGATGATTGACTCTCAGCTGGCAAAAAGAGAGTAAATAATTTTTTCTTTATTTTTTCTCTTTTTTCATTTTAGTTAATTCAAATGGTTCAACAAACTGCATTTTTTCTTCTAAAATTAAAAGCTGTTCTTTTTTTGCTCCTTTGTTTAAAAAATAGTCAACTATTTCTTCAACTACTTTTTCAGGAGAACTTGCACCGGCACTTATTCCAACGTTTTTTATTCCTTCAAACCATTCTTCTTTGAGGTCTTCAATTCTGCCCACAAGAAAAGCTTTTTTTCCGTGAGACAAAGCGGTTTCTTTTAGTCTTTGAGAATTAGATGAAGTTTTTGAGCCTATAATTAAAATTAAATCAACTTTTTTCACTAATTCTTTTACTGCTTTCTGTCTGTTTGTTGTTGCATAACAAATGTCTTCTTTTGGGGGGTCAGTAATATACGGATACTTTTTTTTGACTGCTTCAATTATTTTTTTTGTTTCGTTTACGCTTAAGGTTGTCTGGCTTAAATAAACAAGTTTTTGGGGTTTTCCTATTTCAAGTTTTTGTATGTCTTCAATTGTTTCCACTGGATAAATTCCTTCTTTTAATTCAGCCATAACTCCTTTTGCTTCAATGTGATTTTTATGGCAAATGTAAATGATTTTGAATCCTTCTTTTGCAAAATTTTTTACTTCCAAGTGAACTTTGGTTACCAGCGGACAGGTTGCATCAATTACCTTTAAATTTCTTTTTTTTGCTAATTCATAATGTTTTGGCGGAGAACCATGAGCAGAAAACACTACAACAGAATTTTCAGGAACATCATTTAAATCCTCTATTGTTACTGCGCCTTTTTTTTCTAAGTCTTCTACAACTCTTTTGTTGTGAACTATTTCATGCTTTACATAAACCGGACTTCCAAAAAGCTTTAAACAATCTTCAACTACTTCCACTGCTCTTTTTACTCCTGCACAAAACCCTCTTGGAGAAACCAAAAAAACTTTTTCTACTTTCATTTTATCACTTTTCTTTTTCTTCTGCTTTTGCATTTAATTCATCTATTGTTTTTTGTATTTCTTCTTCTGTTAATCCATGTGCTTTTAATCCTTGTTCAAGGTTTTCAAATGCTGCTGCCTGGCACCCCACACAGTGAATTCCTTTTTCAAACAAAACAGGGATTACTTCAGGATACTTTTTTACAAGTTCACTGATATTTGTTTTTCTTGTAATTAATTCAGTCAAATTTAACACCTCTATAAAAACTTTTTTTGCCAAACTTTTTTAATGCAAAAGGTTGTCTTTAAAACTTACGGTTGCAGCAATAATTTCTCTGAATCAGAGGCCATGGCAGGCATTTTAATTAAAGAAGGCTTTAAAGCAGAAGAATCAAATGAATTTGATTCAGCTGACATAATTGTGTTCAATATGTGTTCAGTTAAAGGCCCTTCAGTCAACCACTGCCTGAATTCAATTAAAAAATTACTGAAAAAAAACCCAAAAAAAAGAATTGTTGTTGCTGGTTGTGTTCCAAAAGAAACAATTAAACAAATTAAGTTAATCAATGAAAAAATTCTTGTAGTTAATACTCATAACATTGAACACATTTTTGATGCAATAAAAAAAGAAAAAAATTTTATTTCTTTTAAAAAAAAAATTAAATTAAATTACCCTAAAAAAAGAATCAACAAAATTGTAGGAATAATTCCAATTCTTTCAGGATGCAATGATTTTTGCTCTTATTGTTCAACTAAATTAATTAAAGGTTCTTTGGTTTCTTTTCCGGAAAAACAAATCCTTGAAGAAGTGAAGACTGCGTTGGATGACGGCTGCAAGGAAATTTGGGTTACTTCTCAGGATAATGGGGCTTATGGAACAGAAAACGGCAAATCAAAACTGCCGGACTTAATTAATAAAATCACTTTGCTTGAAGGAAATTTTTTAATTAGAATTGGAATGACCAATCCTACTTACATTCTTGAAAGCCTTTCTGAATTAATTCAGTCATTCAAAAACAAAAAAGTGTTTAAGTTTCTGCATGTTCCAGTTCAATCAGGAAACAATGAAATACTTAAAAAAATGAATCGAAGATATTCTGTTGAAGGCTACAAAAAAATTATTAAAGAATTCAAAAAAGAATTTCCTGAAATGACTATTGCTACTGATATCATAGTGGGCTTTCCAACTGAAACAAAAAAACAGTTTCAGGATTCACTTGATTTAGTAAAAGAAACTAAACCTGAAGTCTTGAATATTTCTCGTTTTCAGTCCCGCCCTAATACTTTGGCTTCAAAAATGTTTCAGTTAACTGGAAGCGAAATTAAATCCCGTTCCAGGAAACTAACTAATTTGTTTGAAGAAATTTCTTTAAAAAACAACAAAAAGTGGATTGGCAAAATCTGTTCAGTCTTAATTGACGAAAAAGGAAAAAAATCAAATCAAAGCATTGGAAGAAACCTTTCCTACAAGCAGGTTTTGTTTGAAGAAAAAATTCTTTTAGGAAAAACAGTTAAAGCAAAAATAACTGATGCAAAAACTTTTCATTTAAATGGAAAAAAAATAAGCTAAACTTTTTTCATTTCTTTTAAATATTCTTTTGATTCAAATTTTTTCTTTTTTGAAATCAATTCAAAAAACTTGTCAAAATCAATCCAAGTAAACCATCTGCCTTTTTTTTTAAAGGATTTTTTTGCCAGCAAAACTACTCTTGAAGATTTTTGTTCTGATGCAATTTCATACTCCTCCAAAAAATCATTTATTTTTTCTGCAAACTTTTTTACTTCTGAATGCAAAGGCATGTTTTCTTCTTTTAGTCTTTTCCGGCTTTCCCCTAAAAACATGTAAGCTTTCACTTCGATGAAATCAGGTTCAGCTTTTTTTATTAATTCAGCGTAATTTTCTGGTTCAACGTCATTTAATCCTTTAATTAAAGTAATTCTTATTGCAGTTCTTTGTTTTTTTTTCTTTAATTCTTTCAGGCTTTTGTTCAACTTTTGCCAGTAATCTGAAAACAAAGGCAAGCCAATTTTTTTTAAGAGTTTTTTGTTTGGTGCATCCAAGCTAATATATAATTGAGTGATTGGCTTTAATTTTTTTATTTGTTCAGGGTATTGCGCGTTTGTCACCAAAAAAGTTGAGATTTTTTTTGAATGCATTAAATCAATTAATTCATTTATTTTTGGGTAAATTATTGGTTCTCCATTCAAGCTTAATGCAACATGTTTTACTGTATTGCTTTCATTCCATAAATTTATTTTTACGTCTTTGAATCCCTTAAAACCTGACAACAGTTTTTTTTGTTCTTCCAAACTTTCTTCTAAAATAAATTCCGGTTCGTCTATTTGCCATTTCCATTCCTTTGAAACAGGAGCTTTGTATCCTCTCCAGCAAAACAAACATCTGTTAGCGCAACTTAATGAAGTAGTCATCTGCAGGCATTGATTGCTTTTAATGCCGTAAAATTTGTGTTTATAGCAGGTTCCTTTTCCTCTCAGCATTTGTTTTGTCCATCCACATACTTTTACAGCTGAATGGCTTCCAATAATCCTGTACTGCTGTTTTTCTAATTCTGCTCTTGCTTCTTTTGTTAACATCAAATCTTTTTTTTTTGAACTCGCAAGAGTTCCTTTTTTGATCAAACTTTTTTGCGAAAAAATTTTGTATTGCTGTTTTTTAAGTTCGTTTTTGTTTTCTTTTGACAGCATTTCATTTTTTTTAGTTTTTTTTGCAGGCATAAAATCACTTTTTTGAATAAAATCAGTTTTTTTTTGGATTATTTTGGAATTTTTTTTCCATGAGGACATTTTTTTGGGTTATTTAATTTTTTGTTTACTGCTTTTATTATTTCTTCCGGCATGCAGTGCTCAAATTTGCATGCATATTTTGTTTCTTTCATTTTAAGTATGTCAGTCAATAAAAGTTCTGCCAGCCTTAAATTTCTTACAATTTTTTTTGCAGTTTTTTTTCCTTTAGGTTTAAAGGTTATTCCTTTTCTTCCATCGTATTTAATTAAGTTTTTTTTGTCTAGTTTTCCAAGCATTTCTACGACAGAAGGCAAAGCAATTTTCAGTGATTTTGCGACATGACTGGAACAAACAGGTTTTACTCCTTTTTCTTCTAAAATATAAATTACTTTCAAGTACATTTCTTCGTTTTCTTTTGATTTTTCATGAGCTATTTCTTTTAATTCTATGTCCTGTATTTCTGTTTTCATCTAAAAAATAAGGTAAGGAAAAGTATTTATACTTTTTTTTAGGTTTTCCTAATAAGTATTGCTTTAAAAGAATTCTTTTCTTAACAGAATTATGCAAGAAAATTTTTCTGAAGAACAAAAAAAAATTTTGTCTGCTTTTGTTTCCAGTACAAAAAACAATATTTTTGTATTAAAAAATCTTCCGGAAGTAGTAATGGGAGCATTATTTTCCCGTTATTCACGTTCGCCTAAACCTTTAAGACAGCTTCTTTTAGATGAATTCATTGAAAACGAAAAAACCGGCTTTAAGGAAATTGTTGGGTATCAGACAGGAAAAGGAATTGAACAGGCAGTAGCCATAAAAAAAGCAGAAGAATTTTATGACAGAATTTTGTTGGGTTATGGAGATGACAGTGTAGCAGAATTAGGTGGAGCTCATGTTGCAGCAGAACAAGTAAGTAATATTGCAGTTAAATTAATTCAGGATTCCCGTTTAGGAATTTCTCCTTTAGAAAAATCAACTAGATACATTTATTTTGATGAAAAAAACGAAAACGGAAACTATTTTTATTTTCGTCCAAAAGAATTAATGGAATCAGAGTTTGCTGATTCTTACGTTGAATTGTGTGATGAATTGTTTTCTGTTTATTCTAAAAAAATTCCTGAAATGAAAAAATTTATTGAAGAACAAAATCCTCAGGAAGAAGGAGTTTCTGACCGTGCATACAATTCAACAGTTAAAGCAAAAGCTTGTGATGTTTTAAGAGTGTTTCTGCCTGCTTCAACTTTAACTAACACCGGCTTGTATGGAAACGGACGTGCATTTGAATACTTAATTCAAAAACTAAACAGTTATTCTCTGCAGGAAACACAGAGTATTGCACAAAAATTGCATTCAGAATTAACTTTTTATATTCCTTCTTTTGTTAAAAGAGCTTTCTCTGAATATGGAGTACAGCAAACCGAATTTTTAAGCAGGACAAGAAAAAAAACCAATAATTTAACAAAAGAAATCCTGGAAAAAGAAAAACCTGTTGATTTACAAGAAGTTGTTTTAGTTGATTTTGATTCTGATGCAGAAAACAAAGTGCTTTCTGCAGTTCTTTATTCTAATTCACATCTTTCTTTAACTCAAATAAAAGAAAAAATAAAAAATTTAAGTGAAGAACAAAAAAAAGAATTAATTAATTCTTATTCAAAGTTAAGGACAAACAGAAGGCATAAACCTGGAAGAGCCTTTGAAAACGTTTTTTATACTTTTGATTTGCTTGGCAACTTTGGAATTTTCAGAGATTTGCACAGGCACAGAATTCTTACACAAGAAAGACAGTTATTGTCAACTCATCATGGTTTTATTACTCCAATTGAATTTGATTCAATTGCTTTAACAGAAGACTTCACTTCTTTGATGAAGAACGCAAAAGAATTGTTTGAAAGAATTGAAGCAAAAAATTCTTGGAGCGCTCAATACTGTGTTCCTTTTGGATACAAAATCAGATGGTACATGAAATTAAATTTAAGGGAAGCATTTCATTTAACTGAATTAAGAAGTACAATGCACGGCCATCCAGATTACAGGAGAATCGCACAAAAAATTGCTTCTGAAATAAAAAGAGTGCATCCTCTTTTAACTGAACAATTAAAGTTTGTTGACTTTAAGGAATACAAATTAGAAAGACTTGAAGCAGAAAAAATGCAGGACAAAAAAATAAAGGAAATAAAAGAAAAATACAGTGAATAAAAATTCAAGTGCCTGAAAGACAAAATTACTTTTTTTGAAGGAAAAAAATTTTTTTTTGGGCACACGCCTATTTTTTTTGGCTAAACGCAATTCAGGGTTCTCCAAATTTTTTTTTGATTTTCATCAAAAAAATTATCACTCCAAAAAATAAATTAGTTTGCTTTTTTTTTGCTTGCTTTAAGATAAAAACTATAAAAAACTATTTTAATATAAATTAATTATGAAATTATTTTTTGTTTTTGGAACTCGCCCAGAGTTAATAAAACTTTTTCCAGTAATCAAAGAATTTAAGAATTCAGATTTTGAAATAAAAATTTGTTTAACAGGCCAGCATAAAGAAATGGCTGAACCTTTCCTTGAACTTTTTCAAATCAAACCTGACTACAATTTAAATTTAATGAAAGAAAACCAGTCTTTAGAACATATAACTAAAACAGTTTTAATTCAGCTTTCAGAAATTTTAGAAAAAGAAAAACCTGATTATTTAATAGTGCAGGGAGACACTACAACTGCAATGGCTTCAAGTTTAGCAGCGTACTACAAAAAAATTAAAATAGCTCATATTGAAGCAGGATTAAGAACTTATAATAAGCTTCAGCCTTTTCCAGAAGAAATTAATAGAAGAATAATTGATGTTGTTTCAGATTTATTTTTTGCTCCAACAAAAGAATCAAAGCAAAACCTATTAAATGAAGGAATTAAAAAAGAAAAAATCATTGTAACCGGAAACACGATAATTGATGCTCTTCTCTGGATAATTGAACAACCTTTTTTAAAAAAAACTTTTTTTGATGAACTCCCAAAAAATAAAAGAATTGTTTTGGTTACCTGCCATAGAAGAGAAAGCTTTGGAAAACCATTAGAAAAAATTTTCAATGCAATAAAAGAAATCTCTGAGTTTGAGAATTCATTTATTGTTTTTCCTGTTCACTTAAATCCAAATGTAAGAAAAAAAGTAAATTCAATTTTGTCAAACAAAAAAAATGTTTTGCTAACAAAACCATTGGATTACAAAACTTTTGTTCATTTAATGAAAAAATCTTTTATTTTGTTGACTGATTCAGGAGGCTTACAAGAAGAAGCTCCTTTCTTAAATAAGCCGGTTCTGGTTTTAAGGAAAAAAACTGAAAGGTCTGAAGCAGTTATTACAGGAGCAGCAAAACTTGTCGGAGTTGAAACACAAAAAATAGTGAAAGAAACAAAAAAACTTTTTGAAAACAAAGAACTTTACAATAAAATGGCTTCAGCTGAAAACCCTTTTGGAAATGGAACTGCATCAAAAAAAATCTTTGACTGTTTTAAGGAGATAAAAAATGAATAAAGAAAAAGTCAGCATTGTTTTGCCTACCTACAACAGGGCAAAATACTCTGATTACTTAAAGCAGTCCATTGAATCCTGCTTAAATCAAACCCATAAAAACATTGAATTAATTATAGTTGATGACGGTTCAACTGACAACACCCAGCAAATCATAAATGAATTCAAAGACAAGAGAATCAAATCATTTAAACACAAAAAAAATTTTGGATTGCCAACCGCATTAAATTCAGGTTTTTCTAATGCAAAAGGAGATTATTTGAGCTGGACTTCAGACGACAACTTTTATTCACTTAATGCAATAAAAAAAATGGTTTCTTTCCTGAAAGAAAACAACTTTGATTTTGTTTTCACTGATTTATTCTTGATTGACACTGAAAAGAACTCTCATGGAATAGTAAAGTATTCGGATAACCCTGATTTAAGCAAAGGCAATTCAGTTGGAGGCTGTTTTTTGTATTCAAAAAAAGTTAAACAAGAAACAGGAGAATACGATGAAGAAGCAATTTTGGCTGAAGACTTTGATTACTGGATTAGAGTTTCAAAAAAATTTTTTTTACATCATTTGAATGAACCCTTGTATTCTTTTAGAGTGCATAAAACTTCATTGTATTACTCTAAGAAATTTCAAGTAAGAACAATTGATTTTCTTTTGAGATTAAAGCATAATTTAATTAATTCAGCTCAAGCAACAAATCTTTTTGCTGAATTGATTGCCGAAAAAAACAATCTGAATTTTCTTGAAAAAATCTCCTTAAATTTTTTTCTTTTAAGTAATCTAAAAGAAATAAACAAAACTCTTAAACAATTTGAAAACAAAAAAATTTCTTTTCTTCAAGCAAAAAAACAGTTGTTAAAACTTATTTAAATCAATTTCTTTTTGTTTATCATTTAACTTTTCATTTTTGTTTTCAATGCATGGCAGGCAATAAAAGAAAAATTCAAAAAAGCAAGCCTTTTTTGCAGGCATTTCTTTTGGATACAGAAAACTTCCATGAAGTTTTCAGACAATTAATGAACTGCAAGAAAAAAGAAAAAGCAACAAAAATAATTTCTTCTCATTTTAATGTTTTGCCTTCTTTTGTTGATGCTTGAGCAAAACAATTAACGGAAATATTTAGATGGAGAAAACAAGAAGAAGCTGTATTAAAGCTGGCAAAAAAAAATTTAACAGTTAATTTTTTTTTTCGTTCAATAAATAAGTTGTTTTTATTCCTTCTTCCTTTATTTTTTTCACTAAAGGAAATTCAATTCCTTTTTTTTTGAGGCAATTGCATTTAGTTCTGCACTGCAGAACAGACAATTGTTTTCCTATTGTATAAACACTTGAATTAGTTTTTTCGCTTAATTCATTTAAAGTCAAAGGCTTTTCATTTAACTCTAATAAAATTTTTTTTTGTAAAGGAGAAAGTTTTGCATGAAAAATTTCATTCACTTTATTCATTTGTTTCCTCTCAAAAGCAAAATCTATTAAATAATCTTTTTAAACTTTTTAGTGACAACAAAACATTTTTCTCTACATAATTTTTTGACTAAAACTTAATGTATTTAAAGAACTACTGATTAATAGTTATGGAAAAATTAATTTTTTTCGTTTTGGGGGGATTATTTATATGTCTTGGCTAAATTTTAAAGGAAATTCTTTATTTGTTTTTGGAGGAAAATTTTTTATTTTATTTTTATCACTAATTTTATTCGCAGGTCTTGTTTCTGCAATTCACAATTCTACTGTAGACTTACAGCCTGAATGGACTGTGCCTAACAGCTTGAATAATTATACTGCTACATTTAATAATCTGGCTGGAAGTGATGAAAATATTGATGAAGTTAGAATTTACATGAATCAAGATTATACTTATACTGTGCCGCCTTGTGAGGCAAAAGCTGGATGGGATTTATATTTTATTTCTGCAAAGCAGGCCTGTATGTATGTGGCTGCAGATGCCAGTGCAGTTATTCAGCCAGGACAAAGCACAGATTTTAATTTTTCAGCTACTGCTCCAGCATCAGGTTGCGAATTTTTTTGGGATTTTGAAACAAGAGACGAAACTTTTCCAAATGACGGTTCAATAGTATATTTAGAAGATGTTACAAAAATAGATAATACTCCTCCAACCACTACAAAAGTTTATGGAACCCCTTATTTCCCTGAAGGAATTAACACAGGAGCTTCTTATCCTCATTGGATTGCAGCATTTGATTCAGATGTAACTTTAACTGCAGTTGATGGAGCAGAAAATTGTGCTATTGGTGTAAAAGAGCTTCATTATAGAGATTTTGTGGTTGAAGATGATTCAATTTGTGTAACAGAACAAGCATGTAATCCAGACAATTATGTACAGTACTCTCCTGATGGAGGATGGACAATTGTTGATACAGAGACAGTTACTTTTTTCAAAGAAGAAGAGTCATGCCATGTAATTGAATTTTTTGCAGTTGACCAATTAGGAAATGAAGAACCTTTAAACTACCAGTGTGTATATGTGGATGACACTCCTCCAGTGGTTGAAAAAACTCATGGAGAAGGAATGATTTCAGATTATGAGGAGCAATTAGGTGAATTTGATTGGACTACAACCCAGATTCCAATTTATTTGGACTGCACTGATACAGGAAACCATCCAGTAAACAATGTTTCATTATACTATAGAATTTGGGACGACTTAAGTGGAACATGGGCTGAATGGACTGATACAACAGGTTCTGAAGTTCATAAAGAAGTTTATTTCAATGAAGAATCAGTGCACAAAATACAATATTATTGTGTTGATGTATTAGGCAATTCAGATGGAACTGTTGAAGAACCTTATGAACAAACTTACAGAGTAGATGACACTCCTCCTACAATCACAAAAACAATGCTTGGAGAGGCTGGTGTTGATTGGATGGGAGATTGTCCGCCACAGGATGAATCAGATGAATGCTTTGTTGCAGACAATGGAAGAGGGGGAGTAGCGATTTCAGTTTCTGATCCTGATCCAACACAAATAGGATGCAATTCAGGCAACACTTATTGTACTTATGGTGTATGGTGGCATACAGCACAAGAAAATTGTAATGGACAATACAATGCTGGAAGATGTCTTGTTGATTCAGGGGAATTCATTGATTACAAAGAAATAATTTTCGCTGAAGATTCAACTCATGACTTGTATGTATTTTGTTGGGATGCATTAGAAAATAAGTCATCTGATGTAGAAACCTTTTTAGTGGATTCAACTCCGCCGGTTACAACAAAAACTTATGGGATACCGGCTTATCCGGCAAACATTAATGATGGAGGAGCTTACCCGCACTTTATTACCTCTCAAACTTCGATTGACTTTTCAGCTGAAGACAACAAAGTTGGAGTAAACAAGACTTTTTGGAGGTATTCTGTAGTTGAAGACATATGGTGTGAATCAGAAGCTAGTGGATGCCAAAATTATGAAGGAGTTTTACCTGATTTTATTGAATACACTGATACTGTTAGTCTGCCGGAAGAGTCATGTCATATAATTGAATTTTATTCAGTGGACAAATTAGGCAATACAGAAGAAACAAATAGGCAGTGTGTATTTGTTGACAATACAGAGCCATTAATTGACAAAACAGTTGGTGACCCAAAAATTGAATGCATTGAAGACCCATTGAATTGTGATTATTATATCACTCAGCAGACTCCCATTACTTTGACTTGTGCTGATCAGACACCTCATCCGGTTGACATTGTTTCAACAGAATACAGGTATAGAATAAGCAATGACTGTCTTGAATGGAGTGAGTGGACTGATTGGACAACATCTGAAGGAGAACAAGTAAGAATTTTCTTTGAAGAAGATTCATGCCATGAACTTGAATACAAATGTGAAGACATTTTAGGAAACTCAACAATAACTTTCAGTGAAATTGATGTAGTTGATACAGTAGGTCCAGATATTGAAACAGAAATTGTTGGCCCACAAATTGAATTAGCTTGCAATCAAACAGAATCTTATTATGAAATGTGTGAAGGATGGAGTTGTTTGGGAGAGGGAGAAAAAGATTTCTTTACAACCGGTCGTTCAGATACAACAAACTGGGATGTGGCAATTTGGAATGGAAATCCAGAGCAAGTTGAATCAAGCGGAGAATTTGCTTGGATAAATGAAGGAGAACCAGTTCCGTTTGAAGTAAATTATGATCCAACAACAGGACTAGTTTCATATAATGTAAATGGAACAGAATTAACTTGGATTTATGATTCAGAAAAAGCCTTTGAATACCTTGTATTGTTTGTTAAAGGTGGAACAGAAAAAGGAGATGTCTTGTTATCTGATGTCTATGTAAATGGAATGGAAATAGGAGACATTTATTCAAGCGAAGCTTACAAGGGGGCAAGAGTTTATCTTTCAGATGCAGATCAAATAAACGGCTTTACTGCAACAGGCTTTGTTTCAATGACTTGGTTTGAAGGACACCCGCAGGAAATTCCAGCATTCCATGTGTTTGCTATGAATACTCATGAACCAACAGAAACAACCTGCATGTATATAGATGGAATAACTGAAATTGAAGTAATTACAGTTGACCCAGAACCACATCCGGTTAACGATGTTGAATGTGAATGGAGTTATACTTTGGATGAAAATGAAACCGTTTACGGTCCATTTGATGTATTTCCAATTAATTTCCCTGAAGAATGCAAGCACAACCTTACAATAACATGCAAGGATGCTTTGGGAAACGAAACAACAAAAGAGGAAACATATTACGTAGACAAAACTCCTCCTGAAACAACAAAAGAATACGGTGTACCTTTCTATGAAGAAGACGGAAAAGAATGGATTACTTCTAATACACCAATTACTTTAACAGCAGAAGATATTGGACCGCATAAAACAGGAATAGCAGAAACTCATTTTAGAATAACTCAAGTAAATAACAATTATTGTGATCCAGAAAACGAAGAATTTGTTTGCGGGAACGCTGAAGGAACAGGAGCTTGGATGACTTACTTTGAAGCATTCAGTGTTTCGGAACAATCCTGTCATTTGATAGAGTATTATTCAGTTGACAATGTAAACAAAACAGAAACAACCAAAAAACAGTGCGTATATGTGGATAATACTCCTCCTGAACCAAATAAATTGGTTGGAGAACCAAAAAGTCCTTGGAATGGAATGGATTCAGCTTACTATGATTTAGAGGAATTCTGTTTGACTCCAGGAAACTGCTGGAAAGTAACTTTATTGACTCCAGTAAGTTTGGATTGCACTGATCCTGAACCGCATCCAGTTAACCATAGTTCAGCTTACTTTTATCTTGAATTAGATGGAAGCACTGAATTTTTTGAAGGAGACTACGAAGGACAAAACATTACAGAAGTTTACTGTGAGTTCTATGAAGGAGACTATAATTCAAATGGAGATGGTTTCTGTGATTTGGGAATGGATGAAACAGAGTTCTTTTTCCTTGAAGAAAGTGAACACAATTTACAGTATTATTGTGTTGATGCTTTAGGAAATGCAGGAGAAATTGATGACGAGAAATTCAAGGTTGAAGGAACTAAATTTGAAATTGAATTAAACAAGAAATGGAATTTGATTTCAGTTCCATTTAGTTTAATTGATGACAGTATTGAAACAGTGTTTGAATCAGTTGCAGATAACGTTGAATCAGTGTGGACTTATGATGCATTTGCAGATGAATGGCATGCTTTTTATCCAGGAAGTCCGGCAACAGATTTAACTGAAATACTTCCAGGCTGGGGTTATTGGGTTAGAGCATATGAAGCAGACACAATGATTTTAGGAGGAAGCCTGTTTAGTCCAGCAACAACTCCTTCAGATAAACAGTTGGCGCAAGGATGGAATTTAATTGGACACTTTGGAACTCAAGGAGAAGAAGTCTATGATGGTCCAAATTTGTTAGGAGAAGGAAGACCTGCTTATTGTGCTTTGTATTCTTTAGGAAGCACTTTTATGGATAAAGGCTGGACTTCTTTGTTGACTTACTGGGAAGCAGACAATCCATACCAGTGGAAGGAATTAATGTATGAGAGTTATATGAATCCAGGAGCAGGTTATTGGATTTTTACTCCTGAAGAAGAACTCTATGCATACACTACAAATTGCGGTGGCTATTAAAAAGCCACTCTTTTTTTATTCTTTTCACTTCACTAACTAACTATATTTAAAGCAGAACTTGGGGGGATGTTTATTAATAAATTAAAGTATTTGAGTGTATTCTTTTTTTGTTTATTGTTTTGTATTTCAGTTTTTGCTGTTCCTGGAATTCCAAACAGGTTTTTTGGAACAATACTTGTTAATGGAGAACCTGCAACAGATGGAGTTAATGTTGTTGCAAAAATTTCTGGAGTTGAAGTTGCTTCAACCACTAGTTTAAATGGAACTTATGGTTATGCTCCGAATACTTTTGATGTATTGGATCCAAATAATAACAGGGCAGGAAAAACAATTGAATTTTTTGTTTTTGATGTTAAAGCAGGAGAATCAGTTTTTGCTAACGGAGAAATAACTGAATTAAATTTTTCTGTTGAAGTTGAAGTTCCTCCTTCTTGTGGTGATGGAATTTGTAATGGAGATGAAAGTTGTTCTTCTTGTCCGCAGGATTGCGGTAATTGTTCTACTCCTCCAGCTGACACTGGCGGAACTCCCAGAGGAGGCGGAGGCGGAGGAGGCGGAGGCCTTACTGTTTCTGTTTCAGAAAAATGCCTTAATGAAGATATTGAAGTTGAAGTAAAGCTTTCAAATGGCAGTCCTGCAAGAGATGCAACAATAGTAATTTTTGAAGATAATGACGACAGAACTAAAATTATTTCAGGAAAAACAGATGACGAAGGAATTTTTGTTTTTAATTTAAGTGAAATTAAAGACTATAAAATGGAAGTGTATAAGCCAGGGTATCCTAAAAACAGATTAAGTTTTTCTGTGGCTGACTGTACTGTTTTAGATGAACCTATAGAAAAAGAAATTCCTTTAATTGATGATACAGGGCCTGCTCCAGCGCCTTCAAATGAAATTCTTGGAATTACTTCAGATGAAATTGATACAACACAAAACCAAAAAGAAAATAATACAACGAATCTAAATCCTTCACCTACTGGTTTATTTGGATTAAATTTGGGAAACGCAACACTTCCAGTAGTTTTAATTGTTGCTGTTCTTGCAGTAATTTTGGTTTTATGGAAAGTTAAATTGTAAAACTTTCTTTTTTTTTCTTTTTTTTTAAATTATTATTTATACTTATTAAAAACATAGGCTTAAATAAAACTAATTCCATTTTATTTTTCAGAGAAAAAAATTTTTTGAAGGGTATTTATGAAAAATTCAAATTTAGTTATTTCTTTTATTTTGGCTGTATTGTTGTTTGGTGTTTTAATTCAGTTTTCTGGAACTGAAGATGATTTAAACCCAAAAAAAATTAGTGTGCCTAATGTTAACATTAATGATGTTGTTCATGTTGTTTCAACTGAAAAACCTGAATCAGCAGTATTGATGTTTGAAGGACAAGAAACAAGCGAAACAAAAAATGGAACTGAATTGACTGTCTATAACCAGAATTTTGCTTTAGTTAAAGACATAAGAACTTTAATGCTTAAACAGGGAGTTAATTTAGTTAAGTTTATGGATGTTGCAGCAAAAATTGATTCTACAAGTGTATTGTTTGAAGACCTGGATTTTGCTGACACTATTGTATTGGAGCAGAATTATGAATATGATTTGGTTTCAAAATCAAAGTTGCTGGAAAAGTATTTGGATAAAGAAATTACTGTTACAAGTATTGAAGGAAATGATTCAAGTACTTATACTGGAAAAATTTTGAGTTATTCTGATGGATTAATTTTACAGACTTCTAATGGAATTGTTTCTTTGAATGCAGATAAAATTGTTTTTCCTTCTCTTCCTGAAAACTTGTGGGTTAAACCTACTTTGATTTGGAAAGTGTTTGCTTCAGAAGAAGGAAATAGGTTAACGCAGACTTCTTATTTGACTGACGGCATTAAATGGCATGCTGAATACATTGCTAAAATAAATGATTCTGATTCAAGAATGGATTTTTTTGGGTGGGTCAGCATTAACAATCAATCTGGAACCTCTTATTCTGATGCTTCTCTTAAATTAGTTGCAGGAGACGTTCACAGGGTTTATGATTACACTTACAGGGAAATGTATGATTATGTTTATGAGGATGCTGTGCCAAAATCAGGGGGTTTTGTGGAAGAAGCTTTGTTTGAATATCATATGTATTCTTTGGATAGAAAAACTGATGTAATGAACAATCAAGTCAAACAAATTTCTTTGCTGGCTTCTGAAAATATTCCTGTAAAAAAAATTTTTTATTTTGATGGAAGACTTCAGGGAACTAAAGTTCAAGTTAAATTAAATTTTAAGAATTCAGAAGAAAATGCTTTGGGTGTTCCTTTGCCAAAAGGAAAAGTCAGGGTTTATAAAGAGGATTCTGCAGGAAAACTTCAGTTTGTTGGAGAAGACAGAATTGATCATACTCCAAAAGACGAGGAATCAAATCTTTATTTAGGGGACTCCTTTGATGTTGTTGGAGAAAGAACTCAAACTGAATCAGTTAATGTTAGTAAAGGAAAATATAGAAGCAGTTATGAAATTGAGTTAAGGAATCATAAGGATTCTGATGTCGAAGTTATTGTTCACGAATACCTTGGCTCCAGCTGGGAAATAATTCAAAACAGTGATCTATACGAAAAAAAGTCTTCCAGCGAAATTGAATTCAAGATAGTAGTTCCTGCAAATTCAAGCAAAACAGTTTCTTATTCTGTTGAACACCAGTATTACTGGTGACTTTTTTTTCTTTTAGTTTGGATTCCTAAGAACAAATCTTTTTATAGAATTTTAATCTTAATGTTTTGCGTGTTGGCAGAGGCCTTCAATAAAGTTCTTCGGAACTTTAGAGAACTTTGATGCCAGCACAATTATTCTTTTTTTTTATTTTGCGTGTTTTTTTTGGCAGATTTAAACCAATATCAAATAAAACAATCTTTATTTTTTTTCCTGTATGTCTTACCAGCATATTGTGTTTTTTTTGGTGTCATAAAACTGCAGGTTCATTAATTCTTCTGTTTCTGTTCTTGCCAGAGACAGCTTGAACATTTTTTTTTTCAAGTAAATTCAGTTGTTTTTTGCTTTTTGTTTTGGTTTAATAATAATTAAGTGTTTTATTTTGTTTAAAAACTTTTTTTTATTTTATTTTATTGTGTTTTATGATGAACTGACGATGACTCTGAAAATCATGATGATAGATGGGCGGACTGAAAACACAATTAATTTTGAATGTTATCGAGAGATTAAAAAAAGTGAAATCTCTCATATGTTTGGTTACTGGCGAGCGAAATCGCGAATGGGCGGGACTGAAAACAAGTTTTTTTTGAGGGGTTGAATGAAATACAAGAAGATTTCAAATGGTTTTTTTTTGAGATTTATTTCAGGAGAAAATGTGTTAAAAGAACTTACTGATTTCCTTGAAAAAGAAAAAATTTTTTCAGGAACCATTAAAGGGATTGGCGCTTTGCAGGAAGCCGAATTAGGGTTTTTTTCTTCTGAAAAAAACGGTTATGAAACAAAATCCTTTGAAGGCGATTTAGAAGTAATTTCTTTTCTGGGAAACATTTCTTTAAAAGAAGGAAAACCTTTTTTTCATGTCCACGTTTCTCTAGGAAAAAAAGATTTCAGTGTAATTGGAGGCCATTTTGTTTCAGGAACTGTGGGAGCAACCTTGGAAGTTTTTATTAAACCTTTTGAACAAAAAATTGAAAGAACAAAACAGCCTTCAGGTTTGTTTTTATTGGATTTGGAAAGTGAATTGTAATGAAGAAAATTAAAGCGGTTTTGTTTGATTTGGATAACACTTTGATTGATTTCATGAGAATGAAAACCGAAAGCTCTGAAGCTGCAGTCAGGGCAATGATTGATGCTGGACTGCCTGTAAAAGAAGAGAAAGCAAAAAAAATTTTGTTTGATTTATTTAAAAAGTATGGTATTGAAGATCAGACTATTTTTCAAAAATTTTTAAGAAAAACCCTAAAGAGAATTGATTACAGGATTTTATCTAATGGAATTGCTTCTTATAGAAGGGTTCAGGCAGGATTTTTGTTTCCGTATCCTCATGTAAGAAGCACTTTAGTTAAATTAAAAGAAAAAAACATTGTTTTGGGAATTGTTTCTGATGCCCCAAGAATGCGTGCATGGTTAAGGCTTGCTGAAATGAATATGACTCATTATTTTGATGTGGTTATTACTTTGGATGACACAGGCTTATTGAAGCCCAACAAACTTCCTTTTCAGAAAGCAATAGAAAAACTTAAATTAAATCCTGAAGAAATTTTGTTTGTTGGAGACAACCCTGAAAGAGACATTCAGGGAGCAAAAGAAGCAGGAATGAAAACCTGTCTTGCAAAATACGGTCAAAAGTTTTTTTCTAAGAAAGTGAAATCTGATTTTGAATTAAATGACGTAAATGAAATCCTTCAAATAATAAAGTAAAGTTTTATTAACCTGAAATGCATTCTTTTTTTAGGAGCCAAAAAAAATGGATTTAGAGAAAGAATTAAAAAAGGTTTCAGAAAAAGAAATTGTTTTGATTTTATCTGATGAAAAAAAATATCTGAAAACAAACTTAAAAATACTTGATATTCTTACAAACAAATTAAATGAAAAAGGAATTTATGTTACTGTAAACAGGCCTTTTAATTCTTTGAATGAAATGCTGGAAAAAAACAAAATTAAAACAAAAAACATTTTTTTTATTGATGCAATCACTTTAACTGTTGTGGGTGAAGCAAAAGAGGTTCCAAATTGTTTGTTTATTAATTCTCCAAACAATTTAACTGAGTTGGGGATTGCTTTAGGTGAAGCATTTAAGTCTATGAAAACAAAAACTGACAGATTTATTTTTTTTGATTCTTTAAGCACTTTATTGATTTATAATCAATCAAAAAGCGTTACCAAGTTTGCTCATTTTCTTACAGGAAAAATGAGGGAATGGAAAATTAAAGGAGTATTGATTTCTCTTCAAAAAAATGTTGATGAAAGGCTTATTGCTCAAGTAAGCCAGTTCTGTGACAGAATTGTTGAGGTAAAAAAATGAGTTTAGGGTTTGATTTTACTTCAAGTTTAATTAGTTTTGTTATTGCGTTTTTGACTGTTGCCTTGTTTTTTGGGGCAATGCACAGATTCAACGAAGGAAACTTAAAAAATGTTTTAAGGCATTTTTTTTATTCTCTTTTAATTTTTGTTTCAGGCCAGTTTTTTATTATGGTCATGGTTTATTTGGATTATTCAATTAATTTAATTTATGCTATTCGTTCTTTTTTTGTTATTGCAACAGCAATAGGCTTAATTTTAACTTCTTTTGAGGCATTAAATTTTTCTGAAAAATTTGGAATGAAAAACAAGAGGTTGTTTTAATGGGTTTGCAGTTGGATTTCACTTCTTTGCTGAATGTTTCAAGCATGATTTTGATTTTGATTGCAGTGGTTGTTTCTTTTAAGAGTTCAATTAAATTTCATTCAACTCAATTGAAAGCAATAACCAGATGGATTTTTTTGACTTCTTTAATGTTTTTTTTCTTGCATTTATTTAATTTTGTTTCTTTTATTGAAGATTTTTCTGCTTTGCCGGTAGTAGTAATAAGTGCTTGGATTTCTTATATTGCAGGTTTTTTCTTTATTATTACTGCAATTGAAGTTCTTTTGTTTGCAAAAGAATACGGTTTCAACTGAAAAACAAAAGCTTTTTAAATCCTTAAAGGTTTTTTTGCAGTAAGGCTTTATATTTTGAATCCTTGTTTATTTTATAAGCAGAATTTAATGCTTATTGTTTATTTTTTTAGGGGGTAAAATTGCATGTCTAAAGACAAGAAATCTGATAAAGAAACAAAAAGAGAAGAAAAAGAAAAAAAGGAATTGGAGGAACAGGCTGAAGATTTAGCTGAAGAATCTGATACTGCTATTCCTGAAGACATTGAAGAAGAGGAATCTGATGACTTGAATCTGCCTTTTCCTAAAGCAACTATTGTAAATATGCTTAGAAATCATTTGGATAAAGGAAAGCAAATTAAAGGCCAGGTTAAAGTTGAAATGAATTTATGGCTTGGAAAAATGGTTGAAAGAATTGCAAAAAAAATGAATTCTCATCCTTACACTTATGTTGATGGAAGCATGTTTTGGGATGCAATTGAAACTTATGAAAACGTTTCAGAAATAGAAAAAGAAAAAGAACGAATTATAAAAGAAATGGAAGCAATCAAGACTGCTTGTGATGTTTTAATCAGCGAAGTTGACAGAAAATTTGTTTTAAGAAAAACTTTTGTTAACAAATACTCTGAAGAAATCCCTGAAAAAAAGTGATTTCTTCTTTTTTTTTTCTATTTTTTTAGAAAACTTTTTATATTTGTAAAATAATATTTCATTTATGTCTTATGTGAGTGAACTAAAAAAAGTTTTCGACGACTTATTTAAGCACAGAGAAAGACCAATTAATCAAAGGGAATGGAGCAATCTTGTTTCTAAAACAAATTCTCTTTTGAGAAGCAGTGAAGGCAAAAATGTTTCTGAAAAACTAATTAATGTTTTAGACAGCCCAAAGAATTCTCAGGTTTTTCATTCAGGGCATCCTGAAGCAATAAAAACAGCTCAGGAAAAAACTTTGAATTTAATTTTAGCAACCCAAAAACCTGAATTAATTGAAGGTGCAGTGGAAACTGTTTTAAGGACTCCTTCTTTGTACAGGAATCAAAAAATTGTTTTTAAAGCAAAACCTTTTGCTGAAAAATTTCTTCACTTAAAAAAAGGATTTTATTTTAGATTAAAGCAGTTGGAACTGCCTTTAAATTATAAAATTAAAAAAATTAAAGGAAAACCAAAACAAAAAAAACATGCTGTCAAAAAATCCCTCTCCAAAAGACCTAAAAAACCTTAATTTAATATTTTTTTTACTTTTTTTGTTATTTCTGAATAAGGGTTTTTGAATAAAAAGGATTCTAAAACTTTTTTGTTGTGTACTTTTCTTTTCTGTGAGGCTTTTTCGAAATCAATTATTACAGGCAAATTTTTTTTTACAAGAATGTTTACTCCTCTTCCTGCAAGCTGTCCATGGTCTAATCCAATTTCATCAAGTTTTTCTGCCTGCAAAAAAATTTTTTCAATAAATTTTTCCACTTTTTTTTTGTTTTTTTTGTTTTTTTTTAAAGAAAAAATCCATTCGTTGAATGTTTTTCCTTTAATGTATTCCATTAAAATAATTCTTTTTTTTAAATCAAAATCAATTAATTTTGGCCCGACTTGAACTGAATTTGCTTTACTTAAATTTTTTACTTCGTTTTCAGCCATTTTTTTTCTTCTGGATTTAATTTTTTCTATTTTTAAAGCAAAATTTTTTTTTTCTTTTTTTACTAAAAAAACTTCGCTTGAAAATCCTTTGGCTATTTTTTTTTCAAGCTTTAAATCATGTTTTTTCATGAATTCAGCCAAGTTTTTTGGAAAATTAATCATTTAATTTCCTCTGTATACTTTAATAAAATTTTTCCTGTTTCATCCAAGTTTTTTCCAAATGAAATTATTCCTTCTTTGTGTCCTTTCATTAAAATAATTTTTTTTGTTTTTTTTTCTTTTAATAAACTGGTTATTTCTTTTGTCAGCTGAAGGCTTCCATATTTTGCTTTTTTTGATGTTGCAGGAATTTTTTCAAGCAGATGATTCCATAATTGAAGATTGTGTATGTGAATTACTGCGTTTGCTTCTTTTAATGTTTTATAGACTGATGCATGAGTTAATGATTCGCTTGATGGTTTGGTTTGTCCTTCACAAATTAAACTGTTTTTTTTTAAGTCAAATTTAATTACTTTACAGTAATCTTTTTCATTCAATTTTTTTTTCCTGCCTGTTGCTGAACCAGTTATAATAAATTTGTTTTTTTCTGTTCTTTTGCTGATGTTTCCGAATCCGATTCCGTTAGAATAAACTCCGATTAAATTTAATTCAAATAATTTGTTTCTCCATTTATTTAAATCTTTTATTTCTTTTTTTTTTATTTTTCTTTTAATCATCCTGCAGTTAAATTTTATGGCTCCTTCATTCATTTTTTCACTTTTTTTTTTTAATCTATTTCTTCTATTTCTTGTTCTGGGAATAATCCTTTAATGCTTTTTTCTTCTGCTTTGCACACCCCTCTTTCAGTTATCAGTCCTGTAATTAATTTTGCAGGAGTCACATCAAAACCGTAATTTTTTGCAGGGCTTTCTTTTGGAAAAACCTGAACTTTTTTTATTTTTTTTTCGTTTAATCCTTGAACAAATTTTATTTCGTTTGGATTTCTTTCTTCTATTGGAATATTTTTTCCTGATTTCATTTTCCAGTCAATTGTATTGGAAGGCAAAGCAACATAAAAAGGAACGTTATTGTCTTTTGCAGACAAGGCTTTCAAGTAAGTTCCGATTTTGTTTACGACATCTCCTGTAAAAGTTGTTCTGTCTGTTCCTACAATACATAAATCTACTAATCCTTTCTGCATTAAGTGCCCTCCGGCATTGTCAACAATTATTGTATGAGGAACGTCTTCTTGAAGCAGTTCCCATGCAGTTAATGCTCCTTGGTTTCTCGGCCGTGTTTCATCAACCCATACATGAACTTTAATTCCTTTTTTGTGGGCTTCATAAATTGGTGCGGTTGCTGTTCCGTAGTTAACGCAGGCAAGCCATCCTGCATTGCAGTGAGTTAAAATATTGACTGTTTCTTTGTTTTTTTTTCTTGAAATTTCTTCAATTATTTTGCAGCCGAATTCTCCGATTTTTTTGCATTGTTCTTCTGATTCGTCTGCAATTTTTTTTGCGTTAATGAATGCAAGCATTTTTTTTTCTTGAAAGTCTTGTCTTTTTTTTATTTCATTTAATTGTTTTTTTACTGCCCATTCCAAGTCTACTGCAGTTGGTCTTGCTGAAACAATTTTTTCTGCGCTTTCCTGAATTATTTTTTCATTATTTTTTTCTTGTGCTTCTAATACTGCTAAATACATTCCGTAGCCGGCAGTTGCTCCAATTAATGGTGCGCCTCTTACATGCATGTCTTTTATTGCAAAAAAAATGTCTTCAACTGTTTTCAGGTTTTCAATTATAAATTCATGCGGAAGCTTTCTTTGGTCAATTATTTGAATTATTTTTTCGTCATCTTCTTTAACCCAAATTGTCCTGTAATGTTTTCCTTCAACTTTCATTTTTTTTCATCCGGTTCATTCAATTTTTTAATTCTTTTTTTTTTGTTTTTTTATTGGGTGATTTCTTTTAATTTTTTTTGTGATTCTTCAAGAACTTCTTTATGCAGACTTTTTCCTTTTGAATCCATTGAAACAATTAATGGAAAATCTTTTACTTCCAATTCCCATAATGCTTCTGGAATTCCAAATTCTTCTAAAAAAAACACGTTTTTTACTTTAATAATCCTTTCAGCTAACAATGCTGCTGTTCCTCCTACTGCCAGCAAATAAACTGCCTTAAATTTTTGCAGGGCTTTAAGTGTTTTTTCTTTCATGCCTCCTTTTCCTATTACAGCTTTTATTTGATAGTCTTGAATTATTTTTTCTTCGAATGATTCCATTCTTGTGCTTGTTGTCGGCCCTGCAGACAAAATTTTCCATTTTTCTTTTTCTTTTCTTGCAATAGGCCCGCAGTGGTATATTACTCCGTTTTTTAGTTTTTTTTGAAATTTTTCGTTTATTTTTTCTGCCAGTAATTTGTGAACTCTGTCTCTTGCCAAAAAAATTGTTCCTGTTAATTCAACTAAATTTCCTGCATTAAGTTTTTCTATTTCTTTTTCTTTTAATGGAGTCTTTAATTTAATTATTTTTTCAGTCATATTTTGCTTCTCCGTTTTTCCATGTTAATGAATGCCTTCTGTCTGCCCAGCACATAAAACTGACTTCAACAAAAAAGCTTGCAGGATGCCTGTGCAAAAACTTTGTTTTTACATCCATTACAGTGTTTTTTCCTCCTAAACCCATCGGTCCGATTCCTAATGAATTAATTTCATTGAAAAGGTTTTCTTCAAATTCAATTACTTTTTTTTCTTTTCCTTTTTTGTCTTCAATTTTTTCCAGGAACTGTTTTTTTGCTTCAAATGATATAACATCTTTTGAGCCTCCGATTGCAACTGAAACAATTGTCGGCGGACACCCTAATCCTTGTGCTTTTATTACTGCATCTAAAACACATTTTTTTATTCCGTTTAAATCTCTTCCTGCATTAAGTTTTTCATTTGGTAAAGAATAAGTTTTCCCTATGTTTTCGCTTCCTCCGCCTTTAAGCATTAAATTGAATTTAATGCCTTCTCTTTCTTTTTGTTCAAAATAAATTGTTGGAATTCCTTTTCCAACACAATTTCCAGAATTTTTTTGTGTTAAAGAATCAACTGCATTCGGTCTCAAAAAATTTTTTTCTGTTGCAATTTCTGTTGCCTTCAAAATCCTTTCTTTAATTTCTTTGTAATCAAAGCTTTTTGGTATTTCAATAAAAAAAACCGGAATTCCTGTGTCTTCGCATAAAGGCCAGTTGTTTTTTTCTGCTGTTTCCAAATTTTGTTCAATTGATTTCATTACTTTTTTTGCCAGCAAACTTGTTTCTTTTTCTCTTGCTTCTTTTATTTTTCCTTTTACATCTTCTGGCAAGCAAACTGAAGTCATTCTATACAATTCAACTAATGCCTGCACTAAATCTTTTTTTTCTTTCATTTTTTTTTCACTTTAATATTTTTTTTCATTTATCTCTCTATAATAGTTTACATTTTTCTGTTTTCTGTTTATTTCTTCTGCTTTCAAAAGGTCTTCTGCTATTTCAAAAGTAAGTTTTCCTTCTGGAAATTTTCTTTTTCCGCGGATGGATTGTTTCATTGATTTTCTGTAAAATTTCATTTTGTTTATTTCGTTTATTGCGTCTTCTAAACTCATTTTTTTTAATTTTTTATGAATTGCGTTCTTTATTTTTATTTCAATGCTTGAAAGACCTGTTTCCTGCATTTCTTTTGTTATTCTGAAATCAGTAAGGGAACTGTAAATTTTTCTTATAATCCATTGTTCTAATGTGTATTTTTTTTCCTGCCAGTTTTTAATGAAATTTGGTAAAAGCCTTTCTATGTCTGATTGAAATTCTTGTGCTTCTTCTTTTGAAAAATTTTTTCGTAAAGCAATGTTTTTAGCGAGTGATAACATCTTTTTTTTGTTTTTTTCCATTAATCTTTGTTGTTTTTTTGTGAGTTTTGGAGCAGGTTTTAATCTTGAAACAAATTTTATTTTTATTCCTTGTTGTTTCATTTCTTTTGCTCTTTGTTGTATTCGTTGAGGACTAAAATTGTGTTTTTTTGCTATTTGTCTTTGTGTTAGGTTTTGTGAGTTGTAGTGGAGTTCTTTCATTATTTGTGCTTTTTTTGAGTTTAGTTTTGTTTCTGGTCTTTTTTTTGTTGGTTGTATTCCTTGTTGTTTCATTTCTTTTATTATTCTGATGATGTATGGCGGGCAGGTATTGTGTTTTTTTGCTATTTGTGTTTGTGTTAGGTTTTGTGGGTTGTGGTAGAGTTCTTTCATTATTTGTGCTTTTTTTGAATTCAGGTCTATCCAAGTTTTTTTTTTAGGCCCAGTTTTTCGTTTAATTTTAATTTTCATTTTTGTTTTATGTCGTGTTTTTGGCATTTTTTCTCAATTAGAATTAATAGTTTTGTTTATTTATAATTCTTTTCCAACTGCCCCTGATTCAACTGCAGCTTTTTCCACTGCTTCAGAAATCTTTTTTACTACAATCTTATCTAAAGGAGAAGGAATAAATTTTTCTTTTGAAGGATTTTTAATGCATTCAGCTAAAGCTTTTGCTGCAGCCAGCTTCATTTCTTCATTTATTTTAATTGCTTTTGATTCTAATGCTCCTTTGAATAACCCTGGAAACACTAAAACATTGTTGATTTGGTTTGGGTCATCGCTTCTGCCTGAAGCATAAACTCCAACTCTTGCCTTCAAAGCCTTTTCCATGGTTATTTCAGGAATTGGATTAGCTAAAGCAAAAATTATTGGTTTTGAATTCATTGATTTAATCATGTTTTCTGATAAAATGTTTGGAGCAGACACGCCAATAAATACATCTGCGCCTGCCAAAGCATCAGCTAGATTTCCTTGAACTTTTTTTTCATTAGTCAGTTCAGCTAGTTCTTCATGATGCTTTAGCATTCTTGTTTTTCCTTTGAAAAGAATTCCTTGTTTGTCGCATAAAATGATTTCTTTTGGTTTTTCTTCTGCCAACAGAATTTTTGTTATTGCGGTTCCTGCTGCTCCGATTCCATTCAAGACAATCTTCAAGTTCTTCATTTTTTTTCCAACAACTTTTAATGCATTTTTTAGTCCTGCCAACACAACTATTGCTGTTGCGTGCTGGTCGTCGTGCATTACAGGGATTCCCAAGTTTTGCAGTTTTTTTTCTATTTCAAAGCATTTAGGGGAACTAATGTCTTCTAAATTGATTCCTCCGAATACAGGGGAAATATTTTTTATTGTTTGAATGATTTCTTGTGTTTCCTGTGTTTTTAATGCAATAGGAAAAGCATTTAATCCTGCTAGTTCCTTAAATAGAGCGCATTTTCCTTCCATTACAGGCAGAGATGCTTGTGCGCCAATGTTTCCTAATCCCAATACAGCGCTTCCGTCAGTTATTACTGCAATAGTATTTCTTTTAATTGTATAACTCCAAACCTTTTTTGGATTTGTGTTAATCTCCTTGCATGGTTCTGCCACGCCAGGAGTATAAGCCAATGTAAGTGTTTCCTTTGAATCAATTTTAATTTTTGATTTTACCTCTAATTTTCCTTTAAGCTTTTCATGCAGTTCTAAAGCTTTTTTTTCTGTTTTCATGCATTCATTTCTGAAAGAAAATCTATTAAAAAAGATTTAAGTTTAATTTAATTGAGGTGGTTGAATGAGGGTTGCAGTCAGCGTTCAGGAAGATGATTTGAATGCAAAAATAAGCAGTGTTTTTGGCAGATGCAAAGGTTTTCTAATAATTGAATTAGCAGGAAAAGAAATTAAGGAAAAAAATTTTGTTGAGAATCCTGTTAGTTTAGAAGAAAGAGGAGCAGGAACAAAAGCAGCACAAAATTTATTGAAAGAAAATATTGGTGCAGTTATTTCAAGGAATTTTGGCCCAAACTCTTTAATGGTTTTCAGTCAGGCAAAAATAAAGGCATTTAAGGCAGAAGGAATTTCAGCAAAAGAAGCAGTAATGCAGTTAGCTGAAAAAAAACTAGAGGAAATTAAATAAAAGATAAAATGAAAGGAACTTATTGTCTTTTAATTCACTTAAAGAAAAAACACTAAAATGAAAATCTGAACTTTAAGAAAAACTGACTTTAAAAAGAAAAACTATTTGTATGTTGTTCTGCTTTAAATAACCTTGAAAAAAGAATTCAAAGGCATTTAAGAAAGAAAAAGAAAAAGCACTGGCATATTGATTTTTTTTCTTGCAAACAAAACACTGAAATATAAAAGAAGTTTTTTTTTTAAGGAGTCAAACAAAAAAAAGAATGTATTGCTGCTGAAAGAATTTCAAAAAAAGCTTTTTCAATTAAATGTTTTGGTTGCAGTGACTGTAAATGCAAAAGCCATTTGTTTTTCTTTTCAAACTAATTATTTTTTTTTTATGTTTTGCTTCTGATTAAATCAATTTTTTAACTAGATTTTTTTTCTATTTTTTTTCTTTTTATTTTTTTATGGTTGTTCCAATACAGACAAAAATTTTTGTCATGGAAAAAACCATTAAGCTTATTCCAAAAATTATTTCATTCATTTTGTTTCCTCCTTTAATTTTTTTATTATGTTTTGATTTTGCTCTTTAAAAACAAAACCACTTTAAGCTATATAGCAGTAAATTTTCTATATAGTTTTTATTTTTTTTCAATATATTTTAATTCTTTTCTATTAATTTCTTTTCATTGGATTTAATGGATTCAAGAAAAATTCAGTTTGTTGGAAATTCTACTTATGTTGTTTCTTTGCCAAAGAAATGGGTTTTGAAATCTAATCTGAGAGAAAAAAACGAATTGTTTTTATCTGAGCTTCATACAGGGGAATTGATTTTGTCTCCAAAACAGTCTGAGTTAAGTTCTTTTAATGAAATTGAATTAAATTTTGATGAATTAGGAGAAAATCTTTATCATACAATTTTTTCTGCTTTTTATTTGGGTTTTGAAAAAATTAAAATTTTTTCTTCTAAGGAAATGACTTCTGAAAAAAGAGCTCAAATTAAAGAATCTTTAAGGCATTTAAGCGGTTCAGAGATTGTAAGTGAATCTCCTAAAGATATTGTTGTAAAGGTTTTTCATGATAAAACAAAAATT
Source organism: uncultured archaeon (assembly GCA_964608675.1). Taxonomy (GTDB): domain Archaea; phylum Iainarchaeota; class Iainarchaeia; order Iainarchaeales; family 1-14-0-10-31-34; genus 1-14-0-10-31-34. The sequence goes on along the minus strand of CAZSOZ010000002.1, from coordinate 183,148 downwards.
GAATTCAGCCAGCTTCTTTCAAGAATCGGTTTAATTTTAAATGATTTAATTTACAATTGTCTTGAAAGAAGGAATTTGAATGACGTAAAAAGAGATGAAGATGAATTAGACAGACTGTATCATTTGAGCGCTAAAATTGTTACTCTTTCTCAGACTGATTTTAATATTTTGAATTCAAGTGGAATAAAAAACAATACTTTGATTCCTGCTTTGTTTATGATTACAAAAAAACTTGAAAATTTAGGTGATTCTCTTGAACAGCTTGCAGTGCTTGAAATAGAAGATAAAGTTAAAGGAAAAGAATTGGAGCCGGTTTTATTGTTTTTTAAAAAAGAAATAAACAAAAGCATTTCTTTTCTGACAAAATCTAATCAAAAAAATTTTCAGGCAATTCCGAAGGAAGAAGAAAAAGAATTAGAAAAAATTATTCAAAAGCATCCGATTAAAATAAGGGAAAAACTTTTCAGAATGCTCCGCCATTTAGTGGACATTGAAGAAGAAATAATTAATATCTCTTTTTACAACACTTTAATCAAAGACAAACTCTATAAATGAAATTTTTATTAATCACTAATCACAATCGATTTAATTATTTAGTGTGAAAAAAATGCATTAATTTTGTTGTTTATTATTTTTTTGTTTTTTTGGATGCATTGACTCAAATGAATCACAGGAAACTGAACCAAATAATCAAATAGAAGAAAATAAAGAATCAGAAGAACCTTTTGATGATGCAGCTAAAATGAAGTTCAGTGCAGTTGTACTTGAAGAGGCTTTGTGTTGGGTTATGAATTCAATTACTGCAGTTGAATTTAAAGGTTTTTTGACTTCTGTCTCTAATTTTTAACTGAAATTGTAAGACAGGAGGATAATTATAAAATAAGAACTAAAACTTTAATTGGCTTAAAAGAAGGACACAAAATAATAGTAACTTGTGACCAACCTGAATCTCTAAATATTATGCGCGTTGATTTTTCTAACCCAAATAATTCTATTCCCTGCCAAATGGCTTCAAGAAAATGCCGTATGCGCTTCTCTAATTGCAGTATAAAAAAAGAGTAATTGCATTAATTTTAATCAGTTTCCAACATTTATTTATAAGCACGCATATCCATCAAAAACATTTTTAAACATTTATATCCATCAATAATTTAATCTGATTTTAATGAACAGAATTGAGTTTTAAAAAGGAGCGTGATTTAATGGCAAAAGACGATAATATGAATCAGCAGATTGTTTTTCTTCCTGAAGGTTCAAGGAGAACCAGAGGAAGAGATGCACAAAGAATCAATATTTTGATTGCAAAAGCTGTTGCAAATGCAGTGAAATCCACTTTGGGTCCAAAAGGAATGGATAAAATGATTGTGGATGACTTGGGGGATGTAACTGTTTCAAATGACGGAGCAACAATTTTAAGTGAAATGAGCATTGATCATCCAGTTGGAAAAATGCTTGTAGAAGTAGCAAAAACACAGGATAATGAAGTGGGAGACGGAACCACTACTGTTGTTGTTTTAGCAGGAGGATTATTAAATAAAGCAGAAAAAATGCTTGACGACGAAATTCATCCTTCTGTTATAATTAAAGGTTATAGAATGGCTGCAAAAAAAGCCAAAGAACTGTATGTTGATTTAGCTGATCCAGTCAGTGTTAAAGACAGAGACATACTAAAAAACATTGCTGTCACTTCAATGACAGGAAAAGCTGCTGAAGCTTCAATGGAATTAGCTGATTTGGTTGTTGAATCAGTTAAAACTGTTGCAGAAGAAGAAAATGGAAAAACTTCAGTGGACAGAGACAAAATTAAAATAGAAAAAAAAGGAGGAGCAGGTTTAACTGACTCTGAATTAATTAAAGGAGTTGTAGTTGATAAAGAAGTAGTCAATGAAGGAATGCCAAAAAAAATGAAGAACGCAAAAATTGCTTTAATTGATTCAGCTTTGGAAGTAAAAGAAACAGAAACTGATGCAAAAATTCAGATTACTTCCCCTGACCAATTGCAGGCTTTCCTTGACCAGGAAGAAAAAATGCTGAAAGACATGGTTGAAAGCATTAAACAAGCAGGAGCAAATGTTGTTTTCTGCCAGAAAGGAATCGATGATTTAGCACAGCATTATCTTGCAAAAGAAGGAATTCTTGCAGTAAGAAGAGTAAAAAAATCTGATATGGGTTTGCTGTCTAAATCAACTGGAGCAAAAATTGTTACAAGAGTTTCAGATATTTCTTCGGATGATTTAGGGAAATCAGAAACAGTTTCTTCAAGAAAAGTTGCAAACGAAGACATGGTTTTTGTTGAAGGATGCGAAAACCCTAAAGCAGTCACTATTTTAGTTAGAGGAGGCTCTGATCATATAATGGACGAAGCAGAAAGAGCTTTGAATGACGCTTTAGGTGCAGTAATTTCTGCAATTAAATCAGGAAAAGTTGTTGCAGGTGGCGGAAGCAGTGAAATAGAAGTTGCAATCAAATTAAGGGAATACGCTAAAACTGTTGGCGGAAGAGAACAGCTTGCAATTGATGCTTTTGCTGAAACCCTTGAAATAATTCCAAGAACTTTGGCTGAAACAGCAGGAATGGATCCAATTGACACTTTAGTCAGCTTGAAATCAAAACACATAGACAAAGCAGGAAAATATGTTGGAGTTGACGTCTATAAAGCTCAATTAGTGAATTTAAAGGATTCAAAAGTAATTGAACCATTGAATGTAAAAACTCAGGCAATTATTTCAGCAGCAGAAGTAACTGAAATGATTTTGAGAATTGACGACATTATTGCAGGAAGCAGTAAAGGTTCAGGCCATGGAGGAATGCCTCCTGAAGCAATGGGAGGAGGAATGGGCGGAATGCCTCCAATGATGTAATTGCATAGTTTTTATCTGTGCAGTGCTATGCACTATCTTTTTTGATGGTGCTAGCACGCCTTTAAGGCGTGCTCAATTTCATAAGTTATTTTTGTCCAAGCCAAGTTTTATTTAATTTTTCTTCAATTTCTTTTTCTTTAAATCCTTTTCTTTTTAATGTTGTTTCTGCTTCTTTTCGTATTTGTTTTCTATTATATTTGTGAAAACCAAGTTTTGCGCCTTTATATAATTTTTTCCATGCATCCCAGTATGCTTTAATTTCTTTTGTGATTTCGTTAACTAAATAGTCTGTTTTTGCTTGAGTTAATTTTCTTGATTTTTTTTTTGGGGAAACTTTCAGTTGTTTTGTTTTTCTTCTGGTGTTTCCTGTAGGCTTTTGTCTAGACAAGTTCAATGCTGTTTTTTTTCTGGTTTTGCTTGCTTTAATTTGTTTATATAAATTTCTTTGCTTTTTATTTAAGCCTCCTCCTAAGGATTTTGGTTTTTTTCCTAAAAGTTTTTTTGCAGGAATTCTTTTTTTTGCTGAAGACAATTTTTTTCTCATTTTTTATCTTCCTCTTTTGAATTAAATGAAAAAATAAGGGTTTGTTTTTATTTAAACTTTTTCATTCATTTATTTTTTTTATGGTTCAAGTTTTAGTTCTGCTTGGAAGAGCGCGTTCAGGAAAAGACACTGCTGCAGATTTTTTAGTTAAAGAGTTTGGCTTCAAAAAATTTGTTTTTTCTTCTGTACTGGAAAAAGAACTCAAAAGACAGGGAAAAAAGATTTCAAAGCAGAACATGGCTTTAATTGGAGATGAATTAAGAAAAAAATTTGGAATGAATGTTGTTGCAGTAAAACTTTTAGAAAAAATTTCTGATGAAAACAAGATTGTTTTTGTTGGAGCACGTTCAATTGAAGAAATTGATTTGATTAAGGAAAGATTTCCTGAAGCCAAACTGATTTTAATTGAAGCAGAAAAACAAAAAAGATTTGAAAGAAGAAGTGAATTGGATTCAGATAATTTAAATAAGTTTTATTTAAGAGACAAACTGGATGAAGAAAAAAAAGGAATGAATAAAGTTTTTTCTTTAGCTGACTTTAAACTGGAAAATAACAGTTCTTTGAATGATTTATTCCGAAAAATTAAGATTTTGATGTATAACCTTTTTAAATAGAAAAGCAGATGTATTTACGAAACAAACTTTTTTAGGGTGATAAAAAAATGGTAGGTGAAGGAGCAGTAGATTTTGTAGGACTGTTAGGTCAGGGAGTTTATGATTCAATCAATGCATTAGTTCAAAAAACAATTCAAGTGGTTCCCGGCATAGCAATTGCAATTGTCCTTTTGTTTATTGGATATGTTTTTGCTTTAGTTCTTAAAAAAGCTGTAATATTGATAATTCAATACTTTAAAATTGACCACTTTCTTGAATCCCATGAATTGCCTCAGGCAATTGGGGGAGTGCCTTTTTCTGTTCTTATAGGAGAATTAGTTAAATGGTATGTAGTGATATTATTTTTGGCTCAGGCAGCAGGATTCCTTTCATTAGATGTTTTAGCAGGATTCATCCAAATGCTTGTACTTGAAGTGCCGTTAGTCCTTGGAGCAGTACTCCTTCTTGCAGTAGGATTTTATTTAGCAAGATACATTAGAAACACAATCAACAAAACAAATTATCCAAGAAAAAACATACTGGGATTAATTGCAGAAATAATAGTAATGTATTTGGTTGTAGTGATGGCTTTAACCCATGTTGGTTTTGACACAACTATTTTAGTTGAAGCATTTAAAATAGCTTTTACAGTACTGGTTATTGTAATTGCAGTGATTTTTGGAATTGCTTTTGGGTTATCTTTCAAAAAAGACATCAAAAACTTTGTAATGGAAATCAGAAAAGGATTTTAAGTGCTTTTTTTAGAAAAAGCAGGTTGCTAAAATCAAGTGTCTTTTTTAAAAAAAGGCATTACCGCCAAAACCTGCACGGCTTAAGTCGTGCCTTTTTTTATTTTTTTTATCGGCATTCAGCTTTAAATATCTTTATAAAGTTTTTTTATGAGGTTTCTTACTATTAACTAAACGAATTTTATTCTTTTTTTTTTTAGGATTTCAATTCGTTGTTTAACTGGAGGATTAACATGAACAAAGTTAACGAACTACGACCTTTTCAGAAAAAGGTTGAATTAAATGTAAAAGTTTTAGAAAAAAATGAAATAAGGGAAGTTACTTCAAAACTGGATAATTCCAGCCACAAAGTGACTGAAGCATTAGTAGGAGATGAAACAGGAACAATTCTGTTGACTTTATGGGACGACATGATTGACAGAGTTGAAACAGATAAAACCTACAAAATAAACAATGCTTATACTTCCTTGTTCAAAAACACTTTAAGATTGAATATTGGAAGATATGGAGAATTAAGTGATTCTGACGAAGAAGTTTCTGAAGTAAACAAAGACAATAATCTTTCAGACAAAGAATTTGAACAAAGAGGAAGATTTGGAAACAGAAACAGATTTGGTGGAGGAAGAAGATTTGAAAGAAGAGAGGAATCCTCTCAGGAATCAGATGCCTCTGAACAGGAATCAGATGAAACCGATTCTTCAGATGAATCAGAAGAAAAAAAAGAATCTGAAGAACCAAAAGAAACAGAATCTGAATCAAAAGAATCTTCAGAAGAAACAGACACTGAACCGGAAAAAAAACCAGAAGAAGAAAAGAAACCTGAACAGGAATCAGCAGACACAGAAGAAAAAGAAGATTCAGATGAAGAAAAAAAGGAGTAATTCCTTTTTTAATTTCTTTTTCTTTTTTTTTCCATTGTTATTTATTTTAATGCTTTTTTTTTATGCAAAACTTTTTATTTATCTAATTAGTATTTTTTATCATGAATTTTTCTTTTTCAAATTTAATTAAAGCAGTTCAAAAAGATGCTTCAGCAAAAGTTTTGGTTTTATCTAATTTAATTACAATTTTTTTGGCTGTTGCTTTTAATTGGAGTGTAATGATTATTTTGTGGACTTACTGGCTTCAAAGCGTTATTATTGGTTTCTTTAATTTTTTGAGGATTTTGACTTTAAAGGATTTTTCAACTGAAAGCTATTTATCTAATGGAAAACCACTTCTTTCAATTCAGGCCGCCAAATTTGGTTCAGCAGTATTTTTTGTTTTTCATTACGGTTTTTTTCATTTAGTTTATGCAGTTTTTTTAAGCGGTTTTTCTTTTGCTTCAGCAATTTTTTCCGGAACTATTTTTTTTGATTTTGGTTTTGTGGTTTTAGGCGGAATAATTTTTTTCTTTAATCATTTGTTTTCTTTTTTGTATTTCAGAAACAAGCCCAAGAAAATAAAACCAAATCTTGGAAAAATTATGATGTTTCCTTATGCTAGAATTATTCCAATGCATTTAACTATTATTTTTGGAGGAATCTTTTTGGCGACAGGAATTGGTTCAGCTTTTGTTGTTGTTTTATTTTTAAGCTTGAAGACTCTTGCAGACTTAATAATGCATTCAGTTGAACATAAAGAGCAATTCTAAAGTTTTTTTTGATGCATTTCCTAATTTTTCTTTGATTCTTTTTTTGTTTTTTTAGTTTGCATAACTTTAAAAACAAATTTCAACCAATTTTTTATTGTTGCTTATGAGAAGGGATGAAGAAATACACAGGCTTAGATTCTTTTTTTGATTTGGATAGTTATTTAAGGATTTTATTGATTTTATTTTGTTTATGCATGTTCATTGACTATGACAGCTCGGTTGAGCGAAGCGAATGCCGTGCACGCATGTCAATTGGGCGTGATAGTTGGGCGCGTAGCTCAGCCTGGTTAGAGCACTGGTCTTATACACCAGGAGTCGGGGGTTCAAATCCTCCCGTGCCCAAACCTTTTTTTGCAAAAAAGGTTTATCAAAAAAGGTTTTCGCTATGCGAAAACTAACAAGACAGTGGTTTAAAGTGTTGGAAAATTATTCTTTGAAAAAAGAAGAAGAAATCAGAAAGTATTGGAAAAAAAATAGGGTCCCGGAAAAAGTAAGAAAGCAGAGCGCTGAACAAAAAAAATATTTTTATTTTATGGACGGCCCGCCTTATGCAACAGGCCATATTCATATGGGTACTGCTTTAAACAAAATTTTGAAGGATACTGCAATCCGCTATAAGAGAATGAATTCATTTAATGTTTTTGACAGAGCAGGATATGATACTCATGGAACTCCGATTGAATTTCAGGTTGAAAAAGAATTAAAAACAAAATCAAAGCAGGACATAGAAAAATTTGGAGTAAAAAAGTTTGTTGAAAAATGCAGAAAGTATGCAACTGAATTTATTGACCAGCAAAACCAGCAGTTTGACAACCTTGGAGTTTGGATGGATTGGAATAATCCTTATATTACACTTAAAAATGAATACATTGAAAGCATTTGGTGGACGTTTAAGAAAGCAGAAGAAAAAAAATTATTGTATTTGGATAAATATTCTGTTCATGTCTGCCCTAGATGCGAGACAGCTGTTTCATTTAATGAAATTGAATACATTAAGCAGACAGATAATTCAGTTTACGTTAAATTTCCGTTAAAAGAAAAAGAAAACACTTTTTTGATTATTTGGACTACTACGCCTTGGACTTTGCCTGCAAACACTGGAGTAATGGCGCATCCTGATTACGAGTATTCAGAGATTGAATTATCCACTGGTGAACACTGGATTATTGCAAAAGAGCTTGTTCAGAAATTAATGGATGCAGTTGAAGCAGGGTTTACTGAAAAAAAAGTTTGGAAAGGAAAAGATTTGGAGGGCTGGAGGTATGATAATCCTTTAACAAAAAATTTGAGTTTGCCTGACATGAGCCAAGGATACAGAATTGTTTTGAGTTCCCGTTATGTTAATTTAGAAGAAGGAACCGGTTTAGTGCATACTGCTCCGGGCCACGGAAAAGAAGATTTTGAAGTAGGAAAAGAAAATAATCTGCCTTCTTTGTCTCCTGTTTCTTTGAACGGCCAAATGACTGAAGAAGCAGGAAAATATAAAGGAAAAAAAGCAAGAATTGTTGACAAAGAAATTGTTTCTGATTTAAAGGAAATGAATTTTCTTGTATTTGAACATCTTTATACTCATGATTATCCTGTTTGCTGGAGATGCAAAACTCCTTTGTTAATGGTGTCTGTTCCACAGTGGTTTTTTAAGGTGAGTTCAATCAGGAAAAGAATGCTTGAATTGAATTCAGAAAACAATTGGGTTCCTTCTTGGATGCATGACAGAATGAAAAACTGGATTGAATCTTTGTCTGATTGGCCTATTTCAAGAGCAAGATATTGGGGTACTCCGCTTCCAATTTGGGTTTGCAGTGACTGCAGTCAAAGAAAAGTGTTTGGTTCACTGAATGAATTAAAAAAAGAAGCAGATGTTCCTGAAAAAATTGATTTGCATAAACCTGAAATTGATGAAATTAAATTTAATTGTGATTGCGGGGGAATTTTTGAGAGGGTTTCGGAAGTATTGGATGTTTGGTTTGATGCAGGAGTCAGTTCTTGGGCTGCATTAAATTATCCTCAAAAAAAAGATTTGTTTGAAAAATTTTGGCCTGCTGACTTAAACATCGAAGCAACTGAACAGGTTAGGGGCTGGTGGAATTCCCAGTTAATTACTTCAACTATTTCTTTTGATGAATCTCCTTACAAAAATATTATGGTTCATGGAATGGTATTGGATTTAGGCAAAAAAAAAATGTCTAAATCAAAAGGAAATGCAATTCAGCCCAAAGAAGTTATTCAGAAATATAACAGGGATTTTTTGAGGTATTATTTTTGTTCTCAGTCAAAAGGAGAAGATATTGTTTTTGACTGGAATGCTTTCAGGGAAGTAAACAAGTTTTTTAGTATTTTATTTAATTCATATAATTATTTGAATTTGTATTTGGAAAAAAATCCTTTAATTGAAGAAAAGCATTTAAAAAATTTAAGGCCTGAAGACAAATGGATTGTTTCTAAATTGAATTCTTTGATTAAGGATTCATTTGATTCCTATGAAAAATATGTTTATCCTAAATTGGTTTCAAATTTGAATTGGTTTGTTTCAGAGGAATTCAGCAGGACTTACATTAAATTAATTAGAAACAGAAAAGACAAAATTGTTTCTAATGTAATGAATTATGTTTTAAGCAATTTAATTAAGCTGATGGCTCCAGTTCTGCCTCATTTAACTGAATACATTTATTTGGATTACTCTGAAGAAAAAAATTTTCCTGAGTCAGTTCATTTGCTTGCTTTCCCTGAAGCAAACAAAAAATTGATTGACTTGGATTTAGAGAAAGAATTTTCTTTGGTTAAAGAAATTTCTCAGGCTGTTTTGTCTTTAAGGGAAAAAGAAAAATTAAGGCTGAGGTGGCAGTTAAAAGAACTGGTTTTGGAAACAAAAAAAGATTTTTCTAATACAAAAGACATTCTTGCTTTGATGGTTAACGTAAAAAAAGTTTTAGTTTCAAAATCAAAACCTGAAGGAAATTATTCTTCTTTGGAATTAAGCAAAGAGCTTTGTGTGCATTTGAATATTGAAGCTGATTCTGATTTAAAAAAAGAATGGGAGCTCGCTGAATTAACCAGATTAATTCAGTCTGAAAGAAAAAAGAAAGGATTTAATCCTAATGAAATCGTTGAAATGAAATTTGACTGCTCTGACAAAAAGTTTTTGGATGAATTCAAAAAAGAAATTGAAGAAAACACTAATACAAAAATAATTTTAAAAGAAGACTCGAAAAAAAAGCTTTTGGAAAGAGATTTTTATTTTAGTTTTTGATTGACTTATTTTGGTTTTATTATTAGAATTCTGCTTCTTTGTTTTTGTTTTTGTTTGGTGTAAGGAAACAGCCTGTGTTTTTTTTTAATTTCTTTTATTTTTTTCCATCTTTCTTTTCCTAGTTTTTCTTTTTTTCTTGTTTCTTTTATTTTTTGTCTTCCTTTTTCCTGTAATTTTTTTAAATCCCTGATTTTTTTTTCTGCTTGAAATCTTTCTGTTTTATTTAAAAGCATGATTAATTCTTTTCTGTTTTGTTTGTTAATATAGTATTTTGGGTTGTTTATTTTTTTCTTTATTTGTTTTGCGAGTTCTTCTGCTTTTCTTAATGCTACTTCTGCTACAGATAAATGTTTTCTTATTTCTTTTTTGTCTGCTTGTGTTTTTTGTGCATGAACATAAGCATTAATTCTATTGTAATGCACTTCAATAAATCTTTCAAGTTTTTGTTTGTCTTCTTTCCAAGCCATTTTTTTTGCCTTTGTTTTATTTTTTTTCTTCAAAAATGCTTTTTCTTGTTTTTTTTTCTCCTTTTTCTGCAGGGTATCCTACTGCTAAACCGCACACTACTTGTAATTCTTCTGGAATTTCGAGTATTTCTTTTGCTTTTTGTTTGTCTATTTTTCCTATCCAGCAGGTTCCTAATTCTAATTCTACTGCCTGAAGCATGAAGTTTTCAATGCTTGCAGCTGTATCAAGATAATTGTATTTGTCTGCATTTTCTGCTCCAAATTTTTCTGTTGTTTCTTTTTTGTTTCCGCAGGCTACAATTACTAAAGGAAGTTTTTTTACCCATTCCTGGTGAAATGCTTGATTTAATTTTTCTTTTGTTTTTCCTGAAACAAAATAAAACTTTCTTGCCTGCAGGTTTGCTGCACTTGGCGCCCAAATTAATGCTTCTTTTAATAATTCAATTTTTTCTGATTCAATTTCTTTTTCTTTGAATTTTCTTATGCTTCTTCTTTCTTTTATTGCATCTTTTACATGCATTTTTTTTTCACCTTAATAAAAAAACACTTTTCTTTATTAATAAACCTTTTTTTTGCTGTTTTTGGAGGGGCAAGGAAAGCTTTAAATAGAAAAAACCTTTATATCTATCTATTGTGTAATTATTTTTAGTGGTTTAATGAACAAGAGTTATTTGGTTGTTTTGGCTGTTGCAGTTGTTGCTGTTGCTTTTTATTTTGTTTTTTTTTCTCAGCAAGCGTATTCTTTTGATTCAGGTTTAACTGAAATCAATTCTTTTTATGAAAAACAGGAATTAAATTCAAAGGATTTAATTAATCCTATTAAAGTTAATTCTTTGAATGAAAGCAAATTAAATGCATTAAAATCTGATTTAATTGAATTTCAGTCTTTGGTGGAAAAACAGGAAAAATCTGAAGACAAAGAAAAACTTTTAATGTTAACAGAAACTCATTTGGATTTAGTGGAGAATGCTTTGCTTCAAAAAAAAAATTTTAAGTTAATTGATTTTTTTGAGTCCTCTGAATATGATTTTGATGTTTTGTGTGATTCGATGAATAAAGCAGAAGAACTACAGCAGAATCTTATTTTGCAGAAAAATTTTTCTGATTCATTTAATGAAAAAATAATTATTTTTTCTTCTGAATTCCCAGAAGAAGCAGAGAAAGCTGAAATATCACGTCTTGAGCTTGCAGTGAATTCTCAGGAAAACCTGTCTGAATTACAAGCAGTTCTTTTGGTCCTGCAGGGGGTTTGCTGATGAAAAAATTGTTTTTATTGTTTGTTTTTCTTTTAATTTTTTCTTTTGTTTCTGCTGAAACAAGAGTAACGTGTCAAGGTTCAGGCACTTCTTATTCTGGTGTTTTTCCTTCTGATTCTTTTTGTGAAATTCCTGTTTTGAATGAAAGGGGAACAGTAAAAGTTGGAGTAAGCAAAAGCGTTTTTCCTTCAAATGGAAATTTTGAGTTTTCAATTTATTCTTCTTTTCAGATTTCCTCTAAATTTGATCCTCAGGGATTTTTTTCTGAAAAAAAACTTGACTGCGGTCCTTTGGGTTATGAAAATTGGAATATTTACGGATACCTCGAAGATAAGTATCCCCAGAGCGTTGTATGTGATACCCAGCGTGGAATATTTAGAAAAGATGTGGATTTAGTTGGTTTAACTGTTTCTGAAAAACCTGATTCAAAAGCCCTTGAATTGCAAATAAATTTGTATGCTGAAGATGCATTTAAGGAGTATTTGGCTTTGGTGTTTGGAAAAACTGTTTCTGAAGCAGATTTTCGGAGCATTTCACAACAATTTAGTATTTTTGATTCAAGTGAAATAGGCAGAATCACAAGAATTAAAAGCGGAAACCTTAAAACAAATGCAGACATTCATTTGTCTTCATTTGAGAAAGAAGAAAAGGCTGTTTTTAAAATAATGCAAAGAGAAACCAATAATGTTTTTTGCGAAAACATTGAAGTATTGTTTGATTCTGACGGAAAAAAAGTTGATTGCGATTCTTTTGGTTCAGTGAAAATTTCTTTTAATGCAGAGGAAACAGAAAAATATACTGAGGATTCAAGCAAAGGAAAAGAATATTTTTTTAATATTGAAGTTAAATTAAATGATTCTGATGCATTAAGCGAAGAAAAACCATCTGAAGACACTGATAATGACACTGATAATGATTTAGGAGATAAACTAAAACCTATTCCTTCTGGTGCAGACCTTATTGAAATCCAAAATTTGTTGAATGAAAATATTCTTATTAAATATTGTGATGTAATGAATTGCGCGGTGAGTGATTGAATGGATTCAAAGGTTTTTGCAGGCTTGATTGTTTTGATTGTTTTGGCAGGCTTTTATTTAGTTTTTTTTTCTGAACAAAAAAAGGAAACAATTTCTTTTTCTGATGGAGTGAATGAAATAAATGCTTTATGGCAGAAAAATAATGTTAATCCTGATTATTTGATTAATGATTCGCAGGAAATAAAGTTTTCTTCTGGGGATTTAGAAGGATTGTATGATGATTTAACTGTTTATCAGAGTTCTTTGGATGAAATGCAGGAAACAAAAGACATTGAAGCATTAAAGGATTTAATTGAAATTCATCTTCTTTTGGCAGATGAACTAAATTTGGCTTTAAAAATAAAAGAAAAAAAGGATTTGCTTGAATCAAAAAACATTAATGGAAGCAGTTTGTGTGAAAACAAAACTGATTTAGAGTTTATTGGAAAAAACACTCTTTTGTTGAACCAGAAAATGCATTCTGTTAATGAATTAATTTATGCTTTTAATGAACTTCATTCTGGTTTTGAAGAAAAAGCAAATCTTGTTTCTTTTTTAGCTGATGAAACAAGTTTTTCTTCAACTGAATTAGAAAATCAGACTGTATTGAATGAACTGGAGAGGATATGCTGATGAAAAAAATTGTGTTTGTTTTGTTTTTGGTTTTGTTTTCTTCAATTGTTTTTTCTGAAGTTTATTCAAATGTTTTTTATTATGATTCTTTAGGTCAAGCTCAAATTAAACCTGATGTTTCTGCAGGAATTATTTCAGATACTTTATTGAAGAATGCAGGAACTGCTTTTTCTCTTGCTTCTTATCAGGCTTCTTTTGCAGAACAATATTATTTTGAAAACAATAACACTGTTTTGCTGAATGTTCCTGCTGGAAGAGCTTACAGGTTAATAAAAAATGAAAATGAATTTTCTCCTTATTGGGTTGCTGTGAATTCTGTTAGTGGTTCAGAAGCAGAATTTTTGGTTGGTTTTGTTCCTGAATTCAGTTATATTTCATCTAAAAGCCGAATGATTGTTTTTGACTGCGATCAAGGATTTTTAAGTGATTCTGCACTGGAAATTTCTGAAGGACAAAGCAAATCATGTTCTTCTGAAGATTTGTTTGGAGCCCAAATAAAAATTACTGTTGTTTCTGTTGATTCAGATAATAGGAATGTTTCTTTTAGTATAGAATACAGTGAAAGATTAAAGGAATTTCCTTTGGCTTTGAATTCTGAAGAAAACAAATTCACTTTTAATTTTTCTGAAAAAGAATTAAAGCTTGAAGGATTGCCTTTTTATGTTTTTAATTTTGGAGAAGATGTTTACAAAAAAATTCCTTCTCTTGAATTCAGTTTTATTCCCAATTACAAAGAAAATACAGATTTTTTTGGAAAAGCTTTAATTTTAACAGATGATTTTATTGTTTATTCTTGGTATGGTTCTGCAAACCTTGTTAATTTTTCAGTTAAACCTCATTTAATTGATTCTTTGAGTAAACCGCCTTCAAAACAAAATGTTTTAAGCAGAATGAAAAAAACAAACCAAAGAACGCTTTTATTGTATCCTGCTTTAAAGTATTCAGAAGCTGATTTAAGCAAACTGGATTTCAGTTTGCTGGAAATGCCTGAAGAACAAGAAACAAATACAGAGTTAATTCAGTCAGGCGAAACTCTTTTGGCTGAAGTCCAGCAGGGAGAATACAAAGTTAAAGTTCAGCCAAAATATTGTATTAAACCGGGAGTTTTTGATTCCGACTGCCCTGAATGGGTGTCAGAAAAATTTGTTGTTGAAACCCAGCCAACTCAAATTGATTTGCAGGACACACAATTTGATTTTGATTCATTTAAATTTGATTTAGTTATGACTTCTGATGTGTTTAGTGCATTAAATCAAGCAGGAACTGAATCTATTGTAGTGGATGATTCTGGAAATAAAATTGAAGCTGAATTTTTGTCTGCAAGAAAAGGCGGTTTTGCAGAAGAATACTTGAATGAATTGTATGGAATGAATAAATGGTGTAATTTTCAGGAAAACACTTTTTGTTCTGAAAAAGAAAATTTAATTGTTTCTCCTGTGAAAGTTTCTGGTATTGCAGATTCTTATAAAATAAAGATTTTAGAAAGTTATTTGACTAATGCTTTTGAAGAAAAAATCACTGAAAATACTGTTGTTATTCCTGAAAATGTTATAAAAACAGTTATTCCAACAGAAAAATTTAAAGTAAAAGTATTTGTCGGAAAAAATAATTTTGATTTGTTGGATTCTCTTAATTGGGAGCAAATTGTTTTTGTTGATAGCGCTGAAAGCAAAAGTGATTTTACTGTTATTGAAAAAAATGAAAAGGAAAACAGTTTTACTGTTGAATTAACTAAAGGAAAAAAATATGATTTTTTTATTTTGTTTTCAGAAAAAACAAGATTGTGGGGGTATTATAGTCGTACAAATAAATTAATTGATGAAACTGTTTCAGAAATTGATTTGAAAGATGTTGTGTTTGGTAAAAGCAGTTCTGTTTTAGATAAATCTAAAACCGGAGAAAAACTGCTGTTTTTTAAGAATTTAAGCAGGGAGAATCCTGCAGTTTATGAAAACCTGCAGGTTAAGTCGGTTAACAATAAAACTGTTACTAAACTGAAAGGAGTTCCTTCTTATTACGTTGAATTGCCAAAAGAAACACAAACAATTGAAATTCTTTTGGAAAACTATGAAAATGACAGACAAGCGTTCTTTTCAGTTGGAGAAACAGGAAAAGTAATAATTCCTGAAACCACAAAAACAAATTTTACTTCAATTTATCCAAACATTGACGGCTTGCTTGAATTTGATTTCAGTGAAATAGAGAACGGAAAAACTTTTTCAGTTAAATCTTTTCCTTTAAATGAGCAAATGAAAATTACGGTTAATAACTGGGACGGAAGCACTCTTCAGTTTTTTGTCTGTCAGGACAAGACAGGAGATAGCAAATGCGATTTAATTGGTTATTCTTCTGACGGAAAAGAAATTTTAGGGGGAACTTTTTCTGAACCAAATTTTGAGGCGGCTTCAATTGAAGTAAGGCTTTCCTCTGAACCAGAGCCTGTTTTGGCAGAACTTGATGTTCAGATTAAAACACTTTGTGTTAAACCTGATGAAGACAGCTGTGTTGTTCCTGAAGACATAAAAAACAAAGCAGAAGACAAAATCAGGGAAGAGATTTGTAAAGGAAAATCTGTGTGCAATACTATGGGAGATGTGATTAATGTTGATGCAGAAAAAATAAATATTGAGAGCATTATAGTTGAAGGAACTGTTTATATTTATAATTTTAAGCCTGATAAATCTTCGGTTGTTTTAAGTGAAGGAAAAAAAGAAACAGTTGTTTTTGAGGCACAGGTTTCAGAAAAGAAAACAACAGTCAGGACAGGAAAACAAAGTACTGAATGTGTTAATGCAATGCAGGATGCAAGGGATTTTGAATCAGAAATAAACAAGTATGCAGAAAAATATGAAATTGATGCTGATTTAATCAGAGCAATAATTTATGCTGAAAGCAGTTTTGATCCTGAAGCAGTGGGGGATGAAGGAACAAAAAAGTCTTATGGTTTAATGCAGTTGTATGAAGACAATTTGGATAATTGGAGCGATATTTTTGGTTTAGACTGGAAAGAAAATGGAACATGGAAAAACTCAGAAAAAAACATTGAAGCAGGAACCACATACTTTAGGGAATTAGAAGAAAAATTTGAATCTGCCTGTGATAGTGAATTAAATACTGTTTTGCCTTCAACTGCTTCTGCTAAAGCAACTTGGAAGAATGCAATTACTGTTGCAAGATATAATTCTAGTTCAGCTGGATGCACTTCATTAGGAAAAGCAGGGGATTATACTGCAAAAGTTTTGGCTTGGTTTAGAATTTTCACTGAAAATTATGGAAGAAAAAATGAATTAGGAGAAGATTACTGCAAGCCAACGGAAACTAAGGTGGTTTCTGTAAAGCCTGTGGAAGAAATAACTGTAATTGAAGCATGCGAGACATGTAAGACAATAAGGGAATGCCTTGCTTGTGTTGACTACAAGTTTGTTTCTGGAATTTTTGAATAAAATGTTTTTTTTTGCTTATTTTTTTTTGAAAGCGTACAGAAAAGAATTTAAAGCAAAACACCTTTATTTATTCAACTGAATTTTTGTTAAACCTTTTTTGAGAAAGGTTTTTTTGGGGTTTTTTGTTTTGGCTGAACTGATTGCTTTGCTTAAAAGGCTTGGATTAAATGAATATGAATCAAGAGTGTATTCTTCTTTGAATCAATCAAGTGAATCCACTGCTTCTGAAATAAGCAGAAAAGCAGGAATTCCTAGAGCAAGAGTTTATGATGTTTTAATGTCTTTGGAAAAAAAAGGCTTTGTTATGGTTTCAGTTGGAAGACCTGTTTCATTTAAAGCAGTTCAGCCTGAAAAAGCTTTAGTTAATTATGAAAAACAGAAAAGGAATTCTTTTGAAAGAGAATTAAATGAAATGTGTTCTTTAAAGGAAGAACTCAAAAAAAAATTTAATTCAAAAACAGAAGAAAACAATTCTTTTTCTGGAGTCTGGAGTGTTTCCAGCAACCAAATAAACAACATAATAGCTGATTCACTTAAAAATGCAAAGGAAAGCATTATAATTTCTACTTCTGAAGAGAATGCTTTAAAGAAAATTAATGCTTTCTCTTCGAAATTAAAGGCTTTAAAATCTAAGGGTGTTGAAGTTAAATTTGCTTTGAATTCTTTTGATAAAGATTCTTTGCATAAAAAATTAAGGGAATTTAATGCAGTTAAATCCAAAGCAAAAGCAAGGTTTATTGTTTTTGACAGACAGAAAGTTTTGTTGTTTTTGAATGAAAAAAAAGAAGACAATGAAAAGGCAATCTTTATTGAAAGCCCTTTTATTGCAGATTATTTGTCTGATTTAATTTAATTTTATTTTTTCTTTTTTGTTTTTTTGGTTTTCTTTTTGGTTTTCTTTTTTTCTGGTTTTTTGGTTACTATTGATTTGATTTCTTTTTGAAAATCTTGTTCAGGGGAATAATCCACTATTTGTTCTTCTGTTTCTTCTTTGTCGCTTCTGACTGCAGCTAGTATTATGAGAATTACAATTAATACAATCAGAATAACTAAAATGTATTCATCTTCTCCGAATAAAATAAATCCAGTGGTTTCTTCTCCGTCTTCTGTTTTTTCTGTTTCTTTTGGCAGTTGAACTACTTTATAGTATGTGCCTTTGTCTGTAACTATTTCTATTGGCACTTCTAATCCTTTTAATTCAAGTTTTTGGTTTGCAACAAAAATTAGAATTATTTCTCCTGTAGTTTGTTTTTTGATTACTGGTTCTTTAATAAAGTAATTTGATTTAGGGTAATTTGTTTTTACATCTAGTATTTTCATGTTTGCTTCTGTATTGTTTTCTAATTGTATTGTGATTTCAATTTTGTTTTCGTTTGTATCTTCTGTTCCTATTTCTGTTGGAGAAACGTTTATGTTTTCTGGATCAATTGTCAGTATCACGCTTCCTCCTGAAACAATTACTTTGACTGCTTTTTGAACTAAAAAATCATAGTTTGTTATTGCTTTTACTTGAACTGAAACTTTTTCTTGTTCAAAATCAAAGGGAGGATTAAAGTAAACGTATACTTCTTTTGTTTCTCCTTCCATTAAATCAAATTTTTTTGGATTAAAGAAAACCCATGAATAGTTTTCAACTAAAAAATTTACGTGCTGTAATGTTTTTCCTTGGTTGGTTATTTGTATGGTTGTGATTGCTCCTTCTCCTGCATTGACTTCTATTTCTTTTGTTATTTGCATATTTAATCCAAAGCAGGTTTCTTTATCTAAATATTCAATGTTTCCTGTCATTGTATACTGGTTGTTTTCTGTGGTTGTTTTTACTGCATAAGTTTCTTCTTGTGATGTTTTTTTTGGCATAATAATTAATTCTATTTCTTTTGTTTGTCCGCCTTCAAGTGAAAAGTTTTTTTCTGTTAAATTAATCCAGTTAACATTTGATTCAAGTGAAAAAGACTGTTTTTTTGTTCCTGTGTTTGATATTTTAATGAACTGGTTTTTTAATGGAACTTCTCTGCATACTTTTAATGAAGGAACAACTGACTGAATTTCATAGCAGTTTTCTAATTGCATTGTGTTTTCTTTTGTGTTTGAATAATTTTCTGAGTCTGCAATTAAAATGAATTTAAGCTGGTCTGCTGAAATTGCACTGAAATCTAATTGCGCTTTTATTTCTGTGCTTTGGTTTGGCTCTAAGGCAATTGAATTTTTTTCTAGTTCTGCTTTAATTCCTTCTATTCTTAATTTTAAAAGCATTCTTTTTGTTCCAGTGTTTTTCAGGATATATGAAATTTCTGGATTTGATTCAATGCAGGCTGAATTCTGCATTTGACCGTTTTCAATGCTTAAATCAAAGCAGTTTTCTGCTTTAACTGTAAAGTTTTTTTTGTAGTATTGATTGAATTTTTCTGAGTAAACTTTTAGTTTGAATGAATAATTTTTTTCTTCCTGGTTGTTTTCAAGGAATTTAATTTGAATTTCTTTTGTTTGGCCGGATTCTAATTGCATTGAATTTTCCTGTAATTTAATCCAGGTTGGACCTTCAATTTGTAAAGTTAATTCTTCTTGCATTAATCCTTTGTTTGTAATTGAAAGTGAATTTATTGCAGTTAAGTCATTGCATGCATTAAATGACCTGCTTTCAATTAATATTTCCTGTGCGTTTTCAACGTTAATTGACAAATTTTTTTCTTTTGTTATTCCTGTGTTTTTTAATTCAGCCTGCAAAGTGAAGTCATATCTTTTTGTTTCCTGATTGCAGGGAATTAATACATTTAATTCAAGGTTTCTTTTTGAATTTTTTGGCAGAAAAATTTCTTTTGAACTTAATTCAAACCAGTTTTTGTTTAATCCTTGAACTGAAAATAATGCTCTTTCATCAAATATTCCTGTATTTTCTAATTCAATGTTGAACACTTCTTCTTTGCATTGAGTTGTTGTAATGCTGTTTTGTGATTCAATTTTTATTTTGTGTCCTTCTAATACAGTTAAATAAAATGTTTTTGTTGTGCTTTCATGTTCTCCTTCTGCGTTTACTTCTATTTGGTATTCTCCTGATTCAGAATAAGGCAAAGGAGTAATAAATGCATAAATTTCTTTGCATGATTCAGCAGGAACAGATGCGGTTAAAGGCCTTACTTCCATCCATTCGTTGTTGCTGGATAAACTAAAATTTTCCTGAAAGTTTAAGGTATTGCATAAAAGAAATGTTCTTTCAATTGTCTGCCCTTGAAAAGTTAATCCTGTGAAGTCTCCTTCCATTGTATGAGCGTTTGCTATTGCACTCAAAAAAATTAATGCTAATGCAATTAAAGTCTTGTTTTTCATTTCACTCCCCCTAATAGTTCACCCAGGTTTTTTTCCCTTTTTTTGTTTGGGTTCCTGGATTCAATAATAAAATGATTATAATCAGGACAATTATTATTAATCCAATCCATTGTTCTGTTCCAAGTGATGCGAGTCCTGCAAGCCCTGCAAAAAAACTGTCTTCTTGTTTTTCTGTTTCTTTTTCTTCTGGTTCTTCAAGTACATTCAATAAAACCTGTTTTTTTTGCCTGAATTCATTTCCTTCAATTACAAGAAATATTTTGTAGGTTCCTTTTACTGCGTCTTCAGTTAAAAATAAGGTTCCTCCTGCAGTTCTTGTTTTTCCTGTTTCCAGTTCTTTTATTATATTGGATTCAAAAGCTGTTCCTTTTGGAAGTCCTTCAATCCAAAACACTGTGTTTTCAATCTTTTCTCCTGAAATGTTTTTAATTACAATCTCTAATTTTTGTTGTTTTTGGTTTAAAGTTATTCTTTCAGGTGCAGACAAAAATTCAATTATTCCTTCTGTCTGCAAAGGTTTTTCTTCTTTTATTGCTTTGAACTTCAAAAATAATTCTTTTCCGTTAACTTTAATTTTGATTTTGTAATCCTTTAATTTTGAAGTAATTGAAGGATTAACAGAAATATAAACTTTTTTTGCTTCTTTTTCATTTAAATAAAATCTTGTTTCAGAAAAATGCAGGTTAATGTTTTCTTGTTCAAAGAAATTTAATTCAATTTTTTCTTTGAAATCGCCTTTGTTTTCAATTAATAAAGTGAAAATTTTTGAATGCCCTCTTTGAATTTCAATATTGTTGTTTAATAAAACAGATTTTATTTCATGAATTCCTCTTACTTCTGCGTTGAATGTTTTTCTTTCTTCATAAAACGGGTTGAAGGCATATAATTCTATTTTGTGTATTCCTGTTTTGTTGCTTTTTAATGCTTGAATATCAATCCAAAATTGTCTTGATTCAAACGGCTCCAGAACTGTTTTGGTTTGCTGTAATTCTGTTATTAGATTGCTTCTTACTGCAAACTGTATTTCATTTTCTTTGTCTTCAAGGTTTTTTACTGTAAAATAAACTCTTTTTGTTTCATTTTTTCTTAATGAAATTCTTGCAGGTGCACTTAACCTGAATTCATTTTTTATTTCAGTGCATTCAACTAAATCAAAGAAAACTTCTTTTGATACAATTGTGTTGTTGGATTCAGCGTAAACTACAATTGAATAATTATTTAAAGGAACTGAAGTATTGGAAAGAATTTCTATTTCCACGAATTTTTCTTCTCCTGCATCCAAATCAATATCATTAGGTTCAATGTTTGCCATAAAAAAATTTGTTTCAGCGCTTAATTTTATTCTTTTGGATTCAGATGAAGTGTTTTTAACAAACAAGCTTATTTTGTCAAGTCGGTTCCTGCATATATTCTGCCTGTAATATTTTAATTGTATTTCTTCTGAAGCAAACCATGTATTAACTGTTAGTCCAGAGTATTCTGTTATTTCGTCTGCTTCCATTCTTAATTCAATAAAATAAGTTTCTGATTTAAATGAAGGAAAAATATCCAAAGCAATTTCTGTTTGTTCTCCTGCATTCAAATAAAAATCGTTTGCCCTGAATTCAGTTTTTAAAGGACCTTTTGAAATCAAATGAATTAATTTTTTTTCGTTTGACTCGTTTTTTATTTTTATTGGCAGAGAAAAAACTTCTTTTGCAGAAATGCTTATCTCGCTTTTTTCGGGCTGAATTAATCCTTGTGCTCCTGATAAAACCAGTATTAATGCTATTACTGTAATTAAGTGTTTCATTTGATTTCCTCCTTGTTTAGTCTTTTTGTAAGCCTTGAAATAAATAATACAAGCAGTATTGCTGCAATAATAGTTAAAATAAAATTAATTGGATTAAGAAATTCAGTTATTCCTGCCAAAAAAATGTTTCCTGTAGCAGTCACAGGATTGAATGTTTCTTTTTGTTCTTCTGTTTCTTCTCTTTTTTCTTCTATTTTTTCTTCAAAATATAATGGAATTTTTTCTTTTTGTATTTCTCTTCCTAATTTAATTAAAACAGTTGATTCATAAACAGAATTCAGATATTTGTCTTGAGGAAAAAAAGTTAATTCAATAAAAGCAGTTTCTCCGTTTTCAAGGAATTGTTTTTCTCCTTTTATTTCAAATGCAATTGGAGCAAAAACTTCAATGTTTAATTCCTGTGTTTTTCCGGAAACATTTTCTACTTCAAAATTAATGCTTCTTGCTTCTTCAAAAAAAGTAATAGAATTAGGTAAATCAACGTTTAAAGCATGTATATTTAATGAAAAAAACAAGAATGCCGCTGAAAAAATAATTAATTTTGAGTTCATTGAATTCCACAACAATTTATGTATATAATGTTATTACTATAGAGTTAAAACAAATATTTAAATATAACTGAATCCTAAAAAAAGCCTTTTTTTCTTTTATTTAATGGTTTTTTTCAGAATGTTTGTTCTGGTGATAATTCCTTTTAATTCGTCTTCTTTTTTTACTAATACTGCTGGATAGTATTTGAGCATTGAAGAAACTGCTTCAAGCTTTGAATTCGATTCAATTATAGGAAGAGATTCTTCCATTATTTCTGAAATTTTTCCTGTACTGCTGATTTTCCCTGAACCTATTTTTTCTATAATTGTTTTTTCTGTTATTGTTCCTACAGGAATTTTTTTTCTTAAAACAGGAAGCTGGCTTATGCCGTATTTGTTCATTAAATGAATTGCATAAGCTACTTTTTCTTTTTCAGGAATAGAAATAATTTTTTTTGTCATAATGTTTTTTGCTGTTTGTTCTTTTTTTGTTTCTGTGTCAAGCACGTCAAAAATTCTTTTTGCACTTTCATATGATGGCAGAATTTTTTGGGTTTCAATTTTTGCGATAACTGATTGAGGCACTTTGCTTTTTTCAGAGAGTTTTTTTTGGGTTAATCCCAGTTCTTTTCTTCTTATTTTGATTTCTCTTAATTCAGGAAGCATAAAAAAAACACTTTATTCGTATAAGAATATTTTGTTCTAAAATTATTCTTTTAAAGCTATCTCTGCTTTTTTTGTTATTGTAATGTTTCCTGATATTTCTTTCCAAACTAGTTTTTCAGAACAATGTATTTTTAATAAGGTTCATCCATCACATTACTGTGATTATTTTGTGGGTGCCATAATCCAACAATCTGAAAAGAAAAAAATGCTGTCTTTTATTAAGTCAAATTTCGGAAAACTTTCTAATAGACAAATAGCACAAGAATTAAGGGTTGGCAGCACTACAATAAACAGGTGGTGTCAAGAATTAGGTTTATTCATTGAAAAGAATTCAGTCAATGAAGAGTTTTTTAAAGTTTGGACTTCTGACATGGCCTATATTTTAGGTTTTGTTTTTGCTGACGGAAATATAAACTGGAATCCGCTAAAGTCATACAGGTCTTTAACTATTACTGCTTCAGAGAAGGATAAAAAGCATCTTGAAAGAATGCGTTTGCTGATGGAAAGCACGAAAGAGCTTTTATATTCATCAAAAACAAATTCATATCGTTTAATTATAAACAATAAAGCAATATGCAAAGATTTGATGGGTTTTGGTTTAACTCCCAGAAAATCTCTTTCAGTTAAGTTTCCAAACATACCGAGAAAATATTTGAGGCATTTTTTGAGGGGAGTAATTGATGGAGATGGGAATATTAGGTATGTTCAAAGAGAAAAAAGCCCTTATTTTGAGATAACTATTTCTTCTGGGTCAAAAGTTTTTTTAGAAAAAATGGCTGAAGAAATTTATTCAATTGGCATTAAAGGAAAGGTAAGAAAAGTTTCAAGCAATGTTTACATATTGCAATATTCCTGTAAAAGAGGCTTGCAATTAGCGAAGTTTATTTATAATAAAGACTCGAATTTATGTTTGTCAAGAAAATTTGATCAATATGCTGTGGCTCTCAGAGCTAAGGAGGTGGTCTAGTCATGGAGAAAATTCTCTTCACTTCGGAATCTGTTACCGAAGGACATCCTTGACAAGATGTGTGATAAAATTTCTGATGCAATCCTTGATGCAATACTTAAAGAGGATCCTGATGGAAGAGTTGCATGCGAAACTGCAACAAAAAACGGAGGAGTAAATGTTTTTGGGGAAATTACTACTAAAGCTTATGTGGATATCCCTATGGTTGTAAGGAATACAATTAAGGATATAGGCTACACTAAATCGGAATATGGAATAGAGTATGAAACTTGTTCTGTGTGGACTCAGATTACAGAGCAGAGCCCAGATATTGCTCAAGGAGTAAATGAAAAGGATTCTTTGTATCATGAACAAGGAGCCGGAGATCAAGGTTTAATGTTTGGGTATGCTTCAAATGAAACTCCTGAATTAATGCCTTTGCCTATTATTTTAGCGCATAAATTGTGCATGAAATTAGCTGAAATTCGAAGAAGTAATGGACTTACTTTTTTGGGTCCTGATGGAAAAAGCCAGGTTACAGTTGAATACAATGAACAAGGAAAGCCTTTAAGAGTTGATGCAGTTGTTGTTTCAACTCAGCATACTAAAGAAGTTGAATATGAAGAATTAAAAGAAAAAGTTTTGGAAAAAATAATTAAGCCTGTGTGCGGTGAATGGATTGACGACAAAACCAAGTTTTATGTTAATCCTACAGGTGCTTTTATTAGGGGCGGGCCTTTTGCTGATGCAGGTCTTACAGGAAGAAAAATTATTGTTGACACTTATGGAGGAATAGGAAGGCATGGAGGAGGAGCTTTTTCTGGAAAAGATCCTTCCAAAGTTGACAGAAGCGCTGCTTATATGGCAAGATATATTGCAAAAAATATTGTTTCAGCAGGACTTGCAGATAAATGTGAAATCCAGCTTGCTTATGCTATTGGTTATCCTGAGCCTGTTTCAGTGAATGTGGATTGCTTTGGAACAGAAAAAATTGCAAAAAACAAAATATGTGAATTAGTACGAAAGCATTTTGCATTGAAGCCGGCTGAAATTGTCATGCATTTGGATTTAAAGAGGCCTGTTTACTGCAAGACTGCTGCTTATGGTCATTTTGGAAGAAACGACCTTGATTTTACTTGGGAAAAAACCGATAAAGCAGACACTTTGAAAAAAGAAGCAGGAATTTAAGAATATATTAATGTTCTATTGCAGATAGAGTGATATATTTCGTTTCAGCCGGACGCAACCGGCTATGGATAGAAAAAGTCTGCAACTTCTTCTGCAATTTTGTCTGAATAACCTTTTCCAATCACTGCTTTTTTTATTTCTTCTTTTGAGTAATTTTGAAAGGTTTCTTTTAATGCCATAATAATTGTTTTAATCTGCTTTTTTTCTTCTTCTGTGAATTTTTGTTTTCCGGGTTTTGGTTTTTCTGATTTTTTTGGCTGCTGCATGTATTCAAATTTTGTTTTTTTAATTGCTTGTTTTCCTTTTAATAAAACCTTGTTTTCAAGTGAATCCTCTTTTTTTGTTTTGGTTTCTTCTTTTTCCGGCAAATGAACATTTTTTGCAAGTTTTGCAATTATAATTACAATAATTAATGCAAGCAATATTGTTGGAATCCATTGAATTGAATCCTCTTTTTCTAAACTCATTAATTTTTCAGGTATGAATCCTTTTATTAGCAGGCTGAAGACATCTTTTTTGTTTTCCGGCATAGGAGGAGTGGTTTTTTCTTTTCTGTTTATAGTAATTTTTATTTCTTTTCCGTCCATTCCAAGCATGTTTATTTCGTATTTGTTTCCTTTTAATTCAAATGCATTTGCAGGCTCTATTTTGTCTATGCCTGAATCAGAGGAAGAAACAACTATTTTTTCAAGAAGGTTTCCTGTTTTTTGGTTTGCAGTATTATTTACTTTAAATGCAGATTCAATTTTGTCTTCGTTTTTTGTTAAAGAGAAATCATAATTGCTGTTAAATAATTTAATGTTTTCAAATCCTTGGCTTAACTTAAATGAATAATCAAGTATTGCTGTCCCGTTTTCGTCTTTTAGCTGGCAGTTTATACTTGATTTAATTGAAAGCAGAGTGTTTATTTTTCTGTTGTTTTCTTCTGTTAACTCAGTTTTTTCTTCCTGGCTTAAATTTTGTGCGTCATTTATTTTTATGTTTTCTTTTTTCAGATAGCTTATATTTGAATCAAGAAGGCTTTTTGCTTGTTCTGTGCAGTCTCCTTCCCATTGATAAAATAAACTTCCTTTTTCTCCTTCAATTGTATGCCTGAATACAACTAAACCATTTTTTGAGTAAGTTAAATGAATTGTTTCCTGCCCGTTTTTTACTAAATCAATACAGCCTGTTAATATAGTAAAGCAAAGCAAAGCCAATACAATAATAAAATTTTTTTTATTCATATAACCGCCTTATTGCTTCATTAATTATTTTTTCATTGTAATTCAAATTTTTCATTGCTTCTTTCATTTCTTCTTTTGAATATTCATCTTTTTTTCCTTTTAATACTATCATTATTTTTTGAATCTGATCTTCTTCATCCCTGCTTAATTGTATTTTTTCTTTTTTTAAACCTATTTTTTCAAGAAAGCCTTTCTTTTTTTCTCTTTTGCTTTCTTTTTTTTCATTTATTTTTGTGTCTTTTTTCTTTTCTTCATCTTTTTTTTGTATTTTTGTTTCTTTTTGTTCTTCTGTTTTTGTTTTTTTATTTTTTTGAATTTTTTTTTGTTTTTCAGTTTTTTTTTCAGGTTCTTCTTTTGTTGAAAGCTGTTTTTTTCTTTCTTCAATTAATTTTTTCATTTCTTCCTGAATGCTTTCTTTGGTTTCTTTTTTTGTTTGGATTTCTTTTTCTGATTTTTGTTTTTCTTGGCTTTCTCTTTTTTCTTTTTCTTCTATCTTTTTTTCTGTTTTTTCTTGTGTTTCTTTTGGTTTATGCCATAAATCTTTTTTTTGTTTTTCGCCTAATTCTGAGAATTCTTTTTTTAGTTCGTTTATGGTTTTTTGTTTTTCTTTTTGCCATTCTTTGTCTGTTTTTGGTTCTATTGCTTTACGTATTTTTTCTAGTTCTTCTTCTTCTGAGTCAAGTATTTTTTGCACAAATTTTTGTTCGTGTTTTTCTTTTTCTTCTTTTGAGTTAAACAATTTTTGGTTTTCCGGTTTTTCTTTTTTTATTTCTTTTGCTTTTTGTTCGTATTCTTTTATTTTTTCTTCAAGTTTTTTTCCTATGTTTTCTTTTTCTGGTTTTTGTTTTGATTTTTGTTCTGCTTGTTTTTTTGGTTTTTCTTTGAATGCAAATTTTCCTTTTGAAACAAATCTTTTTAGTTTGTTTAAAGGAATTTTTTCTAAAACCGCTTTTTCTTTTTCTGGTTTTTCTTCATCGTTTTTTTCTTTGAATGCAAAGTTTTCTTGTTCTTCAATTTTTTGCGGGTTTTGTAGGGGTTTGTTAATTAATTTTTTTCTCTCTTTTTTTTCTTCGCTTTTTTTCTTTTCGTCTTTGTTTTCCTGTTCTTTTGTGTTTATTTTTTCTTTTATTTTTTCAAAAAAACTTTTTTCTTCTGTTCCTTTTACTATGTTTTGCAGTTCAGTTAATCCTTGTTTTTTTGTTTCTGTTTTTGTTTCAAATGTTTTTTTTTCTAAAATTTTTTTTTCTGTTTTTTCTTCTGTTTCTTCCGGCTCCCATAATCCTTCAGTGCTTTCAATTTTTAGTTCAGTTAAAAAAGGTTTTTTGCTTAATTTTTTTTCTGGAATCAGTTTTTCTAGGCCTCTTAGTTTTCTGTTTTTTGCAAAAGTCATGGGTTTTGATTTTTCTTTTTGTGGTTTTTTTTCAAGGATTCCTTTATTCTTTAAATAAATAAATGAGGTGTATCCAAAAACAATTATAATTCCTGTAATTAATCCGATTTGAATTAATTCTTCTGTTGAGAATGCCATTCAGCTAAAATAAAGTCTTTTGGGTTATTTAAGTTTTACTATTTGAAGTTTTGGGAGATTGTCTTGAGTGCTTGAATGAATTCATCTATTTCTTCTTTTGTGTTATATAAATAAAAGGATGCTCTTGCCAGTCCTTTTGGATTTAAACAACTTATTAAGGGCTCTGCACAGTGCATTCCGCTTCTTACTGCAATGTTGGACATTTCATCAAGGATTATTGCTAAATCGTGTGCTTCAATTCCTTTGATTTCAAACAAAATTGTTCCAACCTGTTTTTCTGTGTTTTTAGGGCAGTACAATTTAATTGAATTCATTTCCTGCATTTTTTCAAGTGCGTGTTTTGTGAGTTTCTTTTCGTGTTCTCTGATTTTTTGCATTCCTATTTTGCTTAAATATTCAACTGCTTTTCCTAATCCAAGCATTCCTGCTATGTGAGGGGTTCCTGCTTCAAATTTCCAGGGAATATTGTTCCATGAACTTTTGTGGAATTCAACTGAATGAATCATGCTTCCTCCGTATTGAAAGGGTTCAAGTTTTTCCAGCAATTCTTTTTTTGCTATTAGTCCTCCTGTTCCGCTTGGGCCAAGCATTTTGTGTCCTGCAAAAACAAAAAAATCTGCATTTAGTTTTGAAAAATCTATTGGGAGGTGGGGGGCTGATTGTGCGCCGTCAACTAAAAACAAGGAATTATTTTCGTGCACAATTTTTCCTATTTTTTCAACTGGATTAATGGATGCAATAGTGTTTGATGCATGAGCTAAAGAAACTAATTTTGTTTTTTTGTTTAGCTTGTTTTTTAGGTCTTCTAAATCAAGAGTAAAATCTTCTTTTATTTTTATGAAATTTAATTTAATAAGACCTTTTCTTTCAAGAAGCTGCCAGGGCACTAAATTTGCATGATGTTCCATTTCACTTAAAAGAATGTTATCTCCTTTTTCAAAAAAATCCGAAAAATAAAGGGAATACATTACTGAATTTATTGCTTCGGTTGTGTTTTTTGTTAAAACAAATTCTTCTTTTTTTGCTTTAAAGAATTCTGCTGTTTTATTATGTGCTTTTTCGTATTCGTGTGATGCTTCTTCGCTTAATTTGTGCAGTCCCCTGTGAATGTTTGCTGTTCCTTTAGTGTAATGGTTGTTTACTGCTTCAATTACTGTTTTTGGTTTAAGGGAAGTCGCTGCATTATCAAAGTAAATTATTTTTTTTCCATTAATTTCTCTTTCCAGTATAGGAAAATCCTTTCTTAATTCCTTCATTTTTACCTTACCTTTTTATATTCAAAAGAATAAGTTATTTAACTGCAATAAAAACTTAAATTTAAGTATAAATATAAAAGTGATAAAAAAATGAAGCTGGACTGTCATATTCATTCTTTTCGTTCAGGGGATTCTGTTAATCTTCCTAAGACAATTATTCATAAAGCAAAA
The DNA here is from genome assembly GCA_964608675.1 of uncultured archaeon. Lineage (GTDB taxonomy): Archaea > Iainarchaeota > Iainarchaeia > Iainarchaeales > 1-14-0-10-31-34 > 1-14-0-10-31-34. Next base: position 154,076 of record CAZSOZ010000002.1, on the reverse strand, counting down.
AAAAAGAAAGTGGATGTTGCTATAACTGACCATAATTCTGTTAGAGCTTGGAATGAAATTTTTTCTTTGGGAAAAAAGGCAGGAGTAAAAGTTGTTAAAGGAGAGGAAATAATTACTTTTGGTTCAGAAGAAAAAAAAATTGAAGGAGAGCTTCTTGGATTGTTTATGAATGAATTTGTTAAACCGGATTATTATATGGAGGTAATTGATGCTTTGAGGGCGCAGGATGCTTTGATTGTTGTTCCTCATCCTTTTGATTTTTTAAGGAATAATTTTTCTGTTTTGAAAACTGAATGGAAAAAAATTGATGCAATTGAAGTTTTTAATGCAAGAGTTTATTCTGATTCATTTAATTGCAAAGCAAAATCTTTTGCTGAATTTCACGGCATCCCTAAAACTGCAGGAAGCGATGCACATTTTCCTGAAGAGATTGCTTCTTCTTTTTTGGAGATTCCTAAAGCAGAATCTTTGGAGGATGCAAGAAAGCTGATAAAAAAAGGAAAAAATTTAGTGCATGGAAAAAAGAGTTCTGTGATGGTTCACATTAAAACTTTTTTTGCAAAAAAAGGATTCTTTAAGCCGAAAAATTTTTAGAAAAGGCAGGCCTAATAACTTAAAACAAAAAATCAAAAGATTTATATATAACAATTGCTTTATTTTATTGCCTTTTTTAAGCGGAATTCGTGGTGAAAATGAACTTGCTTAATTACTTGAAAGTTTTTAGGGAAATAAAAGACAACCAGAAACTTGATGTTATTTTGCTGTCAGAAAAAACTGATTTAAGTGTAAGGGAAATAAGAAAAGCAGTCAGATATCTTAAGGCATCTGATATGATTTGTGAAACTAATTCGAGAATAAAACTTAATGTAAGAAGATTAAACGAAGTAAGCTGAAAAAAACTAATTATTAAAAAGATTACAAGACATATTTTTTTTATGGAAAAAGAATTTGTGTCTTTTGCTGATTTTATGAAATTGGATTTGCGTTCAGCAAAAATACTTGAAGTTGAAGAGATAGAAGGCAAAGATAAATTGTTCAAATTAACAATTGATTTAGGAGAAGAAAAAAGGACTTTGGTTGCAGGACTAAAAGAATTTTATTCAGCTGAAGAAATGCTGGGAAAAACAATTATTGTAATAGCAAACCTTGAACCAAAAAAGCTTGCAGGAATTAAGTCTCAGGGAATGCTTTTGGCTGCAGAAGAAGGAGATAAAGTTTCTCTTTTAATTTTGGATAAGGATTTGCCTGCAGGATCAAAAATCCATTAATGAGATTTCCTATGAAAAAGTTATTTTTTGAAGTAAAAAACCTAATGGAATCTGAAGTCGGAATAAAAGCAAAGCAAAGAATACAAGAATTTGAAAGATTCAAAAATCATTCTAATGAAAAATGGTTTTCTGAGTTATGTTTCTGTCTGTTGACTGCAAATACTTCAGCTGAAATGGGTTTAAGGGTTCAGAAAAAAATAGGAGAAAAAAATTTTCTTGTTTTGCCTGAAAAAAAACTTTCAAAGGAACTCAAAAAAGCAGGAAGCAGGTTTCATACAAGAAGAGCTTCATTTATTTGTTCTGCAAGAAAATTTTCTGATATAAAAGAACTAATTAATTTAATTCCTGAAAAAGAAAAAAGAAATTTTTTGGTGAAAAACATTAAGGGTTTGGGTTTAAAGGAAGCAAGCCATTTTTTGAGGAATACAGGAAACTTTAATTATGCAATAATTGACAAGCATGTCTGGAATATCGCAAAAGAAAACAGGCTTGTAAAAAAAGAAGCAGAACTGAATAAAAAAAATTATTTGGTTCTGGAAAAAAAATTAAGCAGGCTGGCAAAAGAATTAAATCTTTTTTTAGGCGAACTTGATTTATATTTGTGGTGCATGAAAACAGGAAAAATTATTAAATGATTTTTTTTGTTAATTGACGTTTACTCCTTTTTTTAAACTTTTTGTTGGATTCTAATATTTGTTTTTTTCATAATTTTTATGAAATTTTAAAAGGTGTTTTTTTTGATAAACTTTTTTGCAAAAAAAAGTTTTTTTGGAGGAATTGTTGTATGTTGGAATATGATGAACTTGGGCCTGAAAAAGTTCTTCAGGTTTATAGTCCTAAAGCCGGAATGAAAGGTTTTGTTGTAATCGATAACACTGCTTTGGGTCCGGGAAAAGGAGGAATTAGAATGACTCCCACTGTTTCAGTGGAAGAAGTTCAGGATTTAGCTAGGGCGATGACTTTAAAGAATTCTTTGGCTGAACTTCCTTTTGGGGGAGCAAAATCAGGCATTGTTGCTGATCCAAGAAAAATTATTCCTGAAGCTAAAGCAGAAATTGTTAAGGCTTTTGCTGAAGCATTGAAGTGTGTTTCTCCTAAAGAGTATGTTGCTGCTCCTGACATTAATATGGGAGAAATTGAAATGGAAATCTATGCTAAAACTAACGGCGACATAAAATCAATTACAGGAAAACCAAAAGAAATGGGAGGGCTTCCTCATGAATTGGGGTCTACAGGTTATGGTGTTTTTCTGGCAGCAAAAATTGCAGCAAAATATGCTGAATTGGATTTATCCAACGCAAAAATTGCAATTGAAGGTTTTGGCAACGTTGGAAGTTTTGTTGCAAAATTTTTGCATGAAGAATTAAATGCAACCATTCATGCTGTTTCAGACATTAACGGAACAATTTACAATGAAAACGGCCTTGATTATGAAAAGCTGATTGAAACATTAAAGAAAGAAAAAACTCCTTACAAGTATGATGACGCAAAAAAATTGTATGACAAAGAATTGTTTGAATTGCCGGTTGATGTAATTATTACTGCAGCAATACCTAATGTAATTAATTCATCTAATGTAGAAAAAATTAAAGCCAAATTAATTGTTGAAGGAAGCAATATTCCCATGAAATCTCATATAGAAAAAAGGCTTCATCAAAAAGGAGTTTGGGTGGTTCCTGATTTTGTCGCTAATTCAGGAGGAGTCATTTCTTCTTATGTTGAATACATAGGAGGAAATGAAAAAGAAATGTTTGACTTAATAAAAGAAAAAATTGAAAAAAACACTGAATTAGTTTTAAGGCAGTCAAAAGAACAGGAAACTTATCCAAGGCATATTGCAAAGGAAATTGCAAGGGAAAGAATTAAAGAGAAGTCAAGAAAAATAGGAAAATTGTAATTTCCTTTTTTTTTCTTTTTCTTTTTTTTTATTTAAGTTAGTATGCTTAGAATATAAGGCAAAGCAAACAATACTCCTATTGTGGCGCCCAAGTTTGTTAATGCTGTTACCAGCAAAACTTTTGTTACTCTGTTTGAATACCAGTTTTTCATTGAATCAAGCTGGTTTAAGTTTTCAAAGTCTTTTACTTTGGGGCTGTTAAATTTTATTTCTGCTGCTCCTGCAAACCAGCCTGCAGCCAGAGCAGGATGAAGTGTAGTGAAAGGAGCAGCCAAAAAAGCTGTAAGAATTGAAACAGGATGTGCTCTTGCAAGAAGAGCTCCTAAAGCAGAAAAAATTCCTGTAATCACAAACCATAATGCAAGCAGTTCGATTGAAGCAGTTATGCCTTTACTGTAAAACGTGTAACCAATAATTGCAATAAATACTGCGGGAACAAAATATTTGAGCACTGTTCCTAAACCAGATTTTTTTTTAGGTACAGTCATTAAAGGCCTTAAATCTGTTTTTTCATGCAAAGCTTTTTTTATTCCTTCTAAATGTCCTGCTCCTACTACTGCAACAATTTTTTTTGATTTTGATTCAAGAATTCTGTTTGCAATAAACAAGTCTCTTTCATCCACCAAAATTTTTTTTATTGTGGGCGCAACTGAAGCAAGTTCTTTCATTAATTCTGTCATTACGTCTTTTTTTTTGAGTTCTTCTATTTTTTCTTTTGTGAGTTTTTCTTGTTCAGAAAAAAAACCTGAAAAAATATGAAGAATTATTTTTATTTTTTCTTTTGTTCCTGTGAATGCTAAAGCTCTTTTTAGTGTAATTTGAACGTTTCTGTCAAGAAGTTCAACTGTCAGTCCTTTTTCTTCTGCTACTTTGAATGCTTCAAGCATTTCAGCTCCTGGTTTTATTCCTATTTCTTTTCCAAGTTTTCTCTGCATGTTTGAAAGCATTAAATTTAAAAGAAAAAGGTAAGTTTGTCCTGATTTAACTATGTATGAAACATTTGTTTCTTCCCATTTTTTTCCTGATTTAAGCTGTTTGAATCTTGAGTAATCTAATTCTATTCCTACTGATTCTGGGTTTTCCTGTTTAATTGTTTTTCTGACTAATTCAACGCTTTTATCTGAAATATGGGCTGTTCCAACCAAAATTATTTCTTTTCCTTTTATCTTTATTTTTTCTGTTTCCATTAAAAAAAAATATTGAAAGGAAATTTAATAATAAGATGTTTCAAATCCTTTTTTTTTGTTTTTTAGGTTAACTTTAAATATTTCAAAAAACAATTGTTTTTTTTGTGGGGAAACATGAAACCAAGAAAACCGAAAATAAAAAAACCCAGAAAAAATTCTTTTACAGGAAAACTTAGAGGAAAAAATTCAATTAATTCAATTGAATACTTAAAATCTCATAAAAAAAACAGGTTTAAGAAAAGTGTTAAAACAAGTGCAATTACAGGAACAACGGCATTGGCAGCAGGTTTTGGGGGCTCTTTTATGAATAATCATGGATTTCAAAAAAGTCTTGCTATAGCTTTAGCTTCTGGAATTTTTGGAGTGTCTGTTGGTGCAAGAGAAGTATTTAAGGAGCATTCAAGCCAGACAAAAAAAGCTTTGCAGGAAGTTCAGGCGTCATTAAAAAAGGAAGCAAAAATGAATCCTGCATTCAATAATTTTGTGCATCAATACAAATACATTTTTGTTAACAGAAAAGGAAACATTGTTGGAACAAACAGAAAAAGAATTAATCTGGCAGGAGTAAAGCTTGGCAGACTGAGAATTGAAACAGAAAAATTAAGAAAAAAAGAAAACATCTGAATATATATTTTTTATATATTTTTTGCGTTTTTTTTCGTTTTTTTGGCAAAGCTTTTTATATTAGTTTAAATAAAATGCTTAGAGAAAGCTGTTTTTTTTGTGTTGGCTTGTTGGGTGTGGTTAATGCCGTTTGGAATTAAATTTGCAGGAAAAGAGGAAATTGCTCCTGGAGACATTGATGAAGAAGAATTAGAGGATTTGAAGGAAAGAAAACAGAAAAGAAAAATCGATGAAGACATTGAATTTTTGCCTGTAAGAGTAGACAGGTTTGATGAAAATTTAAGCGCTAAAGGAATTGAAAGAGGTTCAACTATTTTGGTTTCAGGGGGATGCGGAACAGGAAAAAGCACTTTTTGTATGCAGTCAATTTATCATGGTTTGTTGAATGGAGAAAAAGCAGTTTATATTTTGTTTGAAGAATCAGCAGAAAAATTGAAAAGGCATATGAAGAATAATTATGGCTGGGATTTGGAGGCTTTTGAACAGGAAGAAAAATTTGCAATGCTTAAAATTAATCCTTTTAAGATTGCAAGGAGTGTTGAAGCTTCTTTGTTAAAGCAGAGAAGAGCTTTATTGGTGCAGGTTGAACAGCTTGAATTGCCTTTTGTTCCTGACAAAATTGCAGTTGATTCTCTTTCTTCTTTGAGTGTTGCGTTTATGGGCAATTCAGAGAATTACAGGTATTACATAAAACATATGTTTGATTCTCTTAACCAGTATGATTCAGTTAATTATATTATTTCTGAAACAGAACAGGATCCAGGAATTTATTCAAGAACAGGAATAGAAGAATTTTTAGGAGACGGAGTAATTGTTTTGTATAATGTTAAAGTAGCTAATACAAGAAAAAGGGCAATGGAAATACTAAAAATGCGTTGCTGTAATCATTCAAAGAATTTAATGCCTTATAATATTACTCCTAAAGGCATAACTCTTGAAAGAATAAAGCAGAAACAAAAACAAAAAAATCAAGAAAGTTTGTGGTGAATTAATGAATAAACAGGTTTTATTGTGCATTTTTTTATTATTTTATTTAGTTAATGGTGTTTTTGCAGAACAATTTAATTTTTCTGTTTGTGATAATGACGGAGTATGTGATTCAGGTGAAGACAAATGCACTTGTTCGAATGACTGCGGGGTTTGTTCTGGCGATGTTCCAAATGAAGTCTGCAAGGAGTACAGCTGTTTAACTGGATTGTGCAGGGCTCAAATAAAATATTATTGTTGCGGCAACCATATTTGTGAATCAGGAGAAGATTTTTCTAATTGTGATGCTGATTGTGCTCCTGCTGAAATTTCAATTGAATTGCTTTCTCCTGATGACTCAAATGTTTTTTTGAGAGGAGACGAAATAACTTTTAAAGCCAGAGTTAAAGCTGATAATGTTCCTGCAAAAAAAGCTAATGTAAGAGTAAGGACTTTTGCAGGCGACATTCCTATGTATGACGACGGAAACCATTCAGATAACAGAGCTAACGACGGAATTTATGCAGTAAGCTTTCTTGTTTCTGAATTAACTCCTAAAGAGTTATATGCTTCTGAAATTTATGCTGAAAAACTTGGTGTTTCTGACACATATAATTTTATGGTGGACATAAACCCTTTTCTTGAAATGGATTTTTCTATGGATAAAAACAATTATGTTTTGGGAGAAATAATTTTTTTTCAGGGCCAGCTTAAAAAAAGAGGCAGTCCGGTTTCAACTATTATTACGGTTTCTGCTTTTAATAAAGGAAACAAAATTTTTGAATCAAAAATTCGTTCTGATGAAAACGGTTTTTTTGTCTTGGAGGAAAGAACCAGTTTAATTTATCCTCAGGGAATCTGGGAATTTCAGGTTTTAGGAGAAGACAAATTTGAAAATCAGGGTGTCGAAAAAAAAACTGCTGTAGTCACAAAAGAAGCAGGAACTATTTTTTTGGATGTTGGTTTTGCTTCTGATTACAGTGAATTATATAACAGGGGAAACGAATTAAAAATGCTGGTGAATGTTTCTTTTGACGGAGAACCTGTTGATAATGCTGATGTAATTGCATTATTTCCTGATGGAAAAAAAGTTGATTTGAAGATGGTTGCATCAGGAAAGTATTCTTTTTCTTATTTTATTCCTTTTGATTTTCCTTTGGGGGAACAAACTATTATTGTTAATGCAGAAAAAAAAATTGGTTCAGTTGAATATGGGGGTTCAAATGAATTAAATATTACTGTTGACAACGCTCAAATTAATGTTTTTTTGCTTGAGCCTTTAAAGCAGACTGTTGCTTTGGGAGAAGAATTGAATTTCAGAATTAAACTGGCTTATGACAACGGCAAAGCCTTGAATAAAGCAAAAGTTTTTGTTAAACTGAATGACAAAAATATTTTTGTTTCTGAAAAAGAGCAGGGAATTTTTTCTTTTTCTTATGTAGTGGACAACGATGACTTGTCTGATGCAAGACAGCTTCTTTTGTCTGTTGAGGCAGTTGATGCTTTTGGAAACAGGGATTCTTTTAGTAAATTGTTTGAAGTTACCGGCGAACTTACTTTGGAGTATTATTTTAGGGAAAACCCTTTGCTTTTTTTGTCTGTAATTTTTGCTTTTGTTTTTCTTATTATTGTTTTTATTGTTATAAGAAACAGAATGAATCAATTGAATTCTCTTTTAAAGAGAAAAAAACAGCTTGAAAAATTAAAAGGAGACCTGCAGGATAAATACTTTAATTTGGGTTCAATTGGAAATGAACAATATTATTCTTTGCTTTCAAAATACAGTTCTGAGTTAAGGGATATTGATTCTGCAATAGAAGCATTTAAGAAAGCAAAAAAAGAAGGATTTAATGAAAAAGAAAGCTTGAATGAAGAAAGTGATTCAGATGTTTTTGGGGAAAAAAAACAAAAAAATTCTTTTGATGACTCTGAATTAGGACAGGTTTTTTCTGTAAAGAAAAAAAGTTCTTATTCTGATGATGATACTGCTGTTCCTTTGTTTTCTTTGCCAAAAAAAGAAAAGAAAAAAAAGAAAAAAACTGAAACAAGAAAATCAAATGAAGAAAGAAATAAAAAAACAGAAGATTCAGGGGGAAACAAAAATGATTTGTGGGAATAGTTTTTCAGAAAAATTTTTGTTTTTTGTTTTCTTTTTATTGTTTTTTTCGTGTGTTTCTGGTTTGTCTTATGAAATTAATCAGGGAAGTTTTTCTAAAGAGCAGTTTATTGATTTGAATGGTTTTTCTTCTAATGAAGTTTCAATTACTTTGACTGCTTTTCCCGGAAACAAGGAAATTGACAGTTTTCTTGTTCAGCCTGATGAAAACAATTTTTTTTCTTTTAAGTATTTTATTTCTTGTATTGATCCTGCAGGAAGCTGGACTCTTATTCTTGATGACGGAGAAGAAACCATTGAAAGAATGTTCAGCGTTGATTCTTCTGTAAGATGCGAGTATTTGAGGGTTGATTTTATTTCTCCTTCAAGTTCTTCTTTTTTTAGAAAAGATGTTTTTGATGTAAGAATTAAGTTAACTGATGCCGGAGAAAATGTTGCAAACGCTGAAGTTTATTTCTGGGATTTTGATGGATTCAAGAGAAGAATGTATTTTGAGGGAAATGGAATCTATTTTTTTGAAGGAGTTGAAATTCCTGTTGACGTTGAATTAAAGCAAACAGAGTTAATGGTTGTTGCTTCTTCTGGAAAAAAAGAAAATTTTGGCGGAAGCAATACTTTTTCTTTTGAAATAAGAAAAGTTCCAATTAATATTGAATTAATTCATCCTTTGGTTAAGGAATTTAATTTTGGAAAGCCTTTGAATTTAAGGATTAAGCCTGTTTATTCTGCTGACGGCTCTCTTGTAATTGAACCTGATGTTTGGATTGAATTTAACAGCCAGAAAAAAAAACTGCAGGTGGATTCAGGAGGAATTTTTTCTTTGATGATTCCTACAGAGGACTTAAATTCAGAGATTTTTTATGTTAATGTTTTTGTTGAAGACCCTTATGGTAATTCAGGAGAAAAAACTTTTGATTTTGAGCCTAAAGGATACTTGTATTTTTATATTGCGCAGAATGCAATTGTTTACATTTTTCCGATTTTGTTTGTCATTTACATTTTTTTTGTTTCATTTAAGCAGGGAAAAATTTTTTTGTCAAAACTTTTTTTGAAAAGAAAAAGAAAAAAGCTTTTGATTTTAATGAAAAAACTTCAGGATGATTATTTTAACAGGCAGATTATTTCAAGGAATGTTTATTCAGAGCAGTATGAAGACTACAAAAATGAACTTGACGCACTTGAGAATGAATTAATTGAATTACAGAAAAAACAGGAGATAAGTTAGAAAGATTTATTAATAAGGAAACATAAAATTTAGTGGTAGAATATGAAAAAATTTATGTTGTTTTTTATAGTTTTGTTTTTTTCTTTTTCTTCAGCTTTGACTCAGGTTAATATTGATTCTCCTAATGCTCCTTTGGTTATTAATTCTTCGTATTCTGGTTATTTTTCTCCCGGAGAACAGGTTCCTGTTGAATTTTTTTACAGGTATTCTTGTCCTTCTTCTTATTCAATTGACATTTATAAAGACAATGATTTGTCTGATTCTGTTTGTACAAGAATTGTTAATGGAATGGGCTGGATTGTAAGAAACACTTATTCTGGAATTGTGTGCGAAAAAACAAATGAATTTTCTTCTAATACAATTCAGGATGTCTGCGGTATTTCTGTTAATGCAGAAGACGGTTCTTATACTTTAAGAGTGACTTTGTTTGATTCAGATGATAAGCCGGTTGTATTTGATTCAAGGGTTGGAGCAGTAAAAATTGTAAGCAATAAACCTGACCTTGAAGTTGAATCTGTTTTTTGGCCTGAAAATGCTTTTTCTGAAAAAAATATTCCTGTAAAAGTTTCAGTTAAAAATTCAGGTTTAATGGATTCAGATTCATTTTTTGTTTCTTTGTATTTAATTTCAGGTTCAAATAAAATATTTATAGGAGAAAAAAAAGTTGTTCATTTGAATACTGATGCAGTAAAAGAACTTTCTTTTAATTTGAATTCTTTTTCTTTGTTTCCAGGAAACTATTTTTTGGAGGCAGTGGTTGACTCTGATTTTTCTGTTGAAGAACAAAACGAAAACAATAATTTTTTTCAAGAAAAAGTTTTATTGTCTGCTCCTTCTGATTACTCTGATTTAATAATTTCTTCTGTTGATTTTCCTGATTCGGTTGAAAAAGGAGAACAGGTTCCTGTTTTAATTGAAGTCAAAAACAATGGTTTAACTGATATTTCAAAGAAATTCATTGTTTCAATTGATTCAGATAAAAAAACTTTAAAATCAAAGATTGTTTATGGTTTGAATTCAGGAGAAAAAAAAGTTTTTTCTTTTTTTGTTGGTTCCAGTGATTTTGCAGGAGAAACAGAATTAACAGTTTTTGCAGACAAAGAAGGTCTAATTAAGGAAATTTCAAAGGAAAATAATTCAAAAAAACTGGTTTTTAGTGTTTCAGGGGAAGTTTTTGAAAGCGAAATATGTTATAATGAGTTGGATGACGATTCAGATGGATTAATTGATGAAGGATGCAAAGCTGATTATTCTGTTGAATTAAGCGATTATGTTGTGCTGGATTCAGGAAAAAAACTTTTTTCTGTTTTTGATTCAGCTTTAAATCAAAGGAAACTGAAATTTAATTCTTCTCAGATTCCTTCTTTTTTTGTTGTGCCTTTTGAAGTTAATGTAAAGTTTGGTGAAAACAAGGATTATTTAAACGAGTTTTCTGATAAAAGTTTTTGTGTTAATGTTTCTTCTTTGGATGAAAGAAACAAATTATTTTTTGTTTTTTCTGCTTCTGCTCCTGAATCAATTTCTTTTTCTGAAAAAAAAATTTCTTTTTTGGAGTTCATTGATTCTTACAGCGGTTTTTATTCTTATTTGTGGACTGTTGACGGAGTCCAGAAAATTCTTCCTGATAGTTATTCTTCTGTGGTTTATGCAGGAGATTTTTCAGCAAAAAATTCAGGTTTTTATTTTTCTCCTGAATTGCTTGGCTTTGATTCTGATTTTAAAATAAAAGTCACTTCTGATTGTTATGGACTTGATTTGGATGCAGATACTTCAAATGATTCTGATTCACTGCTGGTTAAAATTGTTTCAAAAGAAAAAGGAAACGGAATTGATGATGATGATGATGGAGTAATCGATAACGGATTTGATTTAAAGCTTGAGGATTTTTATTTTGAACCTAAAATAGTTGTTGATGAAAAAATCAAGGCTTTTTTGACTGTAAGCAATAAAGGAAAATTTGTTTCTCCTCAGGTAAAAGTTTCTTTTTTTGACGGACAAAAATTACAGGAAAACCTTTTATTTTCAGAGAAAATAGATTCTATTAATGCAGGGGAAACAAAAACTTTTTTGTTTACTGTTTCTTCTGATGTTTTTTCTAAAATAGAAAATAAGGTTATTGCTGTTCTTGATTACGAAAATAGTTTTGCTGAATCAGATGAATTCAACAATGTTTTTTCTTTTGTTTTGTTTAAGTATATTAATTCTGTTAACTTGAAAATCAGTGAAGTTAATGCAGACAAAAAACTTGTTTATCCCGGAGAAAAAGTAAAGCTTTCAGCTGAAGTAAAAAATAATGGTTTTGTTGATTCATCAGAGTTTTTTGTTATTGTAAGGGATTCATTTACTAATGAAATAGTTGATTCAGTTAAAGTTTCAAGTTTGAAGGCAGGGATAAAGCTTCAGGATTTTAAAAATTTGGTTTCTGTTTCAAGAATTTTTTTTGATGTAAAGTTTGATGATTTGTCTACGGTTGTAGTTGATTATGATTATGTTATTCCTTCTGATTTAATAGGAAATAAGAGTTATGATGTTTGTGTTGCTTCTGATGCTTTAGGAAGCAAAATTTCTTCGTGTACTGAAATATTTTTTGTTGTTTCAACCAAAGCGGATTTAAAACTTAATTTTTTTAGGCCGGTGAATGATTTGTCGGTTATTTTTGGAGAACCTGTTTTGCTTGAACTTGAAATGGAAAATCAGGGAATAATTGATGCAGAAAATTTTTCTGTTCAGTTATATTATTATAATGAAAAAAATTCAAAGAAAATAATTAATTCTATTTCTGGTTTTTCTCTGAAAAGCGGTAAAACAGACAGAATTGTTCTTTCTTTTGATTTTTCTGAAGAAATTAATGGAAGCATTTTTGCTGAACTTGATTCTTTAAATAAAATTGATGAAGAAAATAAATCTAATAACCTTCTTTCAGTTAATTTGTTTTCTTATTTGGTTGAAGTCTGTTATAATGATTTGGATGACGATTTAGATGGATTGATTGATGAAGGCTGTCCTGACACTAAGTTTGTTGTAGTTAATGATAAAAGCATAAAAGAAGGATTTGTTTTGGAGGCAATGCAGAAAGAAATTATTTCAGGGCAAGTGCAAAAAATTTTATTGTATCATTCTGTTTTTGGACCGCTTGAAAACGAAAAAATAACTGTTATTACTCCTTCAAAAAAGTCTTTTGAATTTTTTACCGGAAAAGACGGGAGCATAAGTTTTTTGGTTGACGAAACAGGAAATTACGAAGTTCTTTGTTCAATTAAAGCAGTTGTTTTTAATTCTTCATTTAAAGTTATTTCAGAAGAACAGGCAAATTATTCTTTTGTGTATGTTTTTGCTGAATTGTTTTTTGGTTCTCCTGAACAAACAAATCCTTTTTTGATTCCTGTAATATTACTGCTGGCTTTTTTGGTTTCTGCTTATGTTTTTTCTGTTTTAAGCAGGCATTATTTTGAATTTGGAAGCATTTTTGTTGTAAAATCCAATTACAGAACTGCATTCAGTTTGGTTTTTTCAGTTATTGTTTTCTTTTTGGTTTTATTTTTAAATAAATTTTTTGGCTTAATTGTTTTTGTTTTAAGTCTTATTGCTGTTTTAGTTTTAACTTTTTTTGTTGATTCTTATTATTCAAAGAAAGCCGAAGAAGAAAAACTTATTCAAATTAAAAAAGAAAAAGTTGAATTCGAAAAAGATAAAAAGGATGAAAAGAAAAAAGACGGCAAAAAAAAAGGTTTTATTTTAAGGCTTTAAAATCTTATATATTTTGTAGTCTTTTTTATCATAAATTTTGTTAAATGAACTGCATTCAATTTCTTTTTCTGTAAAAATATAGTTTGCTTTTGTTTTTTGAATTGTTTCTTTTTTGTTTGTGCAGTTTTGAATGAAAAAGATTTCCAGCTGGAAGTCATCTGGAATTCCTGCTCTGGTTGGAGGTGAAGCAAAAATTTTTCTTTCAGTGAAACTTTTTATTATCAGTGAATGGCTTGGAATAGCAATAAATGAACTGTTTTTTGGAGTGAATTCGTTTATCCAGTTCACTGCAGGGATTCCGCTTGTTTCAATGTTTTTGTATAACTCACTTTTTTGTGCAAAAGGAACAGTTAACACAAAAAATAAAATTAAAATTATTCCTGCTCCTGCAAACGGCTTCAAAATTTCTTTTTTTAATTTATTTTTGAGTGTTTTCCATATTAAATAAAAGCCTGCCCCTGCACTTAAAGCAAGAAAAAGCATTAATGAAAGATACATTCTTTCATAGGGAACAATAAAAGTATAATTTTTTAGGTGAAAGTGAAGGTATAATGCTGACAGAATAATCAATCCAAGAGGAAGTATTATTTGATGTTTTGATACAGTGAATTCTTTTTCTATTAAAGATTGTTGTCTTTTTTTTCTTTTTATTTCAATTAATGCTCTCATCATTATTATTAAACCTGTTCCGATTCCGGCTAAAAATAGGAGATAAATCCCAAGAAAGTCAGTTAAATAAAATTTAGGAGCGTAATGAGTTATTGCTTTCCACACTATTACTTTGTTTATGTTTTCTGAAATTGACGCAAAAGTGTTGTGTGAAAAAGAAACTTCTTGTAATCCAAGTCTTGAAGCAAAAAATGGAAAAATTAAAATTAATGCAATTAAAGCTATTGCTATTTTTAATTGATTTCTTTCAAATGTTTTGGGATTCAAAAACAGGTAAACTGCAATTATTGGAATTAAAATCAAAGTAAATGCAGGGTGAATTATTGTTGCAGACAAAAACAAAAAAATAAATAAAAAACCATGTTTTTTGTTTGCAGTTCCTTTAAGAAAAAAATACAGTAAAATCGGAGTTAAAGCCAATGCAAGTGAATTTGGGACCGCAAACCATAATCCCATTACAGCAGGACTGCTGGGAATCAGCAAAACAAAAACTGCAGACAGTAATCCTGCAAGACTGTTTCTAAATAAATGCCTTCCTAAAATAAAAGAAGAAAAACTGATTATTAATCCAAAAATTACAGGAATAAAAACAAGTAATTGATTTAAGTTGTTTAAAAGCAGTGAATTTAATGTTTTGTATAATATTGTAAAACCTATTTCCCAGTTTCCGTCAAGGCTTTCTTTTGCTAGATTTAAATGATCCAATTCTTCCGAATGAAACGGCAGAAAATAATTTATGTGAATAGAATAAACTGTGAATAAAACCAGAACTAAAATAAACAAGGAAATTAAAATGTTTTTGTATTTCATGATTAAATGAAAGATTTTGCTCAATTTAAATCTTGTGTTTTCTATTAACTTATTTATATAACTTTGATGTTATTAAATTGTGGCTTTAATGGATTTCAACTCAGTTAAATTAATTTTAATTTCAAAAAAAATTTCTTCAAGAATTAATTTATTTAATTTTGGATTGTTTATTATTGCTGTTTCTTCTTTAAGCATTTATTTTCCTTTTTTTTTGCATGAAATTTTTGCAGCATTTATTTCTTTGTTTTTCAGCGGATACCTTTTTTACAGGCTGATTATAAAATCTTGTCCTTTAATAGAAACTTTTCTTTTTTCTGTGGTTTTAAGCACGGGGATAATTGTTTTTTCAACTTTTATTTTGACTTCAGTTTTTTCTTTTCCTTTTACAAAGGAAACAATTGTTTCAGCAGCAGTTTTGTCTGCTGTATTTTTTTTGGGGCTTCATTTTTTAAGGAGGTTTCTGAATGAATAAACTGCTTTTTGGATTGCTGATTTTTTTGTTTATTCCGGTTTGTTTTTCTTTTGAAGCAGAATCTTTTGTTTCTTTTCCGGGAGAAAAAATTTCTCTGGCTTTTAATTCAAAGGTTTCGCTTGAAATGGCTTATTATTATAATTTAAATGAAGTTGAAGAATGCACAATTTCTTTATGCCCTGTATTTGAAAACAATTCCCTTAAAAAAACAGGAAAAAGATTTGTTCTTGATTCAGCAGGAGTCAAGCCAGGTTTTTATGCAATAAAAATTTTTAAGGAAAACTCTGATGAATTTTATTATACTTCTATTTCGATTAGACCTGATTACAGACTTTTGGTTTTTTTAGGAATAATTATTTTAATTGGATTTATGATTGCGGTGAAAAAAAATGTTTTCAGAAAATAAGCTTGCAGTTAAAGCAAAAAAAATATATGGTTTTGTTTATTCAAAACTGGAGTCTTTTTTTTCTCATGATTATTTTTTGCTTTTTATTTTTCTTTATGCTTTTTTTTATTTTTTCTTTTTTTCTAGGTCAAACGTTTTTATTGTTTCAGATAAATTTATTTTTGGGATTTTTTCTTTTTTGATTTCTCTTGCCGTAATTTATTTTTTATTTAAATTCAATAAATTTATTCCTGTTGTTTCTGCAGGCGCATTGCTGGTTTTCTTTTCTTTTGTGTTTCAAAGATATGAATTTGCAGTGCAGTACTCTCTGCTTTATTACATAGGCTACGGCATTCTTTCAGCGTCAATTGTTTATTCTTTAATAAAACAAAAAAACGTTTTTTTTTGGATTTCATTAGGTTTATTGTTTTTTTCTGTTCTGCTTCCTTTGATTTCTCCGCAGATTTTAATTGGCGATGAAAGAGTTTTGCTTACAAACCTGACAAAACTTGAATCAGGAGAATTTTCAGCAGAAGATTTTGGAAAACACAATTATGTAAATGTAAGTTTTGTTTATTTTTATTATTTGGTTATTATTGCAAAAATTTTTGGAGTGCCTGTTGCAAGCATTTTCTTTCTTTTAAAATTCTTTTTTCTGTTAATGATTTTTTTGTCTTTTTATTTGCTTTCTACGCAGTTTGTAGAGAGAAAGCTTGCAGTTTTTGTTGTTTTGATTGCTTTTTTTCCTATTCAGAATATTCATTTAGCTCCACAAATGATAGGAAAATTCATTATTTTTCTTTTGTTTATTTATTTTTATTTAAAGTATTTTAAACAATTGAATTCAAGAATTATTCTTATTGTATTAATGCTGTTAATAACTTACATTAATCTTACTACTCTTTATATTTCTGTTTCAGTTTTTGGGTTTTTTGTTTTTTTGTTTTTTTTTAGGAAAGCTATTTCAAAAAAAGCGTATTTTACTGACATAATTATTTTATTTATGTTTGGAGTTTTGATTGCATCTTATTCTACTTCAATTGATTTATTTGGTTTAACAGAAAAATATGCAGGTTTTAGCGAAAAAAGCTTGCAGGATATTTTTGATGAAGAACCAGCACAAAATATTGTAAGAGAAGAAGAACTGAGTTCAAAAGCAAATCCATTTGAGCAAAAAAAATTATCTGAATCTGTTAAATCAGAATTAATTCCTAAACAGTATTTTGCTGGCATGCCTTTTTTGAGAAGGTTTGTGCCTTTTATTAATGAATATGTAATGCAATTTGGTTTAAGTCAGTTAATTGAAAAACTGTTTCATTATTCTTTGATTGCTTTGCTTGTTTTAACTGTTTTTTTTGTTTATCCAAAACACAGAATAATTCCTGTTTTTGCTTTGGCTGTTTTTATTTTAGTTTTGTTTTTGGTTCATCTTCAGTTTCATGATGGAGTTCACGCTACCCTTGAAGTGACGTCTATTCTTTTTGCTTCAGGAATCGTGCTTTTGTTTCACAGGAAACCTTTTTATTTTATTTTAATAATGCTGTTGATTTTTTCTTTTGTTAGTGCTCCAAATCTTTATGATTCTTCTCAGTTCACTGAAGCAAACCATTTGTTTGCAAAAGAGTTTTTAGAAAACAATTTAATTGGAGAAAAATTTACTGCAGTAAGTTTTGAATCAGTTCGTGCATCAGAAAAGAATTACAATGCTTTTGGATTTACTGTTTCATGCATTGAAGGAAAACCTTATTCTTTTTATTTAAATGATGTTTATTTGAGGTGTGATGATTTTGCAAGAATTGGTTCAATTGGAAAAAAAATTTATGAAAATGAAAAGTCAAAAGCATATCTTGTTTCAGCACAGGATTTAAGTTTATTGAATTGATTGGAATGAAAAGAAAATTGTGCATGATTGGAACTCAATTTATAGGTGTTCCTGCAGATAAAGGAGGAGCAATTGAATATCTTTCATTTAAAATAGCTGAAGGACTTCAGTCAAAAGAATTTAATATAACCTTTTTTTCTGTTAATCCTTTAATTAATTATTTTGGGAGAACGAAAATTGAAAGGTTTCCTGCAAAAAAAACAAATGCTTTGTTTTTTTCTGTTTTTATTTTTTGGAAATGTTTGTTTAAAAAATTTGATGCAGTTTATGTTTCTGGCTGTTCAATGATTTTTGCAGGTTTGCTTATCTCAAAAATTAAGGGAATTCCTTTAATTTATCATGAATTCAATCATAATCCTTGGATTAAATCCAGTGAATGGCTTTATGATGTTCTTGCTGTTTTTAGCATAAAAATTTCTGATTATGTTATTGTTCCTGCTGAATCAATAAAAAAAAGCATTCTAAGCAAAACAAAAATAAATAAAGAAAAATTTTTTTTGATTTCAAATTTTATTGATTTAAATGAATTTCCTCAAACAATTCAAAAAAAAGAAAAAAAAATTTTGTTTGCAGGAAGACTTGTTGAACATAAAGGAATAAATTTTCTTATTGAATTAATTGAATCAGGAGAATTAGATGACTGGAAATTTTGTTTTACAGGGTCTGTAAACAAAAGCTCTGAAGAAAAAAAGTATTTTGATAAATTAAATTTGCTTGCAGAATCAAATAAAAATATTTTATTTAAGCCAAATTTGTCTAGAAAAGATTTAATTAAGGAGTTTTCTTCTGCAGGAATTTTTGTTCTGCCTTCTTCTCAGGAATCTTTTGGAATGGTTTTAATTGAAGCAATGGCTTGTTTTACGCCGTGTGTGGCTTTTTCTGTCGGCGGAACAAAAGAAATTATTGACAGCGGAAAAAACGGTTTTTTAGCTGAATTGAAAGATAAAAAAGAATTTGAATTAAAATTAAAAGAATTAATGAATAATAAAGAAAAAAGAATTTTTTTTGGATTGAATGCAAGAAAAAAAGTCGAAGAAAATTTTTCTTTTGAAACTTCAATAAAAAAATTTGAATCTTTTTTTAATAAAAAGGTGAAAATAAAATGAAGCTTCTTTTTTTTGCTGAAAGAGTTAATATTGATTTATTTAAGGGAGATTCACTGCTTTTAAAAAGAATGGCCGAAGGACTTGCAGAGCAGGGCCATGAAATTCATGCTGTATGCCATGGTTCTTCAAATAAAATAAAAGTTCATCGTTTTCTGAATTACTGGTTTTATTCAAAAGTTTTTTCTTTTCCTTTAACTTCTTTTTTTTCTTCAAAAAAATTGTTTTCGCTGATTGCAAAAGAAAAATTTGATGCAGTAATCTTAAAGCTTCCTTCTTTTAACGGAAAAAGTTTTTGGTTTAGTTTTCCTTCTTTGATTGAATCAAAATTTTATTCAAAAATTGTTTTTCAGTTAAAGAAAAAAGGGATTTCTTTTTTTGTTTTTGTGGAAGGAATAACAGAAAAAGAAAATTTTGTTTCTTCTTTTATGGGGGCGTCAAAAAATCAGCAGTTGAATGTAATGCACAACTCAAAGGGAATAATTTCTTTAAGCGGAATTCAGAATAAACTCCTTGAATCAATGAAAATAAATAACCCAAAAACTTTTTTTCCTGCGCCTGTGGACACAGAAAAATATAAGCCAAAAAAATTGAATTATTTGGATTTAGATAAAAAAATAATTAATTTGCTTTATTTGAGTTCGTCTTGTGATGCAGAAGATTTTATTCCTTTTTTTTCTGTGCTTGAAAAAAACAACTGTAGATTATATATAATTTCTCCTTTTTCTTTTCCTTCTGCTTGCCTTAAAAAAGAACTGGAAAAAAGAAACCTTATTTCAAAAACTTTTTTTTTAAATAATTTTTCAAACAAAAGAATGCATCAATTAATTCCTTGTTTTGATGCAGGAGTTTACTTAAAAAAATTTAATTCTTCTTTTGCTGACGCAAGCTTTATGATGAAAATTTCTGAATATCTTTCATGCGGTTTGCCTGTTCTTGTTCCGGAAACAATCGGGCCTCTTGAACAAGCAGGAAAAGCAGGAATTAATTTTGAAAAAAATCATTTTATTTCAAAAAAAGAGTTTAATTTATTATCTGAAACAGCAAGAAAAACTGCAGTAAAAAAACTTGACTTAAAAAATAACATTTTAAAATTGGAGGATTTTTTGAATGAATTCAAGTAAACCTTTTGTTTCTGTGATAATACCCGCTGTCGGCAAAAGACGAATTCATAAAGCAATCGAATCTGTTTTGAATTCTTCTTATCCTTTTTTTGAATTAATTGTAGTCAACGACGGCGGAAAAATAAACTTTGAACCAAACGGATTCAAATTAATTGAACAAAAACATAAAGGTCTGGCTTCAGCAAGAAACACTGGAATAAAGAATTCAAAAGGAAAAATCATTGCTTTTATTGATGATGACGCAAAAGCAGAAAAAAACTGGATTGAAGAAATGGTTTCGGGTTTTGTTTCTGATGAAATAGGCGCAGTTTCAGGAAAAAGCATTGAATATTTTGCCGGCAAAACCGAAGAAAATATTTTGTGGGCCTGCAATAATTACGGTTTAATTAAAGTTAATCCTACTGAACTTAAAAAAAATGATTTTACTGTTGTTCATGGATGCAATATGGCTTTTTCAAAAAAAGCTTTGGATGCAGTGAATGGTTTTGATGAAAATTTTTCTTTTTATTTTGATGAAATTGATTTGTCTTTAAGATTAAACAGGGCAGGATATAAAATTAATGTGAATCCTGATGCAATTGTTCATCATTTTATTAAAAGCAATTTAAGGTTTGGAAACTTGTTTGAATTCGGGAAATTCAAGTATTATTTTGTTTTAAAAAATTACGGTTTTTTTTCTTTTCCTTTGCTTGTATTAAAAGATTTGCCTTTAATGTTTTATGATATTAAAATTTTTTTTGTGCATTTTTTAAATAAAAAAATTTTTTTCAGGAAATTTGTGCATGAATCTTTTCTTATTTTTTTGGGGAGAATTTCAGGAACAAGAAAGGCTTTTATTGATTTTATGAGGTAATTATTTGAATGCATAAAATTCTTATTACCGGCGGCAATGGTTTAATTGGAGAAAGAGTTGCCTTTGATTTATCAAAAGAACACAAAGTTGTATTGCTTGATTTAACTGAAAACAGGAATTTTGATTCTCTGGCATATGATATAACAGAAAAAAACTGGGTTGATTCAATAGGCAAATTTGATTTTGTTTTTCATTTTGCTTCAATTGGAGGAGGAACGTATAATACAGGCAATCCAATTAAAGTAATACACACAGAATTAAACGGGCTTTATAATATTCTGAATTATTCTTTGAAAAACAACGTTAAAAGAGTGGTTTATTCTTCCACAAGCATGTTAAGCGAAAAATTCAAGCAGAATTTCACTTTTTCAAAACCTGCTTTAAATCATTATTTTTCTTATCCAGCAGCAAAATTAATGGGGGAATATTTTATCAAAGAATTTCATAAAGAAAATGGATTAGGGTATACTATTGTAAGATATTATAATGTTTACGGTGAAAACCAGTCTCATGAAATGGTTGTTCCTTATTTTGTTCGCAATGCAGTTGAAGGTGCTCCTTTGGTTTTTTTTGGAAACGGAAAACAAGAAAGAGATTTTACTTATGTGGGAGATGTATCAAAAGCAACAATTTTAAGTGCGTTTTCTGAGAACACTTATTCTAAATCAGTTAATATAGGAACAGGAAAAAAAACCAGTATTCTTGAATTAGCAAAATTAATTAAAAAAATAACAGGCTCTAAATCTGAAATATTGAAAGATGAATTTCCTTCGGGATTAAATGAACTTGAAACAGAAAGAATTCCTTTTTCTTCGTCTTACCTGCAGGAATTAATTGGTTTTACCTGCAACACTTCTCTTGAAGAAGGATTAAAAAAAGTTGTCGATAAAATTGAAGGGAAAAAATAAATGAAAATTCTTTATTTAATCAGAGAAAACTTTGAAGAAATTGTTTCGCCGGCTTATTATGAATTAATACAGGAATTAAAAAAAAAAGGCCATCAAATAACTGTTGCAAACCTTTCAGGAAAATTTCTTGACTTTAACTGCATTAAAGTAAATCAATTTCATTTTATTGATTATCCTTTTGGTTTCATTAATCGGTTTTTGTTTGGAAAAGCAGTTTACAGCCAGATTAAACCAAAAAAATTTGATGTTGTTTTGTCTTCAATGGCTGAATCCATTTTTTTTATTAATAAATGGAGCATTCCAAAAATAGCAGTAATTCATGACAATTTTTTGGAAAGAAAAAAATTTACTTCATGGACTGCAAAACAATCAAAACTTGCATTAATGGTTGATGCCTTCTTTCAGAGAACAGGAATGAATAAAGCAGACGGAATTATTTTTCTTAATCATCAGGAAAAAGAAAAAATAAAAAACAAAATAAATGCAAAATGCACGGTAATTCATAACGGAGTTTATCTTGAAAATTTTACTGCAGAAGAAAAAGAAATAAAAAAAATAAAAAAAAGGTTTCCGCAAAAAATTGTTTTGTTTCTTGCAAGAATTGAACTGCAAAAAAATCCTTTGCTTTTTGCAAAAACAGCAGAAAAACTAAAAAAAGAAAACTGTATTTTTTTGATTGCAGGAAAAGGCCCTTTAGAAAAAAAATTAAAGGAATTCATCAGAAAAAAAAATCTTTCAGATAAAATAAAATTTTTGGGATGGGTTCAAGAAAAAGAAAAAAAAGCTCTGCTTAATGCCTGCACTGTTTATGTTTTGCCTTCGTTATTTGAGCCTATTTCTGTTTCAACTTTAGAAGCCATGGCCTGCAAAAAACCTGTTATTGTATCAAATACAGGGGGCTTAAAGGAAATAGTTGATGATTCAGTCGGAATAAAAGTTCAGCCGGAAAACCTGATGGAATTAACTAAAGCAATTAAATTTGTTTTAAATAATCCTGAAAAAGCACAGGAAATGGGATTAAATGGATTTAAAAAGATTAAAAGAGAATTTTTATGGACAAACATAACAAAAAAATACGTTGATTTTTTTGAGGAATTAATAAATGAAAAAAAATGAATCAATTTCAGAGTTTCAGGGAGAAAGATATTCAAATTTGCCTGTTAACTTATATAAAAATGAACGGCTTAAAAAAATCTTTAAAATAATTAACAAAGAAAAAAAAGGAAAAATACTTGATTTAGGGTGCCTTAAAGGAGAATTTTCTTTTGAATTAAAAAAAAAAGGCTGGAATGTTTTTGGAGCAGATATTTCAAGCGCTTTAATTCATGCAAAAAAAAAAGGAATCAACTGCATTAAATTTGATTTTGAAAAATCTTTTCCTTTAAAAGACAATTCTTTTGATGCAGTTTTTGCGGGAGAAATAATTGAACACATTTTTGACACAGATTTTTTTGTTTCAGAATTAAACAGAATCCTTAAACCTGAAGGCTTCCTTGTAATTTCGACTCCAAACACTGCATGGCTTGGCAACAGAATTCTTTTATTGTCAGGAAAAAAGCCTTTAAATTTGGATTACTTTAAAAGCGGAGGTCATATTAGGGCTTACACTTTTGAGTTGCTGGAAAAACAATTAAAAGAAAACAATTTCAAAATAGAAAAAAAGACTTCAGAACTCTTAAGAATAAGCGATAAAATAGAATTTCCTTTGCTTTATAAAACCGAAAGCATTTTAGCGGATTTTTTTCCTTCTTTATCTTTAAGCATAATAATTAAAGCGAGGAAAATAAAATGAAAATACTTCAAATAACGCCTGCTTTTTTTCCTTCTTTGGGGGGAATAGAACAGCATGTATTAAATTTATCAAAACAACTCAAAGAAAAAGGACATTCAGTGGATATACTCACTGCAAAAATAGGGCAAGCAGAGTCTTTTGAATCAATTGATTCAATCAAAGTTTTTAGAATTAATGCAGGAATAAAAAAACAACAGGAACTTTCATTTAAAGGAAAAAATCTTGTTCTGCCTTTTTTTTTTAAAGCATTAAATCTTCATTTTAAAAAAAAATATGATTTAATTCATGTTCATGGGCCTTTTTCTTTGCTTTCAGTTATGCCTTTAAAGCTCTTTAAGATTCCGATTGTTTTAACTGTTCATGGAAACTGGATTAACTGCATTAAAGGAAGACGATATTATCAGAACAAAATTTGCTTTGATTATGATATAAAAAAATGCGCTGAATGTCTGGATTCAAACAGTTTTCTTTTAAAAACAAAAAGAAAGATTTTACAGAATACAGCAAAAAAATGCAGTGCATTAATTGCAGTAAGCAATGATGTCAAAAATTCAATTAAACTTAAAAAACAAAAACAAGTTTTTGTTATTCCAAATGTTGCTTCAAAAGATTTTTCTCCAGACAAAAAAGGCCTGCTTGAATTCAATTTTCATTCACTTAAAAAGAAAGTGCTTTTTGTTGGTTCTTTGATTCCAGAAAAAGGAGCAAAAATTCTTTTGAAAACAGCAAAAAACATTGATGCTGAATTCATTTTTGTTTACAGTTATGCAGACAAAAACTATTTTCAGGAATTAAAAGAATTTATTTATGAAAACAATCTAAAAGACATTAAATTTTTTTACAGGGTGCCAAACAAAAAAGTCAGAGAAGTCTTCATTCCTTTTTCTGATGTAATTGTAATTCCTTCTTTGTGGCCTGAACCCTGTTCTTCAATTGCAACAGAAGCAATGTCTTCAGGCAAACCGGTTATTGCATCAAATACTGGCGGTTTTCCTGATTTAATTAAAGACAAAACTGACGGATTTTTATTTGAAACAGGAAACTCAAAAGAACTGGAAAAAAAAATCCTGCTTCTTTTTGATGAACCTGAAGTATACAAAAAAATTTCCTTTAATGCGCTAAAAAAAACCAAAGAAGAATTAAACTGGAATACAATTTCAGACAAAATAATTGAAGTATATAAAAAAGTGTTAAAATGAAAATAGCTTTTATTACCAAACAATATCCATCTAATGCCGGCGGAATAGAAAAAGTAATTGAAAACTTTCGCAAAATTTTTTCTTCCAAAGGCCATGCTGTTTTTGTTTTAAACCAAAACGGATTAACTAAAAACCTGTTTGAATCAAATTCAAAAGGTTTTTCTTTGGGAATAAAAACTGCATTAAAGTTAATTAAATTAAAACCTGAAATAGTTCATTTTCATGGTTTCAGATCAATAAATTTTTTTCCATGGCTTGTCTGCAGGCTGATGAAAATTCCCAGTATTATAACTCCTCATTTTGATTATAATCCTTCACTTTTGAAAGAAAAAATAAATTTTTTTTTGCACAAATTAATGTTTTTCAATAAAGTGATTGCATTAACTTCAAGAGAAAAAAAAATTTTAACAAAATTAGGTTTTAAAAGAATAGAATTAATTCCTGATTCAGTTGACACAAGCATTTTCAAGCCTCTTCCAAAAAAAGAATTAAAGACAAGAAAAAAGTTTGGCGTTCAAAATAAAACTTTTGTTGTTTTGTTTTTAGGAAGGCTTGCTTCAAATAAAGGACTGCCGTATTTATTTAATGCATTTAAAGAAATAAACACTGAAGATAAGAAAATTCTTGTTGTTGGAAAAGAAAATCCTGCTTTTTTGGATACAACATACAAATATTATGCATCTATTGCTGACAAATTAGGCGTTTCAGAAAAAGTGGTTTTTGCCGGAAATCTAAAGGAAAAAGAAGTAGTTGATGCACTAAATTCAAGTGATTTGCTTGTTCTGCCTTCTCTTGCATCTGAAGCCTTTGGATTGGTTTTAATTGAAGCAATGGCATGCGGAAAACCAGTGATTGGAACTTCAGTGGGGGGAATAAAAGAAGTGATTGCTGATGGATTTAATGGTTTTATTGTTCCTCCAAAAAGAACTGATGAACTAACAGTTGCTTTAAATCTTTTACTGGATAAAAAATTAAGAAACAAGTTCGGACAAAACGGGCTAAATCTTGCAAAAAAAAAATATTCTTTGAATTCAGTCTCTGATTCTCATATTAAACTTTATTTTGAATTAACCCAAAAATAAATCCAGCTGTTTTCACTGCTGTAAATAAACTAATCGCAAAAAAAGAGTAAATTAAAACCAGCAAAAAATTGTTTTTGTGTCTGCAAGTATTTTTTTGAAGCAGGATTTTCATTGTTCCAAGATAAGCAGGCAGTAAAAGAAAAATAAAAGAATAAATGTTTTGTGTAATCAAAAAAAAAGTAAAAGAAAAAACAATGGAAAAAAAAACAATCCAGTAAAACAAAAAAATCATTTTAATGTTTTCAGGAGCCTTAATTAAATTAATGGGATTCAGCAAAAAAGAAAAATATTTTTTGAATACAACTGCATCAAAAAAAGAATAATTAAAGTTTGATTTAATTCTTTCCTTTAAAGAATAACTGTTATGAAAGCTTTCTGCTTTGGTTTTTGTTAATTTTTTTCCTTTAAGGAATACCCTTAAAAAAAATTCCGGGTCTTCGCAGTACTTCATTTTTTCATTAAAGCCGTTTAATTCCAAAAAATCTTTTTTTTTGAATGCAATATTGTATCCCTGAAAAGAAGAACTGCTTATAATATATGAAAAAAAATCTGAGCCAAGGCTTTTATTTAATTCAGAGGAATATTTTCCGCATACCCCGAAAACTTCAGGTTTTTTTAAAGGAATCAAAAGTTTTTCAAGCCATTCTTTTTCAACAAATACATCTGAATCAAGAAAAATAATTAATTCTTCTTTTGCTTTTTTGGCTCCAAAATTTCTGCTGGCACTTATCCCTGAATTTTTTCTTGTAAAAATTTTAATTAAATGATTTTTTTCTGAAAGCTTTTCTGTTATAGATTTTGTTTTGTCTGTTGACCCGTCATTCACTACAATTATTTCTTTGGGTTTTACTGTCTGAATTAAAAGTGAATTAATTGTTTTTTGAATTGTTTTTTCTGCATTAAATGCAGGAATAATTATGCTTGCATTCATTTTGTTTTCCTCAGAATTTTTTCTATCCTCAAAGCAATTTTTTTCCATTCAACTTTTTTTGCATTAATTCTTCCTTTTGATGAAAGTTTTCTATAAAGTTTTTTTGAAGAAAAAATTTTTATTACTGCATGGGATATTTCTTCAGGTTTTCTTGAATCAACAATTACTGCTGAATCCCTTAATGTTTCAATTGAACCGATTGAAGAAGGAATAATTACTGGTTTGTTTAAAGCAATTGCTTCAAGGTTAATTATTCCTATTGGTTCATAAGTGGAAGGGCTTGCAATTAAATTTGAAGCACAAATTAATTCAGGCATTTTTTTTTGTTCAACATAATCCAAAAATTTTATTTGTTTTTTCAGATTGTTTTTTTTAATTTCTTTTTTAAGTTCTTTTTTGTAGTTTTGGCTGGTATTGTTTCCTGCAATCAAAAGGATTGCTTCAGGAAATTTTTTTATTATTAAAGGCATTGCTTTAATTAAATACTGAATTCCTTTTTGAGGAACAAGCCTTCCTGCAAACAAAATAATTTTTTTTTCTTTCAGCATGAGTTTTTTTTTTAACTGCTCTGCTTTTCTTTCAAGTTTTTTTGTTTTTTTGAATTTTTTTAAGTCAACTCCGTCTGAAACAACTTCAATTTTTTTAGGTTTTATTTTATAAAATTTTATTATTTCTTTTTTTATTGTGTTTGATGCAGCAATAATTGTATCAGCTTTTTTACAGCATTTTTTGTCCATTTCCTCCATTAAAGGAATAACAATTTTTCTCATTAATTCAGTTTTTGTTTCTCCTGCAGGCCTGTTTAAGGCATTTCCTTTTACTGTTCCTCTTGCATGGTAAACAATTTTTTTTGTTTTAGAAAAATCAATTAAACCAAACGTGTAATCCTGAGGATAAAATACATCAAAATCATTTTTTTCTGCAAGCTTTTTTCTTAAATTAAATGAAAAAGAAAGAATATTCATTCCTTTTGTTTTGCTTGAAGAAATTCTTTGTATTTTCAAGTTTTTTTTATTTTTGAATTCTTTTTGTTCTCCATGAAAAACAGTTATTTTGTGTCCTTTTTCTGCAAGTTTTTCTGCAAGTTTTTCTGCACATAACCCTTGTCCATAGCTTTTCTTATAAAACAAAGAGGAAATCATTATTTTCATTTAAATACTCCTTTAAGCATTCCTGATCCGTATCCAAAAAACCATGAAACAAGAAAAACAAAATATTTTATTGTAAATCTTTTGAATTTTATTACTGCTGTAAAAGAAATCAGTGCAAAAACTAAAAATAATGCAGTCAAAAAATATAAAAAAAATTGAAACCCAAAAAAAATTCCTGCAAAAAAAAGCAGGGCAATAAAACTTACTGTAATTAAAGGAATTATTCTGAACCAGTCTGCCATTCCAGAATGCATTTTTATTGCCTGCATTCTTCCTAACCCGAACCAAAAAGCCTGAAAAAAAATTTTTTTTATTGAATTTTTTCTGTGATGAAATACAATTGCTTTTGGATTAAACCTGATTTTTTTTTGCTGTTTTTTTATTCTGAAATCAAGTTCAGCATCCTCGTTGCTTGAAAGCTTTTCATTAAAGCCGTTCATTTTCATTAAAATGTTTTTCCTGTAAACTGAATTACATGAAGGATTATGATGTGTTTCAATTATTTTATCTGAATGCTTTACATAATTTGAACCAATGCATGCAATTAATTGAAGAAGTTCATCAAAAATTTTTTGGTTTTTATCTCCATGTTTTGGAACAAGATTTGGTCCGCCAACCGAAACAGTTTTTTCATTAAAACCATTCATTAATTCATTCAGCCATTTTTTTTCAGGAATGCAGTCTGCATCAGTAAAAGCAATAAATTCTCCTAATGCTTCTTTTATTCCTGTGTTTCTTGCTTTGCTTATTCCTGAATGCTTTTTTAATTCAATTAACTTAAATGAATGCTTTTTTTGCAGTTCTCTTATTTTTTGTTTTGTTGAATCATTTGAATAATCATCCACTACAATTAATTCAAAGTCTTTGAAATCCTGATTCATTACTGCAGTAATGCATTCTTTAATAAATTCCTGTGAATTTTTTTCTCCAATTATAACAGAAATTTTTGGTTTCATCTAATGATATTCTGATGCATGTTATTTAATTATTTAGTTTTTTTTATTATTTGATGATTGAAAGAATGAAATTTAAATCTGATTTGCAGTCAGCTGAATGGTACAATAAACGGTTTTATGAATTCGGGGCATTTGAAACATCAAAAGAATACAATTTGCAGATGCTTGAATGGCTGGAAATCAAAAAAAAATCAAATCAAAAGCTTTTGGATGCAGGTTGCGGAGGAGGATTTTTTTTAAAGGAAGCAGAAAAATTTTTGGATTGCACAGGAATTGATTTCAGCAGTCAAGCAATCAGTCAAGCAAAAAAAAATTGTTCTTCAAAACTTGTTTTAGGAACTGTTTCAAAACTTCCTTTTAAATCAAATTCATTTAATTTTGTTGCCTGCCTTGGAAGCCTTGAACATTTTATTGAAATAAAAAAAGCTTTAAGTGAAATGAAAAGAGTACTCAAAAAAAACGGAAAAATAAATATTTTTGTCCCTAACTCTGAATTCATTTTATTTAAATTAAGGGGGAGGACAGAATGCCAGCCAAATGAAAGGCTTGCTTCATTAAAAGAATGGCGCCTGCTTATTTCAGATTTTTTTGAAATAAAAAAAGTATACAAATACACTCATAACCCGATAGGAAAAATTCTTCCAAAAAAATTCACTTACAGTTTTAGTTTTATTTGTTCAAAAAACTAATAACCTTGTATTTCCATTCTTTTCCATGCAATTTTAAATATGTAAACTGCAATTAAAGGAAAAATTAATGCAAAAGCAGAAACATACAAAAAATTATTCCATAAAACAATTTGATTAATCCATAAAGTTCTTGTGAAAGTGACTGCTGCATAAACAGGATTCAATTCAACAATAAATCTAATGCTTTCAGGAATGACTTCAATAGGATAAGCAAAACAGCTTAATAGAATCCAGCCGGCAAAAAAATACCTGAAAACAGGATCAAAATTTTCTGAAAACAAAGTAAGTGACCCAAAAATTAATCCTATTCCAAGACAAAAAACAAGCATTACAAGCATTATTAAAATAACTAAAATTATTTCTATAATTGAACCAAAATGAAAAAGGGAAACAATAAAAATGAAAATAAAAAGCAAGGGAATTAATTTTAATGCAATGTTTATTCCCACTCCAATTATAAGTGAAAGATAATTAATTGGAGCAATAAACAATGATTCAATTGTCTTCCAGTATTTTTCTTCTTTGAATTTATCTGAAAAAGCATTTACTCCGTTATAAAAAAAAGCTTGTGCAATTATTCCAAAAACAAGAAAAGAAACATAATTGCTTAAATCTATTCCTCCCAGTCCTTCTGCGCCCCCATAATGCAGGAAACCGTAATAAATAATAAACAAAGGAATAATTGACAAAACTGGATTAACAAAAGTGTTTAGAAGATAAGCTGTCTTGAATCTTATACTTAACTTGAATTCTTTTTTTGTTATTGCAATAATTTCATTCAACCACTGCATTTATTACACCTAATTCAGAAAACTTTTTCATTACTTCATCAAAAAACTCTTTTTCCACTAATTTAATCAGCCTTCCTTTGTCCATTAAAGCAATTTTGTCGCATAATTCTTTTGCTTCTTTTTCGTAATGTGTTGTTAAAATAATTGTTTTATTCATTTCAGAAACAAGTTTTCTTATTTTTTTTGAAACATTAATATCCAAACCCAAAGTAGGTTCATCCAAAACAAGAATTTCAGGGTCCTGAATTAAGGCTCTTGCCAAAGCAAGCTTTGATTTAGTTCCCAGAGAATAATTTTCAACGTAATCAAACAAGTGTTCCCTAAAATCAAACAAGTCAGCTAATTCATTTATTCTTGAATCAAAATCCTTTATTTTATAAATTCTTGCAAAATACTTTAAGTTGTCATAACCAGTCATCCGATAATAAATTAAGTCATAGCCTAACATTAAGCCAATTTTGTGCTTTTGATATTCAATTGAATTTCCAAAAACATTCACTGTTCCTGAAGTAGGATAAAGAATGCCTGTCATCAATTTAATTAAAGTGGTTTTGCCTGCTCCATTCGGCCCCAATAAACCAAGAGTTTCATCTTTAAATATATCCAAATCCAAAGAATCAACAGCAACCGTTGTTTTATGTCTTGGAAAAAAAAATTCAGTTAAAGACTGAGGATTCAAGCTTACCCTGAATTCTTTTCTTAAATTTCTTATTTCAATAGCTTTTTCCTGCATTCAAGGCAACCTTTTTATTTAAGTAATCATAATAGTATTTCAAACTATTAAAATATTACGTTCTGATAAAATGAAATTAACTATAATTATTCCTGCATTCAACGAAGAAAAAGCAATTATTTCAACCATCAAACAAACCCTCAAAGAAAAACAAAAAATCATAAAAAACACTCCAATAAAAGAAGTTAAAATAATTGTAGTGAATGACGGGTCAACTGATTCAACAGAAAAAATTCTTCAAAACTTTTCTTCTGAAATAAAAATTTTTTCCCACAAAGAAAACAAAGGATACGGAGCAGCCCTAAAAACAGGAATCAAAAATTCGCATTCTGATTTAATTGCATTCTATGACGCAGACGGAACTTATCCAATTAACAGGCTTTCATTTCTTGCAAAAACTTTGATTGAAAAAGACAGTGATTTAATTATTGCTTCAAGGCTTGGGAAAGGAACAAAAATGCCTCTGCAAAGGCTTATTGGAAACAAAATGTTTGTTTTTTTGCTGAATTTTTTTGGGAAAAGCAAAGTAAAAGACACTGCATCAGGAATGAGAATAATTAAAAGAAAAATTTGTTCTAATTTTGATTCTCTTCCTGACAATCTTTCATTTACTCCTGCAATGACTGCTTTAGCTGTCCATGAAAAATGGAAAATGAATTTTGTACCAATAAATTATTCTGAAAGAACAGGAAACTCAAAATTAAACAGCCTGAAATCAGGATTTAATTTTCTTTTTTCAATTCTTGAAGTAATAAAATTATATAATCCCTTAAAATTGTTTGGTTTAATAGGAATATTTTTTCTTATTGCAGGAGCAGTTTTATTTTATCCTTTCTTTCAGGGAATGAACTTCAATAATTTTGGTTTAAGAAGAATTTTTTTAATTACTTCAATGATTTTAATAGGAGTGTCCCTTATTTTTTTTGGTTTTCTTTCAAATTTTGTTGTAAAACTTTTTTATCAAAAACTTAACACTGCAATAGTTTACGGTTGGGCATACAACAGATTTATTTTAACTAAATACAATTTAATCGGCTTATTTTTATTTGTAGCAGGGTTTACTCTTGTTTTTTTTACTTCAAATTTTTCTCATTTAACAATTCCTTTAATTGGGGTAACCTGCCTGTTTATCGGCATACAATTAATTACCAGTTCAGTTTTAGTTAAAACAATAAAAGAAGTCTATGAAAAAAAGGTAAAAAAATGAAAATCACTTTTGTGAGTACAGGCTCAAAAATAGATGAATTTCCTCCTTCAAAAGGAGGAATAGAAATTTTAGAATATGATTTAATTAAAGAACTAAAAAAAAGAAGTCATTCAATTCAATTGTATTCATCAAAAAGTTCAATTGAAAACTCAATTGAAATAGGCTCAAAAATTCCATTTGACCGTTTGCATAACTTTTATTCAATGCATAACTGCTGGACAAAAAAAAAACTTGTTTCAGGAGAAATCATTCACTGCCATTACCCTTTAACTGCTTATCCTTTTCTTGGCTTAAAGCCTTTAATTTATTCAGAACACAATTGGTATAATCTTCCGCAGGCAAAATTTCACAAAACACTTTTTACTCCAATATTCAGTTTTTTTCAAAAAAAAGTATACAAAAAAGCAGACAGAATTATTGCTTTAAGCACTGAAATACAAGAAATAATTCAAAATAAAATTCCTAAACAAAAAGAAAAAGTTGTTTTTATTCCCAATTTTGTTGATTCAAATGAATTTGTTCCACAAAAAAAAAATTCAAACAAAATTTTGTTTGTAGGACGTTTAGACAAAGAAAAAAATCTTGAATTGCTGATTGAAGTTTTAGGCGAACTAAAAAACAAATTTGACTTTGAACTACATGCAGTAGGAGAAGGGCCTGAAAGAAAAAAACTTGAATTGAAAGCAAAAAAAACAGGAATTAAACACAAATTTTATGGCTTTGTTTCTCACAACAAACTTCCTTTATTTTTTGGGTCTTCTGCAGTTTTTGTTCTGCCTTCATTGTTTGAAGTAATGCCGGTAGTAGTTCTTGAAGCAATGAGTTCAGAATGCGCAGTAATTGCTTCAAATGCTTTTGGAATAAAAGATCAAATAGGAAGCAAAGAAGGATTAATTTTTGAACAAGAAAACAAAAATGAATTAAAACAGCATTTAATTTCAGTGCTTTCTTCCAAGTCTTTAACTTTTTCTTTGGGAAAAAAAGCCAGACAAAAAGTATTAAATGAATTTGACGTTAAAATTATTGCAGAAAAAACTGAATCCTTATACAAACAGGTTTTAGAAGAAAAAAAAAATAAATTAAATAAAAGGAAACTGAAAAAAAAATGAACAGCAAAAATGAACTGCCAAAAGAATTAATTGAAATTCTTGCCTGCCCTCAATGCAAATCAAATTTAAATTACTTAAAAGAAAAAAACAAACTAGAATGCAGTAAATGCAGAAAAGAATTCAAAATAGAAAACGGTATTCCAGTAATGATGGAGGAAAAAAAATGAATGTGTTTTCTTCTTCTATTTCCTTTCAGTCAAAAAAAGAAAATCATTTAATTAATATTTCAATTGAAGCAGAACACGAACTAAAAAAAAGCAGATTCCAGGAAGGAATCCTGTTTTTGTTTGCAACCGGTTCAACTTGCGCATTAACTACAATTGAATTCGAAGAAGGCCTGCAGAAAGATTTTCCTGAATTCCTTGATAGAATTGTTCCAAAAAGAAAATATTATCATAACTTAAAATGGCATGACGGTAATGGTCATTCACATGTCCGTGCATCTTTGCTGAAACCTGATTTGTTTATTCCTTTTTCTAAAGCAAAACTGCTTACAGGAACATGGCAGCAAATTGTTTTTGTTGAATTAGACAACAAGCCCAGAACAAGAAAAATAGAACTCAAAGCAATTGGAGAATGAAAATTACAGGCAGGATTTAATTAAACCCTTAAAACAAGGATTAGGTTTTAATGGTCTTGAAGTAAATTCAGGGTGATATTGTACTGCAAAAAAGAATTTATGTTCTGGAAGCTCTAAAATTTGCATGATGTCAACTTTTGGTGCTTTGCCTGAAAAGATCATTCCTTTTTCTTCAAATTCTTTAATATAATCAGGATTGCATTCATATCTATGGCGGAATCTTTCTCTTATTGTTTCTTTTCCATATAATTCAAATGCTTTAGTACTTTTTTTAACTGCTACATCAAATCCTCCTAATCGGTTGTTTCCTCCAAGCCCTTCAATTTTCTTTTGTTCTGGTAAAAGACATACAACTAAATCATCTGCTTTTGGATTAATTTCTTCTGTATGAGAATTCTTTTTTTCTAAAACATTTCTTGCAAATTCAATTAAAGCCATCTGAAAGCCATAACAAATTCCAAGAAAAGGAATGTTTTTTTTCCTGCAATATTTAATGCATTCAATTTTTCCTTCTGCTCCTCTTTTGCCGTATCCTCCTGGAACAATTAAACCATTGACTTCCTTTAAAACTTCTTCTGCTTTCTTTTTTCCTTTTTCGATTTCTGTTGCTTCAATCCATTTAACATTAATTTTAATGTTGAATTCTGTTTCACAGTGTTCTAAAGTTTTAATTATACTAATATAAGAATCTTTTAATCCAGTGTATTTTCCTGCAATGCCAATATTAATTTTTTTTTGAGGGTTTCCTACAGTCATTCTGTTTGTCCATTTTTCCAGGCTTTTATTGTTATCAAGTTTTTTTTCATTTATTTTTAATGCATCAAAAATAGCTTTATCTAATCCTTTTTCTTTTAACATTAAAGGAATCCTGTAAAATTCATCTGAGTCATGCAAACCAATAACTCTGTTCAAAGGCACATTAGAAAATACGCTGATTTTTTCTCTTATGTTGTCATGCACTGGATTCTCACTTCTGCAAATCACAATATCAGGCATTAAACCCATTTCAATCATTTTTTTTATTCCTAACTGAGCTGCTTTACTTTTTTGTTCCCCCAAAGTTTTAGGTTCAAAAACATAAGTTAAATTAATAAAACACACGTTTTCTGCTCCTTCTTCATACCATAACTGTCTTGCTGCCTCCAGCAAATACATGTTTTCATAATCTCCTACTGTGCCTCCTATTTCAATTAAAACCACGTCTGCTTTAGAGTCAACTGCAAGCTTTCTAAAATACTTTTTTGTTTCACCTGTTACATGAGGAATAAACTGAACGTCTCTCCCCAAATATTTTCCTGCTCTCTCTTTTTCTAAAATTTCAGTTAAAATTTTTCCTGTCGTCAAATAATTTTCTTTGCTTAAATTTCTGCTGATAAATCTTTCATAAGACCCCAAATCCATGTCTGTTTCTGTTCCGTCATCCAAAACAAAAACTTCTCCGTGCCTGAATGGATTAAGAGTGCCTGCATCAACATTATAATATGCTTCTGCTTTCATTGGAGAAACAGTCAATCCTCGTTCTTCTAAAAGTTTTGAAATAGAACTTGTTACAGTTCCTTTTCCTATTCCGCTTATCACTGAACCAGTTATAATAATAAATTTTGTTTTTCCTTTTTTGTATCCTTCAGGAATAGGAGTAAAAAATTCTGAATCAACAGATTGTTTTCCTATTTCACTCAACTGTTTTTTTCCCATTTTTCCCACCAAATTAAACCTAAATATTAACTAAACTAAAATATTTAAACATGACTGCCTGCAATAGATTTTAATAAAACTCTTCACTCAAAAAAATTCAACTGATTTTTATTTTTTGTTGTTCAAATTTATTATAGCATTAATGAAGTT
Organism: uncultured archaeon; assembly: GCA_964608675.1. Lineage (GTDB taxonomy): Archaea > Iainarchaeota > Iainarchaeia > Iainarchaeales > 1-14-0-10-31-34 > 1-14-0-10-31-34. The sequence continues at coordinate 118,775 of CAZSOZ010000002.1, read as the reverse complement.
TAAAGGTAATTTATCAAGCAAATCCAAGATAATTCTCTGATGTAAACTTACATCAGCAGTTTGGGGGCCGTAGTCTAGTTTGGTAGGATTCAGCGTTCGGGAAACTGCCTTTTCCAAAAGGCAGGTTGCAATTTAATTCTCAGAAAGAATTAAATGCACACTAAAATCAAAGATTTTAGTATTGCCAAAAAGTGCAGGCAAGCCTGCACTGCAAGATTTCGGACAACGCTGCGGCTTGGGTTCAAATCCCAACGGCCCCATTTCATGGTTGCTTTCTTTTTTTTTTAATTATTTTTTTTACTTTTTTTTTTAGTTTTCTATATATTTTTTATTTTTCCAAAATAATAAGTTTTATCTCCAACAACCCAGACTTCAAATGAATTAATGTCCTGATGCAGAAAAGGACTTAAGAGGTTTTCTTTGAATAAATCTTGTCCTTCAAGAACAGCATTAAAAGAAGGCAGGACTACAAGAATTTTTTTTCCATAAGTTCCTTTCAAAAAACATTTAAATTTTTCTTGTCTGCCTTCTTCTCTTAAAGAAATTGCAGGGTGTTCGTGACCTATTACAATTGTTTCAGCTGAACTAAAATTTTTTTCTTGTCTGATTTTGTCGCCGTGCAGAAACAAAATTTTTTGTTTTTTAAGAAAAAAAGAGTTTTTTAAAGAAAGATTTTTCCATTTAGCTATTGGCTCCAAAATTTTATCATGATTTCCTTTCAATAAAATTATTTGACTGCAGTGTTTTCCCAAAAAAGAAAGCATTTCAGTTATTTCTTTCCATTCTTGGTGTGAAATTAATCCAAATTCATGTTTTAAGTCTCCTAAAATAATTATTTTTTCAAGTTTTCCTGTTTTCCTGAAAATTTTTTTAAGGCGTTCAACTGAATCAGCAAAATTGCTTTTAGGAATAAAAGTTCCTTGTCTAATCAAAGCTTCTTCATAGCCTAAATGCATGTCTGTTATAACTAAAATTTTTTCTTTAAAAAAAAATAAGCTTAAATCAATTATTTCTGCATTTGAAAGAATTTTTTTGGAGTTCATTTTTTCACTTCTTCATTTTTTTTCTTATTAATATTGTTTTTATTTTTCTTTAATTCTTTCCTGAATTTGTCCATGAAGCCTTTTCAGAAATTCGATTTTGTCTTCTATTTTCATTAAATCCATTCTTCCCTGCAAAAACAAATTAAAAGCAAAAGGAGAAGGGATATCTGTAAAAACAATTTTTGCTTTAATTAAACCTGATTCAATTCCCTGCAAAACTTTTTCTGCGTTATGGATATCCATTAAATCCTCTAAAACTTCTCTTCTGGCTTCCTTTAAAACAGGGAATTCATTGCTTACTCTTCGGACTGCATTAATTAATAAACGTGAAGCCATCTGCTGTTTTCCTGCTGTTTTTGTTCTTCCCTTATAAGAACGCAGAATCATTAAGCTTCTTACAGCACAATGCCTGAATCTTCTGTTCAAAACCTCGGTTTTTTCTATTGCAAAAACAAGAATTTTCCTTAATTCCTTTGAAGTGACTGTCTTCAAAACTTTCTCTAAAGGCATTTTAGTGTTAACGCTTAAAACAAAACCATTATCATTAACCGTTAATTCAACGTCTTTGTGAATAAACCTGCTTAAAGCAAAAGCATAAGCTCTGCTTAAAGCATCATTAACTCTTCTGCCATACAAAGAATGAAAAACCGCATGCTTTAAGTTTCCTTCAGCAAAAACTTCAATTAAAAATTTTTTTGAATGAGGGACTTCCAAAAACAAAAATTGTTCTTTAAAATAATTATAAACTGCATCAACAGTAATATCTTCTACATAAAGATATTTTTTGATGAATTCTCTGATTTCCTTTTCACTTTCTTTTTCTTTGAATTTTTTTTCCATTAATTCACGAAATTTCTGTATTTCTAAAGCCAAATCAAAACTTAATGGAAGCATTTCACTGAACCAAGATGGAACAGTCGGAGGCCTTTTGTATGCAGCTAAAACCTGTGCAGTCATTCCTAAAGCATACCTAAATTCATAGCTTTGCCCTCCTAAAACAAATACATCTCCTTTTTTTAGTCTTTCCAGAAAACCTTCATCTATTGTGCCTATTTTTTGATCTTTTATTTTAACTGTAATTCTTGCTTCATCAGGAATAGTTCCAATATTTGTCATATAAATTATTCTTGCCATTTTTCCTCTTTTACCTATCATTCCTGTTTCTTTGTCAAACCATATTTTTGCATAAACATTTCTTTGCTCTAAAGAAACAAATTCTCCTGAAAGATAATCAATTATTTCATAAAAAGAACTTCTTTTTAATTCTCTGAAAGGATATGCTTGTTTAATTAATTCATATATTTCTTCTGCTTTTCTTGGTTCTTCTATTGCAATACCGTAAATTTGCTGGGCAAGTACATCCAAAGGATTCTGTGGAATTTGAATTCGGTCAATTTTGTGTTCTAATGCATTTTTTTGAAGCAAACAGCATTCAATTAAATCATCTCTGTCCAAAACAATTATTCTTCCTTTTATTTCGTCATGGAGTTTGTGTCCTGAACGCCCTGTTCTCTGCAAAGCTCTTGCAACACTTTTAGGGCTTCCTAATAATACTACTAAATCAATAAAACCAATATCTATTCCTAATTCAAGTGAAGTCGAACTTACAACAGCCTTTAATTCTCCTTTTTTCAGTTTTTCCTCTGTATTCAACCTATGTTCTCTTGACAAAGAAGAATGATGAGCGCCAATATTTCCTGAATACTTTTCTGGAAACTTGTCTTTTAAATTATGAACAACTCTTTCTGTTGCACTTCTAGTGTTAGTGAAAACCAAAGTGGTTTTATGGTCTTGAATTAACTGATGAAGCAACTCATATAATTTTTTATGAATTTTTTGAGGAGAAACATCAATTAAATTAGGCAAAGGAGACAAAACTTTTAAATTCAGTTTTTTTTCTAGTTTTGCTTCAATTACTTTGCATTTTCTTGTTTTTTCTTTTTCTAATCCAACCAAAAAGCCTGCTATTTCTTTTATTGGCGCAATTGTAGCGCTTAATCCTATTCTAGTTATTTCAGGAGAAATTTTTTGCAGGCGTTCCATTGAAATTGAAAGATGCGAACCCCGCTTATTGTTTGCCAAAGCATGAATTTCATCCACTATTAACCATTTTGCTTCCTTTAATTTTTCCTTGAATTTTGGTGCATTCAAAATTATTGCCAAAGATTCCGGAGTTGTGATTAAAATATGTGGGGTGGTTCTAAGCATTTTTGCTTTCTCTGAACTAGAAGTGTCTCCAGTTCTAACTCCAACTCTGATTCCCATTTTTTTTTCTCTTGACTCCTGCATTTCCCTTAACGGTTCAATTAAGTTTCTTCTGATGTCATTATTCAATGCCTTTAAAGGCGAAATGTAAACTGCATAAACTTTGTTTTCTAATTTTTCTTGTTCTGAAAGGAAAATTAATTCATTGAGTATAGCAGTGAACGCAGACAAAGTTTTCCCGCTTCCAGTTACTGCACTAATCAAAGTGTTTTCTTTGTTGTGGATATTTGGAATTGCATACTTTTGCGGTTCAGTGAAAGATTCAAATTTTCCTTTAAACCAGTCTTTAAGCAATGGATGAAGCATCCCAAAAATCTCTTTATCAGAGTATTTTTCTTTTTGAAATGAAATCATTTAAACCACGTTAAAAATTAAACCAAATAAAAACGCATAATTAGGTTTGCCTTAATTATTTGTTTACTGGAAAAGATTTTAATTCTATACTAATTTGACTTGCTTGTCTAATTCAAATAATTCGGAAACTGATTGTGAAGTGTGAATGTTTTGGATGGCTTTTGCCAGCAGTTCTGAAATTGAAAAAACCTGTATTTGTTTGCATTTTTTTGCTTTTCCATTTAATGGAATTGAATCAGATACAACCACTTCTTTTATTGGCGCATCACAAATTTTTTCTATTGCTTTTCCTGACAAAACCGGATGAGTTGCATACGCTCTAACAGACAATGCTCCTTTCTTTTTGATTTCTTTTGCTGCAGCACACATTGTTCCTGCTGTATCAATTATGTCATCAACCATAATACAGTTTCTTCCTTTCACGTTTCCAATTATATTCATGACCTGAGATTTATTTGGTTTTTCTCTGTATTTATCTACAATCACTAATTCTGCATCAAGCATTTTAGCTAAATCTCTTGCTCTTCTTACTCCTCCAATGTCAGGAGAAACAATGCTTAATTTTGAAATTTTTTTTTGTTTGATGTGTTCTGCAATAAGAAGTTTTGCTGTCAAATTATCTAATTGAATATTAAAAAAACCTTGAATTTGTGCTGCATGCAAATCTACTGCTAAAACTCTGCTGGCGCCTGCAACAGTAATTAAGTCTGCTGCCAGTTTTGCACTAATTGGAGTTCTCGGAGAACTTTTTCTATCCTGTCTTGCATAACCATAATAAGGAAGCACTGCAGTAATTCTTTTAGCCGAAGCTCTTTTTGCGGCATCCAAAAACAAAAGCAGTTCCATTAATGTTTCATTTGTAGGAAAACAAGTTGGCTGAATAAAAAAAATATCATGTCCTCTGACAGATTCATTTATTTCAAGGTTTATTTCTCCATCATTGAAATTAGAAATATTGATTTTGCCCAGTGGTTCACCCAAAAAAGAAGCGATTTCTTCAGCAAGCTTGGAGTTAGCTCTTCCGCTGAAAACCTTTAATTCGAATTCATTTTCTGTCATTTTACCACTGGAAGGATTCACATATAATTTGACGTCAAAAACCTTTAAAAACAAAATCAGTTTGAATTTCAAAACAAAATTTCATTAAAAAAAATCATGCTTTAGTAAATGAAATAACAAGTCCTTTATTGGTTTTTTTTATTTTAGCTACTTTAACTGGTTTAGTCTTTAACGGACTTTTATTTGATTTTTTTTTTAATTGATTTGGCTTCCTGTTTTTTGGTTTCATGTATTAATTAAGTTCTCTGGATTTAAATATTTTTTGGATTTTTATATTATTTGATTTTTTAAGTTCTGGAGATGAATTAAAATGAAAATTGATTATGTTAAAGGAAGACAGGTTTTTGATTCTAGAGGCAATCCGACAGTTGAAGCAGAAGTAAAAGCAGGAAAAATAATTTCAAGAGCAATAGTTGCTTCAGGGGCATCAACCGGAAGCAATGAAGCAATAGAATTAAGAGACAAAGAAAAAGCATTCAAAGGAAGAGGAGTAAAAAAAGCAGTTGAAAACATTAATTCAAAAATTTCTTCTAAGCTGAAAGGAAGACAAATAACACAGCAGGCAGAATTAGATAAAATAATGCTTGATTTAGACGGAACAGAAAACAAGTCAGTTTTAGGAGCAAATGCTATTGTTTCTGTCAGCATGGCAATAGCAAGAGGAGGAGCAAAAGCAAAAGAAATTCCTTTATACAAATACTTAGGAGAACTTGCAGGAATAAAAGAATTTTGTCTTCCTGCCCCTCAAATGAATATATTAAATGGAGGAAAACACGCAGGACTGAAACATGACATACAGGAAAGAATGATTTATCCTTCAGGAGCAAAAAATTTTTCTGAAGCAATGCAGATTTCAACAGAAATTTATCATTCACTAAAAAAATTAATGAAACAAAAATACGGTTATCCTGCAGGATTAATTGGCGATGAAGGAGGATTTGTTGCAAAAACTGCAGACGAAGAACAAAAACTGGAATTAATAACAAAAGCAATAGAAGAAAACGGTTATGAAAAAAAAGTTGAGCTTGCAGTTGACTGCGCTTCAAGTGAATTTTATGAAAACGAGAAATATTTGCTGGGAAACAGAACTTATACTGCAGGAGAACTCACAGACTTTTATGCAAATTTAGCTGAAAAATTTAATATTTATTCAATCGAAGACGGAATGGCAGAAAATGACTGGGAAGGCTGGAAAGAATTAACTTCAAAACTTGGAAAAAAAATTCAAATAGTAGGAGACGATTTGCTTGTAAGCAACATTAAATTCATTGAAAAAGCAGTGAAAGAAAAATCCTGCAATGCACTTTTATTAAAAGTAAACCAGATTGGAAGCGTTTCAGAATCAATTGATTCGGCTTTGCTTTCATTCAAACATAACTGGAATGTAATTGTTTCCCACAGAAGCGGGGAATCAGAGGATGCATTTATTGCAGATTTAGTTGTTGGTTTGGGGGCAGGCCAGTCAAAATTTGGGGCTCCAGCCAGAAGCGACAGAAACGCAAAATACAATCAGCTTCTGAGAATAGAAGAATTAATTGAAAACCCAAAATACAAAAAATAAATTAATATTCTAAATCATAATCTGATTCAAAATCCCTGTCAATTCTGTCAAATTCCGCAGGATAAGAAAAAAATTCATTTTCTTCCTCTTCTTCTGCTTCGGCTTCAAAAAACTTTATTTTGCCGTCTTTTTTCTTGAAGTCTTTCTTTTTTTTCTTTTCTTCTTTCTTTTCTTCATTTTTTTCTTTGGTTTTTTTTTGCTTTTTTTTGCTGGTTTTTCGTGTTGTTTTCTTTTTCTTATTTTTTTTTGTTTTACTGTTTTTCTTTTTTTTGTTTTTTTTCTGTTTTGTTTTCTTTTTTTCTGTTTTTGGTTTAGTTTTTCTTTTAACTGTTTTAGTTTTCTTTTTTTCTGTTTTTTTAGTTTTATTTTTTTTAGCCATACAATCTTCCTCAATCTTCCTTTTTCTTAGATTTTTTCCTGAAAAAATATTTAAATCTATCCCCAAAAAAGCCTTTTTTTTCTTAAATTCTTATAAAGCAGAAAACAAACACAATAAAAAGATTTCACTTTATAACTTTATATGGGGAATTTAATGCCTGTGGGAATAGTTAAGCAAACAGTTATGTTAAACGAAAAAATTGAATCCTTGGACAAAAAGCTTAGAGACTTGGAAAACGAACAAATTAACCTGAATGTAAGATTAAGCAATCTTGAAAACAACAAAGTTAAACGTTAAAAGTTCGTCCAGAAACTTTTATCTCTTCTTTTTTCTTCTATTTCTTTTTGTATTTCTTCTTTTGATGGTTTTTCTCTTGGTTTGTCCACCGGGATTCTTTTTGCTTCTTCTTCTTCAATACAGTCTTCGCATAAACCGCCTTTTAATTCATCTCTTTTTTCGCATCTCTTGCATTTTCCCATCATTTTTAATCAAATATAAACTTGAACCCAAAACTTAAAAAGTTTTTTCATTTAAACAATGACTTCATATTTCGAACTCTTTTTTCTATTAATTCTTTTGTGCCGATGTCTTTTCTGAAAAAAACTTTTCCTTGAACTAAATTAACTGCATTTTGAGCAATTTGTTCTGCTTCATCAAGTGAATTGCCGTGTCCTACAAAAGCCATTGCTCTTGAACCAGTCATCAAATAATGATTGTTTTTTTCGTTTATTGCTCCAAAATAATGTTTTGCTTTTGTTTCTTTGAATTCAATGAACTGATTTTTTACTGGTGCAATAGGATAGCCTTCTGGAACAACATACTTGCATACAGAAGCTTTTGGTTCAAATTCAAGCTGGATTTCATTTAATGTTCCATTTATTGTTTTTTGGCATACTTCAACAAAATCGTTTTTAAGCAAAGGCAGAACATTCATTACTTCAGGGTCTCCAAACCTTGCATTAAATTCAATTACTTTTACTCCTTTTTTAGTTAACATGAATCCACCGTATAAAATTCCCTTGAATTCTGTTCCTGTTTCTTTTTTTATTGCCAAAGCAATTTTTTTAGTTATTTCATGAGCCTGCTTTAAATGTTTTTCTTCCAGAAAAGGAAGCAATCGATTTTCGCACGAATATGAACCCATTCCTCCTGTATTTGGCCCTAAATCATTTTCAAACGCTCTTTTATGATCTTGTGCAGGAACACAATCCAATACAGTTTTTCCATCACAAAAACTTTGAAGAGAAAATTCTTCGCCTTCAAGTTTTTCTTCTATTATTACTTTTTCTTTTTCAAGTAATTTGTCTGCATAACTTAATCCTGTTTCTTTTGAATCAAAATGGTCTCCCTGAACTTTTACTCCTTTTCCTGCTGTTAAACCATCGGGTTTTACTACAATTTGTTCAAGTTTTTCACTGAAATCCTGCATTCCCTGATTGTCTGAAAAAATTTTGAATTCCGGCAGTCCTTCTATTTCATGTTTTTTCATTAATTCTCTTGCAAAACTTTTGCTGGATTCAATTCTTGCAGTCTCTTTTTTTGGGCCAAAACTTTTTACGTTAATTTCTTCTAATTTGTTTACCAAGCCTTCTGCTAAAGGGTCATCTGGTGCAATAAAAGCAAAATCCGGCTTAATTTTTTTTGCGTAATCAGCTATAAAAGAAAAATCCATTATTGAATGCACAATTAATTCTTTTGCTTTCTGTTTTACGCCGGGATTTAATACAGGCATTACTGCATACAATTCAGGCTTTAATTTACTTTTTATAATTGCTTCTGCAATACAATCTGCTCTTGCAGTACTTCCTATCAACAAAACCTTCATTTTTTTTCCCTCCTAAAAAAAAATAAAAAAACAAAATTTAATTAAAGTGTTCAGTGAATTTCATTTTGGCTTTCTTTTCGGCCTGCGAAACTTTTTTTTCCAGTCATTTACAGTATAAGGGTTTTTCAGTCCTGCTTTTTTATTGCTTTTAATTCTTGGTGTATTTGGCTCCCATTCCCTGACTTTCTTAACTGAAGGAAAAACTTCAGTTATTTTTGCTCTAAACCTGTTTTCAAGTATTCTACCAATTTTTTTTCCAATAAATTCCTTGTACTCCCAAAAAGGACAAACATCAATTAAATCCAGTTTGTTTTCTTTAACAGACGCTCTAATAAACCCTAATTCTCTTCCTATAGGATTTATTTTATAGTTTTTTCCAAACTCGTTTATTGCTTTTCTTATTTCAGGAGATGAAGCAAAATCTCTTGACGGAATTCCCTCTGAAATAAAATATCTTGCTTTAATGCCTGTTTTTAAATTTATTTTATATTGAATTTTTATTCCAGGCATTTTTTTCATTCAATCACTCAAACAAAGTTTTCTGTTTTTTATGAAGGCCTTTGATTTCTGCATGAGGATTATGAATTTCATAATCAAGTCTGCAGTACTCTAAACCATATTTTTCCAGTAATTCCATTGCAGGTTTTCCAATTGAAGGCGCACATAAAATTCCTCTGGTTTTTTTTTCTTTAATTGATTCAACCTGCTTCATATAACTGTGTAATTGTCTTACAGAATTTAAATCTGCTCTTCTTCTTTTAACTTCAATTACAACCATGTTTCCTTTTCTGTCTTCAGCCATAATGTCTATGACTCCTTTTCTTAATGGAACTTCTTTTTTTAAGGCTTTTAATCCTTTTTCTAAAACACTTAAATCCTGCATTAACAAATCACTTAATTCTCTTTCTGAACCAAACAGCCTTAATTCTTTGTTTCCGTCAATTTCAAATGAATCCACAAAATCAACTGAATAAAAAAAGACTTCAATTTTTTCTTTTGGCTTTCTTTTTAAAGCAGAAATAACAAGGCATTTGTTTTCGTCATCCAATAAAATTGAAGGAACTGCATTCATCATATAATTAATCGGCCTTAATTTAGTGTTCTGATGAATAGCAAAACTTTTATCTGATTTAATTAAAAGCATTCTTTTTCCTTTTGGAAGCCTGCTTCCTGCTCTTCCCTGGTATTGAACAAAGCATTCTCCTATTACAATCAGCATTTTATCTGAATTAATGCCTGCTTCAATTGCGTCTTTTGCTTTATTCAGCTGGAAGGCCATGAATACAAAAAAAGAACTAAAAGAATAAAAAATGAATTAAAAAATCACTTTTTTCCCTTTTTTGAAACCATTTTCATAATTGATGAAACACTGGCTCTTCCAGAACTCTGTTTACGATTTCCTTTTCTTCCTTTTTTAGTTTTTTTATTTCTTGAAACACTTATTCCTCGTGTATTTCTGGTAAATGTTTTTTCCCCTCTTTTGTAAAAACCTGAAGCGAGTATTCTATCACCCTGCATTACATGGTTTCTTGGAACTACAGTGCGCATTCTGCCGGTGTCCTTTCTTTCTATCCAGCTAGGGTCGTTGGTTTCAATTAATTTTCCAGGTTTAACAGTTCTTCTTCTTTGATCAGAAACTTTTTTTGGTTTATGAAAAGTTGCTCTAACAGTGTTCTTATCTAATCCTACAGTTATGTCTGTTCTCCGAGTATGTTTCTTTTGGCCACCAGCTTTTTGACGGCTGAAACTCTTTCTTTTTACAGGTTTTTTTGGCAAAAAAATCACTCTCCTTTTATTAATTATTTAATTATTTCCAGAATTACATAAAATCAGGTTTTGGCCAGACAGCTTTTCCTGAATTAGAACCCTCATTACGTTTTTTTTCTTTTCTTTTTTTGGGTTTTTTGGTTTTTCCTGCTTTAATTCCTTTTCTTTTTGCGTATAATTCTTTTGTTGTTCCCTTAATTTCTTTGTAAGGGTTTTTTTCAAGAAACCTTTTGTGTTTCTGTTTTAATTGTCTTTTATCCTGCCCTTCAATTGTTATTTTTGTTTCATCAGCAATAGTTCTTGAAGTTTTAAATTTGCGTTCAAATCCAGGTTTATGTAAATCTACTCTTACAGTATACTTTGTTTTTCTGTTTCTTTTGTTTCCAAAATTAATTCTTTTTTTGGGTTTAGGTTTAGGCATTAAATTTCACTGTAAAATTAAGAAATTAAGTAATATAAATGCTTTTTGTATTTAAATTTCAGTAATTTTTTCAGGAGCATTAGAAAGTTTTTTGAATCCAGTTTCAGTAATTAAATAATCGTCTTCTATTCTTATTCCCCTAAAATCTTTTTTGTAGTATCCTGGTTCAATAGTTAAAACCATTCCTTTTCTTAAAATGTTTTTTTTGCCAAAATTTTTTTTGGGAAAATCATGCACTTCCAATCCAAGGCCGTGGCCAATATCATGCATTAAATTTTGTCCAAGCTCTTTTTTTAGGAATTCATCTGCTTTTTTGAATGCATTAGAATAATCTTTTCCCTGCCCTAATTCTTTTTCTGCAAGCTTTTTTGCTTCAGCAACTTTTGCATATAATTCATTAAATTTTTTTGGAGTTTTTCCTGAAAAAAACATTCGAGTTAAATCAGAGCAGTATCCTTTGTATTTTACTCCAAAGTCAATTAAAATTAATTCATTTTTTTTGATTTTTTTGTTTGAAGTGTTATGGTGAGGAATACTTGAATTTTTTCCTGAAGCAACAATTAATGGAAAAGCAAGTTCTTCGGCTCCAAGTTTTTTTGCTTTGAATTCAAGTTCTGAAGCAAGCTCTAATTCAGTTATTTCAGGCTTAAAAATTGATTTTATTTCCAAAAAAGTTTTTTCAGTTATTTCACAGGCTTTTTTTATTTTTTTTATTTCTTGTTTTGTTTTAGTGCTTCTGGTTTCTGCAAGCTCTTTTGAAACATCAGTGAATTTTTTTCCTTTAAGTTCTTGTTTAAGTCTTTTCATTTTGTTTACAGGAAAAACCTCAAAATTTAAGCCGATTGTTTTTCCTTTAACTGAATTCTTTAATGCTTTCAAAAAATCTTTTTTTTTGTTTATTGTTTTAACTAAATAATTTTTTGAGTCAGGGATTCCTGCTCCCTCTAAAGCAGAAGAAATAATTACAGGTTTTTTGTTTTTTGCTATAACCATAAAATTGTTTTCATATTTTTCTCTGCTTAACTGAGAAAAAAAATAAAAATTAGGGTCAGAAAAATTACTGAAATTTCTTATTATTAAACTGTCTGCTTTTGTTTTAGAAAAAAATTCTTTTATTTTTTCTTTCATTAAAAACCAGTTTTTTTATTTTCGTTTAATCATGGGCAGACCTGTTCTCTGGTTTTCCACTACAGTGTAGCCTTCAGGCAAATCAATTGAATCATCTTCTTTTTTAGAAAAAAAATAAAGTTTTCCTTTTGAATGCAAATAATAAGTTATTCCTTTGCTGTTTGTATGACTATAGCCCATAAAATCACCACATAGCAGTAATGCTAGATCCTCTTTTTAAGGCTTTCTTTAATTTTTTTTTTAGTTTATGAATTCATTTAAACAAAAATTTAAGGAAATAATTTTAGAAAACAAAAACAAAAAAATTGGAGTACTGCATCATACTGACCCTGATGGAATAAGTGCAGGAATTATTACAGGAAAAGCTTTGGAAAAAATTACAGGAAAAAAACCTTTGTTTTTTCATCAGAATCCAGGTCAAATAACTTTATTGAATAAAACTGTTGAAAAATTCAGAAGAAAAGGAATCCAGTTTTTGATTTCAGTGGATTTATGTCTTGATCAAAACCCTGATACAGTAAAAGAACTAGAAAAATTTTCAAAAATTCTTGTATTGGATCATCATAAAAAATACTTTGATTTGAATTCAAAAAATACTTTGATGATTAAAAGCCAGGATTTAACAGGAATTGAAGGAAGCAAATATCCTGCATCCAAGTTATGTTTTGATTTGTTTTCTGATTTAACTGATTTAAGGGATTCAGACTGGATTGCAGGAATAGGTTTGCTTGGCGATAACGCTTACTCTGAATGGAAAGATTTTGTTGATTCAATTATTGAAAGAATTGATTCAAAAAAAAAATACCAGAAAAGCAGTTTAATGAAAGTAGTGGAATTAATTGAAGCAATCGAAGTAATTGATTTTCATAAAATAAACGATTTAATGAATGTTTTTTTTAATGCAAAAAAACCTGAAGATTTAATGAAAAAAGATTTAATTAATGACTTAAATGAATTAAAAGAAGAATTAAACAAATGGCTTGAAGAATTCAAAACAAAAAAAGAAGTTTTTGAAGCCAAAGAATTAATTTATTTTGAATTAAAGCCGGAGCATTCAATTAAATCAGTTTTAATTAACAGTCTTTCTGATGAATTTCCTGACAAAACAATTGTTTTAGTTCAAGATTTTGGAGGAGAACACATTTATTTTTCTGCTAGAAGACAAGACTATAAAGTTAAAGTAAATGACTTGCTGGAAAAAAGCATTAAAGGCATTCCTGAAGCAACTGCAGGAGGGCATATTCCTGCTGCTGCAGGAAAAATTCCCAGAGAATATTTGAATGAATTCAAAAAACAGTTAATTGAAAACACTAAAGCCGGCAAAAAAAATAATTAAAAAAAATTATAAGAATCAAAAATAAATAAATTAAAAAAAAAAGGAATTTGTTATTCCATTCCCTTCATTTCAGCGTCAATTCTTGTTACTTTGTTTATTTTTTCCTGTAATTCCTGCATTCCTGCTTTCAGTTCTGTTTTTTTGGTGTTTAATTGTGTTTCTTTCTGCACTAATTTTGATATTTTGTCTCTTAGCTTGTTTTCTTCGTTTTGAGTGTCATTGAAATCCAATGCCAGCAAATATAAGTCTCTTTCCATTTGTTTTTTAGTGGACTGCAATGATTCCAGTTGATGTTCTATTTCAGTTAAAGCTGATGAAAGAAATTCTTTGCTTTTTTTCTGTAATTTTGGTTTTATAGTCTTTTTTGTTGTCTTTTTTTTTCTGGTTTTTTTTGTTGTTTTCTTTTTTCCTGAGGTTTTTTTCTTCTTTTTTGGCATTGGTTCACCCCTAAATTATTTTTTAATTAACATAGAATATATTTATTCTCTTTTATAAATCTTTGTTTTTTTAGTTAAATTTTTCTCATTTTTTCTTGTATTTGCCTTTTTCCTTCATCAAAAGCTTTTTGGCTTATTACTTCTAACTCCAAAGATTTTTGCAGTAATTCAAGTTTTCTTTGAAGCCTTAATTTTTCTTTTTCTTTTTCTAATTTATGAACAGGTTTTTGTTTTGGTTTTGTTTTTTTTGGTTTTTCTTTTAATTCTTTTTCGTGTTTTAGTTCAAGGTTTTTTTTGGTTTCTTCTGCAATTTTTTTTGCTTCTTCTCTGATTATCTGCGAAATGCTTTTCTTTAATTCTTTCACGTTTACTGCTTGTTTTTTGGTTGGCTGTTTTATTACTTGTTTTTTTGGTTTTTTTTGCTGAATTTTTATTTTTTTGCCTAAAAATTTTTCTAATGAAATTCTTTGATCCATTAATCCTTCAATTCTTACTGCTGTTTGGTCAGGCAATTCATCAGCTATACTAACAAAGACTGCCTGCATGTTTCTTTGCTTTAAAATTGAAATAAATTTTTGCATGAATTCAATTAATTCTTTTTGTTCTAAAAACAAGTTAAGTATGTTTACTGAATCAAATACAAAGAAATCTGCCTGAAAATTTTTTACTGCAAAACTGATTGAATTTTTTAATGCATTTAAATCCCATTGCGGTTCAAAAACTTTAATCTGCGGGTTTGTTTCATCTGCTTTTATTCCGCTTAAGACTAAAATGTTTTTTGTTTCAATTTTTTTCTTTTTTAATTCAGTTAATATTTTTTGTCCTTCTCTTGGGATACTTATAATGCATGTTTTTTTGTTTGGAAGAGATTTAATTATTTCAGGAACGCATGAAAAATATTCAGTTTTTTTTACGTCAATTAAATGAAACATGTTTTGTTCTGTTTTAGGAAACTCTGATTCTAGTTTTTCAAGTAATTGGTTTGCCATTTTTTTATCACTTTATCATTTGATTTGAAGCAAAAAATTTCATTTTGCCTTTAATGTTTGTTCCACCAACAATTAAACTTAATTCAAATAATTTTCCTGTTCCTGTAAGATTTCCTGCAATTAATTCGTTTTCGAATGCACTGAAAGAAAAAATTACTTTTGTTTCAGAGAATTGTATATTTGAAGCTAAAACTGAATTCAGGGAATTAACTGCTGCTTTAAATAAATTGCTTGAAATTGTTTTCAATGCATTCATTTCTTTTATTGAAATATTTTTTGTTGCTCCAAATGATGCTCCTTTAATTAAGTCTGCCATCATTAACGCATTTTCTTTGTTGAAGCTGATTACTGCTTTTATTTTTTCCTGGCTTCCTTTTAGTTCTGAAAAAACCAGTATTCTGCTTTCATTTACTGCAGGCTTCATTTCTTTTAATGATTCTGCTTTAATTTGATTAATGCTTTTTACTTTTAAGTCTATTTCATTAAAAATCTGGCTTAAATTAAAATCTATTGCCTGACTTATTTTTTCTGCCAACACCTGTTCTTCCATTTAATATCCTCTTTAAATAAATAAGTTTTCCACTTAAAAAAGTTTTGCATGCCGGCTGTTTTTAATTACTTTCAGCGTAATTTAATTGATATGAAGAAAAAACAAAGAAAACAATTCATGCAGAAAAGAGATGCTCTTTCAACAGAAGAAATCATTGAAAAAAGCGCTGAAATAAAAGAAAAGCTTTTTTCAGTAAAAGACTTGTGGACAGCACAAAAAGTTATGGTATACATTTCATTTAAATCTGAAGTTCAAACAAGAGAAATCATTTTAGAATTACTTAAAAGAAAAAAGAAAGTGGTTGTTCCAGTCATTGACTTCAAAAAAGAAGTCATTCATTTAAGCCAGTTAAAAGACTTCAACAAAGAATTGTTTCCAAACAAGTATGGAATCTTCCAGCCGTTAGAAAAGTTTGTTCGTCCGTTCAATAAAAAAGACCTTGATTTTATTATTGTTCCAGGCATTGTATTTGACAAAAAAGGAAATAGAATCGGTTTCGGCAAAGGCTATTATGATAAATTTTTGAAAGGAATCTCCAAAAAAGTTCCGGTTGTTGCCCTTGCTTTTTCCAATCAAATCAGCAAAAAAGTTGTTTGCGAAAAACATGATATTCCAGTGCAAAAAATTATTACCGAAAAAGAAATTATTGAATGCAGGTGAAATTTTATGAGTGGTTTAATGAATGAAGTTGAGTTAGTAAACAGAAAGCTTGATAGGCTAAACAAAGAAATTGATAGTGGAAAAAGAAAACTGCTTAATTCTGATGAAGCCCTTGGAAAGTATGCAAAACACTTAAAGTAAAATCCAGATTTGTTAAAGCATTATTGCATTTTCTTTTTCAAAATGCTTGTCTCCTGTTACTACCGGCAAATCATAAATTTTTGATGTTGCAAGAATGATTGCATCAACCAAACCAAAATCTTTTACTGACTGCTTTTTTTCATAACTGATTATTCCTGCTGATTCAAGCAAATCGTTATCCAAGGATAAAACAGTAGAAAAATTTTTAACTGAATCCAGCTTTTCCCTGCTTTCCTTGTTTTTTCTTAGCCAACAACTGATTTCAGCTAGAGAAATAGCTGAAGTAAAACACTCATTTTCTTTAAGCATTTTTTTAACTTTTTTTCCTTTAGTTGAACCCAAAAAGTATTCAACCCAGGCATAAGTGTCCAAAAGCATTAAATCACTCTGTCTGAATGGTCTCTTTCAAACGGTTTTCCTTTAACTGAACCAAACATTTTGTCAATCAGCTTCAGGTTTTTTTTGACTACAACTATTTTAACTTTAGAGCCTTCTTTCAGCCTGCTTTTTTCTGCATTCTCTTTAGGAATCAATACTCCTAAAGAAGTTCCCACTTTCCTTACTTTTGCTTCAAACATTTCCACAACACCACCATTATAATATATTATAATGATGTATTTAAATTTATTTATTCAGCAAAAAAAGGTTCTTAAAGTTTATTCTAAGTCAATCGACGAATTTTTTTGCAGAAAAAGAAAAGACGTAAAAAACTATTTTTTCATTTATCTCTGAAATCCCTTTTTTTCTTTGTTTACTGGTTTATTCGTCTTCACTGCTGTCTTCATTTCTCTGACAATTTATTTGTTTAACAGAATGGAAGAATGAATTCTCATTTTAGTTAAGCATCTAAATACTATAATTGAGGAAAACTGTAAAAGCCGCCCACCACAATGCGGAATAAACAATAATCTGGTTTTTTTGATGTTTTGTGCAAGAGTGGTTTTTGCCTTGTTTTTTATTGATATCATTATTTGATTAATTAGATGAAAATTGGAAAAACGCTTTATGCAACTAACAGAAAAGCATGGCGTTCCTGGCTTGCAGAACACCATAAAAATGAGAAAGAAATCTGGCTTGTTTATTTCAAAAAAAATTCAACCAGAAAAAGCGTTGCATTTCCGATATATGTATATATCCCTGCAGTTAAATGAGGGAAATCAAATTCGAACTATAAGAAGAATATTAATGCCCTGTTGCAAACAGGGCGACATATTTCGTCACAGCCGAGCGAAATCGGCTAGTGCTTAAAGTGTCTTGCCCCAGTAAAAACCAGTGAAATGCCTTTTTTGTCTGCAGCCTCAATTACTTCGTTGTCTCGAATGCTTCCGCCGGGCTCAACGACAGCCTGAATTTCTGAAGGTAAGGCTTCAATTGAATCAGCAAAAGGAAAATAACCATCAGAAGCCAAAACAGCGTTGTCTAGTTTTGACTGGGATTGCTCTAAAGCGATTTTAACAGATTTAACTCTGGAAGTCTGGCCAATGCCTAAACCAACAACAGATTTATTCCTGCTTATTACGATTGCATTGGATTTAACGTGCTTACAGACAGTCCAAGCAAACAATAATTCATCAAGCTGTTCATCAGAAGGCTGTTTCTTGGAAACAATTTTTAATTCATTTTTGGAAATTTTCTTTTTATCAAAGTCTTGGACGAGTAAACCGCCTTTGATTCTCTTTAAATCAAAACCAGAAATAACTGAATTAAAATTGTTTACTTTAATGACTCTAAGGTTTTTCTTGGATTTAAGTTCAATTAAAGCATCTTTGTCGTAATCTGGAGCCAAAACGATTTCGTTGAAAAAAGAAGTAATTTTTTTTGCGGTTTCCAAATTAACTTTTCTGTTTAAGGCAATTACCCCGCCAAAAGCTGATTCTGGATCGCAGTCCAAAGCGTTTTGAAAAGCGTCTTCAAGTTTATCTGAAACTGCGACTCCACAGGGATTAGTATGCTTGAGAATAACTGCTGCTGGCTGGGAAAATTCTTTGCATAAATTTAAGCAGGAGTCAGCATCAAAATAATTGTTGAAAGACATTTCTTTTCCATTAAGGATTTCAATATCAGTTAAGTTTCCTTTGGATTTTATTGCATCAGAATAAATTGAGGCTGACTGATGAGGATTTTCGCCATATCTGGCTTCAGCGATTTTATTGAATGAAAGGGAATGGGTTTCAGGAAATTTAACGCCGAATTGTTCATTAAGGTAATTGGATATAATGGAATCATAGGATGCAGTTAATTCAAAGGCTTTTCTTGCTAACTCTTTTTTAGTTGAATCAGATAAATTGTTTTTGTTTTTCTTTAATTCATTCAGAATTGCAGGGTATTGAGCAGGAGAAGTTATTATTCCGACAAACTTATGGTTTTTGGCTGCAGAACGAATCATTGAAGGCCCGCCAATATCAATGTTTTCAATGCATTCACTAAAAGAAGAGTTTTTTTCTATTGTTTCTTTGAAGGGATATAAATTGATTACAACTAAGTCAATGAATTCAATGGAATTTTTTTTGGCTTGCTCTAAATGATTTTTGTTGTCACGCAAAGCTAGAATGCCTGCATGAATTTTTGGATGCAATGTTTTGACTCTGCCGTCCATTAATTCAGGGAAAGAAGTGAAATCAGATACTTTTTGTACTTTAATTCCTGCCTGTTTTAAGGCTTTAAAGGTTCCGCCGGTTGAAATCAATTTAATGCCAAGCTTTTGGAGTTCATGGGCAAAAGCAATTAAGCCTGTTTTGTTTGAAACACTAATTAAAGCTGTTTTAACTTCAGTCATAAAAAAAATTCACTTCAATTAAATAATTCCTCAATTCTTTTTTATTTTTATTCAATTTAATTCTTTTTTTGTTTATTTCATTTTATTTTTTATTCAATTAATTGCTGATTCAATTTTTTGCTTTTTTTCATTAAACTTCATTTTATTCCAAAATAATTACTTTTTTTCCTTTAACTTTTAGTTTGTCTTCGCAGAATAATTTGATGGCTTTTGGAAGGATTTCTTGTTCAACTGCCTGAATCTTTTTTTTCAGGGAATCAACTGTTTCCCCTTCAATTACTTCAACTGATTCCTGTAAAATGACTGGACCGGAGTCTTGGCCTTTATCAACAAAAAACACTGTTGCGCCGGAAACTTTTTTGCCTGCATCAAGAACTGCCTTGTGGACATTTAAGTCCATGCCGGGAAAGTCTGGAAGCAAAGAAGGATGAATATTCATTATCTTATTTTTGTAGGCTTCCAATAAAGGTTTTGTAATCCATTTCATGTAGCCGATTAAAACAATTAAATCAATGCCTCTTTTTTTTAATTCATTCAATAATTTTTTGTCGCATTCTTCTCTTGACTTAAAATTTTTTGGGTCAATGAATAAAGTTTCAACTGCTTTTTCTTTTGCTTTCTCTAAAATTCCTGCATTTTTTTTGTTTGAGATTACAACAGAAATTTTTGCGTCCATATTTTGAACTGAATCAAATACTGCAGGAAAATCTGTTCCATTAGTTGAACCTAAAACAGCGATTCTCTTCATTTTAATTCCCAAAAAATTTTGATTTTCATGATTTTTTTTCCTTTAAATTCTTTTAATTTTTTTTCATTAATTTTTTTCTTTTAATTATTTTTTTTATTCCTTATTTTTTTGATTTTATTTATTTTAGTATTTTTTTCATTTTCTCGGCTTTTAATGTGTTTTGCATTAAGCAGGCAACAGTTAATGGTCCAACTCCGCCTGGAACCGGAGTAATAAATGAAGCAATTTTTTTGGCTTCATCAAAATCCACGTCTCCGGATAGTTTGCCTGAATCAAGTTTTGTTGTACCTACATCAATTACTATTGCATTTTTTTTAATCATGTCTTTTGTAATGAGTTTGGGTTTGCCTACAGCAGAAATCAAAATGTCTGCCTGCTTAGTGTGTTCTTTTAAATTTGAAGTGAATTTATTGCAGTAAGAAACAGTGCATTTCTTGTTTAACAGCATTAATCCTAATGGTTTTCCAACAATATTGCTTGTGCCGACAATAACAGCGTGTTTGCCTTCTAATTTGATTTTAATGCTTTCAAGTATTTTTATTACTCCTAATGGAGTGGCAGGCTTAAAGCTTTCTTGTCCTATTAAAGTTTTTCCTGCATTAATTGGGTGAAAGCCGTCAACGTCTTTTGAAGGAGAAATTAATTCCATTATTTTCCATGCATTAATTTGTTTTGGCAGTGGAAGTTGAACTAAAATTCCTGAAACAGAATTATCTTTGTTTAGTTCTTCAATTAAGTCAATTATTTCTTGTTCTGAAACATTTTCTGAAAAAAAATGCTGGTCTGAAATGATTCCAACTTCTTCACAGGCTGAATGCTTTTTTTTCACGTAAATTTGTGAGGCAGGGTCGTTTCCAACTAAAATCAGGGACAGTTTTGGTTTAAAGTTTAATTCTTTTATTTCTAAAGCGACTTCAGACTTGATTTTTTCTGCAAGCTTTGTTCCATTAATTATCTTTTCTGCCATAAATATTTTAGCAAATGAAGTCTTTAAAGGGTTTCTTTTTAAACTGCTTTGCCCGCATGTCAGGCTGGACGCGGCAGTTGTTTTACTAAATAAAATCATTTAAAGAATTTGGTTTAAGGCTTGAATTCAGGCAGTTTTCTTGTTTCATCGTATTCTTTAATTACTTTGTTCACTGCATTTAAGTCAATGCCTCTTTTGTTGATTATTCCCCATTTTTCAAACACTGTTTTATATCCCTGAATATAGTTCTCGCTTGTTGGTCCGCTTGTATGGCCTGTCCTGCTCACTGAATTCAGTAATTTAATCCATATCTTAGGGTTTTTTTTTGGGTGATGATTTTGCGTTAAAAAAAGTTTATTTGATTTTTTTATTTTAGTCATAAAAAATAATAGTAGTACTTTGTTATTAATGTGCTGATTAGCAAAATTCAGTTTTTTTAGTAAATAATGAAATTTTTGCATAATTCTTTTACTTCTTCGCGGACTTTTTTTCTCACTAAAGTATCTGACTTGGATTCAATTACTTTGTTGATCCATTCAGCGACTTGTTTCATTTCATTTTCTTTAAAGCCTCTTGTAGTTAAAGCAGGTGTTCCCAATCGGATTCCGGATGGATTGAAAGGAGATTTGGTGTCAAATGGAATCATGTTTTTGTTGCAGTAAATTCCTGCTTCATCTAAAATGGTTTCTGCTTCTTTTCCTGTAATGTCTTTTTTGGTTAAATCCACTAAAAGCAGGTGGTTGTCTGTTCCGCCTGAAACAATTCTAAAACCGTAATCCTGCAGGGAATCAGATAAAGTTTGTGCGTTTTTGATTATTTGTTTTCCATAATCTTTGAATTCAGGTTTTAAGGCTTCGCCAAAAGCCACTGCCTTTCCTGCATTAATGTGGTCATGCGGTCCTCCCTGCAAGCCGGGAAAAACTGCTTTGTCGATTTTTTCGCTTAATTCTTCTTTGCATAAAATCATTGCGCCTCTGGGACCTCTTAAAGTTTTATGTGTGGTTGTAGTGACTACATCAAAGAATGGAACAGGGTTTTCGTGCAGGCCTGAACAACATAAGCCGGCAATATGGGCTATGTCAGCAAAAGAAATTGCTTGAACTTCTTCTGCTATTTCTTTTAGTTTTTTGAAGTCAATTTTTCTTGGGTAAGCTGATGCACCGGAAATAATCATTTTAGGTTTTTCTTCTAATGCTTTTTTTCTGATTTCATCATAGTCAATTAATTCTGTTTCTTTGTCGACTCCATAGCCTATGGCTGAATATTGTTTTCCTGAAAAAGAAATTTTATGACCGTGCGTTAAATGGCCTCCCATTGCTAAACTCATTCCCATAAATTTGTCTCCTAATTCCAGTAAAGCAAAAAAGACTGCTTGATTAGCAGGACTTCCAGAATAAGGTTGTACATTAACGTGTTCAGCATTAAATAATTTTTTTGCGCGGTCGATTGCAAGGGATTCAATTACGTCAACGAATTCGTTGCCTCCATAATATCTTTTTTGAGGGTAGCCTTCAGAGTATTTGTTTGTAAAAACAGAACCCATGGCTTCTAATACGGCTTTGGATACATAGTTTTCTGATGCAATCATTTCAAGGCCGTACATTTGTCTTTCTGTTTCGTTTTCTATTGCATTAAATACAATTGAATCCTGTTTTTTTATGTTTTCTAAATTCATTTAATTTCCCCCAAAAAAAAGTAATAAAAAAACAAAGAAGAAAAGAAATAAATTCGTTTTGGAAGAAAAGAAAGAGAAAAGTTAAGCCTTTTTAACGGCTTAACATGTTCTGTAATGCATATTTTTTGTTGATTGAAATAATTTTGTTTGGAATATAGTTTTCGAGTTTTGTTAAAATTGTTGTGAATCCAATAAAGGAAAGGCTTATTCCTGAAGCAAACAATAGTCTTTCAACTGCTACAATTGGAATTAATGCAATCCATAAGTCTGGAGTAGTTGGAATGCTGTACAAAAATGCAATGCTTCCTATTGCGTGGGCTGTAAAAGTGCTTCCAAGGCTTCTAAAGAAAAGCCTTTTGCTGAAAACTGCTGCAAGAATGGGAATCAGCCAATACAAAGAATAAAACCATGCTTGTTGTCCAACTGGATGCAGTACAAAAGCAATTATTGCAAGCAAGGGAATTACTGCTGTATAATTGAATTGTTTTTTTGCGTATAACCCGAAATAAACTGCTGCAAAAATCATTGGCGTAAGCCTGAATAATGCAATGAAATCAAATGCTTTGCCAAACAAAAGCATTTCACTTAATTGTGCAATTAAAACTGTTCCTGCTCCAATAAAAGGCCCAAGAAAACTTCCTGCTATTGGACCAAAGAACTGAAATAAAGTGAATGCCTGATTTTCTGTTCCTATTAAAGCAGAAAAATTGATTTGTTTTGCAATTAAAACAAGAACTGCAAATAATGCAAAAAACATTATTCTTTTTACTGTAATCAACTTTCTTAAATTAATTTTCATTTTTTAATTCACCTGGCCAAAAAGTTTATAAGAAAATTAATAATGCAAGAATTTTTAAACTTGTTGAAAAATTAAACAAAGTCAACGTTAATTTCTCCTAAAAAGAAAATTGAGCCTACTGCTAAAAGCAAATCTTTTTTTTCTGTTTCAGTTAAAGCAAAATCAAATGCTTCGTCTGAATCATAAAAGCCAATGTAACCTTTTTTGTATTTGTCTGCATGCCCTGCAATTTTTTCGAGTTCCATTCCTCTGTATTTTGCTTGAGTAATAATTATTTTTGAAGCCAAAGGAAAAATTATTTTACTGATTTTTTCTATTTCTTTGTCTGAAGACAAAGCAATCAAAATTATAAGTTTTTTGTATAATTTTTTTTTCTTCATTATTTGAAGGGTTTCTTTTATTTTTTTAAAGCAGGCTGGATTGTGGCCTGCATCAAATACAATCAAAGGATTTTTGTTTATTAACTGAAATCTTCCGGGAACAAACGCTTTTTTCAGGCCTTTTTTTGTTTTTGTTTTGCTGAAAGAAAAATTGTTTTTTTCTGCAAGTTTTTTTACTGTCAGAACTGCAGTGAAAACATTTTTTAATTGAAATTTGCCCAGCATAGATAATTCTATTCCTTTTATTTTTTTGTTTTGAACTTTTAAATCAAATTTTTGTTTTAATAAAGAAAAAGAATAATTTGTTGCAGTGCATTCTTTTTCTGCTTCAAATAATTTAACGTTTTCTTTTTTTGCTTTTTTTCTGATTATTTGAAGAACATTCTTTTTTGTTTCTCCGGTTACTGCAATTGAATTTGGTTTTATTATTTCAGCTTTTTCTCCTGCAATTTTTTCAATTGTGTCTCCTAAATAATTTGTGTGTTCTTTTGAAATGTTTGTTATAATGCATATTTCTGGTTTAAGTAAATTGGTTGCATCAAGTCTTCCGCCTAATCCTGTTTCAATTACCGCATAATCAACTTTTTTTCTTGCAAAATAATTGTAGGCTATTGCTACACTGAATTCAAAAAAAGTTGGCTGAAAAGATGAATCGATTTTTTGTTTTTTTTCAATGATTTTTTTTATTTTTTTGATTTCTTTAATTAAGTCTTTGTCTGAAATTTCTTTTTCGTT
The DNA here is from genome assembly GCA_964608675.1 of uncultured archaeon. Classification (GTDB taxonomy): domain Archaea; phylum Iainarchaeota; class Iainarchaeia; order Iainarchaeales; family 1-14-0-10-31-34; genus 1-14-0-10-31-34. The sequence continues at coordinate 94,780 of CAZSOZ010000002.1, read as the reverse complement.
GATTTTTATTCTTTCACTGAATTTTTTTATGTGAGGAGAAATATAGGCCGCTGTCTTGAAGCCGTGTTCTATTAAAATCCGGCTGATTAATTCTACGTTTGATCCTTTTCCGTTTGTTCCTGCAATATGAATGGTTTTGAATTTGTATTGAGGGCTTCCTAATTCTTTTAATAAAAAAGAAATTCTTTCCAAACCTAATTTTGTTCCAAGCTTGTGGGAAGAAAACAAAAAATTTAGGTATTCCATTTCTTTTTGTTTTTTGTTCATTTAAATGATATTTAGAGTAATAAAAGATTAAAAAATTGTTTTCTTAATAATAAAAGCATGAACAAAGGAAAAATTATTGTTTTTGAAGGCCTTGATTCAAGCGGAAAAGCCACTCAAACCGCAATTCTTGCAGAAAAACTCAAAGAAAAAGGAATTAAAACAAAAATTTTTTCTTTTCCCAGGTATGAATCTTTTTTTGGAAAACTGATTGCAAAATATTTGAAGGGAGAACTTGGAAAAAAAGAAGAGCTTTCTGAAGAATTTGTTTCTTTGCTTTATTCTTTGGATAGATATGAAATAAAAAATGAAATCAAAGAACTTTTAGAAAAAGGTTTTGTTTTGTTAATGGACAGATATTATACTTCTAATTTTGGTTTTCAGACAGCAAAATTTGAAAGCAGACAAAAAAAGCATGAGTTTTTGGATTGGCTTAAAAAAATTGAAGCTGGAATGCCTTCCCCTGATTTAGTGTTTTTTTTAGATGTTCCAATTGAATTTTCTCAGAAATTAATGGAGTCAAGAAAGCAAAAGAATTACATGAAAGAAAAAAAGGATATTCATGAAAAAGATTTAATTTTCCAAAAAAAAACAAGAGAAATTTTTTTGGAGTTATGCAAAAAAGAAGAAAACTGGATTAAAATTGACTGTGTTTCAAAAGAAAAACTTAAATCAAAAAATGAAATTCATCAGGAAATCTGGAAAATAACAGAAAAGCAAACAAAATAAAAAAAGCTGTTATCTTAAACTATTTGAGGAAAAAAAATGAATAAAATTGAAGTGTTTTTTAAAGAAAAAGAAAATGATTCTGAGGCAAGAGCAATAAAAAATGATGTTTTGTTTGATTTGGGAATTAAACTGGATTCCCTGAAAATAATTAAATGTTATTATGTTAATGCAGAATTATCAGAAGAAGAACTCAAAAAAACTGCTTCAAGTCTTTTTGCTGATCCTGTAGTAGAAGACTATAAAATTAATTCTGATACAGAAATTAATGCTGACTGGACAGCTGAAATAAAGCTTTTGCCTGGAACAACAGACAATGAAGGAAATGCAGCAATGACCGGAGTAAAAGATTTGCTTAAAAGAAATTTTGCTGAAAACGAGTCAATTAAAACATCAAAAAAATATTTTTTTTCCGGAATAACAAAAGAAGAAATAAACCGAATTTGCAGGAATTTTCTTGCAAACGAAATAATTGAATCTTTTGAAATAAAAGAAATCAAAAAGTGAAAAAATGGAAAATGAAATTAAATTAATTGGTTTAAATGATAAAGAGTTAATGGATTTAAGCAAAAGAATGCTTTTGTCTTTGAATGAAAATGAAATGAAAGTAATTCAAAAGTATTTTAAAGAAAAAAAAATGAATCCTTCTCAGGCAGAACTTGAAACTTTAGCGCAAACTTGGAGTGAGCACTGCAAACATAAAATATTTAATTCTGCTTTTAATTACAGGGAAGTTTTTTTGAATGGAGACACAAAAGAAAAAAGAATTGAAAACTTGTTTAGAGAAACAATTAAGACAGCTACAAACAGGATTAGCAAAAACAAGGGCTGGCTGGTTTCAGTTTTTTCTGATAACGCTGGAATAATTTCTTTTAATGAAAACTTTGATACAGCTTTTAAAGTTGAAACCCATAATCATCCTTCTGCTTTGGATCCCTATGGAGGAGCTAACACAGGAATAGGGGGAGTTATAAGAGATATTTTGGGTGTTGGATTGGGAGCAAAACCTGTTGCCAACACTGATGTTTTTTGTTTTGGAGATTTTGAAGCAGAAAGAAATAAAATTCCTGAAAACTTACTACACCCTAAAAGAATTTTTAAGGGAGTAAGAGCTGGAGTAAGGGATTACGGAAACAGAATGGGAATTCCCACTATTAATGGAGCAATATTGTTTGACGACAGGTATTTGGGGAATCCTTTAGTGTACTGCGGTACAATTGGTTTAATTCCTAAAGGAATGCATAAAAAGAAAGCTGAAAAAGGAAACAAAATTGTTGTGGTTGGAGGAAGAACTGGCAGAGATGGAATTCATGGCGCAACTTTTTCTTCAGCTGAATTAACAGAAGAAACTGCTTCAACTGCCGTGCAAATAGGAAATCCTATTGAAGAAAAAAAAATGATGGACGTGCTTTTGCAGGCAAGAGACAAAAAATTATATAATTGCATTACTGACTGTGGGGCAGGAGGTTTTAGTTCTGCAATAGGCGAAATAGCAGAAGAAACCGGAGCAGTAGTTCATTTAGAGAAAGCTCTTTTGAAGTATAAGGGATTAAAACCGTGGGAAATATGGGTAAGTGAATCACAGGAAAGAATGATTTTAGCTGTTCCGCAAGAAAATGAAAAAGAGTTTATTGAATTATGCTCTAAAGAAGATGTTGAAGCAGTTGTTTTAGGAGAATTCACTGACTCAAAAAAATTAGAGGTTTTTTTTGAAGAACAAAAAATAATTGACTTGGAAATGAGTTTTTTGCATAACGCTCTGCCTAAATGCATTTGGGAAGCAGAATGGAAAGAAAAAAACTTGAAAGAAGAATTTAATGAGCCTTCTGATTTTAATCAAATTTTATTGAAACTGCTTGCAATGCCGAATATTGCTTCAAAGGAAACAACAATAAGGCAGTATGACCATGAAGTTCAGGGAACTTCTGTTATTAAGCCTTTAATGGGAAAAGAAAACGACAGTCCAAGCGATGCTTCAGTTATAAAGCCTTTGTTTGATTCAAAGAAAGGAATTGCTGTTTCCAACGGAATTAATCCTTTGTATGGAGACATTGACTCTTACTGGATGTCTGCAAGCGCAATAGATGAAGCAGTAAGAAATTTAATTTGTGTTGGAGCTCAAATGAATCATATTGCTTTGCTTGATAATTTTTGTTGGAGTTCTCCAACAAAAGAAAAGCTGGCTGAATTGGTGAGGAGTTCTTTTGCATGCAGAGATTTTGCAATTGCTTTTGGAACTCCTTTTATTTCAGGCAAGGATTCTTTTTATAATGAATTCAAATTAAATGACAAAACTATTTCTATTCCTTCTACTTTGTTGATTTCTGCTTTAGGAGTAATGCCTGACGCACAAAAAAGGATTTCTATGGATTTTAAAGAAAAAGACAATGTGATTTTTTTGGTTGGAGCAACAAGAAATGAGTTAGGCGGAAGCCATTTTCTTAAACTGCATAATAAAACAGGAAAAAATGTTCCTGAAGTGAATGCAATAGAAGCATTAAAAGCTTATGAAGGATTATCTGAATTAAGTTTAATTGGAGAAAAAAACGAGGAAAGAATTATTCGTTCAATGCATGATTGCAGTGAAGGAGGCCTTGCAGTTGCATTAGCTGAAATGGCTTTTGGAGGCATGCTTGGAGCACAAATTGATTTAAGGAAAGTTTTTTTTGAAGGAAACGAAGACAAAAAAACTAATGCGGTTTTATTGTTTTCTGAATCTAATTCAAGGATTTTAGTTGAAGTTCCATATAAATTCAGGGATGAATTTGAAAAGAAAATGCAGGGAAGCATTTATTGTGAAATCGGCAGAGTAACAGACAAAAATTATTTGGAAGTAACTGGATTAAACGCAGAAAAAATTATTGATTTAGAGTTAAATGAATTAAAAAATGCCTGGAAAAAAACATTGAATTGGTGAAAAAAATGAAGCCGAAAATTTTAGTTTTGAGGACAGCAGGAACAAACTGTGATGCAGAAACAGTTAATGTATTTAATTATTTGCAAGCAGAAGCAAAAGCTGTTCATATTAATTCTTTAGAAAGAAAAGAAATTTTACTGCAGGATTTTCATGCTTTGGTTTTGCCTGGAGGTTTTGCAGACGGAGACTATATTTCTTCTGCCAAAATTCTTGCAAACAAGCTTGCATTTAATTTAAGAAAAGAAATTGAAGAATTTTTAGAACAACAAAAATTAATTTTAGGAATATGCAATGGATTTCAGGCTTTAGTTAAATCAGGTTTGTTGAATGCTTCGGATGAACTTTTTAAACAGGAAATCAGTTTGATTTCAAATGATTCAGGGCATTTTCAGGATGAATGGATTACCATAAAAAAATCCGGCGGAAACCATTGCGTTTGGACTAAAAGAATTGAATCAATTTATTGTCCAATAAACCACGGAGAAGGAAAACTGGTGATGCCTGAAGAAACATTAAAAACACTTTACGAAAAAAACCGCGTTGTTTTTAAATACGAAAAAAATCCGAATGGTTCAGTTGATTCAATTGCTGGAATCTGCGATTCAACAGGAAGAATTTTTGGTTTAATGCCTCATCCAGAAAAAAACACTTATTCTTTTTGTGATCCCAGAAGCACAAGAATTCAGCTTCCGTTTGAAGGCGAAGGAATTTCAGTTTTCAGAAACGGAGTCAATTACATAAAAGAAAACTTGATTTAAAAAAATTAATTGAAAAAAAATGAAAGCAAAAAAAAACATTAATTTAATTCTCAGGCTTTTGCATAAAGAAGTTGGCTTTCATAAACCTGTTGTCGGCTTTAATACTTCGTTTAAAGTTTTGATTTCAACTGTGTTGAGTCAGCGAACAAGAGATGAAAACACTGTAAAAGCATCAAAACAATTGTTTGCAGAATTTCCTTCAGCAAAAAAACTTGCTAATGCTCCAATAAAAAAAATTGAATTATTGATTAAGCCTGCAGGATTTTATCGGGTTAAAGCAAAAACAATCAAAAACATTGCAATAGAATTAAATGAAAAGTTTGGAGGCAAGGTTCCTGATTCACTTGAAGAACTTGTTTCATTAAAGGGAGTTGGAAGAAAGACAGCCAACTGTGTTCTTGTGTATTCATTCAAAGTTCCAGCTATTCCTGTGGATGTTCATGTTCACAGAATTTCAAACAGAATTGGATTAATTAAAACCAGAACACCTGAAGAAAGTGAAATAAAATTAATGAAAGTTTTTCCAAAAAACAAATGGATTGAATTGAATGATTTAATGGTTAAATTTGGGCAAAAAAAATGCCTTCCGGTTAATCCTAAATGTGAAATTTGTTTATTAAACAAGGAATGCAATTTTGGAAAGAAAAAGCTAGCAGAAATCAAATAAATTTCCTTTGTAAAAACCTTTATCCACTTTTTTTGCTTCACGCAAACTAAAATTTTTCCAATATTTTTTTGGCATCATGCGCAAAGCATACTTTCTATTGCGCCTTTCTTCTATTACCTGGGAACCATAAAAAACAGAGAACAATGATTCAAGTTCTTTGTTTGAAACTGTTTCATCAATTGAATTGAACAAGTCACGGAATTCTTTTGCATCAGAGCAGAGAATTCGGTTTCCTTCAGAGACAAAAGCCTTATTCAAATTTTCGTCAACAATAATGATTTTTTTGTTTGGAAAACGCTGAATAAAATGCCTTGCAACGATTTCAGCAACAGGAAAATCAAAAAACGCTTTTCCAATTAAAGTTTCTTTTAATTGTTTTAATCTGATAAATGATTCTGCTTTATGAATGTACATTGAAACCTGACTGCTTAAAGAATAAAGTTTTCTTGCTTCAGGGGAAATATTGTTTACAACAAAATCAATTCCAAATTTTTGTTTCTGCTGTAAAACTTTCTGAATGATTTTTTCTTTTTCACGCGAAGAATGCTTTTTTGCAAAAAAAATTCTTTTTTGAAGTTCTTTTTGTTTTGAATTCATTTAATCACTTTAACTGAACTGCCTTAAATTTGACTGGGTTCTTCCATTTAATTTAATGAAAGGAAGAACTCTTTTGCTTACTACCCCTAAATTTTTGAGTTCGCTTTCCTTTGAAAACTTGAAGCCTGTTTTTTTCATATCATCAATTCTTTTTGCACAGGTAGGGCCGATGCCTGGAACTCTAATTAATTCATCAAAAGAACATTCATTCAGGTCTAATGGAAATAAGTCTGACTGCAATGCCATTGCAATTTTTGGGTCAATACTTAAATCAAAGTTTCCATTTTCATTGAAAGCAAGTTCTTTTCGGTTAATGCCGTACAAGCGCATCATGAAGTCAGCGCGATACAAAAAATTTTCTCTTTTTAAGGGTTCTTTTTGTTTGTTTTCAAAAGGAGTTCCCTGAATTGGAGTAAATGCAGAAAAATAGCCTCTTTTTAAATTCATTTCAGAATAAAATTTGTCTGTTCTGAAAAGAATTTCTCTGTCAGTTTCTCCTGCAGGGCCGACAACTAATTGAGTGGTATGCCCTGACGGCAGATTGTTTTTTTCTGCTTTTTGTTTAATCCAGCGCATTCTTTTCAAAACATCTGTTTTGAATTCTTTTGTTGAAGTTAATTCATTTAAACGGGACTTGTTTGGGGCTTCTGAGTTAATTGAAACTCTTGAAGCAAGCCTTGTAGCCTGATCAATTTTGTCTTTTGATACGCCGGGAAGGATTTTCAAGTGAATGTAGCCATGAAATTTTTCCTTAAATCTCAGGTGTTTGACTGTTTCAATCATTTTTTCCATTTGAATTTCTTCATCTATTCCGATTCCAGAGCTTAAGAAAAGGCCTTCAACGTAATTCGCTTGATATAAGTGCAGAAAGGTTCTTGCTAATTCTTCTTTTGAGAATTCAGTTCTATTTATTCTTGCTGAACAATTATTCGAACAATAAAAGCAGTCGTTGGTGCATTTATTGCTTAACAGGACTTTAAATAATGAAACGCATTGACCTGACGGAAGATAAGAATGGCAGATTCCTCCTGAAGCAAGGTTTCCTATTCTGTCGTTCGGGAATACAATTGATTTTTTTGGATTGCAGGAAGAACTTGCACAGGCATCATATTTTCCTCCTTCGCTTAAAACTTTTACTTTTTCTCTTAAATTCATGCAAAAAAAAAGTTTTTTTTGTTTTTAAACAAATTCTGAGGTAAATGCCGGTGAAAAAAAAACAAACTTAATTTAATTTTTTTTGCTGTAATTTTTTTTTTATGAAAGAAAGAATGGAATGCATTATTTCAGGAAAAGTACAGGGCGTGTTTTTTCGTGCAAATACAGTTAAAGCTTCAAAGGAATTTGAAGTAAAAGGTTTTGTTAAAAATCTTCCAAACAAAAAAGTGCAAATTATAGCTGAAGGAAAAAAACAAGAATTAAAAAAATTTCTTAAAGCAATAAAAAATTTTACTTTTACAAGAATAGACAAAATTGAAACAAAATGGATGAAAGCAGAAAACGAATTCAAAGAATTCAAAATAGAAGCCTAGTTGTTTTTAATGTAAACTGAAACCCTTTTTATATAAAGGTGTCCTCCTGCAAGAAATCCTATCTGGATTTCATAGTTTCCTGAAGGAATTTCTTCATTTAAAACCCTGACATTAAAATTATATGCCCTTGATTCCCCTTGGCCTAAAACCTCAACCTGAATTTCTTTTGGAAAAACAGTTAAAGCTTTTTCATCAACCGGACTGACTTTAATTACAGAATCCCTGACATCTTCTTGTAAAACATTAACTACAACAGCTTTCATCAGCAGGCTGTTTTTTTCATTTAAATCAAAAACCTGTTCTTCAAATGAAACCAGCAGAGGATCAGGTTCAAACAAACTTAAAGACGAAATAACCAGAAAAGCAATAACCAGCACTGCAATAAATGCAATTACAGGAAACTTTAATTTAGAATAACTGAAAGAATACTTTGGCAGAGAATTTTGTTCTTCATAAATGCTCATATGCATAAAATTAAGTGAAAGAAATTAAAAAAGCTATCGCAGAGTAAAAAGTTTGTCGTCTTTTTTTCCGTCAAACAATCCTGAACGGACTCCTGCATCAAGCCATGCATGAGCATAAGACAATGCAGCCAAAGCATTCAATAAATCATTTTTTTCAGAGAAATGTTTTGCATCAGAAAAATAATTTTCTGCCATGCCAAAAAAATCATCTGCAATACTTTTTTCTTTTTCAGACAAATTTTCTTTGAATTCAATTTTTTTTAAAGCAGTTTCGGTTAAAAAAAAATATTTTTCAACTTTTAATTCAAGGTTTTTTTTTAATTCTTTTGCTTTTTTTTCCTTCATTTTTTTCACTTTTTTATTTTTTTTTCCATTCAGAAAAAATTTTCAAAAAATCTTTTTCGTCTTCACTTAAGTTTCCAGACACAATTAAAGAATGAGGTTCTTTTCCGAAATCAAATTGCTTTAATTCTTTTGATGTTCCTGCTTTTATTTTCATTGAATTTCCTCCTGCACGGGCAAGCCCTATTAAAACGCTTTCAGAAATAATTTTTGAATTATTTTTTTGTTCAAGTTTTTCAAGGAGTTCAACTGCATCCTTTATTTTCATAAATTTTTTTTCTTCTGATTGAATGTCCAAAAGACATAAAGTATGCAATCCAATTGATTTGTTTTTTGTTATTGCATTAAAAAAAGATTCAGGAGCATAATTTTCAGAGGGAAAAACGATTGAAACAGTTCTTCCGAATTTGTATTCCTGCAGACCGGTAAAAGAAACAAAATTTGAAATAGAAATCCCTGGAATAACCTGAAAAGAAATCCCTTTCTTTTTAAGTTCTGACAAAACTGAAACATGAGTGGTTGCAGTCAAAGGATTCCCAAAAACAAGCAACGCAATATTTTCTTTTTTTGATTCATTAAAAAAATTCAATGAATTTTCTTCAAGGTCATTTCTGTTTAAAACAGAAATTTTTTTTCCTAAAAATTTTTCCAGTTCAGAAATTTTTCCTTCAGAATAAATGCTTGTATATGAATCCAAAAAAATTTTTTTGCATTTACTTATTTTTTTTTGTGCTTCCAAAGTTAAATTTTCTTTTTTTAATCCGATTCCAATTAAAAAAAACATTTTTTCACTCAAAAAATACTTTTATAACAAAACATTTAAATATAATAAATTCTATATTCTGTAAATAAATTTTTTTTTGAAAGGAGGTTTGATTTTATGGCAGCAAAAAAGAAAAAAAAGAAAACAACAAAGAAAAAGACAACCAAAAAAAAGACAACTAAAAAAAAGAAAACAAAGAAAAAGAAAAAAAGATAAATGCTGATTTATTTTTAAAAGGGAAAGAAAAAAAAATTCTTTCCTTGTCTTTTTATTTTTTAAACTGATTCTAAAAAAATTAACTTAAAGTTAAACCTAAACTAAATACACTTCTTATTCCCGGAGCAAAACCTATTATGATTACAAATAATTTAATGAAGTTTCTCATTTTTTCGTCTTCTATTTCTTTGTCTGCATACCATAAAACCAAAAGAGCAAGAATTACTTTAACTAAAATAAATGCTGCAGGAGAAAAATTCTGAATTACAAAATCAGATAAAACATGTTGTTCTGAATAAGAAGAAAAAAAAGTCATTGCAGTAAAAGTTGCAACTCCATCTAATGCCTGTCCAAATAACACTGCAAGATTTAAATTAGATGAAAGAATTTTTGAATTCATTTTTTCTGAAACAAACTTTAAAGCAAAAACTATTACTGCTGTAAAAATAAAAACAAAAAAGAATTCAATTGGGCGAGTTAAATGAAGTAAATGGTATAATACAACAGGCAAAGACAAAATTACTCCAATTCCCATGAAAATTTTTAACGGCTCTTTATTCAGTTTTTTGCTTAAAGCAAAAGAAAGAATTAAACTGAAAATAGTTAAAAAACCAATCAAAACATAAATTCCTGGAGAAACCGTATAAAACCCAAAAGTTAATGGATTTGTTGAACGTTCAAATAATTCAAAATAAACCGCAGAATAATTTTCTTCAAAAATCCTTATGGTTGAACCCAAAACAATAAATGGAAAAACTGCTTTAAAGAATTCAAAATCGAATTTAATTCCCTTTTTTTTAAAAAAAGGAAACACAACAAAAAAAGCAATTCCTAAAAGAATCAATGCATAAACTAAAGTGTTAACTAAATTGTATCCTCCATGAGAAGCAATAGGATCAACAAAAAAATCATTAATTAAATCTGAAACCATGCAATATTAATCAAAAAGAAGTTTTTTATATTAAACTGAATTAAAAGAAAAAAAAACAAAAAAAATATAAAGATTGCTTAATTGAATTAAATTATGGTGTTCGATTAATGCAAGAAAACATAAAAGAATACAGGAAACCAGAGTTTTCTGTAAATGAATTATTTTTGAAAAGATGGTCTCCAAGAGCAATGTCAGAAAAAGAAATTACAAATGAAGAATTAATGAGTTTGTTTGAAGCAGCAAAATGGGCTCCTTCTTCAGCAAACAATCAGCCGTGGAGATTTATTTATGCTAAAAAAAATTCAAAGTATTGGAAAACTTTTTTTGATTTACTTAAACCAGGAAACCAAGAATGGACAAAAAATGCTTCTGTTTTAATTGCAGTGGTTTCAAAAACTACTTTTGATTTTAATGATTCTTTTTCCAGAACGCATTCATTTGATTCAGGTTCAGCATGGATGAATCTGGCTTTGCAGGGTTCAATGAAAGGCTTGGTTGTTCATGGAATGGAAGGCTTTGATTACGATAAAGCAAAAACTGAATTAGGCATTCCAAGAGAATTTGAAGTTGAAGCAATGATTGCAGTAGGAAAACCAGGAAAAAAAGAAGTTTTGTCAGAAAAAAACCAGAAAAGAGAATTTCCTTCAGACAGAAAAAATTTAAAAGAAATTGTTTTTGAAGGAAAATTCAAAAAAGAAAAATAAAAAGTAATTAAAAAGCATTTCATTCAATTTCTTTTTATGGCAGGAAACTTAAAGCAAGTTTTAAAAAAAAAACTTTCAAAAAAAGAACAAGCTAATTTCATTAAAAGTTTTGATTCTTTAGGAAATATTGCAGTAATTGAAGTTCCACAAGAACTTAAAAAAAAAGAAAAATTAATTGGAAACACAATCATTAAATTAAATAAAAACATTAAAACTGTCTGCAGGATTACAGGAAAACACAAAGGAAAATACAGGATTCAGCCAGTAAAAATTATTGCAGGAGAAAAAAATTTTATTGCAGACTACAAAGAAGCAGGATGCAGGTTTCAGTTTGATGTAAGGAAAGTTTTTTTTTCGCCTAGATTATCAAATGAAAGGCTTAGGATTTCAAAATTAATTAAAAAAAATGAAGTAATCGGATGCTTTTTTGCAGGAGCAGGACCTTATCCAATTGTTTTCTGCAAAAATAGTGAAATGAAGAAAGCTGTTGCAGTTGAATTAAATCCTGAGGCAGTTAACTGGATGAAAAAGAACATTCAATTAAATAAATGCAAAGAAAAAATTGAAGTAATAAAAAAAGACGTAAACAAACTTGAAAAAAAATTTGAAAAAGTTTTTGACAGAATTGCAATGCCAATGCCTCATGGAGGAGAAAATTTTTTGAGTTCAACAATTAAAACTGCAAAAAAAGGAGGAGTAATTCATTTTTATCAAGTATTAGAAAAAGAAAATGCTTTTGAAACAGCAATTACAAGAGCAAAAAAAGAATGTGCAAAACAAAAAAGAAAATTTGTTTTTCTGGATAAAAGAAAAGTCAGGCCTTTTAGTGCAACAAAAATTCAGGTAGTAATTGACTTCAAAGTAAATTAATTTTGAATTTTGAAAGTATAAATTCTTGTTTTGCCTGTTTTTGAATCAACTGCTTCAATTCTGGAGTATTTAATTAAATTGTCTTTGAATTGAAATTTTCCTTTTTTTTTCTGCTGTTTTTAAACCGTGTTTGTTTGTCATTTTGTATCCTGCTTTTTTAAGTATTTACTGTGTTTTTGAAGGTTTTTTGAGGGCATTAAAATCAATACATAAACTTTAGTTTCTAAGTTTAAAAAAGTTTTGCAGGTTTATTTTTTTTAGTGAAAATATGAATTTGATTTTTTTAGGCCAACAGGGTTCAGGAAAAGGAACTTTTGCACAATATTTAAGTGAAACAAAAGGTTTAATGCAGATTAGTGCAGGAGACTTGTTGAGAACAGAAGTTAAATCTGAATCAGAATTAGGAAAAAAAGTAAAAAAAACAATTAATGCAGGAAAACTTGTTTCAGATGAATTAATTGCAGAATTAATTAAAAAAAAAATAAGTGAAGTAAAAGAAAAAGGATTTGTTTTGGACGGCTATCCAAGAACAATAAAGCAGGCTGAACTGCTTGAAAGCATAATAAAAAAAATGAATTTAAAAATTAATGCAGTAATTAATTTTGTTATTGCAGACAAAACTACTTTGGAAAGGCTTGGAGGAAGATTAAACTGCAGTGTATGCGGAAAAGTTTACCACAAAATTTACATGAAACCAAAAAAAGAAGGAGTCTGTGATGTCTGTAAAGGAAAACTAAATACAAGGGATGACGATAAACCTGAAGCTATTAAAGCAAGGCTTCAAGCGTACAAAAAACAAACTAAACCTTTAATTGATTACTATAAAGAAAAAAGTTTGTTAAAAGAAGTTAACGCTGAACCAAAAATTGAAGAAATAAAACCTGAATTCAATAAAATCATCAAAGAAATAGAAAAACAAAATTAAATTTTTTCAAATTCTTTTTTTAAAAGCAGGGCATCTTCTTCTATGTTTGGGCTTTCACAAACAAGCCAGCCTTTAACTTTAAAGTCTTTTAATGCCTTTAAAACTGCTTTGTAATTTAAACTGCTTTCATTTAAAATTAAATGATTTTTTTCTCCTTTAGCGGAAAAAGCGATTCCGCTTAAATGAATATGAAGTTCATTTAAAGCTTTTTTTCCAAGTCTTGATTCAATTAAAGAAAGAACTGAATCAAAATATTCTTTTGAATTTTTTTTCCCTGCACTTCTTGCAAACAAATGAGAAAAATCAATGCAGGGCTGAACTAATTCAATTTCTTCTGACAAAGAAACAATTTCTTCAATTGAACCCCATTGAACTGGTTTGCCTGTTGTTTCAGGCCTTAACCAGATTTCAATTCCTTCATCTTTTAATTTGTTTTGAATTTCTTTTGTTCCTTTTTTTATTTTTTCAAAAACTTTTTTTGGTTCCTGTTTCATGTAATATCCTGCATGAAAAGTAATGCTTTTTGCTCCACACAAGCTTCCTATTCTGGCAGAAGAATAAATGTAATGAATTGAAGCATGATATTTTTTTGTTTCATCAGAATTAAGGTTAATGTAATAAGGCGCATGAACAGTTAACTCTATTTTTTCTTTTTCTGCTGTTTTTTTTATTTCAGGAGCTTTTTCTTCTGAAACATGAATTCTTCTTACAAACTCTAATTCCATGCAATCTAAATTCAATTCTTTTACTCTCTTAATTCCATTTTTAGTTGAAGGGTTCTTAGTGCTTAAAGGAATTCCGGCTGTTCCAATTAAAAGCTTTTCAGGCATAAAAAACAAGAATAATAAACAGTATTTTAAAGTTTTTGAACAGATTTTTTTTACGTGATAAAATGATTGATGTATTAATTGTAGGAAGCATTGGATTAGACAGCATTGAAACTCCTTTTGGAAAAATATTAAATACTTTGGGGGGCTCTGCAGTTTATTCTTCTATTGCTTCAAGTTTTTTTGCTAAAACAGGAATAGTAGGAGTAATTGGAACAGATTTTCCTCAAGAGCACTTGGATTTAATGAAAAGAAGAGGCATAGACTTAAAAGGAATAGAAAAAAAAGAAGGAAAAACTTTCAGATGGCAGGGAAAATACGAATTTGATTTAAATAAAGCTGAAACAATTAAAACAGAATTAAATGTAATGCAAGACTTTCAGCCCGACATTCCTGAAGAATATAAACAGGCAAAATATGTTTTTTTGGGAAACATTGATCCTGAAACACAATTAAATATTCTTGAACAAATAAAAGAACCTGAATTAGTTGTAAATGACACTATGAATTTCTGGATTAAAAACAAGGAATCATTAGTAAAAAAAGTAGTTAAAGAAGTGGATATTGCTTTAATGAACGACGGAGAAGCAAGGCAGTTGTTTACTACAACAAATTTAGTTAAAGCAGCAAAAGAAATCCTAAAACTTGATTCAGACTACGCAATAATAAAAAAAGGCGAACATGGTTCAGTGATGTTCACAAAAAACAGTCATTTTTCTTTGCCAGGCTATCCTTTGGAAGACATTAAGGATCCAACAGGCGCAGGAGACAGTTTTGCAGGAGCATTAATCGGCTATCTTGCAAAAGAAAACAAAGTAAACGAAGAAAACATTAGAAGAGCAATGGTTTATGGTTCAATTCTTGCTTCCCTTGAAGCAGAAGGAATGGGAGTAACCAACATGAATTTCATCAACCAATTCAAAATAAAAGGAAGATTTGAAGAATTCAAAAGAATTGTTCAGTTTTAAGTGCTTAATCTTTTCTTGTTTCTTCTTATTTCATTTTTATTTTTTTCTGAAATTTTTCCTAAAAAATTTCTTTTTATTTCGCTTTCAAGTTTTTTTAAGCTTGAATCAACTGCTTTAGCTAAATTCCAGTCAAATGCCTTTGAACTTAAACTTGTACCGCTGAAACCCAAAGTAGAACGCACAGAAAACTTTTTTCTGTTTCCTTCTTTCTGATAGTCTTTCAAATAAATTTCAATGAATTCAATGTTTTTGAGTTTTTTGTTGTGTTTAACATAAAATTTACTGCAGTTTTCTGTTATTTTGTTTTTATCTATTTCATCTACTTCCTGAAATCCAGATAACTTTACTTCAAATTCATTCATTTCAACCAACTCCTATAAAAAAAATGATTTAAGTGCTTTTATTTATTTGGGTTCAAAAATAGATTTAAAGAATTTTTTTAATGTGCCTTGCAGGTACTCCTGCAAAAAAAGTTTTGTTGGGAACATCCCTGTTAACTAAACTCATTGCACCTACAACAGAATTGTCTCCAATTAAAACTCCTGCCAAAACAGTTGAGTTTGCACCAATTAAAACATTTTTTCCTATTATTACTTTTCCTGTCCGGTATTCTTTAATTAAAAATTCGTGAGCTAAAACAGTTGAATTAAATCCGATAATTGCATTGTCTTTTATTTCAATTAATTCAGGCCAAAAAAAATCAAAAGTAACTAAAGCAGAAACCGAAACATTTTTTCCTACTTTCATTCCTGTCAAACGCAATAAAAATCTTTTAACTCCAAAAGAAGGAAAATAACGGCATAAAAAAATTAAAATGAAATTAAATGCAATCCTAAAAGGATTTCTTATTTTATACCATTCACTTAAAGAATTAGGAGTAAAAGTTTTAATTGACTTAAGTTTTCTCATAAATAAAAAATAAAAAAGGAAAACATTTTATTTAGTGCTTGTCAAATTCTCTTAACAAATCCATTATTGTTTCAGAAAACTTTTTTGGTTTGTCTTCCTTTTTAAGTTTGCTTGTGGTTTTTTTGGGGACAAGCTGTTTTTTAGTTGTTTTTTTTGCAGGCTTTCTTGTTATTTTTTTTTCTGTGGATTTTTTCTTTTTTGTTTTTCCTGCAGTTTTTTTCTTTCTGGTTTTTTTTGCTGCCTTCTTTTTAGTTTTCTTTTTTTTCTTTTTTGGCATTTTAATCAAATCCTCCTAAAAAAAATTATTTTTGTTTTTTTTTGGAAAAGAAATTTTTTTAAATAATGATTTAATTTAAATCTCTTTTTTTTTGATATTTTAGTTTTTTTTTACGGGTTTTATTTTTTAATTATTCAAACCCTTCTTGAACTTAAAAGTAGTTAAAAGAACTATTTAAAGCTTATGTTCCCATTTCCCATGAAGCCAAATATTTTTTTTGTTCTTCTGTTAAAGTGTCAATTTTAATTCCCATTGATTCAAGCTTTAATTTTGCAATCTGTTTGTCTAATTCTTCCGGCACAACATGAACTTTTACTTCAAGTTTTCCTTTGTTTTTTGAAATAAATTCTGCTGACAAAGCCTGATTTGCAAAACTCATGTCCATTACATCTGCAGGATGGCCTTCTGCTGCAGCTAAATTAATCAGTCTTCCTTCACCTAAAATATAAATTCTTTTGTTGTCCTGCAAAACATATTCTTCAACAAAATCTCTTGCTTTTCTTTTTGATTTCTTCATTTTTTCTAGTTCAGCAATATTTATTTCTACATTGAAATGCCCTGAATTGCATATAATACATTCAGGTTTCATTAATTCAAAATGATGTTTGTCGATTACATTAATGTCGCCGGTTAAAGTTACAATCAAATCTGCTATTTTGCATGCATCATTCATAGGTTTAACTCTAAAACCATCCATTCTTGCTTCCAAAGCCTTCAAATGATCAACTTCTGTTATAATTACATTTGCTCCTAATCCTTTTGCTTTTAATGCAAAACCTCTTCCACACCAGCCGTATCCTGCTACAACAACATTTTTTCCTGCCAACAAAATATTTGTTGCCCTAATAATGCCGTCTAAAGTGCTTTGACCAGTACCATACCTGTTGTCAAACATGAATTTTGTGGTTGCATCATTTACTGCAATAATAGGGTACTTTAATACTTTGTCTCGTTCCATTGCCTTAAATCTAATGACTCCTGTTGTAGTTTCTTCTGTGCCTGCAAGAATACCTTCAAGGCACTCTTTTCTTTTTGAATGAATTGTTGAAACTAAATCTGCTCCATCATCCATAGTAATATTAGGTTTTGAATCCAAAACAGAATTAATATGCTGATAATAAATTTCATTGCTTTCTCCTGTAATTGCATAAACATCTATTCCATATTCTTTTACTAAAGCTGCTGCAACGTCATCCTGAGTACTTAAAGGATTTGAAGCACACAATTTTACTTCTGCTCCCCCAGCTTTTAATGTTCTCATTAAGTTAGCTGTTTCAGTTGTAACATGCAGACAGCACCCAATTTTTAATCCTTTTAAGGGTTTTTCTTTTTCAAATCTTTCTTTAATCAACCTTAAAACAGGCATGTGTTTTTCTGCCCATTCAATTCTCTGCTTTCCTTTTTCTGAAAGCTTTTCATCCTTTATATCCGGCATAAAATTCCTCCTAAAAAAAAAATAAAAAAATTAATTAATAAAAAAAGTAAAGGGAAAATTTAATAAATGAATGACAGTTTTTGATGGCATTTTTTATTTCTTGACAAACAGGAAATAAATTAAAGCTGAAGCAAGAATTACAGCAATAACTACAAAAACAATAATGAAATCAAATTCTTTTTCACTGCATTCTTTTGCTTCAGGGTTTTGCTGGCAGAACAAAGCTTTCTTTTTTGCTTTACAGCAATTTGATTCAGACTGTGTTTTACAGCAGTCAGTTATATCCTGAACTGAACCAGTGTTTTCTTTTACTGCAGTAATGTTTTCTGAATAATTTTCGTCTTTTGGATTAAATGCCTTGTTTTGAATTAGTCTTTCAAGCTGAAGCCTCCAAGTAAAAATGTTTCTGTAAATTCCTTCAAACTTAATTACTGTAACCATTAAAGAATTCATTTCATCAAAAATTTTCTCTAATTTTTCTGTCTGTTCAATTACTTTATTCAAATTTCCTTTATAATAAGCATCATAAAATTCATTGTATTCTTTTATTGCTTGAGGCTTTAATTCATTTAATCTGGCAAGGTTTTTTCCTAATGCTTCTGAATTGCCTGAATCAGCAATCAAATGTGCTTCCTGCAAATTGTATTCCAGTGCTTTTTCAATTCTCTGTTTGAAATCTTCTTTGGAGTAAGGCTCTGATTCATCTGAATAAACAAAAGAAAACAAGAAAATTAATGCCAAAAATAAAACCAAAATTTTTTTCATTTTTTTTTCACCACTAACAATACAATTAAAACAATAAATACAGTAAACCATACCGGAATTTCCGGCAGATTTGAAATATCTCCTGAATATTCTGTTTCAAGATAAATTAATGCATCGTTATCTGAACCATCAAATTCATTTGGAAGTTTTTTAACTGTTGCTTCAACAAAAAACACTCCTTTGTAGGGAATTGCCGGAAGCTTTTGGTTTGAAGGATTCTTTACAGTGATTGCTCCTCCTGCAGGAATATCAGTGTTTGCAGGAGCATAAAATCTTACAGTAGGATCCATAGAAGAAACCACCATAAAATTAATGTCTTCAGCTTTCTTGTCTCCTGTGTTTCTTATAACAAACTGAAAATCAAGTTCTTCCCCCAAAGAATAACGCTTTTTTTCAGGAACAACCTTAAAGTCTTCAAGCTTTAAATTATGAGAATAACTTCTTAATTGCATGTCCAAGTTATCCCAAACAAAAGGATAATTAACAGAGGTATCTAAAACATTATAATTTATATCTCCATGAATTATATTAGGATTCTTTAAAATTAATTTTGCATATTTGTAGCCAAAACCAAGAGGAGAACTAAAAGGAGGAACAAGATTTGTTTCAGGCTCAAATTCAAGTCTGGCGCTGTTTGGATTGCTTGTTTCATAACTTAATTTAAAGGGTTCACTTGTATCAAAAGGATTCCTTAACCTTAAAACAAAATTATAGTCTTCTCCTGCATTCAAATCAAAAGCAGTATTCCAAGTTAAACTGTTCCACCAGCATAATTTATCAATGCTTTGCATAGTAAAACATGCTCCGGGTCCATACAGGTCATTAAAATAATCATTCCATATTGGATGCAAAATTGTAATTAAACGCAAATTGCTTATTCTTTCATCAGGAGTCAAATCATAAATCCATCCTTTTTCATTATACAGTTTTGCTTTCATTGCAGCTGCTTCCAAAAACTGATGATACCATCCTTTATTAACTGCAAACTCAGGATAAAAGAATTTTTCTTCATCAGTATTTAAAGTATGCTGGCTATCGCTTCCATCTAAAAGAAAAGTCTTGCTTGGCATGTCTCCCCAGTCATCAGACAAAAGATTAATGTCAATATATAATATGTCTTTTGGATTTGCTCCATTCCATGGAGCTCCATTATTTCTTATTGGAATCTGAACAACCCAAGGCTGTAAAGGTCTTACAAAAGAACTTAAAGCAGCAAAATTTCCTGTTCCTCTTACAACAAAAGCATCATGGCCTGCAAGCTTAATTATATGTGCATAATAATCTCCAATGTCATGCGTTCCATCATAAGAACGAGTGTTGCTTCCATCATGAATTAAAGTATTATCTCCAGACTGGCTTCCTTGAATTGACCTTACAATATTTCCAGTTGAATCAAAAACTTTATAGTTAACCCAGCCGGTACACTTCATGTTTCCTCCTGTTTCAGCATTAGTAAAAGTTCCCTTAAAAATTTTTTGGTCTCCGAAAGAAAAAGTGTAAACAGCAGGATCCAAAAATTTTTCAAAAGTCAAATTATTAACATTATAATAAACGTTTTGATCCTGTAAAGGACAATCTGAACCAGCAGGGCAATCAGGGATTTCAATGTAATTAGGAGGGACAGAATATTCCGGAACACCTGTATAAGCTGACCCTCCAAAAATACCGCAATCAGAATGCATTGGTTGTTCTGAAGCATAATGCAAAAAATCACAGCTTGCAGGAAAGCCTTCATAAACAATTCCTCCAAACCCAGGAGTAGGATTTGAAGGATACCCTCTAAAAGAATGATTAACTCTTTGATTTCCTCCTAAAACTCCATTTGAATAACTAAAAGTAAAACAACTTAAAACAATTGAATCAGCAGTCAAATAATAGTTTGTTCCATCATGCATTGAATTAACGTCTTCAATCATTACTTCATAATAAACTGTATTAGAATCATGTAAATCACATCTTATTGGATCATAAGGATTAACTGTTCCTGAACCAGGAGCAGGCAAAACAGGAGCGCCTGAATCATAACAGGTTATAGGATCAAGAAAAGCATCAATGTCATTAACTACTGGTTCAGGCACAAATTCAGGGTCATGAACATAAATGTCAATTGTTGGAACCTGAACATCAATTGTAGTTCCGCCTTCAGTTGTTAAACCAAAAACTCCAATAAATCTTCTTTGATATTCAGAAATCGTGTTTTCAACGTTGTTGATTGGAACAGGAACAGTAAATTGTCTTGTGTCTCCTCTAAAAAAAGGACCGTCTGAATCAAAATAAAAACTGTTGTCTTCATCCCAGTGATATTCAATAAAAATGTTATGCACTTGACTCCAGTCGCCATGCGAATCAGGAAAATTTGCTTCATACACGCTTGGATCAGAAAGCCTATAAAGCCCGATTCTTAAACGAAAATCATTTACTTCTCTGTCTTCCCCTAAAAGAGTTGAATCATTAGTAATAGTGAATTTTAATTCAATCCAGTCATGAGGATTTCCTTCCTCTAAAGTCACATAAGGAGGATAAGAATAATAAGCGTTTTGACCCGGTGCATTTGGACCATTAGAACCGCCGGTAGGATTAGCAATAGTAGTAACTGAAACATTTGAAATAATAAACTTGAATTCAGCTGAAACATTAACTGAAAAAAATAAAAGGAATGCAATCAAAACAAAGATTTTTGATGAATTCATCTAATAGAATACGATTTAATGATTTATATTTATTGCGGTCAAAAAAAAAACAGAAAAAGAAAAAACTAAAAAAATAAATTAAGCAAAAACAAAAAAAGAAGAAGAATTAAGTTAATTCTTCTTCTAAGCCAGTTAAATTTTCTTCGGAAAGGCTTTCAAGTTCTTCTTCAAACAAAGAATCAATTTCTTCATCTGAAGACAAAGAATCTTTTTGAGTTTGTTCTTTTTGAGTGGTTTTTGGTTCTTTTTGTTCAAGTGTGTCCGGCTTAAAGCATCCGCTCAACAAAACTGCAGTCAAAACAAAAACCAAAAGCAAAAATTTTTTGTTCAAATTCAATCACCTGAATTAACCTGAGAATTTATTTTGTTTGCAATTTGTTCTGCGTTCCTGACTGCTTCTCTGACTCTTTCTTTTGCCTGAGAAATAATTTGAGTGCATTTCTCTGAATCCTTGTATTCAGGCAAAGTACATAAAGCTGTTGCAGTTGCTTTGCATCTTAATGTATCAGGGTTTTCTTTACAGTAATCAATTTTTAGGTCTGCACACACTAAAGCTTTTTGATTGAATTCACAGTACTGCTTTAATATTGGAACACATTTTTCATTTAAAGGATTTTTTCTGCAAAAAGCAAGTTCTTCTGCATTGCATCTTAATTCGTTAGAGTGTTCTTTGCAGTATTCTGCAAAAACATTTCTGCATCTTTCATTATCAGGGTTTTCTTTGCAAAAATCAACTGCTTCATGATTGCAGTAAGAAGAATCAGGGTTTTCATTACAATAAGATTCATTTAATTCTCTGCATCTTGCATCCTTCAAGTTTCCTGCACAATACCTTAAAGTTAATTCTTTGCATCTTGCATCATCTTTGTGGTCCTGACAATACTTATAAACTTTTAATCTGCATTCCTCGTTGTTTTCCTTGCACAAGTATCCTGCAACAGACTTGCATTTTTCGTCGTAAGGGTGGTCTCTGCAGTAATTTCTTGCTTTCTCTGCAACTTCTTCTGCTTTAAATTCTCTTTTATGGTTAATTAAATAAAAATTATAGTTTTTTTCTTTGAAAACCATTTTTCCTGCCCAAACGTCAACAGAAGGCTTTGCAACTTTAGTTAAATCAAGGTTTCCAACTTCACTTAAATCAGAAGTACTGTTGTCTGCATTAACAGAAAAAATTTTTGCTCTGGCATGGTCTCCTTCAATAACCAAATCAACTAACCTGAATTTTTGGTCATCCAAAACAAGAGTGCCTCTTCCAATAATGTTTCCATCAGATAAAACAACTTTTCCTCCTGCCACTTTAACTGTATAAAAGTCAAGTGCATCAACAGGACTTGAAGCAATTCCTGTGCCTGAAAAAAACAGTGTTCGAATGTAAGGTTTTATTCTTCCATTTGAAAGAATTCTTTCGTCTTTAAGTTCTTCTAAAGGAATTGTTTTTTCTTCTGCTTCCTCTAATTCTGCATCTTCTTTAATGTCAAGGTCCTCTGATTCAGATAAATCATCTGAATTTAATTCAGCTAAAACAAAAGAAGAAATTAAAATCAAAGAAAGCAATCCAATTAAAACTGCATTAAATTTATTCATTAATTCACCCCTTTTTTTCTAAAAGAAAAAATCTTAATAATAAGTCATGTTTTCTTTTTTTAAGGCTATTTATTTTGTAAAACAAAAAAATCAATGGTTTTTTTTAATGCTGTTCTAAAATCTGTTTCAGGTTTCCACCCAAGCTTTTTCTTTATTTTTGTTATGTCAGCAGTAAGTTTTACTGGATCGCCTTCTCTTTTTTCCAAAAAAAGTATTTTAGTTTCTTTTTTTGTTAAAGAAAAAATTTCTTTAATGGCTTCATTAACTGAATGCCCAAAACCAGAGCCAGCATTAAATACATCAAAATTTATTTGATTTATTTTTTTTAAGGCAAGAACATGAGCTTTAACTAAATCTTCAACAAAAAAGAAATCCCTTACCTGTTTTCCATCTCCAAAAACATGAATTGGTTTTTCTTCAAGAACTGCCTTAATAAAATTAGGAATTGCATGAATTTCCGGCTGATGCAGTTCATTTGGACCAAAAGGATTAAAATAACGCAAAGAAATGCTTTTGATTCCAAAAGAATGAAAATATAATTCAAGAATTTTTTCAAAAGCTTTTTTTGTTTCACCGTAAGGAGTAATTGGATTCAAAGGATTTGTTTCTGGAACAGGAATTTGTTTTGGTTCACCGTAAACAGAACAGCTTGAAGAAAAAATCATTTTATTGACTTTTTTTTTGCGCATTTCTTCCAGCAAAACAACAGAATTTGCAATATTATTTTTATAGTATTTTTCAGGAAAACGAATTGATTCTTCAGGATAAATAAAAGAAGCAAAATGAATTACTGCTTCAACTTCATTTAAAGATTTTTTAAGGATTTTTTTGTCGCCAAAACTTCCCTGAAAAAATTTTGCCTGAGGATTAATTAATTCTTTGAAGCCTGAAGATAAATCATCAAGAACATTAACCTGAAAACCGTTTTTAACAAGAAAATCAACTGTATTACTTCCAATAAAACCTGCTCCGCCTGTAACCAAAACTTTCATTTAAATCAGTATTAATAAGTTTGAATCTCATTTAAAGCTTTCTTTTATTTTTCTTGGCATTGTATTCCATCAGCCTTAGATTTTCTTTTTCAGTTCTTTTATGAAATCTTTTCCATTTTTCTCTATTTCTAATTCTCTTAAACGGAGCATAAAATTCTCTAAGAATCATTACAATTTCCCTTGTTTTTTTTGCATTGCTCCCAACATAAACTGGCTTAATTTTTAATTTTTTTCCAATACTGTACGCATGAATTCCCCCCACAATAATTATGTCTGGTTTTTGTTTTCTAATTTTATTAATCATTGATTTGTCTCTTAATTCTGTTCCAACATAAAGTTCTTTCATGCATCTTTCTAATGTTTGCGGAGAAAGTTCAGTCCCCAAAGTTTGTAATGTTTTCATTGCTCTATCAGCTACTTTTGCGCCTGTTATGCTGTCAAGAAAAACAATATCTGATTTTCCTTTAAGATTAAGAGATAATTTAAGCCAAAAAGATTGTTCTTTGATTGTTTTTTCAGTTGATTCAATTCCTATTCTTAATCTTTTCTTTTTCAGTTTTTTTGATTGCTTTTCAACTTCAGTTAAAACTTCTGGAATAAATTTATCTAAATGATCTACTCCAATAATTATTTTCATTTAAATCAAAAAAAAATATAAAAGAAAAAGAATAAAAAAGGAAGAAAAGAGCAAAAGGCAATCAATTATAATTTGATTCCTTCCCATGGAACTTCTTCTTTGCTTCTTACAACAATACCGTTTTCTGTGATTTCAAAGGGATGAGGAGACATTGACTGGCTGGTGCCCCTCATTTTTCTTACAAAAATTGTTCTATGAGGAGGATGCAAATACAAAACCA
Organism: uncultured archaeon; assembly: GCA_964608675.1. GTDB lineage: Archaea > Iainarchaeota > Iainarchaeia > Iainarchaeales > 1-14-0-10-31-34 > 1-14-0-10-31-34. The sequence continues at coordinate 70,803 of CAZSOZ010000002.1, read as the reverse complement.
TTACTCCGTCAACAACAAATTCTTCTACTCCGAATGCACTGATTGTGCTTTTGTCTCCTTTTGTTTCAGAAGTCAATAAAGTAGTGCAATCAAGTTTTTTTAATCCATCAGTAAACTGAAACAAAGTTTTTCTCATTGCTGCGCTTCCTCTAATCCACATTGCAAGAGAAGTAGTTGAATCAACCACCAGTCTTGTGGCTCCAACTTTTTCAATGTATTCAGAAATAATATTTAATTCCTCTAAAACTTCTTCTTCAATGTTTTCAGAGTCTTTTTCAGCTAAATTTAATTTGTAAATCTTGAATAATTCTTTTTCCTGTAATTTTTTTATGTCCCATCGAAAGTTTTCCATGTCCCAAGTAATATTTTTTAAATTGGTTTCCAAAGTAACATATAATCCTGCTTCATTGTACTTTGTTGCTCCGTTATACAAAAATTGGGTTGCAAAAATTGTTTTTCCTGTTCCTGCTCCTCCTGAAATTAAAATAGAAGAACCTTTTGGAACTCCTCCCTGAATTAATTCATCTAATCCTTCAATTCCTAATGGAACTCTCTTCAATTCAATCACCTAAAAAAAACTGTTTTTTCTTTGTAATAAATATAGTTTAACTATTAATAATAATTTCGGTTAGAAAAAAGTTTGTGGTTAAATGAAAAAAATACTTTCATTAATAAAAAAAATGAAAAACAAGATGAAAAAAAAGCAAAACCAAACTTAAAGAAAAAAAGAATTCAGCCTGAAACACGAGAAAAAGACCGAAGAACAGGTTATTTTTTGGCTGAAGAAAGAATCAGGTTAATGAAAAAAGGAAAAAAAGAAATAAAAGGCAGTCCTGTTTACAGGGATTTAGAAAAACGAAAAAGATCTGCAGGAAAAAATGTTTTAATTGAAAACCCTGAACAACCCTACAAAAAAAAACAGAAAACGAAAAAAACTTTTTTAACTAGAAGAACATGAATTAAAACAGACAGAAGAAACCCAAAAAAAACAGAAAAAAAGCAAAAAATAAAATACTTTTAAGCCGTATTGATATAATGCATGAATCCATTAAATTTGGCGACACTAATTTGATTTCATTAATTGATGTGCCTGAATGGAAAACTATTTTGCTGGATTTAGTTAATTCAGAGAAAATGGATCCCTGGAATATTGATGTAATTGAATTATCAGAAAAATACCTGAAAAAAATTAATTCAATGGAGCAGACAGATTTAAGGGTTCCTGCAAACGCAATTCTTGCTTCAGCTATTTTATTGAGAGCAAAATCAAAACTTTTGAAAATTCCTTCCTTGGAAGAAGAAGAGGAAACACAAAACGGAATGAACAAAATAATAGAAGAATATATTCCTGAATTAAAAGAAGTAAGAACTTTAAGAGAAGGAAAAATTTCTTTGGATGAATTAGTAGGAGCAATAGAAAACATCGTTGACCAAACCAAAAAAAAGAAATTAAAATTAAGAGAAATGCCTGAACTAAAATTTCAGGTACCGATAGCAGAAGAAAACATTGACGAAAAAAAAGAAAAAGTTTTTTCAAGAATACAAAAAAAAGCTGATTCACAAGGGCTTGTATTGTTTTCTCATTTAATTGAAGAACAGTCCAGCACTCATTTAATTGAAACTTTTATTCCCCTGCTGTTCCTGCAGGACGAAAACAAAATCAATTTATGGCAGGAAGACTGGTTCGGCGAAATTTTTATTTCAATTACTGAAAACCAAACAAAACAATCTCTTTAAAGAAAAAAAAATAGAATTGCGTGAATTAAAAAAAAAAGATTCAAGTCGTTAAATTAATAAATAATTAAAGCGTTTTTTATTGAATGGCAAAAGAAAAAACAAAGAAAAACGAAGAAAAAGACCCTATTGAATTCATTAAACCCCGTTCTCTAAAACATTTAAGCCACAAATTAATTGAGTTAGTTGAAAGCAGGTTATGGCTGAAAGTTCTTGCTGGAATGTTTTTGGGAATAATCACAGGAATTTTTTTGGGGCCGACCGCAGGGCTGATTAATCAGGAAACCGCAACAGTAATAAGTGAATGGCTTGCATTGCCGGGAACAATTTTCATAAGAGTAATTCAAATGATAGTGATTCCCTTGATTTTTGCTTCAATTATAAGGGGAATTGCTTCAAGCGAAAGCATGCAGAAACTAAAAAAAACCGGTTTGTCAATTGCCGTATACTTTTTGTTTACTACAACAATTGCAATAACTATAGGAGTTTTTCTGGCAACAGTAATTCAGCCCGGCGCATATATAAGCGAAGACTTAATTCAAGCAAGTTTTCAAACAGATTCAATTAAAATAGAACAAGAATTTGAAACTCCAGGGTTAGTGGATGTTCCAAAAATGATTGGAGGAATTTTTCCCACAAACCCTTTTGGAGCAATAACAAACACAGAAATGCTTCAAATAGTTATTTTTTCTCTTATATTCGGAATAGCTTTAGTTAACATGGATCCAAAAAAAGCTCATCCCCTGCTTGATTTGCTTGGTTCTCTTCAAGATGTATGCATGACAGTAGTTAAATGGGCAATGGTAATCGCACCCTTTGCAGTGTTCGGTTTAATGGCAAGACTAACAACACAATTAGGAATAGAAGCATTAACAGGAACAACAGTATATGTTGCAACCGTAATACTTGGATTAATTATTCTGTTAATTTTTTATACTGCAATAGTTTTTGTAATAGGCGGAATAAACCCTAAAAACTTTTTTTCTGCAATAAGAGATGTACAGCTTTTAGCTTTTTCGACTTCAAGTTCTGCAGCAGTAATGCCCTTGTCAATTAAAACCGCAGAAGAAAAACTAAAAGTAAGGCCTTCAATAACCCAATTCATTATTCCAATTGGAGCAACAATAAACATGGATGGAACCGCCTTATATCAGGCAATAGCAACAGTCTTTATTGCACAAGTATTCGGAATAGATTTAGCTTTAACTGCCTTGCTGTTTTTGATTGTGACAATTGTAGGAGCATCAATTGGTTCGCCTGCAACACCCGGAGTAGGAGTAATAATTTTAGCAGTAATTTTAGGTTCATTTGGAATTCCAGTGGCAGGAATAGCATTAATTTTAGGAGTAGACAGAATACTTGACATGTGCAGAACAGCAGTAAACGTTACAGGAGACTTAACTGCATGCGTTTTAATGAATAAAATAATAGGTGGAGACAAAACTTTTTCAGAAGAAATAAACGAACAAACCAAACTTGAAGTAATAAGAGAAAAAAAAGGACAAGATGTAATAATTCACCAGACAGCAGCATAAAAATCTTTATAAACCTTTTTTAACAATTGTTAAATATGGCTGTTAAGTTTCCTTGTGAAATGATTGGATGGATTGTTCTGCCTTCCATTAGAAGAGAATTAACGGTTTATTTGGTTAAAGAAAAAAAAATTCCCAGAAAAAAAGTCTGCAAAGTTCTTGATTTAACTCCTGCAGCATTAACTCAATACATTCAAGGAAAAAGAGGCACAGGAATAAAACTAAACAAAAAAGAAAAACAGCAGATTCATGAAATGGGAGATTTTTTGTTTGACAGAAAAAAAAACAAAAAATATTTTATTAAAAAATCATGCGAAATATGCAAAAAAATAAGAAAAAAAGGTGTTTGCTGTGAATAAAAGAATTTATTTTGACAATGCTTCAACCACTCAGATTGACAAAAAAGCATTAGAGGAAATGAACAAAATTCAAAAAAAAATTTACGCTAATTCTTCTTCTTTGCATTCAATGGGAAAAGAAGCTTTAGAGGAACTTGAAAAAGCAAGAAAAAAAACTGCAAAAATTTTGGGCTGTAAACCCAAAGAAATTTATTTTACTTCAAGCGGAACAGAATCAAACAATACAGCCTTAAAAGGAACTGACAAAAAAAAATTGATTGTATCAAAAATAGAGCATCCTTCTGTGTTAAGAACAGCAGAATTCCTGAAAACAAAAGGAAAAGAAGTTTACTTTAATTCAGTTGACAAAACAGGAACAATTGACTTAAATGAACTAAAAAAAGTTTCAGACAAAAATTCTCTGGTTTCAGTAATGCATGCAAACAACGAAATAGGAACAATCCAGCCCCTAAAAAAAATAAGTGAAATAAAAGAAAAAAACGATTTTTTGTTTCATTCAGATATGGTTCAAACAGCAGGAAAAATAAAAATTAATTTAAATAAAATGAATCTTGATTTAGCTTCCTTTTCTGGACACAAATTTTACGGACCCAAAGGAACAGGAATTTTATTTATAAGAGAAGGGATTGTTTTAGAGCCGTTAATTCACGGAGGAGGACAGGAAAGAAAAAAAAGAAGCGGAACAGAAAACATTCCGGGAATAATTGGATTATCAAAAGCATTCGAACTAGCAGAAAAATCAAGGGAAGAAGAAATGAAAAGACAGGAAAAACTAAGAAACAAAATAATTAAATCTCTTTTAGAAATAAATAAATCAAAATTAAACGGGCGTCAAACAAAAAGACTTTCCAACAACATTAATTTTTCTTTTTATGGAATAGAAGGAGAAGCATTAATTACAATGCTGGATTTTGAAGGCATTCAAGCTTCAACAGGTTCAGCTTGCTCAAGCAAAAATCTAAAAATAAGCCATGTTCTTGAAGCAATAGGATTAAGTCATGTGTGGGCGCATGGTTCGTTAAGGATTTCTTTAGGAAAAAACAATACAGAAAAAGACGCAGATTTTGCAGTAAAAAAAATTCCTGAAACCGTAGAACATCTGAGAAAAATAAGCCCTGTTAAATAAAAAAAATAAAAAGGTGAAAAAAATGTATTCAAAAAAAGTAATGGAAGAATTCAAGAAACCAAAAAACCTGGGAAAAATTGACAATGCAGATGCAATAGCAGAAGAAGGAAATCCTGTCTGCGGAGACTTAATGAAAGTTTACTTAAAAATAGAAAACAATAAAATCAAAGACATTAAAGTTGAAACATTCGGCTGTGTAAGTGCGATAGCAACTTCATCCAAAGCAACAGAAATGGTTAAAGGAAAAACCTTGGAAAAAGCATTAACATTAACAGAAAAAGAAGTTGCAGAAGAATTAGATGGGCTTCCTCCAATCAAAATGCATTGCTCGCTTCTTGCAGTGAAAGCAATAAAAAAAGCTGTCAGAGAATACAAAGAAAAACACAAAAATTAACTTTTAATTAAATATTTTTCGGATTTAATTCTTTTTGACAGAATTCTTTTTAAGTGGTTAAATGGAAAATAAATTAAACAAAGATTTGAATCAGGATTTAAATAAAGGATTAAATCCTCCAGTAAACAAAACCCTTGAACCAGAACCAACAGAAAAAGAAATAAATGAAATAAAAGAAACAAAAGAAAAAGAAGAAACAGAACAGGAAAAAGAAAAAACTGAAGAAAAGGAAAAACAAGAAGAACAAGAAAATCAAGAACAAGAAGAAAAGAAACCTGAAAAAAAAGAAAAAGATTATTTTGCTGAAGAAAAAAGAATTGAAAAATTAAGGCAGTTAGTGGAAGCAGTTTTGTTTATGTCCCCCCAGCCAATTACATTAAAAGAAATAACAAAAATCTGTGAAACCCCTGACTTAGGCTTGATTTCAGAATTAATTGAAGCACTAAGAAAAGACTTGATTGAAAGAAAAAGTGGAATAGAAATAATTAGAGAAACAGAAGGATACAGAATGCAGGTTTTGCCTGAACTGGAAGTAAAAGTTTCTCATTTAGCAGGTCCCGCAAGGTTCTCCAAAGGAGTAATGAAAACTCTGGCTTATATTGCATTCAAGCAACCGGTAAAACAGTCAACTGTAATCAAATACCGTACAAACAAAGCTTATGATGAAATAAAAATTCTGGGAGACCATGGCTTTATTTCAAGAGAAAAAGCAGGAATAACTTATGTTATCAAAACAACAAAAAAATTTTTGCAGTATTTCGGAGAGGATGCAATAAAATTAAAGAAAAACCCTGATTTTGAATCAGTTCAGAAATAATTATTTTTTGAAAGTTAATTCAAGAAAAGAATTATTTAAATTAGAAGAAAATTTTTTCGGATTAATTTTATGTTTTAATAAAACTTTTTTGAAAAAATTGTGTTTGCGGGATTTAACTGAAATACAGTTTTTTTTTACTTTAACCTGCAGTTCATTTTTCCTTATTTTTTTGGGGAGTTCAAAAGAAGCAACCACTTCTTTTTTAAAATAATTAACTTCAGCCAAAGGCTCTGAAGGATTTGCTGAAACAAAATTTTCATCAAAATTTTCTTCGTCTAATTCTTTTAGTTCTTCTATTACAGGAAGATCCTCTGAATCAAAATTCAAAGTAAATCCTATAAGAAATGGTTTCTTTTCTTTTGGGACTTTTTCAATCATTGAATCCATTAAGTTGTCTACCATTTCTTCAACTTTATTTATGTCCACAGAAAACTTAATTGGGTTTTTTTTCTTTTTTTTGTTCTGCATAAAAAAACAACTCTCTTTAATTTATTAATCAGAAATTAGTTTTTTAAACTTAATTTCATCAGATAAACTTTTTATACATTTCATTTTTCAAAACAACTTTTTTTGAAATTTTTTATCCAAAGCTTTTCTTGAAGTATTCCAAGAAGTTCTTGCGAATTCAGGCAAACAGGAATTGCATTCAATCCATTCCTTTAAAAACTTCACAGTTATTTCGTCATGGCTATAACCTGAACCAATTTTTCCGTATTTTTCTGCAAGCTTTTTTATTTCGGAATCCCTTTCAACTTTTGCAATAATTGATGCAGCAGAAACAACAGGATAAATAAAATCTGCTTTATGCTCTGATTTAATAATGCAGTCAAAAGTCAAGTACTTTTTTATTCTTAAAGCAAAATTTGGAGCTATATGGTCAGGAGAATCAACAAAAACTATTTCTGGTTTTTCTTTTAATTCATTTAAAAGTATTCCTATTCTCATTGCTTCAATTTCATTCAAAGACCTTCTGTCTCTAAGTAAATCAATTTCTTTCGGAGAAACCTGAATTGAACCAAATTCTTTTACCATACATTTAATTTCATTAAATTGTCTTGCTCTTTCTTTTACAGAAAGAAGTTTAGAGTCTTTTACTCCAAGCTTAATTAGTTTTTCTTCATCTGTTTTATGAATAGTGCAGACCGCCAGTACCATTGGCCCAAACACCGGCCCTCTGCCTGCTTCATCAATTCCTGCAATCAGCATACTCTCTCAAAAAAAGAATAGCTGAAAAGTTTAATAGATTAATGGAAACAAAAACAAAAAAAGTTTGATTTAAAAGTATTGCGATACACAATTTTTTGGTAAAAAAACCTATTTTTTTAGTTTTAAAAAAGGGGATTATTAATGGAAATGACAATAAAAAATTTCAGAAGAGGAAGAAGAACACAGCATACAAACCAGTTTGTTTTAGTCAGTGATTCAGTTGACTCAAAAACAAAAGCATCAGACTTAATTGGAAAAAAAACTGAATGGAAAACTTTAAGCGGAAAAACAATTCAAGGAAAAATAACCAGAGTTCACGGAAACAAAGGAGCAGTAATAACAAGAATGGAAAAAGGCCTGCCCGGAACCGCAATAGGAACAAAAATCAAAATAAAAAGAAAAAACACAGAAACAAAAACAAACAAAAAAGAAACGAAATAAATTAATTAACTAATAAAAAGGAAGAAAAAACGACAAGCCGATTGAAGCTATTGCAGAAACAATCCAAATTCCAAAAGCAGTTCCAATTCCTGTGCCGTAAACTATTTTTATTATAATTAATCTTAACAACAAGACAACAACAAGAATTAAAGGAATAAACGGAAGAAGCACGGCAACAAAAGGAGAAAAAAACACAGAAACAAGAAAAGGTCCAATTAAATTGCCTGCAAAAAAAGAAGCTAAAACTACAGCAATCGCTTTTTGGGCATTATTGTTTTTAACAGAAAAAAATTTTGCAGTATAAAACAATACAATTGCTTCAACTGCAAGACCAATTAAAACAAACAAATAATTCATCAAAAAAAAGAATGCATTTAAAGTTTAAAATAATTTGCTAAAAAAATAAAAAAAAAGAAATTAGAAATCAGCTTTAGCTGGATTTTAATAAAAATTTTTTAAAAAAATTTTTATTTTCTTTTTCTGACTGATTTCTTTTTGGAAGTTCTTGCTTTATTTCTGGTTCTCACTGTTCTTTTAGCTTTGTTTCTTGAAATCTTTGCATTAGTTTTAACAGTTTTTAATTTTGTCTGCTTTAATCCAAGGTTTGCTTTTAAATCGTTAAACAAAGCTGTTATTCTTCCTAACTGATTCATTATACTACCTCCATTTTAAAGTATAACAATTAATGAATATACATAACTCCTGAACAAAAAAAAAGAAAAAAAGGGGTTTAAGCAACCACCTCAATATTTAATCTTTTTTTGAGTTCCCTATACCTGTTTCTAATTGTAACTTCTGTTACCCCTGCAACATTTGCTACTTCTTTTTGTGTTCTTCTTTCTCCTTTTAGTAATCCAGCGATGTATACTGCTGCTGCTGCAACTCCTGTTGGACCTCTTCCAGAGATTAATCCATTTCCAATTGCTTCTTCAAGGATTTTTCTTCCTTCTTCCTGGACTTCTCCTGAAAGATTTAATTCAGAAGCAAATCTTGGAATGTAATGAATTGGATTAGTTAAAGGAACCTCTAATTTTAGTTCTCTGACCAAAAACCTGTAAGTTCTTCCAATTTCTTTTTTGGTTAAACCTGATGCTTCAGCCATTTCGTTTAAGGTTCTTGGAACATGATAAGTTCTACAAACTGTATACAAAACTGCTGCAACAACTGCTTCAATTAATCTTCCTCTAATTAATCCTTTTTTTACTGTTTTTCTGTATAAGAGTGCGGCTGCTTCAACTAAAGATTCAGGAATATTCAAATACGAAGCAACTCTTCTTAATTCAGTTAATGCAATTGACAAATTTCTTTGCATTGAACTTGAAATTGAAGCTCTTTTATGCCATTTAATTAATCTGTACATTTGAGCTCTTGACTTTGAAGACAGTTTGTTTCCTCTTAAATCTGTTCCTCTTCTGTCAATCATTGTCACTAACCCTTTGTTTAATTTAACGTATTTCATAGGGCTTCCTGTTCTTGCTCTTTCTTCGAATTGGTCTGAATCAAAGCTTCTCCATTCTTTTCCTTGGTCTATTTCGTCTTCTTCCATAACTAAACCGCAGTTCTGACAGACTAATTCTCCTTTTTCAGGATCTCTTCTTACGTTTTTGCTTTTGCAATCTGGGCATTCAACCATTTAAAACTCACCTTCTTTTATTAAAAAAAAATTTATTTTTTATCTCGCCAAATCTTTCTAACGGGATTCAATATGCAGTAAAAAACAAGGACAAATTAGCATATTAGTATATAAATTGCTACATAGGTTCTATATAAAGGTTTTGGTTCAATTTCCTTTATAAAGGAAATTAGGTTAAGCTAATTTTCTGCGCTTTTTTCTTTTAAATATAATGCAAATAAAAGCTTAAAATGCCTTTGCATTAATCTTTTTTATAGAGAAAAAATGGGAACTCATTTAGGGGATTTAGTTAAAAAAGAGCAAATTGAATTAGATGCTCTTTCTAATAAAATAGTTGGAATTGATTCATTTAATATTTTGTATCAGTTTCTTTCAAATATCAGGGGGCAGGACGGAAGCCCTTTAATGGATTCAGCGGGAAAAGTTACTTCTCATTTAACCGGATTATTTTACCGCACTACTAACCTGTTAAGCAGGGACATTAAACCGGTTTTTGTTTTTGACGGAAAACCTCATCCTTTAAAAGAAAAAACAAGAAAAAAAAGACGAGAAATAAGGACTTCAGCAGAAAAAAAAATGAAGGAAGCACAAAAAAAAGGAGACTTAAAAGAAGCAAAAAAATTTGCCCAGCAGAGTTCAAGATTAACAGATGAAATGATTGAAGAAGCAAAAAAATTAGTTGAATTAATGGGATTGCCTGTAATTCAGGCAAAAGGAGAAGGAGAAGCACAAATTTCTGTTATGGCAGAAAAAAAAGAAGTTTACGGATGTATAAGCCAGGATTTTGATGCATTATTGTTTGGAAGCCCTGTTTTGCTGAGAAACATTACTGTCGGAGGAAAAAGAAAAGTTCCAGGCAGAAACATTTATATTGAAAGTTTTCCTGAAAGAATTGAATTAAACAAAGTATTAGAAAAAAATGAGATAACCAGAAAAAAACTTGTCTGGATTGGAATTTTAGTGGGAACAGACTTCAATGAAAAATTCCCTAAAATAGGCCCAAAAACTGCATTAAAATTAGTTAAAGAAAATGATTCCTTTGAAGAAATACTTAAAAAAACAGAACACAAAATTGATTTTGACTGGAAAGAAATTGAAAAGATTTTTTTGAAACCTGAATACGAAGAAGACTTTGAAATAAAATTCATGAATGCAGACAAAGAAAAAATAATTGAATTGCTTCATGAAAAACACCAGTTCAGCAAAGAAAGAGTTGCAAACACTCTGGATAAACTGCAAAAAAAACTTGATGAAAAAGGAAAGCAGAGCTCTTTAGGAAAATGGTTTTAAATGATTCCCGAAAAAATTGTTGAGAATTCAACTAAAAAAATAGTTAAAAGGTACAAGGTTTCTGAAAAAAAAGCAAAAGAAGTCTTTTTAGAGGAAGCCTTCAAAAACAAAAAATTCATGGAAAATATTTTAGAGTTTTCAGAGAAAAAAAATTTCGAGAAATGGAGTGAATACAAAAAAGTAATGAAAAAAACAAAAAAGAAAATTTATTATGAATTAAGGCAGTACAAACACGAACCAGAAGAAAAAATAAAAGAAAAATTTAATGAATTAAAAGAAAAAATTAAAAAAGAAAAAAAACTTGAAAAAACAATTGGCTTGCACAAACAAATGCTGGAAATGCATGTTTCTTCAAGAGAAAGAATTGATTTTTATCCTGAATTTTACAGGAAAATTTTTAGGATAACAGGAAAACCTGAATCAATTCTTGATGTATCTGCTGGATTCAATTATTTTTCTGTTCCATTTCTTGGATTAAAAAAAATTTTTTTTGCAGGAACAGAATACAAAAAAGAGTTCATAAAGCAGATGAATGAATATTTTTCTTTAATAAAAAAATACTCTGAAGTAAACGGAAAAGGCTTTTTTTTGAATTTAATGGAAACAGATTTTGAAACACGAAATGAATTGCTTGATTTAAACAACGGAAAAAAATTTGATTCAGCTTTTCTGCTTAAATTAATTCCTGTAATGGAAAGAGAAAAAAAAGGTTCTACTGAAAATTTAATTGAATTGATTCCTGCTAAATGGATTATTTTAAGTTGTTCAAAAGAATCCATGACAAAAAAAGAAAAAATTTCATTCAGAGAAACCTCAATCATAAAAAAATTTATTAAAGAGAATGACCTCTATCTGAATGCAAAAATAGATTTTCCAAACGAAATAGTTTTTGTGACAAAAAGGCGGTAAAAAAGAATGCATGAAACAGATTACAGAGAAATCAAAAAAAGAATAAAACAGAAAAAAAAACAAGGAATGGATGAAAAAGAAATCATTAAATTTCTTGAATTGTCTGGTTATCCTTTAAGGCTTTTGGAAGAAGTGAACAGAGAATACAAAAAAAAAGAATCAAAAGAAAACAAAGGAGAAGAAATAAATCCTCTGGCAGTAAAAACTGCAGGAACGCTTTTGTTTCTTACCTGGATTGTAGAAATATTTTATTTTTTTCTTTTGTTTCCAGAACTAGAAATAATAAAAGCAGAGCATTTGTTTGAATTTCTTTTGCTTGGATTATTCGGATTAATTTCCTTGATTTTAGGAATTGCAGTTTATAAAAGAAAATACCAGGGGCACAATTATGCTTCAATTCTTATTTTACTGAGAATCTTTCTGCTGGGCTATTTTGTTATTCTCAACCACGCTTTTTTTTTATACATAATATTTTTGGATGTTGTTCTGGCTTTTGTTTTCTTTTTAATCAAACCTTTTTTTGCAGACCAAAAAAAAACAGATGAAAGAGAAAAATTAATGAATGAAATTGAAATGCATAAACAGGGAAAAGACAAAAAAGAGCTTTGGGAAAAATAAAAATATCGTGGTTTTTCTAAATAAAAAAAATTAATGAATTCAGAAAAAAATTGGAGGCAATTTTATGAAAAAAAGAGTAATTATTATGGGGGCCGCAGGCAGGGATTTCCATGACTTTAATTCATATTTTCAAAACAACCAAGAATTTGAAGTAGTGTGTTTTACTGCAGAACAAATTCCTGGAATAGACAGCAGAATTTATCCAAAAGAATTAGCAGGAAAACTTTATCCAAAAGGCATTCCAATTGAATCAGAAGAAAAATTAACTGAATTAATTAAAGAAAAAAACATTGATTTAGTTTTTTTTTCTTATTCAGATAATTCCTTTGATTACGTAATGAAAAGAGCTTCACTTGTTTTAAGTGCAGGAGCTTCCTTTCAACTGCTTGGACCAAAAGCAATGCAATTAAAATCAAGTAAACCAGTTATTGCAGTTAATGCAGTGAGAACAGGATGCGGAAAAAGCCAAACCACAAGATATATTGCAGAAATACTTAAAAAAACAGGAAAAAAATTTGCTGTAATTCGAGAACCAATGCCTTACGGAAATTTAGTTGAACAAAAAGTAATGCGCTTTGAAAAATATGAAGACCTGGAAAAAAACAACTGCACAATAGAAGAAAGAGAAGAATTTGAACCCCACATAGAAAAAGGAAACATATTGTTTGCAGGAGTCGATTACAAAGAAATACTAAAAGAAGCAGAAAAAGAAGCAGACATACTTTTATGGGACGGAGGAAACAACGAATTTTCATTTTATGAAACAAATTTATTATTTGTTGTAGCAGACCCATTCAGAACAGGACACGAACTAAGTTATCATCCAGGAATGGCAAACTTTTTGATGGCAGATGCAATAATAATCAACAAAATGAACACAGCAAAAAAAGAAAAAGTAGAAAAATTAAAAGAAAATATCAAGCAATGGAATCCTTCAGCAAAAATAATTGAATGCAATTCAAAACTTTTATTAGAAGAAGAAACAGAATTAAAAGGAAAAAAAGTTCTGATAGTAGAAGACGGCCCAACTGTTACCCACGGAGGAATGAACACTGGAGCCGCAACAATTATGGCAGAAAAGCAGGGAGCAGATGTTGTTGACCCAAAACCCTTTGCAGTGGAATCAATCCAAAAAACTTTCCAGAAATACCTTCATTTAAGCAAAGTTCTGCCTGCAATGGGTTACGGAAAAAAACAAATCAAAGATTTAGAGGAAACAATCAACAAAGCTGAATGTGATTTAGTTTTAAGCGGAACCCCAATTGATTTATCAAAAATAATTAAAACAAACAAAAAAATAATAAGAGTAAAATATGATTTGGAAGAAATAAATGAAGGAGAAATAGAAAAAGAAATAGAAAAGAAAATCAAGAACTGAAATCCTTGATTCCTTTTCTTAAAAAAACAAAATCAACTAATTTTTATTTCTTTTTTTTCTTTGTTGCTTTCTTTTTTGCCATAGGCTTGTCGCCCCCTGAATTAAAAAATAATTCAATAATTAAAGTGCTTTTCGAGTATTTATTTGTTTCTTCAGAAAGGTTCGCAGTTCTTTTATTCACTAAAACTTCCTTTTAATGGAACAAAAACAAAAAAGCCTTCCAAAAAATCTTCTTTGAACGGCTTTCCTTTTAATTTGATAATTGACTGAATTCTTTGAGAAAATCTGTCTCCTACAGGAGCAACAGCAGTTCCTTTTTCCTTTAATGAATCAAACAAGTTTTTTGGAAGAAAAGGACACGCAGCAGAAACCAGAATTTTGTCAAACTGATTTTTTCCAAAATCTGTTTTTGTTGCATCTGCCTGAATGAATTCAATGTTTTCTCTTTTTTTTATTTCAGGATTTTTTTTCTGTCTGTCCATTAATTCTTCAATCAATTCCACTGAAACAACTTTTCCTTTTTTTCCAAGCAATTCAGATAAAAGGCACGCAGTATAACCTGAACCAGAACCAACATCCAATACTTTCAGGCCTTTTTTTACATCAAGCATTTCAAGCATTACTGCAATAGTATACGGCTGAGAAATAGTCTGCCCTAAACCAATAGGAAAAGCGTTATCAGAATAAGCGTTTCCTTTCATGCCTTCAGGAAAAAAATTTTCACGTTTAACATTCAAAAAAGCGTTCTCAACATTCTTTGATTTAATTGCATTAATATTTTTCAAATGCATTACAAGTTTTTTTCTTTCCAATTCAAAATTAAACATAATAAAAAAAGTAACTTTAATTGAATTTAAATGTTGCTAACTGATTTTTAAAAAAAAGAAAAAACAATATTAATGCCTGTGTTTTTTTTCTTTTTCTCTTTTCTTTATTTCCTTCATGAGTTCACGGGCTTTAGAATAAGAATCTAATTCTTCTTCATGCATTACTGGAGTTAAAGAAATTCTTTCCAGATTAAATTTTTTAGTTAAAATAAGGCTGTGAGAATCAAACACTGCTTTAGTTTTTTCCAATACCAAAGCTTTTTTGTGCATTTCAGTTTTTTCTTTCCCTTTATCAATAAACAAAAACTCTTTTTTTGTTCCAAAAGCCTTAAACGGAGCGTGCCTGAATTCCAATACATCCAAACCAAGAGAATGAATTTTTGCCAAGGCTTCATCATCAAATTTTTCAGGAAAAATTTTTTCGTCTTTGTTTTCCTTTGAAACAGAAACAAAATCTTCCAACAAATTTTTTTCCATAATCAAATCTGCTTTCAGTAATTTCTCTAATTTTTTTGCTGTTTCCAGGCTTGTTGAAAAACCATGCTCTAATCTATACAAGGATTCTTTTGTTATGCCTGTTTTTTTTGCAAGCTCCTCCAAAGTAAAGTCTTTCTCTTTTCTTTTTTCCTTTAATGCCTCTGAATCAATTTCCACTATTGATTTTCCTTTAAAATATTTCACTGAAGGAACAACTGTATCAAAAACTGAAACAAAAGTAGAATAATTCATTGCCGGAATCAAATGCCTTTCATATACGATTCCTTTTTTTAAAATAAAAGCTTTTGTTTTTTCTCCAATAATCAAAACCACTGCATTAAATGCTTCTGCAATTTTTTTGAGTTCTTCTGATTGTTCTTTCCTTAATCCATCAATATTCGAATAAATTTTTATTACAAGCTTTAAATCAGAACGTTTTGCAACCAAATCAAAACAAGAATTTGTATCCAAAAAAGTGCTTACATTAAATCCCTGTGTTTTAAGAAAAGAAATTGCTTTCATTAAAATTAATTCACGCATTTTTTCACTTTAAATTACTCCAAACAAAAAAGCAATCAAACCCAAAAACATTCCTGTTTTTGAATGCTTTTGTGAGCAAGAAAAATTTTTGTCATACATTTTAATTGAACTTAAAGCAAAAAAAATTGTTGCTCCACTCATTAAAAACAAATAAATAATTGAATTAAATCTTCCTGTAAAAAAAGGATAAAAGCCTGTTAAAACACTTAAAAAATATAAAAAAACCACTAAAGAAAAAACTGTTTTAATCGAAAGAACTTGAGGCAAAGTGATTTTAATTCCTTTTTCGCTTTCTAAATCCTCTAAATCCTTTAAGATTTCCCTTGCAGTATTAGCAAAAAATGCTGCAATAAACAAAATTAAAGGCAGAAAAAAATTCATAGAAATAATTGCACCAAACAAAATCGTAAAAGCCACACTAAATGAAACAACCAAATTGCCCAAAAACTTTATTTTTTTCATTAAAGCAGAATAAGCAATTAAAAGCAAAGAAAAAAATCCAGCGGCAATAACTGCATACAAGTTAACTAAAAAAGAAAATGAAATTCCAATTAAAAAAAGAGTCAAAGAAAAAATTAAAGCCTGCTTTTGTGAAATTGAACCGTTAACTAAAGGCTTGTTTTTGTTTGTTTTTTTGTCTATTTCAAAATCAAAAAAATCGTTTACTGCCTGTCCTCCTGCACATACAAAAAACACTGAAAGCATTGCATATCCAAGAAAAGGAATTAAAATTATTCCCTGAACAGATAAACTGAATCCAATAAATACTCCAATTGAAGCAACAATGCAGTCAATTGGACGAATTAATTTAATGTATTCTTTCAGATTCATTTTACCATAAAATTTATGCAGCTTTCTTTGCTGCTTTCTTTTTTAAACGCAAGGACCTTGAATTGCATTTTCTGCATTTGTTTGGTTTTTTTGATTTGCTTCCCTTATTTTTTGAATTGCATTTCATGCAAATCCAAACGTCCTTGAAAATTCTGTTGTCTGCTTCCTTGAATCTAGCCATTTTTTAAACCTCTTTTTTCAGTTCAATAAATTTAAAAACAATCCTTTACTAAAATAGATAACTGCTTTAATTTATAATAATTCTTAAACTAAAACTTTATAAAAACTGTTTGAGAATTATTTATTCAAAAATCATGTCCAGCTGGACTGAGCGCAGCAAATGTCCTGCACTGATGCCGGCTGACAGCAGCAGCCGCTCCGATAGTGTAGTCCGGCCAAGCATAGCGGCCTTTCAAGCCGTAGACCCGGGTTCGAATCCCGGTCGGAGCATTTTCGTGCCTGCTCGCGCGAATAGAGCGTGCTATCTTCATTTCATTTGATAGCACTTCACTGATTTTAAATTTAAAATACAATTAAATACATCCAACAACAAAATTTATTGAATGGACAAAAAATCTGTTGGAGTTCTGGCTGTTTTAGGCGCAAGTTTAATGTGGGCAGTAGAACCAGTTTTTGCAAAACTTTCATACATTAATGCTGATTTTTTTGAAACACAATTAATTAGAGTAGGAGTAATTACATTAATTGCATTAGCTTACGGTTTGATTTCAAAAGGAAACTTTAAGCCAAACAAAAAAAAGTTCACAGGAATAATTTATGTTGCTGTTGCGGGAACTCTTATTGGAGACTTAATTTATTTTTTTGCTCTGGCTTCAGTTCCTGCAGTTAATGCAGTAATGTTAGGGCATTTACAGCCAATTTTTGTTGTTTTAATTGGATTCCTTGTATTAAAAGAAGATGTTTTAAGTAAATTTGATTATCTTGGAATTTTTTTAATGATTATTTCTGCTTTAATGGTTACAACCAGGACAATTGAAAACCTTTTTTTATTTAACCTTGGTTCTTTAGGCGACCTGCTTATCTTGACTGCAACTTTTTTTTGGGCTACTTCAACTATTGCAATGAGAAAATACTTAAAAGAAATGAATGCGGGAGTTGTATCTTTTTACAGGTTTTCAATTGCATTCCTTGTTTTCTTTTTTTACTTGCTTTTTTATTCTTCAATCGGTTTTTCAAATATATTTCAATTTCTTTTAGGGCTAGCCGGCGGAATCGGAATAATTTTATTTTTTGAGTCAATTAAAAGGCTAAAAGCTGCACAATCGTCTGCCTTAGAATTAACTGCTCCTTTGTTTGCCGGAGTTCTTGCTTTTTTTATTTTATATGAAAACATTACTTTAATGCAGTTAACAGGAACCCTTCTTGTTTTCTTTGGAGTTTATTTTCTATCAAAAAAAGAAAACAAAGAAAAGAAAACATGAAATTGTTTGACTGGAAGCTTTCAAAAAAAGACATACAAAAAATTAATGAAATGGGAAACAAAAATAGACTAATAGGCTAATAATATTTTGAATAAATCATGTTTTCCATTTTTTCTGTTACTTTACCACCATGAAGACATTTAAAATTAACAAAAACTGCTATAAATTCACCTCAAAAACTTAAAGTAAACACTAATCAAAAAAATATAAACTAGTTTGGGATAAAAAGAAAAGCTAAAAAAGTGTTTCAAGTGTAATTATTTTATGGCAGAAAACTGGGAAAAAAAAGAAGAATACACTAAAGCTTTGGCGAAAAAAATTAAGGAAAGCAGATTTAAACCTGACTTGATTTTAGCTATTGAATCCAAGGGACTTTCTATTGCAAAAATTATTTCAAGAGAATTAGGAATTAAAATTGAAAGAATTACAATTAACCGACCTGTTTCAAAGAAAAAAAGACAGGGAAAGATTCCTAAAGCTTTAGCTGAAGTGGTTAAATTATTTCAAGAACCATCAATAGTTAGAAGTGGAAAAACTTCTCTTAAAGGAAAAAGAGTTTTAATTGTAGATAACAGTATTAGTTCAGGGAAAACACTTGAATTAGCAAGAAAAAATTTGATTGCAAGAGGAGTTACTGCAGGAAAGATTCAAGTGGCTTCATTGTATTACTTGAAAGGAAGGAAAAAAACTCCTCCAAACTTTTATTTAACTCACAGAAAAACTCGTTTATGGCGTCCAAAACCTCCAAAAATCAAAAAAACTTAAATTAATTAAAAGTAAAGAAGGCTGAACAACAAAGTTTACTAATATTGCTCCAAAAAAATAAAAAATGCTTTATTTTTGGCCTGAATGAAGAATCCAGCCAATAGCAATTAACATAAAGATTGCCGGAAGCCATGGAATTCTAGTGTTAATTAAAGCTATTTCATCCAAAAACCATAATACTGCCAGAATCAATACAAGCAAAGGAATAATAGAAAAAACCGTGTATTTTGGCTGTTCTCCGGGAATGCCTTTTTTTTCAAACATATTTTTGCCTCCTACCTAAAGAAATGAAATAACTATTGTTTTTTTTATTTAAAATAGTTTGTTTCAGCCAAAAACAAAGGAATAACCCTGGGTTTTTAACTAAACTGGAACATGAAAAAAAAATTTTTTGGTTTTAGCCGTTGTTTCAATCTTGTTTTTTTGGGTTGTTGCAAGAAGAAAAAATTTTGGGGCATGAAATGGAGAAGTTCCAGATGAAACGGCAAAAAAGCATAATTATGAATAGAAAATGAAAATAAGTTAACTATCAGAGATACAACACTCACCAAAGAAACACAAAAAAAGCCATTAAAGTAACGAAAACAAGGAATAGTTAAATAAAAAATAGTTCAGCAAAAGTTTTCTGTAACCAAAACTTCGCCTTCTTCATCAATGTAAACCCCTATTCCTTCTTTCAACCAGAAACTCTCTTCAATGTTTTCCCTGTGGGGAAGGGAATTCATCCAGCCCTGAACAGCAGAAACCTCTAATTCTTCCTGAGTATTATATTCCGCAACACTACCATCAGAGTAAACAGTTTTTGCTATATTATATTTGAATAAGTTTTCTGCACCCAAATGAATCAAATTCCCTGTTTTAATCTCGCATACATAACCTGCCTGTGCATACCTGTAACTGAAATCGTTTCCGTTTAAGTCAAAATGAGAAAAAAAATTGTTTTCAGCCATGTCCTTTGAATGCTTTCTTGCAATAAACGCAAGAGCTTCATCAAAAGTTAATGGATTCATGCCCAACTTAATTTTTTCTTCATTGATTAATTCATGAATGTTTTTTTCCATTTCAAAAATATCATAATTAGTGTAATCCAAGTACTCAAATTCTTCAGTTATTTCTTCCTGTTTTGGTTCAAAATCCAAATCAGGCAAACTATTTGATTTCTCTTTTTTTTCTTCAGGACAACCAAAAGAAAAAACAAGCAATAATACAAAAAAAAAAGCAAATCCTGTTTTTCATGCACTTAAATAAAACCAGACAAGTATTTAACAGTAACATTAAATAAGTGAAAAGCAGTAATTAATGCATGAACACGCAGAACTCAAAAATTGACTCCAAAGGAAGAATAGTGATTCCAAACTCTTTTAGAGAAGCATTAGGAATAAAAAAAGGAGAAAAAATAATAGCAGAACTGGACAAAGAAAACGAAAGAATAGTGTTGTTTCCATTGGAAAGAAAAGTAAAAAAAATGCATATTTTTTTGAGCGACAAAGCAGGTTCTTTAGCAAAAGCAGCAGAAATTCTCAGAAAAAATAAAGTGGATTTGGTTTTTACTGAATCACGAAGCACAAAAAGAGGAAAAGAAGCTTTATGGAATGTGGTAGCAGACTTCAGCAAAGCAAATTTGGGCAAAGTAAAAAAAGAACTGGAAAAAGAAAAACTGATTCTCAAGGCAAAATTCGCAAAGGTTTAAAAAGATTATGCAACTCTATTAGTATATGATTCCCACATTATTCCCACTAAGTGGTTTAGTTCATTGCTGATTTTATTTATTTAGAGGAAAGAAGAGTTTCTGGTGCTTTTATGAGAAGGGATTCAGTTCACAAAAAACGAATTTGACTTGTTTTCTCTGGAAAAAATCATTGAAAAAAGAAAGCAATCTTTTTCTGAAAAATCTTTTACATGCGAATTACTTAAAGATCCCTTGCTTCTTGTTACAAAAATTAGTGAAGAAAGTGAAGAACTGATTGAAGCAGCAGAAATAAAAGAAAAAAAAGAAGTTGTATGGGAAGCAGCTGATTTACTCTATTTTTTGATGGTTTTGCTTGCAAAAAGGGAAGTAAAACTAAAAGAAGTTTTTATTGAACTGGAGAGGAGAAACAATGAATCAAAAAAAGGTTGACTGGAACAAAGGAAAAGGATTAATTCCAACAATTGTTCAGGAAGAAAAAAGCAGGGAAGTGTTAATGCTTGCTTATTCAACTAAAGAATCATTAGAAAAAGCAATAAAAAAAAAACAAGGATGGTATTACAGCAGGAGCAGGAAAAAACTGTGGAGAAAAGGGGAAACCTCTGGCAACACCCAAAAATTAAAACAGGTTTTTGTTGACTGTGATAAAGACACTTTATTGTTTAAAGTAGAACAAAAAGGAAATGCCTGTCATTTAAACAAAAAAAACTGTTTTGAAAGAGTAAAATGATTAAGTTTTGAGGTAATAAAATGATGAAAATAATTGAATTCAGGGAAAAAAATCAAATAAATGATTTAATGAGAGATACAGAAGAAGAAACTGAAAGAATAGAAGAAACAGTTAAAGAAATAATAAAGGAAGTGAAAAATAAAGGGGACAAAGCTCTAATAGGCTTTACTGAAAAATTCGATAAAGTTAAACTAAAAGAAATCCTTGTTTCAAAAAAAGAAATAAAAGATGCATACAAAAAAGTTTCAAAAAAACAGTTAAATGCATTAAAGTTTGCCAAAAAAAACCTTGAAAAAAGCTGTAAAAAACAATTACCCAAAGAATGGGCTGTTGAAACAAGAAAAGGAGTTAAAATAGGAGAATTAACCAGACCAATTGAAAAAGTCGGGGTTTATGTTCCCGGAGGAAAATATCCTTATCCTTCAAGTGTTTTAATGAATTTGGTTCCTGCAAAAACAGCAGGATGCAAGAAAATCGTTTTATGCACTCCCCCAGAAAAAAACGGAAGCATTAACCCGTTTATTTTAGTTGCAGCAGATTTGTGCAAAGTGAATAAAATAGTTAAAATAGGAGGAGCACAGGCAATTGCGGCAATGGCAGTTGGAACAAAAAAAATCCCTAAAGTGAATAAAATTACTGGGCCGGGAAATATTTTTGTTGCTACAGCAAAAAAAATTGTTTTTGGAAAAGGCGTTGGAATTGATTCAATTGCAGGGCCAAGTGAATGCTGTATTCTGGCAAGAAAAGGCAATGCAGAATTTATTGCTTCAGAGATTTTGGCTCAGGCAGAACACGATGAACTGGCTAAAACGGTTTTGGTTACAACAAACAAAAAGCTTGCATTACAGGCAAAAAAAGAGGCATTAAAGCAAATAGAAAAACTTGAAACAAAAAAAGTAATTAAAGAATCATTGAAAAGGAATGGAACAATAATTTTAACTAAAACTTGGAATCAGGCAATTGAAGTAGTTAATGAGCTTGCACCAGAACACTTGATTTTATTTGAAGACAGCAAAAAAGACTTAAAGAAAATAAAGTGTGCGGGCTCAATTTTTGTAGGAGAATATTCTCCTGTTGCTGCAGGAGATTATTGTTCTGGAACAAACCACATTCTGCCCACTGGAAGAAATGCAGGGTTTTCTTCTGGATTAAATGCAAGGGATTTCTTGGTTACCCCTTTTGTCCAGAAAATTTCAAAAAAAGGACTAAAAAATCTTTTAGAAACAATTAAGGTTTTTGCAGACATTGAAAGCCTGCCTGCACACAAAAACTCGGCAAAAATAAGGTTCAAATAATTAATAAAAAAATTCGGAGGAAAAAAAAATGATTGATTCAATAATATTTGACATTGACGGAGTAATAATTGATGTATCAGAGTCATACAGGGAAGCAATAAGGCAGACATCAGAAGAATTTTTAGAAAAAAGTGTTTCACAAGAAGAAGTTTCAGCTATAAAAAAAATCCCTGAATTTAACAATGACTGGAATGCAACCTATGCATTAATAAGTTTGCTAGAAAAAGACATTCCAAAAGAAGAATTCAAAAAAAAAATAAAGCAAATAACAGAAAAAGACAGGAAAAGCAAAAAATACATTGAATTGTTTGAATTATTTCAGGCAAAATATCTTGGAGAAAAATTATACAAAACAATCTATGGAAGAAAACCAGTAACAAAAGAAAATGGTTTGATTAATAAAGAAAAATTGATGATTCCAAAAAAAGTTTTTGAAAAACTAAAAAAAGAGTTTAAGCTGGGAATTGTTACCGGAAGGCCGAGAAAAGAAGCAGAATATTCTTTGAAACTGAATTCATTAGAAGAGTTTTTTGATTTAAAGAAAATTGTCTGCATGGAAGACACAAAAAAAGCAAAGCCTTATCCAGAACCATTGCTTTTAGCTGCAAAAAAGATTGGCTCAAAAAAAGTAGTTTATGTAGGGGACAGCATTAACGATGTTTTGGCTTCAGAAAAAGCAAAAATACAATCAATTTATTTAGGAGAAGAAAATTTAGGGGATTATTCAATAAAAAAAATTGAAGATTTAATGGAGGCAGTAAAATGGTTAAAATCAGGAAAGCAGTAAAAGAAATGAAATCTTATGATCCGCCGACAGAAAGCAGAAAAGGAAAATTAAGGCTGGATTTTAATGAAAACACTTTAGGCCCTTCAATTAAAGTAATTGAAGCAATAAAAAATGCAGCAGCAGAAGATTTCTGTGTTTACCCTGAATACAATGAAGCAAGAGAAAAAATAGCTGAATCTCTTGGATTAAAAAAAGAAAACATTGTTGTAACTAATGGAGGAGACGAAGGAATAAGGAATTTAATGAACTGTTTTGTAGAAGAAGGAGAAGAAGTTGTTATTGCAGTTCCCACTTTTGCAATGTTCAGGTTTTATGCAGAATTAAGAGGAGCAAAAATAACTAAAGTGCTTTACAGCAAAGACTTAAGTTTTCCTGAAAAAGGAATTCTTAAAGCAATAAAGCCAAAAACAAACTTGGTTGTTTTATGCAATCCAAATAACCCGACAGGAACAAAAATTGAAAGAAAAACAATAATTAAAGTAATTGAAAAAGCAGAAGAAAATAACTGCATTGTTTTGGTTGATGAAGCATATTATGATGTCTGCAAAGAAACAGTAATTGACTTAATTGACAAATACAGTAATCTGGTTGTTTTAAGGAGCTTTAGCAAAGGAGCAGGATTAGCTGGATTAAGAATTGCTTTTCTGGCAAGCTGCAAAAAAATAATTTCTGTTCTGCTGAAAGCCGGTTCTCCTTACAGCGTGAGTTCTTTAAGTGTTATTGGAGTATTAGCTGCATTAAAAGACAAGGAATACACTGAAAAATACATTAAAGAAGTTTTGAATGCAAGAGAATTTACTTTAAATGAATTCAATAAAATGCAAATCAAAACTTTTCCTACTTCAGCAAACTTTTTTATTGCAAAATTTGGAGAAAACGCTTCACTGATCTCAAAAAAACTCAGAGAAAAAAATATTTTAGTGAGAGACAGAAGCAGGTATTCTTTGCTTGAAGGGTGCATCAGAATTGGAATAGGAACACAAAAACAAACGGAGTTTTTTGTTGAGGAACTGAAAAAAATACTGGAGGAAGTTGGCTATGAGAAAAGCAAAAATTGAAAGAAAAACAAATGAAACAAAAATTGAATTAGAAATAGATTTAGATGGAACAGGAAAATATGAAGTTGATTCAAAAATCGGTTTCTTAAACCACCTGCTTGAATTGTTTTCAAAACAATCATTAATTGACTTGAATTTGAAAGCAAAAGGAGACCTTGAAGTGGATGAACACCACATAGTTGAAGACATTGGAATTTGCTTAGGCATTGCATTAAAAAAAGCTTTAGAAGAAAAAAAAGGAATAAAGAGGTATGGAAATGCATTAATTCCAATGAATGAATCGATTGCATTGTGTGCAGTTGATTTTTCGGACAGAGGTTTTCCTGTAATTAAAGCAGAATTTGAAAGAGAAATAATTGGAGATCTGCCAACAGAATTAATTCAGGATTTCTTTGAAGCAGTTGCATTTAATGCAGGAATAAACCTCTACATAAAAGTTTTGGAGGGAAGAAACACACACCACAAAATAGAGGCAATGTTTAAGGCATTTGGAAGAGCTGTCAGAATGGCAGTGGAAACAGATGAAAGAATCAAAGGGGTTCCTTCAACAAAAGGAGTGCTGTAAAAAATGATTTCAATAGTTGACTATGGAAAAGGCAATATTCAAAGCCTGAAAAATTCTCTTGAGTTTCTGGGAGAAACAGTTAGTGAAACAAATAATCCGAAAAAAATACTTAAAGCAGAAAAAATTGTTTTTCCAGGAGTAGGAGAATTCGGAACCATGGCCAGAAAACTTGAAGAAAAAAAACTGGATAAAGCACTAATCCAGTCAATAAAACAAGGCACTCCTTTTCTTGGAATCTGTTTAGGACTGCAGGCATTGTTTGAAGAAAGCGAGGAAAACAAAGGAAGAGGCTTCGGAGTTTTTAAGGGAAAAAACAAAAGATTTTCTAAAGCAAAAAAGATTCCTCAGATTGGCTGGAACAAAATCAAAGTGAAAAAAAATAATGGGCTGCTCTCAGGATTAAATGGAAAATTTTTTTATTTTGTTAACAGTTTTTATCCTGTTCCAGAAGAAAAAAAAATTATTTCCTGTACAAGCAGTTATCAAGGAGAAGAATTTGTTTCCGGAATAGAAAAAGAAAATGTTTTTGCTTTTCAGTTTCACCCAGAAAAATCAGGAAAAAATGGATTAAAAGTATTGAAAAAATTTATTGAGTTGTGAAAAAATGCTGTCAAAAAGAATTATTGCTTGCTTGGACTGCGATTTAGGAGTAAAAGAAGGAAGAGTAGTTAAAGGAATAAAATTCAATCAAATAAAGTATGCCGGAATCCCTGAAGAAATGGCTAAACAATACTATGAACAAGGAGCAGATGAAATAGTTTTACTTGACATAACTGCTTCAGCAGAAAAAAGAAAAACAATGATTGAAGTAGTCAAAAAAGTAAGTGAACAGGTTTTTGTTCCATTAACTGTTGGAGGAGGAACCAAAACAATAAAAGATGCAGAAAAATTGTTTAAGGCAGGAGCAGACAAAATTTCAGTTAATTCTGCCGCAATTAATTCACCTGAATTAATAACAAAAATAAGCAAAGAGTTTGGTTCACAGGCATGCGTTATTGCAATTGATGCAAAAAAGAATTCATTTAAAGGAAGGAAAAGATTTGAATGCTTTGTTTTTGGAGGAAAAAAAAACACCAGATTAAATGCATTGTATTGGGCAAAGCAGTCAAAAAAGCTTGGCGCAGGAGAAATTCTGCTTACTTCAATGGATTCAGACGGCACACAAAAAGGATTTAATTTAGAGCTAACTTCATTGATTTCTGATTCAGTTAATATTCCTGTTATTGCTTCAGGAGGAGCGGGAACACTAGAAAGTTTTGCTAAAGCAATAAAAAAAGGCAAAGCAGACGCAGTTTTAGCTGCAAGCGTTTTTCACTATGGAAAGTATTCAGTTAAAGAAGTAAAACAATATCTGAAAAAACAAAACATTAAGGTGAGAATATGATTATTCCAAGCATTGATTTAATTCAAGGAAAAGTAGTTCAGCTTCAGCAAGGAAGAAAAAAAGTGATTGAAATAAATAACCCTTTTTATTTTGCAGGAAAATTCAAAGGATTCAAAGAAGTGCAGGTAATTGATTTGGATAAGGCAATGAATAACGGAGAAAACACTTTGATTGTAAAAGAAATAGCAGGAATTGTAAATGCAAGAGTTGGAGGAGGAATCAGGAGCATTGAAAAAGCAGAAGAATTAATTGATTGTAGAGCAAAAAAAATTATTATTGGGACAAAAGCAGATAAAGAGTTTCTTGAAAAATTAACTGAAAAAATTTCAAAGAAAAAAATTATTGTTGCAGTTGATTCTTTTAAAGGAAAAGTTGTAATTCAAGGATGGAAGAAAAAAACAAATAAAACTCCTTTTGAAGTGATTTCAGAACTTGAAGATTTTTGTGGGGAATTTCTTTTCACTTGCGTTGAAAAAGAAGGATTAATGAAGGGAACAGATTTTGGAATAATAAAAAAATTGCGAAAGAGCACTAAAAAAGATTTGAGTGTAGCAGGAGGAATTACTTCAATTCAGGAAGCAAGAAAACTGGAAAAAATCAGGGTTAAACCTGTTATTGGAATGGCATTATATTCAGAAAAAATTTCTTTGGAGGAAATTAAATGAACAAACTAAAAATCGGACTGCCCACAGGCAGTCTGCAGAAAACAACAATAGAGTTATTCAGCAAAGCAGGAATTGAAAT
Organism: uncultured archaeon; assembly: GCA_964608675.1. GTDB lineage: Archaea > Iainarchaeota > Iainarchaeia > Iainarchaeales > 1-14-0-10-31-34 > 1-14-0-10-31-34. Next base: position 44,234 of record CAZSOZ010000002.1, on the reverse strand, counting down.
AACAGTTAATTCTCGTTCTTATTATCCTGTAACAAGCGATAAAGAAGTGGAAATAACTTTAATTAAGCCACAGGAAATTCCAATGTTTGTTGAAGATAAAGTAATTGATTTAGGGATAACCGGATTAGATTGGATTAAAGAAACTGAAGTAAAAGTAGAAAAAATAAAAGAATTTGAATATGCTAAACAAGGCTTTAATAAAGTTAAATGGGTTTTGGCTGTTCCAAAAAACTCTAAAATCAAATCAGTAAAAGATTTAGAAGGAAAAACTGTTTCAACTGAATTAATGAATTTAACAAAAAAATATTTTAAAAAAAACAAGGTTAAAGCCAAAGCAGAATTTTCCTGGGGCGCAACAGAAGTTAAATGCCCTATTTTTGCTGATGCAATAATTGATTTAACTGAAACAGGAACAACACTTAAAACAAACAATTTAAGGGCAGTTGACATTGTATTTGAGTCGGTTACAACAATGATTTCAAACAAAAAAGCTTTAAAAGATAAATGGAAAAAAAACAAAATAAATGAAATAAAAATGCTATTAGAAGCAGCATTGCTTGGAATGCAAAAAGTAATGCTTGAAATGAATGTTCCAAAAGAAAAACTAGACGGATTAGTTAAAATTCTTCCTTGCATGAAAAGCCCTACTGTAAGCGAGCTTTTTGCAGAACAAGGTTATGCAGTGAAAGTAGCAGTAAACAAAGAAATGATTCCAAAAATTCTTCCAAAAATAATCAAAGCAGGCGCAACAGACATTCTGGAATTCCAGTTAAACCGAGTTGTATCCTAATAAAATAAAAAAGGAAAAAAGTTAAAAGAAAAAAATAAATAAAAAAAAAGAATAAAAAGTGGCAAAATTTTTACCAATTAAATCAGTTTTCTTTTGCTTTCTCTGATATTTTTCCTATCCAGATTGTAGCTAAAACAGCAATTATTGTTACTACTACTGCATAGATTATCATTGGAATTAATGATTCAGCTGAACCAAAAATTTCCTTAAAGATTGCCTGAATTGCCCCGTTCCAGGCCAAAGCCGCAACCAAACCAAATGCTGCAGTAATCAATGCAGCAATTTTTTCTATCACTTCTGATTTCATTAAATTACCCCTATTGAATCTGAAAAAATCAGTTTAAATAAGCATTACTTTCATTTTATTTTTCTATAATTGGCTATTTCAGGGTAAGTTGAACAGTATTTTTGGGCTTCATTATGGTTATTGCACAAGTATTTGTACCATGCTTGGTCTGAACACAAAGAAGCAAACCTGCAAGGAATCCTTTTTTTTTCAGCCAATTAACTCCACTCATTTTTAAATTCATTTAATTTTTCCCGCCTAAAATTTCATTAAAAAAAAACTTAAAATGAAACCAAAAAAAAGCGGGTTCAAATCAGAAAAAATGTTTTTTGAACAACAGCCATTTTAAGACAAACAGAGGTCTAAACAGAAAAAAAATTAAAGAAAAAATTTTTTTGGCTGTATTCATAAATCAATTAATGCACGTTAAACTTATTTAAATGTTGGCATTAATTTAAAATCCAAATAAAATAATTCAATAAAGACGCAAAAGAAACCCACAAAAAATAAGGAATCAAAAGATAAGCAGACTTTTTTTCGATTCTGTAAAAAAAGAACAAAGTAAACAAAATTGCAGTCCACAAAAAAATTATTTCAATTAAAGCAAGAAAAGGATTCTTTAAACCAAAAAACAAAATTGACCATAAAAAATTCAAAAAAAGCTGAACAAAAAAAAGACCTGAAGCAATCTTAACTTTCCAGATAAACCCTTTTCTTAAAACAAAAAACAAAGACAAACCCATTAAAATATACAAAGCAGTCCAAACAGGAGCAAACACCCAGCTTGGAGGAGTAAAAAAAGGTTTATTCAAAAAAACATACCAAGAAGAAATTGAATCAACAGTAAAAAGTGAACCAACAAAACCTGCAAGAAGGCAGACAAAAACAGAAAAAAAAAGCAAAAAAAAATCATTTTTATTCATAAACAAAAATAAAGAGTTTTAAAGTTAATAAGACTTTTGAATAAAAAAAAAGAAAAAAAATTAGGTTAAAAAATTAATTTGAACTGAATGCCAAAAAATCAGTAGCTTTTTTTGTTTCTATAGCATTCTCTGCAGTAAACAGGTTTGCCTTCCATTGGCTTAAACGGAACTTCACATTCCTGACCGCATTCAGAACAAACTGCTTTATGCATTTCTCTTGGTCCAAAATCTCTTCTTGGACCTCTTCTGTTAAAATCCATGCTTTTTTCTACTCCTATATAACTTTTAATAACACAACTAAAAATAAAAGAAATAGATTCCATTAAATTTAATGTGTTATTCTATAATAATTAATAATAGATGGATTTATAAATTAATTTAATCGCATTTCAAGCAGATTCTTTTCGTGTGCAGTAAATCCCTTGCTTTTTTTGAACCCGGTTTCATCAAAAAAGTTTTATATAATTCTTTTACTTCATCACTTTCAGAAGAAATTTTTACTGATTCAGATGAATCAACTTTTCTTAAAGCCTGAATTCTTTTTTCCCTTGTTTCAGGAGTAGATTTCGGCTGACCTCCCCCCCCAATGCATCCGCCAGGACAAGCCATCATTTCAATTACCTGAAAAGACTCAAACTTTTTTTTATCCAAAATCAAATTATTTAAGTTATGCAAACCATGAACAACTGCAATCCTGATTTTTTTTCCTGCAATTTCAATTTCTTTTTCCCTTAATCCTTCCATGCCTCTTACTTCTCTAAATTCAATTTTCTTTTTTTCTGGTTCAAGTTTCTGTGAAACAAACCTTAACAAAGATTCAGAGACTCCTCCGGTTACACCAAACAATTGTCCTGCGCCTGTAGCGTTTCCAAGAATTGAATCAAACTCCTGTTCCTTTGAATTCTTTAAATCAATTCCTTTTTCTTTTAATAATCTGGCTATATCCATAGTAGTTAAAACTGCATCAACATGATGAATTCCGTTAAAATCCATTTCAGGACGCTTTGCTTCAATTTTTTTTACTACACACGGCATAATTGAAACAACAAAAACGTTTTCATGACTTAAATTCATTTTTTCAGTGTAATAACTTTTAATTAAAGCCCCCATTGTCTGCTGAGGAGATTTAACCGTACAAAAATGATAAACTAATTCAGGATGCTTGTTTTCAACAAAAGCAACTGAACCAGGACAACAAGAAGTAAACAAAGGCAAATTATTTTTTTCTTTAAGCCTATTAATGAATTCAGTTCCCTCTTCAACCGTAACTACATCAGCAGAAAAAGAAGTATCAAACACTTTTTGTATTCCCAATTCTTTTAGTGCTCCAACAAATTTTTTAGTTAAAATTGTTCCTGCAGGAAAACCAAATAGTTCCCCTATAGTAACCCTTAAAGCAGGAGCAACCTGAGCAACAACCTGTTTGTTTTTGTCATTCAAAGCTTTCTGTAATTTTTCTATTTCATTCAGATTCTCATTCATGAATAAAAGAAAAAGAAAATATGTTTTTAAGGCTTTGCTGGTTTTTAATTTAATATGAAATTTGAATACAGTTTTGAAAAAACAAACAAAAAAAAATATGAATCAATTTTTAAATCAGAAAACCAGCTTCTCTTAATTCTTGCTTTTTCAGTTTTTTTTATTCCAATTATTTTAAACCATGTTCAGTTTCAAAACCAGATAATTATTGGAAGCATAGTGAATTTTTTTCTGGCGTCAAGCGCAATGTATTTAAGCTTTAAAAAAAGCCTTCCAGTAATACTGCTTCCTGCAGTAGGCGCAGTGATTTCAGGAATAATTTTTAGTTCATTCACCTTGTTTTTAGTTTATTTAATGCCTTTCATTTGGATAGGGAACGCATTATTTGTTTATTTCATTAAAAACTTTAATTTAGTCAACAAAATCAATTATTTTGTTTCAGTTATAACTGCAGGAATAATTAAATCAGTTTTCATTTTTTCAGCCACACTTTTTTTGGTTTTTTTAGGGATTGTGCCGGCAGTTTTTTTGGTGCCTATGGGTTTAATTCAATTCATAACTGCGTCCATTGGCGGAAGCCTTGCTTTTGCAGGCAAAACAATCAAAAAATAATTTTTATTTTAAAGGTTTTACATTAGCTTTTTCTATTTCATCCCTGTATCCTTTTGAATGAACTGCTTCAAAATCAGAAAATTTTTTGAATAAATTAGCATTATTCCAATAAATTTCCTTAAAAAAACCGTATTCTTTGCATTTTTTTTAAAAAAATTTTGTTGTTTTCTTCAACAATTTTAACAGAAATTAAATTTTAAACAAACAGAACAAACTGATTCAGTTTCCTTTAATACTTTGGAATCCATTTTATCACAAATCAATAAATTGGATTTTTATAAATTATTAAAAGTAATCATCTAAAAATTTAACTGTAAGACAAAAAAAACCAGTTATTTTTGGCATAAATTATTTAAATACTTCCACAGCCTATTTTTATTCTACTTAAAACTTATTTTTTAGGTGAATTAATGGGAACTAGAAGCAAAGATACAAGCAGATTTAAAAAAACCAAAGCCAGAGAAAGATGGAAATGGAAAAAAAAGAAAATGCGCAAAGAAAAACGCAAAAAAAGATATTTGAAGAAAAGAAAGACAACCTGAATAATTAACTCTTTTTTTTATTATTCTTCCCCTTTTTATTCTCTTTTTTATTTTATTTTAGTTAATGAAAAACAATAAGATAAAGCCAAAAATGAATGCAAGATTATGAAAGTACATTATTCTGTGCATTTTTTTGATATCCATTTTTTGGGGGTCGCTTAAAGCCTGCAAATATAAAGGAAGTAAAATAATACTTAAAACCACCAGCCACAAAAACTTGGATGGAAGAGTTCCCAAAAAAATTAAGTCAGGAAAAAAACATTTAGTTAAAGTCATCAAAACAAAAGAAAAAACTGCAATTAAACCAACAGCATAAGAAACAAACAAAATTTTTTTTTCTCCAAAAACAACAATAGAACTTTTGTATCCCAATTCTTTTTCATGCCCTCTTGAATTCAATCTGTATAAAGCAAAACCTGCAAACTGGATTCCAACAACAAAAATTAAAATCAATAAAGGCGCATTAAAAGATTGAAAAACAAGAACCCAGCCTGCATAAAAACGAAAAAAAGGATTAATTACAGAACCAGAAATTAAATCAAGAAATGGAAGAGATTTAAACCGAAAAGGTTTAACAGTATACAAAATTTGATTGAACAGCATTGCCAGAAGACAAAAAAGAAAAAGAAAGTTATTCAAAAAAACAAAGAAAAAAAATCCAGTCAACAAAGACAAAAAAATTAAAATCAAAGAAAAAATAAAAGTATTTTTTTCTGAAATTTTCCCTGAAGCCAAAGGTCTTGAAGATTTAACTGAATGCTTTTTATCGTTATGAAAATCAGTTAAATCATTTAAAGCATAAAGGCCCCCCCACAAAAAAGGCCCAACAGCAATAAATGCAGTTAAAAACAAAAAAAAATCAAAATTAGAAAAAACAACAAAACCATCAGAAACAAATAATGCAATCAAATAGCCAAAAACCATGTTTCCAAAAGTCTTGCTCCATTCTAAAGGCCTGACTAAATCAAAATATGCTTTTAAATTCATTTAACCACAAAAAAAATAATTCAACAAACAAAAAAATCAATCACAGAAAGCTTTATAAATAATATAAGACCCTATTATATAGGCAGAAAAATTGTAATTTTCTGTTTTAATTTTTTTGCCAAAAACAAATTTTTTATCGCCTCCTTTATGCGCGTAAAGAGGAATTCACTTTTTTGGATTCCGATGAATTTCATGCAACAAACATAAGTGTCTACCGTGATTTTTTTTTACGGCAGACAAAAAATGAGGATTCAAGTTTTTTTGAATCTGATGTAGTAAATGAAAAAACCTTTTTTAAAGGTTTAAACCTTAAAAAAGTGCAAAACAATTCCATTCAGTTTTTAACTAAAAAAAGCGACAAGGATATTAGTGAAGATACCAGCTGATCCTGCTGGCGGACACTGCTATTGAAATCCGACTCAAACATGCAAGTCTTACAGTTCATGCTATGATGGACTGTGGCGGACGGCTCAGTAACACGTAGTCAACCTACCTTTAAGAAGAGTAAACCCCGGGAAACTGGGACTAATGCTCTATAAGCAATTAATATTGGAAGATTTAATTGCCTAAAGGGATTGCATTCATGCATGCAATTCGCTTGAAGACGGGACTGCGGTGGATTAGGTTGTTGGCGGGGTAACTGCCCACCAAGCCCAAGATCCATACGGGCCTTGAGAGAGGGAGCCCGGAGAAGGGAACTGAGATAAGGTCCCTAGCCCTACGGGGTGCAGCAGTTGCGAATTCTCTACAATGCGCGAAAGCGTGATAGGGGGATTTCAAGTGCAAGCTTTGCTTGCTTTTGCATAATTTAAAACGTTATGCGAATAAATGGAGGGTAAGATACGTGCCAGCCGCCGCGGTAATACGTACTCCATAAGTTGTGTCCACTAATATTGGGCCTAAAGCGTTTGTAGCCGGTCTAAAAAGTCCTTGGTGAAATCTGCAGGCTTAACCTGTAGGCGTGCCAAGAATACTCTTAGACTCGAGGCCGGGAGAAGTCAAAGGAATTCCTGAGGTAGCGGTGAAATGCTATGATCTTAGGAGGACCACCAGTAGCGAAGGCGTTTGACTAGAACGGGCCTGACGGTGAGAAACGAAAGCTGGGGGATCGACCCGGATTAGATACCCGGTTAGTCCCAGCCGTAAACGATGCAGACTAGGTGTCCTAGCAGCTACAGGCTGTAGGGGTGCCGAAGGGAAGCCGTTAAGTCTGCCGCCTGGGAAGTACGGTCGCAAGGCTGAAACTTAATGGAATTGGCGGGGGCGCACTACAAGGGGTGGATGCTGCGGTTCAATTGGATACAACGCCAGATAATTCACCAGGGGTGACAGCAGAATGATGGACAGTCTGAAGGGCTTTCCTGACGCGCTGAGAGGTGTTGTATGGTCATCGTCAGCTCGTACTATGAAGCGTCCTGTCAACTCAGGCAACGGGCGAGACCCACATTTATAGTTGCTATTTCGTTTTTAGCGGGAGCACTCTATAAAGACCGCGGAGGTAACTTCGAGGAAGGAGTGGGCAACGGTAGATCAGTATGGCCCGAATCTCCTGGGCAACACGCGGCATACAATGGTTAAGACAATGGGCTCCAAACCCGAAAGGGCAAGGCAATCTCTTAAACTTAACCTCAGTTCGGATTGAGGTCTGTAACTCGGCCTCATGAAGTTGGAATCCCCAGTAATCGGAAGTCATTATCTTCCGGTGAATAAGTCCCTGCGCCTTGCACACACCGCCCATCAAGCCAGCTAAGTGGGGTCTGGATGAACTTTAAGTTCTTGCTTAAAGTTATTCTAGTTTCTGCAAAGCGGGCTAAGTTGTAACAAGGTGTCCGTAGGGGAACCTGCGGACGGATCACCTCCTTCAATTAGAACCTAAGGTTCCGGTATTTCTTTTGGAAGTATCGGAACCAAAACAGGTTCAAAAAAAATTTGCCTTTTTTAAGGTTCATTTACTGCAATTTTTTTTTAATGGACAAAGCTGGATAACAGCTCAATCGAGCTGGAGGGATTCATCCCTTGTTTTCGCAAGCGTTTGCTTGCAAAGGCTTAAGCGAAGATTGTACCCGTATGCAAGCTGGACGTGACAGCTTTTTGGGCTCATAGCTCAGCTTGGTAGAGCGCCTGGTTTGCAACCAGGAGGCCACGGGTTCGAATCCCGTTGAGTCCAAACAACTTTTTTTAAAAAAGTTGTATCAAAAAAAAGAAACTTTTCTTCGAAAAGTTTCTGATAAATTTGGTTTGGAATTCAAATAACGAAAAAATAAATTGAAATTCAAACTAAAATCATGTTCACAAAATTATTGTGATGTTAACGCACTCCAGGAGTTTTTTCTTGGGGGAAGCAATCGTTATAAACGGCCATTGGCGAGTAAGCTGTATCGAGCGAAAGCGAAGATACTGCGCGCACGTCAACCGGGCGTGACGGTTGATGCATTGGAAAGTCAATCGGATATAAAGAGTTATTACGCCAGTTAGTGGATAACTAGGCTTGAGTGCTGATGAAGGGCGTGGCAAGCTGCGATAAGCCTTGGGGAGATGCAATGCAATCTTTGAGCCAGGGATTCCTGAATTATTCCGAAAGGAAAGGCATACTCAGGGAACTGAATCATCTTAGTACCTGAAGGAAAAGAAAATGAATATGATTCTGTTATTAGAGTCGATCGAAGGCAGAAGAGAACAAACTGAATCCTTAATAGTAATATTAAGGAGATGTGGTGTTGAGCGATTTACATCCTTAAAATTTAATTGAAGTCTGCTGGAAAGCAGTGCCATAGAGAGTGATAGCCTCGTAAATAAAAAATTTAAAAGGATGATTTTTCGTTTTCAAGAGTAGCGTGCATTGAATATTGCGCGTGAACTTGGGAGGCATTAACTTCCAATTCTAAATACTACTCAAGACCGATAGCATACTAGTACTGCGAAGGAAAGTTGAAAAGTACCCTTGACAGGGGGTTAAAAGCGCTTGAAACTAACTGGTTACAGCAAGATATAGCGTTAAAGAAAAGATGATTCCTAAAGGAGGTAATTGAAAAATTGCTGCCGAAGGAATTTGATCAGCGTTATATCGTTCGTCTTGAATCACGAGCGAGGGAGATTGTCTCTGTGGCGAGATTAAAAGGTTTAACCTTGAAATCACAGCGAAAGCGAGTCAATGCAGTCTTTTAGATGAGATTGAAAGTATTAAACTGCTTTAGTCACTGGGGCAAAACCCGAATCCGCGTGAGTTACTCCTGGACAGAATGAAGCCGTCCTACCGGATGGTGGAGGTTCGCAACAAGTGTTAGTCTATCTACTTTGGTGATCTGGGAGTGGTAGTTAAATGCTCATCGAACGCGGCCATAGCGGGCTCCTCTCGAATTAGCCCTAAGGCTAGCCTGGCTGGAGATAATTTATGGTGTCGAGATACTGATTAGAAAGTACTGGTTGGAAACTTCCAGCTTTTTCGTCAAACTCCAAATCTATAAATGTCTTTGAAGGCCGGAGTAGGGGGCAAGGGGTAAGCCCTTGTTCCAAGAAGGGAACAACCTGAAATATGGTTAAGGCCCACAAATGCTGGTTAAGTGTAAATACGAAAAGTATCTTTATTCTAATACAGTAGGGAGGTTTGCTTAGAAGCAGCCATCCTTTAAAGAGTGCGTAACAGCTCACCTACCTAGAATAAAGGTCTTGAAAATTCACTGGGCTAAAACCAGCTGCCGATACCATATCCTTATTCGTAAGAATAAATGGAGTAGGGGGGTGTCATAGTAGAGTAGAAGCAAGAGAGAAATTTCTTGTGGATCTATTATGAATATGGATCCTCGCGCTAGTAATAACAATAGAAAGATGAGAATTCTTTCCGCCGAATGGGCTAGGGTTCCTTAGCGCTAATCATTAGCTAAGGGTTAGTCGGTCCTAAGGTCACTCGTAAATCGACGTGAACGAAAGGGAAACAGGTTCATATTCCTGTACTGCATGAATACTTTCGGCAACGATAGTTTAGTTTCTAACAGCTCAGGCTAAATTAAGTGCATTTGTCTGTGCATTCAACTAAAATAAATCTGTGGAGAACTGTAATGGTGAGAAACAGATTAAATTTAGAAATAGGGGAAACCTTTAATTGAGGCCTGGGTTTCGTAAAAAGGGAACTAAAATGGATTTCATGTAACCGTACCAAGAACTAGGAAGAGTGCCCCTGGCTGAAAAGGCCTAGGCGTGTTGGGAGAACCAAATTAAGGGAATTCGGCAAATTAGCCCTGTATCTTAGGTATAAGGGGTGCCTGCGATTGAGTAAATTGCAGGTTTCAATGACAAAGGGAGTCCGACTGTTTAACAAAAACACAGGTCTCTGCTAGCCAGTAATGGTTTGTATAGAGGCTGACTTCTGCTCACTGCCAGTACGTTAAACTTCAGTTCAATGGAGCTAAGCGCTGGTGAAGAGCGGGCCTAACTCTGAGGCTCTCACGGTAGCGTAATACCTTGCCGGTTTAATGCCGGCTTGCACCAATGAAGTAACGAGATTCCCACTGTCCCTAATTTGGGCCCAATGAACTCACTGCGAGGTGAATATGCCTCGAATGTCCGATGGGAAGAGAAGACCCCACAGAGGTTTACTACAGTTTGATGTTGTGGTATGGTTTTCTATGTACAGAGTAGATGGTAGTCTTCGAAGCAGTTTCGTCAGGAATTGTGGAGACGTCAATGTAACACCATCCTTAGGAAAGCATACTTCTAACTTGAAAGAGGACAGCATTAGATGGGTAGTTGGACTGGGGCGGTACACCCCTGAAAGGGTATCAGGGGTGCCCAAAGGTGTGCTCAGGAGAGTCAGAAATTCTCCATAGAGGGTAAGACCAAAAGCACGCTTGACGGTTTTACGCACAGCAAGTAAAGCCGAATCGAAAGATGGGTCTAGCGAACGCTAGTGTCCCTGTTAATGGGGGCCTAGTCTAACAGTGAACTTATCTTGGGGGTAATTGAGTGGTCGCGGGCAAGAGCTCATATCGACCCCGCGGTTTGCGACCTCGCCGTCGTCTCAAGGCATCCTGGCAGTGCATAAGCTGCCAAGGGTGGAGGTGTTAACTCATTAAAGCCTTACGTTAGTTGGGTTAAGAACGGTGCGAGCCAGTTTGGATCCTATCTATCGGACATGTCGATTGACTGAGGGGAAGATTCCATAAGTACGAGAGGAACGTGGAGTCCTGGCCTCTAGTGTACCAGTTGTCTGACAAGGCAGTTGCTGGGTAGCCACGCCGGAACCGATAAAAGCTGAAAGCATCTAAGCTTGAAACGGTCCCTGAAAAGAGTCAGTCATCTCTGACGACTTTTGTCTTGCGGGGCAAAAGGAATAGGAGTGAGAGTTCCAGTAGAACACTGGTTTGATAGGACAGAAATGTAAGCATGAAGCTACGGCGACATGTTAAGTTGACTGTTACTAAAAACTCAAGAGCTCTTTATAATCATTTGACTTTCCAATGCGTTAACCAACCTTTTTACAAAAAAAGGTTGAACAAAAAACGCACGACTTTCAGTCGAACATCTTTTTTTTCAAAATTATTTTTAGGCAAGCCATCAGCAGATTTAATTAACTTAAAGCTTTAAAAAACTTCTTCATTAAACTGATATAAAATTAGACAAAATATATCAGTATAATGATATACTTATAAATTTTTCAAGGAGCCTAAACTTACTCCAATCAATTAACTGGCATTTCGCTGATTGCCTTTGGAAAAGATTTTTATGCTAATTTATGACAGGTTAAACAGGAGAAGATTTAAAAACAATTTGGTATATACTTGTATATACTATGATTAGAACAATTAATGTTTTGGAGGAAGTGAAAAAAGAGGTTGTTCCTTTTGGGAACGGAAGCATTGTGTATACTCCAAAAAAATGGATTGGAAAAAAAGTTCTTGTGGTTTTAGAGGAAAAGCCTTTAGATGTAAAAGGAGAAGTAATGGAATTGCTTAAGCCTTTTTTCAGCGAAATCCAGGGGATTTACCTTTTTGGAAGCTTTGCAAGAAAAGAACAAACAAAGGAATCAGATATAGATTTACTGGTTATTTCAGACAAAAAAATTGATTTAAAGAAAAAAGGAAGGTTTGATTTTCTGGTTAAAACAAAAAAAGAGTTTTTGGATGGATTAAAAAAGGATTCAACTCTGTTTTTGCATCAGATTTTAAGGGAAGCAAAACCTGTTTTTAATAAATCTCTTTTGGAAGAATTAAAAAAAGAAAAAGTTAAGCCTGATTTTAATGAATTTTTTTCTTCTACCTTAACTGCTTTCAAGAATGTTAAAGAATTAATTAAAGCAGGAAAAAAAAGAGGAAAAAAGCATCTGGATTCCAATGCAGTTGTTTATTCTCTTATTCTGAGGTTAAAAGGGCTTTACTTACTGCAATGCTATCTAAAAAACAAGGAATTCTCAAACAAAGGGGTTAAGGAAGTGATTAAAAGTCACGGATTTAAAGAAAAAAAAGTTGAAGAATTTTTTGGTGTTTACAGGGCTGAAAGAGACGAAAAGAAAGCAGTTCATTCAATTCTTTTGAGTGAAGCAGAAGAATTATTTGACGCAGCGAAAATAGAGTTCATAAAAACAGAAGAAATGGCGAAAAAATGAGCAAAAAAAAGTACTTGAAAGCCATTGAATCATTTGACAAAAGGATTTCAGAACACAAGGAAAAGCAGAAAACAGCTAAAAACAAGGAAATGTTTGATTACTGAGAAAAAGAAATAAAAAAATTTGAAAGAGAAAAAAAGAAAAAACAAAAATGGCTTTGAACTGATTAACTGATTTTATCATACTTTGTATGAGCGAAGTATGTTTTAAAAGTTCACGGAATAAAATGTTTTTATGGATTACACTGAAGAAGAAGTGAAAAAAGAGGCTGAAAGACTTTACACAAAACTGAAAAAAGTAAAGTTCAGCGAAGATGACTGTAATGCTTTAGCTCCACTTACATTAGAGATTAACAGAATAAAAAAAGAAAAAAATGCGATTATTCTGGCTCACAGCTATCAGACTCCAGACATCATTTATGGAGTAGCAGACTTTGTTGGAGATTCACTTGAACTAAGTAAAATGGCTGCAAAAACTACAGCTGAAATAATTGTTTTTGCCGGAGTAAAGTTCATGGCTGAAACAGCAAAAATTTTGTCTCCAAAAAAAACTGTTTTGCTTCCGTCAACTGAAGCAGGGTGTTCGCTTTCAGAATCAATTACAGCAGAAGACGTAAAAAAAATCAAAGAAAAATATCCTGATGTTCCAGTAGTATGTTATGTGAATACTTCTGCTGAAGTTAAAGCTGAATGCACTGCTTGCTGTACTTCAGCTAATGCATTAAAAGTAGTGGAAAGCTTTAAAGAAAATACAATAATTTTTTTGCCGGATAAATTAATGGCAGAAAATGTTCAGAATTTAACAGACAAAAGAATTATTCCTTGGAATGGATTGTGTGTTGTCCACAAAGAGTTTAATGCAAAACAAATAAAGGAAGTGAAAAAAAGGTTTCCTGAAACAAAAATTTTAGTGCACACTGAATGCAATCCGTCAGTTGTTGGATTAGCTGATTTTGCCGGAGGAACAAATGGAATGATTAATTACGCTAAAATGAATAAAGCAAAAAGTTTTATGATGGTAACAGAATGCGGTTTAAGTGACAGAATGAGAGTGGAGTTAATGCAGAAAAATTTTGTTGGAAGCTGTGAATTATGCCCTTATATGAAAAAAAACACTTTAGAGTTAATTCTGCAAGTGATAAGGAAACCTGAAAAAGAACAGGTAATTGAACTGCCTGAAAAAGTAATTTTAAAAGCAGGAAAGGCAATTGGTTATATGATGAAAATTTGATTTTTAAATTTTTTATTTAAATGCTTTTGCTGCAATTAAAGGAAATGCAAGAGTTGCATCTGTGTAAACTTTAATTCTTTTTCCTTTTGGTTTAATTTTTCCCCATGAAACTGCTTCTTCAGGCAATGAACCTGAATCACAGCCATTGTATTCTGGTTCAGTGTTAATGTAAACTGCATATTCTGCTCCATCTCTAAATAAATTTGCGTTGCATACATGATGTTTTATTATTCCTGCACCCAATAAAATTATTCCTGTTTTTTTTGCGTTAACAGCCAGATTATTTAATTTAACTATGTCTGAAGTTGAATCAACTGCAAAATCTTTTTTTTTGTGTTTAAAAAAATAAATGTTGTCTCCTATTGCTCCATCAGTTATTGCAGGACAAAAAACAGGAATATTATTTTTTGTTGCCCAATAATAAATTGAATTCTTGTCTTTGGTTTTTTTTCCTAACTCAAAAATTATTTCACTTGGAGTAAAAATTCTGTTCTCTTTCTTTTGGCGTAAATAAATTTCTCCCCAAAATTCATTAAGAATTTTTTCAAATTTAATATAAAGTTCATTTGAAACAAAAACATTTCCTATTCTGTTGATTCCTTTATTTCTTAAAATTTCTCCTGAAGCACGAAAATCTCCTAAATAAAAATCCCCCAAAGTTTTAAGAAAATCTTCTTCAATTCCTCCTGCAGTTGTAACAAGAACATGAACCATTTTGTTTTTTACAAGATAAGAAATTATTTCTCTTAAACCGCAGGAAACCATATTAGAAGAAAAACCCAAAAAAATTACTGCGTTTTCTTTCCTCATTTCTTTTATTATTTCTATTGCTTTCCCTAAATTTGAAGCCTGAAACCCAATATTATAATAAGAATCAATTAAAGAATTCAAAGAAAGTTTTTTGTTAAAATCAGGGCCTTTAATTACAGGAAAATTTTTTAAAAAAGCATTTTCTGATTTCTTTAAAACCGCTTTTCTTGCAATTAAATCATTTTTTTTACCCAAAAAAAAACACCTAAAATCAAATACATTAAAAGATTATATAGAATTAAACAAAAACATTTAAAATTTGATTTAAAGAAAAAGTTTTAAGGAAAAAAAATCTGGGGGTAGTTTAATGCATTTAAGAAGCTTAAATGACTTTAAAAAAGAAGAATTAACTGAAATAATTGATAAGGGAATTGAAATCAAAAAAAATCCGGAAAAATTTGAAAAAGCATTAAAAGGAAAAACTTTGATGATGTTATTTGAAAAGCCTTCATTGAGAACAAGAGTGTCATTTGAAACAGGAATGACAAAAATGGGAGGCCATGCAATATTTTATTCAATTAAAGATTCTCCTCTAGGAAAAAAAGAATCAATTGAAGACACAGCAAAAGCCGCTTCAAGATATGTGGATATTATTATGGCAAGACTGTTTAAGCAAGAGGATTTGGATGTATTAGCAGAACATGCAGATGTTCCAGTAATAAATGCATTAACAAACAAGTATCATCCATGCCAGATTGCAGCTGACCTGCAGACAATCAAAGAAAAAAAAGGAAAACATAAAGACATTAAACTAGCTTACTGCGGTGACAGCAACAACAATGTAACTCATTCACTGTTAATTGGATGTTCAATGGTTGGAATGAATGTAAGTGTTGCTTGTCCTGAAGGAAAAGAATTCATGCCACAAGAAGACATACTAGAATTAGCCAAAAAGAATGCTGAAGAAACCGGCTCAAAAATTGAAGTATTACATGATGCCAAAGAAGCAGTAAAAGATGCTGATGTCATTTACACTGATTCATGGATGTCATACCATATTCCGGAAGAAGAAAAAGAAAAAAGAATGAAATTATTTATGCCGTTCCAAGTAAACGAAGAATTAATGAAGCACGCAAAAGAAGATGCAATTTTTATGAATTGTTTGCCTGCAATAAGAGGAATGGAACAAACAGCAGAAGTAATTGACGGAAAACAATCAATTGTATTTGACCAAGCAGAAAACAGGTTATGGGCACAAAACGCTATAATGTTAAATTTGATTGAAAAATGGGAAAACAAATAAGAGAATAAAAAAAAAAACAAACTAGAAAGAATTAAAAAAAATAAAATAATATTCTGCAAAAAAAAAGGAATGGAATTTTTTTATTCCATCCAATTACTTTTTTTTGTTAATTATTTTGTGTCACTGCATATTACCTGAACAGGATAACTTTCAGCTACAACGCATTCTTGGCCTTCAAGACAGGTAACAAAATCACAGGGATCTTGAGTTGTAGTTGGATAGCATTTTAATCCAATTGTTGGAAATTGAGCGCATTCATATCCTTCAAGGCAGGAAGTGTTTGCATCACATTCATCTTCCAAAAAAGTTGAATCATCAACTTCTAATTCCTGTCCTTCCTGCTCTTGCTCCTGTTCTTGTTCCTGTTCTTGTATTTCGTTTTCTTTTAAGTCTTTTCCTATTACTCCGCTTTTGGCTATAACTGGCAGTAAATTATATTCATTTGTCATTCCTTTTCTGACTATCTGAATGTCAAAAACAAATTTTGTTTCTGAATTGGCATCAATAGTGAAAGGTTTAACTATTTGAAGTTTTCCGCTTGGAACAAAAACATTAGCAGTGTTTCCATCTAATAAAATTGCTTCAACAGAAGAAACGTGCAATTCAATTTTATTGTAAGTTCCTGCATCCAATTTAAGTTCTACTAAAGGAACAGCCAGTTCTCCTATAACAGTAGTTAAATCAACTGTTGTTCCATTCAAGTCTACTTCAGTGAATCCAGTGTTTGAATCCTGTATAAAAATTCTTGCTTTGTCAAAAGAAACATTTACTGATTCAAAGTCTTCAATATCTGCTTCTTTGTCTGACAAAAGCAAAGTGAATGTTCCTGTTCCCTGTTGCTGGAGTCCGGTACATCTGTAATTGATTTCAATTGATTCATCATCTGAAACCACACAAGCTGGACTGCATCCTTGTTGAGGTTCATTTAATTCTAAATCAATCCACCATGTTTTGCTGTTTGCATTATAATTTGTTTTTTGTGTTAAAGTTCCTTTTTGTGTGCAGACACTGTTTTGAGCTAACTCTAATGCTTTTTCTTGAGTCATTTTTTGTATTTGATTTTGATTGTCGTCCTGCTGGTTTCCGTTATTGTTCTGCTGGTTTTGATGCCTTTTTTTGAATTCTTGTTCTGTTAAAAGCTTTAACACAGGCTTTAGTTTATATGTGTTTCCTGATTGAATTACTGATTCAGGAGAAAAATCAATTATTAATTCAAGTTCTTCTCCTTCTTTTACTTCAAAAGGCCTGACAATTTTTAGTTTTTCTGAAGGAACCATTACATTAACTGTTTCTCCATTAATTACTGCTTTAACTTCTTTTACTGTAAAACGGATTTGAGTGTATTTTCCTGTTTCAAGTTCTTTTTCACCTAAAATGTCCTTTAGTCCTTGAGTTGAATCCAACTGCATTATATCAAAAGTTTTTTCTGTTTCAGAAAACAAAATCCATTCTCCTTGTTCAAAATTTTGGTTTTGATTTTCTCCTTGTATGTTTTCATCAGAGTTTTCATCCATATTTTGATTTTCTTCTTGTTCCTGCTCTTGTACTGCTTTATGGATTTCAACAGAAGAAATAGTTACCTGCAGTTCTTCTAATCCTTCAACTTTTTTATCTGTAATGCTTAATTTTAAAACACCTGTTTTTTCCTGAGGATTAACAGGAGGTTCAGTGCATCCAGCTAAAAACAATCCAAATAAAATTAATCCAATTAACATTAATTTTTTCATTTATTCACCTCATTACTAAATAACCCTTTATTGATTAATAAAAGATTCTGATTAAAAAAACTAACTAAAAAACAAGCTTTTAAACTAAAAAAAAAGGAAAAAAAAAGAAAATTAAGGAGATTCAATTTCTGCGAAATAACACAACTGACAACCGGCAGTAGTCATTGAATCTTCACATGAAACTGAAAGTTCTTCCTGAGTGAACTGACCGCAGTATTCTTCTGCTGAAACATAATCTGAATCAGATAAAGCAGAACAATCTGAAGGACAATTGCATGGATTTTCCAGTTTTTCACATTCCTGGTTTCCGCAATTCAGGCAGGTTCCAACAGGAGAACCCTTCAATAAACCTGTTTCAAAACATTTTCCTGCAATTGAAATCCTTGAATCCATTCCTGAATTCCATTCAGTTAAGCCGTCACAACATTTTGAAGGATATTCTTCAATTAAAACCTTTGAAAATTTTTCTCCTTGTTCAGCACATCCTTAAACAGGTTTAACAATAACATCTTTGCATTCAAATTCAATTGGAAGACTGGTTTTCTTTATTTTAATTATTTCATAAGGCTGAACTATAACCTGAATTGTTCCTGTTCCTTCCGGAGGCTCAGCGTAAATGTTTTGCACCTGAACGGTTATTGCTTTCTCTGATTTAATTATTTTATTTATTTTAATGCCATAATTTGGATTAGGTTTTTCTCCTGCAAAAACTCCAATTAAAATATATTCATCAAAATCTACTGCAGGAATTTCAAGAGAAGCTTGTTCAGGAAGGAGTTCCCTTGAATGAATTTCAGCATAAACGTCTTCCCAATCAGACATGTTGTCTATTACAATTTCTTTTTTAGTTTCTATTACACTCATTAAATCTGATTCAACTACAGAAAAATCAATTTGAACAAGAGTTTCCTGTTCTTCAATTATTTGGTTTCTGAAAACTTTTACTGGAAGATTGGTTTTCTTAAATTTAATGATTTCAAAAGGTTGAACTGTAACAGGAGTAATAACAGTATCTTCAGGAAGTTTTTCTTTTATTTCATTTACATAAACTTTAATCAGTTTTTTTGAAGCAAGAACTTTTTTTACTTCAAGTTTATATAAAGGATTAGGTTTTTCTCCTGCAAAAACTGCAACAACAGTATATTTATCAAAATCAATTGAAGGAAAAGTATTAACTGCATCAGGAAACATTTCTTTATATAAATCTCCTAATTCTTTCTGAGAATTAATCACTTTATGAGTTGATTCAGTTACTGCTGAATGACTGCCTTCATCTATCACAGAAAATTCAACTGGATAAAATTCATCTGGTTCAGGAATAGGGTTCGGATTAATGCATCCTGCCAGCAAAAGCAAAGACAGAATTAAAACTAAAAAAACTTTTTTCATTTATTCACCTCGTTTTTTTTTGTTTAACAAAAAAAGCATGTATTAACTAAATTGTTTCTTTAATTTAAAAAGATTCTTTTTAATAGGTTTTTGCCTAAAAAAAACAATAAAAAGACTTAAAAACGGATTTTTGTATAATTATATAGGGTAGTGGAAGACCGGCTGACGGTGCCTTGTCTGTAAGCTATGGCAGTCCAGCTTTATGCTGAACGCTCTGTCAACGTGAGCAGACGTTGCGGCGCTGAGGAAAGTCCGCTCACTCATTCCCAAAAAAAATAATTCTGAGAGGAATTCCCAAAGAGCAGAAACGATCCGCCTGAAAATTACAATGACCTTAAAAGCGAGGTTTTTCAGGAAAGGCTGAAACGTGCTTTGGGTTAAACAGAACTGAAATATGTTCTGGGAGTGCAAGTCTTTTGACGCATTAGGTGAATGCCGGATAAAACAAAAAGCGGCTTACTCTCCACAACCCCAAACTTTTTACAAAAAGTTTGATCCAAAAAAAACAAAAAAAATGCCAGCTATGCCGGCTGTACTGCTTCTTTAAAACCAATAAATTTAATTACTTCTGCTGTTTTGTATTAATAGTTGTGATTTGATGAGTGTATCAAAGAAAGAGTTAAGAGAAAAGTTTGCAAAAGACTGGAAAACACATTATGATTTAAAGTTCTTTAAAGAAAAAGGTTTTCAAAGAAAGCAATGCAAAAAATGCGGAAGAAACTTTTGGACTGTAAATAATGAAAGAAAAACTTGTGCTGATTCAACATGTGTTGGATATGAATTCATTGGAGAAAAAACCAGAAAATTAGAGTATGTGGAAACATGGAAAGAAATAGAAAAATATTTTTCAAAACACAATCACACTTCAATTAAAAGATATCCGACTGTAAGCAGATGGAGAGATGACTTGTATTTTACTAATGCATCAATAATTGACTTTCAGCCATATGTTGTAAGCGGAGAAATTGAGCCTCCTGCAAACCCTTTAATTGTGCCTCAGACAAGCATTAGGTTTGGAGACGTAAACAACGTAGGAATAACAGGAGCACATTACACTTGTTTTGTTATGTTTGGACAGCATGCATTCAACAAAAAAAATAATTTGTTTTACTGGAAAGAAGAAGCCGTAAAAGACAACTATAATTATGTTTTGAAAGTTTTAGGTTTAAAAGAAAAAGATTTAGTTTTTCAGGAAGATGTTTGGATGGGAGGCGGAAGTTTTGGGCCGTGCATTGAATACTGTTCAAAAGGAGTTGAATTAGGAAACATTGTTTTCATGCAATACAAAGATTTAGGAAACGGAAAATTCAGGGAATTGAATACAAAAGTAATTGACATGGGAGCCGGACTAGAAAGACTGGCATGGTTTACTAATGGAACTCCAACAAGCTATGAAATAACTTTTGGAAAAGCAATTAAAGACATGAAGAAATCCACTGGAATAAAAGTCGATGAAAAAATGTTTTTAGATTACTCTAAATTGGCAGGAGTTTTAGACAGTGAATTAAAAGACTATGAAAAACAAAAAGAAGCGATTGTAAAAAAAATTGGCGCAGAAAAAGAGTTTTTATCTGAATTAGAAAAATTACAGGCATTATATGCAATTGCAGACCACTTAAAGAATATTTTATACACTACAAATGACGGAATGCTTCCCTCCAACAGCGGTGGAGGATACAATTTAAGAATGATTTTAAGAAGGGTTTTTGCTTTCAATAACGAGTTTAATTTTGAATTGGATTATGGGAAAATAATTGAAAACCATGCAAGGCATTTAAAAGAATTAGATGAAGAAATAAAAGACGGAGTAAGAACTGCAATTGAAATAATTGAAGAAGAAGAAAAAAAATATTATGCAAGCAGGATTAATGCAGAAAAAAAACTTGCTTTAGTAATAGATAAAAAGAAAAAAGAAAAAAAAGAAATAAAAACAAACGAACTGCTGACTTTATATGAATCAAACGGAATACCCCCTGAAACAGTAAAAGAAATTGCAGGAAAAAAAGGAGTAAAAGCAGAAATTCCCGGAAATTTTTATCAGATGCTTGCAAAAGAAGATGAAATTGAAAAAGAAAACAAAAGAGAACTAAAATTAGATTTTAATAAAACTTTTCCTTTATATTATGAAGACCGTTATATGCAGGAATTTCAGGCAAAAGTGCTTGGAAAAATAGACAGTTATCTGATTTTAGATAAAACTGCTTTTTATCCTGAAGGAGGAGGCCAAACCGGGGACACAGGAAAAATAAACAGCATTCAAGTTTTGGATACAATCCAACAAAAAAAAATAATTCTTCATGAAATGAAAAACATAAATAAATTCAAAAAAGGAATGACTGTCATAGGAAAAATTGACTGGAATAAAAGATACAGTAAAATGAAGCATCATACTGCTGCACACGTTTTAAATGCTGCTGCAAGAGAAATATTAGGAAATCATATCTGGCAGAGCGGAAGCAAAAAAGAAGAAAACAAAGCGCATTTGGATTTAACTCACTTTAAAAGAATTACTTCAGAAGAACTCAAAAAAATTGAATTCACTGCAAACAGAATCATTCAGGAAAACATTCCAGTGGAAAACTTTGAAATGGAAAGAGACAAAGCAGAACAAAAATTTGGTTTCAGATTATATCAGGGAGGGGCAGTTCCAGGAAAAATTTTAAGAATACTGAATATCAAAGGATATGATGTGGAAGCATGCGGAGGCACTCACATAAAAAACACCGGAGAAATAGGTTTATTTAAAATAATTAAAAGAGAAGGAATAAAAGACGGAATAGAAAGAATAACATATACAGTAGGATTAAGTGCAGTAAAATTAATTCAAGAAAAAGAAAAAATAATTAGAGATACCGCTGAACTGCTTGGAAGCCCTGAAACAAAAATACTTGAAACAAACAAAAAAATAATAAAAGAATGGAAAGAACTAAAAAAACAGTTAAGGAAAGGAAATTTTTCAGAAAAAGAAATTAAAGTAAAAAACCCAGAAGGAAGAAATTTAATTGAAATGGATTTGCCTGAAAAAGCAGTTATTTCTCTGGCAAACAAGCTTGCAAAAGAAAACCCTAAAGCAGAATTTATTTTAGTTAATGAAAACAATGTTTTGGTTATTGAAGGAAACAAATCAAACAACAAAGCAAACAAAACATTGAAAGAAATTTTTTCTTTTGCAGGAGGCAAAGGTGGAGGAAACGAAAAATTTGCCAGAGGAAAAACAGAAAAAAAAGAAAAAATAAAAGAAATAAAATAAAATTTTTAAAAAAAGAAAACGCTTTTTATTATTTTGGTCTTTGTGTTTTAAATGAAAAAAAGAAAAAAAAAAGTCATTAAAAGATCATTAACAGGATTGGAATTAGAGTTTAATTTAATTGATTCACAGGGAAAAATTAATGCAAAAGTTCCTGAATTAGTTCCTTTATTAAAAAAAAAGAAACCAAACTACAATATCGACACTGAAGCAACAGAAAACTTAATTGAAATTCAATCAAATCCTTATCCTGCAATAAAAGATTCCATTTGCAACGAACTTGAACAAATTTTATTTGTTTCCAGAGAACTGGAAGAAAAAAATTCAATGCTTTTGCCTTTATCAACTTACCCTGGAAGATTTAAAGAAAAAATAACAAACGAAAAAAGGTATTTGCTTCAAGAAAAATTGTTCAGAGAAGTTTTTGGAAAAAAAGATTATTCTTTTATTACTTCAAGGATTGCTGCTTTTCACATGCATTACACTCTTCCTTTCGGAGTATTTGATTCCAATTACAAAAAATTAAAGCCTTTAGTTAAATCAAAAGTAAAAGAAACACTGTTAAGCAGTTATAATATAATTATTGCAGTTGATCCCGGAATAACAACTCTTCTTCAGAGTTCTCCTTATGTTAACCAAAAATTTTTAATGAAAGATTCAAGGATGGCGCTATTTAGAGGAGGAAAAATTTATTCTGGGGGATTATATACAGGAAAAAAATTGTTTGGAGCGCTGCCTCCTTATGTTTTAACTTTAGAAGACCTGCAATATAAAACAAAATATGCAGACAATTTTTGGAAACAAAACATGAAGTCTTTAGGGTTATATAATGAAGCAAAGAAAAAAGAGTTTTTGGATTTAGTTTGGAATCCTGTTAAAATAAACAAATTAGGAACACTTGAAGCAAGAAATTCAGATGTATGCCAGCCTAAATATTTTGTTTCAGCAAGCATTTTAATGAAATTCATTTTAAGAAAAATTCAGCAGGAATTTTATGAAGTAAAACCTTCAGATTTAGGAAAAGAAGAACCATTTAAAATTGAGGGAAAAACAATTCATGTTCCTCCAATTACTTATTTAAGGCATTACCTGCAAATTGAATCAGCAAAAAACGGTTTTGACAACAAAGATGTCTTTGATTATTCTAAAAAGTTTTTGAAGTTTGCATCAAAACAAGTTCCAAAAGAATACCAAAAATTATTGAATCCCTTAAAAGAAATAATTTCCAGAAAAAAAACTGTTTCAGATGTAATGATTAAAAGAATTAAAAGAAAAGGTTATTCAAAAAAAGACAAAATTCCACAGGAAGTATGTGAATGGCTTGCATTAAAAAGTGCAAAACAAATGAAAAAAGAGCTTCCTAAAACATTAAAGAAAGTTGAAAAAATTAAAATCTGATTTCATTCAATATATTTTGCTTTAATTTCAAGAATTCCTTTTATTTTTTTTAATTTTTTAATTAATTCTTCTAATTGATTAGGACTTTCTAATTCAATTGTAAAAGAATCTCTTCCTATTCCGCTTTCCTGGCTTGTCCTGATTTCAGCAGAAAAAATGTTTGCTTTAACTTCAAGAAAAACTTCAGCGAAATCTTTTATTAAGCCTGGTCTGTCCAAAGCCTTGAATTCAATTGAAACCAAAGGCATTTTTTGTTTTTTTTGTTTTTTTCCCTTCAAGTTTTTTTCTATTTCATTTCTTGCTTTGGCTGAAATAGCAAAATTTTTCCAGACCCTTGAAACAGTTTTCTTTTTTCCAACTGATACCTGCACTAGGTCTCCGTTGTTTAATTTATGCCAGATTGGAACTGTTTTGCCGTTCACTTTTGCTTTTCTTGCTTTAATTCCCATTTTTGGATCCAAAGCAAAAGCAAAATCAATAACCGAAGAACCTCTTGGCAGTTCAATTAATTTTCCATTATCAGTAAAAACAAGAATTCTGTCCTTTAAGTAGTCAGTTTTAAGTGAATCAATAAAAGTTTCAGTTGAAAGTTCATCTATGTTTATAGACATTAAATTATGCAGTAATGAAACGTTTTTGCTGAAATGTTCTTTGTCTATTTCTGATTCACGCAGTAATTCAGCTACTCCCCTGTCAATCAAAGACTGCATTTCTTTTGTTCTAATATAAACTTTAATTGGAGAATGCTTTGGACCCAAAACTGTAGTATGAATTGATTTATATAAATCTAATTGAGACAAAGACATATGGTCGCGGAATTTTAAGGGAAGAGGAGAAAAAGTATTATGAAGAATTCCAAGAAATTCATAACATTCTTCTTTTGTGTTAGTTAAACAAATTAATACAACTGAATCCTGTACTTCAGTGAAAGACTTAAAGTTTTGAGTCATTTTTTTAAATACACTGTAAGCAGTTCTTTTATATTTATGAAATTCAACTTTAAGTTCTGCTTTATCCAGTTTTTTTTCAAGTTTGTCTTCCATTAACTTCATTTCTTCTTCTTTTAATTTAATGCTGTTCTTCATTCTTTTTTTTATTTTAGAATAAATTTTTGGCTTAATTATTTTAAAGCAGATTTCTTCAAATTCATCCTTTAAGTCATGCAAAGCAAGTTTTTTTGCAAGAGGAACATAAAATTCCAGTGCATGAGAAGCAATAGAAATCTGTTTTTGTTTTGGTAGATAATGCAGTGTTCTTAAATTATGCCGTTTGTCTGCAAGTTTTATCAGCAAAACCCTTACATCTTTTGTTGTTGCAAGAAGTATTTTCTGCAAAGCAGTATTGTATTCTTTTCTGTCGCTTATTTTAACCATTAACCTTAATTTTGTAAGGCTTTCAACCAGAGACGCAATTTCTTTTCCAAAATTTTCTTTTATTTCTTTTACGTCTGTTTCAGTGTCTTCAACTACATCATGAAGAAGTCCAACAGAAATTGAAGCAGCATCCGTTTCCATTTCCGCTAAATATAAAGCAGTATTAAATGGATGAATAAAATAAGGTTCTCCAGAAAACCTTTTTTGTCTTGAATGCTTTTTTTTTGAATACCAAAAAGCTTTTGAAATTAATTCAGAGCCAAAAATTTCATCTTTTCTTTCAAGAAAAATCAGCGAATTTTTTGCTAAAAGTTTTTTTTTTGAAGCATGTAATGCTCTTCTAATTAAACTGGATTCTTTTTTGTTGTAAGCATAATATTTATCTAAAAGTTTTTTCAGCAATTCATTATAATCTAATTTTTTCATTTTAAAAACCTTTTTTTTTCTTACATATTTTTTAGTTCCTGTATTCCTAATAAATTTAACCCGTTTTTTAAGGCAATTGAAGTGCTTTCAACCAAAGCAAGCCTTGAATTTTTTTGGTTTCCCTCTAAAACCCTGCAGTTTTGGTAAAACAAATTAAAAGCTGAAGCTAAATCAAGAAGATAATGACACAAAATATGAGGAGAAAGAGAATTAAAAGCAAACAAAACTTTTTCCGGAAACAATGAAAGAACATAAACAAGATTTTTTTCTTCTTCTGTTAAGTCTTTGAATTCAAATTTTTTGGGTTTTTTTGTTTTCCTTAAAATGCTTGTGCATCTGGCAAAAGCATATTGAACAAAAGCAGATGTTTCTCCTTCAAACGAAATGCTTTCTTTTGGATTAAAATAAATGTCTTTAACTGAATCAGTTTTAAGCAAAAAGAATTTTATTGCACCCAAAGCTATTGCTTGGGCTCTTGATTTTAATTCTTTTTCTTTTAGTTTTGGGTTTCTTTTTTTGATTTCTTTTTCTGCTAATTCAGTGATTTGCTGAATTAAATCGTCTGCATCAACTACTTTTCCTTCCCTTGACTTCATTTTTCCTTCAGGCAAATAAACCATTCCATAACTGTAATGCATGCATTTGTTTATCCAGTTAAAATCCAGCAATTCAAGTGTTTTAAACAACTGCTTGAAATAAAAATTTTGCTCTGAACCCACAATCCAAATATTTTTTTCTAAGTTAAACTGCCTGAATTTTTCCACTGACAAAATCAAATCGTTGGTAAAATAAATTGATGTTCCGTCGTTTCTTAAAACAACTTTTTTTCCTAAATCAAATTCTTCTAAATCAACAATAATATTTTTTTGTTTGTCTTTTTTGAAAACATTTTTTTTAAGTCCTTTTTCAATTAATTTTTTTCCTTTATCAAAGTAATCTGATTCCCTGTAAATTACATCAAATTTTGAACCAAATTTTTTGTAAGTCTGAAACAATCCTTTAATGCTCCAGTCATTCATTTTCTTCCATAACTTTAATGTTTCTTTATCTCTTTTTTCCCATTTTTCAAGCAAGTTCATTGCTTCTTTTTCTAATTCGGGATTTGATTCAGTTTTCTGGTTAAACAAAACATAATAGTTTCCAACAAAATGATCAGATTTTTTGTTCGGTTTTTGGTTTTTTCCAAATTTTTTGTAGGCAAGCATTGACTTGCAGATGTGAACGCCTCTGTCATTAATGAGTATTGCTTTAATTGGATTAAAGCCGTTTGCTTTAAATAAATTATTTAAACTCATTCCAATTGAATCATTTCTTAAATGGCCGATATGCAAAGGCTTGTTTGTGTTTGGCGAAGAATATTCAATCATAACTTTTTTGTTTTTGCCGTGAGAATTAAATCCAAACCTGTTTTTTTCTTTTAAGATTTCTGAAACAATTTTTTTTGCAGTGAAATCATAATCAAGAAAAAAATTCAGATAAGGCCCTTTGGTTTCAGTTGATTTAATGAACTTAATTTTTTTGGAATCAATTTTTTTCTTTAAATTCAAAGCAATTTCCTGAGGAGGTTTTTTTAGTTCAGATGAAAACTTAAAGCACGGCAGAGAATAATCCCCTAATTCTTTTGAAGGAGGAACTTCAATTAATTCAATTATTTTTTCTTCAGGAAAAGAAAGAATTTCCGCTAATTTTAATCCAATTTCATTTCTTAGATTCATGAGCCTCAAATAAATTAAAGCAAAAAAGTTAATAAACTAAAAGATTCAGTCTTAGAAATCGGATAAGTTTTTATAGTTCTTTTTGTTATTTAATAGCATGGAAACAGTTTTGAAGACAGCTGATTTATCTAAAGCATACGGAAAACAAAAAGTTTTGGTTGACGTTGACTTAGAAGTTTTTGGCGGAGAAATATTCGGTTTGCTTGGGCCAAACGGAGCAGGCAAAAGCACTTTAATTAAAATTTTAAACGGCTTAAATACAGCTGATTCAGGAAAAGCAGTTTTTTTTGAAAAATTTAATCCAAAAAACCTTGAATTAAAAAAACATGTTGCTTTTGTTCCGCAGGAAGACTCTTTTTACAGGTTTTTTACAGTAGAAGAAAACCTTTCTTTTTTTGGTTCATTGTACGGCATAAAAGGAAAAAAATTAAAGGAAAGAATTAATTTTTTGCTGGACTGGCTTAATTTAAGTTATTTCAAAAACAGAAAAGCAGAAAATCTTTCAGGAGGATACAGAAAAATGCTTAACATTGCATGCTCTTTGGTTTACAATCCTTCATTTATTTTTTTGGATGAACCAACAGTTGGATTAGATCCAGACATGAGAAGACTGTTATGGAAAAAGTTAATTGAATTAAAACAAAAAAAGAAAACCTTGTTTATTACAACGCATTACATGGATGAAGCACAAGAATTATGTGACAGAGTTGCATTAATAATGAAAGGAAAAATTTTTGTATGCAAGTCTCCATATGAATTAATTGAAAGTTTTGGCGGACAAAAAAACTTTCAATTTGAAACAGACAAGCCTATTCCAGAAAAAACCAAACAAGATTTAGAAAAAGCTTTAGGAAATTCAATTCATATAGACGGCCAAAAAATCAACATTGTCTATAAAGGAAAAAATGAAATAAATGCTTTATCTAAAATAAACCGGTTAATTATCTTAAACGGATTAAACATAACAAAAACAACTATAAAAGAACCTGACCTAGAAAACGTTTTTTTGAATTTAACAGGAAAAGCTGAAGGAATAAAAAAAACTGAAAAAGAGTGAAAAAATGAAGTTATTTAAAATTGCATTAAAGGAACTGAAATTAATTAAAACCCAAAAAATTTCTTTAATGTTAATTTTCTTTTTTCCAATAATAACCATTTTTGCAATTGGAGCAGCATTCGGAAACGTAAACATTTTTACAGGAACAGGAAGCGCTTTTTCTGAAGTAAACATTGGATTTTATTCTCCTGAAAACACTGAACAAATAAATGAATTAATTTCAGAATTAAGTTTGTATCAGGCAGTGAATTTAATTGAATTTAATTCAGAACAAGAAGTAAGAAATGCAATAAACAAAAGAAACATTAAAATAGGATTAATTGCAGAAAAACATTCAATTGGTTCTCCTGTAAGCGTTGAATTAATTTACGATAATTCAAGTTTGCTTGAAACACAAGTCACTTTGTTTGTAACCGAAACAATTTTGAATGAAGTAAGCTACACTAAAGCAACAGAAATACTTGAAGAAATGATTCATAACCTTGAAACAATTAAAACAACAGTAAACCAGGAAATCAACACTATAAACAATTTTATTGTAAAACTTGAAGGAACAAAATATGAATTAAACAACCTTGAAAAAAGATTGAATTTATTTGATTTAACTTCAATGCAGAATCAATTAAATGAATTTGATTCATATTACACGGACGCAAAAAATTCAATTGCAGACACAAGAAATGAAATTATTTCAGCACAAGGAAAACTTTCAGATTACAAAACAAAAATTCAAAGAGAAAGAAACAATTTGATTATTTACCGTGATCAATTGTATTCAATTAAATCCCAGATAACTTACCTTAAAAGCGTGTCTCCTGCAGAATTACAAGGCTCTTTAATTAACGCAGAAAACCAGTTAAATGATGTAATAAATGAACTTAATTTAACTATAAACGAATTAAATCAAGCGTTAATTGATATTGACAGCACTCAAACAAAATTAAATCAGACTTTAAATGATTTAAATGTAATTAATGCACGGCTTGATTCCGCTAACTCCAGTGTGCAGTCATTTAAAAATACAGTTAATTCAATGCAGGAAACACTGAATGAAATAAAATTAATGATTACAGAAGCAAAAAGTTCAAGGGAATCAATTTTAATGGATTTAGAGGAAACAAAAATTCAAATGCAGGAGCTTTCAACAAAACTTGACAATCTGAGTTCTGTTTCTCCTGATGCAATTGTAAGGCCTGTGAAAATTTCCCGCAAACCATTGTATGCTTCAACTGAAATTTCAGTTATTACTCCAATGGCAATAGCGATAGTTTTGCTTTTAACTTCGCTTTTATTGACAAGCATTTCAACTATTTTAGAAAAAAATCAGGGAGCAGAATTAAGAGCAAAACTTTCTCCTACAATGAATTTAACTTGGATTACAGGAAAAATTTCAGGCCAAATGGTTTTTGCTTTATTTGAAGCAGCATTAATTTTGATTGTAGCTTTAACTGGATTCGGAGTGATTCCTCATGGAGAAATATGGGAATTAATTTTTGTGTTAATTTTAATTTCATTCACGTTTATTTCAATTGGACTGCTGATTACAACTTTTACTAAAACGCAGTCAACTGCAATTTTGTCTTCTTTGCTGATTTCAGTTCCATTAGTTTTTTTAAGCGGAATGATTCTGCCGACTTCATTTATGCCTTCTTTTATTCGAACAATAAGCGAAATCCTTCCTTTAACAATAGCAATAGACCTTTTAACTTCAATTATAATCAGAGGGACTCCATTAATTCATTTAATTCCTCAAATTCTGCTTTTATTAATTCTTGCTCTTGCAATCATTGTTTTCACTTTAATTTGGCCCAAAATCAGTGAAAACTAATTTTTAAGCAATCAAAGCAGAAACAACAATATTAGTATCAAGAACCACTCTGATTTTACCTGACTTTATGGACAATTGTATTTACTTCTGCCTCAGAAATCTTGTTTTTAACTTTTTTCCTTAAAGCCCTGAACTCAGCAATAATTTTTTGTTTATCCAGTTTCTTCAAAACAATAGTTTTTTTGTCAATAGGAAAAACAGTAAAAATAGTGTCTTCCCTGCTGTCAGTAAAATCCCTTATATCTTTAGGAATAATTACCTGCCCTTTAGTGGACATTCTGGTTGTTTCAACATCCTGCATTAAACCACCTCAATAATAACAGTAAACAAACCAATATATAAGATTTTCTTATAAGTAAGATTAAACTACAAAACGTTTATAACGGTGCTATCTTTAGATAGCACTCGTGACTCGCGAGCGGAATCGCGACGGGCCTGGGAGGATTCGAACCCCCGATCCTCAGCTTGCGCCTTTTCCAAAAGGTGCAACAAAACGTGCGAGATAAACTCGCACTGCACCTAATCAAAAGATAATCATGCACAATCTTTTCGTAGAAAAGATTGCTTTTTTGATTAAACTTTTTTGCGAAAAAAGTTTAGAAGGCTGATGCCTTATCCACTAGGCTACAGGCCCATACTAATAAAAAAGACTTAAAAAAAGTTTAAAAAGGAAAGCCGAATTAAATTGAACCTTTTCTTTTAAAAAACAAAAACAAGATTACTGCAATCACTGCAATTATAACTGCAATTAATGGAAGAATGTTTAGTTCTTCTGATTCAATATAAACTTTTTCTTTTCCGGTTAAATTTAATAAGTCAATTACTACTTTGTTGTCTTTTATTTCTCCTGCATCTGAATGAATTATTTTGCCGGGCATTTCAAGAGCATAAATCATTTCTACTCCGACTGACTTCAAGTACTGGATTTGCTCTTCATTCATTTCTTCAGATAAATTCATTGAACCTGAAGTATCAGAAGCTTCAAGTGAATTCAAATAATCTTTGCCTTTTGAAGCATCATACCTATATTTTGTTGTTAGGATTCCGTTTTCAATTTGCAGTGCTTCTGTGTCTTTCAAAGAAGTTGTTCCTGAAACTTTAACAACATAATTTTCTTCGTCTGCTTCACATTTAAAGTTTTCTAGTTTTTCTGTTTGTTTTTTTTCAAAATTCTTGCAGATATCAGCAAAAGAATTCTTGTTTGCATCAGGCATTGAACCCATTAAACCCATTGCACCAGACAAATCCATTTCCATTTCTATGTCTGAATCATAATTTGAATAAATTTTCTGGTTAATATGAATTTTAATGCATCCTGAAAACAACAGAATTGAAACAAGCAAAGCAAACAAAAAATATTTTTTCATGAAAAAAAAGAAAGGAATAGATATTAATAAAGGTTTCTATTTTAATGAAACATTGAATATTTTATTAAAAGAATTTTTTATAATAAAACCTTTTTTTAAATCCAGCAACCATACAAAAAGGTTTTTATCTGAAAATTCTCTGCCAAAAAACTTGGATTTAACTTTTTTAGGAAACCCTTTTTTTTCTGGTTTCCTGTAAAACTCCATAGAATTTAAAGGCAAAACAAAAATGAATTCATCTGCTTCTCTTGCATATCTTAACTTGTTTTTCATTTTTCCTTTGCTGGGTCTTGTGAGGACTTCCATTCCAATTATTTTGCTTTGTTTGGTTTCCACTAAAAAATCAAATCTTCCTTCATTACATAAATTGGAATTGTTTTTTGAATGAATTAAAACAGATTGTTCAGGACAAATTTTTTTTATTTCCAGTTCATTGTTTAAATGCATTTTATTGAGTTCATTGAAAGTATATAAATGCATTAAATTTGTTTTGTTGTTTCCGTTTACATTGTTTTCATATACTATAAAAAAAACCCCTGCAAAAATAAGAAAACAAAACTTGTATTTAAATTTTTTCTTAAAGATTTGAAGCAAATTCTTTCACTTTTTCTGTTTTTTTTTCATTTAAACCCAAAAAAGATGAAACAATAATTGAATCCTTTAATTTTCCGCCGTAAAAAGAAATAATGCTTGACACTTTCTTTAAGGCATTGCCGTGCAAGCCGATGCATCCAATAAAAACCGCGGTTTGTTTTCCTGAAATGTTTTTGCATTGCTTTAAGTAATCGTTCATTAAATGAGAAGAAGAAATTCCAATTACAGGAAAACCTAACACAATTAAATCAAAGGATTTCCAGTCAGTTTTTCCTGACTTCAAGTTAACTAACCCTTTTTTTTTTGGTTGTTTTTTGTGTTTAATTATTTCTGTTAAATTAACTGAATAATTCTTTTTTTCTAGTTCTTGTTTGACTATTTCAGCCATCTTAATTGTTTCAGCTGAAGCCACAAAAGACACTAAAGCCTTTCTTTTTATCATAAAAATAAAATGAAAGAAAATATTTAAATAATCAAATAAAAAAAAAACAAAAAGAATTAATAAAACAAAAAACATTATATTTAAATGAAAAAATCAAAGAAATTAATTTTATTGTTTTTTGTAATGCTTGTTTCAAGCGTTTATTCAGCAGAAATTAATGCTTCAAAAGAAATTCCTGCAAACTTAAACTGGAGTTTTTCAGTTGAATTAAATCCAACCAATGAATTTACCAAAACTTTTATTTATTTTGATGAAATGCTGATTATCACTGCATACAACGACAAACAGCCTGTAATAGAAGAAGATTTTGTTTTAAAGGCATTCATGTTTGACAAAAATCCTGAAGAAAATTCAGGGTTAACTGTTTTTGCATCTTATTTTGGAATACCTGAAGGAAAACATACAATAAAAATTAAAACTTTTAATCAAAGCAGTTTAGTGGAAGAAAAAGAATTTGAAGTAAAAGCAATTAATACAATTACTGCAATCCAAAACATGCCTGATTCATTTAAAGAAGATGTAGACATTTTAATGAAAAGCATAATAAAAAAAATAAATGAAGGCAGGCAAGAATTAGAACAATTAAAGAATTCAACTGAACAAAACGTTGAACAAAAAACAAGCTCTCTGGAAAAAGAAATAAACGAATTAGAAGAAACTTTAAGCAAACTAAATGAATTAAAAGAAGAAGAAATTCCTGCACAGGAAACAGAAAAAAAAAGTGAAGAAATACTGCAGGACAGCCAAAAAAAACAAAATTATTTAACAGGCTTCTATAATTTTTCTGTTGACAATGCATGGAAAGGAGCAGTTTTTTTGATTGCCCTGCTTGTATTGCTTGCATTATTATATCAAATGCATAAAATGAAATCAAATCAAACTGTTTTTGAAGAAGTACTGGACGACAAGGATTTAGAAAAAGAATTTGAAGACGAAAGTTCTCTTGAAGGATTTGCAGAAGAAGAACCCAAACCAAAAAAAAGAAGATTCAGTATTTCTGATTTAATTCAAAAAAAATGAAAAAATAATCATAAGCTTTAAATATGAGAATAGTTTTATTATATGCAGTCTTTTGTTGTGAAAAAATATGAAAATGAAATACTGTCCTCAATGCGGTTCAATTCAATTGCAGGCAAATGGCATTGAAATGCAGTGCAAAAAATGTTCATACACTGGAATAATGAAAGAAGATTCAATTGATGTAATTAATTCTTTTATTGCAGCAAAAAGAGTTCAAGGAAATCAAAATAACTCTGATTCAACTTCTGTTTTTCAGCCGAAAAACATTTCTAGGCGGATTCAAAAAACTGAACCAAAAATTGAATTCCAAACAGAAAAAAATACAGTTGAAACAAGAAGTTCATTTAATTCCAGTGCATTAATGCATCAAGAAAAAAAACCTTCTTCTTTAAAAGAAAGGCTCAAAAAATTCAACAATGAACACATTGAAATCCTTTAATTCTTTTTTTTTAGCAAAAATAATTTAAATAACTAAAAATATTGTTTATTTATGCCTGCAAAAAAAACAAATAAAGTGAGTTCTTTATTTAAAGCTAAAACAAGAGTAAAGCATCTTGCATCCAAAGCCACAGGAAAAGTATTTAACGCTATTTTTTTGGTAAAAGAAAAAAAAGCAAAAGAAAGAATAAGAAATCGGCTTATACAACAAAAAAGATTGTTTTCTTTTGATGATTATGCTGTAAGAAGACACATGCTTACAAAAATAAAAAAAGGATTTAAGGCAAGGATAAATAACACAGAATTAAACAGTAAACCCTGGTTTTTTACCAGAGTAAAAACATTTAAGTCCTTGAATGATGCAATAAACAATTTTTCTAGGAAATGCGAGAAACCAGAATTATTAAATAACAGGGAAATTCAAAAAATAAGGCAGACAGTTCAGGCTTCAAAAGACCTTAATCTAAAAGAAAAGCAAACTGTTCTGAAAAAAATGAACAGGCTTGAAAGCAGTATAAGCAGAATAAACAAATGGAACAAAGAACTGAATTACCTGCTTGACTATAAAGTAAAAATGGAAAGAGGCATTTATGTGCCTGGAGACTTAAAAGAATTAAATAAAAGAATGGATAAAACAAGAAGATTTTTAAACAAAGCATTAAATGAAAGAAAAAGACAAAAACTGGGAAAAAAATTAAGAGAAAAATTAACTGAAACAATGGCTGAAAGAATTTCCCTTGAAGCTTTAGGTTTAAGGATTGTTGCAGGAACAAAAGAAGATTTATATAAAATTAAGTCTTTGCTGGACGAATGGATTAAAAGCAATAAAGGAAAAATAAGGGAATCAAAAGATTATGTAAGAAACCCAAAATATTATCAAGATGTTTCCACTGAAGTGCCTTATCGTTCAATTCATGTTCTTTATTTTTTAGGAGAAAACAAGGTTCCAATAGAAGTTCATTTAAGGACTTGGAAAATGCAAAAAGAAATAGACAAAATAGACAAAATCAGAAAACAAAAAGCAGGAACAAGATTTACAAGCGGAGCACAACTAAGAAAAAACCATTTAGAATAAAAAAAGAAATTATTTGATTTATTTTCTTCTTTTTTTTTAAAAAAACTAAAGTTAATTAAATTAAAACAAAAAAAGCAAGTTATTGTAAGGTGAAATTATGGTTGAAGTTTTATGGTTAGGGCCTGTGTTGAGCCTTTTATTGTTGTTTGCAGTTATTTATCTGGCAATAAAAGCAGGAAAAGCAGTGATTTGGCTTATAGTAAACGGAATTTTAGGAATAATCGCAATAACTTTGCTGAATTTTTTTCCTGTAATTCAAATTAACATTAATTTTTGGAGTGTATTAATTGCTGCATTAGGAGGAATTCCGGGAATAATTTTGTTGATTTTACTTGACGTGTTTGGAATAGCTTTTTAATTAAATGAAAAAAAAATTGTTAAGGTATTCAGGAATACTTTTTAATTCTGACTTTAGTTGCAGGATTATTTGAATTAATAAAATTAAAGGGATGTTTGCAGGCATAACAAAAATTCCTGCAATAATTTTCTTGATTTTATTGATTGTATCATTAATTAGAAAATAATTATGCGGGAGGAGAGATTCGAACTCTCGAAGGCACTAAGCCACACGGCCCTCAACCGTGTCCAATTGACCGGACTATGGGACTCCCGCAATAATACAAAAAAAAAGACTAATTCTTATTTTAAAAATAGTCTTTTTTTCAG
The DNA here is from genome assembly GCA_964608675.1 of uncultured archaeon. Taxonomy (GTDB): domain Archaea; phylum Iainarchaeota; class Iainarchaeia; order Iainarchaeales; family 1-14-0-10-31-34; genus 1-14-0-10-31-34. The sequence goes on along the minus strand of CAZSOZ010000002.1, from coordinate 8,972 downwards.
CAAAAGCAATAAAAACTTTTTTTAAAGGAAAATAAGTTATGGCAGTAGAAATAACAAAAAAATTACTGGAATATTTTGAAAGCAGAGCAACCTTGTTTGTAAGCCTTACATACATATGGTTTTTTGCAGGAATAATAACAGGAATGATTTTAATTCAACAAGAATTAAGCTGGCTGGCAGTAATTCCATTATTCATTGCTTTAATTGCTTACTATAACAGGGCTTTTTCAACAATAATGTTCAGTTTATTTGCAGTAATTTTTTTATTAATTTAAAAAAAAAGATTTAAAGAGCTTACTGTACATAAACTAGTGAAATATGGATTTATTAATTAACTCAGATTTGTTTGCGTTTATTTTTCTTCCCTTAATGATTTTTACTGCAAGAGTTTTAGATGTAAGTTTAGGAACAATAAGAGTAATTTTTATTTCCAGAGGCTTCAAATATTATGCTCCAATAATAGGCTTTATTGAAGTTTTAATCTGGCTTTTAGCAATAGCACAAATAATGAAAAATTTGGATAATATTTATCTTGCTTTAGCTTATGCTTTAGGTTTTTCTGCAGGAACATTTATTGGAATATGGATTGAAGAAAAACTTTCTTTAGGAACAGTTTTAATTCAAGTAATAACAAGAAAAAATGCTTTAGGCATGCTTGAACAATTAAAAGAAAAAAAATTCAGAGTAACTTCAATTGAAGCAGAAGAAGAAGGATACGTTAAAATGTTTTTTATTGTAACAAAAAGAAGCAAAATAAAAAAAGTAATTGAAATAATAAACGAATTCAATCCAAGAGCATTTTATGCAATAGAAGACGTAAGGTCAGCAAAAGAAGGAATAATTCATCACAAAAAAAAGCATTTTTTCTTTAAATCTTTTATGCCTTTCAGAAAAAGCAAATAAAAAAATAATTCAGATTTTTAATGCATGCTGACTAAACAGAATATTAATGAAGTGCTATTGCAGACAGCATGCATTATAATCAAACGCAACCGGCTAACGCACAGCTGAAGCCGTGCAATTTTTTTTAAAATCAAATATTAATGCTCCATTGCAGATGGAGCGATATATTCTAACACACTCGAATGCAATCAGTTTATTGCAGTGCTATCAAATGAAATGAAAATAGCATGCTCTACTCACGCGAGCAGTACGACTTTATGCCGTACACTGGTTTCCGAGCAGTAGCTCGGAACGCAGGGGACGAGATTCGAACTCGCGCGTCCTTTCGGACACCAGCTCTCCAAGCTGGCGCTTTAAACCACTCAGCCACCCCTGCACAACTGCCCAGCCAGTTGACATCTGTGTACTATCTTGGCTTTCGTCAATAGAACTGCAACAAAATAAGCTTTAAAAATTACGTGAATAAAAGGTTAAAAAAGAATTCATTTGGTTTTTTCTTCAATTTTTTTTAAAGCTAATTCAACTGCTTGTTTAGGAGTAGAAGCTGAAAGAATTTTAATTGTTTTATTTTCATCTAAAAAAGTGTTTTTGATTTTGTCTGCTATTCCTCCGCTTTCTGATAAAGCAATAACTGGTTTTTTTTGAAGATATGCTGCAAGCGCTTCAATGTATGTTCCTGCATGGCCTTCAATTAAAATTACTGCGTCAGCTGAATTAACTAAAACAAAATTTCTTGCAAAACCTATTCCTGAAGGAATTACAATTGAACAAAATTTGTTTGCATCAGATTTGTTTTCTGAAGGAATAACACAAACTGAAGTTCCTTTTTGTTCAGAGTTTCCTTTGCATGCTGACTCCATTATTCCGGTTGAACCCCCGCAAATTAAAACACAGTTTTTTTTTGCTATTTCTTTTCCTGTTTCTTCAGCTAATTTAAATGAATTTTCTGAACATTTATGCGAGCCTGCAACCATAATTATTTTTTTCATTTTTTTGTTTCTCCTTTAATTTCCTTTTGCTGTTTTTTTTCTTCTTCTTTTATTTCTTTTTGAATTGAAGGCTTTCTTTCAATTACTTTTATTGCAGGATACTCTTTAACTGTATTTGAAGCAATCCTGTTAATGAATAAAAAAATTATTCCTATTCCAATAAAAACATAAATCATAGTGAAAAGTTTTCCTGCAAAAGTTATTGGATAAATGTCTCCATATCCAATTGTAGTTAAAGTTATAACCGAAAAATAAACTGAATCAAAAAAAGTCCAGCCTTCAGCAAAATGATAAAATAATCCTCCAAAAAGAATGCTCAAAAAAACTATGATTAAAAGAACTCTGACTCCTTTGTCTTTAAAGGAATTCTTTAATCCTTTAATTAAATTCCAAAAATAAAAGTTTATTTTTATCCCCTCAAGATTATAATTCTTGAAAAAGAATTAAAATAGTTATTGAACTGAATTAAGGTTTTTTAAAAGCATTTCTTCAATATTTATGCCAAAAAACACATCTAAAGAAAAATACAGTAATTGTTTTATTACTGCAAAAATAAAAATGAAAACTAAAATGATTAAAGCTTTTTTTTTCCAGGGATGCCAGGAATGAATAAAAGGAAATTTTTTACCTAAATGAAATTCAATTTTATTGTATGCATGGCTTCTAAATAAAATTATTAAAAGAAAAAAAACTCCTAAAATTAAAATTACTTCAAATGGAAAACCAGACAAAAAAAATGAATACAAAAGCAAAGGAAGCAAAAGAAGCCTGATTAAAAGACTGTTTTTTTTAACTTTCCTTATTGTTTCTTTCATACAAAAACTAATGAAAAAAAAGTTTAAAAAAAGAAAAAAAAGCTGGTTTAAAAACCTTAAGCTTTGTTTATTTCAATTACTTTGATCCAGAATTCCAAGGTTTTGCCTGCCATTGGATGCTTGAATTCAACTACTGCAATGCCTTCTTTTAATTCAATTATTTTTCCCTGCATTCCGTTGGAAGCAACAACAGGAGAACCCACTTGTGCATTTTCTCCTAACTGAGATAAAGGAACTTCAAATTTTTGGCCTGAATCTAAAGTGCCATAAGCTTCTTCCGGAGGAATTGTAACAGTTTTTTCTTCGTTTAATTTCATTCCTAAAACTCCTTTATCAAATCCTTTAATCATTTGCCCTGCTCCAACAGTGAATTCTAATGGACCCCGGCCTTCACTTTTATCAAAAACTTCCCCTGACTCAGGAAACTTTCCAATGTATTCAACTTTAATTAAATCTCCTTTTTCAACTGTTTCACTCAAATTAACTCCTCCATTATTTTGTTCTCCTGAAATGTTTTCAGAATTATTTTGGATTTCGTTTGCTTGACTTATTTTTCCGGTTGAATTAGTACAGCCATACAAAAGCAAAACCAAAACCATCAAAACAAAAATTTTTTTCTTCATTTTTTCATCTCCAATTGCAGTGCTATCAAACAAAGTGAAGATAACACGCTCCCTTCCAAAGAACAGCGCGGACAGTGCTATCGCAGATAGCACGCGCTACAGCCGGACGCAACCGGCTACGCAGAGGACGAGATTCGAACTCGCGCGTCCTTTCGGACACCGGCTCTCAAGGCCGGCGCGTTAAACCGCTCCGCCACCTCTGCAATAACCTTTTTAAAAAAAAGGTTAAACAAAAACTTTCTTCAAAAAAGGTTTTTTTTGCTAAAGCAAAAACTGTTGAATTAGACTCTAAAAAATAGTGTCAAAAATATTTATAAGCAAATTGAATACATTAAAAATCAGAAAATTTGTTAAGGGGCAAGCCAGGGAACTGCATAGCAGTATAACTTGCTTCCTTAACTCCCAATACCAGAATAATTTTTTTTGCAAAATCTTTAAATAGTTATTTTAAAAACTCTACATAAAATTAGCTTAAGTATGATTGATTTTTTGAAAAAGAAAAAATGTTTTGGTTTTTTTGAAGCAAAAAAGAATCAGTTTTTTTTTCAGATTTTTTTTTGATGAAAAAAATAAAGCAAAAGCTATTTAAATAAAAATAGTGTATTATTAATGAATGAAATTTAAAGTTTTGTTTTTAACTGCGTTGGTTTTGTTTTTTGCCGGTTGCCCGGAAATTTTCCCTGAAGAAAACGGCGGAAACGGAGGAAAAGAAGATATTGCCTTAAGTCCTCCTGTAAGCCTTAAAGCAACCTCAAAAATTAAGTCAGTTGAATTATCTTGGGATGGAATTTCAAGTGATTCACTGAAAGGATATAATATTTACAGGAGCTTAAATCAGGGAAAAGATTACGGCAAAATTAATTCTTTTCCTGTTACAGGAGAAAGTTATATTGATGAAGGTCTTGTAAGCGGAATAACTTATTATTATGTGATTACTTCTGTAACTAAAACTGACAAAGAAAGTAATTTTTCAACTGAAGTTAGTGCAATTCCAATTGTATTAGATCCTGGAAACGGAGAAGAAAAACCTTATGTTGAAGCATGCAAAGAAGAAGCCAGTCAATTAAAAGTTGACCAATGCTTAAATGAATATGCTTTGCAATACAATGATATTGGAGCATGCAGGGAAATGAAAGAATTGAATGTCGATAAATGCATTAAGGATATTGCTGTAAATTTAAAAAATTATGATTCCTGCAAGGAAATAAAATTTAAGAATGTTTCTTTAAGGAATGAATGCTTTTATGAAATCGCTATTTCTTTGCAGGATTCAACTGGATGCAGTCAGATAGTGGATGACCCTCAAAAAGCAAATGCTTGTGCTTCGATTGTTGCTTCAGCAGAAAACAGCCTTGAAGCATGCAAAAAAATTTCAGTTACAAGAGACAGAGATTTATGTTATAAGTCTTTGGCTTTAAATTTAAATGATTATGTTGTATGCAGTTATATTTCTACTTCAAGAACACAGGAAGGTTTTGAAAGAGATGAATGCCTGAATTCAATTCTTGAATTAAAAAAAGAAGAAGCTTTATGTTCTTTCTTTTTGGGTGAAGACTACAAAAACGAATGTTTTTGGCAGGTAGGAGTTGAATTAAGCAATCCTTTAATTTGTGAGAAATCAACTGACGAAAACATAACTGATTACTGCATTAAAGACATTGCAGTAAAAGAACAGGATTCAGATTACTGTTTAAGCATAAATGCTCCTGAAATATTTCAGGAATGCGTTACAGCTGTATCAGAAGTTAATCCTTACAAGGAAGTATGTGAATTAATTGAAAACCTTGATACAAAAGATACATGCTATTATAATACTGCACAATCCACTAAAAAAGAAGTTTACTGCAGTTATATAATAAAAAATGAAACAAGAGATAATTGTTATTATGCTCTTGCTTTGGACTTAAATAAATCCGAGTTATGCAATAAAATAAGGTTATTGAATCCTCATTTAAGAAACAGTTGTTATTCCAGTATTGCAGTGAATGATTTAGATTCAACTTTGTGTCAGGAAATTACAGGAAGCGAACAATACATTTCATGCTTTGTTAATATTGCCGTAGAATTAACTGATTTCACTGTATGCAATTCAGCTACAAAAAGGTTTCCAAAACTTGATTACTTGACACAAGATTACTGTTTTTATGATTATGCAGCAAATAAAAATGATGAATTTGCATGCAAACAAATCATGAACACAACTTACAGAGCAGATTGTGATGCAAACGCTTTAACTCCTTAATTTTTTTATTGTTTCAGTAATTGAATCAGATTTGAATACTGTAGTACCTGAAATAATAATTGATGCTCCTGATTCAATTAATTTCCCTGCATTTTCTGTGTTAATTCCTCCATCAACTTCAATTTCAAAAAACAAATTTTTTTGTTTCCGAATTTCATTTAATTTTTTTATTTTTTCAATGTTTTTTTCAATAAATTTTTGTCCTCCGAATCCAGCGTTAACTGTCATTATTAAAACAAAATCAATTTCATTTAAAAAATCTTTAACTGAATGAACAGAAACTTGTGCATTAACTGCTAATCCGGCTTTGCAGTTATTAGATTTAATTTTTTGAATTAATTCTTTTGGATTAGAACAGGCTTCAACATGAAAACTCAAAAAAGAAGGATTAAATTCAAGAAAATCATTAATTTTTTCTTCAGGTTTTTCTATCATTAAATGAATGTCAATTGGAACAGAAATTTTTTTATAAAAAGCCTTAATTTTTTCAGGAGGAAAAGTTTTATTTGGAACATATTTGTTGTCCATCACATCCAAATGAATTCCGTCTGCTCCTGAAGATTCAGCTTTTTTTATTTCTTTTTCTATTTTAGAAAAATCTGCTGCCAAAAGAGAAGGGAAAACTTTCACTTTCATAAATAAAATAAAAAAGAAACACAATTAAAATAGTTTGCAAACAAATCACTTACAAAAAAAACATAAAAAAAAAAGAGTTTAGTTTATGATGGCCTGTTTTTAGATAATGTGCTCTGCTCGCGCAAACAGGCGCGAATGGACTCGGCGGGATTCGAACCCGCGGCCTCCGCCTGATTCAAAAAAAACAAAAAAAAATTTTTTGCGAAGACGGCGATCTACCAGCTGATCTACGAGCCCACAAAAAAATTTAATAAACAAAAGAGATTTAAAGGAAAATAACCTATAATTATAATTGCTTTAAATTAGGTGGTGTATTAAAATGCAGTTTTTATTTGAAGAAAACTTAAAGAAAATTGAATGTGGAGCATTATTTGTTTGCTTAAGCAAAGAACAAATAAAAAAAGAAAAAAAAGGGGAATTAGCTGAACTGCTGGCAAACGCAGAAAAAATCGATGAATTTAAAGCAGAAAAAGGACAGACTTCTTTGCTTTCACTGCCAAAAGGATTTAAAGCAAAAAAAATTTCGTTTATTGGTTTAGGAGAAGAAAAAGAAATCAAAAAAGAAGATTTAAGAAAAACTGCAGGAAATTTAGTTAAAACAGCGAAAGGAAAAAAAATAGAAGAAATAGGTTTTTTGTTTAAAGCAGGATTCAGAGAAAAAGAATGGATTGAAGTATGCTGCGAAATTCCAATTCTGGCAGACTATTCTTTTACTAAATATAAATCAAAACCCAAAAAGAAACAGGAACAGGAAACAAAAATAAAAAAAGTTTTTTTGACAGCACAAAAATCAAATGAATTTGAAGAAATCGCTAAAGAAAAAAAAGTGATTGCAGAAAACGTTAATTTAGTAAGAGATTTAGTTAACGAAAACGCAAAAGACAAAAATCCTTTTTTGTTTGCAAAAAAAGCAAGAGAAATATGCAAACAAACAGGAATTAAATGTACGGTAATTGAAGAAAAGCAGTTAAAAAAAATGAACGCAAACTTGATTCTGGCAGTAGGGCAGGGAGCAAAAGAAAAATCCAGAATTGTTGTAATGGAATACACTGGAACAAACAAAAAAGAAAAACCTATTTTGCTGGCAGGAAAAGGAATTACTTTTGATTCCGGCGGAATAAATTTAAAGCCAACCGGCTACATTGAAACAATGAAATCTGATATGGCTGGAGCAGCAACAGTTTTAGGAATAATTAAAACAGCAAAAGAATTAAAATTAAAAAAAAATATTGTGGCATTGCTTGGATTAGCAGAAAATGCAATTGGAAGCAAAGCATTCAAACCCGGTGACATTTTTAAGGCATTAAACAGAAAAACTGTTCAAATTGGAAACACTGATGCAGAAGGAAGACTTGTTTTGGCTGACACTCTGGCTTTTGGAATAAAAAAATTCAAGCCAAAACTGGTTATAGATTATGCAACTTTAACTGGAATGGCAATGCATATAACAGGCGGATACTCTGCATGTTTTCTGACAAACAAGGATTCATTATATAAAGAAATGTTTGAAGCAGGAAACGAAGTATTTGAAAGAGTATGGCAATTGCCTTTATATAAAGAGTTTTCAGAGGATATGAAAGGAGAAATATCAGATTTAAGGAATACAAGCAAAAACAAGTATGGTGGAACTTCAAGTGCGTCAGCTTTCCTAAAAGAATTTGTTGGGGAAGCTGATTGGATTCATTTGGATATTGCTCCAACTGCATTCAACGAAGACAGGGAATCAGAATACTGCAATAAAGGCGGAACAGGATTCGGAGTAAGGCTGACAATAGAATATTTGAAAAAGTGAATTATTTTTTTATTTTTTTCTTTGATTTAGTTTTTTGAGTTAATTCTGAAACATCTTCTGTTATGCCGTCAATTTTTTCTTTTATTTCTTTTTTATGGGAAGTCAATTTAATTATTTTTGCTATGCCTGTAAAAATGGGCTTTAAAGGCCTTAAGATTGCAAGAAAAGCTAAAGCTTTATGAAAAATTAAATAAGGAATAAAAGAAAGAATGTAAATGAATTTGTTTTGCAGGAATTTTTCTTTTCTGGGGGCAACAAGATAATGATGAAACAAATCTACTCCCAAAATAAATACTGCAAAATAATCAACTGCCTCTAAAGCAATTAAAAATTCTTCTTCAAAATGCACATGAAAAAAATAATGGGCTATTTCAAACAAGCCTACAATAATTATTACTGCAAGAGAGCCTTCAGCAATCAATTTCCATTTAGCCATATGCCTTGAAGGAATTAATCCTTTAAGCTTTTTTTTGGCTTTGATTTTGTATTGCCCTGCTTTGGATTTGAATCTGCCTGCTTTATCTCTCAGTCTTCTAGCACGGTTTCTTATGCCCATGCAAAAATAAATGCTTCAGGAATTTAAAACATTAACTGATTAAAATAAAAAAAAGCGATATTTTAATATAACTTTGAATTTATATGTTTTAGAGGAATAAAAAATGGCTGAAGAAAAAGAAATAATAGACGAAGAACCAAGAACAATAAAGGATTCAAGAGTAAAAAAAAGCAAAGTAAAAGAAGATCATGATATATTTGATGAAGTGTTTGAAGGAAAAACAGAAAGCCATTTAGAAGAAGAAATACCAAACAAAATAATTCAAACAGAAAAAGAAACAGAAAAAAAAGAAAACACAGAACAAGAAAAAAAAGCAGAAGAAACAAGAAAAAAAACAGAAAAACCTGAAGAAAAAAAAGAAACAAAAAAAGGGGGAAAACGCCCTACATTACTAAAACTCAATCCCGAAGCCGGCT
>CAZSOZ010000001.1:0-364048 GCA_964608675.1 uncultured archaeon | reverse complement strand
AAAAAACAAAAAAAATAATTTCCTTGCTGAAAAAAGAAGGAAAAAACAAAAAAATATGGAAAGATTTAGCTGACAGATTAAATTCCTCAAGAAGAAAAAGAATCAGCATAAATTTATGGAAACTAGAAAAATTATCAAACAAATTTCAAAACAAAACATTTATTGTGCCGGGAAAAGTTTTAGGCAAAGGAGAAATAAATAAATCAGTAAATGTAATTGCTTTGGAATTTTCAGAAAAAGCAAAACAAAAAATAAATGAAAAAAAAGGAAAAATATTCTCTTTTGAAGAAGCAGTAAAATTGAAGCCTTCTGAAACAATAATAATTAAATAACGGTGAAAAAAAAATGATAATAAACGCAAAAAATCTGACTTTAGGAAGAACTGCATCAAAAGTAAGCGAGTTATTGCTTAAAGGAGAAACAATAAAAATAGTGAATGCAGAAGAAGCGTTAATTACAGGAAAAAAAGAATTCATACTAAAAAGATACAACAAAAAAATAAGTGCTTCAGTAAAATCAAATCCAAATTACGGTCCAAAATACCCTAAAAGACCTGATGCTTTAATGAAAAAAGCAATAACAGGAATGCTCCCAAAAAAAACAAAAAGAGGAAAAGAAGCAGAAAAAAGGCTAAAAGTTTATATCGGAGAACCCGAACAACTAAAAAAAGAAGAATTTGTTTCAATAAAAGAAGCAGAAACAAATACAAATGAAAGCACAGTAAAATTAGGAAAAATAAGCAGACTGCTTGGAGCAAAATGGTGATATTTGTGGCAAAAGAAAAAACTGAAAAAAAAGAAGAACAAACAAAAAAAACAGAAAAAAACAAAGAAACAGAAACAAAACCAGAAGAAAAAGAAAAAACAGAAAAACAAAAAGAAACAAAAAAAGAACCGCAAGAAAACAAAGAAACTAAAAGAAAAAAAAAGAAAACAAAAAAAAGCAAAAAATACGGGATAATGGTTAAAGCAAAGAAAAAAAATGCTGTTGCAAGAGCAGTAATAAAAACAGGAAAAGGAAAAATTACAATAAATCAAAAAAATCCGAAAATAATTGAACCAGAATACTTAAAAGAAATGATTTTTGAACCCATAAAACTGGCAGGAGATGCAATAAAAGAAACAGACATAAAAGTTAATGTAATAGGAGGAGGGTTTATGGGCCAAGCTATTGCGGCAAGAGGCGCAATAGGAAAAGCAATAATTGAATATACAAATGACAAAAAACTAAAAGAAAAATTCATTAATTATGACAGATTATTGTTAGTGGATGACCACAGAAGAGTTGAACCAAAAAAGCCTTTGGGAAAAAAAGCAAGAAAAAAGAAACAGAGTTCAAAGAGGTGAAATAAAAAATGATGATTCCTATAAGATGTTTTTCCTGCGGAAAAGTCGTGGGAGAATACTATGAAGAATTTGCAAAAAGAGTTTCAAAAGGAGAAAAAGCAGAAACACTATTAGACGAATTAGGAATAGACAGATATTGCTGCAGAAGAATGCTGTTAAGTCATGTTAATTTAATTGATGACATAATAAAATACAGCAGATGAGGGATAAAAAATGAGTGAAGGAACTGAAACAGAAAAATACCTTAAAACAGGCGCCCATATTGGCACCAAATACAAAACAGGCGGAATGAAGAAATACATTTACAAAAGAAGAGAAGACGGATTAAAAGTAATGGATATTCAGACTTTAGATGAAAGAATAGATATTGCAGCAAAATTTATTGCAAAATACGACAAAAATAAAATCGTTGTAGTTTCAAGAAAATTATACGGAAAAACCCCTATAAAAGAATTTGCTAAAGCAACAGGTGCAAAAGCAATAAGCGGAAGGTTTGTTCCCGGAAGCTTTACAAATCCAGAAGGAAAAAAATTTATTGAATTAGATTTGCTGATTACAACCGAACCAGATTCAGATTTTCAGGCAGTAAAAGAAGCAAAAAAACTTAAAATTCCAATAGTGTCTCTGGCTTCAACAAACAACTCAATAAAAAACATAGATTTAATTATTCCTGTAAACAACAAAGGAAGAAAAAGCCTTGCTTTAATTTATTGGATGCTTGCAAAAAAAATTCTTACAGAAAGAAAAGAAATAAAAAGCGAAAAAGATTTCACAAAAAAAGCTGAAGAATTTGAATACAAAATAAAAGAAGGAAAAGAAGAATTAATGAAAGAAAAAAGAATAGCAGAAGCCAAAAGAAGAGGAAAAAGTTCTTCTAAAAGAAGAAGATAAAAATAACAAGATTTTAAAAAAGATTTAATAAAAAAAAGTTATTACATGAAAAGAGAAGCAATACTAAAAGGAACTTTTTATCCAAAAACAAAAGAAGAAATTTTAAATCAATTAAAAAAATTTTTTTCAAAAACAAAAAGCTTAAAACAAAAAACTAATTATCTTGTGTGTCCACACGCAGGAACAATTTATTCAGGACAAACTGCAGCATACTCTTATTCTTTAATGGAAAAGCCAGAAACAATTGTGATTCTTTGCCCAAACCACACAGGATATGGAGAAGAAATTTCTGTGTATCCTGAAGGAAAATGGGAAACTCCCTTAGGAGAAATTGAAGTAGACAAAAAAGCAGTTGAAAAAATAACTGAATTAAATTCAAAAGCAAAAAAAGATGAATTAGCACATTTACAAGAGCATTCAATTGAAATTCAATTGATTTTCCTGCAGTACTTATTTAAAGACTTTAAAATTTTGCCTATTGCTTTAATGACAGAAAACCCAAAAAATTTGAAAAAACTGGCTGAAACATTAATTGAAACCGAAAAAAAGTTAAACAAAAAATTTTCTGCAATTGCTTCAAGCGATTTCACTCATTTTCTTTCAGCAGAACAAGCAAAAGAAAAAGATTTTAAGGCGATAGAGCTGATAAAAAAAATGGACGTGAAAGGATTCCATGAATTAGTTAAAAAAGAAAGACTGAGCATTTGCGGGCATTCACCAATAGAAGTTTTAATGCAATACTGCAAAAAGAAAGGAATAAAAAAAGCTGAACTAATAAATTATTCAAATTCCGGAGACAAAACAGGAGACAATTCAAGTGTTGTGGCATATGCAGGAATAGGATTTTTCAAATGAAAAAAAAACCGCTTAAAACCACAAAATTCATAAAAAAAATAAAAACAATTTAATAGCATAATGAACTAGAAATATTTAGATTTAAAATGAAAACAGAAAAAAGAAAAAATGAGCATATAAAAACCGCAATAAAAAAAGAAAGCCAGTTTAAAAAAACAAATTTGTTTGAACAAATTGAACTTATATACAACCCTCTTTTAGACTACGAACTAAACGAAATACAAACAAATACAAGTTTTCTGAAAAAAAAATTTTCTTTTCCTTTATCAGTAAGACCGATTACAGGAGGAACAAAAAAATCTTTTGAATTAAACAAAAAAATTGCATCTGCATGCGAAAAAAAAGGAATTGGTTTTGCTTTGGGTTCAATGCGTGCAGGACTGGAAAACAAATCAAAAAAGAAATACTTTAAATTAAGGAAATACTGTCCAAGCATTTTTCTGGAAGCAAACATTGGTTCATTGGAACTGGAAAAATATTCCGCTAAAAAAATTGATTCTTTTGCCGAAGAAATTCAAGCTGATGCAGTTTCAGTTCATTTAAACCAAGCACAGGAATTAATGCAAAACACTAAAACAAAAGGATTCTCAAAAATTTTTTCAAACATCAAAAAATTTGCTGAACAAAGCAGTTTTCCTGTGATAATAAAAGAAGTCGGAAACGGAATTTCTTTTCAAACAGCAGAAAAACTGAATAAAACTGAAATCAAAGCAATAGATGTTGCAGGAAGAGGAGGAACATCTTTTGTTAAAATTGATTCAATTCTGCATAAAAAAAAGAGTCTTGGAAAAGTTTTTTCTGAATTCGGGATTCCTACAGCAGCATCAATTATGGCCGTAAAAAAAGCTTCAAAGAAAAAAATAATTGGTTCAGGCGGGATAAGAAACGGATTAGACGCAGTTAAAAGTATTGTTTTAGGCGCGGATTTAGCAGGAATTGCATGGCCTGCATTAATTAAAGCACAAAAAGGAAAAAAAGAAACAGAAAAATTGCTTTCATCAATTGAAGAAGAAATAAAGATTTCTATGTTTTTAACAGGAGCAAAAAATATCAAGGAATTAAAAGAAAAAAAATTTGTTTTGCAAAAAGATTTGCTCAAATGGGAAAAAAAACTAATCAATTAACTGTAAAGAGTAAATTTATATAATGGTTTGTTCAATTAATCAATTGATTAAATGAATGCAGAAAAAATCAGCAAACTTAATTCTTTAGGCCTGACTGAATACGAATCAAAAGCAATCCTGTCAATGATTGAACAAAATGCTTTTGAAGTGCCTGAAATCAGCAGAAATGCAGACATACCAAAAACAAGAGTTTATGATGTTTTAGAAAAACTGGAAAAAAAAAATCTTGTTGTTGGAATGGAAGGAAGACCAAAAAAATTTCATGCAATTGAACCAAAAAAAATAATTGAAAAACTAATTGAAAACAAAAAAAAAGAATTCCAAAAAATGGAAAAAAACGCACTAAATTTAATGAAAACAATTGGATTTGAACAGGAAACAAAAGAATTCGTACACAGAGTAAAAAATCCAGAAGACTTTCATAAAATCCTTTCACAAGAAATTCTTAAAGCAAAAAAAAGCGTGTTAGGTTTTACTGAAATAAAAGAAAAAAGATTTCTGGATGAAGCACTCGAAAAAGCAGTGGCAAAAAATATTGAAGTAAAATTAATTTCAAATTCAAAAGAAACAGAAAAAATATTCAGCAAAAAGATTTCTGCAGTGAATTCGCCTCACACACTTAATGCCTTTATAATAGATAAAAGCAAAATTGTTTTAGGATTAGATAACTTTAAAGAAAAAAAACAAAGATATCATTTTGCTGTACTCAAAAACAAAACGCTTATTTCAGCACTTGAAAACCAATTTAAAACAGACTGGGAAAAAAAAAGGAAAAATTTAAATAAATAAAAAAACAAAATGATAGCATGGATTCTGAAACAGAAACGAAGTATTTAAACAAATTAAAACAAGAAATAGAAAAAAAATCAATAAAAAAATACACGACATTTATTTTAATAGTTTTAATGCTTGGGTTTATGGTTAATTTTGGTTTAGGGAACCCTGTAGGACACGCAATAGATTCCTCAATAAAAGGAAACTGCATAACAGAAGGAGGAACATGCTCTGAAACCCCCTGCGAAAAAGGGTACATAGAAAAAGATTTCTTTTGTCCGGAAAACGAATTCTGCTGCAAAAAAAACAACCAATAAACTTAAAACTAATTTTCTTCAAGAGAATTAATTAAAGAAGGCTTTTTTATGAACCAAAAAATGAAAGAAATAACCTTAAAATATGCAGTAAAAAATGCAATAGAGCATTCAGGCAAAGCAGAATTAAAAGCAGTGATATCAAAACTAATTGCAATAGACAAAGAAATAGCTAAAAATTTAAGCAAAGAAATAAAAGAAATAACAGAAATAGTTGAACAAGTAAATTCATTAAACAGAAACGAACTGGAAGAAAAATTTAATTCATTTGAATCATTTGATGAACTTCCTGAAAGAGAAAAAAAAGAAGAAATGCATTTAAACTGGACAGACAAAGAAAAAGTAATTACAAGATATGCTCCAAACCCAAACGGCCCCTTTCATTTAGGAAATGCAAGAGCATTACTGAATTCATTTGAATACGCAAAAAAATACAAAGGAAAATTTATTTTAAGATTTGATGACACTGACCCTAAAATAAAAAAACCTATAAAAAACCCTGAACAAATTTTCATGAAAGACTTAAACTGGCTCGGAGTAAACATTGATGAATTGCATTTTGCTTCAGACAGAATGGAAATTTACTATGCTTACATGAAAAAAATTATTTCCATGGGAAAAGCATATGTTTGTTTCTGCGAAAAAGAAAAATGGAAAGAAAAAATAAATAAAAAAGAAGCATGCGAATGCAGAGAAAAAAACGAAAAAGAACAATTAAAACAATTCGAAAAAATGTTAAAACACGAATTAAAAGAAGGAGAAGCAATCCTGAGAATTAAAACTGATTTAAATGCAAACGATCCCTCCTTAAAAGATTGGTGGGCTGCAAAAATAGTTGACAAACCCGAACACCCCAGAACAGGAAGCAAATATTATGTGTGGCCTTCATACAATTTTGCTTCAGCAATAGACGACCATGAAATGAATATTACTTTAATTATAAGAGGACAAGAACATGCACAAAACGCAGAAAAACAAAAATTTTTATACAATTATTTTGAATGGAAATATCCGCATGCATTCCATACAGGAAGAATCAAATTACAGGAAATGATTTTAAGCACTTCAAAAATAAAAGAAGGAATAGAACAAGGATTATATAAAGGATGGGATGACCCTCGGCTTGGAACAATTCAGGCATTAAGAAGAAGAGGTTTTTCAGCAAAAACAATCAAAGAAATAATAAAAGAAATAGGAATAAAAAGTTCTGATACAACAATTGATTTCAACAGAATGGTTGACTTAAACAAAAAATTTATTGACTCAAAATCAGACAGATATTATTTTATTGAAAAACCAGTAAGACTAGAAATAAGCTTTATTCCTGAAATGGAAATAGAAAAACCCCTGCATCCAGATTACCCTGACCAGACAAAAAGTTATTCTATTAAAGCAGGAAGCCAGACTTTTTTGATTTCAAAAAAAGATGCAGAAAGAACAGAAGAAGGAAAAGTAGTGCGATTAAAACATGCTTTGAATTTTCGGATAACAAAAAAAGACGAAATGCAGATTTTCGGAGAATTCACAGGAACACAAAAACTGGAAAACAAGCCTTTAATTAACTGGATTTTAAATGAAACCACTGCAGAAATAATAATGGATAATGCAGATAAAAAACACGGGATAATAGAAAAAGAAATTCTGAAAGAAAAAGAAGGAAACACCATTCAATCAGAAGGGCTTGGATACTTCAGAATAGACGAAATCAAAAAAAACAAAGTAATCCTTTGGTTTGCACACAAATAAACAAATCCTGCTTTAAAAAAAAGCTTTTTAAAGCTTTTTTTACAGAAGTTTAAATAAGTCTTATTTTGCCGATGACGATGAACAGTCATAAATGACTGCAAGGAGGTTGATTTTTAATGGCAGAATACGTAAAATTCAGCGTAGGCAAGAGCCTGAAAGAAAAACAAAACGAATTAATAGAAAAAACAAACAAAACAGGAAAAATTAGAATTGGAGTAAACGAAACCACAAAAGCAATAGAAAGAGGAAAAGCAAAAATTGTGTTCATCGCAGAAGATGTAAATCCTCAAGAAATAGTAATGCACCTGCCTTTGTTATGCGAAGAAAAAAAGATTCCCTACAGTTATGTGACAACAAAAAAAGAATTAGGAGAAAAAATAGGAATAGGAGTAGGGACAGCTTCAATTGCATTAACAGAAGAAGGCAGTGCAAAAAAAGAATTAGAAGAAATAATAAAAAAAATAAATGAATTAAAAAAGGTGTAAAATAGATGGCAGAAAGAGGAACTCCTGCAGAGGTCGTTGAAATAATCCGCAGAACCGGAGTCCACGGAGAAATAATTCAGGTTCTATGCAAAATTCTTGAAGGCCCTGAACAAGGAAGAGTAAAAAGAAGAAACGTTAAAGGAAACCTAAGAAAAGGAGACGTAATAATTCTGCTTTCAACAGAAAGGGAAGCAAAAGAAATCAAAGCCTAAAACAACCGTTGCTGTCTGTTGACGCCTGTGCGTGCCGTAAAAGCATGGCATGACTTTATGTCGTGTCCGGACGCCGGCCGACAGTGACAGCTGTCTTGGAGGTAAAATAAATGAAATGCAGTTTTTGTGGAAATGAAATAAAAAAAGGAACAGGATTAATGTTTGTAAAAAAAGACGGAACAACATTTAATTTTTGTTCACCAAAATGCGAAAAAAATTTATTGAAACTAAAAAGAAATCCAAGAAACATTAAATGGACAAATGAATACCATAAAATAAAAAAAGCAAAAAAATAAGGTGATTAAATGCAAAGAACTTTAATTTTAGTTAAACATGACGGAATACAAAGAGGACTCACAGGAGAAATAATTAAAAGATTTGAACAAAAAGGACTTAAAATTGCAGGAATAAAAATGATTCAGGCAACAAAAGAAACAGCAGACAAACATTATGTTATTACTCCTGAATGGACAAAAAAAGTCGGAGAAAACACAAGAAAATCAGCAGAAAAAAAAGGAATAAAAATAAATCAAACCGATGAAGAAATAGCAGAAAGAATTCATGCACAAAACACTGAATATTTAACAGAAGGACCAATAATTGCTGTTGTCTTTGAAGGATATCATGCAATCGAAATAGGAAGAAAATTAATTGGAAGCACAGAAGCAAGAAAAGCAGAAATTGGAACAATCAGAGGAGATTTTACAGTTGACTCATATGAAATAGCAGAAGCCAAAAAAAGATCTGTTAGAAATTTAATTCACGCATCAGAAGACACAGAACAAGCTGACAGAGAAATAAAATTATGGTTTGACGAAAAAGAAGTGCACGAATACACAAAAAAAGAATGGGAAGTAATGCACAAGTGATAAAAAAATGAAAATACAAATAAAAAAATTAAATAAAGACGCAAATTTTGAGCAGGCTCATCAAGGAGACGCAGGAATAGACTTGTATACAACAAAAACAACAGAAATTCTTCCAGGAGAAATAAAATTAATTAAAACAGGAATAAAAATTGCTATTCCTGAAGGCTTTGAAGGACAAGTAAGACCCAAATCAGGTTTGGCATTAAACAAAGGAATAACTGTATTGAATACTCCAGGAACAATCGATTCAGGATATAGAGGAGAAATAGGAGTAATAATAATTAACCACGGAAAAGAAAAATTTACTGCAGAAAAAGGAAAAAAAATTGCTCAATTAATATTCAACAAAATTGAAATGCCTGAAATAGAATTTGTAGAAGAATTAAATGAAACTTCCAGAGGAGACGGAGGATTTGGTTCAACAGGACTTGATTAAATATGATTAGAAAGCCAATAATTACTGTATTAGGACACGTTGATTCAGGAAAAACAAGTTTCTTAGACAGAGTTAGAGGCACAAAAATTGTTTCACAGGAAGCAGGAGCAATCACACAACACATAGGAGCAACAGAAGTTCCAATAGAAATAATAGAAAAACTTGCAGGAGAACTCACAAAAAAATACGGGTTTCAATTAAAGATTCCTGGACTGCTGTTTATAGATACTCCTGGACACGAAGCATTTTCAAATTTAAGAAAAAGAGGAGGAAGCATTGCAGATTTAGCAGTATTAACAGTTGACTGCATTAAAGGATGCGAACAACAAACTTTAGAAGCAATGGATATTTTAAAGGCATTCAAAGTTCCGTTCATTATTGCAATGACAAAAATAGACAAACTGCAGGGATGGGAATCAAAAGAATTAAGTTTTACAGAAAACAAAAAAAATCAAAACAAAGAAATACTGGAAGAATTAGACAAAAAAATTTACTGCATAGTAGGAGAAGCCTACAAAAAAGGATTTCAAACCGAAAGATTTGACAGAATAAAAGATTTTACAAAAGAAATTCCAATAATTCCAATCTGCAATAAAACAGGAGAAGGCTTTCCAGAAGTATTAATGTTTTTAGCAGGATTAAGCCAAAAATTCCTTGAAAAAAAATTAACCATAGAAGTAAAAGGCAAAGGAAAAGGAACAATACTTGAAGTAAAAGAAGAAAAAGGATTAGGAAAAACAATTGACGTAATATTATATGACGGAACAATAAGAACCGGAGAAAAAATTATTTTAGGAGGAAAAGAAGGATTAATTGAAACAAAAATTAGAGCAATACTTCTTCCAAAACCATTAGATGAAATAAGAGCCCCGCAGGAAAAATTTGATTCAGTCAAAGAAGTTCACGCTGCATCAGGATTAAAAATTGCTGCACCAGGATTAGAAAAAGCATTAGCAGGTTCTCCATTAAGAATTCAAGCAACAGAAGAAGAAAAAAACGCAATAAAAAAAGAAATACAGGCAATCAAAATTGAATCTGATGAAACAGGAGTAATAATCAAAACAGACACTTTAGGTTCGCTTGAAGCAACAATAAAACTGCTTGAAGAAAAAGAAATAAAAGTAAGAAAAGCCAACGTTGGAGACGTCACAAGAAGAGATGTAATTGAAGCAGAAGGAGTAAAAGAAAAAAACAAATTATTTGGAGTAATACTTGCATTCAACGCAAAAATTAATGCAGAAGCACAAGAACAAGCAAAAAAAAGCAAAGTGAAACTTTTTAGTGAAAAAATAATTTATGCATTAATAGAAAACTATGAAAAATGGATTAAAGAAGAAAAAGAAAAAGCAAAAAAAGATTTTCTTGCAGAAACAATACTGCCTGCAAAAATAAAATTAATGCCTGAAAATGTTTTCAGAAACGCTAAACCAGTTATTATAGGAGCAAAAATAATTGAAGGAAAATTAAAATCAGGAACAAAATTAATGAAAAACGGAAAAATAATCGGCAAAGTGCAGGCAATACAAAATAAAGGAGAAAACATAGAAAAAGCAGAAAAAGGAGAAGAAGTTGCAATCTCAATAAGTGATGCAGTATTAGGCAGAGGAATAGAAAAAGAAGATGAATTAATAAGCTTTATTTCAGAAAAAGACATGGAAAAACTAGAAAAAAGCAAAGGAATACTAACAGAAGAAGAACAAGAACTGCTTAAAAAAATAAAAGAAATCAAAATCAAGGAGGAAAAAGAATGAACATATCAATAAGCGACCCAAAAACAGGAAAAGCATACGGAAAAAAAATTGAAACAACCGCATTATTGTTAAACAAAAAAATAGGAAACCAAATAAAACTTGATTCTCTTGGATTAGAAGGATATGAAGCCAGAATTCAGGGAGGAAGCGACAAACAAGGTTTTCCTATGAGAGAAGATATTCCTGGAACAGCAAGAAAAAAAATATTTACAAAAGGCGGAACAGGATTTAATCCAAAAAGAAAAGGAGAAAGAAAAAGAGTAAGCGTAAGAGGAAACACTATAAGCGAAGAAATAGAACAAGTAAATTTGCTGGTAACAAAACAAGGAAACAAAAAACTGGAAGAAATTTTTTCAACAGAACCAAAAGAAGAAAAACGAGAAGAAAGCGCAAAAGAAAAAATGGTAAAACAGTCCTTAGAAACTGTTGGAGATGTTGATGTTGCAGGAGACTCAAAAGGAATAAAAGGAAAAATAAGAAAATAAATTTTGGTCTGACAATTGCAGACAAAAAAATGAAGGAATAAAAAAAATGAAAAAAGAAGCAGAACAAGCAGAAATTAATATAGGGTTAATCGGCCATGTTGACCACGGAAAAACCTCTATAACTCACGCATTAAGCGGAAAATGGACAGATACTCATTCAGAAGAACTAAAAAGAGGGATTTCAATCAGATTAGGTTATGCAGACACAATTTTTTATAAATGCCCTGAATGCAAAGGAGCAGAAGCATACACCTCAAAAGAAAAATGCCCTTCATGCGGAACAAAAACAAAAAAACTAAGAAAAATCAGTTTTGTTGATGCTCCAGGCCACGAAACCTTAATGACAACCATGCTTTCAGGCGCAGCATTAATGCATGGAGCAATTCTGGTTATAGCTGCAAACGAATTCTGCCCTCAACCCAGAACAAAAGAACATTTAATGGCATTAAAAATAAGCGGAATAAAAAACATTATAGTAGCACAAAATAAAATTGATTTAGTTGACAGAAAAAAAGCAGAAGAAAACTACAAGCAAATAAAAAAATTCATGGAAGAATTTGGATACGAAAAATCAGAAATTGTTCCCACTGCAGCACACTTTGGAACAAACATGGATTTATTAATTCAAGCAATAGAAAAAAATATTCCTTCTCCTAAAATAGATGAAAAAAAACCTGCAAAAATGTTTGTTGCCAGAAGCTTTGACATCAACAAACCAGGAACCAAACCAAAAGATTTAGTTGGAGGAGCATTAGGAGGAACAATTATTCAGGGAAAAATAGAAGAAAACGATATTTTGGAATTAAGTCCAGGAATAAACAACAAAAAAACAGAAATAAAAATAATTGAAGTTAGCACAGCAGAAGGAAGAATAAAAAAAGCCGTTCAAGGAGGATTAATTTCAGTTAAAACTTTAATGGATCCGAATTTAACTAAAAACGATCAAATGAAAGGGAACGTCCTAGGAAAAAAAGGAACAGTTCCGGATTCCGTAAGCCTAATTAAAATGAAAATAAATTACTTTAAAAGAGAAACAGAAGATATTCAAACAGAATTAAAACCAGAAGAAATGATTGTTTTAAGTGCAGGAACAGCAACAACCATAGGGAACGTTATTTCAATAAAAAAAGATTTAATTGAAGTTTCATTAAAAGTTCCAATTGCAGCAGAAAAACAACAAAAAATAGCAGTAAGCAAAAAAGACGGAATGAGATGGAGATTAATTGCCTATGGAGAAATACAATAAAGTTGCTTTGGATACAAACATGCTTTTGGCTTCAGGAGAACTAAAAATAAATGTTTTCAGGGAAATAGAAAAAGAAATAGGAAAAACAGAATTTTTTGTTCCAGAAGAAGTTTTAAAAGAATTAAAAAAATTAAAAAAAGAAAACAAAACAAAAAAGAAAAATGCTGAAATAGCAGAAAAATTAATAGAAAGAGAATGCAGAATAATAAAAGGAGAAAACATTCCTGCAGACGAAAAAATGAAAAAACTCGCAGAACAGGGTTTTATAATAGGAACAAACGATAAAGAATTAAGAAAGCAAATAAAAAAGAAAGGTTTTAAAACCGCTTTCGTAAGACAAAAAAAGATTATTGTTGTTGAATAAATAAGGAGGAAACAAAATGTATGCAATAATTTCAATGAAAGACACAGTAAGGGTTCCGCCAAAAGAATTCGGAGGAAAACTTGAAAAAGCAATATTAAAAATAGTAAAAGAAGAATATGAAGGAATAGTTGATGAAAGTGTCGGCGTAATTATTGCAGTAATAGAAGTAGATAAAGTAGGAGAAGGAAAAGTTATTCCAGGAGATGGAGCAGCATACTATGAAACAGAATACAAAGCATTAATTTACAAGCCGGAAATAAAAGAAGTAGCAGAAGGAGCAATAACAGAAATAACAGAATTTGGCGCATTTGTAAGAACAGGACCGATTGAAGGCTTAATTCATGTTAGCCAAATAATGAACGATTACATTAATTATGATGCAAAAGGCCCGGCATTCATAGGAAAAGAATCAAACAAAAAACTTGGATTAGAAGACGAAGTTATTGCAAGGATTGTTACATGCAGTCTGAAAGGAAACATTCCGAATTCAAAACTAGGATTAACTATGAGACAACCAGGATTAGGAAAAGAAGAATGGCTTGAAATAGACTTAAAAAGAAAAGAAAAACAGAAGAAAACAAAACAGAAAACAGAAAAAAAAGAAGAAAAAAAGAAAAAATAAGGGGTTGGTTAAAGAATGGGAAAAGGAAAAGCTTGCAGGGAATGCAGGAAAGTAATAGAAGAAGGCGATAAATGCCCTAACTGCGGAAGCACAAGCTTTACTACCTTCTGGAGAGGCTATGTAGTAATTCTGAATCCAGAAAAATCAGAAATAGCAAAAAAAATGGGAATCACTACAACAGGAAAACATGCATTAAGATTAAGCCGATAAAAAAACAACGGAGGAAAATTCAATGAAAATAGAAATAACAAACAAAAAAAGCAATCCTTTGCTTTCAAGAGAAGAAATAGAATTCCAAGTAAAAGAAATAAAAACTACTCCAAAAATACAAGAACTAAAAGAAAAAATTTCAGCTTTAACAGAATCAAATACTGAATCAACAGTAATAACAGAAATAAAACAGAATTCCGGAGAAAAAACCTGCAAAGGAAAAGCAAGAGCATACAAAAGCAAGGAAAAAATGAAAGAAATTGAATTAGATTATGTTTTAGGAAGAAATTTTGCTGAAGAAAAAGAAAGAATAAAAAAAATAAAAGACGAAAAAAAATCAGCAAAAGAAAAAAAGAAACTTGAAAGCAAAAAAAAGAAAAAGTAGGTGAAGAAATGGCAAAAAAAACAAGAAAAAAGCACCCTAACATAAAAAAATCAGAAAAATATGAAATTAAAGAAAATGAATTAAAAAGAAAAAGCAAATTCTGCCCCAAATGCGGTCCAGGAGTTTTTATGGCAGAACACAAAGAAAGATATTCCTGCGGAAACTGTTCTTACAGTGAATGGAAAGACAAAGGGGAGCAAAAATAATTCAAAGAATTTTTGCTGTAATTTCACTGGATTTAATTTTTATTTTGATTCCATTGGCTTATTTTTATCTTAAAAATAATTCAATAAAAGAATCATTTAAAGAACTGGGAATAAAAAAAATAAACAAAAAAGAATTAACTAAAAATTTAATTCAAGTTCTGCTTGGGTTAATTGCAATAATGTTTTTGATTTCAATTACTGCAACTCTGATTAATTTTAATGACTTAGACAAAGTAGATAAAGCAGTCAAAACAATAGTTGAAATAAGCCCGGGATTAATGATTTATTATTTAATTGTAAGAGTTTTTTCTGAAGAAATTTTTTTCAGAGGTTTTCTTGTAAAAAAAACCGGAGTGTTTTTTTCTTCTTTAGTGTTTGGATCAGCTCATTTTTTATACGGTTCAATCATAGAAGTAATAGGAGCATTTATTGCAGGATTGTTTCTGGCTTACTCTTATCAAAAACAGGGAAACTTAATTCCTGTTATTTTAGGCCACATGGCATTTAATGCAGTTGGATTAATTCTGGTGGGATGATGGACGCACAAACAAGAATTGCGATTTTTGTATTAAAAAAAAAAGGAGTAATTGTTTATCCAACAGAAACAAGCTACGGAATAGGCTGCAGGATAAGCGACTTAAATTCAGTTAAAAGAATAAGAGAAATAAAAAAAGAAAGAAAAAAACCGTTTATTATTCTTGTGTCATCAAAAGAAATGGCTGAAGAATTCGCTGAAATAAATTCTCAGGCAAAAAAACTGTTTGAACAATTCAAAGGACATTTGACTCTAATTGTGCCAAAAAAAGAATCTGTTCCTGATCAAGTAAGCGAAAAAAAAATTGCATTGAGGATTAGTTCAAACGAAATTGCAAAAGAAATTGTAAAAGAAATAAATGAACCAATAATTTCAACCAGCGCAAACCTTTCAGGAGAAAAAGCAATTTACTCTTTTGAAAAAGCAGTGAAAGTTTTGGGAAAAAAAGTTGACTTTATCTTGGATGCAGGAAAATTAAAAGAAGAAAAATCAAGCACAATATATGATTTAAAAGAAAAAAAAGTTTTAAGGAAAGGAAAAATAACCGAAAAAGAAATTGAAAAAGCTTTAGCAGGAAAATCATAATTGTTTTTGCAGTTCAACTAAATCAAATTTTATTCCATATTTTTGTTTGACAAGTTTTCTTTTCGTTTTGTATCCAAGAAATTTCAAAGCCTTAATTGTTTTTTGTGAAGAAACACTAACTCTAACCATTACTTTTTTATGGCCTAACTTTTTCAGGATGTTTTCTGCACTTCGTAAAGCAGGAACTGCATTTTGTAATCCTCTGTGTTCCGAAAGCAAAGAAAAACCTCCAATTTCAGCTGTTTCCGGATGAATTGAAACAGTGCCAATTTTTTCTCCTTCTTTATTTCTAATAAAATACCAGTTTCTTTTGTCATTAACCAGATCTTTTCTGTTTCTGGGGACTGCAAGAAAACGGGATTTAGATTTCTTCATTAATTCAATTGCCTGCAACGGCTGTAGGGTTTTAGGGCCTTTTCTTACCTGAACTAAACTAACTGATTTTTTTGGCATAAAAAAAATAAGAGGATATATAAATAAAAAACTAAAGCAACCGAAAAAATATGAGAAAAAATGATTTGCCTAGGAATTGAATCAACAGCGCACACTTTCGGAATAGGAATTGTGGACGAAAAATGCAGGATTCTTGCAAACGAAAAAAGTTCTTATGTTAAAGAGGATTCAGTTGGAATTCACCCAAGAGAAGCAGCAGACTTTCATTACAAAAATGCAAAAAACATTCTGGAGAAGGCATTAGAAAAAGCCGGAATTAGAATGAAAGAAATTAATTTAATCAGTTTTTCTCAAGGGCCTGGATTAGGAAACTGTTTAAGAGTCGGCGCAGTTTTTGCAAGAACACTTTCTATTCTACATAACAAGCCTTTGGTTGGAGTAAACCATTGCATTGCACATATTGAAATCGGCAGAAAACTTACAAAAGCAAGAAATCCAATTACTTGTTATGCTTCCGGCGCTAACACACAGATAATCGGATTAGAAAAAGGAAAATACAGGGTTTTTGGAGAAACATTGGATATTGGAATAGGAAATTTTTTGGATGCATTCGGAAGAAAAATAAAATTAGGTTTTCCTGCAGGACCAAAAATGGATAAAATATATTTCACAGGAAAAGAATTCATTGAATTGCCGTATACAGTAAAAGGAATGGATTTGGCTTTTTCCGGTTTGCTTACAGCAGGAAAACAGAAAATAGGAAAAGAAAACAAAAAAGACCTTGTTTACAGTTTAATGCATACTGCTTTTGCAATGCTGACAGAAGTAAGCGAAAGAGCTTTAGCACACACAGAAAAAAAAGAAGTGCTTCTGACAGGAGGAGTTGCTTCAAGCAAAGCTTTAAGAGAAATGATGAAAGAAATGTGTTCACAAAGAAAAGCAAAATTTTTTGTTCCTCCAAAAGAAGTTTGTGTTGACCAGGGAGCAATGATTGCCTGGCAGGGATTAATTGAATTTAAGGCAGGCAAAAAAACTGAATTAAAAGAAAGCAGGATTCTTCCAAAACAAAGAACTGATCAAATCAAAGTAATGTGGGAAAAAAAAACATTAAATAGAAGGATTTAAATATACTTTAACCTTTATTCTAATAATTTGTTTAATTTTAAAAAGGAGGAAATTATATGCCAGCAAAAAAACCGTTCGGCGGATATGCAATTAGTTTTAAAGGATGCAACGACACCTTAGAAAAAGTGTTTGGAACAGGAAAAGTCACTCCAAGCGAGATGACCAAAAAGCTTTGGGCTTACATCAAAAAAAACAAGTTGGCTTCAAAATAATTTTGGCAATTAAAAAAAAATTTTTTTAGGGGTTTTTCCCCTGTTTTTTTTCTTTTTTTTGAAATCCGGTTTTTAGATTATATTTAAATAAATTAACTTTTAGGAAATATTTTGCTTTTCTCTTAAGGAGGCAAAAAAATGAATATAAAGTGTCCTAAATGCGACGGCATTGTTGAACTGGATTCAGAACTCCATGAAGAAGGAGATTCAGTTGAATGCCCTGAATGCGGAACAGAATTATTTGTAGTGAAAAAAGGAAAAAAATTAGGGCTGGCAGAAAACTTTGAAGAAGAAGATATAAAGGAATTTATTTAATTTTCTTTTTTTCTTTTTTCTCTGAATCCTTTTGTGTTATGAAAAACCATTGCCAAAAGAAACATTAAACCAGCAAAAATAATTATTCCATAAGGAAAAGGAACAATGTTTGCTTCAGGGTCAAGATAAAAATAAATGCTCAAAGCAATAGCAATAGAAATTGAAAATTCAATGAAAAGCAGAGCAAAAATTCTTGGATCTTCTTTTGCTTCAAAAAAACCATGCTTTAATTTGTTTTTTCTTTTTATGATTTGATTTTTTTCTTTAATTATTTTTCCCTTTACTTTTTCTTTCATAAAGTAAAATAGGTTTTAATTAAATAAAAACTTTGTGATTAAAAAAAAGAATAAATAAATGAATCAGCTAAGGCCAAAGCAAAAGCCTGATTGAAAGCAAAAAGAAAAATAAAAGCAGTCCACAAAAGTCTTAAAAAATAAAAATAATTGAATAAAAGCATTAACCCCAAAATACAAAATAAAGGAATAAACACAAAAGGAAGAGAAACAAAAACCAGTGTTCTTGCAATAATGTTTCCTTTAATTAACCTCAAAGAATAAAAATCTTTAAAGGAATTAAAAGTATTTTTTGTGTCCTGAAAAGAAGGAAAAGAATAATGAACCAGACTAAAACCCAGCCATAAAAAAATGAATCCCACAGGATTAAGAAAAGCCAGCTGTTTAAAAGAAGCTGAAAGAAAATACAACGCAATCCAGTTCCCTAAAATAAAAGGAGCAAGAGTAATTATGATTGACTTTACTGCATCAGGGTTTTCATGAATTACATAAGCTTCATTTAATCCAAAAAACTTTACTTTTCTTACTTTAACGCCGACCAGAAAACAGGCAAGCATATGGCTGAATTCATGAAAAATCATTCCTGGAAAAAAAATAAGGTTTGCTTTCATCGATAAAAAAAGGTCAAACACAAATAAAAAAATAACCTTTTAAGTAGTCCTTGTAAAGGGAAAGAAATAAAAAAAAATAGAATAGTATTACATAAAGATAAAAATGGCCAAAAAACCAAAAAGAACCATTTACCAAATAAGCACGGGCAATGGCAGGAAAGTTTCCTTAAAAATCAGGGGGCGAACAAAACCGCGAAAAATAAGAACTGCATTAATAAAAAAATTCAATGACTTAGTTGACAAGGGGCATCTATTTTTATCTGAGGACAAAATTAAAGCAACAAAAAGAGAGTATCTTGAAATAGGAAAAAAAGTATGGGACATTATTAATGAACCAGGATACAAAAAATTAATAAAGCAACCAAAAATAAGACAGCGCAGCACACAAATACAAAAAAGCAAAAGGCTCAGAGACTTAATGCAGAAGCATGAGAGAAAAGGTTCATTTAAGTTTATTAATGCTCAACTGGAACACATGCTTTTAGATTCAACTGAATGGTCTATGCAAGAAATAATAGAAGATATTTCAAAACTCGAACAAAAAAATAAAAGCAAATCAATGGAAATAATCAAAATGTTTAATTCTTCAAAGAAAATAGAAAACAATCTTAAACGGCAATTAGAGTACTTTAAAAAATATTTAAAAAAAATAAATAAACAGGAAACAGTTATACAAGAAGATGTTATTGATAAACCAAATCATGGAAAATCAATAATCATAACAAAAGTAAGATTAAACAAAGGAAGAACAATAAAAGAAATAACCGAAATAGAATTTAACAAAAAAAAGCCGCCTTATGAAGCAGGCATGCAAATAATCATGCATCCGAATAAAAAAATTGAAACAAAGATTTTTACTTCCCTATAATTCTTTTAAATCATTTGAACAAATAAAAGACAGCAAAAGAAAAAAGCAAAACAGTTAGGCCTGTCTGCATAAAAGAAACTTCATTAAATCTATACCAGTCAATAAGCCCTGTGCTTGAAAAAAAAGCTGTCATTGCAACCACCAAAAGAATGCTTCCAAAAGCTCTTGACATAATAACCACTTTAAAGTGAAAACAAATAATTTTTTGTCTGGATGTCTTTTTATTTTTTTCTTTCCCCCTAAATACATAGATTTAAAGAAAAAAGGGGATTTTGTGGAAGTTCTGCCTAATTTTAAAATAAAGTCAGTTGAATTAACAAAACTTATTTCAAAAGAAGAACGAATTAAGGCAGTAAAAAAAGCAGGATTGAATGTTTTTTTATTGAAATCAGATGAAGTTTTCATTGATTTATTGACTGATTCAGGAACAAATGCAATGAGCCAGAATCAATGGAGTGCAATAATGAAAGCAGATGAAAGCTATGCAGGCGCAAAAAGCTTTGATAATTTTCATAAATCAATAAAAGAAATAACAGGATTTGAATTCGTTCTGCCTGTTCATCAGGGAAGAGCAGCAGAACACATTCTTGACCATCTTCTTGTAAAGGAAGGAAACATTATTCCTGGAAACATTCATTTTGATACAACCAAAGCACATATTGAACACAGAAAAGGAATCGGAGAAAATTGTGTAATAAAAGAAGCATGGAATTGTGAAAAAGAATGTGATTTTAAGGGAAACATAGATTTAACAAAACTTGAAAAAGTTCTTGAAGAAAATAAAAAAAATACCGGGTATGTTTTAACTACGATTACTTGCAATTCAGGCGGAGGCCAGCCGGTTTCAATGCAGAACATTAAAAAAACAAGCGAATTATGCAGGGAATATGATGTATTGTTTTTTTTGGATGCAGCAAGATATGCAGAAAACTGTTTTTTTATTAAAGAAAAAGAAAAAGGATTTGAAAACAAGTCAATTAAAGAAATAGCAAAAGAAATGTTCTCTTATTGTGATGGATTCACTATGAGTGCAAAAAAAGACGCAATAGTAAACATTGGCGGGGTTCTTGCATTCAAAGAAAAAGAATTATATGAAAAAAGTATTCCTTTCTGTATTTTGTTTGAAGGTTTTCCAACTTACGGAGGAATTAGCGGAAGAGATTTAGAAGCAATAGCAGTAGGATTAAAAGAAGGAATAAATGAAGATTATTTAAGGCACAGAATTGGACAAGTGAAATATCTTGGGGAAGAATTAAGTAAAGCAGGAATTCCTGTAATGAAGCCAATTGGAGGACATGCAGTTTTTGTTGATGGAAAAGAATTTTTAAAGCATATCCCTCAGGAACAATTTCCTTCTCAGGCTCTTGCAACAGAACTCTATATTGAATCAGGAATAAGAGGAGTAGAAATCGGAACCCTGCTGGCAGGAAGAAATCCAAAAACAAAAGAAAACATAATGCCAAAACTTGATTTATTAAGACTTACTATTCCAAGAAGAGTTTATTTGAAAGAACATATGGACTACATAATTGAATCATTCAAAAAATTAAAGAAAAGAAAAAAAGAAATCAAAGGCCTGAAATTTGAATTTGAAAGCCCTGTTTTAAGGCATTTCCAGTCAAAATTTGAATGGACAGAATAATTAGTCTTCTAAAAGCAAGCCCATTTCTTCATCTAATTCTTTTGCTGTTTTCTCCATTTTTTTAAACACCAAATCAATTTCATCCTGCAATTCTTTTATTGTGCGAAAAAGAGATTTGCTTCTTGCAAAATATCTGCTTCCCTGCTTTAAAATTAAACCGCTCCTTGAAAGATTATTTAAATGATTTATCACTGCCCCTCTGCTCATCCCAACTTTTTCGGCCAGCTGAGTTGAAGTAAGCCCTTCTTTTTTATCTGTAGATTTAACTAATTCACGAAAAACAGACGCAGCTGTTTTGCCTTTATCTATAGGTTCAAAAAAACCTAAACACTGCAACAACCAATTAAATTCTTTATCCAAGTCATCAGAAAAAGGCTGTTCAATCTTTCTTATTATAACTTGAAATCTATGCCTTGATAGATTGCTATCAGAAAGAGTTCTTCCGGTTAAATAAAATTTCTGGGAAACAGTAAGCAGTTTTTTTGTGTTTTGGTCATCCATGAAAAAAGAATGAAAAAAAAGGTTTAAAAAAGTTTTGTTTAAAGAGTTTAATCATAGTCAAAACTTTTTAGGCAGGGATTAATTTGTTTGAACAAAAAAAGGATTTTGAAAAAGAAAAAGAAAAAAACCAAATCAAAACACAAGAAAAAGAAGCAAAAAAACCCGAAGAAACAAAACCAGAAGAAAAAAAAGACAAAAAAGAAGAAAAAATAGAAGAATTAACTGAATTAGTTAAAAGAATTCAAGCTGAATTTGAAAACTTCAAAAAAAGAGAAGAAAAAGACAGAAAAATTTTTGTTGAATTCAGCAACGCAGAATTAATCAAGAATCTGCTTCCAGTAATGGATTCAATTGATTCAGCCAAAAAAAATTCAGATGAAAATGAAAGAAAAGGAATTGAATTGATTGAAAAGCAATTAAAACAAACATTAGAAGAATACGGCTTAAAAGAAATTAAAGCAATAGGAAAAAAATTTGATTCCGGGCTTCATGACTGCTTAATGCAGGAAAACAATCCAGAAAAAGAAGACGGAATAATCCTTGAAGAATTCCAAAAAGGATACATGCTTAAAGACAAAGTTTTAAGGCATTCAAAAGTAAAAATCAATTCAGGTCGAGAAGAAAAAAAGGAAAAAGGAATAGAAGAAAAAAAAAGAATAGGCTGTGATTAAATGAACAAAAAAATTTTAATGCTTGATTCAGAAGAATTTGAAAAACTCCCTGAAGAAATAAAAGAAAAAATACATGAAGAAGAAAGGAGGCTAAGAAAGCAAGTTTATGCTAATTAAAAAAAAGGTGATATTATGAGCAAAATAATTGGAATAGATTTAGGAACATCAAATTCTGCAGCATCAGTACTAGAAGGAGGAAAACCAAGAATTATTCCTTCAGCAGAAGGAGCAAGCTTATACGGAAAAGCATTTCCTTCAATAGTGGCTTTTACTAAAGACGGACAAATGCTTGTAGGAGAACCAGCAAAAAGACAAGCAGTAAGCAATCCAGAAGGAACAATTACAGGCGCAAAAAGAAAAATGGGAACAAACCACAAATACAAAGTTCAGGGAAAAGAATACACTCCCCAACAAATTTCTGCTTTTATTCTGCAGAAAATAAAAAAAGACACAGAAAACTTTTTAGGAGAAAAAGTAGAAAAAGCAGTAATTACAGTTCCAGCTTACTTTGACGACAACCAAAGGCAGGCAACAAAAGATGCAGGAAAAATTGCCGGACTGGAAGTAATAAGAATTGTAAATGAGCCGACAGCAGCATCACTGGCTTATGGATTAGACAAAAAAGAAAAAGACCAAAAAATTCTTGTATTTGATTTCGGAGGAGGAACATTAGATGTAACAATAATGGACTTTGGAGAAGGAGTATTCGAAGTCAAATCAACTTCAGGAGACACTCAATTAGGCGGAAGAGACATGGATGAAGCCATCCAAAAATATATTGTAGAAAAATTCAAAAAAGAAGAAGGAGTTGATTTAACAAAAGACAAAATGGCCACACAAAGATTAAACGAAGCAGCAGAAAAAGCAAAAATAGAATTAAGCAATGTAATTGAAACAGAAATAAATCTGCCCTATATTACTGCAACACAAGAAGGCCCAAAACACTTAAACATGAAATTAAACAGAGCAAAACTTGAAGAGCTTGTAAAGCCGATTGTAGAAAAATGCGAAAAGCCTGTAAGCCAGGCTTTGGCTGACGCAAACTTAACTCCTGCAGAAGTAGACAAAATAATTCTAGTAGGAGGCCCTACAAGAATGCCAATGGTTCAGGAATTCGTAGAAAAAATTGTAGGAAAAAAAGTTGAAAGAGGAATTGATCCAATGGAATGTGTTGCAATGGGAGCAGCAATACAAGCAGGAGTCCTTTCAGGAGAAGTCAAAGACGTTCTTTTGCTGGATGTCACTCCATTAAGCCTTGGAATAGAAACATTAGGAGGAGTCTTTACAAAATTAATTGAAAAAAACACTACAATTCCAACTAAAAAAAGCCAGATTTTTTCAACTGCTGCAGACAATCAGACAGCAGTAGACATCCACGTGCTTCAAGGAGAAAGACCTATGGCAAAAGACAACAAAACCTTAGGAAGATTTCAATTAGTGGGAATACCGCCTGCCCCAAGAGGGGTTCCTCAAATTGAAGTTGTTTTTGACATAGATGCAAACGGAATAGTGCACGTGACAGCAGTAGACAAAGGAACAGGAAAAAGCCAAAAAATTTCAATAGTTGCATCAGAAAAATTAAACGAAGAAGAAATAGAAAAAATGAAAAAAGAAGCAGAACAATTTGCAGAAGAAGACAAAAAGAAAAGAGAAGAAATAGATACAATCAATCAGGCAGACGCCTTGGCGCACAGCACAGAAAAAACATTAAAAGAAATGGAAGGAAAAGTTGAAGCAGGAAAACTGCAGAAAATAAAAGACAAAATAAATGAACTCAAAAAACTGCTGGAACCAGAACAAAAAGACGTTAAAGCAATAAAAACAAAACTCGACGAAACAAATAAAGTATTTCAAGAAGCTTCCACTGAATTATACCAGAAAGCCGCACAAGAACAGCAGAAACAGCAGGCACAACAGGAAGCAGGCCAGCAGAAAAAAGAAAAAAAAGACGACGAAAAAGTAGTTGATGCAGACTACAAAATGGAAGATGAAAACAAAGAAGAAAAAAAATAATGAACACAAAAGGAAGAGAAACAAAAATTCAATTGAAATAAATTCTTTTCCTTTCTCTTTTTCTTTCTCTGTATTAATGTGATTAAGTATGGCGGAAAAAAAAGATTATTATGAAGTTTTAGGAATAAACAAGAATGCATCAGAACAGGAAATAAAAACAGCATACAAAAAGCTTGCAAAAAAATATCATCCAGATATTTCCAAAGAAGAAAACGCAGAAGAAAAATTCAAGGAAGTATTAGAAGCTTATTCTGTTTTAAAAGACCCTCAAAAAAGAAAAAATTATGATCAATTTGGGCATGCAGCAGAAGGCTTTCAGGGATTTAAAGGATTTGGAGAAGGCTTCAGTGGATTTGATTTTTCCGGAGCAGGATTTGATTTTGAAGACATATTTGATTCATTTGGATTTGGAGACATTTTTGGCTCAAGAAAAAGAAGAGGCCCAAAAAAAGGAGTTGATTTAAGAGTTGACTTAAGTATTGGATTCAAAGAAGCTGCATTCGGAACAGAAAAAGAAATAGAAATAGAAAGACTAGAAGAATGCAGTAAATGCAATGGAACAGGTTCAGAAAAAAAAGACGGTTTAATTACATGCCCTGAATGCAGAGGAACAGGATACGAAACAAGAAATCAAAGAACTCCTTTCGGAACTTTTAGCACAAAAACAACCTGCAGAAGATGCAGAGGAGAAGGAAAAACAATAAAAAATCCCTGCAGTGAATGCAACGGAACAGGAAGAAAAAGAAAAAATAGAAAAATAAAAGTAGAAATTCCTGAAGGAATGCAAAACGGAGCATATTTAAGACTAAAAGGAGAAGGAAACGCAGGGGAAAGAGGAGCAGGAAACGGAGACTTGTATGTAGTTGTTTTTGTTGAACCTCATGATTTTTTCAGAAGAGATAAAACAGATATTTACGGAGAAGTTCCGATTACTTTTGCTACTGCAGCATTAGGAGGAAAAATAGAAGTTCCAACTTTAAAAGGCAAAGCAGAATTAAAGATTCCTGAAGGAACACAAACAGGAACGATTTTCAGATTGAAAGGAAAAGGAATAAAAGACATCGAACAAGGAGGCTATGGAGACGAATATATTAAAGTTATTGTCAGGACACCCAAAAAAATGACAAAAAAACAAAAAGAATTATTTGAAGAATTAAGCGAAGAAGAAGAAAAAACAGAAAACGGGTTATTTAAAAAATTCAAAAAAATACTCAAAAAATAAATAAACGAATGCATTAATAATATCATGATGCCAAAAAAATTAAGGCAGAGGTTCTGGATTGGATTCATAATATTTTTTTTTCTTGCAGTAACAAGTTATTTTCTTTTAGTGCAGGAAAGCCCTTTTTTTGATTCAATTCAAGCAAGAATTTATTTTGTTTTAATGGCTACTTCGATGGTTGTTTTTGTTTCTCTGCTGGAAAATTATTTTGGATGGAACAAACAAAACTCGGAAAAATTAAAGGAACGATTCAAACAAATAACATTTCTTTTTTCGGTTCCGTTTCTTTTTCTGGTGTTGACAGGCTGGGGATACACTTTTTTTTTGATTATGATCCTGGTTGTTCCGCTAGGGCTTGCTTTAGTGGAAAAAGTGCCGATATTTCATTACATAAAACTTACCAGGAAAAAAGTTTTTCTTACACTAATAATCTTTTTCCTTTTATATTTTACTGCAAAACAATTTTATTCAGCTGAATTTTTTGAAAAAGAAACATTTTACATTCTTTTAATCAGCCACATGGTTTCAAGCATTATTGCTAACTTTTATTTCAGAATACTGGAAATCCGAAAACCGACGTTGTTTAAAAACTCAGCACAAGATTAGCAGATTCTAATATTTTGAGACTTTTGTTTAAAAACTCAATAAGTGACATTTTGGTTGTTTGTTAGGACTTCTGCAAATTTTTTATTTATTCCTAATTTAAAGTATCCGTAGATTAAACAGCGTAGGTTGTGGCATAATGCTTTGCCCATTATTTCATTCACGTTTGCTACAAAATTTTTTGTCATAAGAGTTGGAGTAAATTTTTGTTTTATCATGTTAAATGTTGATTCTACATTTGCTCTTTTGTAATAGCGTTCATAAAACTCTTGAGGTTTGTTTTTTTGATACCAAAACATTTTTTTCCAAATCATTCCTTGTCTTCCTCTTGAACCTTTTGAATTTTTCTTGAATGGAATCAATGGAACTGCCCCAACAGAGTCAATAAGTTCAAGATTATTTATGCTTAAATAAGCTTTATCTGCTGAAACTTCCTTTACATCATAATTCAAAACTGTTTTTTTTAGCAATGCTTTTAGTTGTGGGCTGTCTGCATGGGTTTGTGTTGTTATTTCTATTGCAGTAATTACATTTGTTTTGACGCCAACCATTATATGTGCTTTTCTAAAGACCCTTTCCTCTGTTATGATTGATTTGTTTCTAAATCTAAAGTCAAACCACCTTCCAAATTGAGAGGTTGAAAATCCTGATGAATCTATGGAAAAATGTTCTTCGACATCTTTCAAAGGCAGTCCAGACAAGTGCACTAATTCTTTTAATATTTTTTGAAGTCTCTCATCATTAAAATATAACATGAGAGTTGAATAGCAAGGAACATGATTTATGTAACCCTGTCTTTTTGCTAACTCTAAATCTGAAACAACTGCTCTGCTGGAAGTTTTTGTATATATTTTTATTAGCATACAAAATACCATATCTCTAATCTGAATAGCAGGTCTTCCAGTTTTTTGTTCTTGAGACATAGAAATTAAATCAAGAAGTTCATCAATTAAACTGAATATCATAAGCTTTTCATTTGTCTGTGCTTTATTGTATGCACTCCAATCTATTTTAGGGATTGGTTTAGTTTTGTAAACAAATTCTTTTTCTTCATAGTCAATCAAATGTTTTTTTTTACTTATAAACTTGTGATTACAAGCAAGGCATTGAAATCTCTGTTTCCAAAAACTTTTCCATTTAGAAACAGATTTGCCTTTTTTAATCACTTTTTTTGACCCACATTTCCAGCAAAAGCTTTCATCCATTAAAACACCTTGCGAGTTATTCGTACGAATAATTAATAGTGTATAAATAGATTTAAATATGTTTCGTACGACTAATATTTTATTTTATCTTGAACGTACGTTTTAAGTGAATAAATTATAATTAAAAAGGTGAAAAAATTGAGTCAAAGAGGAACTGTTAATAAAGCAATTGATGATAGTTTATCAGTTGATATGTGGGAAGTAAGTGTTAGTTTTGACAGCAGACAATTCTTCTTAAGGTTTCCTAAAGAATTGGCTGATTATTTAAAAATCAAAAAAGGACAAAAAGCAAAAATTTTATTTGATTTAAAGAAAAAAGACAAAAAGGAAGTTACTGTGAGGTTTTTAGATGAAAAATCTAAATGACTTTCAATACATTATTCTAAAATATTTGTGGTTAGCTAATAGAGGAGTAACTACCAGAAGAATTGCATTAAAAACGCACATGAGTTGGGCTACTGCAAAAAAATATTTAAGAGCCATGAGCGGAATTGACCAGCCGAGCATATTAGAAGTATACCGAGAAGGAAACAGAATTAGATGGAGACTCAGGGAAGAAATGTTAGATGTTCCAACGTGGGAAGATTTTAAAAAACTCATTGACAATTATCAAGAATCTCGTCAAAAGAAAACTCGTTCAAAGAATGCGAAAGGTTGATTTTTAATAAAAGTTCTTTTGAAACATTATTTGCATAATAAATTTTAATTTCAGTTAATTCGTTTTCTTTTTCTTTTATTGGAAACTGATATTTTGGATTAACAGGATATTTAGATTCAAAACTTATTCTTTGCATAGGAAAATAAAAGAAAGAAATTTTGGCTATTTCATTTGGCTGTAAATTCTCTATTTGTATTTCTTTGAAGGATTGTCTACAAGGAAAATTAACTCCAAGAAACTCAGAATAATCAAGAACCCCGTCATTACAAAGCGTCAGAATTTTTGCTTCAGTTAGTTCATCCATAACTATTTCGTTTTCAGACAAATCTTCAGAACCTATTTTGTCAGCATCAAAAAAAACATATTCATTTTCTTCTGTTATAAAATAATGTTTGTGTACTAAATCTTCAGGAAACTTTGTTCTATATCCTGCCCCCCAACTAAATCTTTCAACATTAGCAAACGTTAAATCTCCATTTGATTCAACATCAAAAGAAAGTCTTATTTCTCCGCTATCAGTTTTGCCTTTGTTAATTATTGCCAAAGTTATGAGTGGTGCAAAAACTGTCTGAACATAGTTTTTGTCATTGATTTGTGTTCCAGCAATTACTGTGTTTCTTTCAGGAGTGCCTTCTAATGAATGAATGCTTATAATTGGTCTTTCAAAAGCCAAAAGAAGAGGTTTTTCTCCTAACATTCCTTTCTCAAAATTGCATTTTCTCACTTCAAATTTTAACTCATCTTGTGCATCAGCAACAACATAATCTGAAGTGAAAATACTTTCTAAATAAAGTGAGTAAAGTTCAATTTCTGATTCCTTTAATTCTTGTTTTTGGTTATTCTCCTCTGAATCCAAGCAACCAAAAAGGAACAAAAAAATAAATAAAATACTCATTATTTTGAGATTGTTCTTTAAAATCATCTAAAGTATTGTATAAAATCATGTTTTTAAATGTTGTACAAAAAGTTGTACAAGTTGTTGGTGGTTTAAATGCACAAACTGAATAAATTTTTCCATGCAAATAGGAAGACAAAAAGGAAATTACAGGTTACGGCTAATTGATTTAAAGACAGGCAAATCAAAAACAACAACCATTTATGCAAGAAACAATAAAACCAATTTGGATTTTTTAATGAAAAAAACAGTAAAATCGTTAATGGATGAAAATACTTAAAAACCAGCTTTTGCCAAAAACGAGCATTCCCATAGTAATTTAAATTTTAACATCCATAATTTCAAAGCGAATGTTAATGAGGGGGGTTTATGACTGGCATTTCTGAAAATATTAATTCTATAAAAGAAATGCAAAGTTATTTGAAATCCTACAAGGAAATCTCTCAAATTTCAGAAAATAAAATAGTTTTTTATATAACTCTTTTTTCCAAAACAGTAGAACCCATTTCGGTTTTTGATTTTGTTAGTAAAAAATATTCAAATAATATTCTGTTGCGTTTTGATGTTGTCGAAGAAACCGCTTCAAAGAAGTTAGTTAAACTACATATTGAAAAATTAAGGAACAATTCTGAGGGTAAAATTGAAAGAATAAAAGGGAACGCCCTTTGTTTATTTGATAAAACTAAACATTTGGCATTGTTTTTGTCAGACGGCAAGTCAAACTTTTTAAGAGAAGCTCTTCCTTATTTTTTAAACAAACTTTACCCTTTTTCTAAAAATCTTTTTATTTCATCGACACAAATTAGAGATATCTTAGAAGGAATAAAGAATGAGGGATATTTCATAAGTGCAACATTACTCTCTATTAAACGATGGTGGCAAAAGGAAGAACGAGTTGTTAGGAAAGGCAGACTATATAGTTCTGAGATACATTATCTATCTGATGTTCCAATAGAAAAAGTATTGAAAAATATTGGCGAAGAAAACTCATTTATTAATACAATTTCTTTTGATGTAAGGGATTCTGAAAACAAAAGATTAATATTAAGGACACAAATTTCAAGAAAAGGATTAGTGAAGTATGTTGATGGATATTATGACTTTTTTGAAGAAAGAATATTGAACAAGATAATTCAGGATAGATTTGACAAGCTGGAGCTTTTTGAAAACAAAGAAAGAACAATAGACAAAGTAAATGAGATAAAAGTAGAATTTGACATAAATATCCCCGGAATAACAAATCATCAGGTTGTCAAAAATTTTAGTTCTATTTTGCAGTCTAACAAAAATATATTAGTAAATTTATATCATTCTGGAAATCCCTATTTTCATTCACGAGCAACGGATTATAATGATGGCTCAACTTACGATATACTATTTTATGATAAAAACAGTGAAAGTAATTCATCCTATGAAATGATGATTATCCCCCAATACTCTTGTTCTGGAGTCTCTCTTTCTAAATTAATTTCTTATTTATTCTCAAGATTTGGGGAAGGAAAAATTCAAAGTGGTTAAGTGGATGAAAAACAAAAATGTATAGATTTACTCATAAGAGACTCACAGTTTTATTCTTCAACACTTCAGATAGTTAGTTTTGTTCATAAATTTTTAAAAGAAAATAATCTTGAATGGACTTTAATTCAAGCTGAAGATGACGTAAAGACAAAAGAAGGAAAATCTTTTGAAGTAGATATAGTTATTGCAAAGAATGAAAATTTGTGCCTCATAGAAATAAAAAATTCTCTCCCAAACAAAGAAGAAGAAATTTATGAAGATATTAAAAATAATAGATTAAGACTGTCCGATGTTTTTATTTCTGGAAAAAAATACAAAACAAACAACTTTATTTTTATTTGTCATGTGGATAAAATACAAAATTTAGTAGAGATGTATGAAAAAAACAAAGACTTATCTGGAGAAGGAGAATCCAAAAAAATATGTTTTGTGAGCTTCAATGTGTACAAGAACACAGGGAATGAAGAAACTTTAAAACTTCAGTTTTATAAAGGAAATGCAGATGAAAATGAATTTTTAAGTAAGTTAAAAGAAAACCCGACTGGAATAACTATAAGTCTTCCTAAAATAGCCATTTATCAAACAACAAAAAATTTTACTTTTTCAAAGAGAAAACCTCCTATTCCATATCTTGCAGGAGAAATAGAGGGGTTTATTAGACAATTTTTTTCTAAAGTACTTCAACAGCCAAATCCAAGAAAAGAACAAAGAGTTAATTTTGATGATTTTTATAGCTTCATTTTAGAACGCACAAATAATGAATTCTCTAAACTTAAGCGTGATTGGGTAATTGAAGGGCTTGTGTTTTTGAGAAAAATGAATACGTTAAGATTCGATGGCGTTTACATTACTGTTAGTTTATCTGATTTAGCTAAACCGAAGAAGCAAAATAAACAATATGAAAAATTTTCAAGAAAAATATGTACAGAAAGAATGGCTTTAGAAAGGCGTAAGCCAACTAAAAAAAGAAAAATCAGAAAAAGTGCTTCTTCATCTACAAATCTGTTAAAATGGATGCATAAATCTCAATAATATTAAAAGTGTTTTTTAGACACAGCTATTTAAAAAATAGTTTTTAAACAGAAGCCTCTAAAAAGGACTTTTTAAACAACGTCCCGAAAACCAAAAAACTTTAATAAAAAGAAGAAATATTATTACTAGTGGTTTTAATGAATATGCGAAGTAAATTGCTTTTGGTTCTGCTTGCAGCGCTCTTATTGTATTATTTTGTTTACGTTGAAAACGCATTCAACACAATTTCCTTTGAAGAAGGCTTAAATGAATTGGAATCAATTGACAGCAAATTTTTTTCTGAAGGTCTTGTTCCTGCACAAGAACAGAAACTTAAAGAATACAATCTTGAATTAACTGATTTTGAAAAAAAACTGAACGAAAAAAAACAAGATAAAGAAGCAAATGCATTAAAGCTTCTGGTTAAAGCAAGAAAAGAATTAATTTTAATGCAGTTGAATTTGATTGAAGCAAGAAAAGCAATTGAATGCAAAAAGCAGATGGAAGCAGTTGATTCAATTATAAGCTCTGCTGAATCAGCAAGAAATTCAATTCAGGAATACCTTGAATATGACAAGCTTGCAGAAAAAACAAAAGAATGGAATGAAAATGTTTTAGATACAACTAATTCAATAATAATTTCTTTCAGAGAAATAAAAGACAAAAGAAGCTGTTAAATACTTTTTTTTATTTAATTTTTAAATGAAAAAACTGATTTTTGAGGGAGCAGAAGCAAGAACTTTTTTAATTAAAAAGTTTGGAAGAAAAATAATTGAAAAACACAGGACAAACAAAAAATACAGAAACAAAAAATTGGATGAAAAAATCAGAAAACATAGAACAAGAGACGAAGCAAACCTGATTCATAAAGCAAAACTGGCTGGAATAAGAACTCCTGTTTTGTTTGAAGTTCAGAAAGAAAAAGGAATTATTTTAATGGAATTCATTAAAGCAAAAAAAATAAAAGAACAAATTAATGAATTAAAGAAAAAAGATTTTTTGGAGTTAGGAAAACAGATTTCTTTGCTTCATAAAAACCAGATTGTGCATGGAGATTTAACTGCCAACAACATATTATTTAAAGAAAAACTTTTTTTTATTGATTTTGGATTAGGCTTTAATTCAAAAAAAATTGAAGATTTTGCAGTTGATTTACTGGGATTTAAAAGAACTTTTTTGTCTTCCCATCCGGAAAAGAAAAAAGAATGGAAATGGATTGAAAAAGGATACCTGAAATCAAAACACGGAAAAACAGTAATTAAAAGAATTCAGGAAGTAGAAAAAAGAGGAAGATATTTATAAGCAAAAAGAATCGAAAAAAGCTATAAAAACCTAATGTTTCACAAAATATTGAGTGTAAAGCATTAATTTGATGCTATTTTTTATGCATTTATTTTATGTTATTAAAAAGTATTTTATAGGAGTAGATTTATTTGGCTAGAATTCACGGAAGAAGCAAAGGAAAAAGCGGTTCAAAAAGACCGGCAAAAAAAAGCAATCCTGAATGGATTGAATTAAAACCAAAAGAAATAGAAGAAAAAATAATTGAATTAGCCCATAAAGGGCACCCTTCTTCAGAAATAGGAATAATTTTAAGAGACGAATATGCTGTTCCTTCAGTTAAAACAGCAACCAAAAAAAAGATTGAAAAAATAATTGAAGAAGCAGGAATTAAATCTGATT
Source organism: uncultured archaeon (assembly GCA_964608675.1). Classification (GTDB taxonomy): domain Archaea; phylum Iainarchaeota; class Iainarchaeia; order Iainarchaeales; family 1-14-0-10-31-34; genus 1-14-0-10-31-34. The sequence goes on along the minus strand of CAZSOZ010000001.1, from coordinate 331,168 downwards.
TTCCAAGAAATTTACTTAACTTAATCAGAAAATCTGTTAAAGAAAAAAAACATTACGAAAACAACAAGCACGATAAAAGTGCTTTAAGAGGATACCAGCTGACTGTATCAAAAATAAGAAGGCTGGGAAAATATTATTCAAACAAAGGAAAAATCCCTGAAGGATGGAGATACACAGAAGAAGAAGCAGAATTAATGGTGAAATAGTGAATTACTCAATCAAAATAAAAACAAAAAATCACGAAAAAGAAGAAAAAGGAAAAGGGCTGAAAAATCTTCTGGAAACAGGAGAAAAAATGATTCAGGAACTGTGATAAGAATGGCAAAAAAAGAACAAAAAAAAGAAAAAATAAAACCAAAAAAAACAGATTCAAGAAGAACCACAGATAAATGGAAAAAAAAGAAATGGTTTACAGTATATGCTCCAAAATTATTTGACCAAAAAGAAATAGGAGAAACTGTTGCAGAAAAACCTGAAACCCTACAGGGAAGAATCATTAAAATTAATGTAAGAACATTAACAGGAAATCCAAAAAAACAACATATTACTTTGTTTTTTAAAATAAAAGATGTTCAGGGATTAAAAGCATACACCAAAGTTTTAGGACACGAAATAAACCCTAATTTCCTGAAAAGAGTTATAAGAAGAAGAACAAGCAAAATGGAAACAAATCAGGTTTTAGAATTAAAAGACGGAGAAAAAACAAGAGTAAAAGCAGTAGTTGTATCAGGAAGAAAACTAACAAAAATAAAAGAAACAGCAGTAAGAAAAATAATGATGGAAAAAATTGCTTATGCTTCAAAGAAAAAAGATTTTGATGACTTTTTAAACGAAATGATTTTTGGAAACATTGCAATAAAAATACAGAATGACGCAAAAAAAATAGGTTCAATAAGAAGAGTTGAAATAGCCAAAACAAAGCTGATTGAAGGTAAATAAAAGTGTTAACTTCAATAGAACTGCTTATTATATTAATTATTTTAGCAATATTTACTTTTATTTCAGTAAAAAAGAAAAGTTTTGACAGAAAAGGAATTTTAATCGGATTATTAATCGGATTAACAACTGTTTTTTTAGGGCAGATAACTTCAACAGGAGGATTAACTGCTTTCCTTTTTATTTCCTATTTTTTTGTTATCGGAGAAACAGGAACAAGATACAGATCAAAAAAAATACGAAAAGAACACGAAGTGAGAACAACAGGAAACATTCTGGGAAATTCACTGGCAGGAGTAATTGCATTAGGATTAAATTTTCCTATTGGTTTTTTTGCAGGAATTTCAGCTGCATTAGCCGATACATTAAGCTCTGAAATAGGAATGCTTTCATCAAGAAAGCCTTTGCTTATCACTACCTTTAAAGAAGTAGAAACAGGAACAGACGGAGGAATCACAGTTTTAGGCTGTGTTTTTGCTTTAATTGGAGCAGGATTAATTGCATTAATGCATTATGCATTGTATTCAAGCGTGTTTTTTGCAGGAGTAATTCTTTTAGCAGGATTGATTGGAACTTTTGCTGACAGCATTTTAGGCGCATTATTTGAAAGAAAAGGAAAGCTTTCAAATACAGGGGTTAATTTTATTGCAACTTCAATCGCTGTAGTTTTTTCTGTAATTGTTGCAGGATAAAAAATAATTATTCTGCATTTAATTTAAATTTTGGTTCAGATGATTTTACTGCTGAAATAAATCCTGTGCCAAAAGAATAACCTGCTTTTGAAAGCAAAGAAAAGAAATCGGTTTCAGGCTGAGAAAATTTTCTTAAAACTGGTTCTCCTTTAATTCCTGCTAATTCAGCTGTTTTTTTTACTGCAAACTGCCTGCTTCCAGTTAAATCAATTAAACCAAATTCTTTTGCTGTTTTTCCTGAAAGAATTCTTCCATCTGCAACCTGATTGAATTTTGATTCATTAAGTTTGCTTTCTCTGAATTCCAGTATATCTGACTTAAAGTTTTGTGAAGCCTGAAAAATTATTTCATTTAAAATTTCTTTTTCTTTTTCTGTTAAGTCTTTAAACGGAGAACCCATGTCTTTGAATTCTCCTTCCTTTAATACTTTTACTTCAATTCCAAGTTTTTCTAAAAAACCTTGAATGTTAGTTGACATGCTTATTACTCCAATACTTCCTGTAAGAGAATCTTCATCTGCAATAATTAAATCAGATGCTGCTGCAATATAATACGCTCCTGATGCTCCTACTCCCCCTATATAAGCTACAACCGGTTTTTTTGCTTTCCTTACAGCATAAACTATTTCCTTTGAAGCAACAACACTTCCTCCTCCGGAATCAATATCCAAAAAAATTGCTTTAATAAAAGGATCTTTGTCTGCTTCCCTTATTTTTCCTGCAATCAAAGTTGAACTCATTGAAGAAGAAAAAGAATCAGAAGACGAAAGAATTTCTCCTTTAATCGGGATAACTGCAATTTCGCCTGACAAACCTGAAAAATTCTGGGGAAAAACAAGAGACAAAACCAAAGCAATCAAAACAAGCAGAAATAAACCTAAACCAATAAATAAAACTAATTTTTTCATAGAAAAGAATATTGACAGAAAAAGAATAAAAAAGCAATTGAATTAAAAAGGAAACAATAAAAAAATTAATAAAGAAAAAACGCTTTTATTTAATAACAAAAAAAAAGTTGGTTGAATGGATTACACTTCATTAATTCTTGAAATAATGCTGATTTTAATTCCATTGTATTTATCGAATTCTACTGCAATGCTTTTAGGAGGAAAAACTCCAGTGGATTTCAACTTAAATTTTTTTGACAAAAAACCTTTATTTGGAAAAGGAAAAACAATTAAAGGAACTCTTTTTGGAGCAGGAATAGGAATACTTGCAGTTTTTTTAGTTGATTTTTATTTTCAAGGAAACGTTCCAATAATAAAAAATTATTTTGAATACGGAGTCCTTCTTGCATTAGGAGCAGTTTTAGGAGATATAACAGGAAGCTTTATTAAAAGAAGACTGGACATCAAGCGAGGAAAACCAGTTATTGTTTTAGACCAATTGGATTTTGTTTTTGGAGGGCTTCTGTTAGGAAGCCTTATTCACAATATTTCAATCCAATTGTTTTTTGTAGTGTGTGTCATAACTGTTATTGCACACAAAACAGCAAATTTTATTGCATTCAAATTCAAATTAAAAAAAGTTCCCTGGTAAAAAATGATTAAAAAAATAAAAGAAAATAAAACAATATTTTTTCTGATAAAATTTACTGTGATTTTTTCAGCGCTCCATTATTTGGTTTGGAGTATTCCCTTAAATTTTCTGCAGAACTGGATTGCGTTTCTTCAAGCAGGTTTTTTTGGACTGCCTTTGCAGGAAAACCTTGTTTTTTTAGAAGAAAAACAGATTTTAATTAATCCTTCATGCACAGGATTAATCAGCATAAGCATTCTGGCAGCAATCATTTTTTCTTTAAAAAAACCTGAAATGAAAAAAAAAATGCAAATATTTGTTTTAGCCGGAACAATAATGTTTTTTTTGAATCTGCTTAGAATTTATTTTGTGTTGTGGTCAGGACTAAATTTTGGAGAAGAATTAATAGGAGTGCTTCACGAAATTTCATGGATGACAACCGCAGTATTCATTATTGGATTATGGTATTATTTTACAAAAAAAATAACTAAAGTAAAAGAATTCAATGAACTGCTTTGAATTAATTTGCTTTTGATAACAGGTATTTTGCGATTTCACCAAAAGCCGGCCGAGTAATAAAAACCCCTACCAAAACCCCTACAATAGTTGTTATTGCAAAACCAATTAATTTTCCTAAGCCGAAACCAAATAAAATAATTGGAGCCATGGTTGCAAGAGAAGTTGCGGCTGCAGCAAAAATAATGAAAAAAGCTCTTTTAACACGATTAACAAAAGAAGTTTCATAGTCTGCTTCCTTTCGCAGTAATTCATCAGAAATAACGATTTGGTGGTCAACCCCTGTTCCAACTGCTGCAATGATTCCTGCAAGAGAAGCAAGATCAAGATTCCATTTAATAAAAGAAGCAAAACCAAGAATTATCACAACTTCAGAAAAAACAGTGAAAGCCATAGGAATAATCAGCTTTGGTTCACGGTATCTTAAAAACAAAACAAGAATTACAATCAACAAAGCAGACACACCCATTAAAATAACAACATCAAGAAATTCTTCGCCTAAATTAGGAGAAATTGTTTCTTTTCCAATTGATTCAACTCCAATAGGAAGAGACCCTGATTCAAGCAGAATAGTTAAATTTGAAAGTTTTTCAAGAGCATCATCTTCATTTACTCCAAATCCTCTGATAACTAATTCAGAATAAGTTTTTGCGTTTTCGATGTTTTCAACATAAGGCTTCATGTTTGTTACATCTTCACTCAAAGAAATTATTTCTCTGGCGCCTGTAGCCGTCCAAATCCAAGGAATATTTTCTTCTTTTTCTATTTCAACAAAATTGAATCCAAATGAATTCAAGTCCTGCAAAAACTCATTTGAATAAACTCCCTGAAGAACAAACACGTCTTCAAAGTCCTCTGAAAAATTAATTAATTTGTTTTTGTCTTCATCTGAAAGATTTGAATCAGAAATAATCAAAGGAGTTCCTGCATTAAGAATTAATTCATCAATATCAGTGTTAGGAGGAATGTTTTCAACCATGTTTCCCTGCAAAAGCATTTCTTTGTTTGATTCAAAAACTGTTCTGGGAACTAAAATTACTGCATGAGGTCTGTCCATAAAAAAATAAGTTTTTTCGCACTCATATGTTTTTCCGGTGTTTTGTTCAAAACCAGTAATAGTACATTTATGAAAAGTCATTTCAGTGAATTTTTGTGCACCTTCTTGGCTTAACATAAAAGGAAGGCGCCATTCAAAGGCATCCTGTTGTTTCAGTACTCCATAGCCTTTTTGAGGCTCTTTAAAAACATGAACAATATCAGAGCCAGTGAAAACTGTTTTTCCTTCAAGCCTTGCTTCAAATTTTCCCTGTTTTTTTAAAAGCAGTTCAATTCTTTCAACCTGTTCAGGGTTTGTTTCTGCAACCTGAGCAATAATAAATTCATTTCCCCATGCAGTCACTTTAGTGTCTTTCAGGCCAGTCCAATCAAGTCTTCTGGAAATAATTGAAGTAATCTGTGAAATTTCTTCAGGAGAATTTAAGGGTTCCTCTAAGTGAATCTGAAATTGGGTTCCTCCTTCAAAATCAATTCCATATTTTAATCCATTAAAAGAAACTGAAAGCAAGGAAGCAAATAAGAAAAACAATAAAAGCAAAATCCTCCAGTTCTTGAATAAATCTCTCATGCTTTCGCCTTCCTTTCAACATACCATAATAAAATCGGAGCATTCATCATCCAAGTAACAATTAAGTCTCCAATTAAACCAAATAAAATTACTGCACTAATATTAAACATTATTTCAATCTGATAAAGATAAGATAAAACAAGCATAACAGAAACTGCTGAAAGAGTTGTAAAAGTCATAGTTAAACCTGTTTTCATTGAATCCATTGCTCTTTTTTTAGGAGTTTTATCTTTTCTTTTTAAAAGCCTTGTAGTTAAAAGAATGTCTGTGTCAACACTATAACCAACCAACAGCAAAAGAGCAGGAATAGAATTCAGGCTTAAAGCAATTCCAGTTAAAGACATTAAAGCCAAAGCAGTTAAAACATCAAAAATTCCTGCATAAATTACTGCAACAGAAGGAATTAATTCACGGAAAAAAAGGAAAATAACAAGAATTATTCCGATTAAAGCAATAACACTTACCAGCAAAGCATTATCCCAAAAAGTTTTGCCTAAAACAGGAGGAACTTCTTTAGTTGAAAAAAAGAAGTCTTCTGTCAATCCAAAATTAGATGCAACAATATTTTTTATTTGCTGGTTCATTGCATCTTTTGCCTTAGAATACGCTTCATCTGCTTTTTCAACCAGTTCTTTTCCTGAAAGCCCTTGAAAATCAACTTCAGCAAAAAAAGAAGAAAAAGCAATTGAATTTAAGGCATGAATTTCAGCTTGTTCAGGATTTGAATCCAGCAATTCTTTAGCTGAATCCAATTCACTTTTTGCTTTAGTCAGAGTTTCTTCTCCTGCAAACTGAATTGTTACTCCATGAGCAGCAGGAGAAGAAATAGAATTAATTGTTAATTCAGTGAAATTAAATTTTTGTTCCAGAAGAACTTCAAGTTCAGAGGAATTCACAGGCTGATTAGAACGAATAATAATTTGGGTTCCTCCTTTTAAGTCAATTCCCTGCTTTATGCCCGGAGAAACAAAAACAATAAAAACAAAGACAAAAGTAAGGATTAAAGGCACAATTAAATACATTTTATAATTGCCGGAAAAAAAATCCATTTAAATCACGCTTTAAACTAAAAAAGTAAAATAATTAACCTGGGAAAAGAATAAAAAAGAATTCATGACGCAAAGATTTAAAGCTAAAAAAAGTTATTAATTAAAAAAATCAAAGCAACAAAAAAATATACAGGAGAAAAAAAAATGAAAGCAATGAAAATAAAAAAAGCCAAATATTTAGACGGAGAAAAACTATTTGAAAATGCAATGGCTTACGCAAGAAAAGAAGCGATGAAAATTTCAGGAATAAGAAACAAACACAAATTAATAAGAACAAAAGAAAAAGCAAGAATAAATTTAATGGCAGAATACATAACAAACAAAATAGACATATACATAACTTCTTTTCCTGTGATTTCAGAATTAAACGAATTCCAAAAAGAATCAATTTCATCTCTTGTTGAAATAAAAGAACTCAAAAAAGAATTAGGGTACTTATATAAACTCAACACAATAATAAAAGAATTAAAGAAAAAAAACCTTGCTTCAATAAGAAAAAGCGAAAAACCTGAACAAACCAGAAAAAGTTTTTACGGAAGAATTTTGTCATTAAAAAAAGATGTTAAAAGAACCATTGAAAAATTAAATGAAATAAACAGAAAATTAAAGGAAATACCTGAAATAAAACTGATTCCTTCTGTTATTGTAGCAGGCTTTCCTAATTCAGGAAAAACCACAATACTTGAAAGGCTCACAGGAAGTTCTCCTCAAATAGCGGCTTATCTGTTTACAACAAAAAAAATAGAATTAGGGTATTTTTCAGACAAATATAAAGACTTTCAGGTAATTGACACTCCAGGGCTTTTAGACAGAAAAGAAGAAGAAAGAAATTTAATTGAAAAAAAAGCAGTGAACGCATTAAAAAATCTTGAAGGAATAATTTTATTTGCAGTTGACTTAAGCGAAGAAAGCTTTTCTCTTGAAGAACAAAAAAAACTGCTGGAAGAACTAAAAAAATTAAACAAAAAAACTGTTGTTGCATTAAACAAAAATGACTTGGTTTCAGAAGAACAAACAAAAAAAGCAGAAAAACTTTTTTCTGAATTTGAATTAATTTTAACTGGAGAAGGAGACAAAGAACTAAAAGCAAAAATACTTAAAAAAATCAATTAACTTTTTTTTCTGACAATCAGAACAACAGACAAACAAACAAGAATAACTGCAATCCAGTTTGTTTCATTCAAAGAAACAGGAGTATTAGGCATTAACACAACAAAATGAGCAAAAACCTGCAAAGGCACATCATTATTTTTTGTGTCTGTTCCTGCAAGATAATCCTGAATTACAATTCTGATATTATAGTCTCCGTAATCAACAGGATTTGAATCAAGAAAATCATGATTTAAATGAAATTTTGCAGTAGAAAAAGGAAGAACATTTTTAACTGACTGTTCATAGCTTCCTCCAGGAAACAATGAATGAAAATAAAAAACATTAATGTCAACTTCTTCAGAAGAATAATTTCTTACAGTTAAATTAATGTCTATTTCTGCGTCTCCATAAACTGCTTCAGGAAAAACAATTAACTCTGAAACAGACAAAGTGTTTACCGGCTCTGCAACAAACAAGTGCTCGCTTTCAATTACTGTTGTGTTTACTCCATCAGAAAATTCTACAGAAAAATAAAATTCTCCGTAATCTGAAATAGTTACATTATAAATTTTATTTGGAGTAGTGTGAGTAAAATAAGAATCAAAAGTTCCTGAAGCATTTTTTTTGAAAACCGTTAAATCATAGCTTGTAATTGGTTCTCCTTCGCTGTCTTCAGCATCCCATTCAATAGTATAATCAAATGAATCCCCGTTTCCTGTTTTCCTGTACAAAACTGTGCTGACAGCAGGAGAAATAAAATAACCTGTCGGCGGAGCATTAGCAGAACAATAAATTGTTTTGGCATCAGAATTAAGAATACTTGCAGAATCTGTAGTATAAGCTGAAAACATTAATTGATAAGTTCCCGGAGAATTGCATTTAATTGTAATCGGAATAGTTGTGCCTGACATAGTAATAGGTTGGTTATCAAAAAAAGTTGAATCACCAGAAGAAAAAGGAGCAACAATGTATTCAAGACCTGAAGGGGGAGTATAACTTGAATCCTTTATTCTGTAAAAATTTGCTCCGTTTGAGCCTTCATCATACTCAAAATAAATGTCTGCCTCGCAGTCTCCTCCAGGAGCGATTGCTATTCCCTGCATTGTAAAATTTTCTCCCTGAGAAACCATTTCATTGTTAGCAGGATCTTCAAGCTGAACTATAACATCTCCTGTAATGCATGGAGCAGAATAAACTGTTCCAAAAAATAAAAGAAGGAAAACAGAAAACAAAAGCAATTTATTCATTCAATAAAAAAACAGTTTTCAGGTTTTTAATGGTTTTGTTTTTTGATTTTAAATAGGAAAAAAGTTAATTGATTTTAAATTAATTTCCGTTCAAAAGTTAATCTGGCTTCAAAAACTGATTTTAGAGAGGGATTCAAATGAAAAAAAAAGAAATAGATGTAAGCTTTGTATCTGAATTAATGGATTCAGTTATTCAGGATACAAGCGTTCCAAGAAATATAAGAAAAGTAGTTGAAGAATCAAAAGAAAAAATAGAAAAAAAAGAAGAATTAGGAGTTCAAATTAGTTCAGCAATATACTTGCTGGATGACATCAGCAACGACATCAACATGCCCCAGCATACAAGAACTGAAATTTGGACAATAATAAGCGAACTCGAAAACTTAAAGGAAAAAATAAAGTAATTAAAATGGCAGAAAAAAAGGAAATAATTGAATTTGCATCAGAAAAAAATTTGATCATAGAAAATTCTGCGGCTGACCTAATTATACAACAAGAAATAGACTACAAAAAAATAATTGAAGAAACAGCAGAAAAAGGATTATTTGTATTAACAAAAAAAATAGTTGAAGAAAAAATTGTTCAAAATTCAACTAAACTGCCTTCAGTTGAAAAAGAAGAAATAAAAAAAAAAGAGTTTTCTTCTAAAGCAAAAGAAATTGAAGCTGACTGCAAAATTTTAGAAGAATTCAATGTAACCAACCAGTCATGCTCTGAAGGAAAAGTAAAAAATTTTCTTGAGTTTTTTAGAGATAAATTCACTTCAATTGAATCCATGCTTAAAGAAAGAGGGATGGCAAACAAGCCCATAAAAAGACTTAAAGCAGTTTCAAAAGGAAACGAAGTAGAAATAATTGCAATGATTGCAGAAAAATGGACAACTAAAAACGGGCACATTGCATTCAAATTAGAAGATTTAGAAGCAGGATGCATAGGAATAATCCTAAAAGATGATGAACAGCTTACAAAAGAAAGCGAAAGAATTCTGCTTGACAACGTGATTGGATTCAAAGGAATAAAAGGAAACGAAGAAATGATTTTAATAAAAGAAATAATTCTGCCTGAAATTCCTGTAAACAATTTTAAAGGAAGCAAAAGAGATGTTTTTATTGCCTGCATTTCAGATATGCATATAGGAAGCAAGCTTTTTCTTGAAGACTCATTTAAAAAATTTGTTTTATGGCTGAAAGGAAACACTGAAAACAAAAAAGAAAAAGAAATAATAAACAAAATAAAATATTTGTGTGTATTAGGAGACAACATAGATGGAATAGGAGTTTATCCAGATCAATTAAAAGAATTAAGCATTAAAGACATAAAAAAACAATACAAAAAATTTGTTGAATTAATGCAGGAAATTCCTGATTACATAGAAGTATTTATTATTCCCGGACAACATGATGGAGTAAGATTTGCAGACCCTCAGCCCGCAATACCAAAAGAATTTGTAGAAGAATTATACACAAAAAAAAATTTTCATTTTTTGAGTTCTCCTGGATGGGCAAAAATAGAAGGATTAAAAGTATTATTTTACCATGGACCTTCATTGCATGACCTTTATTCAAGCGTCAGCTTTTTATCTTATTCAAATCCTGCAAAAGCAATAGAAGAACTAATAAAAAAAAGGGATTTAATGCCTGTTTACGGTTTAAAAAGACCTTATGTTCCTGAAAAAAAGAATTACATGGTAATCAAAGAAATCCCAGATATTTATTTAGGAGGAGACTTGCATCATTATTCAATTGGCTCCTATAGAGGAACAAAAATAATTAGCTGCGGAACCTTTCAAGAAAAAACAGAATTTCAGGCACAACAAGGGCATGTTCCTACTCCTGGAATAGCAATATTATTAGAACTAAAAACAGGCAAAACATTTGAAAAAAATTTTTATCAAGAAAAAGAAATAAGTGAACAAGCAAATGAATGAAAAAATAGAAATTAAATCAATTCCTGAAATTAAAAACTATTTTGAAAAACTTGAAACAAAAGTAAAAAAACAATATGAAATTGCAAAAAAAGCAAGAGAAAAAAAACTGGATTTAAACGAAAAAGTTGAATGTGTTCCGGTTGCAGATTTAGCTGAAAGAACAGAAAACATTATTGGACCAAAAGGAGTTGCAAAAAGATACAGGGAATTATTCAAGGAAACGAAAGGCGACAGACTTAAAATAATGTTCACTTTATGCAGAGAAATAATAGAAGAAAAATGGTGCGATATCCCTGATGAATCAAAAAGAGTTGAACAAGCCATAAAAACCTGCCTTGTAATTGAAACCGAAGGAGTTGTAGTTGCTCCATTAGACGGAGTCCCTGAAATAAAAATAAACAAAAACCCTGATGGAAGCAAATACATAGACATTTATTTTGCTGGCCCAATAAGAGCAGCAGGAGGAAGTTCAACAGTTCTTCCATTAATTTTAGGAGATTATGCAAGAAAGTTAATGGAATTAGATAAATATAAGGCAACAGAAGAAGAAATAGAAAGATATGTTGAAGAAATCACAATTTATCAAACAGAAATTTTTTCAAGGCAGTACAAGATTTCAGAAAACGAAATAAGAACAATAGTAAGAGGATGCCCTGTATGCATTAACGGTGTTCCCACAGAAAAAAAAGAAGTTTCAGTGCACAGAGACTTAGAAAGAGTTCCCTCCAATAGAATAAGAGGCGGAATGGGATTGGTTATAACAGAAGGAGTTGCATTAAAAGCAATGAAAATAATGGACTGGGCAAAAAAAATGGAGTTAGACTGGAGCTGGCTGGAAAAAATAATCAAAGTAAAAAAAATAAGTGAATCAAAAACAGAAATAAAACCAAATTACAAGTATTTAGACAGCATAGCAGCAGGAAGACCTTTGCTTGCTTATCCAACAAAATACGGAGGATTCAGATTAAGGTATGGAAGAGGAAGAAACACAGGAATAATGGGAAAAGGAATTAATCCTGCAACAATGATTGTATTAGATGATTTTATTGCAGTAGGCACTCATATAAGAATTGAAAGACCAGGAAAAGCTGCACAATTGTTTCCCTGCACAACAATTGACGGCCCCATAGTAAAACTCAAAAACAGAAATGTAATGAGATTGGATTCAGAAGAAGAAGCAAAAAAAATAAAGCCTCAAATAGAAAAAATACTTTTTTTAGGAGACATTTTAGTAAGCTTAGGGGACTTCAGAAAAAGCTCTCATCCTTTAATTCCAAGTTCTTTTGTGGAAGAATGGTATGAACTGGAATTAAAAAAAGCCTTAAAAGAAAAAAAAACCGAAGAAACAATACCTGAAATAAAAGAAATGAACGGATTCACTGCAGTTGAATTAAGCATGCAGTTGGAAGTTCCCCTGCATCCAAAATATACTCATTATTACAGTGCATTAAATTCAGAAGAAATAATTAAATTAATGAAAGAAGCAAGAAAAGCAGAAAAAATATTCAAAGAAGACAAAATAACAGGAGCAAAATTTGAATTAAAAGAAAACATAAAAGAATTAATGGAAAAAATTGGCTTGCCCCACAAAATAAAAGAAGAAAAAATTCTGATTGAAGAAGAGTTTGCATATTCTTTTCTTAAAACTTTAGGAGCATTAAGCACAAAAGAAATAGAAGAAACAGAAGAAAAAAACGTTTTTGATTTATTGAAATATTATTCAGGAATAGAAATAAAAGACAAAGGAGCAAGCTTTGTTGGAGCAAGAATGGGAAGACCTGAACAAGCAAAACCAAGAGAAATGAAAGGAAACCCGCATGGATTATTTCCAATAGGAAACTTTGGGGGAAACACGAGAAGCATAAATAAAGCAATTGAACTGCTTAATTCAAAAAACAAAAAACTTAAAACAGAATTAGCTTTATTCAGATGCCCTAAATGCACAAAAATAATTCCTTTTTCTAAATGCAGCAAATGTTTAATTGAAACAATAAGAATAAGCAAATGCATTAAATGCGGATGGATAGGAAAAAAAGATGCAGTGGAATGCAAACAATGCAGAGGAAAAATGATTAAAGCAGAAGAAAGAGAAATTGACTTGGAAGAAACTGTTTACAACGGACTCCAAAAAATTAATGTAAGAATGCCTGAATTAATTAAAGGAGTAAAAGGACTGATTTCAGACTTAAAAGAACCAGAACCAATAGAAAAAGCAATTTTAAGAGCAAAACACGGAATACATGTTTTCAGAGACGGAACAACAAGATTTGAACTGCTTAATGCGCCAATAACACATTTTAAACCCAAAGAAATAGGGTTAAATACAAAAAAAACAAAAGAATTAGGGTACATAAAAGACATTTATGGAAAAGAAATAACATCAGAAGAACAAATTATTGAAATTTTTCCTCAAGACATAATAGTAAATGAAGGCGCAGGAGACTGGCTGATAAAAACAACAAATTTTATTGATGAATTACTTGAAAGATTTTACGAAATAAAACCATATTATAATAAAACACAAAAAGAAGAATTAATTGGAGAACTGGTTATTGGCTTGGCTCCCCATACATCTGCAGGAATAATCGGCAGAATTATAGGCTACAGCAAAGCAAGAGTAGGCTGGGGGCACCCGTATTTTATTACCTGCAAAAGAAGAAATGCAGACGGAGACCAGGATTCAATTATATTGTTAATGGATGCACTGCTTAACTTTTCAGAGCACTATCTTCCAAGTTCAAGAGGAGGACGAATGGATGCTCCTTTAGTTTTTACTACAATGCTTAATCCAGCAGAAATAGACAACGAAGTATATGAAATGGAAATAATCCCAAAATACCCTTTAGAATTTTATTACAAAACTTTAGAATACAGTGAACCAAACTTAAAGGAAGTAGAAGTAGTAAAAAGAAGGCTTGGAAAAACAAACCAGTACTCGGATTTAATGTTTACTCACAACACTGATTTATTTGACCAAGGACCCAAACAATCAATGTACGTTAAACTAAAAACAATGGAAGAAAAAATAAAAAGGCAGGCAAAATTACAGCACAAAATCAAGGCAGTTGAAGAAAAAGATGCCTTAGAAAGAGTTATGCTGTCTCATTTTTTTCCTGACATAATTGGAAATACACGAGCTTTTTCAAGACAAAATTTTCGGTGCACTTCATGTAATACAAAATACAGAAGGGTTCCCTTAATAGGAAAATGCACTAAATGTTCAGGAAACTTGATTTTAACTATAGCAGAAGGTTCAGTTAAAAAATACCTTAAAATTGCAAAAGAAATAATTAATGAATATGAATTAAGCGATTACTTAAAACAAAGAATTGATTTAGCAGAAAAAGAAATTTCCTCTGTATTCAAAAACGACAAAATAGAACAAAAGTCATTACACGAATACCTTTAAAAAAACTGTTTTGGATTAGTTTTGTGATGCCGAAAAGAAACAAGCCTTTAAAAAAAAAGGAAAACAGAATTACTTGCTTTAGGCTACAAATTTAATGGAAACAAATTAATTAACCTTAAAGGAATTGCAATAGACTTTTCCTTCAATTCTAAAGACATTCCAGGGTTCTTAAAAAATGTTTATAATTGTTTATAATAAAACAAAAAACAAATACTGAATTAATTATGCCTAAACCAATTAAAAAATTAAAAAAACCAAAAAGAAAAATCAATCCTTTACAGGAATATGTCTGCAGAGGAAAAATAAGAAGATTCAAAAAAAATACTGGTTTTCAAACAAAATTTGAAATGCTTTTAAGAAAACACAAAACAATTCCAAGGACTCACAGAAAAATGGTTTTTGAAGAAATAAAAAAAATGGACTGCAAACAAATAACAGGGTTATTTCAAAAACTTGGATTTTATGCTGTTAAAACACCAAAAAAATCAGGGAATGCTTTAACATTAAAAAATAAGTTTACAGGAAAAAGAATTACTTTCAATATATTTAAAGGCAGTCCTGGAAAAAGCGTTTTATATAAAACAGAAAAAGCATTAAATTATCATTTTGATTTTCTGGAAAAACCCAAAAAAAACTAAATGATTCCATAAGTCCAGAGAACCACCAAAATTAAAATTATCAATAAAATAAACGTCTGATATTTCCAGTTATGCAGAAAACCGTAAATTAAACTGCCAGAAAAAGTGGTTTTAGAAATAAAATTTGCTGAATCAGAAACAATTGAAGTAGTATAATTAATCCAAGAAGAAGGAGACTTTAATTCAGCAAGCGTTTCTGAAGTAATTTCCCAAAAACCTTGTTGTCTTTCAGGAATTTCTTCTTCTGAAATAATGCTTCCATCTGTTCCTGAAACCATAAACTGATAAATTTGTTCTTCAACAGAAAAATCAATTACCCAGACAGGATACAAAACTTTTTTAATTGAATGAATTACAACAGTTTCTTTTGCTGTCTTTAAATGCCCTGCAGTTTTAATTTTAAGGATTTCCTCGATTTTTTCATTTAATTCAAAAGATTCCTCCTGAAAAGGAATGTTTTCAGGAAGTTCATCTATTTCCTGAACTAATTCATCTGAAGAAGGAAAAGAAACAGAGTCATCTAATTGCCCTGTAATTCCATTCAAAGCAAGCTTTCCATTTGCTGTTTCAGAAACAATTTTTTTTCCGTGTTTTTCGGATTCAAAAAAGGCTTCATAAGAAAAAAAATAATAAGGAAAAAAAACTATTTTGACTTCAATTACTTCAAATTCATGCCAGTCTTTTTCTTCTAAAACAGATTTAATAAAAGAAGTTGCATTATCTAAAGAAAAAGACAAAGGAAAAGAATTTTCTTTTAACTTCATAATAAAAGATTACTCTTTTCTCTTAATAATTTTAACTTTTGAAGGAGTAACCAGAATTCTTTCAGTAGAAATTCTTGCAATGTCTCCGTTAATTTCGTCTGCGACTCCTTTGATTCTTCCAACTAATTCCCTTAATTTAATTGCATTTCTTTTTGATAAATCGCCTATGTTAAGAAGAACAATGTTTCCTTTCTTTAATTCATCTGTTACCATAACAGTGTCTTCGTCTCCTGTAAGAGAAACAGGTTTAACATAAGCATCTGCTTCTTCCACCATTGTTTCTTCTTCTACATCCAAATTATTTAAAAATTCTTCAATATCAACAGAATCTTCTTGTTTCTTGAACATTTTATCCATGAAACCCAAAAATATCACCCCTAAAAAAAACGAAATTCTACAATATTACCTGAAAAGAACATATTTTAAAAAGAATGTGAAAAAAAAGGAGTTGAGTTTAAATTCATTTTTAAATTAAAAAGTTATTGATGCCAAATTTATTTGAAAAAGAATTAAACAGGGAAACCATTTTCAAAGACAGGGATGCAATCAGCCAGCATTATTTTCCAAAAGAACTTCCTTTCAGAGAAAAACAAATAGAAGAAATAACAAAAATTCTTGCTCCGTCATTGAAATCAAAAAAACCCGACAACTTATTTTTATATGGAAAAGTAGGAACAGGAAAAACAACTGTAACCTTGCACGTAATAAAACAATTAGAAGAATTTGCAGAAAAAAATCAGGCAAAAGTTTCATGCAATTACATTAACTGCAGAAACCATAACTCAAAATACAAGGTTTTAATTAAAGCAGTAAAAAAATTTTATCCAAAAGACAATTTTATTGGTTATTCAGCAGGATTCATTCAAGAAAAATTAATTGAATACTGCAGTAAAGGAAGCCAAATAATACTGATTTTAGATGAAATAGACAAAGTAAAAGACGTAGATGAATTAGTGTATTCTTTAAGCAGAAGCAACGACGAAATAGAAAAAGGAGGAATCTCAATTATAGGAATATCAAATAATTTAATATTCAAAGAAAAACTTGATGCAAGAACAAAAAGCTCTTTATGCGAAAAAGAAATGGTTTTTCCGCCATACAACGCAGAAGAATTAAGAGCAATACTTAATGCAAGAGTTGAATTAGCTTTCTTTCCTGAAGCAGTAGCAGAATCTGCAGTAAACCTTGCATCAGCAATTGCTGCACAGGAATCAGGGGACGCAAGAACAGCAGTAATGCTGTTAATGAGAGCAGGAGAAATAGCAGAAAAAGACAGCAAAAAAAAAGTAACTGATTTGGAAGTACAAAAAGCAAAAAAGAAAGTAGAAGAAGACATAATTTTTAATATGGTTTCCACTTTGCCTGAACAACAACAGTTGGTTTTAAAAGCAATAGCAGTTTTGTCTATGAGTACAAAAGGAATCAAAAAAATAACAGGAAAAGAAGAACAAGGAGTTCTTTATTCAGGAGAAGTATACGAAAAATACAAGCAATTAGCATTAAATTTAAAGGAAACCATAGTGAGTTCAAGATGGTACAGGCAGTACATAAACGAACTTGAAACATACGGATTAATTTTAACTTCAGCTTCAGGTCCAGGCATAAAAGGCCAGACAAAATTAATTAAATTAGGTTTTGACCCAGAAAAAATTAATTCAATAATTGACTCTCAATTAAATTAATTATTCAATAATACACAAATTCTCTGGATTCAAACTGTTAATTCTTGAATTCATTTCATTCAAAAATTTTTCTTTATTCCACAAAACATAAGTTGTATTGGCTTGATTTGTAATGCAGGCATAATCCTGTTCAATTAAATTGAATAAATCCTGCATTGAATCAGAATAAGAATTCGGAGCATGATTAAAATTTACTCCCTCCAAACCATTCAATTCAATAAAGTTTTTTTCAGCAGAAGGATTGCTTTCATCATCTGAATTCCTTGAATACAATTTAATTAATTCAAAAGGGTTTCCGGAATAATTCACAATATTTAAATAATAAGAATCTGAATTAACAGGAGTGAACGCCAAACCAAAATAAAAATTGGAGCCTGTATGAAGAGCGCTTGGCCACATTAACTTAAAAGAAGTGTCTGAGTCAACGTTTGGCTGGTCAGAAGAATCAGCTTTTAAATCAGAATAAAGTTTGTTTTGCATTTCATTTCCAGAAAAATCAATGCACTGGTTTCCTAATCCTTGCCATTCAATTAAGTTATCAGACTGAAGATTCAAGGCCTGCTGGTTTTGATTTAAAACAGAATAATAAATTAAAGCAGGGTCTGCTGTCTGAGACAAAACTGCCTTCAAAGCCAAAGGAGTAGCAAACCCCTGATAAAAATCAATTGTTTTGTCTTCTGCGTTTTTAGTTAACTTCAATAAAGTGCCTTTTGGTTCAATTGAATTAATTAAACTAAAATCATTAATCTGCCTGAACCACAAAGAACTAAAACCGGAAATTTCCTGAGAAGAAAAAATACTGAAACCTGATTCATTTACTTTAAAGTTTCCGGAAGAAGAAACAACATCAAAACTTGAACCATAATCAGGCCTGTTAAAAACAGAATTATTTAATCCGATTTCTCCATCAAAAGGAATATAATAAAACACATAATCTTTTTCTCTTTCAAGCTGAGAAGACGACTGAATTAAATTAAAATGCAATTCAAGTTTTTCGCCAGCATTAACTGAAACATCATACCAGCCCGGAGAATTAATTTCAGTCTGCGGTACTCCGTTAACAAAAACATCAATTCTGTTTTGATGAAAATACTTTCTTACAATTCCATAATCAGCTTCTTCTTCTGTTTGATTGTAAGAAGCAGGAGTTCCTGCAGTTAAAACATTGTTTACTGCCCATTCATCAAAATCATCAAAAAAATCAAAAGAAAAATTATCTGAAATAAGCACTGCTTTAAAAGAAAAATTTCCTTCAGAATTTTCTTTTTTGAATTCAATTATTCTGTTAATTAATTCCATTGAAAACTGTGCTCCATCGCAGTAAACATAAGAATTGTCTTCAGCAGAACTCTTTGTACAAGAGCCTTCAGAATCAAAAGAATTAACAGAAAAAGAATTAAATTTCCAGTCAAGAAGAATTTTTGGTTTTTCTTCTGCACCAGAATAACATTCCCTTAAATCTGAATTAGACAATTCACTTAAATTGCATCCAATCCAAAAATCCACTTCAAAGTTTTCTTTAGAGTCCTGCAGAGAGCCTTCTCCAATACACGCTTTTAAATCAAAAGTCTGGGATTCAATGTCTTCAGGAACAGTTAAAATTGAAATATTAACAGGAATTTTTTCATTTAACTCTTTTCCTTTAACTTCATAATAAACTGAAAGGTTTGCGTCAATTACTCTGCTGGTTTGAAGAGCTTTTCCTGCTTCAGTCAAAGACAAGAAAAAATTTGCATCCCTTCCTTCATTCCTGATTAAAGAAGGAGTATCCATTCCCTGAATTTCTCCTTGAGAAACTAACTCAGAATCCAATTCAAATCCAACAGAAGTAATAGTAATTGGAAAATCGCTTGACTCGCTTTTAAAATTGACTGTCCTAAAAATTGTTTCAGGAGAATCCTCTCTTAAATAAAAACTGTAATTCAGGTTTTTAGGAAAAGTTTTCAACGCATCATTTTCAGGAATTATTTCAATTGTTAAAGGCACCATCAAAAAATCTTTTTTGTTGTCTGCATTAAACTCAAAGAAAATTCCTGCGTTTTCAATTGTTTTTTCATCAACAAATTCAGCTAAATCATTCAAAAAAACAGTAAAATCAACCGTCAAAGGAACCGAAGAAATAAACCTTTCTTGATGAGAATTCAAGCTGAATTCAGTTTGCGGAAAATCAACAAAAGCAGAAGACAACACCAATTGAATTTCATTAATTTTAATTTGTTCAGCCAAAGAATTTTTTCTGACTAAATCAAATTCTCCGACAGAAGAAATTGAATCAGAAAACAACGAAACAACAACAGGATTATCTGAATTAACGTCTTTTCCTTTGAATTGCGCTTTAACGTAATCAGACAGCGGATTAATTAAAACTTTAAAAGGAATTGATTCAATAAAAAAATAATTTCCTGTTCTTATTGTAAGATTAAGATTTGCATCAACAGCCAGAGTAGAAGTCAAATTTTCTGTTTTGGATGTATCCAAAGAAAGCTTGAATTCAGTTAAAATTCCTTCAGGAACAAACTCTCTTTGATACCCATACAAAGATTTTTCAACAAAAAAATCTGAATTAGATTCAAATTCAATAGAATAACCCGTTATTTCCTGCCTTACATCAGAATCTTCATCCAATAAACTAAAAAAATTCAAGTCAACTGAATGAATTGAATTATCCAAAGGAGAAAACACCATCAAAAAAGTTTTTGGAGAAAAATCAAAAGTAATGGGTTTGCCTACAAAAATTATTTTTGATTTTGGTTCAAGGTCTTCTGCTTCAACTATGATTTCAATTCTGGAATTAGGATTCAATTCAGGAACTGCATTGCTTCCAATAAAAACTGCTTTGCCAAAAGAATCCGTATCCAAAGGACCTAAATTTAAAGTTTGCCCTGAAACAGAATCCTGAATCTTCAATTTAACTGAAGCAAATTCAATTGAGTTTCCCTGTTCATCCAAAACTTCAACAGTTAAATCAGTTTGAGTGAAAGCAGGAACTTCAGCAGGAGAAACAAACACATTCAGATTTAAATCGCTTCTTATTTGAAGTTCAAGGAAATTAGAATCAATTTTTCCTGTTTTTGAAATCCCTGATTCAATTGCAGGAATTTTTGAGTCACTTTTAATTAAATTAACTGGAATAAAATTTGCATCAGAATAAATTAAATGATTTAAATTAAAAGGCAGAGAAACTTCAATAACACTGCTGTTAGCTGTGTCTGAAAAATTATTTTGTTTTGTTTCAATCAAATAATCATTGAATTCAACTGCATTCAAAAGAACAGAAGGAATCTCCAAAGAAGAATTCTGAACAAAAAAATTAACTGAATCATAATCTTTTTTGTTGTTTAAAAGAAAAGAAATCAAATTATAAGGACAATTAATTTTAAGGCTTGAAACAGAACCATGCCTGATTACTTTGCATGAATCATCAGAAGAAACTGATTCAACCAAAAAAGAATAACAAAAATTTTCTTCACACAAATTAATGCCTTGAGTTTTTGCATTAGAATAAGTTCTTGCCTGCAAAGAACTGAAATCCCTTTCATCTTCAGGGTCAAGGAAATAAAAAGGTTCTTCAGGATCAGACACAGCCAAAGCCTTGTAAAACAAAGACAAGTTGTCTGCATCAAGGATTTTGTCTTTTAATTTTATTTTAGCTGAAACAATAAAAGATTCAGCATCAAGTTCTGCTTTATCAAATTCATTAAATGAAACCAAAACAGCTTTAGCATTTCCTGAAGTGGAATTTTCATTAAAGTCAACAGAAAAATTTCCAGTAAAAGAAGTTGACTTTAATACTTCAACTGCATCATCAAAAGGAGTTAAAACAGAAGAAATAAACAAAGAATCATCCTGCATTAAATTTTCTTTTCCTGTTCCAATCAAAAAATTAAAGAAAAACATATCAGAATCATTCTTTAAAGTAAGATTGAATTCAGCTGAATATTCTTCGCCTAAATCAAGAGAATTAACTGGTTGACCGTTCTTCTTTAATCCAATAAAATCAATTAAAACTGGATTATCGTCCTGTTCTTTTTCTCTTAACATCACATTAACATAAGTTTTTGCATTCTTTGAAACAGAAAAAACTGCAGTCTGAGTTGAATAAAAACCGTTCTTTAAAACAACCGCAAAATATTCTCCTGCATCAAAAGCATAAATTCCTGTTGAAGGATTAAAAACAAAAACGCTTTCATTAAGTTTCCTTAAACTAAAAGAATCAAAAAATTCAACAGTAAAATTTTCTAATTCATCTCCTGAATCCAAATCAAAAGCCTTTAATTCAACAAACCCGCGGGATTTTTCCATGCTGACAGTAAAATTGGAAACAGAGTTCGCGTCAATTTCGGCTGGAGCAGAAAAACCTTTTTGCGTATTAGTAAACGCTTCAGCATAATAATTTCCCGGCTTAATTCCCTCAATTAAAGCTTCGCCGTTAAAACCTGAAGACACAGAATAAGGCGTTCTTAAATCCATTAGTTTTCCGTCAGAATACCTCAAATAAATTTTTGCACCTGAAGAAGGATTATTATCTGCATCCAAAACACTAATTAAAGCTTTGCCGGAATTCTGGTTTGATGCTTTAATTAATTCAACTTCAAGAGAATCTCCTTTTGAAAGCAAATCAGTTCCTTCATAAGGCAAATAATTCCTGCTTGAAACCAAAACAATATACTTGTTTTCATCTGAAACAGAAAAATTCACAGAAGAAACATTTCTTGAAACTCTAACGAATTCAAAACCTGAATCAGTTTTCTTTCTTAATTCAATAACAGAATCAACTGCATTTCCTGAATTCTTGTCAAAGACATTCACAGAAATAGAATCATCAGGAACCGCCAAAAAGCATTCAACAACAAATTCAATTTCGTTTCCTTCAGTTAATTCCTTTGAAGAAGAATCAGGGCATTCATATTCAGGATTAGAAGTGTTTGCATCAAACACTTTAATGAAATAAGTTCCAGGACTAAACTCAAAAGACTTTGAACCAGAATAAATGCTTGACTCAGAAAAACCGTCAATTGGTTCAGTTTCATTCTGATTAAACAAAGCAAACTTCATTTTCCTGTCAATCAAGCTTCCGTTGTATTTAACTTTAATGTGAATTGTTCCTTCAGGACTTGCTTTAGCCGACAAATAAACACTGCTTCCAGACAAAAGCTCTCCTTCAATTTTTTCGTAATTGCTTGATTCAACAGAAACAAAAATGTCACCGCAGGAATCATTGAATTCAATTAACAAACTTCCTTTGCTGGTTCTTGCAGTCAAACCTGATTCATTCTTTATTTTTAAACCTGAATTACTGCCAGAGCATTCAAAAGAAATTCTCAGCATACTCTTGACAAGGTCTCCGTATTCATCCTTAAAATAAACTGTTTTACTGTTCCAGCCTGAATCAATTTCTGTTTTTCTTTCAAGCTCAACAGTAAAAAAAGACTCTTCTTCTTCAACTAAAACAATTTGCTCGAAATCCTTATAATTTTCAACGCCCTTAACCTGAATTTTAATGCCTGAATTTAAGTCCAGTTCAGTTAAAACAATTCTTCCGTTTTCATCTGTAATAAAAACACTTTTTTCTCCGTCAACAAAAACAACAACATTAAAATCAGACAAAGGATTCCCTGAATCCTTTTTAATTACTTGAACAGTAAGTTTTGCTTTAGCCTGAAAAGGAACAACAAAAACAGAAAACAATAAAACAAGAATTAAAAGAATTAAACCCAAAAACAAAAGAAAAGAAGGAAGAATTCTATCAATAGGGTCAACTACCTTATAAACAGGAAAAAAATTATTTACTTTGTCCAGAAAAGCATAATATTTGTCTTCAAAAAAATAATAGAAATCAAGAACAGGATTTGAATTTGATTCAGCTTCAGAAAACTTAGAAGACTGCTTAAATTTCTTTGAATCAAGAAAATTATTTTGTTTTTGGATTTTTTCAGGGTTTTCCTTTAAAGGCTGTAATTCAGGACTCTTGCTTTCCTGCAATTCAATTGATTTTGAATCAAATGATTTTTGTTCTTCAATTTTTTCTGCAGAAGTTTTTTTTTCTGGTTTTTTCTCTTCTTTTTGTTCAGGTTTTTTTTCCTTTTTTTTAACTAAACCCTTCAAAGCATTAAGTTCTTCCTTCAATGAATCCATTACCACAACCTCTTCCACGTAAAAAACTGAAATGCAAAATCATCACATTCATTATCACTGCATACACTAAAAGAAATCTCATAAAAAGAATTAGAATAAAGTTCTGCGGTAATTAAAGTTGAAAACACGCCATTAGAAAAACTTCTTTCAAAAGAATCTTCAAATTCAATTTCGTTTGTAAGAGAATTAATTATTTGAATGTCTTTAACTGAACCTGATTCAACTAAATTATTCTGTTTGTCTTTAATTCTGCCGTTAAAAGGAATCCTCATAAGCTTTCTTGGAGTTAAATTACAGGAATCATCTTTTACTGCAAGCAAATTTCCTGCATTCAGCAAAGTTTTATCAAACAAAAGCAAGGGATTCCAAGATTTAACTTCAAGGATGTCAGCAGAAAAAGAAATCTGCGGAAAACCCTGTTCAGTTAATTGCATTCCTTCACCGGAAAAACCACAGGCATTAATTAAAAGATTTCCTGAATTATTTTCAGTTAAAGCAGAATAATTTGTTCCTGTTAAAAAACTAATTTTTTCAGAAAGAAAACCATCAAGCAGAATGCTTCCTGATTTAATCTGCTTTGGAGCAGTTCCCTTTAAGTCAGTTAAAATTACTTCTCCGGAAAAACCTTTTTGGCCGTTCAAACCATTCTGGGCATCACAGCCCATCCAATCCAAAGTTTTTCCTCCTGAACCTCCTGAACCAGGCTGTCCTCCTAAAGAAAAAATTTGTATTTCAGAAGAAGAAACATTAATTAACTTGTTTATTTCAATTTTTCCTGCATTGCCTCCGTTTCCGCCGTCGCCTCCGTCATGAGCATCTCCTGCACCAGTATTATCTCCGCCTTCACCGCCTTCACCGCCTGAGCCCCCTGAACCGCCTTCGCCTCCTGAAACATTAAAGCCAAGCAAGCCATCCAAAAGATTTAATTCATTAATTGTAATTTTTCCTGCGTTTCCGCCGTCAGCGCCGTTTCCTCCGCGAATAGAATACTGAAAAACACCAGTACCAATAACAGCTTCATCCTTTCCATTTGCTCCGTTTCCTCCTTTTCCTCCTTTACTCAAAAAAGAAACATCAGCTTTTATTTCAGCAAAATCAATTAAAATGTTTCCTGCGTTTTTTCCTTTTTTTGCTTTTCTGGAATCTGAATCAATTGCACAAACTTTATTGTAATTAGTGCAGTTTCCGCATTCCCCGTTATTTAATTCCTTTAACGGACCGTTCCAGGTTCCGGTTTCTCCATCTGCTCCAGACGAATTAATACTGGAATAATAAGGCGAAGACACAGAAGGTTCTTCTACAACCAAAACAGAAGCATAAAAATTTTTTCCTCTTGAATAAATGTCTGCGCCTTTCAAAACAAGAGTTATTTCTGAAATAATTAAATCAGAGTTTTCTTTATTAAAAAGTTTTGAGTTTTCTTCAAGGATTAAAACAACTTCTTTTTCAAATCCTTCAGCTTTCTGAATTGATTCAGCGGTCGCGGTTGCCTGCATTCCCTGCTTTAAAGTAATTACAGCCTGCGTTTCAGTAATTGTCCGAGAAAAACTGTCAGAATCCACATAATCCAGTCCTGTTAACTCCAAAGAAAACACACAAGAAGAAAACAAAATCAAAAACACAAAAATTAATTTTTTCATTGAATCACTCTTCAAATTCCTCCAAAACAAAACCTGCTTTAATTACATCAGATAAAACAGGATCAAAAGCATTAACAACAAAATTCAAAACATAACTGAAAGGGTTTGATTCAGAACTGAAATCAAATTCAGTTAAAGAAAAAATGCTTTGATTGAAACCAAAAGAAAAATTAAAGAATCCGTCAGAAAAAGCAAAGTCCTGTGAAGGAAGCGTTCTGTCCACTTCAATTAAATTTCCTGAATCCTTAAACAAAACAAATTCACTGAATTTTCCTGAAAGATTTTCTTCGTTTTTTTTGATTGTTCCAGTCAAAGAAAAAATTGCGTTATTGTTTTCTTGGATTTCAGCAGGACAATCAAAATTTATTTTAGGCTGAAAAAAAGTACTGCAGTCAGGTTTAATGCAGACAGAATTAAATGAATTCATTAAATCCAACAAATTATTTGAATAAACAAAAATTCTTCCTGCTTTAACAGAGTCAAACTCCAATCCAGAATTACTGCAGGATTTCATTGAAATGTTTCCATCTGAAAACAATTCAAAGTTTTTGCCTGTGCCCTTTAAAGCAAAAAAACTTATTTTTGAATTAAGCTGAGCAGAAAAATTATTTACTTCAATTCTTCCTGCGCTTTCAGAAAGCCCTTGTTGTCCGTCTTCTCCTTCATAAATATTAGTTATGTTCTCTGAAACATTTTCAAGACATGTATCTCTTTGCTGTTTGCATGACTCTTCACAAGGTTCAACGCAGGAAGGCAAAACATACGGGTTGTCCCATGTCCAGCCGCAGGCTGTTTTGCAGTTATCCTTGCATGAATCATACTCGTTTTCGCATTCCTCTACTTCATCTTCGTTTCCAATTGTTTCAACAAAATATTCTCCTTGTCCGGCATTTCCTCCGTTTCCTGCATTAACAGAAAAAACACCAGAAGAATTCTCAGAAAAAACAAGATTGTTTACAGTAATATTTCCTGCTTTTCCAGGACTGCCTCCATTTGTTCCATCTAAAACACTGCATTCATAGCTTCCATCTGAACCATTGCCTCCTGAACCTCCGTCAGAAAAAACAGTTAAACTAGAATTTTCTAAAAGAAAAATGCTTCCGTTTACTTGAATGTTTCCTGCATTTTTTCCGTTTCCTGCAGGAAGTCCATTACATACATCAGAATTCCCTCCATCTAATCCTGAAGCATCAATTGAAGCTGAACCATTAACATTAATGTCTCCTTCAACAATAAAATCAAAAGAACTTGGGAAAATATGATGATAAAGCGCAATCCGTGAATTGTTTTCAAGAATTAATCCTGAAATAGTTGAATTAACAGAAAGCTGAGTGTTATCTGAAGAAAAACTGCATTCAGGCATTCTTTCATCACAGATTTCCATTTGAACGTTTTCTGGAATTTTCAAATAATACTTGATTTCAGCCGAAGGACTTGAAACAAAAATATTTGAAACAATAATTTTTTTTGGAGAAGTAAAACTGTAAACCATTTTGTTTTCTTCAGGAAAAAATTCTTCTTCAATTGGGCTTCCCATACTCAAAAAACCCTTTAATTCAGCAGAACAAACAATAGACAAAAGCAGTAAAAAATACAAAAACAATAAAGTTTTTTTCATCATAAGAATTCCTTTAAAGCTATAAAGCAATAATCAATAAAAATAGTGCTTTAGAATATAAAAAACTGACGGAAAAAAAAATCAAAAAGAACTTAAGTCAGTTTGCTTAGAAAAACTGTTTTTAACTGAATCCAAGTCTTTTTTTGAAACCTGCCCTACTTGTTTTTTTATTTTTACTGCAGTTTCTTTTCCAAGAATTCCTGCAAGATTTTTTAATTCAGTTTTTTTAAGCAACGCAATTGAAGTCAGATTTGAATTAAATAATTTTCTTGCCCTGACTCTTCCAACACCTTTTAATTCAGTTAACTGTAAAAGTTCTTCTTTTACTCCGTGCTTCATTCTTTTTCTAAGTTTGCTGATTAAAGGAATAAAAGATTTTTTTCCTGAAATCAAAGATAATTCAGAAAAACAATACAACAGCCAGTCAGCAATCATCAATTTTGAACGAAGAATTCCCGGCTGAACATTAAATTCTTTTCTCATGCTTTCCTCAGAGGCTTCATTAATCCATTTCTGCAAAAGCAAAGCAGAATTATATTTCTTTAACAAAGAAACATCAGAAAACATTAATTCCTCTAAATTAACAGGCAGTTCATCTTGTTCTGCAGTCATCTGACTCCATAATTCTGATTCTTTTGATTTAGAAACAGAAAACAAAGGAAAAAATTCGTAAGCAGAACACAACAAAAACAAAAAAGAAAAATTATTTAAAGGTCTTTCAAAAGAATCTAAAATCATTTTAGCAGTCAATGGATCCAAATAAAGTTCAGCAACCCTTTTTCCAAGAGGAGTAGGCTGAAAGCTTTTATTGTTTCCAAAAATAAAATTCATTTCCTGAAGCTCCTGCAAAACAGAATTAATTTTCAGGAAAATTTCCTCTAAGCCGTTAAACTGGTAAGCATAAAATGTTTTTGAAAAAAATTTTTCAAGGGAATCAAGGTCAAAAGCAAAGCCTGTTGCAATTGCAGCCAGAACATGAGTTCTCAAAACAGGTTCGATTCCAAGTTTAGATGAAACATCTTCAGTGTCCCCTAAAATAAATTCTTCCTTTAATTCTTCTGCTTCAAATTCGTTTCCTGCAATCAAAATGCTTTGCCCGACTGAATCAAATTTAGGTCTGCCGGCTCTTCCAGCCATCTGCTTGTATTCACGGACAGGAATTTTAGCCATGCCTCCGGCAGTATACCTGAAAACCGAAGGAATAATCACTCTGAAAGCAGGCATGTTGATTCCTGCAGAAAGAGTAGGAGTGGCAGAAACCACTTTTAAAAGTCTTTTTCTAAACAAATCTTCAACAATACTTCTTTGCTTTGAAAGCATTCCTGCATTATGGAATGCAACACCGGATTTAACTAAATTAGAAAGAATCCTGCATTGTTCAGTGGGAGTTTCTAAAGCATTAAGAATTTCATTTGATTTGTCTGACAAAAACATTTTTTCCTTTTCCAAAAGATTTTTTTCAATAGTTTTTGCCAGTTTTTTTGCTGTCGCAATTGAACTTGGGCGAGTATTACAAAAAATTAATGCCTGTTTTCCTTTTTTTACTGCATCAAGAGAAAGAGAAACAATCGACTCATCTTTGGATTCAATTCTTTCCTTGATTCTCAAAAAATGAATTGTGTTTTCAAAAAAAACTCCTTCACTTAATTTGACCGGACGAAAAGAACTTTGAATTAATTTTGCTTTAAGCCATTCAGCTAACTCAATTGAATTAGGAATTGTAGCACTTAACCCCAAAACCTGAAGTTTTGGATTCAATAAAAGAAGTTTTGTAATCATTATTTCAATTGTAGGCCCTCTGTTTGAATCAATTTCGTGAATTTCATCCACAATTAATAATCCAACAGAAGAAAGCCATTCAGCTTTATGCCTTAAAAGAGATTCAGTTTTTTCATAAGTAGTAAAAATAACGTCATAATTCTGCAAGTATTTTGAATTAGAATCAAAATCGCCAGTAGAAATAGTTGTCCTTATCTTCAATTCATTTGAATACTTTTTTTTGAATTCCTGAAAATGCTCTGAAGCCAGAGCCTTTAAAGGACAAGCATAAATTACTTTCTTTTTTTTGTTTACAACAGAATTCAAAGCAGTTATTTCTGCAATCAAAGTTTTTCCTGAAGCAGTAGGAGAAGAAACAATTACATTTGAATCAAACAACCCTTCATTTAAGGCTTTTTTCTGCATTGGATTGAATTCAATTTTATTTAATTCTTTTGCTTTTATAACAACATCCATTAAAAAAAAAAGGAAAAAAAAGAATAAAAAGAAATTGAAACCAGAATGCAGGTGAAACAAAAAAAATAAAAAGAGTTTATACATAATATATTTATGGATAGAAAAACAAAAACAAGAGTTATTATAATTTTATTTACTGCTGTAATTATTGTTTCCCTGTTTTTTGCTTACCAAAATGGAGCAATAGGAAAAGCAGTAATAAAAACACTTGCAGGCTGAATCAGCTGAATTATTTATTTTCAGCCCACTTCATCATTTCTCTTAAACAAGAAATATTTTTGTTTATTAATTCGATTTTTTTTGACAATTCATTTATTTTTGTTTCTGAAACACTCTTTCTGAATTCCTGAAGATTGCTTGCATGCTTTGCTAACTCCCTGTCTTTTTTGTATACAACAGAATTCTCAAAAGCTTCAATTAAATGCTTTCTGTATTCTTCGTCTTCAAGAAAAGTTTTAATCATCGGCTTATATTTTTTGTCTGAAACCAGTTCAACAGGAAGATTCACTCTATTAACTGAATTGCTGTATTCCTTGTCAGTTAATTTTTTTGCTAAATGTTTCCAGTAAACCAGCTCAGAAAATTTTTTAATTGAAACCATTGTCTTATAATTTTTTGCTTCAGAATTCTTTTTTTTCCAGTCATTTAATTTTGATTCAAACAATTTCCTACTTTCCTCTAATTCATTTAATTGAAATAATAATCTCTGCTTTGAAGGATAAATTAATTTTGGCCAGCTTTTATCAAAAGAAATCAAAGAAACAAAACCTCCAAAAGAAAAATAATCCTTTAATGCTTTTGTTCTCTGAGGATTTGAATCCAAATCAATTTCAGGGTTGGCTTCAACAAATTTTTCAAAAGAAGAAATAATTCCTTTAGACATACAAAAAAACACAGAATGAAAATTAATAAACTTAATGGAACAAAACATAATTGAATGGAAAAAAACCAAAAAAAACTAAATAAGAACTCAAAAAAAAATTTTAGGTGATAAAAATGATTCCAGGAATGGGAAAAATGAATCCAAAACAAATGCAGGGTTTAATGAAACAATTCGGAATAAAATCAGAAGAAATAAACGCAGTAAAAGTTGTTTTTGAATTAGAAGACGGAAGCAAACTCACAATAGAAAACCCAAACGTTACAGCAATGAATGCACAAGGGCAAAAAATTTATTCAGTAGTAGGAGAAGCAAAAGAAGAAAAAAGCTTGAACGAAGAAGACATAAAAATAGTAATGGAACAAACCAATTCAAAAAAAGAAGACGCAGAAAAAGCATTAAAAGAAACAAACGGAGATCTTGCAGAAGCAATAATGAAACTAAAAAAAGAATAAATCAAGAGGCAGCCGCCCTGATTGAAACAATTGAACCTCTTACAACTTCGATTTCAACAACTAATTCAACTGTTTCTCCGGTTTGTGTTTCAGGAGAAACAAAAACTTCTTGAACTGTTTCTTTATCAGGAATGAACTCCTGCCCTTCATCAGAAAAAAAAGAATCAAAAGAAACAACTGCTTCCTGCTGAATCTGGCTTCCTGCAAAATTTAATTCACCAAACAAAGCATTCAATTCATTAACAGTCTGCATGGAATCAGATGAAGTCAAAGCAATAGATGCAAAGACCTGAGAATTGGATTCCTTCAAAGAAATATTTGAAGCAGTTTTTGATTCCAAAAAACCTGAAATTAATTCAAATAGTTCAGCAACATTTTTATCTGAAGATTCATTAAAATAAACTTCAGCAGAAAAACCATTTCCTGCTTCATAAACTGCAATTGATTCAAAAGAATTGTTGTCTGAAAAAAAATCATTTAAATCAGATTTTAAATCAATGTTGGCATCAAAAAAAACAGTAAAATAATTTTCCGGTTTAAAAGCAGAAACATTTACGTCAACAGCATTACTTAAAGAAAGAATTTTTTCTTTTAATTCACTTTCTTCAACAAAATTACTGTATTTTACATATGCTCCAAAAACAATTCTTGGAAGTTTTTCTTCAACAATTTTATTTACATCAAAAGTATGTGTTTTTGGTTCTGCGCTTAAATTTCTTGTTCCCGAAGCAAACAAATTAACTAAATTGTTTCCAGTAAAAGAAGCATCAAGCCTGACAAAAATTTGGTCTCCTTTTTTTGTTCCCGGCGCAGTATAAGCAACAGTCAAAGGGTCTTCAAATTCATATTCTTTTTCAAATCCCTGTTCGTTTGAAAACTGAACGTTTTTCTGAACGCTGACCAAAACTATTTCAAAATAAACAGGGTCAAACAAAAGCCCTTCAGTCAAAGAATCAATCTGAGAAACAATTTCTTTTGAAGTTTTTTCTTCATCAAAAGAAATTTCAGCAATATAAACCAAAGAAGTGCCAAAAGACGTGTTCTCAACCTGTTTATATTTAGGGGTTAACTTGTATATTCCTTCAACCAAAGCAAGCTTTTCATTAATTATTGTAATGTCTGCTTCGTTTGTGTACGCACTAAATAAAATTTTGGGCAAAACTTCAACAACTTTTGCTTCCACGTTTTCTGATTTCATTTGAATAACAGTTGAAGGCACACTGGGTTCTGAAGAATTTTCAAGAGTTTCTTCAGGCTGGCCGTCATTAAAATATACTGCAAAACCAAAAATTGAGCCAACCATTAAAACTGCAACAAAAATTCCAAACCATTGATTTAAATTCATGAACACACCAAAAAAATAAATGTGAATAAAAGGTATTAAAAGAATTGAGTTTTAGTAAATATTATTGCTGTTATTTTCTTAAAAAAAAAAGAAAAGGCAACACAAAAAAAAACTGTTTTTTTGATAAAAATTTTTTAAAAAGTTTTTGGTACAGCATTTAAAAAAAAAGCAAGGTGGTTTAATGGACAAAGGAGATATAGCAATAATCAACTACACTGCAAGAGACAAAACAAACGGACAAATATTTGATTCAACAATAAAAGAAAAAGCAGAAGAAGCAGGAATATATAACGAAAAAATAAATTATGAACCCATTAATATAATAATCGGAAACAAAGAACTCCTCGAATCCCTTGAAAAAGAAATAATAAAAATGAAAGAAGGAGAAGAAAAAAAAATTGAATTAAAACCAGAACAAGCTTTTGGAGAAAGAAAAGCAGAATTAATTAAAGTTCTGCCAATGAAAGAATTCATTGCAAGAGAAATAAGGCCTGTGCCTGGATTAATAGTTGAATTAAATAACATGAGAGGAAAAATTCAGAGTGTTTCCGGAGGAAGAATAAGAGTTGACTTTAATCACGAATTAGCAGGAAAAGAAATAGAATACAGCGTTAAACTGAAAAAAGTTTTAACAGAAAAAAAAGAAAAACTACAGGCATTAAAAAACAAGTTTTTTGGAGAAACCCCAAAAATCAAAGAAGAAAAAGAAAAAATTGAAGTGGTTTTTGAAGGAATAGTCCCTGAACCAAAAGCAAAAGCAGTATTCAGCCAGACAATATTCAAAAACTTTGAAGAAACAAAAAAAATTAATTTTATAGAAAAAGTAGAAAAACCAAAAGAAAAAAACACAGAAGAAATAAAAAAAGAAATAGAAAAAATAAACAAAGAAAAAAAAACTGATTCAGAAAAAACAAAAGAAGAAAAAAAATGAGTTTAAACAAAAAAACCAAAACAAAAATAATTAAAATAATTGGATTAACTGCTTTGCTTACTCTTCTTCCGTTTTCATTAAGAAAATGCACATGGAAAGACGCAGAAAAATTAATTGAAGAAAGCTGGAAAATAATAGAAAAAGAAATCGCAAAAAAACCCGGATTAAATGAACTGATTCAAAAAGCAGTTATTGAAGAAAAAAAAGGCGCTCCTAAAAAAAGCGAAAAATTTTTGGTTCAAGCAAGAAAATGGATTAACCAAAATGAAAGCAAAAAAAAATTAATACAAAAAAAACCGCTTAAAACAAAAAGAATGCCTAAACCAAAACAATTTCTTCCAAGAAAAAGAATGATTTAGGAAAAGTTTTAAAGCAGGTAAACCTATTTTTATGCATGATAAGCAAATTTATTAATCCAGCAAAACTACATGCTTCTCCTGACAGAGCTTTTATGATGGGGTTTGTTTATGCTTTAATAGGAATAATTGTAGCGTTTTTTTTGTTTCCAAGCTATATTGGAATTGTATCAGTGTTTTTTACTTCAATGGCATTAATGCCTTTAATCAGCAAACTAATTGAAGAACTTGCATTAAGAGAAGGAAGAGAAACACAAGTAGAAGCAAACGGCTTAAAAATAACTGAATTACAGTTTAGATCAAAAAAGTTTTCAGTTAAAAGTTTATGGTCAGACCACAAACATTTAATTCAAGTGTACTTGTATTTTTTTTTCGGTGCATTCTTGTTATTTGGATTAATGATTTTTATTCTTCCGCAGGAAGACGGAAACTATAATGGATTAATCCAGTTTACTGTAATCAAAGGAGGACAAGAAAAACTTGTTTCAGACAAATACATGTTCGGAGAACAATTTCAAGCATATGAAAGAATTTTAGGGAATTCAACAGGAGAAGCAACAGGAAGCGCTGCAAAAGAATGCCTGTTAGGAGACTGCCGGCAATTTGAGTTCTTTATTGGAATAATTCAAAACAATTTATGGGTTTTAATTGTCACTTTTCTTGTAGCATTAATTTACGGTTTTGGAGCAATGTTTATTATTACATGGAATGCATCTGTCTGGGGAATAGTTTTTGCCCACAAATCTCTGGAGTTAGCGCCAATTGCAGACAAAAACCCGATTGTTTTTTTTGGTTTGCTTTTGCTTACTGTTCTTCCGCATACAGCCATGGAAGCATTAACGTAT
Source organism: uncultured archaeon (assembly GCA_964608675.1). Lineage (GTDB taxonomy): Archaea > Iainarchaeota > Iainarchaeia > Iainarchaeales > 1-14-0-10-31-34 > 1-14-0-10-31-34. The sequence goes on along the minus strand of CAZSOZ010000001.1, from coordinate 297,635 downwards.
TTTACTGCAGCAATCTCAGGAGGAATTGCTTCACAAGGATTAGCAAAAGAAAACTTTGAATCAGAAAGATTTGAAAGAATTTTAACTCATGCATTTATTTTAATGATGATTTCATTTACATTGCTTTTAATTGCAGCTTATCTTGAAACTTATGTAATAACCGAAATAGACAAAATCATTCCAAAATACTAAAAAAAAAAAGAAAAAGAAAAGTTTCTGTTTTTTAAAACAGAAAACTTTTATTCAGATGAACAAGGAATCCACATTCCAGTAGTCTTATCATAATACGGAATGCATCCTGAACTGCTTGAATTAGAGTCAACAGTAATTAACGCTGTATCATACTCTGTTCCGTTTGCAGCTGAAACCCTTAAATTAATTGTTATTGTTCCAGTGTTAGCACAATAAACAGTAGTGTTTTGATTGAATGGACTTGAAACATAACAGTTTACATCTGAATTTGTATCAGACAAATACCAATAATAACTTGGATTTGTTGATCGATACCATGCATTTCCGCTTACCATAAAACCTTGTTCTTCTAAAGCAGTATAAGGTCCGTTTGCTTCAGCGCCTAATTTAGGGTAAGCTGAATCAGTGTTAGACCAAGAACTGCATCCAAAAGAATTACAGGCTTTAACTTTATAGTAATGCAGTAAACCTGTTTCAGATGGAGTAGGAGTAGTATGTGTTAAATAAGTTAAATTTGAATAGATGGTTCCATTATAGTCTGTTCCATTCATGTCATTAGTCCACCAGTAAGTTTCATAAGAAATGTTTCCATCAGAAACGTTTTCATCTGAATGATTCCAATCCAAAGTTATTTGGCCTGTGTTTGGTCCTGAAACTGCAGTCAAGTTTTGCGGAGTTGAAGGAACCTGAATTGTTGAATCAACAGGAGGCAGAACTTTTTTTTCGTTCAAGCTTTTAAATGCCTGTCCTGTGCTGTCTTCAGTGCATCCAGACAAAAGAACAGACAAAACTAAAACACCAATAAACAAATTCTTCAAAAAATGACCTCACGAATTATTTTTTCTTTTTTTTCAATAGAAAATTTGTTTATTTAACTTTGTTTTTAGTTTAATTTAAAGTTTTTGCTTTAAGCTGCTTTTCTGTTCAATTTTTGCTTTAAAAAATCAATTTTTGACTGCAAATGTTCTTTAACTGATTCGTTCAAATGAAGTTTTTTTTCAAAAACATTTGATTTTTCAATTCTCTTAAATGCCGTCTCAAAAAAAACAAGTTTTGTTTTATCTTTCATTTTTTTATTAAATGCAACAGCATCAATATATTCTTTTTTAAAAAAAGCTCTTGCAGTTGTTGTCTGCTTTGAATATTGTGGATCCAGAATAACTTCCTGCCTGAAAAATCTTTCCAAAAATATTTTTCTTTTAATTGAATCAGAAACATTTGTTTTAAGCAGTTCCTGAAAAGCAGAAAGCCTTACCAAAGGATCTCTGTCAAAAAATACTGATTTTCTTAAATGCCTGGCTGCTGATTCAGAACCTGAATACTTTATTAAGTTTCTAACTGCAAAAATTCTTTCAGCTTTATTTTTTGAATTACGCATTGTTCTTTGAAGATATAATCCAAGGCGTTCTTTTGGAATTTTTTTCTTTAGTTTTTTGAATGCTTGTTCTAAAAAAAGAGTTTTTTCTGAAAAGCCTGTTTTTTTGGATTTTAATTCTTTTTTTATTTCAGGAAGATATTTGTGCATCGCAGTTTTTCTTGCAGGCATAACAGCATTTAGTCTTTTTTTATTTTTAATGTTTGCGGTTTAGTTAATTAAGTTTTTAAATAGTTAGTAAAACATTAAATATAGGCGCACTTGACTAATTGTGGTGATTTTTTTTTGGAAGACAAAAAACTTAAAACTGGTACTACAACTGTAGGCTTGGTTACAAAAGATTCTGTTGTACTGGCAGCAGACATGAGAGCTTCAATGGGGCATTTAGCTTACGATGAAGAAGTCCAGAAAATATACAAAATAAGCGATAATGTTGCAGTAACTATTGCGGGTTCAGTCGGAGACGCATTAACTTTAGTTAGGTTTCTGAGAAGCCATGCAAAATTATTTGAAATAGAAAGAGAAACAAAAATTACTCCGAAAGCAATTGCAACATTTGCTTCAAACATTTTGAATTCAAACAGGTTTTATCCTTTCCTTGTGCAGTTTGTAGTAGGAGGAATAAACAATAAACCTGAATTATTTGATATTGATCCTTCCGGAGGCCTTCTTGAAAAAAAAAGGTTTGCAGTCACTGGTTCTGGAACAGAACTTGCAATGAGTGTTTTAGACCAAAATTATGCTGAAAACATTTCAACAGAACAAGGAATTGAATTAGCATTAAAAGCAGTTAAAGCCTCAAAAAAAAGAGACCTTTATTCCGGTGGAATTTCAGTAAAAATAATGATTATAGACAAAAACGGAACAAGAGAAATACAACAGGATTAAATAAAAAAAAACTTGGTTTTGAATTTTTTTTTCTTAAATATAAAAAGATTAACTTAAAAAAAGAGAGAGTGAACTAATGGATGCATTAAAAGAAGTAAAAGAAATAATTCAGTCAAACCTTCCAAAAGAAACTCAAATAACAAATATTGAAATGGAAGGCCCTGAAGTAGCAATTTATACAAGAAATCCAAAAGCTTTTTTTGAAAACGAAAACTTTGTTGCAAAAATTGCATTTGAATTAAAAAAAAGAGTAAATATCAGAACAGACAAAAGCCTTTTGTCAGACGAAATGCATGCAAAAAAAGTAATTCAGGAATTGGTTCCTGAAAGCGCAGAAATAAAAGAAATTTACTTTAATCCTGCTTTCAGCGAAGTAGTAATTGATGCAATAAAACCCGGATTAGTAATAGGAAAAGGCGGAGAAACATCAAAAGAAATCATTTTAAAGACAGGCTGGACGCCTAATATTTTAAGAAGCCCTACAAGCGAATCAGAAATACTCAAAGGAATAAGGCACCATCTTCATAAATACAGTTCAGAAAGAAAAAAAATTTTAAATGAAACAGCAAAAAAAATTTACAGAGAAAAAAACAAAAACAATGGCTGGGTTAGATTAACTGCATTAGGTGGATTCAGGGAAGTAGGAAAAAGCTGTTTAATGATTGAAACACCTGAAACAAAAGTGTTATTAGATGTGGGAGTAGACGTAGCAAATATTGAACAACCATACCCTTACCTTGAAGCAATAAGGTTTCCATTAGACCAGCTAGATGGAGTAGTAATAAGCCACGCGCATTTAGATCATTCAGGTTTAATTCCATTATTATTTAAAATGGGTTATCGAGGGCCTGTTTATTGCAGCGTAGATTATGAAGAACAAGTAATGATTAAAGAAGATGGCGTAATTAAAACTGAAAAAATTGGAAAAGTAATTGATTCAATAATTGATGAATCAAAAGAAAAAGAAGAATTACCTTACAATGAATTTATTGCAGCGAAACCTGAAAGAAATATTGAAGTGCCTTGTTTTTCTAAAAAAGACTATAAAGTCAGATTTAAAAAAGTAAAAGAAGTTATAAGACATTCAGTTGATGATGACTTATTTGAAATCACTGCAAAAACAGGGAGAAAAGTTAAAGTGACAGGAAGCCACAGTGTTTTTGTATTGAAAAACGGAAAAATAAAAGAAATTAAAGTCAACGAGCTTTCTGAAGGTGACCAATTAGTAGTGCCTCAAAAAATCCCAACACAAGAAACTAAGTTAATTAACTTAAAGGGAAAAATGAATGAAAACAAATATTTATTCAAAAATGGAAAAATTAAAACAAAACAAAGCAAAGGCATCCCCCAAGTATTAGAGGTCAACAAAGAACTCTTAAGAATTTTGGGTTACTTTGCTTCAGAAGGGCACATTGAAAAAAGGGCTGTTAGGTTTACTTTTGGATTAAAAGAAGAAGAAATAGTTAAAGAACTAAAGAACTGCATTAAAACAGTTTTCGGTCTAGAAGCAAAGGAAGCAGTTAAAAATAGAAATACTATTTCAGTTTCAGTTAATTCAATAGTAGTAAGGGATTTGTTTAAAAACTACTTTTTCAAAGAATATAAAAAAGCAACAAGTAAACATGTCCCAGAAATAGTTTTCAATGTATCAAATGAACTTAAAATGCAATTTGTTGATGCATATTTTAAGGGAGACGGAACAGTAAATTTGTTAAACAAAACTGCACACGCTATAAGTGTAAGTGAAAGATTAGTTTCTGATATTTCATATGTTCTAACCCAACTTGGAATCAATTATACCTTATTTTCAAGACATGTTGTCTCAGCAAAAACAAAAAATATTGCACATAGAATAACCTTGAACTTAAGTGATTTTGGAGGAACAAAAAGACTAGATAAAAAGTCGACTGAAATAATTCCCCTTAAAGAAACAAACTTCAACAAAGAATGGTATTATCACAGACTCAAAGAAAGGAAAAGTGTTACAAAAGAAAGACTAAAAGCGTTGATTGATAAAGGGTGGATAGTAAACACCAAGGGAAGCACATATTCAATTCAAGAAAACCTGTCAAAATTGGCTGAATCTGATCTAAGTTTCTTGCCTATTACAAAAATAAAGAAAGTTGAAGCAAGCAATGGCCATGTTTATGACTTTTCAGTAGATGAAGATGAAAATTTTGTTGGAGGGAATGCTCCAATTTGTTTGCATAATACTAAACCTACAAGAGATTTAATGGCATTACTGCAGTTTGATTATATTGATGTATTAATTAAAGAAGGAAAAGAACCTCCATACACAGAAAGAGACGTAAAAGAAATGCTAAAATACTGCATTACACGTGAATACAGAGAAGTAACAGATATTGCTCCTGACATGAGAATAACTTTACATAATGCATCACATATTTTAGGAAGTGCTTCAGTTCATTTTCATATAGGAGAAGGAGCACACAATCTAGTATACAGCGGAGACATTAAATTTGGTTTTACAAGACTCTTTAATAATGTAGACATTAATTATCCAAGACTAGAAACTTTGATTATTGAATCAACTTACGGAGGAAAAGACGACATACAGCAGGACAGAAACAAAGCAGAAGAACAATTAATCAGAATCTTAAAAGAAACAATGCATAAAGGAGGAAACACTTTGATTCCGGTTTTTTCTGTTGGAAGAGCCCAAGAAATAATGCTGGTAATAGAAGAATATTATAGAAAAGGAATGCTTGACGGAAAAGTGTTTGTTGACGGAATGACAAAAGAAGCAAGCGCAATTCATACAGCTTATCCAGAATACTTAAGAAAAGGAGTTCAAAGAAGAGTACTCCAAAATGATTCTCCTTTTACTTCAGAATTATTTCAGACAGCAAACGCAAAAGAAAGAGACAAAATTTTAGAAGAAAAAGAAGCAATAATTATTGCTTCTTCAGGAATGCTTACAGGAGGACCTTCAGTTCAATACTTTCAAAAAATGGCAGAAAACCCAAAAAACACAATGGTGTTTGTCGGATATCAGGGAGAAGGATCATTAGGAAACAGAATACAAAAAGGACTAAAAAAAACTCCAATAAGCGATAATGGAAAAACAAGAGAACTGCCAATTAACATGAGAGTGGAAACCGTTGAAGGGTTTTCAGGGCACTCAGACAGAAACCAATTAGTAAACTATATAAGAAATTTAAATCCAAAACCCAAAAAAATAATTGTAAACCACGGAGAAAAAGACACTGCAATAGAATTCGCAAGATATGTTTCAAACAAATTCAGAATTAATTCAAACGCAATAAGAGATTTAGATGCAGTCAGATTAAAGTAAAAAAAATGAATTAATCATAACAAAAAAATTTATTTGATTTTTTTTGAAACAACTTTTTAAAAAAAAGCTTCTTTTACATAATTTCTTTGTTGTTTTTATGAATTTTTTTGATGATTTTTTTCTGAAAACCAAACCAATTTTTTTTTAACCGAAAGACTTAAAAAAGAAAATAACTTTACTAATGTGGGTTCACATGAGTAAAGAAAAAGCAAAAGAATTATGCAGTAAACTTGAAAACGGATGCAAGAAAAAAGACGAAGAATTTGCAGTATGCAAAAAAAATTTGATTACAAAAAAAAATGTTTGTTAATTTTAATTGTATTTTATTTCGTAAATTCCTGCCTGCTTGTTTTCAAAAACTTTGTTAAAGTTTTCAGAAAAATCAAATTTTTTGAGATGAGTTGCAGGCTTCATTAACTCGTTTGCAGGCTGAACCATCAAAGAATTCATTTCCTTTGTTAAAAGCAAATGAGTTATTCCTTTTTCTTTAAATGAAAATAAAACTTTATTTAAGTCATCAGTAAAATAAACTGGCATAATATAGTTTTCCATAACAAAACCAAATTCAAATTTAGGGTTAAATCCCAACAAACTGGTTTTCAGTGAAACCGCTTTAGCCATTTTTACATCTGAATAAACAATTGCCGTTTCAGATAAATTTTCGTTCACCCAATCCAAAGAAGAAACATGCTTTTCGTTGAATTGTTCATACTGAAACTGCGGAGTTTGAGTAAAATAAAGAAAAGGAAGAATTAAAACAAAAAAGAAAAAAAATGAAATCAAAAAAAATTTTAGCAGACTTTTTTTCATTTGAGACAACCCCAAAAAAGCCAGCAAAGAAAAAAACAAGAAAAGCATTGAAGCTCCTCTGCTGGAAACAAAAGCAAAAGAAAACAAAGAAAAAAAACCCGCAAAAAAATAAAATAGTGCCTGAGAAAAAATAAATGCCTTAATTATTTTGTTTTTTAAAGCAAGTTCTTTTATTTTTTTGAAATTCAATAAAATAAGAGAAAAAACCGCAAAAAAAGGAATAAGGTATCTTATTAAAATATAAGAAAAGTTTTTTGCTAAATAAAATTCAGAAAAAGGAAGGCTTGGTTTAATAAAAGAAGGAATAAAATTAAAATTTAAGAAATTATAAAGGGTTCCTAAAAAACTCCAGAAAAGCTGATAAAAAACAGAAAAAATAGACAGAACAACCAAAACCAAAAAAACCAGAAAAAAATAATTCAAAGATGTTTTACTGGAAGCTTTTTTTCTTTCAAAGAAAAAATAAAAAAGAAAAAACAAGATAACTGGAAGCAGAACTAAAACAAAAGCGCTTTTGTCAGAATAAATTCCCAGAAAAGAAAAAAATAAAAGAAACAAAAAGTTTTTTGATTTAAATGAAAAATCCTGCAAAAATCTTGCAAAAAAATACATTGCTATCGCAGAAAAAATTCTTACAAAAATCCAGCCATGAACTGAAATCTTATAGTAAAGTGGCTCAAAAGGAAACAAAACAAAAATTAAAGACAGCCCCAAAGCAATCCGGTTGCGGCCAAAAATTTTTTTAAACAAAATAAAATGAGATAAAGCCAGAATTAAAATCAAAAAATAAAAGGAATTAAAAACAAAATAAATATTCAAGCCTGACAAAAAATGAAAAATTACTCCTGATAAAACAGGAATAAAATAAAAAAACCAGTTATTGTTAAGAAAAAAATCTTCTCCAAAAAAATTGAATTTAACTAAAAATTCATCAGAAAGAACATAATTGCCGGTTTTCAAAACAAGTTCTGCTGCCCCCAAATGCCTGAACATCCACGGATCTCTGTAAAGAGAGGTTGGGGAAGTTAACTGAATAACAAGAACTGCAAACAAACAAAACAAAATTAATAAAATCAAAATTTTATTGTTTTTTTTCATTTAATGCACTCTCAAACAATTTAATTAATTTATTAATGCTTTTTTTAGAAGAAAATTTTTTCAGATAATTAAAGCCGTTTTCCCCCATTTTTTTTTCTTTTTTTTCATTTTCTAAAATGAATTCAATTGCTTTGCTTAATTTTGCTTCGTTTTTTGGTTCAACTAAAAAACCATTAAAATTATGTTTAACTATTGCGGGAATTCCTCCTGCAGTGGTTCCAATTACAGGTTTGGAGAAAGCCATTGCTTCTAAAAAAACCAAGCCGAATCCTTCTGAATCATTAACAGAAGGCAGAACAAGAGTTTTGCATTCAGAATAAAAAGACAAAAGTTTTTTTTGAGAAATTTCTCCGGCAAAAAAAACATTTGACTGAACTCCTTTTTTTTCTGCCAGTTTTCTGAAATAATTCATGTTGTTTCCTTTTCCAACTACAACCAGTTTTATTTCAGGAAAAATTTTTTTAACCAAAGAAACTGCTTTAATTAAATAATTTAATCCTTTGTAATTCTGGCCTTTGTTTAATGCGCCGACAAACAAAACCACTTTGTTTTCAGGAAAAGTTTTTTTGTATTCATTTAAAGAATTAAATTCCCTTAAACGCAAAAAAGGAGAAACCACAGAAATTTTCTTTGAAAAAGGATTTAAAACAGAAGAATTTTTTGCATAATACTCAGAAAGAACAATAATTTTGTCTGCTGAATTAAGGGTTTTGTTCATAAAAAAAAACCGGTAAAATTCAAGAAAAACTTTTTCAAAAAAGTTTTTTGGAATAAAATCATTATAGTACATTAAAAAAAAAGGAATCCTTTTTTTTTCTGTGATTACTGCAGAAAAATCAGCCATAAATGGAGTGGAAAGAGAGCCGACAACAACATCGGGTTTTTCTTCTTCAATCACTTTATTTATTTGGTTTTCCCAAAAATTAAAAGGAGTATTAGAATAAGTGAACAAAGGAGGAGAAACAATAATTTTCATTTTTTTGTTTGACTGCGAATTTTTAGTTGAAGTAAAAACAATTATTTCATGATTTAATTCCTTTAATTCACTGCAGATTCTAAGAAGATGATTTTCTGCACCTCCTACAAACGGAAAAAAATACGGGGAAACAAACAAAATTTTCATTAAATCACTTTTTTTATTTCTTTGTTATTTAATTTAAAGTAGAACCAAAATATAATAAAAATGATTCAAATGAAAACAGAAGAAAAACTGTTAATTAAATTAATACAGGAAAAAACCAAAAAAAAAGATTATAAAGGAATTAATCAAAAAAAATTCTTGGAATTATGTGTTTATCACAGAATAACAGGATTTATTTCAAAAAAAATAAACAAAAAACTTGCTCCGAAAACAGCAAAAGAATTAAATTTAATAAACAAAAAAATTTTATTAAAAAATTTCTTGTATAAAAAAGAAATTGACTGTCTTGCAGAAGAATTCCAAAAAAAAAGAATAAATTTTATTGCAATAAAAGGAACTGCTTTGAATTATTCGATTTACAGCAAAACAATGTTAAGAGTTTCAGCAGACTTTGATTTTTTAATTAAAGAAAAAAACTACAATAAAACAAAAAGGATTTTAAAGAAAAAAAAATATTTTTCTGATTCAGCAGACTTCTGGGAAAAATCAAAAAAAACCAAAAAAGTGTTTTTTAATTGGTTTTATGAAAACTTACAGCATTATCCTTTAATGAAAAAAAAAGAAAACGGTTTTACATATATTGCAGAACCCCACAAAAGCTTGTTTTTTCCGGTTAATTCATTTCAAATAAACTTAAATGAAATATGGAGAGATTCCACTAAAATAAATAATTTAAGGATTCCCTGCAAAGAAGACAACGTAATTATTTCTGTTTTAAGCAGTGTTTATCACGATCCATTTAACAAAATATTTGAATCTTTGGTTGACGTAAATGAAATTAATTCAAAAGGATTAAACGAAAAAAAACTCAAAGAAAAAGCAGTGAAATATAATGCAGTAGAAGAACTGGTTTATTTTAATGAACTGCTTAAAGAATTATTCGGAAAAGAAATCAAAGGAATAAAAAAACTAAAAAAAATTTCAGATAAACGCAAACTGAATTATTTAAGGAAAAAAACAATTAAAAAACTGATAAAAAAGAAAAACGCTTTTTTTTATAATTATCAAAACACAAAAAACAGATTGCATTGGACAGACGGCTTAAAGAAAAAAATAAAAGTTGTTTTTTTTTCATTTATTCTTCCGCTTTTCTGGAAAATAAGGCATTCAATAGTAAACTAATTTAAAATTAAAGAAGTTTCTATATTTAAGTTGATTGAAAATGCTTGAATCTAAATTTTATTTTGCAGGAAAAACTGTTTCAATTAAAACAAACAACAAAAAAATTTCAAACTACCTTAATTTATTTCAAAAAGAATTTGCTTCAAACAAAAAACCTGATTTAAAATTAGAGTATTTTTTTTATAAAGGAAACTTGGATTTAAATGAACAAATACTGAAAAACAGAAGAAATTTTTATGAAAAAATATTGTTTAATGAAAAAAAAAACTTAATTAAATTCAAGGGAAAAAAAAGCGAAAAAGGAAAAGAGCATCTTTTTGGATGGCTTGATTTAAACAAAAACAAAGGAAAAATTGAAATACATGCAAACACTCCTTTTTTTTGGAATTTTTTTATTGACAATCTTTCAAAATGCATTGCAGTTTACTTTAATGATTTTGAATGCGGTTTAATTCATTCATCAGCAGTAAGAAAAAAAAATAAAGGATATCTTTTTTGCGGGGCTCCAACAGCAGGAAAAACCACTACTGCAAGAATGTGCGAACAAGGATTAATTTTAGGAGAAGACCTCAATTTTTTGTTTAAAAAAAGAAAAAAATTTTTTATTCAAAGCTGTCCTTTTAATTCAGTTCCTTTTATTCTGGAAAAAAAAAGCAGTGAACCAGTTGAATTAAAAGCAGTTTTTTTTATAATTCAGGCAAAAAAATTAAAGCTAGAAAAACTCTCAAAATTCGAGGGAACCGCAAAATTAATTATGAATGATTATTATGGGCCCTTGAATTTCACGAAAATTAAAGCAAAAGAAAGGCTTGGCTTGTATTCTGATTTAATGCAAAAAGTTCCTGCATTTTTACTGCGTCTTCCAATACAACAAAAAGTAATGGAAAAAATTGAAGAAAAACTTGAAAAAGAATTGAATTAAAAACAAATGCTCTTTAATAATATAAAACAAAAAAGTGAAAAAATGATTAAAAAAACAAAGAAAGTTGAAACCAGAGAAGTCGACGGAGAAACAATAGTTTTTAATCCTGAAAACAATGATTTTTTTGTATTAAATAAAACAGGAACTTTTGTCTGGAAAAAAATTAACGGAAAAAATAATGAAAAAAAAATTGCTTTAAAACTTGCAAAAAAATATGGGATACCTGAAAAAAAAGCTTTAAGTCATACAAAAGAATTAATAAAAAAACTAAAATCCTTTAAACTGATTAAAAAATAATTAATTATTTCCAATAATGTTTTGTCTGCAATTCTTTCCAGTTTTTTGCTGCATTCTTTACATTTTCTTTTGAACACTTAAACATTTCCTTTCTGTTTTTCTTTAAATGAGCTTCCAAAATTTCTAAAATATCTTCTTTTTTATATTGACTCAAAGTAAGTATGCAGTAATCACATATTCCAATATTTTTCTCAAAAGACTTTTTTGTTTTCTTGATTTTTTTTAAATTATTTTTTTCTGCAAGTTTTGCAATAAAATAAGGTCCTTTTGCTTTAAGATAAAAAACAAAAATGCTGTTTTTGTATGCTTCAAATAAACCATTTATATCATCAGAATAAATGTTTCCTAACTGAAATGCCGTGTTTTCTGCATCAGACCCTAAACAGCAAATGGAAAAAGTTCCTTTAAAATCAATTGAAGGACTGCTTCTAAAACTACAAGATCTTGTTTTAATTGATTTTTTAAAGAAAAAATAATCCTGTTCAGGAACATTAACTGAAGACCTTCCTAAAGGCAAAAGCAGTTGAACAAAAAATCCTAAGGGATCTTTTGAAGAATCGTTTTTAAAAAATTTTTTGTTTTCTGAAATGAAATCTATAACAGAATAGTTTTTTGTTTGAGTAAAACGAAGAAAAAAATCCAAGTCTTTTATTTTTCTGGCTTCGCTGGAAACATTCAAAATATTCTGAATAGGAACGTGCTCTAAATGAAATTCATCACAGCTTACATTAAGCCTGTTTAGCCCTGCTTTAGTTAATTTTGAAAGCACTTTTTTTGTGTTTTTTTTGTTATAAGCCCACAATCCATTTGAAACTAAAGAAGATTCTATTCCAAGTTTTTTTGCTTCAGAAATAATTTCAAGAATTTCTTTTTCATAAATAAGTGATTCTCCGCCTGTTATTCCTAGATATTTAACATTAAATTTTGGCATTTCATTTAAAATAGAAATAACTTTGTTGCAGCCAAGTTTTCCTATTTTTTCTTTACAGCTGTCATTAATGCAGTGCCTGCACCTAATATTGCATTTATTTGTATAAATTAAATCCGTGTGATAAATTGAATTATTTATTTTTTCCATCAAATCAAAAAAAAATAACTACAGATAATTATTTATATAGTAATGAAGTTTTTTTTATTGTATGAAATACGAAAAGCCTGAAATAAAAAAATTAAACACAAAAATTGTTTTTACTCCGGATGACAGTATGTTTATATCTGCTTCTCCACAAACCGGCTTTACTTTGTAATTGGCTAAATTAACTTCAAAAAAACAAATTAGTTAGTAAATGTTATATTAAAAAAGAGAAAGAACACTATTTCTTTTAATGAAAAAAAAAGCATTATTTTTATTGGTTGTTTTTTTGCTGGCTTTTGGATGCATTCAGAAAAAACCAGAAAATAAATTAAATGACTATGAACTGGAATTAAATAGTTATTCATTTGACTTTGAAAAAAAAATAGTTGAATTGAATATTGTTTCCCAAAAAGAATTAAAAAAAGCCAGAATAGAAGTATTTAATGAAAAAGAATTAAAATGCGTTAATTATTTTGATTTAAGAAAAGGATTAAACGAAATTTCTTTTCCGTGTATAATCACAGGAATGAATTTTCTCTTGAAAATAATGCCTTCAGACGGAAAAACAAAAGAATTTGAAATAAAAATAAATCCTTTAAAGAAAATTGAATTCAAAAAAGGACAGGAATATTACTTTTTGTATGAAAAAATTGACTCTAATTTCAGCGTAGACTATAATTTTTTTGTTTTGGACAAAAATGAAAACTTTATTGAAGGAGTTATTGCTGTTTCGTTTCCAAAAGAAAGAATTTTTGGAAAAATCCTGATCAAGAACTCAAAAGTAATTAAATTAAATTATTCAGAATCCTGTAAAAACGCACTTGAAAAAGGATTAAAAGAAAAAAATTTTTTTGATTTAACTGAAAGAGATATTGTGCTTCCCTTGTTTTTCTTATATTATGAAGGAGGACAATTCAATTTCGATGAATTTATTGAAACAAAAGAATTCATGGTTCCAAACAAAGAAATAAAATTTGAGTTCGATAAAAAAATTTTCTTTGAAGGAAGGGAAGCATACAAAATAAATCTGTTAGTAGAAAAAAAATTAAGAGAAATTTATTACGTGCAAGCAGAAAATCCGCATATCCTTCTTTCATTTAATGAAAAACTTGGAAATCTCAATTTTGTTTCTGAAAGGCAGAGAAAATTCAGTTGTGAATGAAATGAAAGAAAAAACATTTATTCAGGCAGTTGATTTGTTTAAAAAAAACAATAAAGGAAAAACAATTGAAGTACAAACAAAAGGGACAAGCATGCTTCCTTTAATCAACGAAAATTCAAGAATAAAAATCAAGTTAATTGAATCAGAAAAACTAAAAACAGGAGACATAATAATGTTTTACAGAAACCAAAAATTTTTATTACACAGAATGCTGAAAAGAAAAAAAGAAAAATTTTTGGTTAAAGGAGACAATTCAAAGCATTTTGATTCACTTGTAAAAAAAAATGAAATAATAGGAAAAGCCGTTGAAATAAACGGAAAAAAAATTAATTCAATAGAATTTGAATTAACTAAAATGCCAATAGTTGTTTGCTCTCTTTTTAGAGGAATATTAAACAGAATAAAAGTGAAAAAATGAAGGTTTTAATTACAGGGATTCCTGGAACAGGAAAAACGGTTTTAGCAGAAAAATTAAAGGAAAAATTAAACTGGAAAACAGTAAACGAAAAAGATTTTGCTTTAAAAACAAAAACAGGCAAAAGAAAAGGAAGCGAAGTTGAAATAGACTTAAAAAAATTCCAGAAAAAAATGAATGAATTCCTGAAAAAAAAAGAAAACATAATAATTGAAGGCCACACTTTATGCGAAATGAAAATAAATACAGATTTATTTTTTGTTTTAAGAACAAAAAGAAAGATTCTTGAAAAAAGGCTTAGAAAAAGAGGCTATACTGAAATAAAAATTCAGGACAATCTTTACTGTGAGGAAACAAATTACTGCAAAAAAAAAGCAGAAAAAAACTATAAAAAAATAATTGAAATAAAAAACGAGAAAAATTTAAAGAGTTCCATACAACAAATACTTAAAAAAATTAAAGGGAAAAAATGAACAAAAAAATGCTTGTAATTCTTGCTGTGCTTTTAACAGGAATAGTCAGCGGAGAAACAATAAAAGAAAAAACTTTTTTTTCGATAGGCTATGAAGAAGAACTTAAAATACATGAAGCTAACGCACAGGAATGCATGAAAATAATTTTTTATGATGAATTTAATTCAGAGGAATTCACTATTATTTCAGTGCATTATACTTTTACTCCAAACATTAAAGGAGACGCAAACATTACAGTTGAATTAAATAATAAACTGATTTCAATTATTGAATCAGGAACAGGAAACGAATTTCAAAGAATAACACTAAAAAAAGAAGAATTAAAAACAAAAAATGAACTCAGAATATGCGGAAATTCATCTGATTCCATTCCAAAAATAAATGTTTACAATGATTCAATAATAGGAAATTATAAGACTGCTTTTTTTCCTGAAGGCAGTTTTACAAAAAAAGTTGTATCAAAAGAATTAGTAGTAGGACAGGAAATACACGTGAAAACCACTTTAAAAAATTACGGAAATGAATCAACTTTTGTGAAAATAACTGACGGAGACAAAGAACGAAAAGACATTGAATTAATAAAAGGAAAAAGTTCGTTTTCAGGGGAAATTCAGGCAGGAAAAGAAATTTCACTGGAATTCACTTACAGGCTGAAAAACCCAAATACAAGACTTCTTCCGAATGCAGTAGCAGTTTATTTGAATGAATTCAAAGAAGAAAAAACAATTAAATCAAATTATCCTGAAATACTTCCAAAAGAATACAAAAAAAAACTTGAACCAATAATTATGCTGAAAAAACAAATAAATCAAATAAAAGAAGAAAGCGAAATAGAAATAGTGATAATAAACAATTCACTTGAAACAGTGCATAATGCAAAAATAACTGTTTTAGGAAAGGGAATTGAATTAAAAAAAAATGAAAAAAAATTTGCGTCAATTCACCCAAAACAAATAGTTTACTTTAAAACAAAAATTAAATCAAACACTGCAGGAAAATTTGAATTAGGATGCACACTGGAATTTGAAGGAAAAAAAGTTTCCTGCGAAAAAACTGAAATAATATTTGAAAAAGAAGAAATAAAACAGGAATTAATTGCAGGAATGCTTTTTGTTTTATTTGGAGTAGCAATTTACTTGTATTTATATTTAAGATAAATCTTTAATGCACTTATTTTTTTGAATTGAACTGCTTATTCTGTTGCACAAAGAAACATCATTCAAGTTTTTTGCGATTCTTGCAATACAGTCATTTCTTATAGTAGGAACTTCAAATCCAATGCATAAATCAGGATTAGAAATAACAACAGCAGTATTAAATTTACAGGTGTCCTTCATGCTTCCCTCAATTAAATCACAAACAGACAAATCTTTTTCCTGAACTGCCAAAGCAATATAACATGAATTAACCTGAGTTAAATCAGCAGAAGAAACCACTTCAGTTATTTTACTGCAGATTGTTTTATCAGAAGACAATAAAGCAATTTCTTTAATGCATTCAATTTTATCTAATTCAGTTAAAAGCTCACTGCATTTTTCTATTTCCAAAGAAACCACTGCATTAGCTTTCCAGACAAGCCTTCTGCATTTCTCTAAATCAAGATTAGTTAATTCATCACACAAGAATTCTTTGTTAAATTCAACTGCAAGATTTTGAAGGCATTCATCTTTATGCTGAACCAAAGGCTTGCTTGCACATTCAGTGTATCTTTCATCAAAAGAAAGTTTGATTTCTTCTTGGTTTTCAGGAATTTCATCAGCAGAAGAAGGCTGATTTTCTTTTCCTGCATCAACTAAATCTAAATCAAGAGAATCATCCAAAACAAAAATTAATGCAACAACCACAATCAAAAAAATAACTGCAATTCCAATCAAAGAACTATGGTTTTTTTCTTGAACAGATTTCTTTACAGGCTTTGGAGCAGGCTTTGATTTTGAAACAGGTTTTTTTTTAAGGGATTGAACAGAAGGAATTGATTTAGAAACAGACTGCTTTACTCCCAAAGCTTTATCCATAATACTGTACTTTAAATCCTTTTTTTCTGGCATCACAAAAATAAAAGCAAAGCACTATTTAAATATTCCTTTCTTTTATTCCAAACTCTTTAAATGTTTCTTTTTAGGCTTTCTTTTCTTCTTTTTTTTAATAAAAAATTTTTTTCCTGCAACAAAAAGAATTATAATAAGAAGAGGATAAACCTGCAAAGGGACTTCAAAAGAAGAAAGAAAAGCAAAAGCTGTTGGAGAGGATTCAGCTGAAAAAAAAGAAGCATTAATTGAATCAATGTATTTTCCTTCCTCAAAAAGAGTTTGTGCAGAAGAAATATTTTTTCCTGAAATTTTTGCAGACAACAAGAAAACTTTTGCGTCTTCTTTTAATTTATTCAAAGAAAAAGAAAGTTCTTCATGGATTGCATTTAATTCTTTGTCTGATTGTTCTGCAAGCAATTCAGCTGAAAGCAGGCTTTCAGGAGAACTGCTGTCCTTAAAAGAAAAATTAATTGAATCAAATTCATTTCTTAAAAATTTAAGTCTTGACTTTGAAATAGGAGAAAGATAAAATTTGCTTTCAGATAAAGCGTTTTCAAGAGAAGAAAAAAGCATTTCAGTTAACTGCTTTTTTTCTTTGAAAAAAATTTTTTTTTCATTCAATTTTTGTTTTTTAAGCTGGATTTCTTTGGAAATTAATTCAAGAAGTTTTTTTGAATCAGACTGCATTAAATTCAAAGAAAGAGCAGAATTAAAATAATCTTTTTTTGAAAAAAAAGACAAAAAATTAGTGTCTTGTTCAAGCAGGGCGTTCTTTAAGTCAAAAATTTTTTTGCTGTTCAGCAAAGCAATTAATTCATTTGAACCCGCTGTTTTTTCTAAAACAAAGTTTCTTTTGTTTAAAAGAAATGCTTCAAGGTTTTTGTCAGAAACTTCCTCCAAAAAAGAATTAACAGAAAGAAGCAGTTCTGTTCCTTTTTCTTTAGAAACAGAAACAGCTTTGATTAAATCAGATTCAGCTTTCAGAATTTTTGATTTTAATTCATTTGATTCAGAATAAAATCCTGTTGAATCAAAAAAAGCAACAGTTTCTTTGAGTCCTGTAATTTTTTCTTCAACCAACGACTTAAGAGACAAAAACTCTGAATTCATAAAAGAATTTTTTTCTTCCAGAAAAGAAGAAAGTTTGGCATTTAATTCAATTAATTCTTCAAAGGAATCAGCAGAATTAATTTTTGTCTGAAAATTTTTTCTGAAAACAGGGTCTTCAATCAATGAAATTTCAGATAAAAGAGAATTCTTCAATGATTTTTTGTATTCATCAAAGTCTTTTATTTTTATTTCAAGAAAAAATTTTTTTGACTCAAGTTTATTTAAAGAGGTTTTAAAAAAAAATTTTTTTCCCAAAGAATAAACTTTTATTTCAGAAGAAAAATCTGTTAATTTTGCTTCAAGAATTGAATCAGAGTCATTTAAAGGAAGAAAAATTTTAATTGAATCAAAATCAAAAGCCAGATTGTTTTTTAACTGTAAATCAAAAAAAACCAAAAAAGTGTTTTCATCAAGTTTTTTTCTTGATTTCTCGGAAAATTCAAAAGAAACAGGTTTGGAAACAGAAAAAAATAATTCAATCAAAGGCTCTGAATTAAGTTCCTCCAAATAAAAAACCGCGTTTTTTTCTTTTATTTCAACAGGAATTTTCTGTGAATTAAATACAGCAAAAGCATTATCAGAATTAAATTCCAAAGGAACAACTGCCTTCAAAGAAGAAATTTGTGAAAAAGAATCAATTTTCAGGGATTTAGAAAACAAAACAGAATTCTGGTTTGCTTCAATTAATTCAGGAAAAGAATCAAAAAAAGAAAGCAGTAAATTTTTGTCTGATTCAAACAAAAGCCCTTCCTCAGGAAAACAAGAAACTAAAATTCTTGAATTAGACTTGCTTTTAGTTATCTCTTTAATGCATGAATGAATTAATTTATTTTCAGAAGAAAGAAAAGGAGAAAGAAAAGAGAATTCAAGGTTAATTGGTTCATTCAAAGGATTGGGAAAAAAGATTTTTTGTTTAACCAAAAAAGTTTTTCCTAGAACCGCCTGCTCTAAAGGAAAAGATTTTATTGAATAATTAAATGAAAGGAATTGTCCAAAAGAAGAAGAAAAAAAAGAATTTATTTTTTGATTAAATTTTTTGATTAAAGAAAGTTTTTCAGAAGAAAAAGGAAAAAATTCAGGTTTAAGTTTTTTTAAAGAAAAATCAAGTGAAATTTCATCAAAATCAGAAATAAAATTGGTTGTTTTGACTGAATTAAAGAATTCGGGATAAATTTTTGATAAAAAGGAAAGATTTGATAAAATTTTTTCTGATTTGATGTAAAAATCGTTTGCCTGAATTATTTCTTCATCATAAGAATAAAGGTAAACAGTTATTCTTTTTTTGAGGTCTGAACAGGAATCCAAAAGATAAGAAAAAGGAAGCCTGTTTTTTTGCATGGATTTAAGGGAATAAAAAGAATCAACAAAAACTGAAAGATTTTTTGAATAAAAAATTTTTTCAAGGGAAGAAATGCATTCGTTCAGGGACTCAGAAGAACTTAAAAGAAATTTTTCCTGGTTTTCTAAAGCAGAATCAAGCTGTTTTTTGAGGAGAATGGTGTCCTTACAGTAAATAATTTTTTGTTCTTTTGAAGCATCTTCAAATAAATCAATTTTTACTGCAGTTCTGGAGGCAAGAGAAGTTATTTCCCAAGAAAAAGAAGAAAAATCTTTTTGGTTTAATTCTGAAGAAATTAATTCTGTTTTTGTACTGCATAAAACAATTAATTCATCAATAAAGGCTCCTGCAAAAAAACCAATGTCTTCTTTCAGGGAAAGAGTTTCAGCTTTAATTTGCTTAAGCAGGGAAGATTTTTTTCCCAAAGAAATTTCATTAAAAGAATCCTTTCTTTTTAATTCATTGAACTTTGATTTAAGCAGTGAAAGCTTTTTTCTTGATTCAAAAACAAAAGTTTCAGCAGAAAAAATTTCGTTTTTGTTTTCTGAAATAAAAGAAGCATTCAGTTCCTCAAAAAGAAAAGAAGTTATATTTGAATCAAATCTGCTTACAGAAGAAACAGAGAGCTCGTCAAGCTTAAAAGAAATTTCATTAAAATCAGATTCAATTTCCAAAACCAAAGAATTATTTGATTCATTTAAAGACAACTTGTGCTCTGAAACTTTTTTAACGAGCAGAGAAAATTCTGATGCAACAGAATTTTTTGGAGAAACAAAATTTCCATACAAAAAAAACAGTTTGTTTGAAGGAATTGAATTAAGAACAGAAACAGTTCTTTTTAAGTCATTTAAGCCGAAAATAAAGGAAGAAACCGAAGAAAAAGTTTTTTTCATCAGTGGAACATAAAATTTATTTGATTTAACTGAATCAAGAGCGTCTTTTTGATAAAAATTAATTAAGTCAGAGGAAGTGAATTCATTCAAATAAAGAGAATAAAAACCAAATTTAGAGGAAAAATCATTGAATTCTGCTGAAGCATTAAAATATTTTGAAACATAAGAACCAGAAGACTTGTATATTTCAGGAGTAGACAATTCATTCAGATTGTGATTAAATAAAATAAAATCATCAAACAAAAGCTCTTCAGGAATTAATTCAATGTTTTGTTTGTTCAGAAAATTTTTTTCTGTTAAAAGAAAAGAAAAAGAATCAAGGCTTGCTTTATCTGAAAATTCAAATGCTTTTTCCAAAGAAAAAACCAGTTCATTGGTTTTTTCCGGCAGAAAAGAAAAATCATCAGAATAACACAAACGGTTTAGTTCCTTTACCAGCTTAAGGGATTTATTAAAATAAAGCCAAGAAGAAGCAAGATTATTTTTATAAGAATGAAGTTTATCAGAAGATTCAAAAGAAAAAGTTTGCTTAAAATCAAACAAGTGTTTTTCAACTTCTTTAAAGCAGTCTTCCTGAGAACTGCATTCAGGAATTTCCTGAAAAGAATAAGAAGTCAGAGAAAGGCACGCGTTTTTGTATTCAAGTTTTTCCTCTGAACAGCCAGAAAACAAAAACAAAAGAATTAAAATTAAAAGGAAATTTAATTTCATTTTTGATTTTTGCTTTAAAAATAAATAAAAAAGAATTCAAACGTTGATTGACGAACTAACTGCTTTTTGGACAGCCAAAAAAAAAGAATTAAAACAGGTTTGCAGTAATTTTAATTAAATGGCAGAATTATCTTTAGAAGAAGGAAAAAAACTGATTGAACTGGCAAGAAAAAGCATTAAATATTTTCTTGCAACAAGAACAATAATGAAAGAAATTCCTCCAAAAAAATATTCTGAAAAACAAGGAGTGTTTGTTTCCCTGCACAAAAAAGGAGAATTAAGAGGATGCGTTGGATTTCCTTATCCTGTCATGCCTTTATGGACTGCAGTAATTGAAGCAGGCGTTTCAGCCGGATTCAATGACCCAAGGTTTGAATCCTTGAAAGCAGAAGAACTTGAAGAAATTGAAATAGAGATTTCTGTTTTAAGTTCTCCAAAAGAAATAAAAGAAAGCAAATCAAAGGCCGGCAAAAAAATCAGAATAGGAAAAGACGGCTTGATAATTGAAATGAACGGGCGTTCAGGTCTTCTTTTGCCTCAAGTTGCAGTTGAATGGAAATGGAATCCAGAAGAATTTTTAGAACAGACCTGCATTAAAGCAGGATTAAACAAAAAAGACTGGAAACAAAAAGAATGCATAATAAAATGCTTTCAGGCGCAAATTTTCAAAGAAAAAAAAAGAAAAGTAATCGAAGTCAGGAACAATCAGTATTAGGATTAATTGAATGTTTTTGAAAGCACTCAAAATATGATTTGACTTCTTTATCACAGATTTCTTTGCTTGTTTCACAGTCAGCAAGAGAAGATTTAAATGAAGGAGCATTATCAAGCATTGGCTGAATAAACATGAACTGAATTAAAACCCCTAAAACAAACCCAAAAACAAAAATTAAAACAAATTTAACAGGAAAAGCTTTAGATTTAGTTGATGATTCAGATTTAGCCATGCAAAAATAACGCAAAAGAACTTAAAAAACTTAACTGAAAAAAAGAAAAAAAAGAAAAAAACACAAGTATACATAACGTTGTTTTGATTTTTTTTGGTAAAAAAACCGGAAAAACAAAAACGCCTGAAAACGGCTTTAAATGCAGATTTTTAAGGAAAATTTTATGTATAGAGGATTTCAGCGGAAGATTTATAAATATGTAAATACTTTATAAATTATAGAAAAAAAAATTGGATGGTTTTTTGAATGTATAAATATACTGTTGCAAGACAGCTTGCTACCAAAAGAGTTATTACAAACAGAGGAGACGAAGTAGGAAAACTAACAGACTTAACAGTAAATGAAATAACAGGCGAAATTGAAACCCTTTTAGTAGAAGTTGACAGGGACAGCAAAGTAATTAAAAGAGTAGGAACAAAAGACAGAGTAATAAACATTCCTTATTCTGCTGTCACAGCAGTAAGCGATGTTTTTATAGTTGACGAAAGAGAATTAAGCGCAGTAGAAGAATAATTCAGCTTTACTCTTTTAATTCAATTATTGCTTTGTTTTTAGTTAAAGACACCAGAGTTAACCTGCTGTTTTTTTCCTTTAGAAAGGAATTTATTTTTTGTTTTATTTCTTTTTCCTTTAATTCTTTTAAAAAGCCTTTTTTTATGGAATCAATTGCCTGCTGTATTAAAAGACTGTTTGCATAAATTGATTCTGCTTTTTTTCGGTTTAATTCAATCTGATTTAAAAGTTTTTTTTCTGATGCATGCTGTTCAGCAAAACTGTGCTGTAAGGCAATAAGTTTTTTTGGTTTTTTTTCAGGTTGTTTTGAAGAAAAAAATTTTTTTGAATAAAAGTCATCCAAAGCAGAATTAATAGAATTCACTTTAATGAAATTTTTTTCTGAAAACAAAGGAAAAGGAAGAAGAAATTTTTGTTTTTCTTTCTGAATGATTACTGGTTCAGATTTTTGTTTTAATGAATAAATTTCTTTTATTTCATCAAAAATTTTTTTTGCAGTAATTTTGTCTGGATTGGTTTCCTTTAAATTTAATTTGAAAAAAACTTCTTTTGCAATAACAGGAGAAATTTCAACACACGAAACAAGCGCTGAAACAGAATCCTTGTCTTGTTCTTTTAATTTTTCGAAAAATTCTTCAAAAAACATTTTTTTTGGGTCAAGTTTTCCTGATTCAGGGAAAACATACTTTTGTTTCTTTGAAATTTTCCTGTTTTTTGTTTCTTCTTTTTTTAATGCAGAAATTATTTCAAAGTTTTTGTCTGTTAAAATAATGTTTCCGTTCAAAAATAATTCAAGAATCAAAAAATAATCATAAAATTCAATTTTTATTATTCTGTCTGAGTTGTGCTGTTCTACTGAAAGCATTTTTTTTCCTTCAATTCTTTTTCTTAAAAAGGCCCCAAAACCTGAAGTCTGCTTTCTTGCATTAATTTTGTAGTCAGAAAAAAACAACGCAGAAGGAAATAAAAAAAGGTTTTTTATGCCTTGTTTTGTTCTAAGCTTTAATTTGAATTTGTCTTTGTCCAGTTCCTGAATTTTATTTACAAAAGATTCCTCAAAAAAAGGTTTTGCTTCCATTAAAAAATAACTCAAAGTTAAATCCAATAACTGCATAAATTATTCAAACCCCAAAAAGAATTAAAACAATAAATATAAAAACAACAAAAAACACAGATTAATACATAATTTTGCTTGAGGAGTAATTGATGAAAAAAACAAATTATTTTGTTATTGTTCTTGTTTTATTTTTTTTAGGATGCATTACAGAGCCTGCAGAACCTACCGGCAAATCAATTGCAGTAAATGAAACTGAATTCAATTATCCTGTTGCTTTAAGAAACAAAGCAATTGAATTAGAAAAAGAAAAAAAAATAATTTTAACAGAAAAAGACCTTGGATTTATTAAAAAAGGAGAAAGCATTTTTATTAAAATAAACAAAAGAGGATTGATTGATAGATATGAATTTGGTTATCTGGTTGAATTAGAAAAAAACCTGAAAACAGGAGAAAGCGTTAACGGAGTATGGTTTCATAAAAACGCAGAAATAACTTTTACAGAAAAAAACAAAGTATTAATAGAACAGAAAAAAACAATTGAATTAAAGAATTTTAATCAATATGAAGAAATAACCAAAGAAAGATTTAACGTTGAATTAATTAAAAATAATAAAGAAGAATTAACTGCAATAAAAATTTATAACACTCAGCAAATAAAATTAAATGAAATAACAGAATTATACAGCTGAATTATTTTTCTTTAAGGTATTTAACCATAAGCATTGCAAGTTTTGGGTTTTTCACAAGTTTTTTTGTCAGCAGTTTTGCTGACTCCATTAATTCGCCTTCCGCCAATTTTAATACGTCTTCCCCACTTAAAGAATTAACCAAAACTTCAAAATCTTCATCAGAAATTGATTCAAGCATTTTTCTTTTCTTTAAAATGTTTTTTAGTTTATTTCCTCTTTTTTGATACCATCTGGAAGTATACTCTGAAAGTTTTTTGTCAGAAAAATCATTTGAATTAAAAGCTTCTTTTATTACTTCTGAAGCAACATCTGCTGCTTCCATCGCAATACCCATTCCGCCTCCATGAATTGGATTAACCTGATGAGCTGCATCTCCTACAACAATTAAACCATGAGAAGTCATTTTATCCAAAAAGCCTCCAACAGGAATACAGCCAGCATTAACAACTACTTTGCTTGCATTTTTTAGTTCAGGCTGTGTTTCAAGCCATTCATCCAAGTATTTTTTTGCTGTTTTGGTATCAGAACCAAGAATTCCAACGCCTACATTAGCATAATCTTTTCCTTTAGGAAAAATCCAGACGTATCCTCTTGGAGCGTGCTGGTTTGAAAAATATAATGCAATTAAATCAGAGTGCTTTATTTTAATTCCTGCCATTTCATACTGGTATCCTGAATCCACATGATAAAGATTGTTTGTAGTGTTTAAACCTGCTTTTCTTGCAATAACAGATTCAACTCCGTCAGCAGCAACAACAATTTTAGCTTTTAGTTCTTCTTCTTTTCCGTCAATTAAAGCTTTAATTCCAATAACTTGATTTCCTTCTTTTAAAACATTTAAGGCAGTTGCTTTTGCAAGAATTTTTGCTCCTTTCCTTGAAGCTTGTCTTGCAAGAAATTTTTCAAAAATTCTTCTTTCAATAATATAACCTGAAATTTTATCAAACCTTACAATTAATTCTTTTCCTGAAGGAGAATACAAGACTGCTCCATACATTGGCTGTACAGCAAATTCAGGTTTTGGTTCAATTCCCAGTCTGTTAAACCAGCCTAACCCAAGGCCTTCCCCGCATCTTACAGGGCTTCCTATTTCCTGATCTTTTTCAAGCAATAAAACTTTAAGGCCTTTTTCTGCTGTTTTTTCTGCTGTCCGCAATCCAGCAGGACCTCCTCCAACAACAATTACGTCAAACTCCTTTTCCATTTCTTTTCACCAAATTACTTTAATGCTCCAACAGGACAAATTTTAGCACAAGCAAGACATTTAATGCATTTGTCTTCATAAAAAACAATTCTTTTTTCCTTTAAATCCAAAGCCAATGCAGGACAAACTGCAACACATGCACCACAATAAGCGCAAATTTCAGGGTTATATTCAGGAAATCTTTGTTCAACCAAAAAAATCACCTAAAAAAAAAGAAACAGAAAAAAGCTTTTAAATGCACAAGAAAATTAAATGACTATTAAAACTTTTTCTTAAACCAATAAATAAACAGGCTAAAAAAAAAGTGAAAAAATGAACCATAAAAAAATTGAAGAAAAATGGCAGAAAAAATGGAAAGAAAAAAAAGTTTTTGAAGTAAAAACTGATTCAAAGAAAAAAAAATATTATGTACTGGAAATGTTCCCTTATCCTTCAGGAAAACTGCATATGGGGCATGTAAGGAATTATTCAATCGGAGACGCGCTTGCAAGATTCAAAAGAATGAAAGGATTTAATGTATTGTATCCAATGGGATATGATGCCTTAGGTTTGCCTGCAGAAAACGCGGCAATCAAAAGCAAAGTAAACCCAAAAAAATGGACTTACCAAAGAATTCAAGAAATGAAAGAACAACAAAAAATGCTTGGATTCAGTTATGACTGGAACAGAAGCTTTGCTACAGCCGATCCAGAATACTATAAATGGAATCAATGGCTGTTCAGAGAATTTTACAAAAAAGGTCTGGCTTACAAAAAAAAATCAAAAGTAAACTGGTGCAAAGAATGCAGAACAGTTTTAGCAAACGAGCAGGTTGAAAACGGAAAATGCTGGAGATGCAAAAGTATTGCAGGAGAAAAAGAATTAGAGCAATGGTTTCTGAAAATAACTGATTATGCAGATGAACTATTAGAAGACTTAAAAAAATTAAAGGATTGGCCTGAAAGAGTTAAAGTAATGCAAAAAAACTGGATTGGAAAAAGCAAGGGAACTGAAATTTATTTTAAAGTAAAAGAAACAGGAGAAACAATTTCAACTTTTACTACACGGCCAGACACAATTTTTGGAATAACTTATTTAGTGTTTGCGCCGGAACACGAAAAAATAAAAGAATGGGTTAAAGGAACAAAATACAAAGAAAAATTAAATGAATTCTTAAAGGAAGTAAAAAAACAGACAATAATTGAAAGAACATCAGAAGGACTGGAAAAAAAAGGAATGTTTATCGGAAAACATTTCATTAATCCTGTTAATGGAGAAGAATGCAAAATTTTTGTTGCTGATTACGCTGTAATGGAATACGGTACAGGAGCAGTAATGGCTGTTCCAGCGCACGACCAAAGAGATTTTTTGTTTGCAAAAAAATATGGTCTGCCAATTAAAGTTGTAATTCAGCCCAAAGAAAAAAAACTAAAAGCAGAAGAAATGAAAGAAGCTTTCACTGAAGAAGGAATAATGGTTAACTCAAAAGAGTTTAATGGAATGAATTCAGAAAAAGCAAAAGAAAAAATAAGTGATTTTTTAGAAGAAAAAAAAATAGGAAAAAAAACCGTAAATTATAAGTTGAGGGACTGGCTGATTTCAAGGCAGAGGTTTTGGGGAACACCAATTCCTGTTGTTTACTGTAAAAAATGCGGGATTCAGTTGGTTCAAGAAAAAAATCTTCCGATTAAGCTTCCTGAAAACGCAGAATTTACAGGAAAAGGAAATCCTCTGGATTCAGTTAAAGAATTTGTTGAAACAGAATGCCCAAAATGCAAAGGAAAAGCCAGAAGAGAAACAGACACTATGGACACTTTTTTTGATTCAAGCTGGTATTTTTTAAGGTACTGCTCTCCTAAAACAGACAAAATGTTTGACAAAAAAGAAGCAGAATACTGGATGCCTGTAAACCAGTACATTGGAGGAATAGAACACGCAATACTTCATTTAATGTATGCAAGGTTTTTCACTAAAGCAATAAGAGATTTGGGTTTAATAAAAATTGATGAACCTTTTGAAAAACTCCTTACACAAGGAATGGTTTTAAAAGACGGAAAAGCAATGAGCAAAAGCCTGGGAAATATAGTTGACCCAGGAGAAATAATTCAAAGATTTGGAGCAGATACTGCAAGAGTGTTTATTTTGTCTGCAAGCAATCCGGAAAGCGAAATGGAATGGAATTCAAAAGGAACAGAAAATTCATTCAAGTTTTTAAACAGAATTTATTCAATCATCAAAGAAAACCCAAAAAAAGAAAAAATAAAAACAAAACTTGATTCAAAAGAAAAATTACTGCTTTCAAAAATTCAAAGAACAATAAAAAAATGCACTGAATACACTGAAAGCCTGCAGTTAAACAAAGCTGTTTCAGAATTAAGCCAGTTAAGCAGTGAACTGGGAAAATTTGAAAAAAAAGAAAGCCCTGTTTTCAGAGAAGGAATTGAAAAACTTGTTTTAATGCTGAATCCTTTTGCACCTCATTTAAGTGAAGAATTATGGGAAAAACTTAAAGGAAAAGGTTTTGCCAGCTTACAGGAATGGCCGAAAGCAGAAGAAAAAAAAATTTACGTTCAAATAGAAAAACAACAGGAATTCATTGAAAATCTGGAATCTGATGTTGAACAAATTAAAGAGCTTGCAGGAAAACAAAAAATAAGCAGAATAAAAATTTTTACTGCACCTGAATGGAAATGGATTCTAATGAAAAAATTGTTTGAAGAAAAATTAAAGCAGGAAAACAACAGAATTGAATTTGGGTTTGGAATGAAAAAAGCAATGCAGACAAAAGAAGGAAAACAGCATGCAAAAGAAGCAAAAGGATTTGTTCAGACTGCAGTAAAAAAACTGAATGAAACACAGGAATTAATTGAAATAAATGAAATAAAAGCCTTAAAAGAAAACCTAAAAAAATTAAAAGAAAAATTCAACGCAGAAATTGAATTAATTGAAGCAGAAAAAAGTTCAGAGAAAAAAGCAGGAAATGCTTTTCCATTAAAGCCGGCAGTATTAATTGAATGAACTAAGCAGGTAAATTCAATTAAAAAGGATTCCTGCAGTAATATTTATTTCTAAAAAGTGATTGAATGATTTGTTTTATTGCCTTAATTGTTTTTGCATTATTGGGAGTTTTTTCAGCTAAATACAAGGATTATGCAAAAGAAGCATTTGACTGTGTTTTCCGAAGAATTACTTTAAGAAAATGTGAAACATCTTTTGACAAGAAAATGAAAATGAAGTTAACTGGAAAAATAATGAAAAGAAATCCTAAAATAGGAGGAATTGTTTTCAAACACTTTGAAGTAATTTCATGGATTTTTACTTTAATTATGATTTTAAGTTTAGTGTACTCTGCAATAGGAATCTATAATTTTGTTGTTTATGACAACTGCGAAGGACCTGATGCAATAGAGCCTTGTGTTTACAACGAAATAGGAGAATTAACCAACAAAATGAACAATCCTTCATGTGAATCACAGTATTGCGCAGAATACGGCTGTGATTGTACAGACGAAACCTGCAATACAGAAAATGATTTTGAGGCATGCGATGGAAACTGTGATTGTATTGAAGAAGTCTGTGGAACATAAAAAAAAAATTAAGTTTAGAAAAAAAAATTAATTATTCAGCTTTAAAAAAATTATTTTAATTTTAGTTTTGATTGCTTTAATGCTTCAACTGCAACCAATTTTTTTCCTGACAAATACTTTAAAGAAGCTTTTCCACTCAAAGAAACAAAAGAAAAATCACAAGGAGAAAACCCTAAAGAAATTAAAGCAGTTCCTGTGTCTCCTCCTCCTAAAAAAGTAAAGCATGAGTTTTCTTTCATGGCCTGAAAAACTGATTTTGTTCCCAAAGAAAATTCTTTTTCTTCAAAAACTCCCGGCGGGCCGTTAAATACAATCATTTTAGCTTTTTTTATTTCCTCTGAAAATTTTTGAATTGTTTTTTTTCCGATGTCTTTTGTTTCAAAATCTGAAGGCAGGTTTTCAGCAGAAAGATTTTTTCTTTTTTTGTTTTTGTTTAAAGCAAAATCTTCGGGCAAAAAAATTTTTTCTTTGAATGAACTATGAATTTCTTTTATTTCAGGAATTAACTCAAAATAATTCTTTGATTCAAAAAAAGAGTCTTTTGCACCAAATTTTATTCCTTGAGCAGACAAAAAAAGTTCTCCTAAAATCCCTGAAAGAAGGGCTTTGTCTGTTTTGTTTTCTTTCAGAAAAAAAGAAAGAGTTTTTATGGAATCCTCGGGTTTTGCTCCTCCTAAAAAAAGAACTCTTGGAGATTCCTTAAAATTAAGGGCTTTATCAAGATTAATTAATTCTGAATCCAAAACTGGACCGGAAAAAGAAGGAATTAAAGGAATAAAACCTACAACAGAAGCATGGCTTCTGTGAGAAACACTTAATGCATCCAAAACAAACGCATCAGCAACCGATGCAAGTTCCTGAATTATTTTCTGCTTTGAGTGTTCTTCAGGAGTTTTTTCTTCTGACTCAAATTCCAAAAACCTTGTGTTTTCCATTAACAGAATTTCTTCTTCCTTTAAAGCAGAAATTTTTTGTTTGAAATTTTCTTTCCATGAACTGAATTGAATTTTTTTTCCTGTTAGTTCTTCTAAAATTGAAAGATGATTTTTTAATGAAATAAAGTCATCGCGTTCTTTTCTTCCCTGATGAGAAAGAACAACTGTTTTTGCTTTTTTAGAGGAAAGCATTAAAAGTGTCTTAGAATGCTCTTTAAGTCTTTGGCCTGAAATAATTTTTCTGTTTTTAACAGAAGAATTTAAGTCTGCTCTTACTAAAATTGTTTTTCCTTTTATTTGAATTTCAGAAATCGGTTTCAGCATTTTTTTTCCTCAAATTTTTTCAATTAAGTCAAGCATTCTTGCAGAATACCCCCATTCATTATCATACCACGAAAGAACTCTCACCATATTTTTGTTTACTACTTGAGTTAAAGAAGAATCAACAATGCTTGAATGCTTGTTTCCAATAATGTCTCTTGAAACCAAAGGTTCTTCAGTATATTCAAGTATGCCTTTCAAATAAGTTTCAGATGCCTTCTTTAAAGCTGAATTAACTTCTTCAACAGTTGCTTCTTTTTTTAACACACAAACAAAATCTGTTATCGACCCTGCAGGAACAGGCACCCTTAAAGATACTCCGTCCAGTTTTCCTTCAACAGAAGGAAGAACTTTTCCTACTGCTTTTGTTGCTCCAGTAGTTGTAGGAATAATTGATAAAGCAGCAGCTCTTGCTCTCCTTAAATCCTTATGAGGAGCATCCAAAAGTCTTTGATCGCTTGTGTAAGCATGAATTGTGTTCATCATTCCTGAAACAATTCCAAATTCTTTTTCCAAAACCATTGCAACTGGAGCAAGACAGTTGGTAGTACAGGAAGCATTAGATAAAGAAGTCCATTCCTTTGAATCATTTACACCTAAAACAACAGTTGAATCAACTCCTTCAGCAGGAGCAGAAACAATTACTTTTTTTGCTCCGGCCATTAAATGCTTTTTAAAATCCTCGTTTTTTCTTAATTTTCCTGTGCATTCAAATACTGCTTGAACTCCAAGCTCTTTCCAGGGAAGTTTTTCAGGGTTGGGTTCTGAAAAAACCTTTATTTTTTTTCCGTTAACAGAAATGCTGTTTTCATCAAAAGAAACTTCTCCCTGAAAGGTTCCGTGAACTGAATCATGCTTGAATAAATGCGCCAAATTTTTATTGTCAGTCAAATCATTTACTGCAACAAAATCAATGTTTTTTCTGTTTAATCCCTCTCTTAAAATAATCCTTCCAATTCTTCCAAAACCATTTATTGCAACTTTAATCATCAAATCCCCCTGAAAAAATTATTATTTTTATGAACTAGTGCCTTTTTTCTTTTAGGCACTACAAAAACTTTTTCAGTTTTTGTGTGCACTTAATCCTTTTGGGATTAAATTGCAGCTTGCACTTTTCTTTTTCGGAAAAAAGAAAAGAGTCGTTTCATAATTTTTATGAAAACAAACATAATAGAAAAAGAAAAAAAGGTTTAAAAATAAAATGAAAAGGCTACATAATTCATTCTGTTCTTTCTTCAGGAAACTGCTCGTATTCTAATGCATTAAATCTGTATAAAAATCTCTTGATTTTTGAGTCCCTGAAAGAATAATTTTCTAATATTTCTTCTTTTTTTCCTGAAAATTCATTAAAAGATTTTTTCTGTGAAGAGTCAAACAAATAAAATTTGTTTTTGTGTTCAGTAATAACAAAAGCATGGCTTGAAAGGTTTTCCATTTCAGCTACAATCACAAACGCGTTTTCGTCTCCTAAAGCATAAAGCAAAGTGCATAAAAACACAGCTAAATCTTCATCGTCTGCAAATTTGTTTTTTATTATTTCAGTAGGAGTAAGCCAAAAATTGATTTTTATATCTGATTCAACAAAAGAAATTTCTTTTAAAACAAAATCATAGGCTTCTTTTGCCATTGAAAGATAATTTTTGCTGAAAGAATAATTTTCTGTAATTAATTCTGCCAAAAGAGACTGAATGCTTAAATCATCTGGATCAATAAGACCTTTTATTTCTCCAATAGTTTTTTTTTCGGTTTCATTTATTATGTCAGCATATTTTTTGAGAAGAAATTTATGCAGTTTGTCTTTTAGTTCTTTTTCTTTCTGCTTTTCTTCTATTTCAGAAACAGAACTTACTGAACCTACTGCCTGCCTTAATTTAGAGTATTTTTCATATAAATCATTGTATTGAGACTGCTTTTTTTGCAGTTCAACTTCAAAATCAAGATTTCTTTTTTTTGAAGGCTTCTGAAGTTCAGATAACTGAAATTTAAGTTTTGCTAACTGAATTTCGATTTCAGGTTTATTGGCAGATTCAGCTTTTTTAAGGGAATTTTCTAAGTCCTCTATTTTTTTCCATAATTCCTGTTCTTCTGATGCCTTGCTTTTAACTGAAAACATTAAATATATTTTTGCAGAGCAAACTAAAAATATAACGAAAAACAAAAAATTACGTTAATTGACGAACGAAAGCAGTTTTTTTGGGCGATTGCTTTTTGAAAATAGTTTATTTTTTTAGCTGAAAAGATTTATATTGATAAAGATTGTTTCTAAATAAGGAAAGTGGTTTTTTGAATAAAGGGCAGATTTCTGTTGAATACGTAAGTCTTACTGCAATTGTTATGCTTATTGTAGGAATAATGTTTGTTTTTGCAATAATTACTGTGAATGAAAACGAGAGATTTAATACAACTTATTATTCTTTAAGGGAATTAGTTAATGCTGCAGATGAAGTAAGCACAAGAAACGGAAGCATTATTGTAGTTGAAGCAGAACTTCCTTCAGGAGTAACAAATTTTTATACAATTGGCAGCCAAGTAATAATTGAAATGACTTCTTTAGTAAGCACTTATGAAGTTTATGATATAAGCAAAGCAGAACTTGAACCAACAAGTTTTTCAACAGAAGAAGGATTTCATTTTATTGCAGTTGAATCCACTGATTCAAATGTCACTTTCACTGAAATTAGCTGAAATGATTTAAATGAAAGGCCAGGTTTCAATGGAAATAATTATTGGAGCAGTTGTACTGCTTTTATCTTTTGCAGTAATTGCAGCATATAGTTTTGAAAAAAATAATGAAATTGAAATAATGGCAGATTATCTTGAATCAAAAGCTGAATGCAGAAAAATCTCAGATATAATCAGTTCAGTTTATGCTTCAGGAAAAAAAACAACCGTTGAATTTTATGCAGAAAAAGACTTTAATGTAGGTGAAGGGTGGATTGATGTTGAAGGAATTTCCTGCAGTTATTATGGAATAGCCCAAGAAATTTTTATTACAAAAGGAAATGTAAGAATAAAAGATTTAAACGGAGTTGTTGAAATTGAAAAAATCTAAGAAATCCTTGTGCTTGACTAAAAGCACTTTCTTATTCCTGCATAAAAGCAAACGAGGACAGTCAAGCATGATTGATTTAGTTATGGGGTTTTTTATTTTTGTTTTAATTTTTACTTCTGTTCTTTCAGCAGTAAACAAAAACACAAAAGATTTTACTAGAAACATGGAATTAAATGAAATCAATCATTCTTCTTTTTTTGTTTTAAAAGAATTAACTGAAACAAAAGGCTATCCTGAAAACTGGGAGGATTTAAGTGAAAGCCATATTGAAAGAATTGGATTAATGGAAAGAAATCAGATAAGCGAAGACAAACTGACAGCTTTTTCAAATCTTGACTACAATAAAAGCAGGGAACTCCTTGGATTGGAAGGATATGATTATTATTTTGTTTTAACTCAAGGAGTAATAATAATTAGTGCAGGATTAAGTCCTGCAAGCCAGACAGAATATTTGATTTCAACCAAAAGAATTGTTAATTATAGAGGAAGTGAAGCTCAAATTGAATTACAAGTTTATGAATTATGGGAATAAAGGGTTTACATTTAGTTTTGATGCTATTCTTGCATTAGTTTTAGTTTCAGGAATAATTTTGTCTGCAGGATTATTTTTTTCTGAAGAAAAAGCTGAAAGAAACATTGGACAGGAATTAAACGACGCATTCAATGCAATGGAACAAACAGGGTTTCTTATAAGTCAAATGGATGCAAATACATCTGCTTCAGCTGAAAATATTTACAATAAACTTGAAGGATTTTTTCCTGATTACCTTGACTTAAATGTAAGCGTAAAACAATTTGATTTGAATTCAATTAAATGCAGAAACAACCAGACTTTTAATGATTGTTTTGGAACAGATTTTAATGAATTCTCTTTTGGATCAGAAGTCCCTGAAAATAAAACTGTTTTCTACGGAAAAAAATTAATTGTAAAAAAACAGCCTCCAGGAGAATGTGATACAAATATTCTGGGTTTAATGCAATCAGAACAAAAATTTGTTTTTGACACAGGAAAAATATTTTTTGATTTCATGGGAGAAGACCTTAATTTTGTTTTCGATGTAAATACGGTTCCTGACACAGAACTTGAATGCGATCAAAATATTATAGTTAATTTGACTGCTGCTTTTCCCCCTGGATACCGAAGGCCTGTAGACATAATGCTTGTTATAGACAAAAGCGGTTCAATGAGCTGGGGAGGAGAATACGACGCATATAATTCTCAGGCAGTTGATGTTTCAGGAAATTATGCTTTCCTTGCAGATTATTATTATGGAATATACAGTTTTAATGTAAGCAATCCATTAGACATATTATATGGAGACAGGCAAGACACATATATTGCTTTTGATGTTTTTATTGAAGGAAATTATGCATATGTGGCAGATTACACTTCAGGAATAAGATCAATAGATATAAGCGATCCTACAGACATGTTTGAAACAGACAGAGTTGATTTATCAGGAAACTATTCTTATGGGGTTGTAAAAATAGGGAATCAATTGTATGCTGCAAACGGTTCAAGAGGAGTTGATTCATATGATGCAAGCGATCCAGGAAATATAAATCATCAGGACAATTATGATACTTCTGGAACTGCGTTTGGAATTGATTCAGATGGAACTTATTTATATATAGGAAATTACAATGACGGATTTGTTGTATTAAATGCCAGTGACCCAAACAATTTAACTTTTGAGGATTCAATGGATTTAGGCGGACAAGCTTACAGAGTAAAAGTTTCAGGAAACTATGTGTTTGTTGCAAATGGTTCAAGAGGACTGGACGTTTTTGATGTAAGTGATCCAAGCAATATTAGTGCAAGAGGGAACTATAATACTGCAGACAACGCAAGAGGAGTTGATGTAGTCGGAAACACTGCATATATTGCAGATGAATCAGGAGGCTTGTATTCCATTGATGTAAGCGATGTAGATAATCCTTTATTGAACAGAATTTACAGGACTCCTTACGAATATAATGATGTAAGAGTCGAAAACGGGTATGCATTTATTGCGGCTGATTCAATGGGTTTAATTACTTTGGATTTAAGTTCTGGAACAAAAATGGATGCAGTTCAGGCTTCTGCTGCTACATTTATTGATTTCAATGAATGGAAAGCATCAGACCAAATAGGAGTAGCCAGCTTTCATACTTCTTCTTTTCTGGATTCACAATTAAAAAAATTAGATGATTCAAACAAACTTGCATTACAGACAGATGTAAATTCCCTGTTGCCCGGAGGAGGAACAAACATCGAACAAGGAATAAGAGAAGGAACAGAAGAATTAATTTCAGAAAGAACCGCGGAATATGCATTAAAATTCCAAGTCTTGCTGTCAGACGGACAGTCAAATTCAGGGGATTCGTTGCAGGCAGCAGAAGACGCAGCAGATTTAGGAATAAAAATTTATACTATTGGATTTGGAGGAGACGTGGATGAAACAGAATTACAGAATATTGCTAATGCAACTGATGCCAATTATTACTTTGCAGAAGACGCAAATGCATTAATGGACATCTATAATTTGATTGCAGATGAAATTCAGGCTCAAGCAACAGACTCCAACGTAACAATTATAATGCCTCAAAATATTACGATAATTGATGACGGAAACGCTACAATTATTGACGGAAACCTTGTTTTTGATGCAGGAAACATTTCTCCTGAAAATCCTTGGCACGGAAGTTATACAATTAATATTGCATGTGATTCAAATTTAGGATGCGAAACAGATTCAATTGTTTTTCCCGGACAAGGAAGTTATTTGTCTTATGTGGATGAAAACGGAACAACACAAATAATTGACTGGAATGCATTCACTGTTCCAATTCCATTCAAAAAAAGAGATATTGCAGTTGAAATAATCAGTGGAGAAATATTAAGCGAAACAGACATTTTTATTGATGTAAATGTATCAAATATTGGAGATTTGAACACAGGAGAAACTGATTTGAATTTTTATTTAGGAAATGATTCAGTTTGCAGTACAGGAGCAGGAAGAATTCTTCTTGGAAATCATTATCTTGTGCCTGAATTATGCGGAGGAAATGACTCAGACTGCAGTTTTTCAACAATACTTTATTTAGATGAATATATTGCTACACAAGGAATAATCTGCGTGGAAGTCAATCCAAACGGAAATTTAAGTGAATGCCCTACAAATAATCTTGATTCCATTCATTGTTATGCTTCTCCAAAAACAGAATTTTATGTAATAGAATACAGGGGCTGGATTAAATGAAAAACAAAGGATTATTTTTTGTTTTAATGGGATTGGTTTTGTCTTTAATGCTGTTAGGTTTTGCATTCAAAATAAACAGCCAGTATCTGGAAGCAGAAAAAAAGTCATTTGCTTCAAACGCCGTTGACCAAGTAAAATACAAGTATTCAAACATAGGTTTTATAAAAGATTTTTACAGGACAGGAACAACAAAAACTTATTTTGAAAGGCTTGTTCCGTTTACTTATTCAATTGAAGAAAGAACTGTCAGTTTTACTCAAAAACTTCCCTTAAAAGAAGTTCAAACCAAAAGCTTTTTTGATTTTATTAATGCATATGAAATTTTTGCTGAAAGCAGTGATTCAGCAATTTATGATTTAATAGAAGTTGAAGTAGAAGCCCCAAAAAACAGTTTATGGGGGGGAATAGATGAAAACATTAATTTAATTATAAAACCACAATGCCAAAAATACACTTTAACAGACTACAATTCAATGCACTTTCATGGCTCAAATGAATGCGAAGAAAATTTTGATATAGATTTAATCAGAAAGATTGACATAAATATTTCTGTTTCGTCTTCAGAAGACTACAATTTTTTGTCATGTGATTACGGAGGAGATCAAAACTGTTATCAGGAAAGCTATAATCCCATGCAGTTAAGTCCTTTTATTGAAGTAAATTTGCTGGATGAAAACTGTTCAGAATGCGATTTAAATTCAGATACCAGAAAAACAAGCAAGCATTTTGATTCAACATCAGACCACGAAATAACTTTTTTGTGTGTTGGTGCAGGATGCAATTCAGAAGAAATAAAAATTTTTTTCAATGAAAACAATGTTGAAATAAGGCATTCAGGAACACAAATTCAAGCAAAAGTCCAGTTTTTGTTTACTTCAGAAATAGAAGAAATAAAATTAAATGACTTAAACATAACTTTGACTGACAGCAGATTTAATATAGAAAAAACAAACAAGTGAAAAAAAAATGGAAATAAAAAATATTTTTTCAATAATTCTTTCAATAACAGTTTTTTTAGGGGTTTTTTTTACTTTGAGTTCTGCAGGAATAATTAATGTTAAAGGAATAACCACTGAATCAAAAATTGAAATTAAATCAAAAGAAAGCTTTGAGAAAGGAGAAAAAGCATTATTTGAAGTAAATGCAGAAAGTTCTTTCCTCATAAAAAAAATAGTTTACTTGTCTCCAGAAAAAACAAAAGAAAAAGAATGCAGTAAAACAGAATGCTCAGTTGAATTCACAGAAATCTTTCAGAAAACAGGAGTTTACATGATTGAAATGAAAATGATTCTGGATAACGGAAACCAAATAAACAAAAAAAAGAAAATAACTGTAATTGAAACAGAAAAAAAATGCATTGACGGAACTTTGTTTGGAGAATGTTCAAAACAAAAGCCAAATTACTGCAATAACGGAAAACTGGAAAAAAACTGCGAAAAATGCGGATGCAACGAAGGAGAATGCATTAACGGAAAATGCATTCATCAAGAAACATTTGAAATAAAAAGAATTTCAATAGAAAAAAAATTTGTTAAACCAAACCAAAAAATTAGTTTAATTGTAGATGCAGAAAAAATTCCTGCAAAAGAATTCAATTTTATTGTTGAATGGATTAAAAATAATTCAACACAAAAAACCCAAAAAATAACAAAAAATTTATGCAGTTCCTGTTCAAAAATTTTTTCAGCAGAATTAACTGCTCCTGAAAAAGAAGGAGAATATATAATTGAAATAAAAAACACAGGAAAAGTTTTTGAAATCACAGGAATAAAAGTAAAAAATGATTCGATTGCTCCCTCTGCTCCAACAGGAATAACTGCAAGAAAAACAGACGGCAAAATACTTATTGCATGGAATGCAAACCCAGAAGAAGATTTAAAAGAATACAGGATTTACAGAAGCAAAGAAGACAGCCAGGCATTCACTGCATATGTTCTGAACGCAGTTTCCTCAAAAGAAGAAACAGGAAAAGAGCTGGAATTATGGCAGACAAATTACTTTTATTTAACTGCAGTGGACTGGTATGGAAACGAATCTAATCCAAGTGCAATAACTAAAGCGACATGAAAAAATAAAAAGGATAAACAACAACATATAAATGGGAATATAAAATGAAAGACAACAAAAGAAAAGAAAAGCTTATAGCCTTAATGATTGAAGCAAAAAAAATAGAAATAAAAAACAATCAAAAAAATTTCTTTTATAAAATAAAAAACTTTATTTCAAAACCTGAAAAAAAACCGGAAAAAAGAATCAAAGCATTAAAAGAAAACCTGCAAAAAAAAGATGCAGAAGAATTAGAATACATGATTCTGCAAAAAGAAGGAAGTCTTTTGCTTCTTGAAAAAAGAATAAAAGAAGAAAAAGACAAAAATAAACTGAAAGAATTAATTGATGAATTAAATAAAATAAAAAAAAATGAAGGAAAAAGAGAAAAAATTGCAAGAGAAATAGGATTTCAAAAAAAAGAAATAAAAAAACTACAGGAAGAACTCAAAAAAAAAATGAAACCGGAAAAAACAAGAGAAAAAAAGAAAGAACCTGAAAAAGAAATGCTGCCGGAAAAAAAAGAACTCGTAGAAAAAAAAATAGAAACAAAAAAAGAAGGAATAAAAAAGAAAAGCAAAGGAAAGAAAAAAGAAAAAAAAGAGAAAAAAACAGAAAGAAAAAAAAAGAAAGGAAAAAAGAAAAAAGCTGAAATTGAATTCACTTCTCCTGAAAAAGAATTGAAAAAGCAAAAAGAAAAACAAGGTGGGTCAAAAAGAAAAAAAGCATTAGAAAAATTTCACAAAGAATTCACTTCAGGAAAAAATACTTATGTAAACATTGAAGGAGGAGCAAACATAATATCAGGAAAACATTCAAAATCAGAAGAAATTCCTAAAGCTTTTTCTGGAAGAAGCGAAGAACAACTTGAATTTGACATACAAAAAGTAAGACAAAAAATAAAGAACCTTAAATCTGCTTTCTTTCACAGACAGATAAGCGAAGAAGACTACAAAAAAAAATTATTTGATTATCAGGAAGAATTAAATCTTCTGGAAATGGAAAGACAAAGGCCCAGAGCAAAACTTTATTCAGAAAAAGAAGCGCCTGCTGTAAAAGCAATAAAAGAAAAAAAAATCGCGCAGGACCCTGAATTAAAAACAATACAGGAAGAAAGCATAGAATATGCAACAAAACATACTCCTCAAAGCAAAAAAAAAGTAACCGAAGCATTAAAAAAATTCAGAAAAGAATTCAAATCAGAGCCGTATTTTGGAAAAAAAGAAGCAAAAAAATCAGAAGAACCAAAAGAAACAGGAAACACAAAAGAAGATATTCAGGCAACAGGAATAATAAGAAGACTTGCACCTGATGCAGACAACAAAAAAATAGAAAAAATGGAAAAACAGCTTGCAGGACTGATGCAA
Organism: uncultured archaeon; assembly: GCA_964608675.1. GTDB lineage: Archaea > Iainarchaeota > Iainarchaeia > Iainarchaeales > 1-14-0-10-31-34 > 1-14-0-10-31-34. The sequence goes on along the minus strand of CAZSOZ010000001.1, from coordinate 258,327 downwards.
AAAAACAGCATTGATCAAACAGAAATAAGAAGAGAACTTGAATTTGTTTCAGAAAAAGAATTAATGAAAAAATTTGGAGACATACTTGAAAACCTTGAAAAAAAATACGGAAAAAAAGAAAACAAAATACTTAAAGAAAAAGACACTGCCTTTGATGAAGTAGCAGTACAAAAAAAAGAAAAAAAGCTTCCTGAAGGAAAATTAAAAGAAATACTTGAAAAAAAGATTGTAACAGATTTTGATAAATTATATTTGCTTGTAAAAGAAAAAGGAAAAATAAACGAAAAAGAAGCAGCAAAAACACTTAATTTAAATTCTGAAAGAATCAAACAATGTTATGAAGTTCTGGAAAAAAATGATTTAATAGATGTTGAATTCCCTGTATTTGGAGGCGCACAAATATTTTCCAAAGATTACGTTGAACCAAAAAAAGAAAAAAAGAAAAAAAAAGAAGAGAGTGGCTGAATGAAAGAAAAAGTACTAAAAACATATAAAGTGAAATCAATTGAAACAGAAATTGAAGTAAACATACTTGAAAAAGAAAATGAATTTGTAAGAATTTATTTTCTTAATTTCCCTGAATTCGGAGAAGGAACAGAAGCAGTATTAGAAAACCTAAAAAGAAGCATTATAACTGATTCAACCATACAAGCAGAAAGAATGATGGACCCTGATTTTGTTGATTCGCTGAAAAAAAAATTTCAGGGAAAAGCAGAAAAAATACTTGACAGAGAACTCCCAGACATAGGGGAAGGTTCAAGGGATTTATTGATAGGGCTTCTTTTAGAAGAAATGCTTGGATTAGGAAAAATTGAATTCCTGCTAAATGACGGAAACATTGAAGAAATAGTTATAAACAGTTCTGTTGACCCTGTGTGGGTTTACCATAAAGGATTCGGATGGCTGAAAACAAACGTTTATGTGAGTCCTGAAAGCGAAATCCAAAATTATGCAAGCATTATTGCCAGAAGAATAGGAAAGCAGATTACTGTATTAAATCCTTTGCTGGACGCACACTTAATTACAGGAGACAGAGCAAATGCAACCTTGTTTCCTATTTCAAGCAAAGGAAACACTATTACAATCAGAAGATTCAGAAGACAACCTTATACTGTAACAGATTTTGTGGAAAACAAAACAGTCAACACAGAAATAATGTCTTTAATCTGGCTTGCAATGGAATACGAACTAAACATTATTTTTTCAGGAGGAACAGGTTCAGGAAAAACAACTTCTTTAAATGTGTGCCTGCCTTTTATTCAACCCAATCAAAGAATATTAAGTATTGAAGACACAAGAGAATTAAGTTTGCCTCCTTACCTTCACTGGGTTCCCTTAACAACAAGAGAACCCAACGTTGAAGGAAAAGGAGAAGTAACCATGCTTAATTTGCTGGTAAATTCTTTGAGAATGCGTCCGGACAGACTGATTGTAGGGGAAATAAGAAGGCAGAGAGAAGCAGAAGTATTATTTGAAGCAATGCACACCGGGCATTCAGCTTACACTACTTTTCATGCAAATACTGCAGCAGAAACTGTAAGAAGGCTTACAAATCCTCCAATTGAAGTTCCAAAAACAATGCTGGATTCAGTACACTTGAATGTAGTTATGTTCAGAAACAGAAGACTAAATGTAAGAAGAGTTCTGCAGATAGCAGAATACATTACTGAAAGAAGAGGAAGCCAAGAAGAAGTTAAAGCAAATGTTTTATACCGATGGAAAGGAGCAACAGACACCATAGAAAAACATTCAGAAAGCATAAGGTTATTTGATGAATTAGGTCTGCATACAGGATTCAGCAGACAGGAAATGTCAAAAGAACTAAAAACAAAAAAAATAATTCTTGACTGGCTGGTAAAAAACAAAATAAAAAAAATTGAAAAAGTAGGAAAAATAATGGCAAAATATTACAGAGACAAAGATGAAATAATTGAATTAGCAGAAAAAAACAGGAAGCCTGATTTTTGAGGTAAAAAAAAAATGAAAACAAAAAAAAACAAAATGATTCCATTTAATTTTCTTCCCCTTTCTCTAATTAAAACTATTTCAAAAAAATTTTATGGAATAGGATTAAAGATTTCAAAATTCTTTCCTTACCTTAAACTTGAATTATATCAGGCAGAACTGGAATACAACGAAAAAGAATATTCAGCAATAATTCTAACAATGGGGGCAATCTATTTTGTAATAGGATTCATTTTGGCTTTGCTTATTGGAATACGATTGCTTCCGGACAGTTATTTGCTTGCAGCCTTAATAGGAGGCGCTCTTTTCAGCGGATTTGTGATGATGCAAACTGCATTATATCCAAAAATGAAAGGAAAACAAAAAATAAGAGAAGTTGAAAGGAATTTAATTTTTGCTTTAAGAACAATGGCAGTGGAAATAAAATCAGGGGTTTCCCTGTTTGATTCCCTGAATATAATAGCAGAAGGAGATTACGGCGCATTATCAAATGAATTCAGAAAAGCCGTAAAAGAAATTGAAACAGGAACAATAGAAGAAATTGCATTAGAAAAAATTGCAAGATACAATCCTTCACTTTTTTTCAGGAGAAGCATTTGGCAGATAATAAACGGAATGAAAGCAGGATCAGATGTAAGCTCAGTAATGGAAGAACTGGTTTCAACAATGATAAGAGAAGAAAAACTCCAAATCACAAAATACGGAAATTCAATGAAAATTCTTTCATTAATGTACATGATGTTAGGAGTAATAATTCCTTCATTAGGAGTCACATTCCTTATTGTGTTAAGTTCGTTTCCTCAAATGCAGTTAGGAGAAATGTTATTCTGGATTTTGTTGATTTTTATTGCAGTAGGAGAATTCATGTATTTAGGAATATTAAAATCAAAAACACCAAATTTAATGGGATGAAAAAAAAATGATGTACGAAAAAATAGGAAAACTGATTCCAAGAACAGTATTAGATACATTTACAAAAGAATTAATGTATTCAGGAATAGATATTGAAACAAAAAATTTTACAGGATTTCTGGCAGTATTTAGTTTTGCTTCAGCAATAGCATCAGGATTTGCATTAACTTATTTTTTTCAGCTGAATTTTTTCATTGGATTTACAGCAGGATTTGCATTGATTGCAGGGGGCATTTACTATTTATTAAATCAGGCAGGCGAATCCAAAGGAAAATTCGTAGAAAAAATTCTGCCTGATGCCCTGCAATTAATTGCATCAAACATGAAATCAGGAATAACTACAGAAAAAGCTTTGCTTATTTCTGCAAGACCTGAATTTGGCCCATTAGAAATAGAATTCAAAAAAGCAAGCAAAAAAATGATGGCAGGAGAAAGAACTGAAACAGCATTAAAAGAAATGACAAACAGCATAAAATCAAAAACATTTCAAAAAACAATCTGGCTAATAACAGAAGGAATGAAATCCGGAGGAGAAATGGCAAACCTGCTTCTTCAATTATCAGACGATTTAAGGGAACAAAACGCATTACAAGAAGAAGTAAAAGGAAATGTTTCAATGTATGTAATACTTATTTTCTTTGCTTCAATGATTGGAGCGCCATTAATGTTTGGAATCAGTTCATTCATCGTGAAAATAATGTCAAAGCAAATGGGAAGCATTGGAACAATATCAGAAGAATCAGTTGCATTAGCTTCCTCGCAGGGAGGATTAGGAATAGGTGCAGGAGGAATGGCAATACAGCCTGAATTCATTTTTGTTTTTTCTTTAGTGACTTTAGCAGTAATCTCTGTTTTTGGGTCTCTTACAATAGGAATAATTAATTCAAGAAGCGAAAAAGGAGGAATAAAATACATTCCAGTAATGCTTATTGCATCATATGCAATTTATTTTATTGTTTCACTGTTTTTAGAAAACACATTCAAGTCATTAATATAATAAAAAAAAAACAGGCAAAAAAAAATAAGGGAATTAAAGAATTGGAATTTATTTTTTGATTCAATTTAAAAAACAGGTTTTTGAAAAATTTTTTCCTTTAAAGAATCAGCAATCAAATCCTGTAAATTCCTGTAGCTATAGCTCCTGTAACTATAGCTTTTCAGCAAAATTGATTTAAATCAAATAAATTGAAAGACAATTTAACGTTAATCTGTTTGGCACTCACAGAGATCTATAGCAATCAAAAACAAAGGCTTTTTTTTGCTTATTCAAAAAAAAAGTTAAGTTATTTAAAGAAAGCAATAACTGAAATAATTAAAAAAAAAAGAAAAAAAGAGTGGAGTTATTTAAACTGGTCCACTACAAGTTGTTTTTTCTGTTTTAGTTAATCCGCCTGATGTATAAGTCATTGTGATTTCTTCAGTAATGCTTCCAGACAAAGCGGATGACGGCACTAAAAAGAATGTGTTAGTGTCATTTTTTGCTAAGTCAGAACTGGTGTGTGTAACCCAAGGATCTCCTCCAGACCAACTATCAATGCCTGTTGTAGAATCAAAACCAGTGATTTCTACTGTATTAGGTGTTCCGTTTGTAATTTGCAATTGTATTAAACCGCTATTGAAATCATAGTTTTTTATCAACATCTGGCCGCCGGTTTGTGTACAGTTCTTTGGAGTATTGAAGACACCGAAAGCAAACAAGGCTGCAATTACAATTACAATTACAACCAAAGCCCATCCATATGTCATCAAATATTCAAGTGCGGATTGTCCTTTGTTATTCTTAAACATTTATCTTCCTCCTTTAAGTTAAAAAAACAATTATTGAATAGTATAAGAAAGATTGTTGTATTTAAATGTTTTGCGGTTTAAGAAAATAAACAATTATGAAAAAAATAAAATTAAACAAGTTATTTTAAATACCTTTAACTTATTTATTTAGAAGTGAAAAATTTATGCCTAGATTAGCTGACAGAACGCAAACAGGGGTTCCAGGCTTAGATGAATTAATGGATGGAGGAATTCCAAGAGGAAACCTTGTTGTATTAGCAGGAGACCCAGGTTCAGGAAAAACCTGCTTTTGTCTGGAATACTTATATAAAGGAGCAATAGAATTCAATGAACCAGCAATATACATTTCATTAGAAGAAACATACGACGAAATAATAAGAAATGGAAAAGAATTCGGATACCAATTAGAAGAATTAATTCAGAAAAAAATGCTGATAATAGAAGTAGTGGAATTATATGATTTTGACAAACTCAAAAATTTGATTGAAGATTCAATTCAAACCATTAATGCAAAAAGACTGGTAATTGATCCAGGAGTAATTTTCAGGCTTTACTTTGACAGAGAACTGGATGCAAGAAAAAGAATAATGAGTCTTGGAAAAATGCTAAAACAAATTGACTGCACAACAGTAATAACAAACGAAATAAATTTAGATAAAACAAGAAGCTTGTTTGGATTAGAAGAATATGTTGCAGACGGAGTAATTTTATTGTATCACACAAAAATAGAAAACAGGTTTGTAAGAAGTTTAGGAATACTAAAAATGAGAGGAACAAAAATATCAGAAAAACTTCATCCCGTTACAATCGGGCCGACAGGATTAAAGGTTTTATCAAAACAGGAATTGTTTGAGGACATCTGAAATGAAAAAGAAAAAAAAGAAAAGCAAGAAAAAAGGAAAAAAGAAAAAAGAAAATAAAAAAAAGAAGGCAAAAAAAAAAGAAGGATTTCAGAAATTAACAGAACAAATAAAGAGCCTGGGAAAAGAAAGAAAAAAAGAAATAATCAAAGAAGCAAAAAAAAACGGAAAAGACGGTGATTCAATTAAAGAACTGGAAAAACTTCTGACAAAACCTGAAAAACAGATAAGAACCTATGTAACAAAAAAAGACAAAAGAAAAAAAAACATTGAAATGAAAACTGATTTAAAAAAAGAAATGCGTCCAGAAGAAGCACTGCAGGAATTAATAAGCCCGAGAAGAGGAATAGACTTAACAATTTTAAGATATTTAGAAGAACTGCCAAAAGAACAATTCACTGCACTGCTTTTAGTGGAACCAACAAATTATTCAAAAATAAATTACGAATTAATCAGACTGTTAATAAACCACACACAAGGAAAAGGATTATACATAACTTTGAATAGGTCTTTTGACTTCATGAAAGAAACACTTAAAAGAGAAAAAATAGATATAGAAAAACTAATTTTTGTTGACGCAATAAGCAAAGGAACAGGAAAAGAAGCTTCTTTTAATCCTAACGTTGAATTCATTGAATCTCCTCGAGATTTAACTGCATTAAGTGTTGCAATAGATGAAGTATATGTTAAACAAAAAGAAAAACCTAAATTTTTGGTTTTTGATTCAATTAGCACTTTGTTAATTTACAACGATATTGCTTCAGTTGAAAGATTTATTCATTTAGTTATAGGAAAACTAAGGGACTGGAAAATGAAAGGAGTTCTTTTAATGGTCAAATCAGAAGAACATAAAGGAGTAGTTAATTCATTAAGCCAGTTCTGCGACAGAGTCCTTCAAATACTCTAAACATTAAAAGAATAATTTTTTTTGATTGAATTAAAAGGAAAAGCAGTTTTTTCTATAAACAATTTTTTTTCCTTGAATTCAAAAAAGAAATTATAATCCATTATTTTTTTTATGTTCATTAAAACAGCAGTATCATGAAGCCTTTCATCAATAAACACAATTAAAGAATAATTTAATTCTTTTGCTTTTCTTGATTCAAAAAAAAGAAAAGAATAAACTGCGTTTGAAGGATTAAATGAAAGCAAAGAAGAAAGAGAATCAAACAAAAGAATTCCTTTTGAATCAGATTTTCTTTCAACTGAATGTACTGCAGAAGAAATTTCAGAAAGACAATAATCATCCACTACAACTGAATTTCTTCCAAAAGCTTTTTTTGAAACAACAAAAAAATCGTTCATTAAAGAAGAATAGTTTGCCGGATCCAAAACAACAAGAATATTTTTCTGATTTTTTTGCTCTTTTAAGATTAATTCAATTAATTTTTTTGCCTGAAAAGACCTGCCTGAAAACAAAACACTTTTGTTTTCTTTTATTTCAAGACTGCTTAAAGAAAAAGCCATAATAAGAATAAGTCTTTCAAGAATAAAAAATTAGTGTTTTATTTCAATTTCTTTTCCTGAAAAAATTGAAATTTTTTCTTCAAGAGAATTCTTAAAAGAAGAAATTTTGTTTGAAATTTCTTTTGTTTTGTTTTTTTGTTTTTCTAATTCATTTGAATAGTTTTTTATTGAATGCTCAAGTGATTCAAGTCGGTTTTCAAGAGAAAAAATTTTTGAAGAAACGTCCAAAGAATTTATTCTGGACTGAATTTCATTTAAGTTTTTGTCTAATTCGTTCAGCTTCCAGAAAAATTTCTCAAAAAAATCAAATTCAAGCAGTTCATTCAAAGCATTCATTCTTTTTTCTTTTTCTTTTGGTTTAAGAGAAATTTTTCCTTCTTCAGCTAATTCTTTAATGTAATTAAATATTTTTTTTAGGGTTTCTGCTCTGCTGTCTTTTTTTAAAGCAAGAACAGGGTTTGAAAGATAATTATTTAACAGAATTCTTTCATCTTCATTCAGCACAAAATGTTTTGATTCAACCAGTTTTCTGAAACCCCTTAAAAGTTTTTCAACAGGATAAAACAATTCAACAAGGCTTATTTTTAATTTTTGTTTTTCTTCCATTAAAGAACTTTTCTGCTTTAAAAGTTCATCATATTGTTTTGCTTCAATAGAATTTTTTGTTTCAGCTAACTTTTTTTTGGTTTTCGTTAATTCTTCTTCAGCTGAATAAATTTTTTGCATGACTTCTTTTTCGGCAGAAACTGATGTCTTTTTTTGAGCAATATTTTCTTCTGTCTGATGAAACAAACTGGTTATCTCAGGAAACAAATTGAGTTCTTTTTTTGAATCAAACAATTTTTTGGTTTCCCTGAAAGAAGAATTAAGTTCCCTTATTTTTTTTCCTACATCCTGAACTGAATCTTTCAAAACAATCCCTGTATATGCGATGTTTTTTCCAAAGGAATTAATTTCAGATTCAAGAATTTGGATTGAATTCTCAAAATAAGAATTCAATTCAATGAAATCAGATTTTGAAGGAGGAGAAAGCTTGGAAATTAAATTTCTCATTTTATCAATAAACGTTTTCTTGCTTGTAGCCGCAATTTTTCTTAATTTTTTATGGCCTTTATCCTGCTCTACTTTCTGCTCTTCAAGAGAATTCAAAGAAGACTTAAGCGAATTAAGAAAATGCTTTATTTCAGAAATTCCTGAAAAAACTTCTTTTTCTATTTCATTAAAAGAATCAAAATAAATTTTTCTGGAAAACTCAGGGATTTCTCTGAATTCCAAAATAACGTGCTCTTTTTTTGTTTCTTTCTGCTTTTTTCCAAAAAGTTTATCCAAAAAATCCATGAAATCAATTAAATAAAAGAAGGAAAAGAATTAAACGGTTAATGGAAAAGAAATTTTTTATGGGAAATTTTCAGGAACTAAAAAAAAGAAACAAAGAGATTGCAGAAGAAATCCTCAAAAGAAACGAATTTGTTATTATAAATCATCATGATGCAGACGGATTATGTGCAGGAGCAATAATGGCAAAAACACTAGAAAGAGAAAACAAAAAATTTGAAAACATTACAGTAAAACAGTTGTATTCAGAAACAATACAAAAAATAAAAGATAAAGGAAAAAACTGGGTTTTTGTTGATTTTGGTTCAGGACAAATAAATCTTCTTGAAGAAAAACTTAAAAAAAATTTTTTTGTGATAGACCACCATCTGCCCGAAAAAACAGAATACAAATTTCATTCAAATCCATTTTTGTTTGGTTTTGACGGAGGAAAAGAAATTTCAGGAGCAGGAATGGCATACTTAGTTGCAAAAGAAATTTCAGAAAAAAACAAAGACTTAAGTGTTTTAGGAGTAGTAGGGGCAGTAGGAGACATGCAGGATTACAAAGGAAAACTTGAAGGGTTAAATCAAGAAATTTTAAAAGATGCAGAAGAAACAGGATTAATAAAAAAAGAAAACGATTTAAGAGTCTACGGAAAAATTTCAAGGCCTTTAACCCAGTTTATTTCTTATTCCACCAGTCCTGTTTTTCCTGGTTTGGCTGCAAACGAAAAAGCCAGTTCTGAATTCATTTCAGAAAAAGGAATTCAATTAAAAGAAAAAGAAAAATGGAAAACATACTCTGATTTAAGCTTTGAAGAAAAAAAGAAATTAACTTCATATTTAATAATGCATTTAATTGAAAAAGGCTTCACAGAAAACAGGGCAAAAAACATTATAGGAGAAACATACACTCTGCTGAAAGAAAACCCAGAAAGCCCCTTAAGAGATGCAAAAGAATTTGCCACACTTTTAAATGCCTGCGGAAGGCACGGAATGCCTGAAATAGGATTAATAGTCTGCATGGGAGACAGAATTAATGCTTATCAAAATGCAATGGATCTTCTTTTAGAACACAGAAGACAATTAAGAGGAGGCATAGAATGGGTGCAAAAACAAGGAATTAAAGAAGAAAAAGAATTTTATTTCTTTGATTCAGGAGAAAACATTAAAGAAGAAATAGTAGGAATTATTGCAGGAATGCTTTACGGTTCAGAAATGATAAGCCAAAACAAACCAATAATTGCTTTTGCAAAACAATCAGACAAATTAATTAAAGTAAGCGCAAGAGCAACAGACGAACTAATAAGAAAAGGATTAAATTTAGGAAAAATCCTAAAAGAAACCTGCCTTGAATTAGGAAAAGAAGCAGAAGGCGGAGGACACAAAATAGCTGCAGGATGCAGAATAAATTCAGCTCAAATAAAAGAATTTAAAGAAAAATTAAACAAAAAAATTGCAGAACAATTAAACTCAAAATAAAAAACGCAAAAAACGATGAATAAATTTAAATCAAGTTAAGACAAAAATCTGAAGGAATGCATTCAATTACAGAAAACAAAGAACAAAAATATTATGTTCTATCAGGAAACAAAGGCTTTTTTTCAAGATACTGTGATAACGGCTTCAAAACAAAATGGACAGGATTATGGAAAAATTCAAACAAATACTTGGAATATTATTCAATTAAAGGAATGAAAGAAAACAAATGCAAAAAAACCGAATACAATTACATTAAAGCAGTTCACTCGTATAACGATAATTCAACCGAAACCTTATTTATTCCAAAAAACAAGACAGGCTTGTATGTAAAAATAAATTTTTTGAAAGAAAAAGAAACAGAACTTAAATTAGCAGTAAACATAAGGAAAAGAGAAGAAAATTTAACTCAAAGAAAATATCAAATAAAAACAAACAAAAAGAAAAACAAAATAAAAATTTCAAATGACTTAGGAAAACTAAACTTTTTTTTAATTAAAGGAAAAATGAATTTCATTGAAGAAAAAAAAGAAGAAACTCATTTTCCGTCAAACGAAAAACAAAAATATTTTGTTCCTGGAAAAATCCTGCTTAAAGGAAAACAATTAATTTTTGCAGTGATTCCAGAAAAAGAAAAAAAGTTAACTGAAAAAGACATAAAAAAAGAAATACAAAAAAAAGAAAAAGAAAACAAAAAAACAGAAAAATTAATTGAATGCAATAACAATGAAATTAAAAGACTGTTTGCTGATTCAGCAAAAGGAATTACTTTGCTGAAAAACAACAAAAATTTTTTTGCCGGCTACCCTTGGTTTCTGCAGTACTGGGGGAGAGACAATTTATGGAGTCTGAATGCACTGCTGTCTTTAGGAGAATTTGAAAAAGCAGAAAAAATTTTATTGTATTTCTGGAAAAAAAACAAAAACGGAAAAATTCCTAATTACATTGAAGGAAAAAAAGTTTTCTTTAATTCAATTGATGCATCACTTTTGTTTTTAATTGGATTAAGCAGTTATGTTTTTGCTTCAGGAAACAAAAAAATACTTAAAAAAATCAAATACAAAAAAGTAATGGATTTCATTAAAACAAAAGAAAAACAAGGATTAATTTTTCATAAAGAAAACGAAACATGGATGGATTCAATTAAAAGAAAAGGAGCAGGAATAGAAATACAGGCACTCTATCTGAAAGCCCTGCATTCAATCAGAAACCTGCTTGTATTAAAGGAAAAAGAAAAAGAAGTACACGAAACAGAAAAAAAAGCAGTTGAATTAAACAGAAAAATAATAAAAAACTTTGAAAAAAATTCAGTTTACAGAGATTTATTAAATGAAAAAAATGAATTCATAAAAACCTGCAATCCATTAGTTTACTTAATGCAGAAACCTGCAACAAAAAAAGAAATTGAATTATTTGAATCAGAAGAATTCAACTCAAAAAAAGGAATTCTGACTTTAAGCAGAAAAGAAAAAAAATTTAACGAAGGCTATCACACAGGATTAAGCTGGAGTTTATGTAATGGATGGATGGCGTGCAGTGAATTCAAAGCAGAAAGAAAAGAAAAAGCATTAGAATATTTAATGAAATTTTCAGAAGACTTAAATCAAGACTGTGTTGGAGGAATAGGAGAATGTTGGAATTCAAAAGGAGAACTAAAAGGATGTGGAATGCAGTTATGGGGCCACGCACTTGCAGTAAAAGCAATAGATGAATTCATGCTTGGAATAAAATTAAATGCATTTGAAAAAAAAATTTTTTTACAACCAAAACTTCCTGAAAGCATTAAATTCATTAAAAGAAAAATCAGAATAGGAAACACTTTATTTGAATTAATTGTTGAAAAGAAGAAAGGCAAAATTCTAGCTAAAACAACAAACAAGAAAATTAAAACCGAATTTTACTGATTTAAAGAAAAAAGCTTTTTATATAATATAAAAGAGCTTGTAAAAATATACAAATACACGCAAAGGAAATGCTTTAAAAAAAAAAATTTATCTTCGCTAGCAGAAAAACTTAAAACTTTTTAGAGATACGTTAGCGTTAAAAAAGAAAAAAATCAGAAGTTTAATTTAACGCATTCAAATTCATTTAATTTTTGGCGGAATTTTGATTTGATTTCCTCTAAAAACTGTTTTGTTTTTGCTTCAAACCTTAAAACAAGAACAGGCTGAGTGTTTGAAGCACGAATTAAACCCCATCCATCTTCAAACAATACTCTTGCTCCATCCACTCCAATTACTTTATGGTTTTCCTTAAAAAAGTCTCCAACTTTTTTTACTACTTCAAATTTTTCTTCATCAGAACACTCGACTCTGATTTCAGGAGAAGAAAAATATTTTGGTGCATCAGCAAGCATTTCAGAAAGCTTTTTATCTGAATTAGAAAGAATCCTTAAAATTCTGGCAGAAGCATAAATTGCGTCATCAAAACCAAAATATTCATCTCTAAAAAACATGTGGCCAGACATTTCTCCTGCAATATAAGCATGCTCTTCAACCATTTTTGCTTCAATAATGCTATGTCCTGTAGGAGACAAAACTGGCCGGCCTTTATGATTTTTAATGTCATCAATTAAAGCCTGAGAGCATTTGACTTCAACTAAAATTTTTGCGCCAGGAATTTTTTCTAACAATTCACGAGAAAACAAAATCATTAACTGGTCTCCCCATAAAATATTTCCTTTTTCATCTACAACACCGATTCTGTCTGCATCACCATCCAAAGCAATCCCTATATCAGCATTCAGTTCCTTTACTTTTGCAATCAAATCAGTCAAAGTAGAAGGCAAAGTTGGATCAGGATGATGATTAGGAAAAGTTCCGTCCGAAACACAATATAATTCAGTTAAATTTGTATTAAGTTTTCTTAAAATTTCAGGAGCAATAACGCTTCCTACTCCATTCCCGCAGTCCAATACAACCTTTAATTTTTTCTTCAACGAAACTTTCTTTAAAATGGTTTCAGCATAAATTTTCAAAACACTCTTTTTTATTACGCTTCCTTTTCCTTCAATAAAATTTTCTTTTTCCATTAATTGCCTTATTTTTTGAATTTCTTCTCCAAAAACTGCATGGTTTCCTTTTGAAATCTTAAAGCCGTTGAATTCAGAAGGATTATGAGAACCAGTAATCATTGCACCGCCATGAGCTTCAAAATAAATAACCGAAAAATAATAAGCAGGAGTAGGAACCAAACCAACATCAAGGACTTCGATTCCAGTTGAAACAAGACCTTTAATTAAATTCTTTGCAAAAGAAGGAGAAGACGGCCTGTTATCATGGCCTACTACTGCAATTTTTCCGCCGTTTTCAATTAAATAAGTTCCTATTGCTTTTCCTAAAAATTCACTGAAGTTTCCTGAAAGTTCTTCGTTAACTAAACCTCTTATATCATACTGCCTGAAAATATTAGGGTTAACTTTCATTCAAAAAACCAATAGAAATATAAAAAACAAAGTCTTAAAGAGATTATGGAAAAAATAAATGAATTAAGAAAAGACTATTTGCTGGATGAATGGGTAATTATTTCAAAAAACAGGAGCAAAAGACCATTTGACCATCAAAGAGAAAAAACAATTGAAAAAGAAAAAAAAGAAATTGACTTAAACTGCCCTTTTTGTCTGGGAAACGAAAAACAGACTCCTCCAGAAATTTTCAGGACAGGAAACAAAATAAAATGGGACTTAAGAGGATTTAACAACAAATTTTCTGCCATGCAGTCAAAAAAAGAATTTAAAAAAGAAAAAAAAGAGTTATTGGAATACGGAAATGCGTTTGGCTACCATGAAATAATAGTAGAAACAAACGTTCATTCAAAAGAATTATCAGAACTAACAAAAAAAGAAATGAAAGAATTATTTAATGCTTACAAGGAAAGAGAAAACGAATTACAAAAAAGAAAAGGAGTAAAACATGTTTTAATAATAAAAAACTTTGGAAAAGAATGCGGTGCCTCTCTTTCACACAATCATTCACAGATAATTACTTTTCCTTTTATTCCAAACTTAATTCAAAGAGAAATAAAAAAAGCAGAAGATTTTTATGAAAAACACAAAAAAAATGTTTTCTTGAAAATAGCAGAAAACGAAAACAAAAGTGAAAGAAAAATCTTTGAAAACAAAAATTTTGTTGTCTTTACTGCTTTTGCGCCAAAATGGACTTATGAAACATGGATTATGCCAAAAAAACAATACTCAAATTTAACTGAAATGAACGAAGAAGTTTTAGAAGATTTAGCTGAAGCAATAAAACTTGTTTTAAACAAACTAAAAAAATTAGGTAATCCCCCATACAATTATTTTTTGCATGAATTAACGAAAAAAAATCCTGCTTACTGCTTTCATTTAAAAATTCAGCCAAACGTCAAAAAAGTTTACGGAGGAATAGAAAAAGGCACAGGAATCGTATTAATTGAAGTGCCGCCAGAACAAGCAGCAGAAGAACTAAAAAAAGCTTGAACTCTATAGATAAATCTAATTTAAATAGAATTTATTTAAATATAAAAAAAAAAGAAAATATTATTTGAGGGGAGTAAATGAAAAAAATTTTTATAGTAATAATTGTCTTGTTTTTAGTGGTTATTGTTTCAGGTTCTTTTAATGAAATGAAAATAATTGAAGAACCTGTAATAAAATCAATTGTTCCTTTAAATAAAAGTATTACTGTGGAATGCGAGAATGGAAGCACCAGAACTTGTTCAGGAGAAAAATGTTTTGGAGAAGATCATTCAAACAACGGAAACATAGGGTGGTGTTATTGTTATACAATTAATTCAGATGGAACAAAAGATAATTATTATCAAGCATGCGATAAACCAAACATTCGGTAAAAAAAACTCTTTTTTTAATAAGATAAATTTAATAAAAGAAAAGCCTGATTATTAATGGATTAAAACGGTGAATTAATGGATTATGTTGTGTTAGAAGCAAGCTATGAAGTTGGCAACAAATACGGAGGAATTCACACGGTTTTAACCAGCAAGGCAGCAAGAATGATTGAAAGAATTCCAGAATTTTATGAAATAGGGCCTTACTACGAAAAAAAAGCTAAAACAGAATTTGAAGAAAAAAAAATTCCAGAAAAATTCCATCAAAGTTTTGTGGAATTAGAAAAAGAATTTGGAATAAAATGCCATTACGGAAACTGGGTGATGGCAGAAAAAAGCCCTGAATGCATTCTCATAGACCATTCAAATTTAAAAAATAAAACAAACGAAATAAAAAAAGAGTTATGGGATGAATTCAAAATAGATTCATTAGGAGCAAACGACTGGTTTGATGAACCAATAGTCTGGGCAAAAGCAGTTGGATTAACCATAGAAAAACTCGAAAAAAATAATGTTTTTGGAAAAAAGAAAATAATTGCACACTTTCATGAATACTTAAGCGGAACAGGACTGCTTCACTTAAAAAAAATAAAAAGCAAAACAAAAACAATTTTTACAACCCACGCAACAGCTTTAGGAAGAACTATAGCAGAATCAAAAAAACAGGATTTATATGAATTAATAGAAAAAGGATTCAAAGAAAAAAAGCCAGCTGACGCACAGCTTGCATACGATTATGGAATGCAGGCAAAATTTTTGCTGGAAAAAACGTGTGCATGGAATGCAGATGTATTTACAAGCGTAAGCAAAGCCGTAGCAAGAGAAGCAGAATTTCTTTTAGGAAAAAAATGCGATTTAATTCTTCCAAACGGACTAGACATGGAAAAATTTCCGATAATGGAAGACTTAAGCATTTTACACAAACAATACAGAAATAGAATAAGAGAATTCGTTGAAGCATACTTTTATCCGTATTATTATTTTAACATAAAAAACACGATTTTTTATTTTATTGCAGGAAGACACGAAGTCCACAACAAAGGAATAGACTTGTTTATTGACGGTTTAGGAGAATTAAACAAACAATTAAAAAAAGAAAAACAAGACAAAATTGTTGTTGCTTTTTTATGGGTTGCAGAAGAAACCACTGCAAGAAATATTGCAGTAATGGAAAACATGGCAATACACCAGACAATAGAAGATATGATTGAAAGAGAGCTTCCAAAAATACACAAAAAATTATTCAGAAATTTAATGGAAGGAAAAAAAATGGAAGACGACTTATTTGAAAAAAACTTTTTAATGAACGCAAAAAAAATGCTGTTAAAATTAAAAAGCAAAAAAGACTTTACGCCTCCATTAAGTGCCTTTGATGTAAACGAAAACGAAATAATCAAAGCAATAAAAAAGAATAATTTATTAAACAGAGAAGAAGACAAAGTGAAAATAATCTATTACCCCACTTACTTAAGCACAGCAGACGGATTAATAGGATTAAATTATTATGAAGCAATAATAGGCTCTCATTATGGAGTGTTTCCATCATACTACGAGCCATGGGGTTATACGCCGTTAGAAACAGCTGCATTAGGAGTTCCTTCAGTGACAACAAATTTAGGCGGTTTTGGGCAGTTCATAGAAGAAAAACTTGGAAAAAAAGCAAAAGGAAGCATTCAAGTATTAAAAAGAAAAGGAAAAACATATTCAGAAGAAGTGCAGGAAATGAAAAAAACCATGTACGAAATGTATTCTTTTTCAAAACAGGAAAGAATGCAGAAAAAAATAAAGGCAAAAGAATACTCTGGATTAGCTGACTGGGGAAACCTAATTGAAAACTACCTTAAAGCATACGAAAAATAACTAAAAACAAATAAAAGAAAAAAAATCAATCAAAAAAAAAGTTATTCAGTTAAATAAAACCTGTTTTTTGAAATCCCTATTTTTCCTTCTCTTGCAAGCCAGCCCAAAGCAGCAAAAACATGCTCTGATTTTAGTTTAGTTGCTTTTTTTATTTGAATTGCAGTCATTGGTTTATTATTGTTTAATGCCCCCCAAACAGTTCCTGCCTTGCTTCCAAAATATTCACTTGAATCCATTTAATACCCCCTAAAAAAATAAACTATAAATAATGCACAAAATAAATTATTAAATCTATCTTCCGGTTTTCAAACGGTTTTTTATGTCTGAAATCACATTCATGTAATTCAAAAAAGAATCATAAGGAGAATCATAAGGATTAAAATATTTGTGAACGTCACCGTCAGCAAACCATTTAGTGCACATATAATAAAAATGATCAGAAATCTGCAGTTTTCTCCAGTCAGAAATAAGTTTTCTTTTTTTAGAGGAAAGAATTTTTTCCTCCAAAGATTTTATTTCATTAAAAGCCTGTTTCTGCATTTCGTTCTCCAGCCATGCTGAAAGATCTCTGTCAACATCAGCCCAAGAAGAAACATACGGAACATCAAATTCTCCTACTGCAGGATAATCAGAAATAATTTCAGAAGCAGTGGAAAATTCAAGATTTTTGTATTTTAAAATTTCAGAAGGAAGATGAGACAAAAAATTAAATATTCCAGTTGACTCCCATTGATGTTCCCCAAAAGTTTCGTAATCCATAAACAAATTAATGCAATGACCTCTATTAGAAGAAAGCCAAGAAGAGTATTTATCTGCAGTTAAAGGCCATTCCTTCCAATCACGCAAAGAAAAACGGAAAGCAATATCATCAGCCAGTTTATAGTTTCTGAGAAGCACTTTAATTCCTGAATTTTTTGCTTTGTAAACAAAATTAGGAGAACGCCAGCCAAGAATATGAGAAAGGCCTTCAGCCACAATTCCCTTAAAATTCATTTCAGAAACAGCTTCAGCTATATCGTTAGAATACATTGCTTCAGTATTCCGAAAAATTTTAGGTTTAACTCCAAATACTTCCCTGAATTTCTTTGAATGCATTCTTACTTGTTTAATGAATTCTTTTTTTGAAACAAGATAAGCAAGAGAATGATAATAAGTTTCATCAAATAATTCAACGTTTCCTGTATCAACAAGCTTTTGAAAAGAAGAAACTACTTCAGGAAAACTTTCTTCCAATTGGTCAAGAAAAACTCCTGTAATCGAAAAACAAAATTTGAATTTTCCTTCATGCTTTTGAATTAAATCAAACAGCATTTTGTTTGTAGGAAGATAACATTTTTTTGAAACTCGTTCAAGATAAAACTTGTTTGCAGAATCATCAAAATAATTTGAGTTCCTGCCGATATCAAACAAAGAATAATTCTTTAAACGCAAAGGCTGATGAACATGAAAATACAAACAGACAGAAGGCATCAGATTACCTCTCTGAAAACTTCAAGGCATTTGTCTGCAACTGTATCCCAGCTGAAAGACTGCAGTTCATTAAAAGCATTCTTTTTAAGTTCATTAGATAAAGGAGGGTAATCAAGGATTCCTACAATTTTGTTTGTCATTTCCTGAGTATCCCAGAAATCAAGTTTAAAACAATGATTTATTACTTCGCTTACTCCTGACTGCTTTGAAATAATTACAGGAGTATTTGAAGCCATAGCTTCCAAAGCAGTCAAGCCAAAAGGCTCAGAAACCGAAGGCATTACAAACAAATCAGCAACAGAATAAAATTTTCTTACGTCATCCTGAAAGCCTGCAAAAACAATTTTATCAGAAATCCCCATAGAAATAGCTTTATTAATTAACTGAGAAAACATGTCTCCGTTTCCTACAACCACAAAACGCGTGTTAGGACGAAATTGAAGGACTTGATAAGCTGCTTCAAGAAACCAGTCAGGGCCTTTTTGAATAGTCAAACGCCCTAAAAACAAAACAATTTTTTCGTTCAACGGAAAAAAAGTTTTTTCTTGAACAACATAAGAAGATTTATCTATACCGTTATATACAACGCAAATTTTTTGTTCAGGAACATCATATTTTTCAATTAACTGCTTTTTCATGAAATTGCTGATTGTAATTACTTTATCAGCTGAATGCATGCCTTTTCTTTCAATTTCACATATCACATGATTAGGAGAAAGGTTTCCTGTCCTGTCATATTCAGTTGAATGAATTGTGACAACCAAAGGCTTTTTTTTTCTTTCCTTTAATGCAATACCTGAAGGAAAAGTCATCCAGTCATGGCAGTGAATTACATCACAATAAACAGACTGCATTCTGTTGACAGCAGAATTAGTGTAATTCTTTACTTTCTGAAAGAAATTCATTCCATAAGCATTAATGCTTTTATCAGAAGAAGGAGAATCATTCAAAACAGTCGAAGAAGAATTAAAAGAAAGAGAAGGAATATAAGGATGCAAACCAAAACCTTCAATTTCAACTACATCCAAATGAGAATAGTTGTCATCAGCTTGAATTAAATTAATGAAACCAGGATTAATTTTAAGGCCGGTTGAAGGCATAACAAAAGTGATTTCTGCGCCTTTTCCTGCAAGAGATTTAGTAAAGCCATACAAATAAGTTCCAAGTCCTCCGGATTTAAAAGGAGGAAACTCCCAGCCCAGCATTAATACCTTCATATAACTCAACTTAATTGCATGATTTCTTCATAATTATGCAGCAGCTGCGTGAAAAAAAGCTGTAAAAACACTGCAAATAATATACTCCTTAACTCAAATAAAAAGGTTTGCATTAAAGAAAACTAATAAAAAAACAAAAAATTATACATAAATAACTGTTTTTTTTTTTGCACAAAGAATAAATAAGATTTCTGTGTTATTCTAAAAGATGAATAAAAAAATTGCATGCATTGGTTCAGCCACACAGGATATTTTTGTTAAAACAAGCGAATTTCATTTCAGAAAAAGCAAAACAGAAAAAGGAACAGATTTATGCTTAAAACTGGGCAAAAAATTTGATATAGACGAAATTCACTTTGATTTCGGGGGAGGTGCATTAAATACTTCTGTTGGATTCAAAAAAATGGGCTTTGATGCACACGCAGTAATTTCACTTGGAAACGATTCAACTGCAAAAAAAATAGAAAACCTGCTTAAAATAGAAAAAATAAAAATTCTTGCAGTTGCCTCAGAAAAAGAAACAGGCTTTTCAGTTATTTTCAGAAAACCAAAAGGAGACAGAACAATAATGACTTACAGAGGCGCCAACAATAACTGGGATGAAAAAAAGGTTCCCTGGAGAAAACTAAAAAAAATGAACTGGATTTATTTGAGTTCATTCGGAACCAGCATAAAATTTCTGGAAAAAATAAGCGCGTTCTGCAAAAAAAACAATATAAAGCTTGCATTTAATCCAGGAGCATCTCAAAGAAAATTAGGGTTACACAAACTAAAAAACATGATAAAAAACTGTTATTTAATTATTTTAAACAAAGATGAAATTACTGAATGGACAAAAAAGAAAAACGAAAGAGATGCAATAAGAGAATTAAATCAAATGAAAGTTAATTTAGTTGTAATGACTGATGGAAGAAAAGGAAGCACTGCATTTAACGGAAAAAAATTCTTTAAACAAAAAGCTTATGATGTTGAAAGAAAAGACGTTACAGGAGCAGGAGATTCTTTTTCAACAGGATTCATTTCTGCATTAACTGCAAAAAAGAAAATTCCTGAAGCACTAAAAATAGGAACCGCTAACGCCTGCTCAGTAATAAAAACAATAGGCGCGCACAACGGGCTTCTTTCATTAAAAAAAGCAGAAAAATTTGCAGAAAAACACGAAAAAAAATAACCAAAAATTTAAATACAATAAGAGAGTAAGTATTATGATTTATTGGGTGATTTAATGGAATTTAGATTCTGGAAAAATGTTTTTGCAAAACTAAAAAAAGAGTTTAATGTTTTTTCTTCTGAAGTATCAAAATACGAACTGCAAAGAACAAACGGAAGCGAATGCGCTGCAGTACTGTTAAGCAATGTAAAACACCCTGATCATTATTTTTATTTAAATAACAGTATTTCAGTAAAAAATTTATGTGAATTATCTGAACACTTAAAAGAAATGGATGAAGAAACATTCAAAAGCCACGTTAACCAAGAAAAAAATGATTTCGGAGAATGGGTTTCAAACATAATTGGAGACAAAACTCTGGGAAAAAAAATGAACGAATTAAAAGACAAAAACGAAATGAGCAAAGCATTAGAAATAAGAGTGGATTACATTAAAAGAAGAGCAAACTCAAATTACTGATTAATATGTCTGGACTTTCACTGAAAGAAAAAGAAGCATTAGTTATTTTATTAGATAAGCCAAAAACAATTGAAGAACTGCAGGAAAAAACTTTTTTTGGCTTCAACGAAACAAGAGAAATAATAAAAGAACTGCTGAAAAAACAAAAAATTGAAAAAGAAAAAAGTTTTCCCACAAAATATTTAGTAAGAAAAGAATTCAAAAAAGAAATAAGAGAACTTAAAAGAAGAATTGACTGGACTGAATTAATTACAGATACTTGCTTTGTATGCAATCAATAAAGTGAAAAAATGAACGAAAAATTTGAAGAAAAAATAAAAGAATTAAACAAAAAAATAATTAAAGAAACAAAAAAAGAAAAACAAGTTCCTTCAATTTTAAGATGCTGTAAATGAAAAAAAAAGATTGCACATTAATGAATAAAGAAAATAAAGAAGAATTTGAAGAAAAAATAAAAGATTTTGACAAAAAAATTCTGGAAGCATCAAAAGAAGAAAACCTTATTCCAACCTGCCCTAAATGTGGTTCAACTGATATGACTTTAACCCAGATGCCTGCAAAAATTTATTTCAGGGAAATAAAAGATTATTACTGCAGAAACTGCAAATACGAAGGACCCCCTATAATGAAAAAAAGAAAAAAATAATTATTGTTTCTTTCTAATGCTTGCCTGTGCAGCAGACAATCTTGCAATTGGCACTCTGAAAGGAGAACAAGAAACATAATCTAATTTAAGTTTGTGGCAGAATTCAATTGAATCAGGGTCCCCTCCGTGCTCACCGCAAATTCCTAATTTTATTTCAGGTTTTGCTTTTCTTGCATGCCCAACTGCTATTTCCATTAATTTTCCCACTCCTTTTACGTCAAGAGAAACAAAAGGAGAAATTTCAAGAATTTTTTGTTCAACATACTTATTCAAAAATTTTCCTTCAACATCATCACGAGAAAAACCAAAAGTTGTCTGAGTTAAATCATTTGTGCCGAAAGAAAAAAAATCAGCGTGATTTGAAATTTCATCTGCAGTTAAAGCTGCTCTAGGCAGTTCAATCATTGTGCCGATTGGAATGCTTTCATCAGGCAAAATTTCCTTTAAAATTTTTTCAATTGTTTTTCTTGAAATCTCAAGCTCTTTTGCTATTCCAACCAAAGGAACCATTATTTCAGGTTTAGGATTCAAACCTTTTTTCTTTAAGTTTTTTACTGCTTCAGCAACAGCTTTAGTCTGCATTTCAATTATTTCAGGATAAATTATTCCCAGCCTGCATCCCCGAAAACCAAGCATTGGATTTGATTCACTTAAATCCTCGACTTCCTTCAACAAAGATTCTTTTTCCTGTAATTCAGCAATTAATTTATTTCCGTCTTCTAAATTAGCTGAATGCTTCAATTCAGCGATTTTCTTAATTAAATGTTCTCTTGAAGGCAAAAATTCATGCAAAGGAGGATCAATTAAACGAATTGTAACAGGAAAAGAATTCATTGCTTCAAGAATTCCTTCAAAGTCTTCTCTCTGCATTTTTTCAAGTTCATTCAAGTATTTTTTTCTTTCATCAACAGAAGAAGACAAAATCATTTTCTGAACAATAGGAAGCCTTTCAGGCTCAAAAAACATGTGTTCAGTTCTGCATAAACCAATTCCTTTTGCACCTAATTCCCTTGCTTTTCTTGCGTCTTTTGGAGTATCTGCATTAGTTCTAACTGCTAATTCTTTTATTTCATCGCTCCATGAAAGAATCCGCGAAAAAAATTCATCTGGTTTGGGTTCAACTAATTTTAGTTCACCTGAAAACACTTTTCCTGTTGTTCCGTCAATTGAAATAAAATCTCCTTCCCTTAAAACAGAATTTTTTGCCTTCATTTCTTTAGCAGAATAATCAATTTTTATTTCTTCACATCCAGCAACACACGGTTTTCCCATTCCTCGTGCAACAACCGCGGCATGGCTTGTCATTCCCCCGCGAGAAGTAAGAATTCCTTTTGATGCATGCATTCCATGAATGTCATCAGGAGAAGTTTCCTTTCTAACCAAAATCACGTTTTCTTTTTCTCCTAATTCAACAGCTTTGTCTGAATCAAAAACAATTTTTCCTGTTGCAGCTCCAGGAGAAGCATTCAAGCCAAAAGCAATTTCATTTAATTCCTGATTAGAATCAATTCTTTTATGGAGAAGCTGATTTAAATGCAAAGAATCAATTTTCATTAAAGCCGCCTGTTTTGAAATTAATTGTTCTTCAACCATTTCAACTGCAATCCTGATTGCAGCAGGAGCAGTTCTTTTGCCGTTTCTTGTCTGCAAAACAAACAGCCTGTTTTTTTCTATGGTGAATTCCATGTCCTGCATGTCCTTGTAATGCTTTTCTAATTTTACTGCAAAAGAAGAAAGTTCATCGAAAATTTTAGGCATTACTTCTTTTAATTCAGAAATTTTTTTTGGTGTCCTGATTCCTGCAACAACATCTTCCCCCTGTGCATTCAAAAGAAATTCTCCATAAAGCCCTTTTGTGCCGTCAGAAGGATTTCGAGTAAAACAAACTCCTGTCCCAGAATCATTTCCTAAATTGCCGAAAACCATTTCCTGAATTATTACTGCAGTCCCCCAGTCATCAGGAATACTGTTTAATTTCCTGTAAGTTTTAGCTCTTTTGTTATTCCAAGAACTAAAAACCGCTTTAACTGCCAAAATTAATTGTTCTTCAGGGTTTTCAGGAAAAGGCTTAAAAGTCTTTTTTTCAACTATTTCCTTGAATTCATTAATTATTTTTTCAAGAGATTGTTCATTTAATTCAAAATCAAACTTTATTCCAACAGAAGACTTTTCTTTTTCAAGGACTTCTTCAAAATCATCATGATTTAAACCCAAAACAACATCAGAAAACATTTGAATAAACCGCCTATAAGAATCCAAAACAAACCGTTTATTTTGAGTTTTTTCCGTCATTGCATGAATTGTTTTTTCATTCAAGCCGAGATTTAAAACTGTATCCATCATTCCAGGCATTGAAACCCTTGCTCCGCTACGAACAGAAACAAGCAAAGGATTTTCATTTGAATCAAATTTTTTTCCTGTTCTCTCTTCAAGTTTTTTCAAAGCAGTATTTAATTCAGTTTCAAGACCTTCAGAAAAATCATTTGAATCAAAAAAATTAATGCATGCTTCAGTTGAAATCACAAAACCCTTAGGAATTGGGAGACCTAAATTAGTCATTTCACATAAATTGCTTCCTTTTCCTCCCAACAAATTTTTTTGTTCTTTTGAACCTTCATCAAAAAAATAAATGTGTTTCATTTCATCCCTCAAATTCATAAAAAATATGAAAAAATAAAAGTAGGCAACGATTTTTAAATAAATTGAAGAAACAAAAAAAAAGAATCCTTTAAATAATTAAAGAAGCCAAATATTAATGATTAAAATGAAGAAAATAAGTATTTTGGGTTCAACAGGAAGCATTGGCACCCAGACTTTGGATGTAGTTAAAAACCATCAAAAAGAATTCAAAATAATTGGGTTGGCTGCATTCAACGAAGTAGAAAAAATGATTGAACAAATAAAAGAATTTAAGCCAGAAAAAGCCTGTTTATTTGAAGAAAACTCAGCAGAAGAATTAGAAAAAAAAATTGGAAAAGAAGTCGAAATTGTTTCAGGAATGAAAGGACTGAAAGAAATTGCAGTAATGCAGGAAGTTGAACAAACAATCATAGCAGTTGTAGGCTCAATTGGAATGCAACCTACAATGAAAGCAATCAAAAAAGGAAAAAACATTGCTTTAGCAAACAAAGAAACTTTGGTTGCCGGAGGCCAGCCAATAATGAAAGCAGTAAAAGAAAAAGGCATTACTTTGATGCCTATTGATTCAGAGCATTCAGCTTTATTTCAATGTTTAAACGGAGAAGAAAGAAACAAAGTAAACAGAGTGCTTATTACCTGTTCTGGCGGGCCGTTCAAAGGAAAAAAAAGAAAAGAATTCTATAATTCTACTCCAGAACAAGCTTTAGGACATCCAACCTGGAGCATGGGAGCAAAAATAACAATTGATTCCTCAACATTAATGAATAAAGGCTTAGAAGTAATAGAAGCAAAATGGTTATATGATTTAAATTTTGAAGAAATAGAAGTAATAGTACATCCTCAAAGTTTAATTCATTCAATGATAGAGTTTGTAGACGGAAGCATTATGGCGCAAATTGGAACACACGATATGCGCATGCCAATCCAATATGCTTTAAGCTACCCAAAAAGAATTCCAAATAACTTTCCAAAACTTGATTTAATTAAAGCAAAACAACTTACTTTTGAAGCCCCTGATTATGAAAATTTTCCCTGCTTAAAATACGCTTTTGAAGCAGGAAAAAAAGGAGGAACACTTCCTTCAGCAATGAATGCAGCAAATGAGATTGCTGTATATGCTTTTTTAGACAAAAAAATTGTTTACGGAAAAATCCCTGAAATCATCAAAAAAGTAATCGACGAACACAAAAACAAAAAAGCTGATTCAATTGAAACCGTATTGGAAGCAGACAAAAAAGCAAGAGAAAAAACAAGAAAAATAATTGAAGAAGAATAAAAAAATCAGGAAAAAAAATGGACAAAACAGAACAAATCATAAAAGAAAGCGTGCATGAATATTTCAACAAATTCGGTTTCAAAAGAAAAGGAATGCTCAATTTAGTTAATGCCAGCCCCCCAAAAGAATTCAAAAACCTCAGTGCAGAAGAAATAACCAAAACAAATATAATTACTGCAATAGCCAAACTAGCTGCAAAAAAAATCAAAAAGAAAAACAAAAAACCGGTAACAAAAGCAATTTTAATGTCAATCAGAAGTAAAGTAATAATTTATATTAAAGGAAACCAAAAATTAAATTTAAAATTCAACAGAATGTCAAAAAAATTCAAAACAAGCGCAAAAATTGGAAAAACTAAAACAGGAAAAATTCTGGAAAAAGCAAGGATTTTTTCACACAAAATAATTTCATTTGAAAAAACGCCAAAAAAGTTTTCAAGCCACAAAAAACTATAAACCAAAAAAAAACAAAAAATTTAATACTTTGAAGAGGCAATAATAAAAGAGGGAAAAAAAAATGAATTATGTTGTTGTATGCGCAGGCGGAAAAGGAATCAGGATGGGGCACGAAAAAAACAAGGTCTTCATCAAAATAAAAGGCAGGGAAATAATTGCAAGAACAATTAAAGTATTTGATAAAACAGAAAAAATTAAAGGAATAATTATTTCTGCTGCAAAAGAAGATTTTGCTGAAATAAAAAAAATAACTGAAAGAGAAAAATTCAAAAAAATTATTGCTGTTGTGGAAGGCGGGGAAAAAAGGCAGGATTCTGTCTGGAACGGAATAAAAAAACTAAAAGAAATAGCAAAAGAAGAAGATGTTGTATTAATTCATAATGCAGCTAACCCTTTTGTAAAAGAAAAAACAATAAAAGAATGCATACAAGAAGCAAAAAAATTTGGGGCAAGCGTTGCAGCACAAAGAGTTAAAGACACAATCAAAAGAGTTAATGAAGATTTGCTTGTAAAAGAAACCCTAAAAAGAAAAGAATTATGGCAAATGCAAACCCCTCAGGCAATAATTTTTCATATTGCAGTAAAAGCATTTGAAAAAGCACACAAAGATGGATTTTACGGAACAGACGACGTGCAATTAGTTGAAAGAATTCACGGAAAAATAAAAATTGTTGAATGTTCATACGACAACATAAAAATTACAACAAAAGAAGACCTGGAATTAGCAGAAAAAATAATAGAAAAAGAGGAACAGAATTAAGAAGCGTATAAAAAATGTTTTATACATAATTTAGCGGGATATTATGCCTTTCAAAGTAGGATTAGGACAAGATTCGCATAGGTTTTCTCATGTACATGAAAAAAGAAAACTGTATTTAGGCGGAGTAGAAATCAAAGGAGAAAGAGGCCTTAAAGGAAATTCAGATGCAGACGTAATACTTCATTCTTTATTTAATTCAATTGCACAAATAATCGGCTGGAAAAGCCTAGGAAATCATGCAGACAAATTATGCAAAGAAGAAGGAATAACTGATTCAAAAGAATACTTAAAAGAACCATTAAAAAAACTAAAAGAAATGAATTATGTTATTACTACTGTTGGAATAACAATCGAATGCAAAAAACCAAAAATCGACCCAATTTCAGATGAAATAAAAGAAAAAGTAGCAGAAATACTAAAAATAGAACCAGACCAAGTAGGAATAATTGCAACCACAGGAGAAAAACTTACTCCTTTTGGAAGAGGAGAAGGAATACAAGTTTTTTCAGTAGTAACCGCAATCCATAAAGACATAAAAAAAATAACAGAAAAGAAAAAGAAATAATTCGCTTTTTGACGAAATATGGTTTTTAAATTAACGTAAGCTTTAAATACTTTGAGCTAGATTATTGTTAGATTAAAAGCAAAAAAAAAGAGGTGTTTTATTGGCAGAAAACAATATTCCAAAAACAAAATTACTTGAAAAAATTGACAGTCCTGAAGACTTAAAAAAATTAAAAGTAGAACAGTTAAATGAATTATCAAAAGAAATAAGAGAAGTTTTGCTTCACACTTGTTCAATAAACGGAGGACATATTGGAGCAAACTTAGGAGTAGTGGAATTAACTGTTGCCTTGCATTACGTATTCAATTGCCCTGAAGACAAAATTTTGTTTGATACAAGCCATCAAAGTTATACCCACAAAATTTTAACAGGAAGAAGAAAATACTTTCACACAATCTGCATTCCAAAAGGAATCCCAAGATTTACTGTCAGAGGAGAAACACCTTATGATATATGGAGTGCAGGACATGCTTCAACTGCTTTAAGCGGAGCCATGGGAATAGCTGAAGCAAGAAAAAGAAACAAAAAAGAATACGAAGTACTTGCAATAACAGGCGACGGCGCTTTAGGAGGAGGAATGTGTTATGAAGCATTAAACAACATTGGATACAACCAAACAGACATGATAATAATTTTAAATGACAACAAAATGAGCATTTCACCAAATGTAGGAGCAATGTACAAGCACTTAAAAAAACTTTCAATGTTTGCAGACGAAGAAAAAGCAAGAAGAGATGTAGGAACAATATTTGAAAAAATGGGAATACATTATTTTGGACCAATAGACGGCCACAACGTAGAAAAACTAGTAAGCGAATTAGAAAGAATAAGAGATTTATCAGGGCCAAGAATGCTTCACGTAGTAACCATAAAAGGAAAAGGAATGCCTTACATGGAAAACGACAAAGCAAGATGGCACGAACACCCTGCATTCGACATTGAAACAGGAGAACCTGCCAAAAAAAAACCTGTTTCAGTTGAAAAAACAGCAGTAGAAGATGTAATTAAATTAGCAGAAAAAGACGACAAAGTAGTTGCAATAACAGCCGCAATGCCTGCAGGAACAGGACTAATTAAATTCGGAGAAAAATTCCCTGAAAGATTTTATGATGTAGGAATAGCAGAAGAACACGCAGTAACTTTTGCAGCCGGACTGGCAGCAGAAGGCGTAAAACCTTTTGTAATAATTTACAGTCCTTTTTTACAGAGAGGATTTGACCAAATAGCTCATGATGTAGCATTGCAGAATCTTCCAGTAAAATTTTTGGTTCCAAAATCTGCAATAACAGGAGACGGACCAACACAAGGAGGAATACTTGATTTAAGTTATTTAAGAATTATTCCAAACATGGTTGTAATGGCTCCAAAAGACGAAAACGAATTAGGAGACATGGTTTTAACAGCATACAAATACGACAAAGGACCAATAAGTGTAAGGTACCCAAAAGGAACTCCAATAGGAGTTGAAATGAAAGAATCAAAACCATTAGAAATAGGAAAAGCAGAATTAATTCAGGAAGGAAAAGACATTTCATTAATAAGTATTGGATTCATGTTAAAAGAAACAAAAGAAGCAGCAGCATTGCTAAAAAAAGAAGGAATTACAGCAGAAGTAATTAATGCAAGATTTGCAAAACCATTAGATGAAAAAATGTTAATTGAGAGTCTGAAAAAAACAGGAAAAGCAATCACAATAGAAGAAAATGTATTGCCTGGCGGATTTGGTTCTGCAGTATTAGAAATGCTTGAAGAAAAAGGAATAGATGTTGAACTGCACAGAATTGGCGCTCCAGATGACTACATTGATTATGATGCTCCTGCAGAAATCAAAAAAAGATTTGGAATGGACGCAGAAAGCATAACAAAAAAAGCAAAAAAAATGATGGAAAAAAAATGACTATAAAAAATCCCTTGTTTTTTTCCAGTCAAGACTGAGTTCTTTGCAAAAAGAAATTATTTTGTTTCTTTGTCTGCTGGTCAAACCTTTCCAGTCAATTAAAACCAAATCAACTTTTTCAAAGGTTTTCTCCAGCATTTGCCTGAACAAACGCAAATCAACTTCATCAACATAATATTTTGAAAGAATGTGAGAAAGTGCAATCTGAGTTCTTTCCTCTATTTTGGAGAATTCAGGACAATAATGAGTTCCTCCAACTCCAACAGCAGTGCTAAAATTTGAATTAAATTTTTCAAAAGAATTTATTATTGTTTCAGCCAAAATTTCTCCTGCAATTTGGTTTTGCCATTCTTCCTCCGAACTGCCAATTTCAATAAACACAGAAGGTTTTAAAAGAAATGGACCGTGATGAGTTTGCTCCAAAAAAACCGGAAAAAAATTTCTTTTTTTGGCTTTTTTTAGTAAATTTAAATAAAAATTTTTCATTACAAAAGAAGATGCCAAAGAAAGAGTTCTAGTTTTTCCTCCTAATTCGGCTTTAGAAAAATTTCCTGTTGAATGAACAGTTAAACAAGGTTTTTTTGTTTTGCTTGAATGCTTGGAAGCAAAAACAATTAAATCTGAATCTAATTCATTCAAGTAATCAGCAAAAACCTGTTTTTGGTTAATGAAAACCAATTCAAATAACGTTTTTTCTGAAGAAAAAAAATAAACTGAATTAAAATTAAATTGTTTTTCTGTTTGCTTGAAATCAAATTTTTTAATTAAGTGTTCTGCAATATTTAAGCCTGCTGGATCAGTTTTTGAAACAACAATTGAAATTTTTTTGAAAGCCATACAAAAAAAAAAAGAGATTACTTCTTTTTATAACTTACAGCCAGCTGAGAAAAAACATCCTCTAAATTCATTAAAGTATGATTAATGTTCTTTGTAATATAATGATTAAAAGAAGCCTTGAAGTCATCACGCTCTGCAAAAGGAGCAGGATTAAATAAATACATTTGCTTCTTTCTGACAAGCAAATCAGTGTCCTTCATGCGGTTTAAATGATAACGCAGTAATTTTTCAGAAATTTTCTTTAAATGCTTTTTTTTAAGGTACTCCTGAATTTCCAAAACAGTCGGATTAGCTTTTTTTGAAAGATTAAGATAAAAAAGCGCATCAAGAACTTCAAGAACTGTTGTGCGGGATTCCTTTTCAGAAATTAAACCAAAAGCCAAAGCAAACCAGCGGAGCATTGAACGTTTAGTTAATTTTACGTTCGGTGGCAAGTCCATTGTTCTAATTGTGAAAGTTTTTCTTACAAGAGAGCTTTCAGGCAGTTCAGACATAATTCCACAAAAAAAACAAGGAAAAATAGTTTTTCCTTTTCTAATAGATTATTCTTTTACTTATTTATATTCTTTTTGGAAAAAACAAAAAAAAATAAAGATTTAAATTAAGTTTATGTCATATAATTTTACTGATTCTTGATTTGTTTAAAGGAGGGGAAGATTTTGAGTATTGCAATTAACACGCATTTTGTGCCATTCAAACTTGACTTACAGGAGAAAAAACCTGTAAGAATGAATATAGAAGTAATTAACCGTTATCCGCAGGAAAAAAAAGTAAGGCTGGAAATAATTGCCGGAAACCAGCTGGGATTAAACAAAACCAACGCAGAAAAAGAACAAATAGAATTAGGAAAACTTAATTCAGGAGAAACAAAAACAATAAACATTGATGTATTTCCAAAAAATTATGCAATAAAAGGAGAACAAGAAATTGCAGTTATTGCAACAGAAATAACCATAGAAGAATCAGGCTACAGTTATCCTTCAAAAAAATTCAAAAAAACAGTTGAACTGCAAATAAAATAATTACTTTTTTTTCTTTCCTTTTTTGCTTTTTGTTTTTGGCTTGGTTTGGGGTTTCCCTATATTGGATTCCTCAAAAAATTCTTCTCTGTCTTCTTCATCTAAACCTAATTTAGCAAGCATTTTATCGTGATCTGCAGGAGTAAGTTTGCTGTACCATTCTCTCCAGACATTATCCTCTCTTTTATTTATTATTTTGCCTTCAACAGGCTTTTTTCTTCTAGGCATAATAAAAAAACTAAAAATAAACGTTTAAAATACTTTGCGGTAAAATAAAGCAAAACAAATAAAAGTATTTAAAGGAATTAAACTATTCATTAATAACATGAACAAAATAGTTAAAGAACTGGAAAAAATTCAAAACATTATTCTGGTTGTTCCAGATGAAAACTATAAGGAAAGAATAATGAATATCCTGAAAGGAATTTCATTAAAAAAGAAATCAATATGTTTTGTTTCAGTGAACAAAACAAAAAAAACACTGGAAAAAGAAATAAAAGAAAAAAAAATCAATCAAAAAAACATTTATTTTATTGACTGCATAAGCAAAAGCATTTCAAAAGGAAAAATAAGCTGGAGTGACGAAAAAACACAATACATAGACAACCCAAATTCACTGACTCAAATCAGTTTAGCGATACTGAAATTAATGGAAAAAACAAAAATAGATTATTTAATACTGGATTCAATCAACACTTTACTGATTTATAACAATGAAAAATCAGTTTTGAAGTTCGTGCACCATACAACAGGAAAACTAAAAGAAAACAGTACAGGAGGAATACTAGTTTACTTAAAACAAGAATTAGATCCAAAACTATTGAAAGCATTTGCTCAATTTTCAGACAAAGTAATTGAATCAGACACAAAAATAAAAGAAAACAGAGTAAGAGAAAACGTATCAATGGACTCATTCGAAGAAATAAAACTCTAATTATACATAATTATTTTTCGTTTATTATTTTTAAAAGCTTTTCATGAATTAAGCTGTTTGAAGCAAAGCAGTCAATTGGAAGGGACTTTAATTGAGAGCCCGCCGGATCAGAAACTTTTCCTCCTGCTTCTTCAACCAATAAAGCTCCTGCACATAAATCCCACGGCTTTAAATGATATTCAAGATAAGCATCAGTCCTTCCGCAGGCAACACAAGCTAAATCTAATGCTGCAGAACCGCTTCTTCGAATGTCTTTTATTTTATAAAGCATTCTTCTTACTGCATTCAAAGTAAACTCCATTTTTTCTCCGCGATTATAAGAAAAACCTGTGTTAAGCAGAATGCGAATTAAATCAGCGTTTTTTGAAACAAAAATTTTTTTTTCATTCAAAAAAGCGCCTTTTCCTTTAACAGCAGTAAACAATTCATTCAAAACCGGATTAAAAATTACCCCAACAAGAGTCTGCTCCTGCTGTTTAAAAGCAATAGAAACACAAAAATTAGGGTAATTGTGAGCAAAATTAACTGTGCCGTCCAAAGGATCCACAACCCAAAGA
This sequence comes from uncultured archaeon, assembly GCA_964608675.1. GTDB lineage: Archaea > Iainarchaeota > Iainarchaeia > Iainarchaeales > 1-14-0-10-31-34 > 1-14-0-10-31-34. The sequence continues at coordinate 225,953 of CAZSOZ010000001.1, read as the reverse complement.
TTGTCAGCTAATTCATAACCTCTTGGAGTTTCCTCTGCAAGAATTTCATGAGAAGGAAAACTTTTGAGAATTGTTTCTTTAATGATTTTTTCTGCTTCAAAATCAACTTCAGTCACAATATCCCTTTCTCCCTTATATTTAACTTTTGAAAGATCAGTAAATTTCCCCCTATGAGAAGAAATAATTTTTCCTGCTTTTTTTGCAGCGAGAACCGCAGTATCAAGATAATTCATGCAATAAAGGAAGAACAAAAGAAATTAAAAACAAGCACAAAAAAAAAGAAAACGCAAAAATTTATTAATAAAAAAAACAAAATTAGTTATATGAAAAAAATCAATAGAAAACCAAAATATTTAAGAAATACCCCAAAACCCTTAAGACAAATTCAAACACTAATATCAAAAGCAAACAAAAAAAGAAAAAAACAAGAAGAAACACTCAAAAAAACAGGATTAAAAATAACAAGCCGGACAGGAAACATACATTCGGAAAAAATAATTCCCCCAGTAGGCGAAATTAAACAATTAAGCAAGCCAAGCCAAGAATTTATAGAAACCTATAAACGCAAAATAGGCAGAAGAATTTATTCAGAAAAAACTTATTTAACAAGAATAAAATACAACGGAATTGATTTGCTGGTTGAATTCTCTACAATATCCCACGATGGAGGAAACATAATAATTCAAACAAGAAAAGGAAAAATGATAGATATGGAAGAAACAAATGAAAAAACCCTTACAGACATAAGAAAAAATGTAATGAATTCATTCATTAAAGATTTTCACAAAAAAAGAATAAAATAAAATCAGATTACTTCGATTAAGACAGAAGGAGAAGTTCTGGCTTCAGTTGACTCCATAATAACCATAATATATTTAAAACCAGGTTCAAGCTCAACAGAAAACTCCCACAAATTCTCAGACGCAGAAGTATCAGTCTGCAAATAAACCCAATCTGAATTATCAAGAGAATAATAAAGCTTAACAGCATTAATTTCAGAAGAATCAGCAATGCCTTGATTTTCAACAGCAACATAAACAGGAGAACTTAAAGTTTGGCCTTCTTCAGGAATAACAATTATTGGCTGAATTACCGGACAATTAGGCGCAGGACCAGAATAAAAAATATAATTGGATAAATAAAAAGCATCAGCAATATTAACTTCCCCGCTGTTATCAACATTTGCTATTCCAATAGGTTCAGGAACAGGACCTGAATAAAAAATATAATTAATCAAAAAAGATAAATCAGCAATATTGACTTTTCCGTCTCCGGTTGAATCACCGCAGACTAAAGCATTTGAATTAACATTAGAATAAGAAATAGAACCAATAAATCCAAATAAAATAAAAATTAAAAAAAATAATTTAATTTTTTGAAAAAAAAATTCAAACATAAAAATAAATATATACATAACTGTTTATAAACTTGTTTTAATTTAACTAAAAAAAACCCTTTATTTGAATCCATTAGCATTTTCCATTAGAACAGCCCCAAATTTTTTTCCTTGCAAAAAGAAAATACTCCATATCCCGCATTTGCGTGTTCCAACATTCAACCCTCAACCACAATCAAAATCAATATCAAACCCCAAAATAAGTAAAAAAAAAGCAGAAAAGAACACGGAAAAGAGAATAAAAACCCCAAAAGCCCGATAGTTATGTAGCAAAATTATACATAATTATTTGTTGTTGGGGGTTATAAACCTGCTGGAAAGCAAAAGAACCAAAAAACAAGCCAAAAACGCATTTGACTGCCTAAAAAAGCTTAATTAAACCAAATAACTAAAAAAAAATTAAAAAAGGTTAAAAAAAAGCAATATTTTTTATGAATTTAAAGAATTAAGCAAAAAACTTTAGAAAATGTCTGCTTCGTATGAACTAAATTAACTAAAAAGCCCCAAAAAAGCTTTTTTTCTTTTTTTTGTTTTTTTTTCCTGTGTTTTCTGATTTTTTTGAATTTGTGTGAAAAGAAAAGAATATTTTATTTTAATTTTTTTTTATAAAAATTTTTTATGAAATTTTTTAATTTTGAGAAGTTTTTTATCTGAAAAGCTATTTTGCTAATGTTTTTTGAGCTGTATTAAATTTGCCTCAATTTGTATACATAACTCTTAATCTGCCGATGCTTATTTTCCTGTCTGTACCCTCCTTGCTTCCAGTAAAGCTGATTTTTCGCGTTTTTTGATTAAGTCCCCTCTAGGAAAACACGTATAATGTGTCTTATACGGGTTATGTCTAATAAAAATGAGCCATATTTAAGCTATTTTCAGCCAAAATCAAGCCAATACACAAGATATTCAGCGGAATTCTTGGTTTCCCCTTTTTTTCATGCTTTTTATGCTGATTCAGATAAATCTTTTGGAAGGCTTAATCAACAGAACCATTGAATAAGACGAACAGGATTCTAAGTTATGTATAAAACTTGGTTTTTCAAATAAATAAGACTGTCCAATCAAAATATCAAACAAAAACATTAAACCAGAAGACAGCATTCAAACTATGAAGAATCATCTAAAATCCAAACAATAGACGAAAAAAAAACTATTTGGCGAAAACTGTAGAAATGAACTCCTAAAAATTTACTCTTCAAATTCAAAAATTTTTTCAATTGGCTCATTAAAAATTTTTGCTATATCGTGAGCCAGTTTAAGCAAAGGATTGTATTTCCCTTGTTCAAGAAAAACAATAGTTTCTCTTCGAACTTTAACTATTTTAGCCAGCTGTTCCTAAGTTAAATTGTATTTTGCTCGAAATTCTTTGATTCTGTTTTTCATTCAACGCCTCCTTTTCCAACAAACCTTAAAAACCAAAGCCACAAAAGCAATGCCAGAATCAAATTTTCTTCATACATTTCCACGCCCTTGAGTTAGAAATAAAAAACACTGTGTTAGAATTATATAACTTCAGTATATGCTTTTGCAAGTGTTACTTTGAAGGTTTCTGTTTGTTTTGGTTTTTCTCCTTTATGAATTCTTTTCAATAATTCAATAAAACGCCATTTGTCTTTTTTTGTTAAGCCTACTTTGGATGATCCCCCGGCTATTTGAATATGAATTTTTCCTTTTCCTTTCCTTGAAGGCATTTTATTTGGATTATATTCAACCTGCAAAGTAATGTTTTTTTGTTCCCATAATTCAACGCTCTTTCTTTTTGGTTTTACACTTTTTTTTACAATTCCCCATGGAAAATGAATTTTTTTTCCGGTTAATTTTTCAGGAGTCACCGCCTTCAAATTAGCTTTTAATGAAACCACATAATTGCCTGAAGGCAGGCGAACCGGTTTAAACAGCGTTAATTTTGGATATTTTTTTATTCTTGGAGCATTGCTTTTTGGTTTTACTCCTAAATGGGCTGCGGCATTTCTTCCTTCTTTTTTTTCTGAGCCCTGGATTGTTTTTTTTAATACAGTTGAAAGATAATCTTTGTTCTTTTCTTTTTGTTTTTTTAACATTGATTTTATTTCTTTTTGTTTTTTTTGTTCAACTTTGATGTTTTTGCCTGCGGGCTTTGGCCTTCTTCTTCTTGGCATGAAAAAAATACTCACTAGATGTATATAAAGATTTGTTTTTTCGTTAATTAATATTAAAAAACACTATTTTTTTACCCATTTTCCTTTGCTTTTTTTGTATTTTTTTTTGACTGCACTCCATGCAACTCTTCTTGATGCCCCTTCTCTTGAAGTGTTTCCCTGTCTTTTTTTTGGGTCTTTGTATTCCTTCCATGCATTATTGTATGCTTCCTTAAAGATTTTTTGTGCTTCTTTTGGAAGATTACTTTTGATGCTTTCAGGCAATTCATTTGTTTTTTTGTACGGCATTTTTAATCAATTAAATAAGGAATTTTTTTAATTTAAAGCTTTTAATTGATTTTTTTGTGAAAATTCAATAATTTTAGTAATTTTTGTTTTTTTTATTTAATTTTATTGTTTTTTTTTTGATATTTTCCCATTAACTCTGATTGTTCAATTATTTTTTCCTGCATTGCTTTCTTTAATTCTTGTCTTGAATTTCCTTCCCCTAAATCTAATTTTTCTTTTAATGCATAAACTCTAAAATAATATCTGTGTGTTCCGCTTGGCGGGCACGGCCCGCCGTAATCCAATTTTCCAAAGCCGTTCATTCCTCTCAGCCCTGGAACCGAATTTTCTTCAATTATTTTTTCTCTTTCTTTAACTGGAATATTCCATAAAATCCAGTGGTTGAATATTCCTGAAGGAGCATCTGGGTCATCAACAATCAAAGCCAAGGCTTTTGTTTTTTCAGGAATACCTGAAATCTTTAATTCAGGGTTAATGTCTTCTCCCTCACAAGAAAATCTTTGGGGAATAAATTCAGTATCAGAAAAATTTTTGGATTCTATTTTCATTTAACTTCCTCCTAAAAAAAGTTATGTATAATATTACATTACTAGTGTTGTTCCTTTCATGTCTTTCTGCAAAGTGCTTTCGTATTCATAAGTTCCTGGTTCTTCGAATTTGTATGTGAATTGTTCTCCTGGAAGAATTTCTTTGTTTATTCCAAATCCTGTTATTGTGTGCTTAAATGAATCCTTATTCTCCCAAATTATTGCCTGATCTGTTTTGATTTCTGCTTTTTTTGGATTAAATTTTGATTCCTTTAGTATTATTGTTTTTGGCGGGGGCGCCTGATAAAAAAGTCTGTCATCCATTTTTTCTCATTAAAAAAAATGAAATTAAATAAATTAAAACTTTCCAGTCTTTTTTTTCTAAAAAAGAAAAAAAAAGGGTTTGTTTTGGTTTTTTTTAGACTCCGCAAACTGTTTCTATCACTGTTCCATCTGCTGCAACAGTAAGCATCTGCTCTCCATTTTCTGTTGTAAAAAACACGTTCCAAAAAATTGGATTAAGTTTTGCTGTATTAGTTATTTCAAGCAGTTGTGTGCCTGTTATTTCTTCTTTTTTTTCCTGAAAATATTCTTTTATTTCTCCTTCTGACTGCAATACAGTATTTCCTTCCAATACAATCATTTCAGGGCTTTCTTTGCACCAGCAGGATTCAACCATGCAGGAAAACAATCCGCATACATTGTCCTTGAATTCAGTGCAGTTTGAAGGAATTTCTGCCCATGGAATTTCCTTGAAAACCACTTTTTCTTCTGGTTTAGGGTTGTCAGGGCACCCAAACAAGAAAACGCACAAAACAATTAACGCAAGTATTTTTTTCATTTTTTCACCTTTAATCCCATTTTCCAAAAAAACTGTCAATATTAAAATAATAAATTATTTCTTCTCCGTTATGACATTCAACATAAAGCACATCATACCATTTCCCATTTTTTTGCTCTAATTGTTGTGTGGTTCTTTCTTTTGGGCCTCCTTGTTCAGGACAAGCATTTTCTGTTAACCAATCATATTCCATTTGAATTCCGTTTTCTTCGTTGTCTGCCTGAATGACTATTGCTGTTTCAAAACTTAATCCTTCTTGAGTTGATTTTATGTCTCTGTTTCCTTTGCTGTCTCTGTTTGTTGGTTCCAATGGTTTTGGTTCTATTGGAGTAAAACAACCAAAACTAAATAAAATCATTAAAATTAATCCAACTAAAACTATTTTTTTCATTTTTTTTCCTTCTGATGATTTTTTAATTACTTAAAGATTGAGCTATTGCCTCATATTTTTCTTTTGCTTCTTTGTATTCCCTGTATGCCTGCTGTCCTTCAGGAGTATCTCCTTTTCCTTCAGACATTAATTCAGTTAATTTATTGTATGCATCAATGTAATCCTGGTATGCATCTGTTGCTTCTTTTGAAGTAATCTTGCTTGAATCAATTGTGTTTTGAGAAGAATTTATTTGGCTGTCATCAACAAGCCCTTCTAATTGTTGTGGAAAGCTTTCTTTCTGAAAAAATAGTTGCCCTAAGTCATCTACTGGAATTCCTTGTTCCTGCATTTCAACTGCGATTCCTCTTACAACAAATAATCCTCCTAAAATTATTAAGAAAAAAACCAGTAATCCAAACAAAAAAAGTTTTCCCAGCATTTTAATTACCCAAATCCTTTTTCATTTGATTAAATTCTTTTTTTGTGATTTCTCCTGTTGCGTATCTTTTTCTTAAAATTTTCATTGCATCAGAAAACTCTTTTTTTGTTTCAGGGTTTAGTTTGACTCCCAGAGCCTTCATTTTTTTTTGGGTTTCCTGTTTTTTTGTTGGCTGACTTCCATTTGAATTAACGTTAACCACAACATTTTGTCCTCCTGAACTTTTTTCTTCTTTTTTGTTTCCAGTAAAAAAAGACAAAATCAACAACAAAACAATTATTGCAATTATTACTTGAACTCCAAAAATAAGAGAATCAATTAAGCCCAGCAGAGAACCTTTTTCTGGGTTTCCTGTATATGGTTTTCCATCCACTAACAGTTTTCCTTCTGTTTTTGGTTCTTCTTCCTTAAAAGTCTGCATTTCTTCTTCTACTGCTTTTAAATCAAGAGTCCTTTGCCTTAACTCCAAGTATTCTTTCATTGGAATGGAATAAACTATTTTCCAGTTTTCTTGTTTTGAAAGCAACGCAATATAATCAACATCATTAAATGAAGTTGTTTCTCCTGTTTTAGTGTTTTTATAGCTTGCACTCAATTTAAATTGAACTAACGCCCCTGTTCCTGTTTCATCCATAACACTTTCCATTTCTTTAATTGAATAAGTTTGTTCATCAATTGTATTCCAAGTTAATTCAACAATCATTTTTTCTAAAGCAGTATCTTCTTCAGTTAAACCGCTTAAATCAACTACAGAAAAATATTCCTCTAAATTTTCTGAAGCAGAACTAGAATAATATTTTTCAACTGCTTCTTTTGGTGAATTCGCTGAAACAAAAGAAAAACAAAACAAAATTAATAATAAAAAAACGATTTTTTCTTTCATCAATTAGCCACCCAATGAAACTTCATTTTAAATTCTAAAGTCTCTGAATCAAGAAACTTGTCTTCATCCCTTACTTTAATTATAACTCTTTTAGTTATTTCTCTTTCCTGTGATGATTTAAATCTTTCATCTGAAGCCATTTTTTTCAGATAACTTTGCCCTGCACTTAAAGCTGAATCAACTAAATCCTGGCTTAAATCAGCAAATTGACCTATAATTGGAACTTCTCCAAAAACTAAATCAACTACTCCTGCTGTTGCTTTAATTCCTTCCAAAGTTAAATCTGATCCGTGATACATTGCTTCCCTCCAATTAGCTGACTCCATCAAAGAAGCAAGTTTTTCTCCTGAATTTTTTGCGTTCCCCCATAACCCATAAAGAGTTTTTGCTGTTCCAATTATTGGAATATATTTTCCTCCTCTTTTTTGAATTAAAACAAACAATTTGCTTTCTGCAATCTTTTTTGAATACTTTTTTTCTGCAGCTTTTCCTGCAGTCATTAACGCGCTCTTTCCAACTCCTTTTAATGTTCCTTCCATTTCTTGCGCCATTAAAATTTCGTTTGCATTAAACCCTATTTCTTCTGAAAAATAATTCACTGAAGCACTTTTGCTTGCAGAATCAACTAAAAGCATTTTAACTTTATTTCCTCCACTTGAATCCTCTAATTCTGAAACAAAATCAATTCCCTGTGTTTTAAAAAAGTACTGGAATTCACTGGAATCAGGGTCTTCAATTTGCACTGTAATCAAATAAGCGTTATATGAACGCACAGGCAAAGGTTTTATTTCAACCAAAGTAATTTTTGGCGCAGGAGAAATCAAAGTAATTTTTGCTTTTTTTTCAACAAACTGGTCATGGCTTGCTGCACTAACTGTTATTGGCATTTCATACGGAAGTTGTTCTCTTTTTTCTTTGGTCATTTGATTGTAAGAAGGAAACCTTAAACTTAAAACTGCTTTTCCTGATGCATCAATTGATTTGCTTTTGCTGACGCCATTAGAATAAAATAATCCTTTTGGGTCAGAAACATGAAAGCTTACTGCTGCATTTTTTGGCCCTGAAACAATTGCAGTAATAATTAATTCCTGGCCTTTTTTTAGTAAAACTTCCTGCATATTCAATTGAACATTTAAACCCAAAGTTGCTGAAACACATTTGCCTTCAATGCATTCTCCTTTAGGGCAATCAGAATCATATGTGCATTCTTTTTTGTCAACATCTTTATCTTCATCAGGGTTTTCGCATTGACCTGAAACACATTTTCCTCCTGGACCGCAATCTTCGTTTTCTTTGCATTCAGGACAAGGAGAACAATCCCCCCCGCAATCTATGCCTTCTTCTCCTTCATCTTGCACTCCGTCTGCACAATGGTTGTCAGTCCAAACAAGCCTTCCGCTTCCAGGCGCAATTTGATAATAACCTGAATCCCCAATTTGACAGGTATACGTGCTCCAATAAGTGCTGTAGTCATCTATAATTCCTTTTTTTCCTTTCAGTTTTTCGATTACTCCATAACAAGGTTTGCCTATCTTTTCATCTGCATCTTTTGGGTCAGCTAAAACTGGTTGAAGTAAAACAAAGAAAAACAGCAAAACAAAAACAAACAAAAAAATTTTTTTCATTTTTTTCACCTAAATTATTCCCATACTCCATTAAAGCTATCAATGTTAAAGTAATAAGTTTCTTTGCTTCCATCGCTGCAGGTAATTATAAACTTGTCATACCAGCTTCCATTGTGTTTAATTAATTCTTCATATAAATCTTGCTCGGGGCTTTTTCCTATGCATGCGTTATTTGCCAGCCATTCGTGTTCTTTTGATAATCCTTCTCCTTCATTTTTTGCTTCAATGACTATTGCTGTATCAAAATTGCTTCCAAGAAAACTTCCTTGGCTGTTTCCTGTGTCTCCATTCAGCCAGTTGTCTCCATTTGTATTATTTGGATTTGTTGCTCCTCCTAATCCCCCTAAAAAGTTTCCTGAATCAAAATCAATGTTATCTGCAATAAAAATCAAAACTGCATCCAACGCAATTAAAACAACTAAAACAATAATTAAAGTTTTTACTATTCCTTTCATTCTCCCAACTCTTTTTTTATTTCATCAAATTGCTGTTTATTAATTTCTCCTGTTGCGTATCTTTTTCTTAAAATTTTCATTGCATCAGAAAACTCTTTTTTTGTTTCAGGGTTTAGTTTGACTCCCAGAGCCTTCATTTTTTTTTGGGTTTCCTGTTTTTTTGTTGGCTGACTTCCATTTGAATTAACGTTAACCACAACATTTTGTCCTTTCTTTTTGTCTTTTCCTGTTACACTGAAAAAAATTATCAACAAAATAACTATTATTATTCCAATGCTTATTGCTCCAATCAGCATATCAAGGATTCCTATCCCTTCGTTTTGATTGCTTGCTTCCTGTGTTCCGTCATAGCCTGGCTTAAAACCGCCTTGCTGTTGTATGGAAGCAAAAAAGGTTTCCTTAAAGTAATCTATATATTCTTCTTTTTGTGCAGGATTAAAATCCTCTGATTTCACACTATTATTAAGTATTTTCCAGTGAATCCCTTGTTTTTCAAAAACAAAGTATTGTGTTTCTTTTTTTAAATCAACTCTTTGCCTGTTATCATTAAGTATTGTGCCTTCTGTGATATTTATTTCAACGTAAGCATTTTTTCTTTGATTGAATATTTCTTCACTGACAAAAGTAAATTCAACATTTTGCAGTGCTTGTCTGTCAATCCTTGCCTGAATATTTTGTTTTTCGTTTGCTTTGAATTCTTCTGTTATTCCTTCAGGATAAAAATAAGTGTTCATTACTGCTTCTGAATCCTTTTTTTGTGTTGCATCAAAATAGGCTTTAATTAAATTAGTTAATTCTTGGGTCTGCGCAAAAACCAGATTAGAAAACAAAAGCAGAAAAAATACAAAGAAAATCTTTTTTTGCATGTTAGGAATAAAGTTTTTCTTATTAATAAATTTTGTTATTTTTTGTTTTCTGCTAGAATTAAAAGCATTCCAAAGCTTTTTCTTTGTTTTTTAATTTTAAAGCCTTTTTGTTTTAAGAATTCAACCAGTTTTTCTGGTTTGTTTTCATTAAATGGATGGCATTCCATAACAATTCTTTTAATTTTTTTCAGTGTTTTTTCAGGCATATTATAAAATAAATCAAATTCTTCTCCTTCAATGTCAACTTTCATTAAATCACATTCTTTAATTTTGTGTTTTTCAAATACTTCTTTAAGAGTTATTGTTAATACTTCAATTGATTTTTTCATGCCTGTTCCTTGAAGCTGAAAAAAGGAATTGCCTCCTGAATTAAATGAATACAAAAAAAATTTTTGTGTTCCTTTTCTGCTGGAAACAGCTGAATTAAAAGCAAAAACTTTGCTTTCAAGCCTGTTTAATTCAATGTTTTTTTTAAGCAGTTCAAAGTTTTCTGGAGCAGGTTCAAAAGCAAAAATTTTTTGGGCTTTATTTGAAACAAAAACAGAAAAGACCCCTATGTGAGCGCCAACATCAAATACAACTGCTTTTTCAGGAAGCTTGAATTCATTAAAAAAATATTCGTTTCCAAAAAAAATTTCAGAAAAAATATCTCTGTCTTTTGTTTTGCTTCTTGTAATTATTTTTAATCCATTTTTTAAATCATAAACAATAAACTTTTTTTCTGCTTTTTTTTTGCAGTCAAAATAATAGTCCTTCCAATTTTTTACATTCAAAAAAATTTTGAATCCTAAAAAATAATTTCTTGCATTGTTTTTTATTTTGTCAGAGGTTTCTCTTAAAAAATTTACTGCAAAAACAACTGTTCTTGAAATCATTTTTTCCCTATTTAAAAAAAGAAGTTTCTTTTTTTATATGGCATGGAACCTGAATGTATTTACTGTAAATCAAAAAAAACCCGTTATTGGGGAACAAGAAAGATTGTAAACGGAGCATATAAATTATTTAAATGCCTTAACTGCAAAAAACTTTTCAAAGAACCTTCTGAATCCGATTGAATTCTATTTCAACTTTTTTTTTGCTTACAAACGGTTTGTGATGCCTAAAGCCTCCTCCAAAATTATGAGGAATGTGCATTAATTCGTGGATTAAAGTTTTTGTTTGTTCTTCTTCGCTTTCTTTGAAAAAAGGTTCCATTAATTCAATTACATAAAACGGTTTTTCGCTCATTCCTAATTGCATTGCTTTTCCTAAAGTATGAATTCTTGCAACAGTTCTTTTAGTTTTTGTGCCTTTGGAAACAATGCACGCAATCCTGTCTAAAAAAATATGGGAATAATTAAGTTTTTTTGCCAGTTCTCTTGCTTTAAAAGTATGTGTTTCAGAAAAAGCATACTTCATTTTTTTTAACACCCAACCCAGAGTTATGTAGAAATAATTATTTTAGTTTGACTGCTGTCCCATACACAAGAATTTCTGCTGCTGAAGCCATTACTTGCGAGGTAGTGTATCTTACATTTATTATTGCGTCTGCTCCCAACTTTTCTGCTTCCTGCAGCATTCTCTGTGTTGCTTCTTCTCTTGCTTCTGTAAGCATTTCAGTATACTCTTTTAGTTCTCTTCCTACTATTTGCCTTAATCCTGACATTATGTCTTTTCCAAACCATTTTGCTTTAATTGTGTTTCCTCTCACCAACCCAAGTGTTTCTTTTATTTCTCTTCCTTTTATAAAATCTGTTGAAACTATAATCATTTTTTCCCTCCTTTATTCTTTCATAAATCAAGGATCCTAAAACAACCAAAAGGCCCAAAAAAATTAATGCCAAAGCTATTTTAGCTGTTTCTGGAATTCCTGTTAATTCTGAAAAAAATTCATAAATTAAATAATTAAAAGGACTAATGCCCCTAAAAAAAACATGCTTATTCCTGCCAGCTGTATTTTATTCATTTGATTCACTTAAATGAATTTATTTCGGCTTTAATAATCAAATTTCCTGAGGCTTTTGCATTTAATAATGTTCCTCCAACTGAACTGCCTTCCGGCCCTGCTAAAGAAACTGTAATTTCTCCTTTATACCCCATATTTCCTTTTTCAACAAAAACTCCGTGAATAGAAGTTATTTTGAAAGATTCTTCAAAATGATTTTTTCTGTAAACCGCTCCTTTAAATACATTCAAATCAAAATCTTTTATTTTTCCCTCAACACTTGTCATTATTGCTTTTTCTATTTTGTTTTCGGACAAAGCAGTCTTTAATCCTTCAACAATTTCTTCTCCGTCTTCGAACGTAATATTAATAATTTTTCTTTCCATAAAGCACCCCTCTTCTGTCTAATAAATTATTAAATAATACCAAATAAAAACAATTTGCTTTTTCTCTGAAAAAATTTATTAATCAGAAGAAACATATTCTTTTCTATGGAACAACCAAACGAAAGTTTCTCAGAAGAACAAAAAAAATTTATTCAGAAAACACGCGAAGAATTAATTATTTCTGGTTATTCTGAGAGAACCCTAAAAATGTATTTGTGTTATTTAGAGGATTTTTTCCGCAAAATAAAAACCCCTCCTGAACAAATTTCAAGAGACGACTTAGTAAAATATATTGCACTAAAAAAAGAAAAAGAAAATTTATCAAATACATCTATTTCTCTTGTCCACTCGGCACTAAAATTTTTTTTTGAAGCAGTCCTAAAAAACAAAATACTTAATGAAATTAAAGTCCCAAAAAAAGAAAAAAAACTCCCAACAATATTAACAAAAAAAGAAGTAAAATCTTTAATCAAATCAGCAAAAGCAGGAAGAGACAGAACAATAATTGAATTCCTTTATTCAAGCGGAGTAAGGGTAAGCGAATGCGCAAAAATGCGGGTTGAAAACCTTGAATTAAAAGAAGGACTTGCAAGAGTACAAGGAGGAAAAGGAAAAAAAGACAGAATAATAATTCTTTCAAAAAAATGGATTCATAACCTTAAAAAATATTTAAAAAGAAAAAAAATTAAAAGCGAGTTCGTTTTTTCAAAAAAGAACGGAAAACCAATTACTGCTGACACTATTGAAAGAATGGTAAAAAAATACGGAAAAAAAGCAGGAATCCCAAAAAAAGTTACACCTCATGTCCTGCGCCATAGTTTTGCCACACATCTTCTTGAATCAGGCGAAAACATCAGAAAAATACAGGAATTACTCGGACACAGCAATCTTGCCACAACCCAAATATACACTTTTGTTTCAACAAACGAACTAAAAAAAGTGCAAAGCCCTTTAGACAGCCTTTGACTCCCTTTACTTCCACTAATTTTATTAATTAAGAAAAAACAACAAAAAAACTTAAAAAATTATGTATATTTGCCTATTTAGTTTCTATTTGGACTGTATCAGACAGCCCAAGAAATTGCCAGTTATGTATATTTCTTTTTTTCCGAAGAAATTTATCGAAAAAACCTTGTTTTTTTCATCTTTAAACCCAAAAGTTTATATATTTAAAAGGAGTTAATATTTAATTTAAGTTATTGAGGTGTTTCTATGAGTGTAAGATTATCTAAACTATTTGGAATGGACATTTATACAGACAATGCAGAATACAAAGGAAAAGTATTTGACTTAGTTATTAACCTAGAAAAAGGAAAAATAGAAACAATAACTACTGAGCCTTTAAAAGTCAAATCAAAACAAGAAGCAAAGAAAATAATTAAAGAAAAAAGTGTTCCCTACAAAAATGTAAGGTCTGCAAAAGACATTCTTATTGTAGGAAGCGGAAGATCTTCTGATACTGAAGAAGAACCAAAATCAAGAAAATCTTATTATTCTTCTTTTATTAAGAGAAGATAATTCTATTTTTTTCTTTTTTTGCTTTTTTTGCCTATTTTTTAAAATATTTAAAAATAAACAAATTTTTTGCAAACATTTATATTTAATTATAGTATATATATATACATAAAAGATGCTTTTATATTATATAAAAGAATAGTGGAATTGAGGGGTCTCTGTGAAAGGATATTTTGTGCAATATAAATTTATTTTGCCAAAAGACGTAAAACATTCATCCTACACGTATCAAAAATTATTTCGGGCAATTTATGGTTATTCCCAGCAAGTTTCTAAATCCAGCGGAAAAACATATGTTTATCACAGACATGGAATTCTTTCTAACACTCCTTTTATAAAACACGGCAAAAATTGTGTTGTTATCCCTCAAGAAAAATTTTCGGATTTAATAAGTTTTTTTAAAACAGGAAAAAACCCCAGTCACTCATGGACTATTAAAGGGGATTGGAAAGCAGTTTATTATTTAAATGAAAAAGAAGTTGAAGAAGATTCAGTAGTTAAATCTCTGGAAAGTTTAATTGACAGAACATTTGTTTTGAATCCTTCAAAAGAACATGGTCAAATTCTTTCTGAACTGGAAAAATTAAAGCAACAAGCCATGGAAAAGAAAGACACAGACTCTTCTTTTTCTCAAGCAGTTTTGTCTGAATCTCATAAAATAGCAGGAAATTCCTGGTTTAAAGAAGTGTACAATAAATCAGATAAACTAAAATATTTTCATTCATTGTATGCTTTTCTCAAAGGCTAGAAGCCTTTCTTCTTCTTTTTCCTTTATTTTTTGTTTGATTTTTATTATTAAATCTTTTTTTCTCCATTTTCTTTTTCCGCCGACATTAATGGTTTCCAGTAAACCCACATCAACAAGAGTTTTTATATATGGATAAAGGCTTCTGTCATTTTTGTATTCAATTGAAAATAATTCTCTTATTCTTCTTTTTATTTCTTCCATAGAAACCCATTCGTCAAAACCAATAACTGATAAAATGTGGTGTGCTTGAGTGTTTTCAAAAGGACTTATATAATCCCATAAACTATAAATTTCATGCACGCTTTCTTTTTCTTCATCTTCGTATATTGTTTCTTTATTTTTAATTTCTGCAGGCCTAAAAACTGAAAAAAGCTTTCCAAGTATTTTTTTAATCATGATTTCAATATTATAATTACCCTAACTACTTAAAAATCTAACTGTGTTGATTATTTTTACTGGTAATTACTATATTTTAGTTGATTTTTAGCTAGTAATTACTTATAATTTCGTTGTTTTTAGGCAAATCTAAACTATTTTCTTTGAGAGTGAGTTTTAATTTTAAAAAACAAGATTTGAGTTATTTAAAATATTTTTTTTTCTTTTTGAAGCGTATTTTAAGTGAGTTTGTTTTTTTTAAATTTGTTTTTTAGTTAGCATTATTTTAGGGGTGTTTTTGGATTAGATTGTTTAATTGGATGAAAGTGAGTTATTTTTTTCTGTTTTTTTTAAAAAATAGAGTAGCGGGGGAAGGATTTGAACCTTCGACCTTCGGGTTATGAGCCCGACGGGCACTCCTGGCTGCCCCACCCCGCTAGGTTTTTATTTAATTTAACTCTTTTTTTTAAGGTTAAAAAACTTTTTAACTCTTATTATCTGTTTATTTTTAATTTTATTTGTTTTTTAACTCTTTTTTTTATTTTAAATCTTTTTTTAATCTTTTTTATTTTTTTATTTTTTAACAATTTTTTGTCCAAGTTTTTGTGTTTTTTTTCTTATTTTGAAAGCTTTTCCAGCACGCTTCCCAGTGTTTCAAGTTCTTTTTTGATTGTTTTAATTCTTTTTTTGTTGTTTACAGTTTCCATTGTTTTCCCGCATTTTGGACAACGAAACTGGTATTCTGCTGCAACTTCAAATGGAACATTTTCGCACATTTCTTTGCATGCAAAAAAGACATAATCTTTTTCAAATTCAAGTTTTTTTTCTAGTTTTTTGATTTCTTCACTTTGTTCTTCTATTATTAGTTCTGCAATTCTTTTTTCTTTTATTTCCCAAGTATATAAATACCATCCTGTTTTTGTGTTCTTTTTTTTGTCGTAGCAGGCTATCCCTCTGTAATGCAGTCTGTTTAGTATTGCTCTCACTTCTGTTATTTTTAAATCTGTTTTTTTTGCTATTTCTTCGTCTGTTACTTTCTTTCTCTTGTTTTTAAATGCTTTTATTAGGGGGATGGCGTCTTCTCCTCCCACTTTTTGTATGAATGTTTTGGTTACTGGATGAGAAAGAACGTCTTTTTTTGCCATATAGTTTTGTTTTGCAAAAATGAATTTAAACTAATCTGATTTTTTTGTTTTTTTTCCTGTTTTTTGGGGGATAATTTGTATTTTGGGTTTTCTAAATTTTTTTTTCAGTTCTTTTCTTTCGAATAATTCGTGTAAAATTATTGCTAGTGCGGCTATTTCTGAATGAGGCTGGTTTCCTATTGAAATATTGTAGTCGCTTTCTTTATATATTTGGGGAGGGACTTTTTTCCCTCCTATTATTATAAGTATTTTTTCTTTTTTTTTGAGGTTTTTTATTTTTTTTTCTATTTGTTCTCCGTACATTGTTAAATGTACTATTGTATATTTTTCTTTTTTCTTTTGTTTAATTTCTTTAAGTGGATTGTCGGAAAATCTTATTTTGAATTTGCCTCCCCAGCGGGAAACAACTTTTTTTATTGTTTTTTCTATTTCTTTGTCTTCTTCTCCTGAAATAATTATTTCGTCTGTGCCTAGTGCTCTTGAAGTTAAAGCGCAATGTGTTGTTGTCCTGATGTCTCTGTAAATTCTGTGGCCTAACCGTAAAACACTTATTTTTTTAACCATATTATTTTATTGCTTGCTTTTTATTTTTATATTATCGTTTTGAGTTGGTTTGATGATTGATATAAAATTGCTGAGAGAGAATCCTGAATTAGTTAAAAAAAATCTTGAAAGAAGGCAGAATAAAAAATATCTTTTTCTTTTTGATGAATTAATTAAAAAAGACAAACAAATGAGAAAAATTCTTCAGGAAACAGAAGACCTTAGATCTAAAAGAAATCAAATTACTTTTGAAATAAAAAGACTGCTGGCAGAAAAAAAGGATGCGTCAAAAAAACTTAAGGAAGCAAAAGAAATTCCTATTAAAATCAGGGAAAAGGAAAACATGCTTGTTTTATTAAAGAAAGATTGTGAAGGCCTTCTTTTTAAAATTCCTAATCTTTTGGAGGGGGATGTTCCTTTTGGAAAGGATGATTCAGATAACAAGGAAATTAAGAAAAAAGGCAGGCTCCCTTCTTTTAATTTTGAATTAAAGCACCATGGCAGTCTTGCAGTTGAATTAAATGGCGCGGATTTTGAAAACGCAGTTAAAATTTCTGGAGCGGGATTTTATTTTCTTAAAGGAGATTTGGCTTTGGTTGAGCGCGCTTTAAATCTTTTTGCAGTTGATTTGCTTTTAAAGAAAGGCTTTGATTTTGTTGTTCCTCCTTTTCTTATGCGCAGGCAACCTTATTCGGGCGTAACTGATTTGAATGACTTTGAAGAAGTAATGTATAAAATAGAAAATCAAGACCTTTATTTGATTGCTACTTCTGAGCATCCTTTGGTTGCAATGCATTGGAACCAAACTTTTAATGAAAAAGATCTTCCTTTAAAGCTTGTGGGAAGTTCAGCTTGTTTCAGGAAAGAAATAGGAAAGCATGGTTTGGATGAAAGAGGCTTGTTTAGAGTTCATCAATTTAATAAAATTGAACAGGTTGTTTTTTGCATGCCTGAAGATTCTAATAAAATTCATTTAGAACTTTTGAAGAATGCAGAAGATTTTGTTGATGCATTAAAAATTCCTTTCAGGGCAGTTAATGTCTGTACTGGGGACATAGGAACGGTTGCATCAAAAAAATTTGATATCGAAGGTTTTTCTCCCAGAGAAAAAAAATACATTGAAATAATTTCTTGTTCTAATTGTAGTTCTTATCAGTCCAGAAGGCTTAACATAAAATATTTTTCTAAAAACGAAAAAAATTTGGTTCACACTTTAAACAGCACAATGGTCGCTACTTCCAGAATGTTAAGGCTTATTTTGGAAAACTTTCAGACAAAAGAAGGTGCAGTAAAAATTCCTAAAGTTCTGCATCCTTATTTGAATGGATTGAAGGAATTAACCCCCAAAAAGTAGGTTTAAATAACTTTTTTTACTCAATTTATTTTACTTATTCTGAGACAAGTTTATTTTCGTTCACTTGTTTTTCAGGGTAATTGGGTCCGTAGCTCAGTTGGCAGAGCACCGGCCTTTTAAGCCGGGTGTCGAGGGTTCGAATCCCTTCGGACTCGTTAACAGCCTTTTTTTTTAGGCGCCCGATTTTTTTATTTTTGTTTTAACTGCAGTGTTTTAGTTTTTCATCTTGTTCTTAAATTTTTTGTTTTTTATTTTTAAATGAAAATTATGTCTGCAGGAAAAATTGTTAAAGGAAATTTAACGCAAGCTCAAAGAGCCAGACGGGCTTATGAAAAAATAAAGAAAGAAACTTTTAGGAATAAACAGTCTGCGAAGACACTTGAAAAAAAATTTTATAATAAGAAAATTCCTGCCCTGCAAAAACTTCAAATAATGTTTTTGAAAACAAATTTGGCGCAGATTAATTGGAAGGTAAGAAATTTTTTAAGAAAACAGAAAATTGATTTAAACAATGCTGTTTTTGTCGGAATTGATAGGGGCGGTAGAATTCCTTCTCTTGCTTTAAAGAAGGCGTTGGATTTGGATTCAATGCAGTTTGTTAAATTAAGTTTTCAGGAGTTAACTGGCAGGAAATTTGAGAGGGTGGACAAAAAGTTATTGAATTTGGCTAAAAAAGGAAATTGGAATGGAAAATCAGTAATTTTTGTTGATTCAACTGTAAAAACTGGGCATCAGAAGGCTCTTCTCAGGTTTTTTTTTCATAAGTATTCTGAAAAAATAGGGATAAAAAAATGGAAGCTGATTGGAAAAGGAAGAAATGCAGATTTGAATTTAGAGTGGGGTTTTCCGCTTGATGAAAAAACTAACTGGTATTTTTTTGAAAACCAGCCTTTTTATATTGGGGTTGGAGAAAAAGATAAAAAATTATCAAGGTTCCCGCAGACTAAGATTTCAGGGGATGCAAAAAGAATAAGGGGATTTTTTTGAAAAAGATTATTTTTTTTTTAGTGCAGGATTTAAATTTTTTCTCTTATGATTTTAATATCATGGGCCCGTAGCTCAGTTGGCAGAGCACATGGCTCTTAACCATGGGGTCGGGGGTTCGAATCCCTCCGGGCTCGTCCATATCTTTAAATGCATTATTACAAACAATATTTTGTTTCTGAGGCTGTAGCTCAGTCTGGGAGAGCACACGGCTGAAGACCGTGGTGTCGCGGGTTCAAATCCCGCCAGCCTCATTTTTTAAGAAAAAATTTTAATCAAAAAAAGAACTTTCTTTTTTTAAATTCTTCTAAGCATATTTTGAAAGGTATGAGTTCAACAATAATTATTGGGTCTCAGTTTGGTGATGAAGGAAAAGGAAAGCTTGTTGATTGTCTTGCAGAAGAATCTGATTGTGTTGTAAGATATCAAGGAGGAAATAATGCTGGGCATACTGTTGTAGTTAAAGACCAGATTTTTAAACTGCATTTGCTTCCTTCAGGGGTAGTAAGAAATAAGAGGTCTTTGATTGGAGCCGGCGTTTGTCTTGATCCGAGAGTTTTAAAAAAAGAAATTGATTCTTTAAATGAAAAAGGAATTGAAGTTAATTTGGGGGTTGACCCAAGATGCCAAATTATAATGCCTTGGCATAATGTAATTGATGTTGGAAAAGAGGAAGCTTTAAAGGAAAACAATATTGGAACTACTCGAAGAGGAGTTGGTCCGTGTTATGCTGATCGTGCTTCTAGAATAGGAATACGTTTTGATGATTTAATTGATGAAGAAAGATTAAAGGAAAAACTTGATTTTAATTTTCCTTTTTACAAGAGTTTGTGTGAAAAAGTTTTAAATAAAAATTTTGATTTTACTCAGGAAGAAACTTTTAAGCAGTATTCTGTTTTGGGAGGGCAGTTTAATGAAATGCTTTCTGATGTTTCTATTGAAGTGAATGAATGTTTGGATAAAGGAAAAAGAGTTTTGTTTGAAGGCGCCCAGGGAACAATGCTTGACAATGATTTTGGAACTTATCCTTTTGTTACTTCTTCTCATCCTGTTTCAGGTTCTATTACCAGCGGGGTAGGAATTGCTCCTCAGAGAATAACTGAAAGAATTGTCGGCGTAATTAAAGCGTATTCAACTAGAGTGGGTTCTGGTCCGTTTCCTACTGAAATTTCAGGGGATGAAGCAGATACTTTGCGTAATTCAGGAAATGAATTTGGAACTACTACCGGCAGGGCAAGAAGGGTAGGCTGGCTTGATTTGCCTATGCTCCGTATGTCCAATAGGTTAAACGGCTTTACTGAATTGGCAATAACTAAGCTTGATGTTTTAAGTGGAATAAAAAAACTGCTTGTTGCGGACTATTATTTAATTAATAAAAAAAAGTTTTTTGAGTTTCCTTATGCAAATCATTTAACTAAAAAAGCTGAACCTCATTTTGTTGAATTTGAGGGCTTTGTTTTGGAGGAAAATGAAAGAAGGGAATTAAGAAAAAAAGGTTTTTCTGTTTTGGATGGTAATGCAAAAAAATACCTTGAATTCATTGAAAAAAGTGTGAGTGTTCAAATTAAAACAGTTTCTTTTGGTGCAGAAAGAAGCGATACTTTCATAAAAGATTAATTGCTTTTTGCGAGTTCTTCTGCTTTTCCTAAATATTTTTCAGGAGTTAATTTCATAAGCTTGTTTTTTTCTTTTTGGCTTAATGAACTTTTTTTTATGAATTTTTTTAGTTCTTCTAATGTTATTTTTTTTCCTCTTGAAATGTTTTTGAGTTTTTCGTATGCTTGGGTGTTTCCTTCTTTTCTCATTATTGTTTGGATTGCTTCTGTTAATATTTCAGGGTTTTTTTTGAGTTCTTCGAGCATTTTTTGTTTGTTTGGTTTTATTCTGTTTAGTCCTTTTAAGCACATTTTTATTCCTATTATTGAATGCCCAAAGGCTGTTCCGTAGTTTCTTTTTATTGTTGAGTCAGTTAAATCTCTTTGCATTCTTGTTTTCATTAATCTTGAACTTAAGAAATCCAGAAGATTGTTTGCCAGAACAAGGTTTCCTTCACTGTTTTCAAATTGAATTGGATTTATTTTGTGAGGCATAACTGAACTGCCTGTTTCTGTTCCTATTTTTTTTTGTGAAACGTATTCTTTGCTTATGTAAAACCATAAATCTGTATCCAGATTAATTATGATGCTGTTCAGCAGGCTTATTTCATTTAAGATTCTTGAAATGTTGTCATGCGGAATTATTTGGACGGTTAATTTTTTGTGTTCGAATCCAAGGCTTTCAACGAATTCTTTGCTTAATTTAATCCAGTTTTTTTCTGGAAAAGCAGCATAAAATGAATTAAAGTTTCCTGAAGCAGAATTCAGTTTTCCCGGCAGATTCATTTTTTTTATTAATTCAAGGCTTTCTTTTATTCTTGAAGCAAATACTGCTGTTTCTTTTCCAAAGGTTGTCGGGGAAGCTGGCTGGCCATGGGTATGGGAAAGCATGGCAGTGTTTTTTTCTTTTAATGAAATTTCTTTTAGTTTTTTGTGCAAAGCAGAACAAATAGTTATGTATAAATCTAATCCTTTTTGTATTTGTTTTGAGTTTGCCAGATTGTTTATGTCTTCTGATGTCAGCCCAAAATGAACATAACTTTCAATGTCTTTCAGTGAACTTTTTTTTATTTTTTTTCTTATAAAGTATTCAACTGCTTTTACATCGTGGTTTGTGGTTTTTTCTATTCTTTTTATTTCTTTTGAGTCTTTTTGGTTGAAGTTTTCATAAATGTTTTTAAGAATTTTTTTTTCTTTTTCAGTAAATTTTCTTATTATGTTTTTTTTTGATAAAAAAAGCAGGTATTTTATTTCAGTTTCTGTTCTGTATTTTTGCGTTCCGTATTCTGAGAAAATTTCTTGTAATTCTTTTGTTTGGCTTTCGTATCTTCCGTCTATCGGAGAAATAGCTTTTAACATATATAAATATGATTTGAATTGTTTTTATTGTTTTCTCTTTTTTTTAGCCATTTGCTTTAAATTCTTTTAAGTCTTTCATTATATTATTTGAGTGTCCTCGGTTTTTTTTTATGTGCGGAATAATTGGAATTATTTCTAAAAAGAGTGTTTTGCCTGACTTGTTTGTGGGAATGCTTTCTCTTCAGCACAGAGGGCAGGATTCTGCAGGAATTCTTTCTTATAAAGCTGATTCTGATGAATTAAAGTTAATTAAAAATGAAGGCCTTGTCGGAAGCATTTTTACTGAAAAAGAATTAAGTAAACTGTCTTCTAATTTTGCTATTGGCCATACCCGTTATCCTACTATTGGTTCTGATTTTTTAACTGATGCTCAGCCGTTTAAGGTTTCTAAGCCTTATGAAATCGGTATTGCGCATAACGGAAACATCACTAATTATTTTGAATTAAAAAAACAACTTAATACTGATAAAACTTGTGTGGTTTCTTCTTGTGATGTTGAGGTAATTCTTCATGTTTTTGCTAATGCTTTGCCTGAAGAATTTTCTGTTGACGCAGTTTTTAATGCAGTTAAAAAAGTTTTTGAAAAAGTTCATGGAGCGTATTCTGTGGTTATGGTACTAAAAGACAAAGGACTTCTTGCTTTTCGTGACCCTAATGCAATTCGCCCTTTGGTAATGGCTGAAAAAGAATCCAACGGAATCAAATCTATTGGTTTTTCTTCTGAGTCTTTGCCTTTGACTTCTACTGGCCATAAGCTTTTGGGAAATGTTGAAGCAGGACAGGCGGTTTTTGTTGATTCAAATCTTAATGTTCATTCAAAGAATTTAATTGAAGGAAAACCTCGTCATTGCATGTTTGAATGGGTTTATTTTGCTGGAGCAGAATCTATTATTGATAATTTGGAGGTTTATACTGCAAGAATTAATTTAGGCGAACAGCTTGCTCATGAATGGTTGAAAACTGGTTTAAAAGCTGATGTTGTTGTTCCGGTTCCTGATACAAGTCGTACTGCTGCTTCTCGTTTGGCTGAAGTAATTGGTCTTCCTTATCGTGAAGGTTTAATTAAAAACCGGTATATTGGCAGGACTTTTATTATGGCTTCTCAGATTAAAAGAGAGAATGGAGTAAAACTTAAATTGAATCCTGTTTACAGTGAAGTAAACGGAAAAAACATTATTCTTGTTGATGACAGCATTGTAAGAGGCACAACTTCCAAGAAAATCGTTAAATTGCTGAAAGACAACGGAGCAAATAAAATTTATTTTTTGTCTACTTGTCCGCCTATTGTTTCTCCTTGTTTTTATGGAGTTGATATGCCTTCAAAGAATGAATTAATTGCAGCAAAAAAGTCTGTTAAAGAAATTCAGGAACATATTGGCGCAGATTTATTGATTTATAATTCAATTGATTCTTTAAAGAAAGCTTTACAGAGAAAGGATTTGTGTATGGCTTGTTTGGATGGAAAATACCCTGTTCCTATTCCTGATGCAATTGAAAAAGAATTTGAGAAAACCAGAAACCATGAAAGAAAAAAACATGAGTGAGGTGTTTGTTTGGGGTCAGTTAAGGATTTAATGGTTTTAAAGAAAGCTTCTGAAAAAGAGTTTGGTGAAGGAATTTTTTCTTTTACTGATGATTACAGTATTTTTGATTATGGCAAAATGCCTCAGCAGATTCCTGGAAAAGGAGAAGCTTTATGCAGGATGGCGTCATATAATTTTGAAAAAATTTCTGAATTGAATATTTTTTCTCATTTTTTGGAGTTCATTAAGCCAAATCAAATGAAAGTAAAATTAGTGCAGGTAATTTATCCCCAGAAAAGAAAATTGACAAAAGAGGATTCAAATTATTTGATTCCTTTGGAGGTTGTTTTTCGTAATATGCTTCCTGAAGGAAGTTCTTTGCTTTCTCGTTTTAGGAAAGGGGAAGCTAAACCTGAACAATATGGTTTGTCTTCTGTGCCTGAACCAAACACTTTTTTTGACAACCCTTTGATTGAATTTTTTACTAAATTGGAGCCGACTGACAGGCTTTTAACTGAACAGGAAGCTTTGAGTATGAGTGCTTTAAATGAATTTGAATTAAATGAAATAAAACAGATTGCTTTGATGGTTAATGATTTTTTAAATAAAAAAGCAGAGTCTTTAAATTTAATTCATGCTGACGGAAAAATTGAATTGGCTTTTTCTCCTGAAAGAAATCTTTTGTTGGTTGATGTTTTTGGTACTTTGGATGAAAACCGTTTTTTGTTTAATGGCGTTCATGTAAGCAAGCAGGTCGCAAGAGATTATTATAATACTACTTCGTGGAAGAATGAATTAAAGAAAGCAATGCAGGAAGGAAAACAAAAAGATGAATGGCCGGAACCTCCTGAAATGCCTTCAAAACTTTTAGAATTAATTTCAGAGTTTTATTTTTCTTTTGCACAGGAATGGATTGAAGAAAATTTTGCGTCTGCCAGGCCTTTAAGCAGGGTAGTTCAGGAATACAGGGAATTAAAGGAAAAAAATAATTGGCAGTAAAAGCGAATAATTAAATAAAAGAAAAATAATATTTTTGTTGGTGGTTGAATGAAAGTTGCAGTTGTAATGGGATCTGAATCAGACAGGAAGATTGCAGAGAAAGCTGAAAAAGTTTTGAAGGAAAACAAAATTTCTTTTGAAACATTTGTTGCTTCTGCGCATAGAAGTCCTGAAAAAGTAAAAGAGATAGCAGAAAAAGATTTTGATGTTTTTATTGCAATTGCGGGTTTGAGTGCTGCTTTGCCTGGAGTAATTGCTTCTCATACTTTGAAGCCGGTTATTGGGGTTCCTGTTTCTTCTAAGTTGGGGGGGCTTGATGCATTGCTTTCTATTGTTCAGATGCCTAAAGGGGTTCCTGTTGCATGTGTTGGCATCGACAACGCTCAAAACGCTGCTTATTTTGCAGTCCGTATTCTTAAATCAAAATAATTAAAAGACTTTTTTTCAATCATTATTTATGTCTAATAAAAAAATTCTATTTTTTTTCTTTTTTTTTGTTTTTGTTGGAGGCTTTTTTGAATGATTGCAGTAATTAATTTTGGAGGCCAGTATTGTCATTTGATTGCAAGAAAAATAAGGGAATTAGGAGTTAAAGCAGAAATTTTTTCTCATTCAATTACTGCTTTGGAATTAAAAAAATTTAATCCTGATGGAATAATTTTGTCTGGAGGCCCTTCAAGTGTTAATCAGTTTAATGCTCCGAAAATGGATTCTGCTGTCTTGGATTTGGGGGTTCCTGTTTTGGGAATTTGTTATGGTCTTCAGTTAATCACTGTTCTTTTAGATGGCAGAGTTGATTCAAGTAACTCAAAAGAATACGGCAAAAACATTATTTTTGTTAAAGGAAAAGACCCTTTGTTTAATGGTTTAAATAAGGAGCAGGTTTGGCTTTCTCATGGGGATTCAGTTAAAGTTCTTCCTGAAGGGTTTGTTGTTTCTTCTAAAACGAAGTCTTGTGCTGTTTCTTCAATGTTTTCTTCTAAAAAGAAAATTTTTGGTTTGCAGTTTCATCCTGAAGTTCATCATACTCCTAAAGGAAAAAAAATTTTTCAGAATTTTTTGAATGTTTGCAGAGCAAAAAAAGACTGGAAAATTTCTTTTGTTTTAAAGGATATTCAAAAAGAAATAAAATTAAGAGCAGGAAACAAAAGGATTTTAATGGGGGTTTCAGGGGGAGTGGATTCTTTGGTTGCGTCTGTTTTAATTCATAAAACTGTTTCTAGTCAATTATTTTGTGTTTTTGTTGATACTGGTTTAATCAGAAAGGGAGACAGGGATTTTGTTGAAGCTCTTTATCGTAAAATGAATTTCAAGCATTTTTTTGTAGTTGATGCTTCTGAAAAATTTTTGTCTGCTTTGGAAGGAGTTTTTGATCCTGAAGAAAAAAGAAAAATTATTGGCCATACTTTTATTGAGGTTTTTGAAGAAAAGGCTTTGGAGCTTGAAAAACAGTTTGGAAAAATTTCTTTTTTGGGGCAGGGCACAATTTATCCTGATAGAATTGAGTCAGCAGAACCTTCTAAAACTGTCGCTAAAATTAAATCTCATCATAATCTTTCTTTGCCTGAAAAAATGAATTTTCTTTTACTTGAACCTTTAAGGGAATTTTATAAGGATGAAGTTCGTGAAATAGGAAAACTTTTAGGAATTTCTGAAGATGTTGTTGAAAGACATCCTTTTCCAGGTCCAGGGCTTGCTGTAAGGATTTTAGGGGAGATAACCAGAGAAAAACTTGGTATTTTGAGGGAAGCGGATTTTATTTTTGTTGATGAATTAAGAAAAAATAAATTGTATGATAAAACTTGGCAGGCGTTTGCTGTAATTTTTCCTGTTAAGGCTGTTGGAGTTAAGGGAGATTCAAGAGAGTATTCTTTTGTTGTTGCTTTGCGTGCAGTTAATTCTGTGGATGGAATGACTGCTGACTGGACAAGGTTTTCTGATGATTTTCTTGAAAAAGTTTCTTCCAGAATTTTGAATGAAGTTGAAGGGGTTTCAAGGGTTTTGTATGACATTTCCCAAAAGCCTCCTGCAACAATTGAATTTGAATAATTATTTTTTTGCTAACTCTGGAAAATATTTTATATAAATTCTTTTTATTTTTTCTGCAATTAAAGGATTTTTATTATTTAGCCCGTATAAAAAAAAATTTTTTGGGATTTTTTTTGTTTACTTCTATAAGTTGTCCGATTGCTATTTGTGTCACATGCCTTACATTAATGTTTTTGTCTCCTGCTTTTGGTATTAATTGCCTTATATTTTCTACATTTCTTTCATAGCCAATTTCAACTATTTTTCTGACTTTTGCAGGCATTTTTTTTTGTGAGTCTTGGAAGCAGGCTTGGCTCAAGCATTTTTACTCTTGTTTTCCTGATTTTTCTTGGTGTTTTCATTCCATTGCCTTCTCAATTTTTTCCCTGACTTTTTCTTTTCCTATTGCTGTAATTAATTGCCCTAATCTTGGGCCTTTTTCTTTTCCAATTAAAAACAAGTAGAATTCTTTGAATAATTCTTTTGGCTGTAATCCTTTTTCTTTTCCTGTATTATAAATTTCCTGCTGGATTTTTTCAGGATTATTTTCTTTTTCCAGTATTTTTATGGTTTCTTTGAATACTTCTTTTATTTTTTTTTCAGGTTTTCTTGTTATTGTTTCTGAGAAAATTATTTTGTTTTCTTCTGGCGCATATTTTTTCAGCCAGTTTTTTGACAATCTAATTCTTTCTTTTAGTGCTTGAATTTCTTCTTGGGAATCTGATTCTATTTTGTTCATTTCTTTTAATTTTTCTATTATTTGGTTTTCAGAATAAAATTCGTTTAAGAAAGCGCATAAAGTATAGTCTGCTTGTAAGGGAATTATTTTTCTGTTTTTTACTTTTATGAAATTTTTGTATTTTGATTTTTTTAATTGTTCTATTTCGTCTCCTTTTTTGTTTTTTTTTGTCTGCAGTATTCTGTCTAATTCCAGTTCTAGTAAGGGTATGTCTGTCCATTCAAAGCTTCTGGTTTTCATTAATCTTTTCATATACAGGTATTTGAGGGTTTCTGGTTTTGCTACTTTTAGCCAGTCAGCTGGATAAACCACGTTTCCTACTGAAGCACTCATTTTTTCTCCGCCAATAATTATGTGTTCATAGAAAATTGGTTCTGGATGAGGAAAACCAAGAATTTTTTCTGTTATTTCTGCGTTAACCCAGAAAGCAGAATTCCTGCTTTCGTATTCTTTTCCTGCTCCTTCTGAACAAACTTTCCATCTTTTCCATTGTGCAGCCCATTCGCTTTTCCAGATTAATTTTCCGTTTGCTTTATTTAAATCTGATATTCCTTCATAACCGCATCCTTTTGCAGTAAATTTTTCAAATTTATAGTCTTGGCATTTATAGTGAATTTTTGTCCCTTCAATTTTGGTTATTGTGGTTGTCTGCAGGTTTCCGCATTTTTCGCATATTGGTTTCCATACACTCCAATTTTTTCCTACTTCGCTTCCCTGTATTTTTTCTATTATTTTTTTTATTTCTTCTGTGTTTTTTACTAATTCTTTTATTTCTTCGTTAAAGTTTTTTTTCTGGTATTCTTTTCTCATTGAATATATTTTTGGTTCTAAATAAAGAAAGTCTTTGAACACGCTTAAGAATTCTGCTGTAAAGTGTTCTGCATAGCTTTGATGGCATCCGTTTGGGTCTGGTATGTCTGATACAGGAAAACCAATGTATTCTTTGAATTTTTCAGGGACTCCTTTTGGGATTTTTCTTAAGGGGTCCATGTCTTCTGTTACATAAATGAATTCAATTGGAAAACCTTTTTCTTCGAGGGCTCTTGCTTCTGCTTCTCCTCTGATTATGTCTGAAAGCCTTCCTATGTGAAGTACTCCTGACAAAGAACTTGAACTTTTAACTGTCCATTTTTTTATTTCAGGAATTTTTTGTTCGGTAAAATGAAATTTTTTTCTTTTAATTATTTTTTCTGCTATTTCATCTGCCCAGAAAACCCATTTACTCATTTAATCACTTTAAAAACAATTAGAGGAACAAATTAATTATTGTTTGTTTTTTTTCAGCTTTCATCGTATGCTTCTTCTATTCCATGTATATTCATTCCTTTTTTTGTTATTGTTAATGGATGCAAGTCTTCGGAGTGTTTGGTGGCTCTCATTTTTCGGATGTGAATAGTTCTGTTTGTTCCTCCTCCTCCAATTCCTGAATAATGCAGTATGACTACTCCGTCAACTACATATTCTTCTACATCGTATTTTCCGAATTTTGCCGCTCCTTCCTGTATTTCTGAAGTCATTATTGATGTGACTCCTATTCTCATTAACATATAACTTAATTTGAGTATTGCTTTTCTTGTTTCGTTTTCGTTTTCAAAATTAAATCCTAATGCAGGAATTGAATCAATTACAACTCTTTTTGCTCCAATTCTTTTTGTTACTCTCATTATTTCCAGCAAAAGCTTGTCTAAATCAAATCCTGTCATTGGCAGAGAGAATTCTTCTTCTGAGGGCATTCCTATTCTTGCCACGCTTCCGTCTATTATGCTTAATAATTTTTTTTCTTCCAGTTTTCTTAGATCCCATCCAAATCTTGCTACGTCTTCTCGAATTAATTCAGGGCGTTCATCTAAAGTTACATATATTCCTGGTTCATTGTATTTTATTGCTCCGTTGTAAATGTACTGCATTGAAAAAATTGTTTTTCCTGTTCCACAGGCGCCTGATACAAGCATTGCTCTTTTTTCCGGAAAACCTCCTTCAATTAATTCGTCCAACCCGCTTATTCCTGTTTTAACTCTTTTCATTTAAATTCCCCTTTATTTTTTTTTTGCTGTTAATATAAGTTTTTTTATTAAATAAAAACTTTTGTATTTTGGTTTTTTTTGTTTTTTTAGCTTCTTTTTACTGTTTTTATTCCTTCTATTTTTTTTATTTTTTCTATTATTCGGCTTATTGCCTGTGGTTTTTTTGCTTGTATTGTGAATTTTGAAATCACTTTTTTGTTTTCAACTTTTGTTTCTGTTGCAATCACTTTTCCTTTTAGTAAAACTATTGCATCAAGAATGTCTTTAAGCAGATTTACTTTTTCTTTTGCTTCTATTTTTATTTCTGCAGTTAATTCTTTTTTTCCTATCATTTCCCAGCTTATTGGAATTATTTTTTTTGGGTTTTCTCTTAAGATGTTTCTGCAGTTTTCTTTATGTATTGCTATTTTTCTTTTAGTTGTTTTTAGTGCGGCAATTTTATCTTCAGGGAGGGGATTGCAGCATTTTGATATTCTGATTGAATGAGTCATTTTTATTGGAATTGTTTTTATTGTTTTTTTTCTTTTTTTTTCTTGTCCTGTTATTTCTAATGCTTGTCTTATTTTTGCTTTTGCTTTTGTTGTTTTTGCTATGGTAAGCCATTGTCTTTTTGGGTGCTGTTTTGGTGAAATTATTATTTCAATGATGTCTCCATTTTCAAGCGGATAATCTAAGGGAACTATTTTTCCGTTTACTTTTGCTTTACTGCATTTGTTTCCTACTGCTGAATGAATTGAGTACGCAAAATCTATTGGAGTTGATTTTGGGAGCAGTTCAATTATGTCTGCTTTTGGGGTTAAAGTAAATATTTTTTTTTCTTCAAACCCTATTTTTATTGTATCCAGCACGTTTTTTGTTTTGTTTTTTTTGTTCCATTCAATTAATTGTTTTGCCCAAATAAGTTTTCCGTCGAATTCTGTGTCTTTTTTTATTTGTTTGTATGTCCAGTGGGCAGGAAGGCCTTCTTCTGCTTCTGCGTTCATTTCCCATGTCCTTATTTGTGCTTCAAAAACCTGTTTGTCTTTTGTTTTTAGGTCTGTGTGAATTGACTTGTAATTATTTTCTTTGGGGTTTGCAATATAGTCATCAAATGAATTCAGTAAAGGTTCATATAATGAATGAATTATTCCCAGAATAATATAGCATTCTTTTATTGTGTTGCAGATTATTCTTACTGCAATTAAATCATGGAGGTCTTCTAAACCGCATTTTTTTCTTTTCATTTTGTTGTGGATTCCAACGAAATTTTTTGTTCTTCCAATTACTTCTGCTTTTATTTTTTCTTTTTTTAGTGTTTTTTTTATTTCTTTTATTATTTTTTTTAGTTCTTTTTCTCTTTCTGTTTTTTTCTTTTTTAATTTGTATTTTATTTTATCGTATTCTTTTTTTTGCAGTAATTTGAATGCAAGGTCTTCTAATTCCCATTTTATTTCGTTTAACCCTAGTTTTTGGCTTATGGGGAGGTATACTTCCTGTACTATTTTTGCTTTGTGTTTTTCTTCTTTTTTTGCATTTCTTAATTCAGCAAGTTTTGATGCCAGAATAATTATTATTGTTCTTGCGTCTTTGGTTGTTGCAAGAATTATTTTGCTTAATGTTTTTGAGTCAAAGTTTTTGTATTGTGATTCTATTTTTTTTATTTTTCTTATTGATTCAACTAATTTTTTTGTGTCTTCGTTGAATTCTTTTTTTATTTCTTCTTGATTTAATTTTGTTTCATGCAATAAGGTTGCTGAAATTATGTTTCCTCTTATTGCAAGGGAGTTTATTGTGTATGCTGTGTTAAGGCAGTTTGATAATTTTTTTCCTGTTAATTCTTTTTCAGCATGTTCTGTGGCTTTTTTTATTAAAGAGTATTCTTGTGTTTTTTTAACTGAATTCAAGAGTTTTTTTGGAGAAACGTTTTCATATTGCATTATTTATATTTTTTCTGTAAAAAAGCTTTAATTTGTTGTTTATTTCAGGTAATTTTATTTATTTGTTTGTATTTTATTGTTATTGGTTTAAATGGCTGAAAAAATTGTTGCAGGAAACTGGAAGATGAATAAAAATGCAGAGGAAACAAAAATTTTTTTCCGTAAATTCAATAAACTGGTTTTTAAGTCAAAAAACCAGATAATTGTTTTTCCTTCTTTTACGTGTATTCCTTTTGCAAGAAAGTTTGCTTTAAAGAAAATTTTTGTTGGTGCCCAAAATGCTTTTTTTGAAGAAAAAGGCGAATTTACCGGAGAAATTTCTTTTTTGCAGTTAAAGGGTTTTTGCAGTTTTGTTTTATTGGGGCATTCTGACAGGCGCCGTAAATTTTTTGAGTCCAGTCAGTTAATCAATAAAAAGTTAAAGAAAGCTCTTGAATTAAATTTTAAGGTTGTTTTGTGTGTGGGCGAAACTTTTAAGGAAAGAGAACAGGATAAAACAAATTTTATTTTAAGCGAGCAATTGTGTGATTCTTTGAAGAACGTTTCTTTTTCTAGCAGTATTTTTGTTGCTTATGAACCTGTTTGGGCTATTGGTTCTGGAAAAACAGCTAAACCTAAAGATATTTTTAATGCGCATTCTTTTATTAGATGCCAGTTGACTGAATTGTTTGGAGAAAAAGGAAACGAAATTAAAATTTTGTATGGCGGAAGCGTTAAACCTGAAAACATCAAGGAAGTTTTTTCTGTTGATTGTGTTGATGGAGTTTTGGTTGGCGGAGCTTCTCTTAATCCTGATGCTTTTGCAAAAATAGCTAATTTTAATAAATAAAAAAATAAAAAAAATAGTATAGCACGCCTTTAATGGCGTGCACAAGTAAATCAGATGTCCATTGACTGGTCAGTTGTTTTAACTGCATTTTCCTATTAGTCCTTTGTCTCCGATTTGAACTAGTCCTGTGACATTTTTTGAGTTGTATGTAAAGCTTACGTTTTTGTCAAATCCTGTTCCAGGGTCTCCGCACGCAGTGGTAATTGTAACAGTCACTAGCTTGCTTTCTCCTGCATTGAATTCAACGTTGGATGCAATGCTTCCTTCTCCGTCTAATTCAACGTCAGTTAAAGTAAGTTTGTTTGCTGAAACATTTTGGACTTCTAGGCTTGCTGTTGTTCCGCTTATTTTGTATTCTTTTATTGCGAATGGAGCTGTTGACTGCCAGTATGCTCTTGACTGCTGTTCTGTTATTCCTCCGCTTAATCCTGGAACCCAACCCATTACTCCAACAACTACTAATGCAATCACTATGATTACAGCCAGAATAATAAGGTATTCGGTTGTTCCTTGTGCTTTTCTTTCAATCATTTTTTTTTCCTCCTCTAAATAAAAATAATATTATCTATTAGTGGTTTTTTTATTTATAATCTTTTTCTTTTCATATAACAGACAAAATTCCTGAAACCAGTGTTTTGAATCCAATAAACAGTATTGTTGTTGCAATAAAAATTATTGGAGAATATTTTACTCCAAGTCTTGCTTTTCTTTCTGTTAATATTCCGATAAATAAACTTGAAAGAATTGCGTTTCCGAAAAATAAAATTAATGCAATATTTTGCATGAAGTTTGGTGTAATTGCAAGTTGGGAATTAAGAAAACCTAAATTTAGTTCTGTGTTTCCTGTTGTTTGTTCTGTTTGAATGGATGAAATCATGTCAAGGAATTGAACGGAAATTGACATAAGGAGAGGGGTTGCAGCAATTATTACAAATAATACAAACATTACATACATTTTTGTTCCTGAAATCATTTCTTTTTTTAATTCTTGTGTTTCTGACATGTCTTCTGCGCTTGCTTCAAGTAGTTTTGCGAGTTTTCCTCCTGATTTCATGCTTTCAGATAAAAAGGAAATGCTTTCTTTTAGGATTCTGGAGTCAATTTTTTTTTCCAGTTGTTTTAGTGAATCTCTGAATGATTCTATGCCCATGCTTTTTGCTGTAATTATTTTTATTTCTTCTGCTAACGGTCCGAATTCTTCTCTGGAACTGTTTTTGAATGCTTCGAATGGAGTCATTCCTGACCGTAAATTTGATGAAACTAATAAAAGAAAATCAGGGAGAACGGATTCTGTTCTTTTTCTTCTGTCTTCAATTTGGTATTCTAAATGCAGATAATATAACAATAATGTTAACAGAAAAAAAATTGTTCCCAGAATTATTCCGTAAATTATTTGAATGTTTAATTCTGTTAAACTAAAAAAATTTCCTAAACTTACAGGAATAAGTATTCCTATTAATCCAAATAACAGTGAAAGAAAAAGTCTTTTGCCTGTCCATTCATCTATGTCTTGTTTTATTCCTGCGTAATTCATTTTTATTGAAATTTGTTTTCTTATTTTTTCAGGAATTGTTTCTGAAAGTCTTTTTTGAATTAAATTGAATGCAGTTAGTTTCACAGAACCACCTTTGGTTTTCGGTTTTTTACAAAACCAATTAAGATGATTTGTACAATAAATGCAAAAGCAATTGTTGCAATTATATGCATTTCTGTTATGCTTGTGCCTCCCATTGAAGACAGTATTATCATAAAAGTTATTCCTAAAGTTGGGATTGCTGCTGCCAAAAGCAAATATATTAAAATCCATAAATTGAGTTCGGCTGAATAATTTTTTATTGATCTCATTTGGTTTGCTGTCAGTGTTTCGATTGTTGTTTCTAATGCGCTTACTACACTGGCTCCGCTTTTAATTGAATTCACTATTTGCCAGCCTGCTTTTTTTAGGTAATCTGATTTTGTTCTTAGCGCCATTTTTTCTATTGCTTTTGATTCTGATGTCCCTGCGGTTATATCATTTACTACGTATTGGAATTCTTTTGATACTGTTCCGTAGTTTCCTTTAGCTGTGTTTTCAATTGAAGAAAATAAAGGGATTCCGGATTTAACTTGTATGAGCATGCTTTTTAATGCAAAAACTAAGTCTTGGTTGATTCCGAAGGCAAGCTGGTTTGAAATTATTCCAGGGTAAATTAAATGAAGAAAGAAAAATAAAACAAAAAAAATTGTTCCTATAATCAAATTTAAGGGGAATGCTGTTTGAATTAATCCTTCTTTTAAGAATATCATGACAGTAATTAATGTAAAAAAAATTATTCCGTAAATTACTGCTGAAATAAATGCTGCTGTAAGGTAGTTTTCTGTTTCTGTTTTGATTTCTGCTTTTTTTAAATCATATTTTGTTCCTATAAATATTTTTTTCAGGAAGTTTCCTATAACCAAGAGCCTTTTGTTTAAGTTTTCTGTCTGTTCAATTGAAAGAAACATGAATTTTATTTTCATTTTTTTTCCCTACATTTTATTTAAGTCAAGTTTTTTTTCTGCTGCATTTAAAACGATTTCTGGTTTTGCATAATAGTTTTTCATTATTTCTCCTACTTGGTTGACTGTATTGTATTTTTTTTCTGCCATCCATTCAAGTATTTTTTTTCTGCTTTCCAAATCTTTTTCTATTTCTTGTTCAGTTAATCCTGTATGCAGGTTTAATTCTCCGTAGAATTTGTTTGGTTCTTCTACTTTGTCCCATGAATCTGTTCTTGGGCTCCATCTATAAATAGTGTTTATTGCAACGTCTCCTTCATGCAGTCCTGTGTCTATTTCGCTTATTTCAAGTGTTCTTCTTTTGTTTGTTTTTCTGTCTCTGTATTGTACTAAAGCTAAATGCAGTGCTTCTATTTCCAGTGAAGGAATTTCAATTGGTGGTTCAGTTAATCTTCTTACTAATTGTCTTCCTGAATCAGCGTGAATTGTTGAGTAAACTGAATGCCCTGTGTGCATTGCTTCAAATAATACTTCTGCTTCTTTTCTTTTTCTCATTTCCCCTAAAATTATTCTGTCAGGACGCATTCTTAATGAGCTCATCATTAAATCAAACATGCTTATTTCTCCTAATCCTTCTGGATTGGGGTTTCTTGTTGTTAACGGCACCCAGTTCCATTTAAGGTAATCTGGAAGAGTTAATTCTCTTACGTCTTCTATTGTAATGATTCTATGATAGCTTGGAATCATTGCGCACAGAGTGTTTAGGGCTGAAGTTTTTCCTGATGCTGTTGAGCCTGCCACCATTAAATTCATTTCATAGTGTATTGCAAGCCATAAGAATGCTGCCATTTCTGAATTCATTGTGTGTTTTTCTTTTCCTATAAAATCTGTTATTGTCCATGGTTTTCTTGAAAACTTTCTTATTGTTATTGTGTTTCCTGAAGAAGATACTGGAAACAGGGTTGCGTTAACTCTGTCTCCTGTAATTAAGTGTGCGTCAAGAATAGGAGCAAGGTTGGTTATTTCTCTTCCTACTTTTCTTGCAATTTGTGAAGCATAATTTTCAATTAAGTTTTCTGAGTCAAGACCAATGTTTGTTTTCAGCCATCCGAATTCTCTGTGGTATACGGCTATTTTTGTTTTTGATGAATTTATTGCAATTTCTTCAAGTAAATCGTCTTTCATTAATAATTCCATTTTTCCTAATCCATACATTTCGTGCAGTAAAATTCCTGCAAGTTTTTTTGTTGTGTTGTTTTTGTCTTCAGGGAAGTATTTCAATAAAGTTTCGTTCACGTTTTTTATGAATTTTTCTTTTAGTTCTTTTTCTTTTTTGGTTTCTTCGGTGTCAATGGAAATTTTTTGGGCGATTTCTTCTTTTATTTCTTCCATGAATGCTTTTGTTGCTTTATCGGTTTTGTTGAATTCAAGAAAGTATTGAGGCCGGTTATTTTCTTTTTTTTGGAGTATTTTTGCTTTTCCTTTTCTGGAATCTGCTTGTATTTCATATTCCAGCAAAGTTTTTCCTGTTGGAATCATTTCTTCTTTTGTTTCTTTTGGTTCTTTTTCTAATTTAATGTAGGGTTTAGATAAAACGTTTGCAGGATAAATTACGTTAATGATTCCTGTTTTTTCCATTATTTTTGCAGTTAATTCAAGCTTGTTTTTTTCCCAGTTTAATTCTTTTGATATTTCTTCAATTGAGGCTTTTTTTCTTGTTTTAAGCAGTTTTATTAACTCAAAAATTTTTGTTTTTAAAATCATTTAGTTTTCACCAATAATACTGTTTTTTTATTAATAAACCTAACTAAATTGATTCAGTTCAATTAATGAATTTGAATTAAAGTCTGTCTGACTGTAATTTAAATCAAGGTCTGCAAAAATATTTAATTTATTTTCCACATTCAGTCCGGTTGTTTCAGTTTTTAATTCAAGCAATACAGGGTATTCCATTAAAGTTTTGTTCCAGACTTTAACTGCATTAATTTTTCCTTGAATTCTTCCTAAATTAATTTCAATTTCATCATTTAATTCATTTGAAAACCGTATTCTGATTATGTTGTTAATTCTTGAATCCAGTTTTAGGTTTTTGTGGGTTTCATTTAATGTGTTTTCATCCACGTAATTGAAATTTATAATTAAATTATGTTCAGTGCTTTGAATAGGAAGAATCACTTCAGTTGAAGTTCCGTGAACAGTTAAATTTAAGTCTGCTGAAACAAGATTTGTATCTGTGTTTTCTGCATAAAATTCAATTGAGTTTTCGTTGAAATTATATTCATAAATTAATTTGTTGCTGAATTTTATCAAAACACTGTTGTTTATTCTTGAATTATTTAATTTTATTTCTGCGTTATTTAATTCTGAGTATTTTGTTTCAATAAAGTTTTTCAGGTTTTGAATTGCAGTTTTTTTGCTGTATTCTGAAGGGATTTTTTCTCTGAAAACAAGTTCAAGGTTTTCTTTTCTGTTAATTTGAATTTCTGTTTGCAGCAGCCTGTTTAAATCAAAACTTAAATCATCTTTAATGAAGTCCAGTTTTGAGTATTTTATGATTTCGTTCACTTCAATATTTCTTTGTTTTGAGTTTTCTGAGTAAAACATTGCAAATAACAGCAGGGATGAAAGCAGTATTATTGCGCTTAAACTTATTATGTATCCTTTTGTTTTCATTTTTTCACCGCGTGCCAGCTTTTCATTTCTGCCCAGTAAATTTCTTGTTTTTCTATAAAACTTCTTTTTGTTGAAATAATTAATTCTGCTTCTTTTTTTTTGCATGCTTTTTTTGTTGCTGAACTAATTAATTCCATTGACTCATATTTGTATATATTTATTTCAAAGCACAAATTTTTTGAAGTTTTATTTAGGTATTTTGCTATTTCGTTGTTTTTGTTTTCTTTTACTGCGTTTTCCAGTTTCCCGCTTTTTTCTAATACACTTAAAATGTCTTCTGATACTGCGTTTAATTTTGCTCCATTAAATGAATTAAATGTGCTTTCAGCAAAAAAACCGTTTACTGCAATCAGCAGGCTGAATGAAATAATTAATCCAATTACTGCATCCATTGAAATAACAAATCCTTTCATTCAAATACTTCCAGCAAAAATTTTCTTTCTGTTTTTTCAAACAAAATATATCTTTCAATTACTATGGTTTTTTTTTCGTTTTCAGGAGCTGTTCCAAATTCTTTTATTGTCTGCCCGTTTAATTCTGTTATCTTAAAATAAAAATCATATTTTTGCAGTCCTAAAATTTCTTTTATTTCATTATAGTTTCTGTTTTCAATTAAATCATTTATTTTATTTTTATTTATTGTGTTTCTTTCTTCTGCCAGACCGATTGAATTAATTTGGCTTGTTTCCAGTGAAGTCCAGTTTTCTGGTTCTCCTTTGGTTAAAATCAGAACAGAGGATGCATTTAATGCTTTTTCCTGCATTTCAAAATATTTTTCTTCTTGATTCAAAGAATTTTCAGTTAAGCCTGTTGAAGCAGTTGAAATCATTAAAATAAAAAGAAACACTGTTAAAGCAGTAATTAAGTCTGTAGTAAAAATTTGGCCTTTATTGTTCTTCAATTTCAATCACTCCGTTATTGTTTTTGATTTCAATTGTGTTTGGGTTTGCTGTCTTCAAACTATGTCTTATATTTTTTGTTGTCAAAGATGTTGAAACAAATTGTCCTTTGCCAAAATACGCCATTAAAGTGTTTTCTTCAAATTTTAATTCAAAATCAAATTCTTTTTTTATTTTTGTAATGCTTCCGTTTCCTGCAAGATGAATTCCGTTTACAGCCCTTGCAGTTTTTTCCATTAAAGTTTTTGCTTTAATTTTTTTTTCAGTTAAATTAAAGTTTTCTTTTTGTTCAATTGAAATAAAAACTACAACCGAAAACAAAGAAAACAAAATAATTAATGTTATTACAAATTCTGCTGTGATCTGCCCGCGCGTCTGCTCGCGCGTGTAGAGCGTGCTATTTTCGTTTCGTTCAATAGCACTGCCTTTATTATTTTTTGTTTTTTTTTTCATTTAATCACGGAGTTCTTTGAATTATGTTTATGTCATCAACATAAAAGTAATCGTTTCTGTTGTTCATTCCTGCACTGAATGCAATCCAGAATTCACTGCTTAAATTAAGTGAACTTAAATCAAAATCATAAAACACATAAGTGTTGTTGGGCTCATTGAAAGTGAATGTTTTGAGTATCGTCCAATCTGTATCGTTTGATGAAACCATTGCATATGCTTCGTCTCCTGGTTCAAATCCATTTGTTTTTGCCCAAAACTGAAGTCTTGGATTAATATAAGCACTTAAGTCTACTGCTCTGTCAATGTATCCTGTTTCTCTTCTTAATCTTAAACTATAATTTCCTGTGTAAGAGTTGCCGAAAACTATTCTGCTGTCTCCTGTGTGATACCATTCATAAAGCCAGCCTGTTCCAGAACTCCAGCTTAAATCAGGAAAATCATGGAATGCAATTATTTGTGGAGGGGAAGGTTGAGTTGAATTAATTATAATGCTTCTGTTTTCATCGCTTCCTCCTTTGTTTGCTGAATCAGAGTCGTCAACGCAGTTTACATCCCATCCGTATTCTTTGTTTTCAGTAAATGTTTTAGTAAAACTTTGTGTTGTTCCTTCTGTTATTGAATTGTTTGTCTGGTCAATTGTCCCGTCAATTATTAATTCACAGTATGCAATCCCTGAATCTGTGTCTTCTGTTTTGAAATCAAATCTTACAGTAAAATTATTTGATTCAAATTTTGGAGCAGGAGCTTCTAATACAACTGCCGGCGGAAACAAGTCCTGTGAATAAAAAGTGTCTGTAGTGTATGTTGTTCCATCCAAAAACTCGAATTCAATTCTGTAGTATTCTCCGTCATTTCTTGCGTTTCCGTTAAACACAAGCCTGTTTCTTGAAGAATATGAAGTTGAAGAATTAATTGTAAAGTCTGTTATGTCTGCCCATTCTCCGTCTAATGTTAATCTATTCCAGTAAGTTGAACCATTAAATCTTATTCTTCTCAGTAAAACATTATCGTTGTCTGTTATGCTCCAATCCATTACTTTCATTCTTGAAATAATTATTTCTGTTGTTGTACTTGTGTTTTCTATTGTCCAGTTGTCCAGCCTGCTGTCATCTGAAAAGAAGGCTGTATCCCATGAAAAATTAAAGTTGTCTTTCATTCCTTTTACGTTTACATTTAATTCAATAAAATCTGAGTTAATTCCGTCGCTTGCAGTAATTGTTCCTGTGTTGTCTTCTGCTCCCAAAGGAACACTTATTTCAACTATAATTTCTTGGCAGGTGTTTGCAGACAGGCTGTTTATTTCCGGAATGCTTTGAATCCAGTTTCCTGCGTCTCCTGAAGATGCATTAAAGCTAATGTTTGTTAATTTTTGTGAAGAAGTATTGCATACTTGAAATGTATTTGAATCAGTGCTTCCTGCATCAATTAACAGATTCCACTCTGCAGGAAAAATCATTAAAGGCTGATTTGAATTTCCTGTAATTACTTCAATTGTTGTTGGAACAATTATTTGTTTTGTTCCGTCAATTGTATCTGCATTAAAAATTATTTCTCCTGTATAATTTCCAACTGCATTTTTGTTGGAAGTAAAATTTAAGTCAATAGAATAATTTGAGTCAGCAGGCACACTAAAAAAAGTTTCTTCTGTATTAAGATTTACTTCTGTTTCATTCCAGTTTACATTCACATTAACTTGTGCGTTTCCTTTAGTGTTGTTTATTACAGTGATGGTTTCTATTAAATTAGTGTTTTGCGCTAAGGCTGAATAAATGCTTCCTTTATCTGTTTCAATCTGAATGTCTCCAATAACTACATATCCTTCTTTTGCTGTAATCCAAATCCAGTAGCTTCCTTCTTTTGTAGGAATGCTTCCTGTTATTTCCACGCCAGTTTCTGCAATTAAATCTGTTCCATTTACATTCAATCTTATTGTTTTGTTTTCAATTAAAGTCTTGTTTTCGTTTACTCCTGAAGGAATTGAAATAAAAATTTGTTTTGTTGTTCCTGTTCCTGAAATATAAACTTCTTCTGCGGTTCCAGCAATTTTGTTTACAGTATTTTGTGCTTGAGAATTTGCTTTAATTGAATTCACGCTGGTTATTTCGTTATTGGATAAAGCCAGAATTAATCCTATTGCAATCATTGATATTGCAAGTATTACCAGCAGTTCTACTGACGCCTGTGCTTTGTTCATTTAAACCTTTATTATTACACAAAACGAATTATTATACTTTTTGAGTTATTCAAAAGCTTTTCTTATTCTAGCATTTAGTTTTGATGTTTTTTTGAAAGTTTTCTTTTGGTTGTAACTCTTTTTTTTGACCCCTATTTATGAATTGCTTTTCTAGTGTCTAAAAAAGTTATTTGTTTTCTGCTCTCTTTAATCTTTCCTGTCACAAAAAGCCTTTGTCTGTTTCTTCTTTTATAAGAGCAGGGACTCTTTTCTTGGCACGCTTTACATTAAGCCCAAATTCTTTTTGAGCCACTATTGGATGCACTTCAGGGATTGATTTTGTTTTGTCAATCAGAAGTCCTGCTCTATTAAGAAATGATTCAGGCGGGCGTCTTCTTCTTTCAAGGTGTTTTTTTAAATCAAATTTATAGTGTTTTTTTGGGTCAAAAGAAAATTTTCTTTGTCTTTTTTAGAAGTTTTCCTTGGTCTTTTTGCAGGCATAACTTAATTACAAAACACTTCTATTTAAAAGTTTGTTTTTTTATTTTCAATTAAATCAATTAAGGGTTCTTAAAACTTTTTTTGCCTGCATGTAAGTCCAGAACGCTGCCCCTAAAGAAGTCATTGCAATAAAATAAAACACTATTGAAACCAAAGGATATCCTGTTGTTTGAGATAAGATTCCTTCAACAAAAGTTAAAACAAAAAAAGTCATTAGTATTGCTCCGCTTGCCAGATAAAAAGCAGCTTTTAATGCCTGCTCAATTACGATTTCCATTTTTTTTTCAACTCAAAATATTTCTATGTCTGCATAAATTTTTATTCCTTCCTTTTCAAAATTTAATGCGCAAACTTTGTTTGTGTGTTTGGTTCCCCTCATTTTCAGTATTTCAAGTGAATGCACTCTTACATCTTTGTCTTCTTTTTTTTCGTAGTACAATGAAATCACTGCATCAACCAGAAACCCAACAGAGCCTTTTGCTGTTTCTGTTTCTTTTGGAGACATTTCGCTTATTATAATTGAAGTGCAGTCCCATTTTTTTATTAATTCAAAAAACCTCAAAATATTTTCTCTTTGCTGATATTCGTCTTTAAACAATAAAGCATAAGCAGTAATTGAATCAATAACCAGCCGTTTGGCGTTCATTTGGTGTATTGCGTCTTTTATTGGCCCTCCGCCTTGTTCCAATAATCTTCCAACTTGATGAGGCTTGTATTCTAATACTTTGAATTTTCCTTGTTTTTCTAGTTCTTCAAAATTCCATCCGTATTCTTTTGTATGCTTGTAATAACTTTCTTTGCTTTCTTCAAAGCTAATTAAAATTCCTGGTTCATTGAATTCTTTTGCTCCGTAATACAAGAACTGTAATCCAAAAGTAGTTTTTCCTGTTCCTGCGCTTCCGGTTACAAGAATAGTTGAATTTTTTTCTAGTCCTCCTTCAATTAATTCGTCAAAACCAAAAATTCCTGAAGGAATTCTTTTAAATCCCAAAAAACTTTCTTTTTCTGTTTTTCTTTTTTTTTCTTGTTTTATTTCGGGTGTTTTTTTTTCTTTGATTTCTTCTTTTTTTTTGATTCCTAAGTCTTCTTTAATTTCAACGTTTTCTGTCATTTAAATCACTTTCTTCTTTAATTAAAAAGCAGTTTCTCATTTAAATACTTGTTTGTTGAAAAAAAAAAGAAATAGAAAAAAAAGCCTTTCGGCTTTTTTAAACGTTTTTTACTGAAAGATTATAGATTGCAACTATTGCTACTATTACTGCTGCTGGTGCAACAAATACTGCAACGTTTCCGAAAATGTTTGCTAGAATTGACCCTAATGGGCTTGCCACGGAATCTATTGCTTTAAAAGTGCTTATTGCTCCTGTTGCAAGCAATGCAATTGATGCAATTAAAAACGGAGTGGTTTCTTTGTCTTTAATGTTTAGTAATCCAACGATTATTCCTAAAATTACTAATATTAAAGGAATCCACCCTGCAGCATCTCCTAGGTAGTCTATTGCAACTCCTGCTATTACTGCAATAATTACACCTAAAATGAATGCAAGTTCTCCTATTTGTTCTAAATTCATTTATTTTTTCCCTCCTTTTTAAGTTTAAAATAATCATTAATTGTATGGATTTCTCATTTCTCCTTTAAATTCCTTTCCCTTCAGTTTTTCAATCATTTTTCTAAAAAAAAGACAAAAATAACCAAAACAAAAAACAAGTTGTTTTCCGAATTTTTTTAGAATTAAAATCAAAAGTGCGGGCGCACTCTGGAGTCGAATCAATTCAAGAAAAAGAATTAGCCTTTAATTGTTCTTGC
The DNA here is from genome assembly GCA_964608675.1 of uncultured archaeon. Taxonomy (GTDB): domain Archaea; phylum Iainarchaeota; class Iainarchaeia; order Iainarchaeales; family 1-14-0-10-31-34; genus 1-14-0-10-31-34. Next base: position 183,155 of record CAZSOZ010000001.1, on the reverse strand, counting down.
TTCCGTGATCCCAAAAGCATTGAACACTAAAATTTCCGCTGCTTTCTTCCGAATCTGACGGGTTGACTTTAAAGCTCAATCTTAGGGGGCAGAAGTTCATTGAATCAGTTAAAGATTCTTGTTCTTAAATTAAATCCTTCCCCAGAGCTTCGGCTCCTGCTGAAGCAGATTTCAGGTTACAAAGAACTGCTGTCTCTCCAGCCTAGCCCGCATACAAATTATAAACGCAAACTTTTAAAAACATTAAAAAAAACCTGAATAAAACAGGAAAAAAAAGGGCGCTTGAAAAATCATTAATAATGGTTGTTTCATTTTTTTTTATGCAAAAAAATTTTCTTTCAGTTTTTTTAAGAAAAATTTTTTCTTCAAATAAAGTTTTGATTTTTTTAATTCTTGCAAATTTTTTTGGAGCATTATACGGCTTTATTTTTTATTACGGAAAACAATTTCTGCAGACTCCATTTAATTTATGGCTGTTTGTTCCTGACTGCCCTTTATTTTCTTTGTTAATGGCTTTCTCGTTTTTTTTGATTATCATAAAAAAAGAGGTTTCTTTGCTTTTCTTTTTTTCTTTGGTTGGATCCTTAAAATATGGTTTTTGGACGGTTTTTATTTTATTGTTTTATAACAATTATTATTTTACTTCTGAGACTTGGTTTATGTATTCTGTTTTACTGCTTGCTCATATTTTTCTTTTTTTTGAATCCTTTTTGCTAATAAAAAAAATCAGGTTTAATTTTTTTTATTTGGTTCCTGTTTTAATTTTTTTTCTGGCAAACGATTTTTCTGATTATTTTTTTGGGACTCATCCGGTTCTTCCCTGTTATTCACTTAATTTCATGTTTTATTTTACTTTACTTTCTTCTTTGGTTTTTGTTTTGCTTGCTTTCTTTTTAGTTGAATTTTTTAATAAAAAATAGAAATAGAAAAGAAGAATTTTATTCTTCTTTTACGTGAATGCAGTTTACTGGACAGCCTTCTTCTGCTTCTTTGTTGCATCCGATTTCTTCTAATTCGGTTTTTTTTGGTTTGCTTTTGTCTCCTGCCATTTCCCAGTTGTCTGGACAGACAGCCGCACAGGCTCCGCATCCAATGCATTTTTCTATTTCATGAACTATTTTTACAGCCATTACTACACCTCAAAAAAATTAATTTCTTCTTAAAAATAGTGGTGCTTCTTTTTTTTATAGTTAACTGGCTTAAAATCATAATAAAGCCTTTAAATCTTTTGATATTCTATTTTTTTTACAAGGATTTACGCATAGCGTAAAGTTTGGTGAGCCTTTTGTCGCAGGAAACACTCTCTAGAATTAAAGAAATAGAAGAAGCTTCAAAGAAAAAACTTGAAGAAGCAGAAAAAAAGAAACATCAGATAATTGATGATGCAAGAAACAAGTCAATTGAATTAATTTCTAAAGCAGACACTGAAGACAATGAATTTCGAGAAAAAGAAATAAGCAAAGCAAAACAAAAAATTCACGCAGAAAAAGAAAAATTAATTCAAAAGAATCTTTCTTCAATTGATTCAATAAAAAATTCTGCTTTAAAGAAAGTCAAGCCTGAAGCAAAATTTATTGTAAAAAAGTTTTCAGAAGAAGTTTTTTCCTGAATAAAAAAAGTGTTTTTATGATTAGAACACAAAAAATGTCTAAAATAAGAATAACCGGCCCTAAAAATAAATTAAGGAATTTAATTAATGAACTCCATGCAATGAAATTAATGCATTTAATTGATTATCGTGGAAAAGAATTTGAAACAGGCAATTCTTTTGCTGAAGCAGAAACTGTTTCAGAGAAATTAATTAAATTAAGGTCTATGATAAGCCAGTTAAATTTGGATTTAAATCCAAGAACAATAAAGGATTTATCTGTTTGTGATGCAAGGTTCGGCAGAGTTAATTCAGAGTATTCTGAAATCAGTTCAAGTATTTCTTCTTTGAATGAAAGAAAAAGTTATTTGAATTCAATTAAGTCTTCAATTGAACCTTTGTCTTCTTTGAATCTTTCTTTTTCTGATTTTTCTGGTTATGATTCTGTTGCAGTTTTTAAGGGAACAATAAAAAAGCCTTTAATTGAACAGGAAATCCAAAAAATTACAAAAGACTTTGAATTGTTTTCTTCTGATTTTCAAGGAAAAAAAGTTGTTGCTTTGTTTGTTTCAAACAAGTTCAAAGAAAAAATTCAGTCTTTGTTGTCTGAAAAAGGTTTTAGTGAACTTCATTTTGAAAATTCAGCCGGTTTGGATTCACTTAAGTCTGAATTGAATTCAGTTGAAAACCGGCTTGATTTAATGAAAAATAAATTAAATTCTTTAAAAGAAAAAGAAGGACAGTTTTTGGTTGACTATGAATTTAATTTAGAAAAAGAAAACGAAAAACTTGAAGTTCCTTTAAAGTTTGGGGTAACTGAAAACGCTTTTTTTATTGACGGCTGGATTCCTGAAATAAAAGCCAAAGAAATTGAATACAGGTTAAGGCATTTAACTAAAGACAAAATTTTTATTGAAACTTTTAATGAAAGGAAGGGCGCTCCAACTTCTTTGGAGAATCCTTCTCTTGTCAAGCCGTTTGAGTTTTTTATGAATCTTTATTCTCTGCCGAAATATTCTGAAATTGACCCTACATTTCTTGTTTTTTTGACTTTTCCGTTGTTTTTTGGTTTCATGCTTGGAGATGTAGGGTACGGCATAACAACTTTGATTGCATTCCTTTTTTTGAGAAGCAAATTAAAAGGAGAAGGAAAACTTTTAGTTAATTCTTTGATTGTTGCTTCTCTGGCAACAATTTTTTTTGGGTTTGTTTTTGGGGAAGCGTTTGGCTTTGAATTTGTAGAGCATCCTTTGCTTAACAGAGCACATGATTTAAATACAATGCTTTTGATTTCAATTATTGTTGGTTTAATTCATATTACTTTGGGTTTTCTTGTAGGTTTTTATAATGTTTTTATTCAGCACGGCTTAAAGGAAGCTTTTTTGGAAAAAGGAAGCTGGTTGGTTATTGAAACAGGAGGTCTTTTGGTTATTTCTGAAATGATTTTAGGTTTAACTTCTTTTGGAAATATTTTAGGAGGATTTTTTTTGCTGGCAGGAATAATTTTTTTGTTTAAAGGAGAAGGAGTTCAGGGTTTGGTTGAACTGCCTTCAATTTTAAGCAATACTTTGTCTTATGCAAGGCTGTTTGCAGTAGGTCTTGCTTCAGTCCAGTTGGCTTTAATAATTAATGAGTTTGCTACAGAATTCTTTCATCAGGGAGGCTTAATGATTGGTGCAGCAATTTTGGTTTTGCTGTTAGGGCACACAGTAAACATTTTATTAGGTTTAATAGGTCCTTTTTTGCATTCTTTAAGGCTTCATTATGTTGAATTTTTTGGTAAATTTTATAAAGGAGGAGGAAAAAGGTTTCTGCCTTTTGGAGCAGAAAATTAAGTTTACGTTTTTCAACTTAAAAGGAGGAAAAAACTATGGTTGAATTAGAATTAGGTTTGATTGCAATCGGAGCAGGAATTGCAATTGCAGGAAGTGCTTTTGCAGCAGCAATAGCAGAAAAAGAAATTGGAACTGCTGCTGTTGGTGCAATGGCTGAAAAAGAAGAATTATTTGGAAAAGCATTAATCCTGACAGTTATTCCTGAAACAATTGTTATTTTTGGTTTAGTTGTAGCAATCATGATTTTAGGATTGGCTCCGGCTCCAGCATAAAATAAAAGGTTTTTTTATGTCATTAGAAGATGTAATAAATGAAATAAATATAGAAACTGAAAGGAAATCCAGTCAAATAATCCAAGAAGGAAAAAATCAAGCAAAAGAAATGCTTGATAAAACAAAAGAAAAAATCAGTAAATCCAGAGAAAAAACAGTCAAAAAAACAAACGAAATACTTTCTTCTATGGAAAAAACTGAGCTGGCTTCTTTGAAGCTTTCAATGAAAAAACAGTCGTTGAATGCAAAAAAGGAAGTTGTCGATGAAGTTTTTAATGAAGCAAAACAGTCATTAAACAGGATTTCGCAGAAAGAATACGAAAAAATTCTGAAGAAACTTCTTTTAAAAGGAAAAAAGGAAGTGGATGCAGAATATTTTTATTGCAGGACCAAAGACAAAAAGCTTGTTTCCGGGCTTTCAGGATTAAAATTCAAGGACAGCATTGATTGTATTGGAGGTTTTGTTTTGGAGAACTCTGAAGGAACAATCCGTTCAGATCAAACCTTTGATGTAATTTTGGAAAAAGTAAAAGAAAAAAACATTAGTGAAATTTCTTTGAGGGTGTTTGGAGAATGACTGCAAAAGGTTTTGGGTATGCTTACACTAACACCAGAGTCAGGGTAATGAAATCAAAACTCATTCCTTCTGAAGAATACTCAAAACTTTTAAAGATGTCTTTGGATCAAATTGCAAGATATCTTCAGGAAACAACATACAAAAAAGAAATTGACGAACTTGGAACACAATATGAAGGAGCAGATTTAATTGAATATGCATTAAACAAAAATCTTGCAAACTCATTCAAGAAAGTCCTTGATTTTTCTTTAAAGGATTCAAGGGAATCAATAAAATTGTTTTTAAGAAAATATGATATATGGAACATTAAAACAATTTTGAGAGGAAAGCAGTCAAATGAATCCGCTGAAGAAATAATTCAAAACCTTGTTCCTGCAGGAGAATTTTCAGAGGAATTCCTGAAAAAAACTGCAAAAGAATCAAATTCAGTTGAAGATGCAGTTGAATTCTTTAAAAAAACAGAATATTATGAGACAATGAAAAAACATAAAAACAATTTAACTGAATTAGAAGACGAACTTGATTTGGATTATTTCAGAAAAAGAATTAATTCTTCTGAAGGAAAAGTAAAAGATCTTTATATTCTGAAAGCAAAAGGTTTGGATGAATTAAATGAAGCGAGGTCAAAGGAAACAAAAATTGAATTAAAAAAAATCATTGAATCAGAAAAAAAACAAAAAAATAAAGAATTAAAGGACATTAAAACAGCAAGAATTGAATTAAGGCAAAAGCTTTCTGAAAAAGGAAGAAGCATGGTTAATAAATTTGAAAGAAGCACTGCTCCGGTAATCGGCTTTTTTTTTGCCAAAGAAAACGAAGCAGATAATTTGAGGATTATTTCAAGAGGCAAGCATTCTGGTTTGCCTCAGGAGTTAATTGAACAACAATTGGTGTTTTGAAATGGAAATCGCAGTAGTGGGAACAGATAATTTTGTAACTGGTTTTAGGCTTGCAGGAGTAAAAAACACTTTTGCAGTTGAAAACAGTTTTGATGATACAATGGAAAAAGTTTTGGAAAACAAAAATTTTGGAGTAATTGTAATTGAACAGGAAGAAATGAATAAAATGAATATGAAAACAAAAAGAATTTTAGAAAAACTTATTACTCCGGTTTTGATTACCTTGTCCTCTAAGGGAAAGGAAACGGATTTAAGAGAATTAATTAAAAGGACGGTTGGTGTGGATTTATGGAAATAGCAAAAATATACAGAATTTCCGGCCCGGTTGTAACAGCAAAAGGGCTGAAAGCAAAAATGTTTGATTTAGTGAAAGTTGGAAAAGAAGAATTAATGGGTGAAGTAATTCAGATTGACGGAGATAAAACAATCATTCAAGTGTATGAAGACACTTCAGGCGTAAAACCAAGGGAACCTGTTTCAAACACTAATGCTCCTTTGTCGGTTGAATTGGGTCCTGGAATGCTTTCAACTATTTATGATGGAATCCAAAGGCCTTTGCCTGGATTAGTTGACAAAATGGGAGATTTTATTAAAAGAGGAATCAGTATTCCGGGATTAGACAGAACAAAAAAATGGGGTTTTAAGCCAACCGTAAAAAAAGGAGACAAAGTTGAAGGAGGAGACGTAATCGGAACAGTTCAGGAAACAAAAAACATTGAACACAAAATTTTGGTTCCTCCTTTTATTTCAGGAAAAATAAAAGAAATTAAATCAGGAAACTTTACTGTTGATCAGACTGTTGCTGTTTTGGATAACGGAAAAAAACTTTCTTTAATGCATAAATGGCCTGTTAAACTGCCAAGGCCTTACAAAGAAAAATTAATGCCTGAAATTCCTTTGATTACAGGCCAAAGAATTTTAGACAGCTTGTTTCCTATTGCAAAAGGAGGGGCAGGAAGTATTCCTGGTCCTTTTGGAAGCGGAAAAACTGTTACCCAACAACAATTAGCTAAATGGAGTGATGCAGAAATTGTAGTGTATATTGGTTGTGGTGAAAGAGGAAACGAAATGACTGAAGTTTTAACTGAATTTCCAGAATTAATGGATGTAAAAACAGGAAGGCCTTTAATGGAAAGAACTGTTTTAATTGCAAACACTTCAAACATGCCGGTTGCAGCAAGAGAAGCTTCAGTTTATACTGGAATGACTATAGCTGAATATTTTAGAGATCAGGGATTTGATGTAAGTTTAATGGCTGATTCAACTTCGCGTTGGGCTGAAGCAATGAGAGAAATTTCTTCTAGATTAGAAGAAATGCCTGGAGAAGAAGGTTATCCTGCTTATCTTGCAGCCCGTTTATCTGAATTTTATGAAAGAGCAGGAAGAATTAATGTTTTGGGAAACAGAAAACAAACTGGTTCGGTTACAGCAATCGGAGCAGTTTCTCCTCCAGGAGGAGATTTTTCTGAACCTGTAACACAAAACACTTTAAAGATAACCAAAGTGTTTTGGGCTTTGGATGCAAAACTTGCTCAAAGAAGGCATTTCCCTTCAATTAACTGGCTTGATTCTTACAGTTTGTATTCAGATACTTTAGAAAAATGGTATTTGGAAAATGTTGCAGAAGACTGGGTGAAAATCCGAAGGCAGGTAATGAAAGTTCTTCAGAAAGAATCTTCTTTGCAGGAAATCGTTCAATTAATTGGTTCTGATGCTTTGCCGGAAAAAGAAAGATTAACTATGGAAACCGCAAGACTAATAAGAGAAGGATTTCTTCAACAGAACGCTTTCCATGAAGTTGACTCTTACTGCAGTTTAAAAAAACAGTATGGAATTCTGAAAGGAATTGTTTCTTTTTCAGAGCAGGCAAACACTGCAGTTGAAGTAGGTGTTCCAGTTGAAAGCATTGTTAAAATGGAATCTAAATCAAAGTTAACAAAAATTGCTTTTGTTAAAGAAGAAAATTTTGAAAAAGAATTAAATAAAATAATGGAGGAAATGAAACAGGAATTCAAATCAATTGCAAAATAATTTGAATTATTTTTGGGGAATTAAGAGGTGTAATGAATGAAAGAATATAAAACAATTGAAAGAATTGCAGGCCCTTTGGTTTTCGTAAAAAAAACTGATCCTATTGGATACGGAGAATTAGTGAAAATAAAATTAGGGGATAATTCAATTAAAAACGGACAAGTATTAGATTCATCTGAAGACATTGTTGTTGTTCAGGTTTTTGAAGGAACTTCTTCTATTGACAGGGATTCAACAGTAAAATTTACCGGCGAAACAATCAAATTAAAGGTTTCCAAAGATTTATTGGGAAGAGTTTTGTCAGGATTAGGAAAACCAATTGATTCAGGTCCTGAAATAATTCCAGACAAAGAAATGGATATTCTTGGAGCAGCAATAAATCCTTACGCTAGATCTTCTCCAACAGATTTTGTTCAAACAGGAATTTCAACAATAGACGGAATGAATACTTTAGTTAAAGGCCAAAAACTGCCTATTTTTTCTGGTTCAGGTTTGCCTCATAATGATATTGCTTTGCAGATTGCAAGACAGGCAAAAGTTGAAGGAAATTTTGCTGTTGTGTTTGCTGCAATGGGAATCACAAATGAAGAAGCACAAAAATTTCAAAGAGATTTTGAACAAACAGGAGCATTAGAAAGAACAATCATGTTTTTAAATCTAGCAAACGATCCAGCAATTGAAAGATTAATTACTCCAAAAATGGCTTTAACTGCAGCTGAATATTTAGCGTATGAACATGACATGCACGTTCTTGTAATTTTAACTGATATGACAAATTATTGTGAAGCTTTAAGGGAAATTGGAGCAGCAAGAGAAGAAGTTCCAGGAAGAAGAGGTTATCCAGGATACATGTACACTGACCTTGCATCAATTTATGAAAGAGCAGGATTAATTAAAGGAAAAAAAGGTTCAGTAACCCAGATTCCAATTTTAACTATGCCTGGAGACGACATAACTCATCCAATTCCTGATTTAACAGGATATATTACTGAAGGACAAATTGTTTTAGGAAGAGAATTGCATATGAAAGGAATTTATCCTCCAATTGATGTTCTCCCCTGTTTATCAAGATTAATGAATGCAGGAATAGGCAAAAAAAACACTAGAGAAGATCATAAAGCTGTTTCCAATCAACTGTATGCAGGTTATGCTGAAGGCCGTTCATTAAGAGGCCTTGTGGCAATTGTAGGAGAAGAAGCTTTAAGCGAAAGAGACAGAAGCTACTTAAAGTTTGCAGATGGATTTGAAGACAAATTCATAACACAAGATAAATATGAAGACAGAACAATTTTTGATACCTTAAATTTAGGGTGGGATTTACTAACTTCATTATCTAAATCAGAATTAACAAGAATTGACGACGAACTAATAGAAAAATACTTGGATAAAAACAAGCGTCCAGAAGACAAGGTTCCAGAAAAACTTTCAACTGAAGAAAAAACAAAAATTAATGCATCAAATGAACTTTCTTCTCCAAAAGAAACAAAATTAATTTCTTCATCAAAACCAAAAACCAAACAAAAAAAGAAAAACTCAAACAAAAAAACAAAAAAGAATTCAAAAAAGAAAAAGAAAAAATAAATAGTGTGTGTTATGGCTGACATTAAACCAACCAGATCCGAGTTAATAAAATTAAATAAGGCAATTAAATTAGCTACTTCAGGGCACGCATTATTGAAAAGAAAAAGAGATGGTTTAATTCAAGAGTTTTTTTTAGTGTTAGAGGAAGCAAAGAAATCAAAATCAGAAATGGTTGATAACTATAAGAAAGCTACTGTTGCAATAAATTTAGCTAGAGCAGTTGAAGGAACTGTTTCAGTTAAATCTGCTTCTCTTGCATTAAAAGACAAAGCAGAAATTGACGTTAAAACTCGAAATGTCATGGGAGTTGTTGTTCCTGCAGTTAAATCAGAATACAATACTAAATCCTTTGAAGAAAGAGGTTATGGTTTAATTGGAACTTCTTCTTATATTGATGATGCAGCTGAATCATATGAAATTTTATTGAAAAACATTATTGTTGCAGCAGAAATAGAAAACACTTTAAGAAAATTATTAACAGAAATAGACAAAACTAAAAGAAGAGTTAATGCTTTGGAATTTAAAGTAATTCCTGAAATGAAAAAAAATGCTTCTTTTATCCGCTTAAGGCTTGAAGAAATGGAAAGAGATGATTTATCCAGATTAAAAAAAATTAAAGGCAAAAGCAAAAAGAAAGCCGAAGAAAAAGAAAAACACTCAAACTAAATATTTAAATTAATTCAAAAACCTATTTTTTTTATGGCAAAAAAAGTTTTTGGAATAAAAATAAATTATTCTCCAAATTTTTCTTCCAAGCAAAAAACAGGATTATTTATTGCATCATTTTATATTGATAAAGGGATTCCATCAAAAAATTTTATTTCTTCCCGCGAAATAAGGGATGCAATAAAAAAATTCAGGGAAACAAACGGCACAAATTTAGGTCGAAAAATAGGATACATTTCTTTTGAAGTATTTCAGAATTCAATTGGATGGGGGATTATTCCCCTATAGGAAAAAAAGGAAACCAAAAAATTTTTGCAAAAAAAGGGATTGCTTCATGGCTTGAATTAATTGTATTAAAAGAATTAAAAACAAGGTTTCCTTCTGCAAAAGAAATGTTTCATTTGTCTTCTTTTATTAGCATTTCTTCTGAAAGAAGAAAACAGCTTAAAAAAAGAAAAATTAATTCAGCAAGATATTCTTTAGATGAAATGATTCAAAAAACTAGAAGAAAAATAATGCAGAACAGAAGCAAATCCAAAGCCAAAAAAACAAGCAGGCTCAAATTAAAAAGAGTTTTTCAGAAGTTAATAAAAAGACATTAACTAGTTAAATTTTTTTTAATTCACAGTAAACAAACATTCAGTCGGTTGGCGCTTGAGTACCACATAAAGTGGCGCTAAAACGGCTTCATGTGTGGCATGTGCTGCACAGCCGGAACTGTGCATTCAGTCTTCTAATCCGTTTTCTGTTACCCTGTAAACTGCTTCTCCGTCCGGCAGTGAAGGGCTGTCAACTAGTTTTGCAACTCTTTTTTCTCCTTTTGCTTTTCTTAAATAAATTCTTGTTTTGCTTGCATGTCCTACTACGTGTCCTCCGATTGGAGCAGTTGGGTCTCCAAACAATATGTCTGGGCGGGACATAACTTGGTTTGTTACTAATAAGGCAATATTGTTCATTTCAGCTAATTTCATTAAAGTATGCATGTGTTTGTTTAATTTCTGTTGTCTTCCTGCTAATGTTCCTCTTCCAATAAATTCTGCTCGAAATTGCGAGGTTAAGGAATCCACTATTACTAATTTTATGTTTTTTTCTTTTATCATGCTTTCAGCTTTTTCTGATAAAACCATTTGGTGGTCTGAATTAAATGCTCTTGCAACAAAAATGTTTTTTAGTACTTCTTCTTCATTTAATCCAAATTTTTTTGCTATTCCTATAATTCTTTCAGGTCTGAAAGAATTTTCTGAATCAATATACAAAACATTTCCTTCTAATCCGCCTTGTTCTTCAGGCAGTTGAGTTGTTACAGCAAGCTGAAAGCACCATTGAGTTTTTCCTGCAGCATATTGTCCGTATACTTCTGTAATGCTTTGGGTTTCGATTCCGCCTCCAATTAATTCGTCAACTTCTTTTGAACCTGTTGTAATTCTTCCAATGCTTTTTCTTCTTTCTTGAATTTTGTCTGCTGATTCATAACCCATTTCTAAAGACTCTCGGGCAGCATTAATTGCTTTTGTTGCAGTAATTTCTCCTAAGCCTGCGGCTTCCATTAATTCTGCTGGAGAAGCAACAGCAATGCTTTCCATGCTTTTATATCCTGCAGCAATTAATTTTTCAGCAGAAGTTGTTCCTACTCCAGGCAAGTCAGAAATATTTTTAATTTTTTTTTCTGGTTTGCTTATTTCGCTTTCAGAATCAGCTGTAATTGTAGTTTTGTTTTTTTTTTCCGCCATTTTTTCATCTCCTGCACTAAAACCTTTTCGGGTTATTGTTTTTGGCTGAACTCACCCTTTGGTTTGTGCTAATACAAATAAACTCCGTGCATTTTAAATACTTTCTATGGCATTCTGCCGTTGATTTTAAAACACTTTTTCTACAATATTTTTTTTCTTTTTAGAGGCAAAAAAAATGATTTCAGACAAGTTTTTAGAATTAAAGCCTTCAGAGACTCTTGCAATTAACGCAAAAGCAATTGAATTAAAGCAGAAAGGCATAGATGTATTGAATTTTTCTGCAGGAGAACCGGATTTTAATGCTCCTGAACAAGCAAAAACTGCTGCAGTGTCTGCAGTAAAAGAAAATTTTTCTCATTATACGGCTGTTCCTGGAATAACTGAATTAAAGCAGAAAATTCAAGAAAAACTAAAAAAAGACAATTCACTTGATTATTCTCTTGACCAAATAATTGTTTCAACCGGCGCCAAACAAGCATTGTATAATTCTATTCAGGTTTTGTGCAATAAAGGAAACGAAGTAATTATCCCTTGTCCTTTTTGGGTAAGCTATAAAGCAATGGTTTTATTGGCTGAAGCAAAACCGGTTTTTACTTCAAATCCTTCTTTAAAGCTTTCGCCTGAAGAATTTGAAAATTCTATTACTTCAAAAACTAAAGCTGTTTTTTTGAGTTATCCAAGCAACCCAACAGGTTTAACTTATTCTAGAAAAGAATTAGAATTGTTGGCTGAAATTGCAGTTAAAAAAAATGTTTTTGTTTTGTCTGATGAAATTTATGAAAAAATTTTGTTTGAAGGAACTCATTCTTCAATTGCTTCTTTGAATGACGAAATAAAGAATTTAACTATAACAATTAACGGAGTATCAAAATCTCATGCAATGACAGGCTACAGAATAGGTTATTCTGCATCCACTAAAAAAATTGCTGATGCAATAAAGAAAATTCAAAGCCATTCAACCGGCAACCCTTGTTCTATTTCACAGAAAGCTGCTTTAGGTGCATTAAATTCAGATGAAACTGAATTAAAAAAACAAGTGCAGGAATTCAAGCAAAGAAGAGATTTTATTGCAAAAGAATTAAAGGATTCAAAAATCAAATTTATTTTGCCTCAGGGAGCATTTTATTTCTTTTTTAATATAAAAGAAATTCAAGAAGATGACGTTAAATTTTGTGCTGATTTACTGGCAGAAAAGCATGTTGCTTTGGTTCCGGGCAAAGCATTTGGAATGCCAGGTTATGTAAGAATGAGTTATGCTTGCTCTTTGGATGAAATAAAAAAAGGTCTGAAAAGAATTAAAGAATTTATTGAATAATTATTTGTTTAATTCATTCAATATTGCTTGTCTTAAATTTCCCCAGTTATCTATTTTTTTTCCGTTAACAAAAAAAGTTGGAGTTCCATTTACTCCTGTTTTTGTTCCTTCAGCTAAATCTGATTGAATTATTGTATCTTTTTCGTTTCCGTCTAAAACTGCAGTAAATTTTTCTATATCTAAATCAAGTTGTTCTGCGTATTTAATTAAATCATTTCTTGTCAGCTTGTCTTGGTTTTCAAACAATAAATCATGGTATTCCCAGAATTTTCCTTGGTCTGCAGCAGCTTCTGCTGCTACTGCTGCTTTAAATGTAAAAGGATGAATTGAAGTCAAAGGAAAATGCCTGTATTCAAATCTTATTTCATTTTGAAATTCATTTATTATGTTTTTTGAATGTTCGTATCCTGATTTGCATGCAGGGCACTGAAAATCAGAGTATTCAATTACAACAATTTTTGCGTTTGGATTTCCTTTGTATGGTCTGCCGTCGTTGCCTGTTGGCGCGTTATCTAATCCAAACAAATAAAAGCCGGTTATTGGCCCGCCAAAAACCAGCAAGCCTAAAACTCCTATAACTATTAATCCTGCAATAATTTTTCCGTAACCTGAATTTTCTTTTATTTGAGTTTTTGTTTTTTCTTTTAATTTGCTCAATTCATCACCAAACAAAAAAAAGCAGTATGTAGATTTTTAAATATATTTTGTTTACCTAACTCTTTAAATTCATACTTTTTTTTGTTGTTTTTTGGTTCTCTTTTTATTTCTTTTTTTATTTAATTTAGTTTATGTTTTCTCAGAATATGATGATTCCGAAAAAGCAGATGCTTTTTGCTGTTGTTGTTCTTGTTTTTTTGATTGCTGTTTCTGTTTTTTGGATTATGCAGAACACAAACAATAATTTAAATGACTCAGAAAACCAAAATCAGATTTTAAATCAAACAGACAGGCATCCTTTTATTAAAATAATTAAATTAATTAAGCCGGACTGCAGGGAATGCAGTTCTTTGGATTTTTTGGTTGAAGCCATTAAAACAGAATTTGATTTGAATGTCTTGGAAGTAAAAGAAGTTGATTCTAATTCAGAGGAAGGACAAAATTTAATTAAAATGCATGAAATAAAAAAACTGCCTTCTCTTATAGTTAATGGAGAATTTCAGGGAACAGAATTACAACAATTGTGGCCAAACATAGGAAAAGAAAAAAACGGAGTCCTTATTTTAACTTATATTGAGCCTCCTTATTTTTCTCTTGAAGAAAACAGGGTTGTAGGTTTAATTAATTTTCTTTTAATTGAGGATTCTTCATGCAATGAATGCGAGGACTTAAGTCTTTTTATTGATTACATTAAAGACCTGAATGTTTTTATTGACCAAAACAAAACGCTTGAATATACTTCTCCTGAAGCACAGAAATTAATTGATTATTATTTTATTTCCAGTATTCCTGCAGTAATTTTAACAGGGGATGTTTTAGAATATGAGTACTTTTATTATATTTGGATTCAGGGCGGAGGCTATGATGAAGAAAACGCTTTAATTTATGAGGAAGCCGTTCCTTTTGTTGATTTGGATTCAGGAGAAATAAAAGGTTTAGTGAAAATTACAAGATTGGTTGACGAAAATTGTTTTGACTGCATTGATTCAAATGTTTTGGTTGAACTATTAATCAGCCAAATGCGTTTGAAAGTAATTGAAGACAAAACATTGAATGTTTCTTCTTTTGAAGGCCAAAAATTAATTGAAAAATATTCTATTACAAAAATTCCTACAATAATTGTTTCACAGGAAGCAGAATTATACAATGAATTTTTGTATGCATGGGATTCAGCGGGAACTCAGGAAGAAGACGGAAATTTTGTTTTCAGAAACTTTGAATTAATTGAAGGAAAATTAATTGAATTAAATTAGTTTTTCTAAAACCAGTTCGGTTTCTCCTGTAAACGAATTCTTTTTTGCTTTTGCCAGAAAATTGATTTTTTTTCCTTTTATTTTTTGGTGTATTTCCTGAAGAATGTCTTCCACTAATTTTTCTTCGTTTTCTTGTATTGTTTGTTCTGTTGATTGTTCAATTATTTTTTCTGCTTTTTTTCCGTAAACAATTGAATTTATTTCTCCGGTTTCATCCTCTAAAACAAATGAAACAACAAGTTTTTTTTCTGGTTTAAGGACCTGTCCGCAGTTATTGCAGAAAAAAGAATTTTTTTCTTCTTTAAGGCTTTTACTGCATTCAGGACAAACATTAAACAATAATTTTGTTTTATTTAATTCTTTTATTTTTCCTTCTGCAATAAACCTTTGTCCTTCAACTACTTTGTTTAATTCTTTTTTTCCTAATACTTTAATGCATAATTCTTTCAATTCTTTTTCTTTTCCTTCTTTTTCCTGTATTTCAGTGTTTTCAGTTGAATGCAGTTCAATTCCTTTAAGTCTTTTCCTTGCATTCAGTTCATTTAATTGAATTGTTTTTCCTTCTTTGATTTTTTCTTGTGCTTTTTCGTTCCATAAAATAAGATTTATTATTCCGGTTTCATCAATTAATTCAATTCTTTTAAGCATTCCTTTTCTTTCTTTTGACTCAAATTCCTTTAATGGAAACTTCCTTAACACAATTCCTTCAAAAACAATTCCTTTTTCTCCTTCTTTTATTTCAGAAATTTTTTTTGGTTTTTCTTTTATTTTTCTTGTTTTTTCTTTTAATTGCATTTCTCCTCTGAAACCTTTTTTTAATTGAATTCTTCCATTGAATTCATCTGAAATGAATTCATTTAATTCTATTTCTTTTCCTTTGTCTTCTTCTTTTATTTTTTCTGTTTCTGAATTCCATAAAACAAGGTAAGCGGTTCCGGTTTCATCTTTTATTAAAACGTTTTTTACTTTTCCTTTTTTTCCTTTTGATTCAAATTCTCTTTCAGGGTAAACTGCAAGAATTTCTGCTTTTATGCTTGCAGTTTTTCCTTTTTCTATTTCTGAAATTTTTATTAATTTTTTTTCTATGCCTGTTCCCAGTTCTCTTGCAATCAAAAACAAGGCGGCTTCCTGATTAAGCATTCCTGAAAACTTTTCTGTTTTTTCCTTTATTTTTTCCTCTAATTTTTTTTCGCTTAATTTTCCTGAAGCAAGTATTTTTTCTTTTAATTCATGCATACCAGATTAAGTTTGGGAAATCTTTTAATTTCCTTTCATTCTTTTTTTTTGTTATGCCTTTAATTAATCCTGCTGCAAAAGTTTTTTTGTTTAAAACAAGTGATTTATCCTGCAACGCTTATTTGATTAAAGGTAAAAACAAAAACGTTTTAATTGATTCAGGAACAAATACAGCAATGCAGGCTCATTTAAATTTTTTAAATGAATTAAATTTGACTGCAGACAAAATTGATTTAATTTTGCATACTCATGGCCATTATGATCATTTTCAGGCAGATAAAATTTATGAAAAAGCACAAATTTTTTTAAGTAAATTTGATGCAAAACATTTGAAGCAGGAAAACCCTGAATTCACTAGAATAAAAGAAGATTCTTTTGTTCCAAAAATCAATTCTTATTTAAATGAAAATCAGCTAATAAGCATTCCGCCTTATTCTTTAAGAGTTATTTTTACTCCAGGGCACACCAAAGGTTCATTGTGTTTTTATGAGCCTTCAAAGAAATGGCTTTTTTCAGGGGATACCTTGTTTTATCACACTATAGGCAGAACAGACTTGGAGTCTGGTTCTTTTTTTGACATCAAACAGTCAATTGAAAAGCTTTCTGAATTGGAAATTGAATTCTTGTTTCCTGGTCACGGACAAATTGTTTCAGGAACAAAAGAAAACAAAGAAAACTTCAAATTCATAAAAGCAAACGTTTTTTAATAGCTAAAAATATTACTTATTTTGGTGATTTAATGCCTGTTAAACCAAAAAAAAGAATTTCAAATAAAACTTTTAGTTTTCCTAAAAAAAAACCAAGGATTACGGTATCAAGAAGAAAGTTTGATTCTCCGGAAAGCAAAGAAAGGAATTTAAGCATTGCTTGGCGTAAAGGAAAAAAGAATACTCCTCAAACAGAAATTAGTATTGAAAGAAAAACATTTAAACAAAAAAACCCTGATTTTGTCAGTAAAGGAAAAATCACTTCAGTTTTTAAAACAAAACTTCAGCCTAATAAGAAAGCTAATTCAGGTGATTTCGCAACCGACCAAAAACTCTTGTATCATCGCGAGATAACAGTTAAGCGAAAAAGAAAGTCAAAGAAGAAAAAATAAAGTTTTTTTTCTTTTTTTTTGAATGTTTATTAAAGCTTTTTGATTGACGGCTGTTTTAAATACTTTTTTCTCTCAATTTTTAAAGTGATTTTTAATGTTTGAACCAGTTTTTGGGAAAACCTATAAATATATTTTAAAGCAGATAAAAGAAAGAAAAGGTTTGGTTTTTTTGGTTATTGATCCTCCTGACCAGTCTCCTGAAGAAGCAGGAATTATTGCAGGTTTGGCTGAAAAAGCAGGCATAAGCGCTTTTGCGGTTGGAGGTTCTATTGGAGCACAAGGTTCAATGCTTGATAAAACTATTAAAGCAATTAAAGCAAATTCTTGTCTGCCTGTAATTTTGTTTCCAGGCAATATTGCTACTTTGAGTCCTAAAGCTGATGCAGCTTATTTTATGTCAATGCTTAATTCAAGGGATCCTTATTTTATTTCAGGAGCTCAAATTGCTTCTTCTATTCCAGTAAAAAAAATGAATTTGGAAACAATTCCTACTTCTTATCTTGTTTTTGAACCCGGAAGAGCTGTTGGTTGGATTGGACAGGCTAATTTGATTCCAAGAGAAGTTCCTTATGTTGGTGCAGCAGCTGCTTTGGCAGGACAGTTTATGGGAGCTCATTTAATTATTTTGGAGTCTGGTTCAGGTGCAGAAAGCTGTGTTCCTCCTGAAAACATTAAAGTTATTTCTTCTATGATTGATGTTCCTTTAATTGTTGCAGGAGGCGTTAAAACTCCTGAAATGGCTGAACAAGTGATTTCTGCTGGAGCGTCAATTGTTCATGTTGGAACTGCAGTGGATAACGTTCAAAAAAACAAATCTAAAGCCTTAAAGTTAATGAAAGAATTTGTTTTGGCTGCAGAGAAAGGCGGAAAAAAACATTAGTTTTTGTTTTCTTTTTCTATTTGCATTACTGTTTCTTTTATTGCCTGTTCTGTAGTGTATTCAGGTTTCCATCCTGCTTTAATTATTTTTTGAATTGAATAATCTCTGTTTCTTAAAAGCCTTTTCATGTAAGCTTGATTGAATAATTTATTTTTTTTGAAGTAAAATAAAATTTTTGCAAGAAAAACAGGAATTATTTTGATTTTTTTGTTTATTCCGAGTTCTTTTTGTATTAAAGAATACACGGTAATTAGTTTTTTTCCTTTTTCTTCTGCTATAATGAATGTTTCGTTTTCTGTTTCAAATTTTTTTAAGCAGAAAATTATTGCTGAAATTAAATCCTTATAGTAAATTATCTGAAACTTGTTTTCTCCGCTTCCAATCAAAGGAAAATTTTTTTTGATTAATTGAATGATTTCTTTCCAGTATTTGTTTGGCCCTAAAACCAACGCGCTTCTGATTATTGTTATTGGAATTAATTCCTGGAATTCGTTTACTTTTTGTTCTGCTTTTGCTTTTGATTTTTCGTATTTTGTTTTTGGATTAAGTTTAGTGTTTTCGTCTGCTTGTTTTATTGTGTCTCCCATTATTCCAACAGTACTTAAATAAATGAATTTTTTTACTTTGAATTCAACGCATTTTTCCAGTAATTTTTCTGTTCCTTTTACATTCACTTGAATTAATTCTTCTAATGGTTTTTTTTCATCTAATTCTGCTGCAAGATGAACTACTGCATCAGCTTCTTTTAATAAAATTAAATCTTTTTCGTTTAATAAATTCTGTCCTTTAATTAAATCAAATTCTATTACTTCGTTTTTTTGTTTTCTTAGTTCTTTTACGAGTTCTTTTCCTATGAACCCGCTTGAACCTGTAATTAAAATCTTCATTTTTTCACTTAATAAATTAAATAAAAAGCTTATTATTAATTTTATTGCATTATTTTTGAATGGAAAACAATTTAATTGAAGTGGATGCGCGTGCAGGAGGGCAGTGTTTGAGGAATGCCTTGTCTTTGTCTTTTATTACAAAAAAACCTGCTTTAATTTTTAACATTCGTGCCAACCGCCCGAATAAAGGACTTGCCAGACAGCATTTAATCGGAGTAAACACTTTAGCTAAAATCTCTGAAGCAAAAATAAAAGGAAATTTTTTGGGTTCAAAAAAAATTGTTGTTTATCCTGAAAGCATTAAAGAAGGAAATTATGCAGTTAATATTGGGACTGCTGGTTCAATTACTTTGCTTTTGCAGGCTTTAACTCTTCCTTTAACTTTTTCTGATAAAAAAATTTCTTTCAGGCTTTTTGGAGGAACAGACGTTCCTTTTTCGCCTCCTTTTAATTATTCAAAAGAAGTTTTTTTTCCTTTTATCTCTGGAAAGGGAGCAAAATTTTCTTTGGAATTAAAGAGAAGAGGTTATTATCCTGAAGGAAAAGGTTTAATTTCTTTTTCTAAAATTTTTTCTAAACTGCCTTTAAAGCCTTTTTATAAAGTTGAACAGGGGGAATTAAAATTTATCAGAATTTTTGTTCATTCAACAGGTTATCCTGAAGATGCATCAAAAAACATTCTTATTTATGCAAAAAAGTTTTTGCAGGAAAAATTTCCTGAAACTGATTTGGATTCAGTTATTGAATTTAATGAAGCAATAGAAGAAAAAGGCGCAGGAATAACTTTAATTGCATATTTTAAAGACAAAACAAGAATAGGTGCAGGAGCATTGCAGGAAAAAAATTTTTCTTCAAAAAAAACTGCAGAAAAAGCTGTTGAAAACCTTTTTTTTGAAGTTAATTCAGGCAAACCAATTGATTCTCATTTATCTGATCAATTAATTCCTTTTATGGCTTTAGCTAAAGGGCATTCGACTTTTGAAACTTCTGTTTTAACTTATCATACTTTAAACAGCATTTCTGTTGTTGAAAAATTTTTGGATGTAAAATTTGAAGTAAAAGGAAAAATAAATGAACCTGCAGAAATTTCAGTTGAAGGAACTGCTTTTAAATCAGGAGTAAAGTGAAAAAAATGAATTACAATAAAAAACAAATTCTTATACTTCTTTTAATTGCTTTGCTTCTTTTTTTCTTTTTGCTTTTTGTTTTTGGAATGCTTTCTGCTGAAACTCTTTGGATTGCATTAATTTTATCCGGAGTTTTTGCTTTTTTGGTTCTTCCCAAACTACAAAAATAAGTTAATCAGCAAATCAGGAAAAACAAGGTTAATTAATACTCCTATAAAAATAAAGGGCCCGAATTTTGGGAGATTCCTGTAAACAAGAACTTCTGTTATTCCTTTTTTTTTCAGTTCTATTTTTTCTTTTTCTCCTATTAATCCTTTTAATCCAAGCGCCAGTTCTTTTAATACTTTTTTGTCTTCAAATTCAACTGCAATAACTTCGTCTTCTTCTATTTCTTTTACAGGAATTTTTTTAAGAAAAAATTCTTTTTTTATTCCTTTTTCTAATGCAATAAAAATCAATGAAATGCTTAAGGGAATCATTAAAATAAAAATAAGTTTTTCTAGTCCTGCTGAATAAACCAAAAAAAAATAAAAGCCAATTAATATTGTGAGACCTCCTGCTTTTTTTATTCCTTTTTTGTTTTCATTCAAATCAATTCCTTTTTTTGCATATTTTATAATATAGTATGTTCCGTAAAAAGCCAGTGAACTTATTCCTGCCCAAATTAATGAATTTAAAGCAAAAATATTCAAAGGAAAAAATTTTCCAAAAAAAGGCAGAAGCAATCCAATTCCTGTAAACAGTTTTACGTCTCCTCCTCCTACTTTTCCAAGCCAGTACATTCCGTACCCTAAAACAAAGAATGCAATTCCTACTCCAAATAATTCCAGAAACCGTTCAATTGAAATTTGTTTTCCTAATTCAAACAAATTTAAAAAAATTCCTGTTGCAATCATTGGGTAAGTGATTTTGTCGTAAATGTATCCTGTTTTAAAGTCAGTGTATGCTGCCAGAAAACTTCCAATTAAAACAACTATTTCCCTTATCAATAAAATCATTCAATATAAAAGAATACAAAAACAATTAAATATTTTTAACTCTGTTTTTTATTTATGCCTAAAAATCCAAAGAAACCGGCAGGAAAGCCAGCCGGCCGAAAACCAAAATCTAAAAAAAAGAAGCTTGTTTCTAAGCAGATGCTGGATTTAATTGATTCTGTGAAAAAGAACAGCAAATTAGTTAACTGGAAAAAGTTTTTTTCTTTTTCTGTTTTGCCTGAAAACAAAACAATTTTTTTGTGGGGCAGGTATTATCCTTTGAAGAAAAAAATTAAGCCAGGGAGTTCGTTTGCTTATAATCCTTTAATTGCTTTGTTTGTGGCAAATAAAATTTTTGTTGAAAGAAATAAGTCTTTTACAGAGATTGCTTTGGAGGTTTCTGAACTTCTCTCAAAAAAATTTGAGGGCAATATAAGGGTGTCTCTTAAATTTGTTTCTGAAATTAATCGGTTTTTGGATTTGCGTTCTTTTGAGGAAACCATGCGGAAGGGAAAGCATGGAGGAAGAAGAAGCAAGGTGCCTGATCAGAAAAGAAATGCTATTTTGAGTGATTTGCGTTTTTCTTCTTTGACTGTTAAAGAAATAGCAGAAAAGCATGGAGTTTCCATTAATCCAGTTTATCAAATTGGCATAACTGAAGGATTATTTAATTCCCGTGAAGCCAGATCAAAAGTTTCTAATAAAGAAAGAAAAACAATTGAATTTTTGGTTAAGCAATCCGGTCTTTCTTTTAATCAAATAGCCGAAAGAACAGGCAGGTCTTTTTTTACAATAAACAAAATTAGCCGTCAGGCAGGGCTTGATAACAAAAGTGAAAAGAAAAGAAAAAAAACTTTGGCTGAAATTGAAGACTTGGTTAAAAAAGGAGTTTCTCGTAAAGAAATTGCTGAAAGAAAAAAAGTGGATGTTTCTACAGTAAAAAATGTTTCTCATAAAATAGGTGTTTGGAGGCATTCTCTTTTGGATTCAAAACAAGCAAAATTGGGCCGAATGCTTTCTCAAAATAAAGGAAAATTTACTGCAAAAGAAATTGCTGAAAAAACAGGTTATTCTTTGGCTAATGTTTATGCTCTTGCAAGAGAAATGCAAAAAACCAGGAAAAAAGTTAAATTTAAAAAATCATGAAATTTTTTATTCAAATAATTTTTTGCTTGCTATTTTTGTTAAAGCCATTAATACAGCTAATTCTGTGAATTGTGTTCTGTTTAGTTTTCCTTTTGTTAGTTCTCCTATGGCGCCTTTTTTTCTTCCTAAATCTTTTTGTTTTCCAAACAATTCAGCAAAAGCAGTATTCACATCATGAGTTCCTTTAATTAAAAGTCTGACAGCTTTTTTTGGGTACTCAAATAAAGGACTGGCTCCCAAAAAAAATTTTTTTCCGTTAAAAATTACTGCAATAGTTATTTCCATGTAACCTGATTCTGATGGAAACTTCATTAACCCGGATTCAATTCCCACTGAATAACTGCAGTCAAAAAAACTTTTTTTTGCCCTGTTTTTGGCTCCTTTAATTATTTCATTTAAATTTAAAGGCTGTTCTCTTACTTCTGATTCAGTTTTTTTTCCTTTAATTTTCACTTCTTTAAAATATTTTTTAAAAGCGTTTTTTACTGCCTGAACTTTAACAGGATTTTCTGAACCAACATTTATTTTCATTTTTTTTTACCTGAATTTTATTTTTTTTTGTTTGCCGAATTTTTTCATTAATTTGTCCATGGCTCCTTTTTTTTGCAGTTGTTCCGGATCAGAAAATTTTTTCATTTGTTTAACCATTTTTTTCATTCTTTTGTAGTGTTTTATTAATTCTCTTACGTCTTCTTCTTTTTTTCCTGAACCTTTTGCTATTCTTTTAATTCTTGAATGATTTAATAATTCAGGCTCTAATTTTTCTTTTTTTGTCATTGAATCCATTATTACTTTGAATGCATTTAGTTTTTCTTCTCCTAATTCCATTTGTTCTTTTGGAATCTGTTGCCCTAATCCCATCAAATCCATTACTTTATTTAAGGGCCCCATTTTTCTTGCTGCTTTTAACTGCTTGTAAAAAATATCCAGATTGAATTCTTTTTTCATTAATTCTTCTAAATCAATTTCTTCTTCCATTCCTGCTTCTTTTACTTTTTCCAGCAGTCCCTGTAAATCGCCGTAGCCCATTATTCTGCTTAAATATCTTGTTGCATCAAATTCTTCTAAGTCCTGCATTTTTTCTCCTGTTCCAATAAAGTAAACAGGTGCTTTTGTAATTGAACAGGCAATTAATGCTCCTCCTCCTTTTGCGCTTCCATCCATTTTTGTTAGTATTACTCCGTTTACTCCAACGTTTTCATGGAATGCTTTTGCTTGTTTTCCTGCTATTTGTCCTATGTCTGCTCCTAATACAAGGAAAGTAAAATCAGGGTTTAATTCTTGGTTGACTTCTTTTATTTCTTCAACTAATTCTTTGTCTAATGCACTTCTTCCTGCTGAATCAACTATAATTAAATCAAATTCCTTAAATTGAGTCAATCCTTTTTGAACGATTTTTGCAGCATTTTTTTCTCCTTCAATTCCAAAAAAAGGAACTTCAATTTTTTCTGCCACTTGTTTTAATTGATCGAATGCTGCAGGCCTAAATGTATCAGCACAAATTACTCCTACTTTTTTTCCTCTCTTTGAATAATATTTTGCGAGTTTTCCTGTGGTGGTTGTTTTTCCTGCCCCAAACAATCCTACCATTAAAATTTTTTCAGGAGTTTTTTCCAGTTTTTTTCCTCCTCCTAAAGCTTCTGCCAGAATATCATAAGTGTTTTTGGTTATGAATTCCCTTCTGTTTATTCCTTTTGGAAGGTCTTTGAATGCTGTTTCTTCAATTCTTTTAGTTAATTTTAAAACCATTTCAATTTGAACGTCAGATGAAATTAAAGCTCTTTGAATTTCTTTTGTTACTTCTTTAACTGTGTCTTTATCCAGTCTACTGGAATTCCTGATTTTTTCCATTGCATCTCTAAGCTTTTCTCCTAAACTCATTTTATCACTCTTAAAATAAGATTTTTGTAAAGAAAACAATTAATAGTATTTGGAATCAGCAGTTATTTAATTATTCTTTCTGTAATGAATTTTGGAGTAAATTCAACTAATTGTTCATAGCTTTGTCCGGTTCCGACAAAAACAACCGGCTTCTGTAAACCTGAAATAAGAGAGATTGCTGTCCCGCCTTTTGCGTCAGTGTCAATTTTAGTTAAAATAAACCCGTCAAAACCGATTTTTTCTTTGAATTCTTTTGCTTGTTCAAACAAACTGTTGCCTGCCATTGCTTCTCCTACAAACAATTTTAAGTCAGGCTGAACAACTCTGTCAATTTTTTTTAATTCATTCATTAAATTAGTGTTTGTTTCCTGTCTTCCAGCTGAATCAATTAAAACCAAGTCTATTCCTTTGGCTTCTGCTGATTTTCTTGCATCAAATGCAACTGCTGCAGGATCGCTTCCATATTTATGCTTTACAAGTTTTACGCCTAATTTTTGTGAATGTTTTTCTATTTGTTCAATTGATGCTGCACGAAAAGTGTCTGCTGCAGCCAAAACAACAGTTTTTCCTTTTTTCTTGAACCTGAAAGCAATTTTTGCAATTGAAGTGGTTTTTCCTGCTCCGTTCGGACCCAAAAACAAAATAACTAATGGTTTTTTTTCATGCATTTTTTTTTCTAAGTCTATTTCTGGAATTTTAATTAATTTTTCAATAATTAATGCAATTTCTTTTTTTAGTGATTCAGTTAAATTTTTTCCGTCAATTTCTTTTCCAATAAGCGTTTTTTTTATTTCTTCAATTATTTTTCCTGCAGTGTTTTGTTCTACGTCGGCTTCCATTAAAGCTAATTCAAATTCTTCCAAAAAATTTTTTACGTCTTTTTCTTCTATTTTTATTTTTCCTGTAAAAAATTTTTTTAGTCCTGTAGTAAGAGAAACTTTTGCTTTCAGTTCTCTTTCTTTAATTAAATCAGATTTGTCTTTGAATTCAGGTTTTTCTTGCAGAATTTTTTTTGGTTCAGGTGTGCGTGTTTCTTTTTCAAGTTTTTTTTCTAATTGTTCTTCGAATTGTTTTTCTTTTCTTTCTTCAAAGACTTTTTTTTTGGTTTCTTGTTTGATTTTTTCTTCTGCTTCTTTTTTGAATTCTTTTACTGCTTCTTCTTTTTGTTTTGGTTTTTTTGTTTTTTTTTCCAGTTCTTTTTCTTTTTCTTCTTCTTTTATTTCCTGTAAAACTTCTTTTTCTTCTTCGCTTAAATCTTCTTCTATTTTTTTTTCTTCAGGAGCAATCAGATGTTCTTCTTTTCTTTTTTCTTGTTCCTGTTCTTCAATTCTTTCAAGAACTTGTTTTTTTGGTTCATCTACTGGTTTTTGTTCTTCTATTACTTTTTCTTCTTCTTTTTTTTCTATTTTTCCTTTTACTTTTTCTGTAAATGAATCAATTTTCTTTTTTAAAAATCCGAACATTTCAATCAATTATTGTGGTTTTTGTTCTCCTTGTCTTGCTTTTTGTGCTTCTGTTATTATTCTGCTTAATGTATTCATGTTTGCATAAATTGACTGCTGTTGTTTGTTTAATGTTTCAAGTTTTTCTCTTACTTCTTTTTCTTGTTTTTCTAATTCTTCTAAAGCTTTTTCTGTTTTGTTTTCAATTAAAATGTTTCCTGCAACGCTTCTTTTCACTTTTGTGTTTTCGTCTACTTTCATGTCAAGAAAAATGCCTGCTCCTAAAGTAATTATTGCTTTTTCTCCTTTTTTTGCTTTTTGTATTGCTTTAACGCTTTCTTTTGCAAAAAAGATTTCCTGTAAAAGGTTTTCAACTGAATTAATGCTTCTTTGAACGTGTTCCAGCCTTTTTTTTTCTTGTGTGATTGCATCAACAATTTGTTTTCCGTTTAAGTTCACGGTTTTTTCTGCCATTATTCTTTCACCTCTTTAACTTCATTTATTTCTATGTTTCTTCTTTTAATTTTGTTTTTTGAGCCGAATAAACTCATTACTTTTTCTATTGCTGTATTTTCATTTAATGAACTAATTTTTTTTGTGAATTTTTTGTTTGTTGTCTTGTTTTTTATTTTTCCCTGTACTTCAAAGTTTTTTTCCATTTTTAATCTCCTTTTAATCCTTCATCTATCATTAACATTTCTGCATTTGAAGTGTATTCTCCTATTAAAGCTCCTTTTGAGTTTGCAAGAACATCGTTTGCAACAAAAGGGTCTCCATAATTTGCTGTTGTTGGTGTTCCCTGCACTTTAAGTATTGATTCAATTTCTTTTAATTCTTTTTCATTTGTTTCAGGGTGCAGTATGAATCCTTTGT
This sequence comes from uncultured archaeon, assembly GCA_964608675.1. Lineage (GTDB taxonomy): Archaea > Iainarchaeota > Iainarchaeia > Iainarchaeales > 1-14-0-10-31-34 > 1-14-0-10-31-34. The sequence goes on along the minus strand of CAZSOZ010000001.1, from coordinate 157,203 downwards.
TGGTTGCAACCATGCAGGAGCCTGCTACTTCGCTGGTTGCTATAGTCTTTTGTTTTAAGGGAATTCCAAAAAATTTTTTTATTTCTTCAAAATTTTTTTTTGAAATTAAAGGGCTTGCTATTCCTCCAAAGTCATTTAATGCAATGAGGTTTCCTAAAGCAGTCAATCCTTTAATTTTTTTGGTTTTTATTCCGTTTTGTTCCAGTAATTTTATTTCTTTTTCTTTTGCGTTTTCAGGAACAATAAAGCCGGTACTGTTTCCTTTTACCATGCTTCCAATTAATGAGCTTCCTGCAATGCTTGTTTGAATGGTTTTTACTTCAAAGAATTCTTCTATTTTTTTTACTTCTTTTTTTTCCATGTAAATTGGAAGCAAAGCGTGTTCTTCTGTAATAGAGCAAAATACTCCTATAAAAGGGCTTCCTTTAAGCTGGCTTTTTTCTATTCTCATTTTATTTTACTCTTTTGTTTTTCTTTTTATTTCAATTTTTTGTGCGTCTTTTTCTTTCTGCCTTTTTTCTTCTAATTTTCTTTTTTTTTCTTCTTCTGCTTTTTTTTCTTCTTCAGTTTGCTTTTCTTTTTCTTCTTTTGCTTTTTTTTCTTCTTCAGTTTGCTTTTCTTTTTCTTCTTTTGCTTTTTTTTCTTCTTTCTTTTTTTCTTTTATTTCTTTTTCTTTTTCCTTTAATTCTTTTCCTTCTTTAAGAAAAACAAAAGTTTTTCCTTCTATTTCTTTTAATTGAACTTCAATTTTTCGGGGTATTCCCTGCATTCCGTTTTCCCATATTTTTTCATTTACTTCTTTTGAAACAGCAATATTTTCTTCATTTAATCTTCTGTGTTTTTTTAAAAAGTTTTTTACAGCTCTTATGGCTTTTTTTGCTCTCCCTCTTCTTGGTTTATTGTTTATTGTTTTTTTCAAAGGAATTGTATAAACATCTGTTGCCATTTAATTTCACCTTTTATTCTTTCTTTTTTTTGTATAATTTTCCTAAATCAACGTTTTTCCAGTGCCTTTTTTGTTTGGTGTTCCAGATTCTTTCTCCTTTTTTTTGGACAATCCATACTGGGGCGTTGCTGATTCCTGCTCCTATTTTTTTTCTTTCAGAAATCAGAAAATCTTTTTTTTCTTTTTTTTTGTGTCTTGCCATTTTTCTTCACCTTTATTTTCTCTTAATATTTATTTCTCTTTTTGCAGAAAGTTTTTCAAGCAGGTTTTTCAGCTGGATGTCTCCGATTTTTTCGTTTATTTGACCTGATTTATATAAATAAATAAGATTTTGTGCTGTTTTTAAATATAGTTCCCGGTTAACCAGTTTTACATTATAAAGCCTTGTTTTTGCGTTTTCTGTTAAAACAAGCTTTAATGCAGATTCAATCTGGTTTTCTAAGTCGGTCCTCCTGTTTTGTTCTTCCATTTGATGCGAATATTTTTCTTTTAATTCATTTATTTTTTTTTGCTTTATCTCCTCTGGGTTCATTTTCTTTCCCTTTCTTTTCTTTTTTCTTTTTTTCTTTTGGTTCTTGTGAACCTTTTTCTTTTGCTAGAGTTAAATTTCTTTTTTTTCTTGTTTTTGGGTTTGTTTTAAGGTTTTCTTCTGTTTTTTTTGAAGCTTGTTTTAAGAAAGCAGTTCCTTTGCTTGTTGTAATTCTTCCTTTTTTTTCTTTTTTTATTAAGCCTTCTTTTTCTAACGCCTGCAGGCAGTCTCTTATTATTTTTCCTCCTGCTTTAATTTTTTTGTTTGGTCTTACTCCTCTGTTTTTTTTGCCTCCATAATATGTTCTTAGGGATTCTGTTCCAATCGGTCCGTCTAAAAAAATTCTTCTTAGAATTGAAGCCATTCTTGTATAATACCAGCCGTCTTCTTGTGGAGCTCTTTCTTTGTGGGCTCCTGTTTTAACGTAATCCACGTATTCAGGCTGAATTATGTTTTTGTTTTCTTTTAATTCTTTTGCTATTTCTTTAATTAATTCTGTTCCCGGCACATCGTACACTGAAACCATTAAAACTGCCTCCATGTCTTAAATAACACAAAAAAGCGTAATATTAAGTATTAGAGAATTTGAGGTTTTTTTCTCTTATTATTTTATCAAAAACAACCTTTTTATACTTATCTTCCGGTCATCAATTCAGGTTTTTTTCCTTCAGCTTTTTCTCTGCTTTTTCAAGGAACTGCCGGTTTATTTTTCCTGTGTCAGTCAGCACAGAAATATTTTCTTCTATTAACTTTTTTTTTCTTAAAATTTTTTTTATTTTTTCAGGTATGCTTTTATTTTTCATTAGCGCCTTAAGTGAAACAGGCGAAACAACCAAATCAGCTTGGCTTAAAATTCTGTCTGCTGATTCATTGTAAAGCCCTGCATTTTTTATTCTAAACTTTTTGATTCCTTTTTTTTCCAGTTCCCTTTGAAGAGACCTTGCTATTACTCCGCTTGAGCCTCCTGCCTCGCAGCAAAAAACAATTGTTGGAATATTTTTTTGTCTGTTTGTTTTGGCCATTCTGTTTGAAAGAACTTTTTTTCCAAATGAAATGTTTTTTCTTTTTTTGGTTTTATTTTTTATTGCAGGCATTCAACAATTATAAGAAAAAAGTAATTTAATGTTATTGAAAAGAAAAAGGAAAAGAGGGTTAAAGTTTTTTTCCTCTTTTTTGTTGGATATTTTTTCTTTTTTTATTTTGCTACTGGAGTCGGGCATTTAGTTTGCTCGAGACCACACCCGCAGAGCCCGTCTGTAAATGTTCCATCATCGTTCTGGGACGCATCTTTTGCATAGCAGGCAGTTCCTGTGCAGGTTACTGTTGTGCCGTTGAGGCATTTTGCTGTTGCTGATGCGTTTGTTGGTTGGTCGGGTTCTAGGGTTGTTGTGTCTTCGGTGTTTATTGCTTTTCCTGTTTCTGTGCAGCCTGTTAGGGTTATTATGCTTATTATGAGGATTGTTATTATTGTTTTTTTCATTTTTTTTTTCACCTCTTTTATTAAAGAATAATCTAATAATCTTTTTAGAGGTATATATATTTTTCGTTTTTTTTTTAAAATCAGGTTTTATTTAAGTTTTTCTTTTAATTTTCTTTCAATTATTTTTGGCATGAATTGTTTTGTGTTTCCTTTTAGTTTGATTATTTCTTTGACCATGCCTGAACTTAAATAAAAGTATTTTCTGTCGGTCATCAAAAAAACTGTTTCGATTTCTTTGTTTAGTTCTTTGTTTATTGTTGAATGCTGGAATTCATAATCAAAATCGCTTATTGCTCTTAATCCTCTTATAATGAAATGCAGTTTTTTTTCTTTCATGTATTCTGCAAGCAGTCCGCTTAAAACTTCTACTTTAATGTGTTTTTTTTCTTTAAATAGTTCTTCAAGCATTTCTTTTCTTTCTGAAAGAGAAAACAATGCTTGTTTTTTTTTGTTTTCTGCTACCAGCAGAATGATTTCATCAAATAATTTTTCAGCCCGTTCAATTATGTCTATATGTCCAAAAGTGATTGGGTCAAAGCTTCCTGCATAAACTCCTGTTTTCATAAAATAACCTTTTTCATTTATTTTTTGTTTGAACTCCTTTAAGTTTTTTATTTTAATTCATTTTCAATTTTTTTTATTAATTCATTTATTTTTTCCTGCAATTCCTTTAAATTTCCGTTGTTTTCCAGCACAAAATCTGCTTTCCTTTTTTTTTCTTTTGAATTCATTTGATTTTTCATTCTTTTTTCTATTTCTTTTTTGTTCATTTTTTTGTTTCTTTGAATTATTTTTTCTTTTTTTGCTGTCACAACCAAAACCTTGTCGCATAAGTTTTGCATTCTTGTTTCAAACAGCAAAGGAATTTCCACTGCAACAAATTTTCTTCCTTTTAGTTCTTCTTCAATTTTTTTTCTTACAAGCGGATGAATTAATTCGTTTAATTCTTTTAATTTTTTTTTGTTGTTGAAAACCAGTTTAGCCAGTTTTTTGTGTTGGACTCCTTTTTTTTCAACAACTTCTTGTCCAAATTTTTCTTTTATTTTTTCTCTTTTTTTTTCTAATTCTTTTTTTGCTATTTTGTCTGCATTAAGTGTTTTGAAGCCTTTTTTTTTTAATTCATTTAATACAGTTGTTTTTCCTGTTCCAATTCTTCCTGTAATTCCTAAAACAATTTTTTCTTTTTTTTGTTTTCCTTTAATTTCTTTGATTTTTCCGCATTTTTTGCATTTAATCAAAATTTTCTTGTTTTTGACTCTGATTTCCTTGTCTTTTCCTTCCAGCAACAAACTCATGCATTTCTTGCAGTATAATTCCTTTAACTCAATTGGAATTCTTACTTTGTTCCTTGAACCTATTTTTTTCATTAACTTTAAGTAATCCAAGCTTCTTTCAGAGTGTTTTTTCCATTCTTCAATTGCTAAATCCATTAATCTGTACATTCTCTCTAAAGCAATTTCTTTAATTAGGTTTTTGTTTTTCTTTTTCATTTCATTAAAATTAGATTAAAAAGAAAATAAAAAGTGCGCCCACCGGGAATCGAACCCGGACATCGAGCTTGGAAGGCTCGCGTCATACCACTAGACTATGGACGCAAACTATTCGTGCAGTTTACACACGTGCACGACTTCACTTTGTTCAATCCTGCTGCCATAAACAGTTTAACTAAAATATTCTTGCAGTAAAAAATTATTAAATCTTTTTACAAACTTATAGCTTGTTGCAGAGCAGGGGATTGATTGTTTTTCGTTACATGGAAGCGCGATAAGCTGTGCTGAAAGCCCTGCATTGTTTCACGCGGCTGAAACCGCGTAATGCGACCGCCGGGAATTGAACCCGAGTCCGAAGCTAATAACAAACCTTTACTAATTAAAAAATAAGTTTTCACGAAGTGAAAACCTTTTTTGGTAAAGCTTTTTTTCTAAAAAAGGTTTTTGGCAAGCTCCTATTCTACCACTAAACCACGGTCGCTTAACTAAAAAAAAGTAGAGGGAAACACTTTTTAATTATTCTTCAAAAACGTTTGTTTCTTCATTGAATTTAACCCATTTGCTTTGGCTTGGTTCAAGGGAAATTTTTGAACAGGAGGGACACTGCCATACTTCAATTAATTCTTTTCCTTTTTTTTCGTCCCTCTGGTGAAGCATAGGGGTTCCGCATTTAAGGCATTTCATAATTTGTTCCTATATTAATTCTTTGCAGTATGGTTCTGGTTTTCCAACTTGGCATCTTTCGTGGCATTCAATCCATTCACAGTTTAATTGTCCTGCTTCTGCTAATGCATCACAGTTGTTTGAACATTGTTTTGATGTATTCATTTGTTTTTGCTGTAATTCAAGTGCTTTTGTTGCTGCTCCGTTTGCTTGGTTTACTCCATAAAAAGTCACTAAAATTAATACAAAAAACATTACTCCAAAGAAAAGCATTGCTCTGTTTTTGTTTTCCAAAATAATTACCTCCTGATGTTTCTGTTAATAAAAAAGAATCAGTTGTATTTAATTGTTTCGCAAAAGCTTTGGGCCTGGGCGGAATCGGACCGCCTGTCTCCACGTTGTAAGCGTGGCGTCATACCAATAGACCACAGGCCCAGCTGTCACGCCCAGCTGGCATGCGTGCGCCATATAAAGTGGCGCTAGTACGGCTTTATGTCTTGCTCGTACTGCACAGCCGGAACTGTGCAGTTACATTACCAGTGTTTTAATTTCTGGGGTTTCTTCTATTTTTCCTTTTTTTATTCCTATTATGTATTTCGCTGAATGTTTTTTTGCTTCGTCTAAAAGCCTTTTTGTGATTATTCCGTCTAATACTATTGATTCAATTTCTTTTTGTTTTTTTAGTGCTGGAATTAATTCTCTTATTTTGGTTTTTTTTATTTCTTTTCCTTGTGAGTCAAGAATTACTGCTTCCATTTTTCCTTTTACTGTTTTCATGTGTTTTTCAAATCTTGTTTTTTCTTCTTGTGTTGGGGGAACTGTTAGAATTGGAGAAGGATTTTCTTTAAAGTAGCTTTCTCTTTGCTGGAATGGTCTTTGTCTTGAATAAGTTCCTGTTTGTCTGTATGGTTTTGAATAAGTTCTTTGGTTTGGTCGCGGGCTTCTTTGTGAAATTCTTTGGAATCTTTCTCTTGGAGTGAATTCTGTTCTCGGCCTGAAAGATGTTTGACTGTATTTTTTTTGAATGTCTCCTGCAGAAATTTTTTTTCTTAAAGCCATTGTTATTTCTTTTTTTGAAAGTTCTTCTACTTCTTTTCCGTCCGGAGCTCTTGCAACGTAATCTATTTTTGCAGTCTGCATTAATTGTCTTTGAATTAATTCTCCTCCTCTGTCTCCGTCAGTGAACAAAGTAGTATTTTTTCTGTTGCATAATCCTATAATTGAGTGAGGTATTTTTGAACCATTCATTCCAATTACGTTTTTTATGTTGTTTCTCAGCAAATTTAGTACGTCTGCTCTTCCTTCTACTATTATAATTTCTTCTTCTTTTTCTATTTCTGGTCCTGCTGGAAGTGCTTCTGGACCCCAGTTTTTTATTCCTGAAATTCTTGTTGCTTCTCTTATTTCGTCGGCTATTTCGTTTGAAGCAGTGCTGTCTTTTAGGAATTTTCCCAGTAATTCTTTTGCTCTGTTTTTTATTTCGTTTCTTTTGTTTGTTCTTGTGTCTTCTATTTGTTTTACATTGAATTTTGATTCATATGGACCTACTTTTTCTATTGATTCAATTGCTGCTGCCAGAATTGAAGTTTGAACCATGTCCAAAGAAGAGGGAACTAAAACGGTTCCGATTGTTTTTCCTTCTTTTGGTTCTGGAAAAATGTCTATTCTTCCTATTTTTCCGTTTTTTTGGAGTTCTCTTAAGTCAAGGTCTTCTCCGATTAATCCTTCGCTTTGTCCAAAGATTGCTCCTATTATGTCGTGTTTGTCTACTAATCCTTGTATTTCAAAGATTGCTTTAATGTTGTATTTAACTACGTTTATGTATGTTTTTCCCATTAAGTACACCTTCTGTTTTTTTTTTGATGCCTTTTTTTTTGGCAATTGTGCTTTTTCTTTTTTTTTTTAAGAAAAGCCAGAATCAGAGTTTTTTTTTTTTGTAAATTATTTTTTTGATTTCTTTTTTTGTTTTGTTTTCAATTAAAATTTTTTTATTTTTGGATTTTTTTCCTTTAATTATTTTTATTTTTGTTTTGAATATTTTTTGCAAATTTTTTTCCAACTCTTGGTTGGCTTTGTTTTTTTCTGCCTTTTCTTTTATTTTTATTTCAAGACAGTCAGTCCATTTATTAAATCCTAAGACCTCAAATTTTTTTGAGTCAGGTTTTATATGGACTTTGATTGTTTCTTTCATTCAAAACATAATTTTTTTTTGTGATAAATTTAATTTATTTAAAAACTCTAATTCTGTTAAATATTTAATAAAACAAATGCATATAAATATTATGTAAAAGAGGTTTTCAGTCATGGCTAGGTATAATAAGGGGGCTAATGCCGAAAGAGAATTGCTTAAATTAGTGTATGAAAGTGGTTTTGGCTGTGTTCGTATTGCTGGTTCTGGTGCAACTATTCTGCCTTCTCCTGATATTGTTGCTTTAAGCCCTGAGAAAAGGATTTCATTTGAATGCAAGGCATGGAAAGCCAATTACTTGAATATTTCTTTGCTTCAAATGAGTGAATTAATTAAATGGGGGGAAATTTCTGGAACAGATGTGTTTGTTGCCTGGAAAATCCCTAAAAAAGGATGGCTTTTTTTGAGGCCGGAGCATTTTGAAAAGAAAGGCAAATCTTATGCTATAAGCTTAAAAAATGCTTTTAAGAAAAGCCAGAATTTAAGTGTTATTTTAGGAAAGCAGGCTGTTTTAAAAGAATAAAATAGATGCATTTAAAACCTTTTTTTTACTTAACTTTACTGAATAAAGAGTGGTTTTTGATGAGAGTTGTAATGGAAGAAATTTTAATTCAGATTGATTTTCTTGCAAGCAAAGAAAAAGGAATTAGAAACAAAATTTTGTTAGAGAACGCTAAAAATAATCTTGAAGAATACCATAAAATAAAAAACCAAGTTTTTGAGTAAATCTTTTTTTTTGTTTTTAGGTTTTGGATGCCATAAAAAGCAAAGCTAATGCTGTTATTATCATTCCAAAAAAGATTCCTATTGTGTTTGTGTCTGCTATTCCGAATTGAGTGTTCATAAAAGCATAGTAGAATGCAAGGAAACCAAAGATTATTCCTGCGCCAATTAATGTAAATCTTAATAACTGTAATTTTTTTGCTGTTCCTTTTAATCTTAATTCAGTTAAATCAAGTTGAGCCATGTCCACTTTTTCGTCTATTTTTACTGTTGAATCTTTTAGTTTGCTTATTACCCCTGTTAATGCCATTATGTTTGAATTAATTTTTGTTTGAAATACATTCATTTTGCTTAAAATCATGTCTTTGAAGTCTTCCATTGATTTGTTTGTTCTTTGTTTGTATGAATCTAAATCTGAACTCATTTCTCTCATTAAATCCTGTGAAACTCTTTTTTCTTCTAATTCTACTTCTGTTTTTATGAATTTTTTTATCCATGGTTCTTCTGCTGCTAAATCTTGTCTTACAATTTTTTTTATTTCTGATTTAAGCAAATCAAAGGTGTCTGCTTCTGCTAAAAGCAGTAATTTTTTTGATTGTTCTTCGTTTATGCCTAATACTTTTAGTTCTTGAATGATTTTTTTTTCGTTTTTTCCTTCTCTTACCATTTTTGAAATTGTTTCAATTATGCTTGCTTCTTTTGCTTTCATTTTTTATCACAATTTTACTTCTTTTATTCCTTTTTCTTTCTTTTTTTCTTTTTTTAATTTTTCTGATTCAAAATCAAATTTTATGCCGTGAGTAGTTTGAGGATGACTTAATAATTTCATTAATTCTTTCATTTTTTCCTGTTTTTTTCCTTCTTTTTCTGATTCTTTTACTTTTTCGTTCAGCGCTTGTTTTAATTCATCTATTTTTTGGGTTAAGTGGTCTTCAACTTTTTGTTCTTCTTCTTTGACTATTTCTACAATTAGTTTTCTAAATAATTCTTCTTCTTTTTTCATGTCTTCTTTTACTATTTTTTGTATTTCTTTTTTAAGCAAAGCAAAAGTGTCTGCTTCTCCTAAAAGAAGCAGTTTTTTGGCTTGTTCTTCTTTTATTCCAAGGCTTTTCAGTTCTTTAAGTATTTCTTTTTGGGGTCTTCCTTCTCTTACCATTTTTTCTATTATTTCAATTATGCTTGTTTCGGTTCCTTTCAACTTTGTTTTTGCCATGAATAATAAAACGTTCTTTACATTAATAAATATTTTGAACTAAAAAAAACAAAAAAAAACAAAAATTTAATAATCTTAAAAAACAATATTATTCTATGGATGAAGGAAACTATAAGAGTTTTTTTCGTTTAGGCGAAAAAGAAAGAATAATTAAATATATGAAACCTTTGCTTGGATTAAGAAACATGTGGATTGCTTCAGGTTTAACCGGCTTTTTGTTTGTTGCCTTGTTTTTTTTGGTTCCTTTTTCTTTTGCTGTTTTATCTGGCGGGGGGTTTCCTGAAGTTTTTTTGATTGTTTTTTTTATTGCTTTAATTATTTTGGGAATTTCTGTTGTTTTTGCTTTATTGAAGTACAGCAAACAGGATTACTGGTTTACAAACAGCAGAGTAATAATTAAAACAGGTTTAATTGGCTATAAAATTAATTCAATTCCTTTTGAAAGAATCTCTGATGTAATTATTACCAGAACTTTTTGGGAAAGTATTTTTGGAATCGGCGGACTGTTTATTCAGAGTTTTGCAGGCCAAATCACTTATGGAAACAGAATGGGTTCTGAGGGTTCAATGCCTGGAGTTCCTTTTCCTGAAGAAACACAGGAATTAATTTTTAAGTTAATTAAAGATAAAAGAAAAACAGAAAAACTTACAATGTAAAAAAAAAAGAAAAAAAAGAGAAGATTTTATTCTGTGTTCCACATTTCATCGTATGATTTTACTTTGTCTTGCGGAACTTCAAATAAAGAATCTTTTACTGTTCCAATTTTAATGTTTTTTAAAATCATTACTGATTTCATTTCGTTTTCGCCTGTTCCTGTTGTTGCTTCAAATTTTACTGGTATTCCGTATTTTTCTGAAATCCATGCTTTTGTTTTTGTTGGTTCTTCTTCTGGCGCAGTATAACTGAATTCTATTATTCTTGTTTTTAGTCCGCTGACTTCTTCTTTTCCGAGTTCTTTCATTGAAGCATCATTTGATGCCTGGATTGACATATCAGAAAAATCAATGGGTTTGCTTCCTGTTTGTTCGTCGTCTTCCATTAAATAATATGTGTCTGTTGCTGAATCATAAGTGTATGCGTGTTGTCCGTCGTAAATTCCTGTCTGGCTTTGTTCCATAAAACTTGTTTCCATTCTGTATTTTTCTCCTTTTTCATAGATTTTTAGTTGTGCAGGCAAAGGAGTTCCATTTAAAATCATTTCAATTTCGTATTCAATGTTTTTTACACCGGAAGCTTTTGCAAGGATTGCTTGAATTGATTCATTTGAAGCCTGATCTTGGTTTTGGTTCTGGTTTTTATTTGTGTTGTTGTCAGGAACAGGTTCACTGCATCCTGCAAGAGATAAAGCCAAAACCAAAATAATTAAGCCAAAAAGCATTTTTTTGTTCATTTATTTTTTCCCTCCAAAGGTTGTTGTTTAAATTAAGTTCAAACTTATTTAAAAAGATTTCAATTTTCATATTTTGATTTTTCCTTTTTGGAATTCTAGCAGTAATTGCCTTGAAACTGAATTAATGTCAGGCAGGCCTTTTTTCATTAATCTTTTTCTTTTTAATGCAATTTCTTCAAGTATTTTTTCTGAATCCTTTTTTTCTTGTGCTCCAAGTTTTTCCAGTTCTTTTGGGTTTTTTTCTTTAAGCATTTCAATTAATTTTAGTGCTGCGTCTTCCGGGTACTTTAATTTTGACGGGTTTTTTGCTCCAATTAAAACTAGTTCGTTTTCGTTTCTTTCTTCGTATGGAATTACTCCAGGAGAATCAATTAACTTGAATTTTCCTGCATTAATTATTTGTTGTCCTCTTGTGAATCCTGCAGTAATTGAAGTCTTTATTTTTTTTCCGCTTAAAACATTTATTATTGAACTTTTCCCTGTGTTTGGATAGCCAATTAATCCTATTGTGTTTCCTTTTCCTTTGATTTTAATTGAAATTAGTTCTCTTAGTCTTGAAGTTCCTTTTTTTTCAGTTGAGGAAACAAACACGCAGGGAAACTCTTTTTGTATTTCTTTTTTTGTTTTATCTGCATTTCTTTTTGAAATCAAGTCTGATTTATTTAAAATTAAAATCAGTTCTTTTCCTTTTCTTTTAATAAAGTTTTCAATTTTTTTGTTTCTTGTTTTTTCTGGAAACCTGCTGTCAACTACTTCAATTAATACATCTGAATTTTCTATTATTGAATAAACTCTGTCAAAAAAACCTTTTTTCATTTTCATTCAAATAAAAAAGTGACGCAATCTTTAAATAATTCTATTTACTTATTTAAAAGCAAAGAGTTGATTTTTTTTTATGCCGGCAAAGAAAAAAAGAGCAGGAAGACCGAAAAAATTTCCTTCTTCTTTGACTGCAGGAGCTGTGCCTTCAAAGATTTTAAAAAGCATAAAAAGAAAAGTAGTAAATTTAAAAAGAAAAGGATTGTCTGTAGATGAAATATGCAGTCAGACAAATTTTTCCCGCGAACTGGTAAAAGAAATGCTTTTGCGGAATTCAATTGAAGGAAAAAATTTTTCAAAAAAAGGCAGTAATAAAAAAATCCAGCAGGCTACACAGTCTGCTGATTTAGATTTTAAAAAAAAACCAACTTTTCATTTTTCTCATAGAGTTCAATCAGATAAATTTTCTCGTCCTGAAACCGTGGAAAATGCTTTGAATCAAATTTACGGCCCAAAAAAAAAGCGAATGAAACTTAAATCAAAAAAACTCAAATCCCGCAAAGCAGAAGAGCAGGCAAAACTTCAAATCCTGCAATTAAATACAAAACTGAGAGCGCAAAAAAGCAAAAAAAAATCAGGGAAATTAAATGGAATTCAAAAAGCAGGCAAAACAAAAAATAAAAAAAACAAAAGAAATAAAAAAACGGAAAAAAAACAAGATTTTTTTATGGAATCAAATAAAGTTTTAGCGGATTTTTATTTTTCTGAAAAAAAAGTTGATGAAAGTAGTTTGAAAGCTGAATGTGTTTTTTCTGTTGAATTGTTTAATAAATTAAATGAATTGTATGGAAAAAGAAGAAAATCGTTTGTTTATTCTCTTATTGCAGCTAATTTTATTGAAGCAAAAATCTCTAATGAAGAAATAATAAGTTTTTTGCAGAAAAAAAAACTTCCAATTCAAAAGAGTTTTTTATCCAGATTAAGGACTATTATTAATTTTTTTAAAACTAAAAAATGAATAATTTAAAGTAGTTTCAGTTTTTTTGTATATTTGTTTATTAGTTCTTCTGGTGCAGGGCCTACCCCGATACAGGTTTTGGTTCCTGAAGGAATTTGTGTTCTTCCTGCATCCCTGATTAAAGCTGATGGAATTTCTTTTTTGGTTAATTCAAATAATTCAAGTAATTCTTTTTCTGAATTAACTTTTAATACAATTTTTTGCATTCCTGTTTGTTTCCATTCTTTAACCCAGTCAGGGCGCTTTATTTTTGTTTTTTCCATTGCTTCAATTGAAGCATGGCTTGATTGAACTGCGGTTTTGCCTTTTCCCATTTTTAAATCAGTTCTGATTACTATTGCTTGTTTGAATTCCATTTTCAACCAGTTTTTTTTATTCTTCAGAATCTGAATCATCTTTTGTTTCTTCTGTTTCTTTGCTTGTTTTGTTGTCTCCGCAGTCGCATTCTTCTTCAAAACCGCATTCAACACAAAAGTATTTGTTGTCTTTGCATTCCATTTCTTTTCCGCAGTGTTCATGTTTGTGTTCTGTTTCTTCTGTTTCTTCACAGCATCCGCATCCCATTTTTTTCACCTCAAATTAAATTTTTTAGGGTTATTGTTTTTGTTGTTCCATTACTTCCCCATAATTCGCTGAAACTCTGGCTTTCGCCTTTTTCTATCCATAGTTGTCTGTTGGTTGGATGAACGTGTCCTTTGTTTGTGTATCCTATATCGTATTCAACCAGAATTCTTTCTTTTCCTATTTGAATCAGCCTGAAAGCGTTTCCTCCGTTTCCGTTTGATTCAAATTTTTGTCCTTCTTCTAATTCCATTTCTCTTGTTTCTGTTTTTTTTTGGAATGGAGGATTCCAGTCTTGTTTTAATTCTTTGATTTCAATTACTGCTTTCATTTTGCATCTCCTCAAAAAAAAGAAAGCCATACAACTTTATTAATCCTACTGTTTTTTTCTTCATAACTTTTTTTTTGGTTTAAACAGTTTTTATTTTTTTTCACCTGCAGTTTTCTTTAAGAACCTTTTTAAAGGTTCAAAAACTATTTTTTTGTATGAACATAAATTCTTTAATCAATGATGCAGTGGGAAAAATAAAGGGAAGCGAAGTAAAAAAAAAGGTTGTTGCAGAAAAACTTCTTCAGTTAAAAAAACAAAATTTAATGGAATTTAATTCAAGTGAACTGCTTGAAGAAAAATTTTGTTTTAATGTTTTTCCAGCAGAATTAAACTGTAAAATTGCAGGAACTGATTCAGGGTTTGTTGGAAAACGCATGCATTCAATCGACATTATTTTAGTTAAAACTGTTTCAGCAATTTTTTCTTATAAAAAAAACAAACTGGAAAAAGCAGATTATTTTCCTTCTCCCACTGCTTTTCCAAAGCCTTTTATTTCATCAAATGTATTGGAAAATGATGAATTTGAATGCAATAAATCTTTTTTAAGGCTGGAAGAAGAAATTTCTAATTCAAAAAAAGTTATTGAAGAATTTAATCCTGATTATTGTTTGATTGATGGAAGCATTATCCCTCAGTATGCTGAAACAAAAAAAGATTCCCAGCTGTATTCTGCTTATTCAAAATTAATTGAATTGTTTCAGTCTTTGTATGAGTCAGCAGAACAAAATTCCTGTAATTTGATTGCAACAGTAGAGGATTCAAGGGGTTCAAGATTCAGAAGCATTCTTCAAAAAGAAGTTGTGAATAAAAATAAGTTAATTGAACCAAGTGTTTTGGATTTCTTTTTTGATTCAAGTCTGTTGGATTATTTGCTTGCAAAAAATCAGAGAAGTTTTTGTTTTAATTATTCTTCTTCAATTAAAGAGCACCCTATTTTAAATGATTTTAAAGTAGAATGGGCTTCAAAAATCAAGGCTTTTTATTTAAAGCCTTCTTTGCTTGACAGGCCTTTACGTATTGAATTTTTGCATAACGGAAAAAATTTATCCAAAGACGCAAACGAAATTGCGTCTGTTCTGCTTTCTTTGTCTTCTCTGCATAAAGAGTATGCTTATCCAAGCGTTTTGATTGAAGCTGATTTAAGAGCCAGATTAAAACCGAATGAAATTGAAATTTTGTTCAACAAAATTCAGGACAAACTTGGAAGAGATAATGCTTTTCTTGCTTTAAGAAGAAATTCAAGACCTTTTTAATTCTTAAAAACCAAATTATTTTATATAGTTTGCTGTATGTTAACTATAGTGAATTATATGTCTGAAGTTACTACGATTCAATTAGAAAAAGATATTGTAAAAAAACTGAAAAAATCCAAAAAATATTCAAGACAAACTTATTCTGAGCTGATTGGCAATCTGCTTAAAGCCTATAATCTTCATAGAAAACAGTATGATGAATATTTGCATAGAATTCAACAGGAAAAGATGGCTGAATTATGGGATAACGAGGAAGATGAGGATTGGGAGAATGCTTAAATCAGGAGATGTTGTTTTAGCTCAAGTCCAGTTTTTGGATTCTTTTGAAACAAAAAAAAGACCTGCAGTAATCTTGTTTGAAGAGTTTACTAATTTTGTTGTTGCAGGAATTACAAGTAATTTAGATATTAAAGGAATTTCTTTAACTGAAAAAGAAGGGGCGATAAAAGACAGTGTCATTAAAACAAATTATATTTTTACAATCACTGAAAAAGCCGTAACCAAAAAATTGTTTAAGTTAAGCAAAGAAAAGAAAACTGTGTTATACAGTGAATTGGATAAGAGAATTTCAAAACTAAAAGCTTGACTAATTTTTTATTTTAAGAAGAAATTCTTGTCCGTTCTAATTAAATCTTTTTTCTTCTTTTCTTTTTTTCTATGAAAAAAAAGAAATCAACCATAAAAGAAAAAAAAGATGTGAAAAGCAGAAAAAAGAAGCTGAAAGTGAAAGCAGTTTTTTTTGATTTTTGGAATACTCTTGCTTTTACTGATATCAAAAAGGATGTTTTTAGGGAAATGCAAATTCGTTTGGGTTTGAATGAATTAACACATTCTCAGTTTTTGCAGGAATGTGAGAAAGCAATTATGCTTGAAAACTTCAGTAGTCTTGCAAACCTTAATTCAAGGCTTTTGAATTATTTTTCTATTATGTCTGGAGAAATTATTTTAGGAGACCTTGATTTTTTATGGAATCTTGCCTTAAAAAACAACAAGCTTTATCCTGAAACAAAAACTGTTTTGTCTGAAACCAGAAAAAAATTTAAGACTGTTTTAATTTCCAATTGCGAGAACTTTGGAATTCAGTCTCTTGTTAATTCAGGGGAATTCAAATTAGAAAAATATTTTGACGAAGTAATGCTTTCTTGTTCTGTTGGTTTATTAAAGCCTAATCCAAAAATTTTTTTTGTTCCGTTGAAGAAACTTAAATTAAAGCCTGAGGAAGCAGTAATGGTTGGAGACAGCTATAGAACTGACATGAAAGGCGCAAAGCGGGCGGGACTTAAAACAATTTTAATTGACAGAAAAAGAAAATTTAAAGAAAAAAAAATTCCTGTGGATGCAGTTATTTCTTCTTTGAAGGAATTAAATAAAGTTATTGCAAAAAAATAATCACCGGCATTTTGCACTGAAAACTTTTAAATATCTTTTAAACCTTTTTAATTTATGGAAAAAGAACTAGGAACAGTTATTTCAAGGCCTGATTCGCCTAATCCTTCAAAAGTGGATTTTGTTGTTAATTCTGATTTGCCGATTCATAGAGGGCAGTTTGTGGAAATGGATTACTCTGAAGGAACCCTTATTGCTTTGGTTAACAATGTAGTGAAAACAAATCGTTATTTTGAGAGAGCGGATTCAGTTAAGGAATTTGAATCTAATGGAGTAAGCCTTAATGACCAGTTTCCTTCAAGTGAATGGGAATTTCTTGTAGGGGAAACCAAGCCTTTGGGGGTTTTCACTGAAACTCTTGCAAAGCGTTCTACTTTTCCTCCTTCTCCAGGAACAAAAGTAAGAACTGCTTCTGAATCAAATTTGAAAAAATTTTTTAACTTTGATGAACAAAATGGTTTAAGTCTTGGAAAAGTTGAATATCATGACACTGAAGTAAAAATTAATTTAACTAGAATGCTTCAAAAGCATTTAGCGGTTCTTGCAATGTCAGGGGCAGGAAAAAGTTATTTTGTTTCTGTTTTACTTGAAGAATTATTAAACCGAAAAAAAGAGCAGGGAAGACTTGCAGTCATTGTTTTGGATGTACACGGAGAATACACTTCTTTTTCTGAACCAGCAATAAAAAAAGAACACAAAGATTATAGTTTTAAAACAAAATTAGTGAAAGCAAGAAACATTAAAATAGGGGTTTCAAGACTTTCTTCAGGAATGTTTTCTTCTATTTTGCCTGGTTTAAGTGCGCCTCAAAAAAGGGATTTAAACAGGGTTATAGGAAAACTTCAACAGAAAATGAGAGAAGGTTTGGGACCTTATTCTTTGAATGATTTGAGAATTGAATTAGCAAAAGATGAAGAAGTAAAGGATTCAACTGAAAAAGCTTTGAATTCATGGTTTGTTGAACTTGATTCTTTGAATTTGTTTTCTGAAACTGATTCTCCTTCTTTAGAGGATTTAGTTGAATCCGGAAAAATGACTGTAGTGGATTTATCAGATATAATTAACCTTAAAAAAAAGCAGATTATTGTGAATTATTTTGCAAACAAGCTTTTTTTTCTGAGAAGACAGAAAAGCATTCCTCCTTTTCTTTTAGTTTTAGAGGAAGCCCACCAGTTTATTCCTGAAAAAGTTTCAAAAGAGAGTGCAATAGCAAGAAGTATTCTTGAAACAATTGCAAGGGAAGGAAGAAAATTTGGGTCTTCTTTGTGTTTGATTTCTCAGAGGCCGATTCAATTAAGCACTACAGTTTTAAGCCAGTGTAATACTCATATTATTTTGCGGATTACTAATCCTTATGACTTAAAGCATATTGGAGAAAGTTCTGAAGGAATGGATTCCCGTTCATTGGAAATGATTACAGTGTTAAGAGTTGGGGAAGCATTAATTTTAGGAGAAGCAACAGGCTTTCCTTTGTTTTTTAAAGTTAGAAAAAGGCTTTCACAGGAGTCAATTCACGAAAAATCTCTTGAAGATTCTGCAGAAGAATTTGAGTCAAATTCAGATGAAAGGCAAAACGAGGCAAAGCAATTTCTTTAAACTTTTTTTCTTTTTTCCCAAAATCTTCCAAAAACTTCTTTAGTTAATTTTTTCGCATCCTGTTCCGGGAATTTTTTTTGATTTCTCGTAGAAATTCTTTTTCCGTAATAAAAAGTTTTGCCGTCTAAAAAATATGTTTTACTGACTATAAAAAGCCTAACTAATCAAAACCCCAGTTTTTTCAGCCTCGTTGACGGGTCATCGTTAATGTATTCTTCTAATGCTTTTTCGAGTTTGTCGTCTTTGTCATAACTCAAGCCTTTTTTAGTTTTACCGCTTAATTCCTGAATTCTTTGTCTTACGGAATCTCTTACTGCTTCAGTTCTTGAAGAATAAAAACCGTTTTTAACGAGTTTGTCTATTTCCTGAATGTCTTTTTTTGAAAAATTAATTAATACTCCTATTTTTGAAGCCATACTAATACAACTCCACACACATTAATAAATATATACTGAATTATAATTTGTATATATTTAGTATATATTTTTTCTTTTTTCATCGGCAGAAAGGGGTTTGGTTTTTCTTTTTAAATACCTGAAAGTTTTTTTCATTTATGCCTTTAACTTCCAATACCTTTTATTTATCCAATGCAGAGTACATTCAAAACAAAAAAAGGGTTAGCGTTGAATTTTCTTCTTCTGTTGGAAGAAAGAGTTTTTCTTTTTCTTTTATTCCGTTTATTTTAATTCATAATTCTCTTATTTCTGGTTCTTTGCAGAATTTTTTTAAACAAAATAAACTGAAATCAGAAAAAGTAGTTAATGGATTAAAAGTTTTTTCTTCTGATTTGTCTCTTTTAGAGGAAATAAATTTGTTGTGCAGTAAAAAGTGTATTCTGCTTTCTCCTGAAAGACAGTTTTTGCTTTCAAAAAACTGGAGTTTTTTTGATGAATTTAAAATTGATGATAAAATTAAAAAGAAAAACCTTGATGGAGTCCCTGATGTAAGTTTTAATTTTGCCTGCGGTTCTTTGAAGGAAAATGTTTCTGAAATGCTTTCTTTTTCAAAGCAGAACACAAAAGAATTTATGAATAAAATTATTCTTTCAAATATTTTGTGTGTTAATTTAACTGTTCTTCCTAAATCGACTCCTTTTATTTTGGATTCTTTTATTGAAGCAGTTTTATTCAGAAACAATTTTGCTTTTCTGAAAAAAAAGCAGAAATTTGATTCAGGTTTTTCTGAAAAAAATTATTTTAGTGAATTAAAGGAAATCAATTTTTCTTCTGTTTGGCCTGTTTTGTTTTCTTTTCCTTTTTATAATTTAGGTTTTGATTCAGTTAACTGTAATTGTTGTGTTCCTTCTGATTTGAATCAAAGGAATATTCTTCCTTCTTCTTTGATTGAAATAAAGTTTGTTCAGGATGCTGTTTATTTTGAGTCTTCCAGCAAAAAATTTTCTTCTTTTTTTCATTCCTGTGCTTCAGGAGAAGAAAAGAGAATTAAAAGAATGAAGGAATGGAAGCTTAAATCAATTCCTTTAGGGCCTTTTTTCAGAAACGATGTTTTAAGGGTTCCTTTTGATGATGCGTTAACTCTTTTTTCAGAAGAAAAAGCTGTTTTTTTGTCTGATCATTCTTTGAACTGGTTTTGCACAAAAAAAGAAAACTTTTTTTCCAGAGAATTAAATGAATTAAACAACAGGCTTTTATTTTTTAATAATTTACTTGAAGAAATGGAAAAAAAATCAATTAAAGAAAACAAAATTGCATTCAAGCTTTTTTTGGAAAACAATCTTGATTTCCTGTTTTTTTCTGAATTTGCTTCAGTTCTTAAATTAATTTTTTCTTCTGTTCCTTTTCATTTAACTTCTTTTTCTTCTGCTTTTTTTGATTCAATTTTTTCTGAAGCAGTTTCCTGTGTTTTTTCTTCTGTTTTAAGCAGATTTTCAAGTTTTTCTATTTTAAATTCATCTAAATCTTATATTAGAAAGAATGCTGTTTTATTGGATTCACGCAATCCTTTGGAGATTCTTTCTGAGTTTTCCAGAAAAGAAAATCTTCCGCTTCCTGAATTAATTATTTCTTGAATGCTTAACGGTTGCTTTTTTAAGTCTTTTCACGCACGTTATTATGTATTAATCCGCTTATTTTATGATTTAATTTATTTTTTTTTTGAGTGGTGATTTTTATGGACAACATTTTAACTAGATTTGAAATAACAAGATTGGTTAGCGCAAGATCTTTTCAGCTATCTTTGGGGGCGCCTCCTTTGGTTAAAACAGAGAAAGGGCAGTCTATGCTTGATGTAGCAAAAAAAGAGCTTGTTGAAAAAAAGATTCCGCTGGCTGTTTTAAGAAAATCTCCTTCAGGAGAAATAACAAGGGTTAATCCTTAATGTTTAGGTGATTTAATGGGTAAATCTGTGCCGAAAGGCGTTAAATCAAAAGCAGAAATTTTAATAAAAGAAGACAAGCCTTTTTCAAAGGATTTTGATAAAAACAAGGAAATCATTAATTCAATGAATCTTGGTTTATCAAAAAAAATAAGAAATCTTGTTGCAGGCTATATTGCCAGAAGAATGTCTTCAAAGGAATAAGATTTAGTTTGTTTCTGTTGTCTTTGGAATAGAGCTTCCTTCGTTTTCTTTGTTTCTTTCTATTTCATAGCATTCTCCTGAGGCTGCTTTTTCCATTTCAGGGTCGTGAGTTATAACAAAAATTTGTTCAACTAAATTCGGCAAATGATTTTTCATCATTGCACTTAATTCTTTTACTGCGTTTTTGTCCAAATTGT
The DNA here is from genome assembly GCA_964608675.1 of uncultured archaeon. GTDB lineage: Archaea > Iainarchaeota > Iainarchaeia > Iainarchaeales > 1-14-0-10-31-34 > 1-14-0-10-31-34. The sequence continues at coordinate 136,942 of CAZSOZ010000001.1, read as the reverse complement.
GTGTTGGTTCATCTAAGATTAGCCAGCTTAAATTTTGAGTTAACACAAGAGAAAATGCAACTCTTATGCAGATTGCTGCCGCGCTTCTTTCTCCTCCTGAGAGAATTCCTTCAACTCTTGTCCATTTCCCGTTTTTTTCTTTTACTTTTATTTCATAATTTCCTTTTTCTATTATCATTTTGGCTGAAGTAAAGTCTCCGTAAGGATAAATTCTGCTCCAGACATCTGCCATTGCATCATTTATAGTGTTAATCATTTCTTTTCTTAATTCTGACTGGGTTTCATTTAATGCATTGCTGAACAAAGCAAGTTTTGTAAGCATTTCTTCGTTTTTTTCAACTTCTTTTTCTGCTTCTTTTATTCTTTTTTTTTCTTTTTCTATTTTTTGAATGTTTTCTTTAATGCTTTCAATTAACTCTGAATTCATTTCTGTCTGTTTCTGTATTGATTCAATTAAGGATTTTTGTTTTGTTGTTTCTTCTTTTTTTTCGCTGAAAGAATTTTCTTTATAGTTAAGTTCGTTTTTTTCTTGAATTATTTTTTTTAGTTCTTTTTTCCATTCATTTAATTCTTCTGCGTTTTTCAATAGTTCAATTATTTTTTCTGTTTTTTTTATTTTTGTTTCAATTTTTTCTGTTTTTTCAGGGCTTATCTCTGTTTCTTTTTCTTCTGCTGTTTTTTCAAGTTTTTCTGTTTCTTCTTTTAATTCATTTATTTTTTCAAGGTTTTTGTTTAATTCGTTCAGAATTTCTGACAGGCTTTCAATTTCTTTGATTTTTTCTTCAATTTTTTTTTCTTTTAATTCGAATTCTTTTTTTTCTTTTTTTAATTCGTTTTTGTCTTCATTGCTTTTTTTTGTTTCTTGTTCCAGTCCTTTGTTGATTATTTCAAGTTTTTCTGTTTCTTTTTCGCAGGAATTAATTATTTCTATTTTTTTTTCTTTGCTTAATTTTGTTGAGCAGACAGGGCATCCTGATTCAATTCTGCTTAATTTTTTTATGTTTTCTTCAAGTTCTTTGATTCTTTTTTTGTTAAACAGAAGCCCTTCTTTGATTTCCATAAAATTTTTTTCTGTTTTTTCAATTAAATTTTCTGTTTCTTTTATTTTTTCTGTGGTTTCTTTTAATTCGAATTCTTTTTTTTCTTTTTCTGTTTTTATTTTTTCTTTTGTTTCAATTCCTTCCGGAAACATTTTTTTTTGTTTTTCTGCTTCTTTTTCTAAAAGTTTTTTTCTTTCTTTTTTTGTGTTTAATTTGACCTGTATTTCAGAAACTTTTTTTCTTTTTTCTTCCATTTCCTTTTTTTCTTTTTTTAATTCGGTTAATTCGAATTCTTTTTTTTCTTTTTCTCCTTCTTTTAATTCAATTTTTTCTTCTTTTAGTTTTTTTTCTGCTTCAAAGATTTTTGATTCTGTTTTAATTTTTTGTTCGTTTAATTTCGTGAATTTTTTTTCTTTTTCTGAAAGTTTTTCAAGTTCTTCAATGTTTTCTTCCAGTTCTTTTTTCGTTGTTTCTTTTTTTTCTTTTAATTCTTGGTTCTCTTTTTCTTTTTTTTCTTTTTTATTTTTTAATTGTTTTAATTCTGTTTCGTTTATTGATTCAGAATTCCTTTTTATTGTTTCTTTTTTTTCTTGGACTGCTCTTTTTATGGTATTCATTACTGAAATATTTGTTTTTCTTGCTTTTTCGTATTTTTCTAAATCCAGTATTTCATCAAACTTTTTTTTTCTTTCTGATGGACTTAATTTAAGAAAGAAATCAATTTGGTTTTGCTCTGAATAAACGGCTCTTGAAAATAAATCATAATTCATTTCTATGGTTTCCTGTATTTTTTCGTTTACGTCTTTTGGTTTTGGTCCTGCAATAAGTGTTCCTTCTCTGAATAATTTTGCTTGATTCGAGTTTTTTCCCAGAAAAACAGTTCTTTCAATTAAATAGTTTTTTCCTTTGTAATCAAATTCTAATTCGGTTTTTGCGTAGTCCATTTGGTTTGGCTTGTTCATTATTATTTCGTTTAAGCTGACTGATTTGGAATTTAAGGCAGGATATGTTCCAAATAACGAATAGCATAATGCTTCTACTACTGAGCTTTTTCCTGCGCCTATTATTCCAGTTAAAACATTTGTTCCTTTTCTGAATTCAAATTCTGTGTTTTTGTGGCTTTTCCAGTTTTTTAGCCTGATTTTTTTAATCATTTTTGTTCAAATCAAATTATGCCCAGAGCTTTTTAAAAAAAGAATCAGCCCAAAAATAATTATGTATAAGATATTGTTTTATTTTTTTATATTGAAAATTAGAGAAGGTTCATTCCAATGTTTTCAACTGAACTTACGCCTTTGATTTCTTTTAATTTGTTTTCTATTTCTTCTGTTATGCCTTCTGTGCCTTTTGCTTCTGTTACTATTGCTATTTCTATTGCTTCTAATCCGAATGCTATCGGCTTTCTTTTTTTATCTTTTAATTCTCCTAATCCTTTTATTTTTTCTTCTATTTCTTTTTCTACGCTGTCTGTTTCTTCAGGTCCTTCAGGAGATATTTTATAAATTAAAATCATTTTTCCCATTTTTTTTCACCTATGGTCCGATAAAACTGCATTCACTGCATTTGTATTCTTTTGTTGTTGTTTTGCAGTGATCGCATCTAATTATTTTTGTTTTTCCGCATTTTGGGCATGGAAATTCAGTGAAATCAAAGTTTACTTCTTTGTTGCATGAACTGCATACTTTCATCTTTAATACCTCTATAATTCTTTTTTTTTTACTTTAAATTTATATAATCAGCTATTATATTATTTATGTAGTATTCTTTTAAAACCTTGGGCTCGTGGCGCAACCGGATAGCGCAGTCCGCTTCGGACGGACAGGTTGGGGGTTCGAATCCCTCCGAGCTCGTTGCAGGTTTCAGTTCAAATATTTTGATAAAAATTCTTTTACGTTTCCTTTGTACAGTTTTTCTAAGTTTTTTCCCTGATAAACTGAATGTTTTTTTTTCATTTGCTTAACTAAAAACTTATTTGAGTTAACTTTAATCTGTTTTTTAATGAATTCTTTTACAACGGTTTCTGCTTTTCTGTGAGGCCGTTTAATTTTTGCATGATAATGCCTTCCAATCTTTTTTGCTTTCCTTCCATGTTTTTCCTTGAATTTTTTTACGTGCTCTTTCATTTTTGCAGGAGGCCCTTTAACCAGTTTTTCTTTTTCAAGTTTTTTTTCTTTTACTTCAATTAGCATAATCATTCTTTTTTTTTCATCTGACCAAAATTTTCCTTTCAAAAAAGTGAAATCATTTTTTTTCAGTTCTTTTTTCAATTTTTTCAAAAAATTCCTCAACTGCCCAAAAGTAACATCTTCGTGGATTTTTTCATAAGGTGTTTCTATTAGAATAATATTTCTTTTTCTAATTTTTTTTTTGAATTCTGTTTTTGAAATAATTTTAATTGGTTTTGGAAAAAAGAATCGAATTGAAGGTTTTTTTTCAAATTGTTTTGCTTTTTTTTTGAATTTTTCAAATGTTTCTTTTGATACTGCTGCTGCAGTATTCCTTCTGTCATCTGTTGGATCCAAAAAAATTAATGGTTCGTTGAATTTTTTTTTAAGTTTTTCTTCTTCTTTTTTTGTGAATTTTTGTGTTAAACTTAAAACTTTTTTCTCTCTCCAATTGCTTGCTTTTTTTAATGTGTTTTCAAATGTCTGGTATTTTAAAATCAATAATTCTGTTAAATATCCTGAAAACCCTTGTGTTTTTAGTTCTGCTCCGTAACAGTTAATTCCTTTCAGAAATTTTTTTAATAAACGCACTTCATTTCTTTGTTTTTCTTTTATTTTTTCTTGCACAAAGTTTGTGTGAAAGGGAGTTCTGTCAACTGATGAAAGCATTTCTTTTGTTGATTCAATTTTGTATGAAGGAATTAATTCTATTTTGTTTCCTTCTATTTCTGTTTTAACATAGGGGTGTTCTCCATAATCTATTTCCCAGTTTTTTCCTGAAATCTTTTTTGCAATTTTTAGCCCTTCTTTGATAAATTCTTTTCTGTCTATTTTTTTGTCGAATAAAATAAATATATCTATGTCTTTGTCTCCTTTTAAGTGAGTATTTCTTGAAAGCGAGCCAGCTAAAATTGCCTGTATGTGTTTTCCTTTGTATTTGTTTATTTTTTGTATTATTTTTTTTGCGGTTTTTTTTTCTTTTTCTATTTCTTCTTTTTCAGGAGTAATTTCTTTCAAAACTTTTTTTTTTATTTTCTGTATTTTTTTGTTTTTCTTTTCCATGCAAACCATTAAATATTATGTTTATTTATTTAATATAGTTGCTATTATTTGGGGTTTTTATGGGCAAAATTGAGGAATTAGATTTAACTGAATCAAAAAAAGAATTAAAGAAAGAGGAAGAAGAGCATCTTACAGTCAGGAAAAAGGATTTGAATCTTGTTGAAGAATATAATTCAGTTGAAATTTTTGAGGATTACCCTAATTATTATTATTTTATTAAAAAGCCGGTTTTGTCTGATAAAGAAAAGTTGTTTGGAAGTGTTCTTCAGAACGTTATTTTAAGGAAGGCTTCAATGCCGGAGCTTTCTTCTAAGCTTGGTTTGCCTAAAGCTTTTTTGAATGAATTGAATTCTGAGGTAATTCATGAAATTGAAAAACTTAATTTGCTTCATTCTCTTCCTGATTCAAAGGATTTTGAATTAATTCAAAAATCTTTTTTGGCTTTAACTAAAAAGCATTTGGAGTTTATTGTTCATCCTGAAGAATTAACTCATTATGTTTTGAATAAAACTATTGGTTATGGTTTTATTTCTCCTTTGATTAAGGATGACTGGCTTGAAGAAATTATGGTTAACGGCTATGAACGCCCTGTTTTTGTTTTTCACAGAAAATATGCAATGTGTGAAACAAATATTATGATTAAAAAAGATGGTTTTCTTCCAAAACTTTTATACAGGATTGCAAGGACTGTTAACAGGGAATTGAATGACTCTCTTCCTTTATTGGATGCAAGGCTTCCTGACGGCTCCAGGGCTAATGCTACTTCTCCTTATGCTACTCCTTTTGGTCCAAGCCTTACTGTAAGAAAATTTTCAAGAACTCCTTTGAGTATAATTAATTTAATTAATAATGGTACAATGACTTCTGATTTAGCTGCTTTTTTGTGGACTATGGTGGAAGGCTTTGGAATTGAACCCATGAATTTAATTGTTACAGGGGGAAGCGGGACAGGAAAAACTTCTACTTTGAGTGCTTTGTCTGTTTTTGTCAGAAAAGAAGACAGAATTATTACTATTGAGGATACTCCTGAAATTCATTTAGGAGGCAGAAAAAACTGGATTCAAATGGAAGCCAGGCCTCCTATTTCCGGCGTGCCCGAACTTTCTATGGATGACCTTTTAAAGAATGCTTTGAGAATGCGTCCTGACAGGCTTATTTTGGGGGAAGTCAGGGGTCCTGAAGCTCAAACTTTGTTTACTGCAATGGACACTGGTCATTCAGGTTGCATGGGAACAGTTCATTCTAACAGCGGAAAAGAATTGCTTACAAGATTAAAGAGTTCTCCTATGAATGTTCCTGACATAATGCTTCCTTTGCTTGACTTAATTTTGGTTCAGTACAGAATGCACGCTCCTGGAAAAGGAATAATTCGAAGGGTTGTTCAATTAAGTGAAGTAAGCAGAATGGATGACCAGACTTTGCTTGGAGATTTGTTTATCTGGAAAAAGGAAGATGATTTAATTCAGAGAACGTCTACTCCTTCACACATAATTGAAAAGCTTGCTGATGCTACAGCTAAAACAAAAAAGAATGTAATGAAAGAAATTAAAATAAGGGAAAGAATTATTGAATGGATGACTTTAAGTGGAATTCATTCAAATAAAACTGTTGAGGAAATAGTTCAAAAATATTATTATAATCCTACTGAAGTATTAGAACAGGTTTCAGAGGAATTATAATAATTTGAAAGAAAAAATTTTTTTGTATTCAGGCCCGTTTTCTGTTAAAATTGATTCCATTAATTCAAAGCTTTTTATTTCTGTTTCTTTTTTGAATTCAATTTTTTTTAGTTCTTTTATTGTTTTTTCAAATTCTTGTTTGTTCATTTTTTTGTTTCTTGCAATTGTTGCATGCACTTTGAATTTTTTTTCTTTTATCCCCAGTTTTTCTGAGATTTTTTTATGGAGTTCTGTTATTTTTTTTTCTTCGGTTGTTTTAAGAAAAATAATTCTTGAATTAAAGCTGTCTATTCCTTTTATTCTGATTTTCATTTTTTTTGCTTTTATTTCTTTGATTAATTCAATTATTTCTTTTATTTTTTCTTTGTCAAAATAACCTAAAAACAAGAGGGTGATATGAATGTTTTTTTCTTTTGTTTCTTTTATTTTTGTTTCTTTTAGTTTTTTTTTGTATTTTTTTGTTATTTCTTTTTTTATTTCTGGAGTAAAATTTAATGAAAAAAAGATTCTTTTGTTCATTTAATCACTTTAATTTTTTTAAGTTTTTTTCCAGTTTTTTGAGTTGTTCATAATTTTTTTCAAGTTTTTTGTTTGCTTTGTTTAATGTAATTTTAAAGTATTCTTTTTCAAGCAGGATTTTGTTTTTTATTTTTGCCGGAAAACTCATTGATTGTGTTCCAATTAATTCTATTATGAATTTTCCTTCTTCTGCTGTCATTATTCCTGCTCTTCTTATACCTGTTTTTCTGCATATTTGAAGGATTTTTTTTGCGTTTTCTAAAGAGTTTGTTCCTATATGAAGAATGAATGGATCCAGTTTAAACCATAATTCTTCTTCTTTTTGTGTTTTTTTTATTTCTTTTATTAATTCTTTTAGTTTTATTTTTTTGTGCCATTTTGCATGAAACGCTGCTTTTTTTTTGCTTCCTTGTTTGTTTACTTCAAGCAAAAGTATTCTTCCTGCACAACTGCTTGAAGTAAAATATTTTTTTGTTTTTGAAATGTTCATGCATAAAGGAATCATTTGTTTGTCGGCTTTTTTTTCTTTGACTGCTTTAAGAAAGCTTTTTTTGTGTCTTTCTTTTACCATTTTAAATCTTGTTTCTGCTTTGTTCATATTTCCAGCACTTTTGTTTCTTTTTTTTCTGTGTCAATTATTGTTGTTCTTCCGTCTTTTACTGCTCCTGCGTTAACACAAAAAGTTTCTTTTATTGTTTCTTTTCCAAAGCTTTCGTGGCAGTGTCCTGAAACACTGAATAACGGATTGAATTCTTTTATTATTTCTTTTACTGCTTCTGAACCAATGTTTTTTCCTGTGTCTGTTTTATCTAACAAAGAATTTTTTGGAGGAGAATGTGTTAACAAGAAAACTTTTTTTTCGTTTTTAATTAATTCAGTTAATTTTTCTTTTATTTTTTTTTCTGTGAAAACTGTTTCTCCAATTGAATTCACTGCGCCTCCGAATCCAATAAAAACAAATTTTTTGAATCTTTCTTTTTTTGCGTGCAAAGAAACACTTTCTTTTTTTAGGAATTCGTTTACTTCTTTTTTGTCAAGGTTGCCGGGCAAAGCAAAAATTTTTTTGTTTAATTTTTGTATTTCTTTTAATGCTTTTTTTGTTTCTTTTGCTCCTCCAAAATTAGTTAGGTCTCCTGTAATTAAAATTAATTCAATTTCTTGTTTTTCTGCTTTTTTTAAGATTTCTTTTAAGTTGTTTATGTTTCCGTGAATATCGCTTAAAGCAAGTATTTTCATAAATATACCTTTTTATTTCTTTCAGAATAAGTATTAATTGGGGAATTATGTTTAATAAGTTTTTTTTGGTTTTTTTTGTTTTTGTTTTGTTTCTTTCTTTTGGTTCTGCTTTAAAGGTTGTTTTTCCTGTTGAAGCAGAATATCTTGGAAATTCAATTGAATTAGGCAGAATTTCTCCTGGGCAGTCTTTTGAATTAATTGTTTTTGATGAAAGATTTGATTCGGTTTCTGTTGAAGGACAATTCAGTTCTTGGGCTGAAGAATCTGTTTTTCAGGGAAAAAACATTTCTGTTGTTTTAACGGTTCCTGAAAATGCTTCTTTTGGAACAAAAAAGATTTCTTTTTCTGCTTTTAATTCTGTTTCAATGGAAGCAGAGTCTTTTGATGTTTTGGTTAACGTGCAGAATGATTTGTGGTCTGTTAATATTTCTAATTTACAGAACCAAACGCAGGTTAATTTTCCCGCTGAATATTTTTTGGTTTTTTCAAATGAATCAATTGGACAGCAAAAAATTCTTGTTTTTTCTAATCTTCCTTCTTATTGGTTTGAATCAAAAACTTTTATTGTTGAACCTAAATCTGTTTTAAAGGAATCTGTTTTTGTTTATCCAAAGCATTACGGCAAAAGGCAGTTCACGTTTTCTTTTGAATCTCTTTTTTCTGACGAAAAAAAAGAATTTCTTTCTGTTCTTTCTGTTGAATCTTCTTTGTCCAGCAAGTATTCGGCTTCTTTGTATGGATTCCCTTTTTTTACTCCAAGTTTGTTTCCTTTTTATTTAATTGAGTCTTTTATTGGATTCTTTTTGAATGAATTATAAAGAAAGTTTATGTCTGTTAAAGAGTTTTCAAAAGAAATTATTGGTTTAATTTTGTCTGGCAGGATTTCTTCAAAGGAGGAACTGCATTCATTTAAATTAAAGCTTGCAAAAAAATACAAATTAAGTCATTTTCCTTCTGATCCTGATATTTTGTTTTTTGCTGAAAAGAAAAATAAAAATTTAATTGAATTGCTTTCAATTAAGCCTTCTCGTTCAATTTCTGGAATTGTTTCTGTTGCAATTATGCCTAAGCCTTTTCCGTGTCCTGGAAAATGCATTTATTGCCCTGGTTCTTTGGTGGATTCTGAGACTCCTAAAAGTTATACTGGCAGGGAACCAAGCACTATGCGGGCTATTGCAAATGATTTTGATGCAGTTAAGCAGATTAAAAACAGAATTCAGCAGTTAAAAAACACAGGGCATTCAACTCAGAAAATTGAATTAATTGTTATGGGGGGAACTTTTCCTGCTGCTCCTTTGTCTTATCAAAAAAAATTTATGCTGGATTGTTTTAATGCAGTTAATGATTCTAAATCTTTTTCTTTGAATAAAGCAATAGAGAAAGCTCAGTTTGCTGAAAACAGGTTTATTGGAATTACTTTTGAAACTCGTCCTGATTTCTGTGGAAAAAAGGAAATTAACAGAATGCTTTCTTTTGGGGGAACAAGAGTCGAACTGGGTGTTCAGACTTTGAATCAAAAAATTTACGAAAAAATTCACAGGAATCATTCTGTTGAAGATGTAGTTAATGCAACTTCTTTGTTAAGGGATTCTTCTTTTAAGTTTGCTTATCATTTAATGCCGGGGCTTCCTTTTTCTTCTCCTAAAGAAGACTTAAAGGTTTTTAAGAAAATTTTTTCTGATTCTGATTTCAAGCCTGACATGCTGAAAATTTATCCGTGCATTGTAATTAAGGGAACTGAATTATATGATTTGTGGAAAAAAAATGAATTCAGTCCTTATTCAACTAAAAAAGCAGCAAAGTTGATTGCTAAAATGAAATGTTTTGTTCCTAAATACACTAGAATTATGAGGATTCAAAGGGATATTCCTTCCACTGTTGTTTCTGCAGGAGTAAAACACACTAATTTAAGGCAGTTAATTGAAAAGGAAATGAAAAAACATGGCTGGAAGTGTTCCTGTATTAGATGCAGGGAAGCAGGAAGAAACCCTGAATCATCCGGAAAACCAAAAATTTTAATTGAAGAGTATTCTGCTTCAAACGGAACAGAATTTTTTATTTCTCTTGAATCAAAGAATTCTTTGTTTGGTTTTTGCAGAATGCGTTTTCCTTTTAAGCCTTTCAGAAAAGAAATAACAAACAAAACTGCTTTAATCCGGGAACTCCATGTTTATTCTAAAGCCCTGCCTTTAAAGGTTCCTCCTTTAGGCAGAGAATTCCAGCATAAAGGTTTTGGAAAAATTTTATTGAATAAAGCAGAAGAAATCGCTTTAGAAAACAATTTCAATAAAATGATTGTTATTTCAGGAGTTGGCGCAAGAGAGTATTACTGGAATTTAGGCTATAAAAATGATGGATTTTTTGTTTCTAAGAAACTTTCTTAATGTTTTTTATTTTCTTTCTTTCTAGTTTGTTTTGGTTTAAATGATTGAATTGTTTTTGTTTGTTTTGCTTTTGGTTTCTTTTGTTTTAATTTATTTTTTTTATTCAAGATATGAAAACCTGAAAGAAGAATTAACTGAATTACATTTTTTGAAGAAATCTCAGAGCGTTAAATATGGAAAATTAACTGAACAATGGATTCCTTTTTCTTCTGGTTTTCCTTTTGATTCATCTGATTTCAGGTTTTTGGGCAATCCTATTGATGGAATAGTTTTTTGTGAAGATAAAATTGTTTTCTGTGAATTTAAGTCAAATAAGTCTTCTTTGTCTCAAAAGCAGAAAAAAATAAAACAATTGATTTTAAACAAGAAAATTGAATGGTTTGAATTTCTTTTAAAAGACTAGCTTATTTTGTGTGCAATTTTTATTAATTTTATTCCTGGATTAAATCCAATGTAGCCTATTAATGCTCCGATGACTATTAGTCCTCTCATTAATACGGTTTCTATTCCTTGAGTTCCAAGCAGGTCAAGATAGCCTCCAATAAAAAAAAAGCCTATTGAAACTGCAACTGAATTAAACTGAATAAAAGTACTTGTTTTTCTTGCTTTAAATGCCAGCAGTGAAAGCAAAGCAATTAAAATAAAAGCAAAGTATGCTGAATATTGTGCCATTGCAATTGCTTCTGGTTTTAGGATGTTGTATTTGAGGGTCCATTCAATTAAAGGACCGTATAATGTAGAGCTTGCCACAAAATAAACGTAGAGCAGTCCGGTTAAAATGGAAACTGCAGGCAGAATCCAAACTATTTTTCCTTTTAATGTAGTTGCACTTAAAAATAATGAAAGTGCTGTAAATGGAACTGCTGCAAGAATTACTGCCAGCATAAAAAAAAGTTTTGAAAAATAAACTGAATTAAATATTCCGCTTATGTCTGTTAATGCAACAAAAAAGTATATTCCTGCTACTCCTGCCCAGAATGTTCCAAAAGCAAGATTAAGCAGATTGCCTTTGTTTGGCTTTATTTTTTTTATGAGAAGAATGCTTATTATTACTATAAATAAGTCTATTATTACACTGAAAATTAATGAACTCATATTTTTGCCTCTTCAAAGAATTCTTCTGTCTGGTTCTGCATTTTTTCTTTAACTAAACTCATGAAATCGCTTTCTTTGTATAATTCATCCAAATACATTGAGGCTCTTGCAAAACAAAATGCTGAAAGTATAAAGAATGAATAGCATGTATAATAAAGGAATTCTCCTTTTATGAATCCTGTTGTCTGAAGAAAAAAGTGAATTACAAAATTGACTGCAAGAATGAACACTGCTGATGAAAGCCATTTAATGAATTTGTTCAGGCTTCCTTCTGTAAAACTTCTTTTAGTTTTCCATATCCAGTAAGAGGATATAACCATTAAAAGCATTGAAATAGTCAGCAGTAAGAAATGCAGTTCGCTTATTGGCAGAACCATTTAATCACGTAATGATTATGTGTTCTTTGCTTTTATAATTTTGCTTTTTTTTTTATTCTCTGAATCTGAGTATTGCTATTATTCCTCCGAAGCCGTTCAAGTATTCTCCTGCTTCGTGTTCTGATGAAAAAATCATTATTTTTCCTTTGAATTCTTCTACTTTTTCTATAATTTCCTGTGTTTTTTCTCTTTCTTGAAAAAATTTTTTGTCTGATATAATTAATTCTTCTATTGTGCCTTTTTCTGCGTGTTTTTTTATTTCTTTTTCTCCGTATTCAATTAAAGAATTTTTTTTTCCTGCTTCTTTTATTATTTCTTCCATTTTTTTGTTTTCTTTTATGAGCATGCTTTCATGAAGAATTTTTTCTATTATTCCTTTTTTTATTAATTCATTTAATCCTGTTTTTCCAACTGAATTAATGGATTCAAATATTGCGTTGAATTTAATGTTTTTGTTTTCCAGAAACTTTTTGTATTCGTTTTTTGTGAATCCTGGACCTGCAATAATTATTTTTTCTTTTTTTTCTGATTGAATTTTTTGGGTTATTTCTTCAAAGTATTTGTTTTCTTTTCCTTTTTCTTGTTTGAATCGTTTTCCTTGTTTTCCTGATTTTATTACTGTTTTTGTTTTTATTCCTTTTTCGCTTGCTTCTGCTATTGTTGCTTCTTCGTCATCCATTACTATTAAAAGCATTTGATTTCTTCCTGAATTTTTCACTGCTTTTTCTATGGTGTTTATTTGATATTCTTTTATTTTCTTTTTTTTAATTTTTATTTTGTCTTTTAATCCAAATTCAAGTGAATGGAAGGCGTCTGATTCAAAAAATTCTTCTGGTTTCATTGCTTTCATTGGCCCTGAAACCCTTAAATTTTGGTAGTTTTCATGAAATTCTATTTTTTCTGCTTCTATTTCTGTCCAAATAACTATTTTTTGTGCTTTTCTTCCTTCTTCTGATTTTATTTTTCTTTCAGAGCTTCCGCTGACTAAATCGCCTTTTTCAAGTATTCTTTCTAAATACCATAAATCATCAATGTTTTCTGGAATCAATTCAATTACATTGTTTTTTTTATCTATCTTTAATTTTTTCATTAAAGATTTTTACTTAAAATTCTTTTTAATTCTTTTCAATTCTATTCTTATTATGGCTTTAAAGAAAAGAATTGCTGTAATTGATTATGATAAATGTCATCCTCAGGAATGCGGAAATTTTTTGTGTATTAGGGTTTGTCCTGTGAACAGAACAAACAAGGAATGTATTACTGAAAATGAATCCAATTTACCGGAAATTTCTGAAGAATTGTGTATTGGCTGTCAGATTTGTGCAATGAAATGTCCTTTTAATGCAATTTCAATTATAAACAAGCCATCTGAATTAGATGAACCTATTCATCAGTATTCAAAAAACGGTTTTCGTTTATATAATTTGCCTGTTCCTATAAAGTCTTCGGTTGCAGGCTTAATTGGAAAAAATGCAATAGGAAAATCAACGGTCTTAAAAATTTTGTCTCATGAATTAACTCCTAATTTAGGAAGCCTTGAAGAAAAACCTTCAATGCAAAAAGTGATTCAGAAATTCAAAGGAAAAGAATTAATGAATTTTTTTAATTCAATTAAAAAAAACCCAGTTCTTTCTTTTAAACCGCAAAGAATTGAATTGATTCCAAAAAAAGTTAAAGGCAAAGTAATTGATTTACTGAAAAAAATTGATGAAAGAAATGCTTTGAATGAATTAATTGATTTGCTTGAATTAACTCCTATTCTTTCAAAGGAAATAAAAAATCTTTCAGGAGGAGAACTTCAAAGGCTTGCTGTGGCTGCAGCAATATTAAAGAAAGCCGACTACTATTTTTTTGACGAGCCTTCTTCTTTTTTAGATATAAAGCAAAGACTGAAAATGGCTAAAGCAGTTAATTTTGTTGCTGAATCAAATAAAAGCGTTATGCTTGTAGAACACGATTTGGCTGTTTTGGATTATTTAAGCGACTACATTAACATTTTTTATGGTTCTCCTGGAATTTATGGTGTTGTCAGTTCAGTTAAAAGCTCTAAAAATGGAATAAACGAGTTTTTGAACGGTTATCTTAAAGATGAAAACATAAGGTTTAGAGACAAAGAATTAAGTTTTGAAGTAAAGCCTCCTGCTAAAAGCAGAAAAACAACTGTTTTTTTTGAGTATCCTTCAATTGAAAAAAAGTTTTCTGGTTTTAGCTTGAAAAGTGAAGCAGGAAGTTTACGGCAGGGAGAAGTAATAGGCATAGTCGGAGGAAATGCTTTAGGAAAAACAACTTTTGTTAAAATTCTTGCAGGAAAAATTAAGCCCGACAACACAGAACTTGATTTAAATTTAAAGATTTCATTTAAACCCCAGCAGTTGAAAACAGAAAACAAGACTGTAAGGGAATTGTTTTCTTTGCCTGAAATAAACAAAGAAACATTTAATTCTGAATTCAAAAAAAAGTTTTCTTTGGATTCTTTAATGGATTCAAATTTAAAGAATTTAAGCGGAGGAGAACTCCAAAAAATCGCGGTTGCTTTTTGTTTAAGCAGGGAAGCAGGGCTTTATCTTTTGGATGAACCGTCTGCTTTTGTTGATGTTGAAGACAGATTAAAGATTGCTGATGCCATAAGAAGCATTATTGAAAAGAAAGGAAAAACTGCTTTGATTGTAGATCATGATGTTTTGTTTATTGATTACATTTCTGACAGATTAATTGTTTTTCAGGGAACCACTTCTGTTGAAGGAAAAGCTTTTTCGCCTCAGGAAATGCATTCAGGCATGAATTTTTTCTTGAAGGAAATGAATGTTTCTTTCAGACGGGATCCTGAAACAGGCCGGCCCAGAGCAAACAAACTGAATTCAATTAAAGACAAAGAGCAAAAGCTAAAAGGAGAGTATTATTATTCACTTTAGTTTGTCTTCTATGAATTCGTTTTGGTTTCCTTCTTTTTGAAGTGAAAGACTGCCCATTTTTTCTTTTGGTATTTTAATTGAAGTTGTGTTTGGCGCAATTTTGTCTTTTGGTGTTTCTTCCAGAAAGCTTCCAAATGCAATGATTATCATTGCTATAACAAAAATTGCAGTTAAAGCAAACAACAATCTTGTTTTTTCTTTCATAAAAGATTCTTTTCACCGACTTTTTTAATTTGTTTTTTATTTTGTTAGTTTTTTTCCTAAACACCTTTTTTTAATTCTTTTTTTCAGCTTTTTTATATTATGTGTTCTATTTCAGGAGTCATTTCAAAAAAAAAAGAAAACGTTTTTGATTATTTAATGGAATTATTGTTTGATTTAAGGCACCGTGGAAACAAATTTTTTGGGCTTTCAGTTAACGGAAAAACTGTTCATGCAAAAACTCTTTCTTCTTTAAGAAAGAATTTTCTTAAGGGTTCGTTTGGAATAGCTCATTCTTTGATGCCAATTAACGGCTGTCATCCTCAGCCGGTTGAATTCCAAAAAAATTCTCTTGTTTTTAATGGAGAAATATATAATTTTTTTGAGTTTTCTGAATCAGAATCAGATACAATTTTTGTAAAAGAATTTTTTGAAAGCAAACTAAAAAAAAGTTCTCCGGAAAAAGCAATTAAAAATTTTATGAGTAAAGCAAACGGCGAATATGCTGTTGCTTTTACTTTTAATAAAAAAATTTTTGTTTTCAGAGACATTTTGGGAATAAAACCTGTTTGGTTTGGAGAAAACGATTCTTTTATTGCGTTTGCTTCTGAACCAAAACCTTTAAAGAAAATGAACATTAATTTTCCTTTGCCTTTGCTTCCCGGAAGCCTTTTGATTTTGTCTGAAAACGGAATTCAAATAAAAAAAATTTTTTCTTTTGATTTATTTAAAAAAAATTGTTCTCAAAAGGCTTCTTTTTTTGATTTAAAGAAATCTTTTTTTGATTCAGTTTTTTTGCGTTCAAGGAATGTTAAGAAAACAGGAATTCTTTTTTCCGGAGGAGTTGATTCAAGTGTTATTGCAAAAGCTGTTTCTTCTGTTGTTCCTGAAACAGAATTGTTTTCTGTTGGAATGCAGGATTCTCATGATTTGGTTTCTGCTGTTAAAGCCGCAGAAAAACTTGATTTAAAGCTTCATACTAGAGTCATTGAAAAAGATGAATTAATGCATCTTTCTTTGAAGTCTCTTTCTTTGCTTTCTTTTTTTGATGAAATGCAGTTGCAGTTGACTGTTCCTGAATACGCAGTTTGTGAATTAGTACATAAAAAAGGTTTTCAGGTAATTTTTTCAGGGCAAGGTTCTGATGAAATTTTTGGAGGCTATCATTCTTATTCCAAGGTTCCTTTGAATAAAGTTCAGAGTGAAATCTGGCATTCAATTTTTAATTTGTGGAGCAGAAACCTTTACCGTGAAGATCTTGTTTCTATGCATTTTAATTTAGAGCACAGGCTTCCTTTTTTAGATAAAAATCTTGTATGCACTTCTATGAGGATTCCTGTTAATCAGAAAATTTTTTCTTCTGATGATTTTTTGAGGAAAAGAATTTTAAGAAAGCTTGCTTTGGATTTAGGTCTTCCTGAAGAAATTGCTTTAAAGAAAAAAAAAGCCTTGCAGTATGGGTCGGGAGTTTCAAAGCATATTTCAAAATTTTTTTAGGACATTGAAACAAAATAATTTACATCCATTAATCCTGACTGCTTGTCTATTACAAATACATTGCAGTCATTTGTTGAAGAATTAAAGTTTGCGTCAACTGTTTTTTCAAACAAAATGTTTTTGTCGTATGAAGCAAGAGAGTTTAAATCAATTCCTATTTCTATTTGATGCATGCATTTTAATGTCATTCCTATGTTTATGTCAAAAACATTTCTTTCTCCGACTGAATGAACTGCATGGTCGACTGTTTTTTGGATTAGTATTGTGCTGCTGTTTAAATTTTTTATTATGCAGTCTGCGTTCATTGATGCAATTGTATTGTAGTCGTAAACTAAAATGTTTGCGTCATTGAATTTTTCTGCGGTTCCTGCATCTATTGTAAGGCAGTCTGCTGAAAACGCTGTGTCTATTATTGCATCTGAAGTTGCTTTGTCAAGCATTCTTCTTGCATTCTGCCATTCTTTTATTGTATAATTAAAGCTTTCTTTTTGAGGAATCAATGACTGGCTTTTGTTAAACGAACTTACACTGAATAAAGCTGTAGATAAAATCAGCAAAACTATTAATCCTATTATTACACTGTAAAATCCTTTCATCTTAAACTCCTTTTTCCCATGCAGTATTTTTTTTCTTCTAATTTTCCTTTTCCGTATATTTCGCTGTATTCATAATTATAGTCGTATAAAGTAAAGCATTCTGCGTAATCAAAATTATTGAAATCTGAATTACTGCTTCTTAATCCTATTTCTTCCGCTGTTTTTCCCTGATAGTATGCTACTATTGCTTGTCCTGATAATTCTTGTTTTAAAAAAGAAAGATTTGCTTCACTTCCTTCTTCTATTGAATAAGGAAAAGTAAGTATTAATGAAGCAATCATTACTGTTGCTAATGCAATCATTGCATCTGTGCTGAAAATAAATCCTTTATTCATTTTTCCACACCATAAATTTTATTACTGCAGGATACATATGACAGTAATCTTCATGAGAACCGTAAATTGTGCAGTATTCAAATTCGTTTTTGTCTACAGTTAATGTTTTTCCGCTTGAACCGTTTACTTTGTTGTGAATCATTACATTCAAGTCTATTGCATAAACGTTTTTTGCTAGGGCAGGAGGAGAAATCTCGCAGTCTGACAGCAAACTTGCATTTTCATCTGGATTAACTTTTCCTCCTTTTATTTTAATATAACACGAGTATTCTTCCGGAAGCCCTAAGAATTCTTTTAATATTGGCTTGAATGTCCTGTGGTTTGCTCCATATTTGTCCCATGTCTTGCATGCTGTTGCACTTCCTCCGCATTCATTGTATGGCACAGCAAAATTGAAGTCCGGCAAACAATTGCTTATGTATGAAATTATTTTGTTTTGGTCTCTTGCATCAACTAATTCGCATACAGTTTTTGGGCTGTTAACTAAAAGATTGGAGGCAGTTTTTCCCATGATTTGCACGTCGTCTTTTAATTTTTTGTCTTTGAAATTATAGTTTTCTATTTCACTTAATTGCAGTACTAATCCTATTGCCATTACAATTAACACTAATGATATAATGAAATCCAATGAAATTATTTGTCCTTTTTTCATGTTTTTTCTCCCCATGTTTGTTTGTCTGCTTGAATTACTTCTCCGCATAAATAATTTAATTCACTGGTATCCAAAAAATTAAAGTTTATGTCTTTTTGCACGGTGACTTCATTTAAGTCGTTTGTTTGATAGCTTATTTTTATGTATGTTTTTGGATTTAAATTCCTGTGAATTATTACGTTGCAGTCTTGTTTTCCTCTTTTTTGGGGGTCAATTATGAATGGAATCCTGTAATTTACATTAAAGTTGCTGTCCTGATTTTCGTCAAACATTTTTGTTTGGTTCATTAATTCAATTAAATCGTTTGCAATATTTTGTTCTTGGGCTCTTATTCCTGTTGTTCTTTCGCTTTGCATTAATTCTTGGCTAAAGCTTGTAAAGACTTGTGCAAGCAGAATTACTACTATTACTGTAAACATTAAATCCAGACTTATTTGTCCTTTTTGCATCAAATAAAAATATAGTTTAAGAATATTTAAGTCTTTTGGATTTAATTATTTGATTAAATTTTTTCCTGTCATTTCTTTGGGTTTTTTTATTTTAAGTATTTTCAGTATTGTTGGAGCAATATCAATTAATTCTCCTTGTTTTCTGAGTTTTTTTTCTTTTTTTGAAACCAGAATAAACGGAACTTTGTTTGTTGTATGTGCAGGACATACTTCTTTGTTTTTGTAAATCATTTGTTCTGCATTTCCATGGTCTGCTGTAATTAATGTTTTTCCATTTTTTTTTAAAATCAGTTGAGTTATTTCCCCTACACATTCATCAACTGTTTTTATTGCTTTTATCACTGCATTTATTTTTCCTGAATGCCCAACTAAATCAGGGTTAGCAAAATTAATTATAATAATATCAAATTTGTCTTTTTTTATTTCTTTTAAAACTTTTTTTTTGACTTCAATTGCACTCATTTCCGGTTTCAAGTCATATGAAGGTACTTTAGGAGAATTAACCATAATTCTTTCTTCTCTTTTGTTTGGTTTTTCTATTTGGCTGTTAAAAAAGAAAGTCACATGAGCATATTTTTCTGTTTCTGCTATTCTTAACTGCTTTAATCCATTTTCTGCTAAAACTTTTCCTAAATTGTTTTTAACTTTTGTTTGTTCAAATGCAGTTGGAGCCTTAATTTTTTTGTCGTATTTTGTCATACACACAAAATTTACTTTTGGCGCCCCAAACTTTCTTTCAGTAAAACATCTTGTTAATTGCCTGCTTCTGTCTGAGCGGAAATTAAAGAATATAATTGTGTCTTCTTTTTCTATCAGACCTTTTTCATTTAAAATTATGGGCTTAACATAATAGTCTGTTTTATCTCCTCTTTTGTATGAGTTTTCAATTCCTTTTAAAGCATTTTTTTCTTTTATTCCTTTTCCTTTAACCAACAACTCTACTGCTTTTTTTGTTCTGTTCCAGTTGTTGTCTCGGTCCATTGCATAATATCTTCCAATCATTGAAGCAATTTTTCCTGCTCCAATTTCTTGAATTTTTTTTTCTAACTCTTTTAAATATTTCTCTGCACTTTTTTCCGGTACATCTCGTCCGTCTAAAAATGCATGAACAAAAACTTTTTTTGCATTCATTTTTTTTGTCATTTTCAGCAAAGCATACAAATGTTTTGTTGTTGCATGAACTCCTTCGTCTGAAAGCAATCCCATTAAATGAACTTTTTTGTTTTCTTTTTTTGCTTTTTTTATTGCCTTAACCAAAACTTTATTTTCATAAAAGCTTTTGTCTTTTATTGCTTGGTTTATCATCATTAAGGGCTGTAATACAATTCTTCCTGCACCTATATGCAAATGCCCTACTTCTGAATTGCCTTGGCTTCCTTTTGGCAAACCAACATTTTTTCCTGAACACTTTAATTTTGTGTGAGGAAACTCTTTCCAGTATTTCAGATAATTTTTTGGTTCAGCCAAGTAAATAGCATTTCCTTCTTTTTTTTTACTTAATCCCCATCCATCCATTATAATTAATGCCAAAGGACTTTTCATTTAATTACCTCAAATCCTATTTCTTTTCCGTTTTGATTGAATGCTTTTATTGTATTTAAATTAAACGGCCAACTAATTATTAAGTGTATTTTTCCTGTTGCTTCAAAAACTTTTATGTCTTCTTGGGATGGATTGTTGTTTGGAGTTGGATGTGAATGAACTGTTCCTATTATGCTTGAATCAAACGGAATTAAATCAAATCTGATTGAAGAAAAATTTTTTCCAAATACTGCAGGAAACACTACTAATTCATTTATTTCTTTTTTTTTGTTTGTTCCAAGCATTGAAATAAATTCGTTTGGATAAACTTTTTTTGAGGCAAGCATTATTGATTCCAAAACAATTTCTTTTATTTTAATCATTTTCTTTATCACTTTTCCTTTTCAGAATAAAACTGAATTCGCTCCAGTATAAAGCCAAAAATATTGCTCCTAATCCATAAGAACAAACAAAAAAGACAAATGCAACTAAAATTGTGTATTCTGGTTTAACCCCGACTAAAGAATATAAAAAAATCATTGCGCCTTGTCTTAATCCTAAACCATTAATTGTGAAAGGAATAACCCCTATTATTAAGGTAATACAAGAAATTAATGCGATATCAATTAAGCTAACTTCTTGATTTAAGGAAAGAAAAAGAGTTTTTATAACTAAAAACATAAGAATAAAATTAAGTAAAGAAAAAACATAATTAATAAGAATTGCTCTTTTTTCTCTTTTTAAGTAGTCTTCTGTCTGTTTGATTAATGGCTGAGTTTTTTGAATTATTTTAATTTTGTTTTTAGATATTAGTAAAATCAGAAAAGCAATAAAAAATATAATTAAATATGTAAAATTAAATTTAATTTCAAAAAATTTAATTAGCCCTAAAAAAGCAATTATTCCCATAATTGAAAAAGAAACAAATCTGTCTATAAAAAATATTGCAATTGCTTGTTTTGTTTCGATCCCTTCTTTTTTCAGCATTAAAGGAAATACTATTTCCCCTATTTTGCTTGGGAGAAACAATCCAGCAGACCAGCTTATTGTTCTGAATTTGAATATTTTGTAGGTATTTTTTGTTTTTATTAAAGGCAATATTGCCAGTGTTGTAATAAACATTGATAAAAGAAAGAACCCTGATACTAAAAGTAAATATTCAATTTTTGTTTTTGTAATGCCGTCCTTAATTTCTTCCAACCCGACAAAATAAACTATTAGAACTATAATCAGAATGCTTACTGCGGTTTTCAAAACTATTTCTTTTTTGTTCATTTATCCAACTCAAAAAAGACTTCCACTGCATTAGAATTAAAAAAAGGATTATTTGCCAAACCCTCTTTATTATAATAATTTTTTTCTAATTTTGTGCTTCTAATTGCAGTGAAAATTGTCTTAAAAAATTCTTTTGAAGCTAATGCCTTGTTGAAAATTTCTTTTACTGAACTAAATTTAATTGAAGTTGGATCAGACTCATAAATTGCTATTTTTATTGTATATCCATATGAATAAATTAGTTCAATAACTTTTTTGATTGAACAGTTATTTTCTGCAAGCTGAACTGGGTGTAATTCAATAAATAAATGTTTAGGGGGATTTTTACTTAAAATGTTTTTCATTCCATTAAGTGCTTTAAGTTCAGCCCCTTCAATATCCATCCTGATTAAATCTGCTTTTTTGATTTTCTCTTTTTTGAAGTAATAATCCAAACTGATTGTTTTTACATTTATTGAGTTATTCCCTGAAGGAATTAATGAGTTTCTGTTGTATGCCCCGACCAAATAAAATTTTTCTTCTCCTTCTTTATCTGAAATTGCCAGTTTAGAAACACTTATTTTTTGTTGTAATTCATTTATTTCAATATTTTTTTTTAGCATCTCAAAATTCTTTTCACTTGGTTCAATGGCAAAAACTTTTGCACCGGCTTTTGCTTCGATTAAAGCATAATACCCTATATTTGCTCCAACGTCAATAATAGTCATTCCTGGTTTAACTATTTTTTTTATATATTCAGTTGATTTTGGCTCATGAACTCCTGTTAATGCAACTTCTCTGCATAACCCCTTATCATTTAAATCAAGAGCCATCTTATTTCCCTGAACTCCGGCATAATAATATCCGTCGTTTTTCTTTTTTCTCTTTAACAAAATTATTTTTATCGGGTTGGATATTTGGTTTTTTATCAGATTTAATAATTTACTCATTTGCTAACAACCCTGTATACTTTTCCCAAGAAAAATTTTCCTTAATTTTTTTCATGTTCTCTGAAAATTCTTTTTCTTTTTTTTCTTCATAAAATTTTATTATTGCCTTTGCAATGCTTTCTTTTGAATTTTCTGTGAACAAACCATTAATATTATTCTTTATGACTTCTTTTAGTGCCCCAACTTTTGTTCCAATAACCGGTTTATTAAAAGATAATGCAATCTGGAGTATTGCGCTGTTGCTTAAGCTTTTGTATGGCATCAATATAACATCAGATGCAGAAAAAAACAAACCTACTTTTTCATTTGGAAGGTATTCATCAAAAATTTTAACATTTTTTTCAATTTCAAGTTCTTTAATTTTTTCCAAATAAACCTTTTTATTTTTACAGAACTGGCCGGCAATAACCAATTCTAAGTCAATTTGTTTTAATACAAAAGGCAAAGAATCCAGTAAAAGATCTAATCCCTTATATTTTCTTACATAACCAAAAAACAAAATTGTTTTTTTATTTAATTTAAGAATTTTTTTTGATTCATTTTTTGAAAACGTTTTAAAGTTAA
This sequence comes from uncultured archaeon, assembly GCA_964608675.1. Classification (GTDB taxonomy): domain Archaea; phylum Iainarchaeota; class Iainarchaeia; order Iainarchaeales; family 1-14-0-10-31-34; genus 1-14-0-10-31-34. The sequence goes on along the minus strand of CAZSOZ010000001.1, from coordinate 114,454 downwards.
AAAAGTTTAATGCCGGGGCAAATCCTTTTACAACTTTCCTGTTTTTAAACTTTTTTTTTAATTCGTTAAAATCCTCATTTGAATGGGTTATAAATTCATTTGTATTGGAAAATATTATTTTTGTCAATATTTTGTCAAAAAAACTTTTTTCATGTGGCTTTAAATTATGGCAAATTAAAACCGTTTTTGTTTTTCTCTTGAATTTTGAAATAAAGGACATTATTGAAAACATTATTGAAGTAAAAGGCGTAACAAAATGAAAAACTATTTTTTCTGGATTAAATCTTCTTATTTTTAATGCAGTATTAATCCAAGAAAAAGGGTTAATCATGCTTAAAGTTCTTTCAGCGTGCACTTCAATTTTCATTGTACTTTTTTTGTCTTCTTGTTCTTTTGCAGGATACAAAAAGTGAGGATACCTTTTGTAATAAGAAAAAACTTTCACTTCATTTCGTTTTTCCAGTTCTTTTGCAAGTATTGTGTTAAAATGAGAGATTCCCCCCGCATAAGGATAAGTCGGTCCAATTAACACTATCTTCATTTAATTCACTTTTTCATATCAGCCAGAAAACCAAACAAAACAATCTGTAATCCAGTTACAATCAAAATCATTGTTAAAATCATTAAAGCAATGTGTCCTTCAATTCCTGAAGTCAAATGCAGGAAAACCAGCCACAAGCCAAACAAAAAGCCTAATGCAAATAATCCTCCGCCAATTAACCCAAAAAATTTTAATGGGGCGTAATCCCTGTAAACCCTGAACAAATTAAGCCATGCTTTTAATGCATAATCAAAAGGGTTTTTCATTAACCTGCTTTTTCCATCTTCCCTCTTCCTGAAAACACAGGGAATTTCTTTTACAACAAGTTTTTCTTTTATTGCCCTGATAATCTGTTCCTGAGTATAAGTGTAGTTTGCTCTGACATCCAGTTCTGCGGTCTTTAAATTAAATGCCCTGAATCCTGTTTGTGCATCAGTTATTTTTTGGCCGGTAATATTTGAAATAACTTTGGAAAACGCCTTGTTTCCAAATTTTTTTAAAGAGGGCATTTCTTCTATTTTTCCTTTGAATCTGCTGGCTAAAACTAAATCAGTTCCATTCCGTATTTCTTTTATCATTAAAGGAATTTCCTTCAAATCATATTGTGCATCTGCATCTAAATGAATAATCATTTCAGGCTTTAATTTTTCAGCCTCTTTCATTTCGCTTTTGAATGTTTCAGCCAAACCAAAATTCTTTGGATGAGATACAACTATTGCTCCTTCTTTTAATGCAGTTTCAGCTGTTTTATCTTTACTTCCGTCATCTAAAACAAGAATTTTATAGTTTTCGTTTTTCAAGTATTGTTTTGCTTCTTTTATGACTAAAGCAATTGTTTTTTCTTCGTTGAATGCAGGAATTGTTATTAGAATTATTTTTTTTCCCCTCATTATTTTTAAGTTAAACAGATATAATTATACATTAGTTAAATAAAAAACTAGTGATGTTTTTGTTTGAATTAATTGCTTTTATTGTTGTTTTGATTGTTCCTGGTTATTTGGTTGCAGATAAGTATTTTTCTGGCTTGGAGAAGGCTGTTTTAAGTGTTTTTTTGTCTCTTTCAATTACTTCTTTTTTGTTTTATGTTGTTGTTTCTTTTTTTGGTATTTTAAAAGAATTCATTTATTTTTATGCTTTGCTTGCTTTGATTGTTTTTTTTGTTTTTAAAAAAAATAAAATTAGATGCTTTTTTGATTCATTTAAAAAAATTAAATTTAAAGGCTTTAAATCTGGAAAATTTCATTTCTTTGAATTTTTGATTTTGTTTCTTTTGATTTTTTTCTTAGTTTTAGCAGCTTTTTTTATTCAAGTCAATAAATCGTTAGTTCATGACGACGAAACATACCATTTGCCAATAATAAATGATATAGCAGATAATGGAAAAAAAACTTTTTTTAAAGAAACTCATAATATTTATCAGGTTAGAAGCAATCAATTTCCTTTATTATTTGAATCTTTTGTTGGAGTAACTAAATATTTTTTGGAAGGAAACTTTTTTTGGTTTGTTTCTTTTTTTTCATTAGTTTTATCTTTATTTCTGATTTTTTTTATTGTTAAAAGCATAGGCTACCCAGAATTTTTTTCAATGGCTATTTATGCTTTAACTCCTTTAGTGCTTTTTTTTATTTCTTTTTTTACTGTTGAAAATTTTTTGTCCTTGTTTTTTTTAGGATCTGTTTTTTTTATCTTAAATTATTTTAAAAATAAACATTTGTTTTTTATAAGTCTGGCGGGTTTTTTTTCAGGTTTAATGTTTTTAACTAAATTTACAGGAGCGATTTTTTTTATTGGATTATTATTATTTTTGTTTTATAAAAAAGATTTTAAAGCAGCGTTAACATTTGGAGTTTTTTTTGTCTTAGTTTCTTGTGTTTTTTTTGTTTTACATTTTGAACTAAATTTTGATGATTCTAGTGTAGGGGGTTACGGACAGTTTATTTCTCAGGATTTATTTTCAAAAATTTTTTTAAATATTGTTTCAGTTTTTAATGTTTTGTTTCATTTTTTTTATCACAATTATTATCTTTTTTTTATTCCTTTTCTTTTTTTTATTGGATTGTTATGGAGGGATAAAAAAGAACTTAATTTTTTGATGTTATTTTTTATTTCTGCATCTTTATTTTTGTTTGTAATTTTTATTAATGGCGCTCAACCTAATTTAACTGGTTTTCCTAGATATTTTATTCCAATCTATTCTCTTATTTGTATTTTTTCGGGGATTCAGCTGAAAAAAATTCTTTTATTAAAAAACAAATTGCTTTCATTTTTTGTTATTATTGTTTTTATTTTGTTGCTTTTATTTTCAGTGATCCCTGTTTTAGGGGTATTCCACGCTACTTTTGTAAATGAACATTCTTTTGCAGGAACAGAAAAAATTAAGGATAATTCAGATATAATTGTGTGGTTTGTTGATGGAGGGGCATTATCGTCAAGATTTGAAGAAGCAATTTTGTATGATTATACTTGGCATGTTGCTTTTGAAGGAAACCCCTGTGATTTTTTGAAGGAAAATAAAATAGATTATGTTGTATATTTTCATTTTTATATTGAAGAAGGATATTCTCGTTATTTGGGAAATTTTCGTCCTGTTTTGCGGGAAAGTTTAGTGAATGGCCAGTGTTCTGAATTAATTTATGATAAAGAATTAGAAATTTTTAAAATTAATCATGCCAAGTAATGCCCTAATACAGGAAAAATCAAAAAGCTCATGCAGGAGCTTTTTTTGATTTCTTTTTTTACTGCCAGTAATCCGATTCCTGTTGAAATTCCTGATAAAATTAATCCGTTTATTCCGCTGAATAAAAAAACTAAAATCAAAAGAAACATTAAAACAATCAAGTTAATTTTTGTGTAATTTATTTTCTGGATTTTTTTAATTAAAAATTCAGATAAAAGTACAGCAGAAACTGAAGCAAGAATTAATGAAATCAAAATAATTCCGCAGACTAAAAACAATTGGCTTTCATTAATGTTTCCTAATTGTTTTACTGCTACTGCTGAACCGCTTCTGGTTTTTCCAATTGAAATCAAAACAAAAAAAGAAAAAATAATATTTGTTGTATTTATTCCTCCAAGCAATGCAAGAAAAGCCTTTGAATTCAATTTAGAGAATTTGCTTAAAATAAAAGCAGAAATGCTTGGCCCTATTCCAGGAATCAATGAAATAAGGCTTCCTCCTAAAACACTCATTAAACTTCCTTTTATTTCCTGAAAAGAAAAATTGAATTTTTCTTTTTTTTGTTCAGGAATTCGTGTTTTGTTTAAAATAGAATTAATTACTAAGGGAAAAGCAAAAAAGCCGGTAACTAAAACAAACAAAGGTTCTCTTACAAAAAAATAATCGTTTAATACAAGAAATCCTAGTGTTCCTGAAAGAACTACAATAAGCAATGTGTTTTTCCATTTTTTTTCTTCTGAAACCATTAACAATAAAGCCAGAACCAGAATTGACGGAATTATTTTTGGAATAATCCATTTAATTTTTTCAAGTAAGGAAACAAAAATAAATGAAAACATAACTGACAAAATGCCTCCTATTAATCCTCCTAATGCAGTTATTTTTATTGCGTTTAATCCGTTTCCTTCTAAAAGCATTTTGTGTCCCGGCAAAATTGAAAGAAAATTTTCTTCTTCAGGGGCTCCAAACAAAATTGATGGAATGAAATCTATGAAAGTATGCATGACGCTCATTGCAATAATAAAGTAAATTAAATCAGTGTTTTCAGGCAAAAAATATACAAGCGAAACTGCAACAGTGTTCATGTGTATTCCTGGAATTAATCCAGTGAATATTCCTGCAATGCATCCTGATAAAACCAGAAACAGCAAATCCATTCAAATAGTGCTTTAAATCAATTAAATAAGTTTTTTTGTTCGTTTATCAACGAATTACTTGAATTTTTTTTCCAAAAAAGTTTTTGTTTATTTTTATTTTTATTTCCTGTCCTTCATTGAATTTTTCTTTTGTTTTTATTATGTGTTTTCCTCCTTTAGTAAAACTTTTTAAATCAAATTCTGTTTCAATTACAGTTATTTTTCCGTTTGAACTCAAAACTTTTGCTTTAACGGTTTTCTTTTTTAACAGCAAACTAAACCCGACTGCAATTGCAATCAAAATAAAAATTAAAAAAAAACCTGCGTCCATTCTGTTTTCTTTTGGAACAATAAAGTTGTTTAACCACATTGCCTGCACAACCAAATAAAATAAACCATATAATGTCAGAAAGTATTTGAAGTCTTTTTGAAACTTTTTTTTTGCTTCAATTAACAATGTATGAAAAAAAATTAAGGAAAAAATTATTTCCAGAAAAAGTATTGTTTTGAATTCTGTTGCATAAAAAAGAAAGCCTGCTAAAACCATTAAAATGAGGCTTGCATGAATTTTTTTTACTATAAAGTTTCCATAATTGAATTCATTTAAATTTTTTTTTAGGAATTCTGAAATCATTTTTTTTTCACGGATAAACTTGTTTTTTTGTTGGTTCGCAGGCAACATAAATTGTTAAGTCAGTGTATTTTGTTTGGTTTATTATTTTGTTGGCGGATGAATTTAAGTCCATCCAGCAGATTGGATTCTGTTGTATTGTATCATCTACTATAATTACATCAAATACTATTGTGTGTTCGTCTGCCTGCTCGTAATAAATTTTTTTTAGTACATAAAAATTATTGTTTTGGTCTAATTCTTCCATTATGTTTGCTTTCAGCATTGCTAAAGCAAATGTTTGATCTCCTAAATCAAAAAATCCGCCTAAAATAAAAGTGGAAGTAACTATTACTGCTAAAGTAACCATTAATACTTCAAAACTTGACTGGCCTTTTTTCATTTTTAATCACTTTTTTTAGCTTATGTTGCCGAATATTATTACGTTTCCTGTTGAATCTCTTTCAATATATAATGTTACTGGATTGGAAACATAATTTGAGTCAATTTGGTCTGAAGCATTAAACGGTGGAGTAAGGCAGTTTAAGTTTATTTTGGGATTTAATTCAAAGTCTTTTTCACAGTTTGAAGGATCTCCGTCAATTATTCCGCATTTTGCAATGTTTCCGTCAATAATAGTTTGATAGCTTATTCTTCTGTTGGATTCATCGCACGAAATTATTGTTCTGTCCGGAATAAACAAGTTTACGGTTGTTTTGCTTTCAGAGTTTGATGCAGCAACATAGTTTATTGCATTAGCCAGTTTTTCTGTTGCAAGCCTTGCTTCCCCTATTCTTGCTGTATCACTTACGCTTAATAATGATTCGTTTACGTTTGGGCTGATTACTGTTTGAATGTAAAGCAGACTTATTACTATTAAAAGCATGAATTCAATTGAAGTTTGTCCTTTTTTCATAGTAAATTCCAAATTAAATCTCCTGTCAAATTAACAAGCAAATACCCTATTAATACTGCAGGAATCATTGGCGCAGTTAATTTTATTTCTATTTCTTTTGGAATTTTGTTTTCTTCTGCTAATTTTTTTATTTTTTGTATTTCTTTTTTTTCTATTCCTGCGGCTTTTTTTGTTGAAATAATTTCTTTTCCTTTTGGCTGAAATCCCTGCATTAATGCTTCTAAATTATTATCTCTAACGTACTTAATAATGTTTGCCATGCTTAAAGGTTTTTTTTGAATTATTTTTCCTTGTACTTCATATAAAGATACTGCAGGAATCATTCCTTCTTCTAATTCATTTACATTAATTTTTTTCTTTAATACATGCGTTCTGCTGAAAGAAAACATTTTTAGTAAAACATATATTGCGTAAAGGCTTGTTGTTCCAATTAAAAAGTTTTTAATTGCATTACTAAAGTCACTGTAAACTGCATAACCAAACAAAACAATAATTATTATTGTTCTGATTTTCCAGTTAAGTTTTGCTGAAGCAATCAGCAAAACAATTATTAATACAAATAACAGTATTCCGTTTGAAATTCCAAAAACATTAATTAAAACAAAATTTAATCCTGTAATTAATGCAACTAATTTTATTGCCTGAAATAATTTTTCTTTTAATTCATGCATTAATTCTTTTCTTAGTTCTTTTTTTTCTTTTAATGCATTAATGCTTAACAGCATTCCGTATGGAAGCATTGAAAAAATACTGAAAACAAACAGAGTTAACGGAAAAATTGGAACAGCAATTGATGCAAGCAGTGAATTTTGCAAACCAATTAAGTCTCTTATGAAACCTAAATTGAATGGATTTAATGCAGCTAAAGCCGTAAATAGTTTTACGTCTCCTCCTGCCCATACTCCTATTTTCCATAAACCCCACGAAAAAACAAATGTTGCAATTGTAATTCCAATTGCGGTTCCAGCAATAAAATAATCATTTAAATAAATTGATTCAATTAAATGAATTAAAATTCCTATTATTATTCCTCCGTAAGTCAGTTTGTTTGAAATCATTCTTTCTTTTAAATCAGTGTAAGAGCCAACTAAAAGTATGATTAGTGAAACAAAAAAATAAGAAAAAATAAAAGGATTCATTTTTTTTTTCCCTCACTCTATAAGGGTTTCGATTGTTTGTTCTCTTACTCTTAACACTGTTGCTTTTGATGTCTGTGCTAAAGCCCTTAAAGTATCAAGTAGTATTGCTGCCGCCATTACCAACACAATGCTGAAAAGCACGCTTAAAAGATATTCAATTGAAACTTGTGCTTTTTCTTCCATTTAAATCACTTATAAACTGTTCAGCCAGTTATGCAAAGTGCATGTTGTTTTGTTTGCCACTGGTTTTGTCACGTCAGTCATTACAACTATAACTATTGCAGCAACTATTACTGCTCCTGCAATAATCAGCAGGTATTCTAATGCTCCTTGTGCTTTATTATCCATAAAAAATCATTTTTTTTTATACTGTATGAGATAAATCATTGTATTTATTGTGATAAATGCTTTGTGAATGTTCTGGAGTGCTAATTGCGGTAATCAGCGTTATTATTACTATTGCTGCAACCAGAACAACCCCTGCAATAAGCAGGAGGTATTCCAGTGATGACTGTGCTTTGTTGTCCATAAAGAACACTTTTAATTAAACTGCATGTGCCAGATCGTTGTATTTTTGGTGGTAGTAGTTTTGAGCGTGTGTTGGGTTGTTTCCTGCTAATCCTGTTAGGATAACAATTACGACTGCAGCAATTAATACTGCTCCTCCGATTAATAACAGGTATTCTAATGCTCCTTGTGCTTTGTTGTCCATTTATTTTTCCCTCCTTTTTCTTTTTTAAATAAAAATTTATTGTATGTAATAACTCAACTTTTATTTATAAATATTTTCTTTTTAGTTTGCTAATTCGTTTGTTTTGTGTGCTATTGGACCTGATACAAGTCCTTTTAGGAATGCTCCTACGACTACTGCTATTACTACGGCTGTTGCAATTATTAAAAGTGTTTCAATTGAAGTCTGAGCTTTGTTTTCCATTTTATAATCCTCCGATTCCGGAAATTAATCCTTTTGAAATAATGTTTGATAGGAAGTAAACAACATAACCGATAAATAAAAGTATTGGCAGATATATAATACTTTTGTTTTTGTTTCCTTCTCTCATTAAAGAAATCATTACACTTGATGCTACAACTTCAATGAAAACATAAATTTGAAGCAAATACAATAAAAGGAATTTTGAGTCAACTGCTTCTAGTTTTACTTCAGTTGGAAGTGTTGCCAGCTGTGAAGAAGAAGTAATCAAAAAATCCACTATTGTTGAAATTAAACCAAAAATAAATGGAGTGACTATTGCTCCTGCTGTTACCATAAACAATACCTGCATTAATGTCTGGCTTCTTCTTTCGTGGTTGATTCTGTTTGTGTCTCTTATGTCTTCTGCTATTTCATCTAAAATGTCTGCTAAACCTGCTCCTGCTTTTACTGAATCAATTATTATTGTAACACTTCTTTTAACTAGTCTTGAATCAATGTTGTATGATAAAGTTGAAAGCGAGTCTGCAAAGTTTTCTCCTTCTTCTAATTTTCTTAGAACGTTTTCTAGTTCTGGAGTTAACGGTCCAAAGTCTGCGTGGCTGATTTCCCTTAATGCATATTCGTATGTTCCTCCTGCTTTGAGTATGTCGGCCATTTGCTTTAATGCTTCAGGAAGTTCTTCTTCTATTTTATTTATTCTGCTTATTCCTTTAATGTATGGATATCCAATCATTAAATCTATTACCACAAAAAAACTGACAAAAACCATGATTATCATTGATTCAGTTAACGGCGGATTTTGTTCTCCTAATGCAACCAGTGCTGGATCTGTTGGAGGGGAAAGAAAACCAAGAAGCAGGTAAACAAGAATTCCTGCAATTAATGCAATTAAAAATGATAAAGTCATCCATAATAAAGGGTCAACTTTTAGGTTTATTTCATTCAAGTATTTTTCGTATTTTTTCATGAATTTTGATTTCTTTAAGAAACCAATTTTTTGATATAATCTTACTCTTGTCATTTCATTACACCTTCGGCTGACTCATTGAAATAAATATAATCAAGTAAACCAATAACATGGGCATAAAAACTAAAAAGAATGCCATTAAAACCGGAGTATCTAAAGGAAGTGATTCAAATACGCTTCCTGACTGAATTGGAGTAATTCTTATGCCTCCTAAAATTGAAATAAATACTGGAATAACTATTGCCATGTAAATAAAGATTGTTGCAAAGAAATTCATTTTTTGCGAGAAATCTTTTATTTTCATTCTTAATGCAAATGATACATCGTCTGCTATGTCGTTCATTATAATTGAAAGGTTTCCTCCGGTTCTCAATGCTCTTATCACGTGAATTAATGCATTTCTTAATGCTTTGGATTGAGTTCTTAAAGCTAAATGCCTTAATGCAAGTTTTGTGTCTGTTCCTTCTTCTATTTCATTTATTGTTCTGGAGAATTCTTCGCTTAATGCTCCGTAATCTGCTAAAGCAATTGTTTGAATTGTTCTGTATAACCCTAAACCTGATTTTAATTCTGTTGCCATGTGCCTTAATGCAAAAGGAAGTTCTTTTGATACTTCGTCTCCTCTTGTCATTGCTTTTCTTCTTGGAACCAAAAAACCTATTATTACTGTCATAAAAGTAAACATTAAGCTTACAAGAAGTATCAGAAGGCTTTTGCTTAATAAAGGAGCTTCAGAAAAAAACATGAATACTATGGTTGTAAGAAGAACTCCTGATACAACAAAAACAATTAATGCAATTGAAGTAATTATTGCAAGGAATTGTTTTGCTGAAATATTCATGTTTGCACTGTATAAATAAAAACTCAATTGTTTTACTTGAGGCAGTCTGCTTATTAGTGATTCGATTGGCTTGGTTATTCCTTTTAATGCAAGATAAAATTTTCCAAGTTGTCTTACCATCGGAGACCTGAATACTTTGAGGTCTTCTATTGTTTGTACTTCTAATTCTTTTTGTTTTCCTTCTGCAATTATTCCTCTTAGTTCTTTTAGGCGTCCTCCGACTTCTTCCATTTCTCTTCCTTCTTCTGAATAACGCCTTTTCATTCTTTCAACGATTTTTTCTACTTCATCCATGTCTACTGTTTGTTTTTTTTGGTCTTCTTTTTCTTTTTTTTCTTCAATTATTTTTCTGAGTTTGTCTATTTTTTTTGCCATGTTTAATCACTTCTTTTGTTCAAGAATTCTCTCATTGCTTCTGTTACTTCTTTCATGTCATGGATTTCTTTTTCCAGGAGTTTTCTTAAAATTTTTTCTCTGTCTTTTAATTCTTTTTCAATTTGTTTTGCGTTGTATCCTGTAAATTTCATTAAAGTTTTCAGGTAAATGCTTTCTGCGTCGCTTTTAATTAATCTGTCTTTTATTGCATCTCTTTCAAATAATGTTTGAGTTGATGTTTTGTCTTCTAATACCCCTGTTACTTCTGCTATTTCTGTTATTCTTCTTATTGTTCCCTTTTTTTTATCGTGAATTCTGTGTTCTACTACAATTAAATCCAGTCCTGAAAGCATTACTTCAGGAACATTCATTGGCGGGCTTGTAACCCTTACAAGTGTTTCCTGCGGTGAATTAGCATGGATTGTTCCCAGGCATCCGTCGTGGCCTGTGTTCATTGCTGTAAATAAAGTGAATGCTTCATCGTGTCTTACTTCTCCTACTATTACTCTGTCCGGACGCATTCTTAAAGAATTTTTTGTTAAAATATCCAAAGTTATTTCTCCGGTTCCTTCTAATCCCGGAGGCCTTGACTCTAAACTAATTAAATGCTCTAAAGGAAGATTTAATTCTGCTGTGTCTTCTATTGTTACTATTCTTTCTCTTTCAGGTATAAATGACGCAAGTACATTCAAAGTAGTTGTTTTTCCGCTTCCGGTTCCTCCTGTAATTAAAATGTTTGCAGGTTTTACTCCTAATCCTTCTACGCATAACCACATGAATGCAGCGCTTTCCACGTCAAAGGTTTCATATTTTATTAAATCAATTATTGAATAAGGGTCTGCCCGGAATTTTCTGATTGTTAAACTTGAACCTGAAATTGATGCAGGAGGAATTGTTGCATTAACTCTTGAACCGTCTGCTAATCTTGCATCCAGTAACGGAGCTGAAATATCTACTCTTCTTCCGACTTCTCTTGCAATCCTGTTAATTAAATCCACTATTTCTCCGTCGGAAAAAAATTCAATGTTTGTCATCATCATTTCGTGTTTTCTGTGAAAAATATAAACAGGTTTTTTTGAGCCGATTACCATTATTTCTTCTAATTGGTCGTCTCTGATTAAAGGATCAATTAAACCGTATCCTACCATTTCTCTTACAACTGATTCAGCATAAAAATCAAATCTTCTTTCAGGAATGTTTAATTCGTTTGATGCTCGGAGTATTTCAATTATTCTCTGTTTGTAGACAGTTCTTCTTTGTTCAGGGTCTCTTATTCTATAAGGGGCAATTGAAATTAATCTTGTTGCTGCTTCTTTTATTGTATTGATTATTGTTCTTTCACCTAAAGTGGGTTTGGTTACAGGAATAACATAATACGGAAGAATTTTGCCCGGAACCGCGTATACTTTTACGTCTCCGTATGAATCAATTTCTTTTTTTTCCATTGATTCAAGTTCTTTTTCTACTGATGAAACTTGTCTTTCTTTTTCTTGTTCTTTTGTTTCTTGTTCTTCTTTTATTTCTTTTTCTTTTATTTTTTGTGGAACTTTTTTTCTAAGTTCTTCTTCAAGTTTTTTTCCTTTTTTTTCTTTATTTAAAAGAAGTTTTTTTCTTATTTCCTTTTCGTTTATTTCTGATTTTTTTTCTTTAGGTTTAACTGCGTCTCCTTCAGTTTTAATTCGTTTAGCTTTTTTAACTAAATCTTTTAAGTAGTCTGCCATGTTTCTCCTATAACAAAACCGCTTTAGATTATTTAAATTTAACTAAAAAAAATAAAATTAGAAGCTATTTTTTTTCTTGTATTTCTTCTTTTTTTTCTTGAATGAATTCATCTAAAGAAACAGTTTTTTGTTTTCCTTCTCTGTCTCTTGCTGTTATTGTTCTTTTTTCTTTTTCTCTTTCTCCGACTACAATTATGTATGGGATTTTTTGGAGTTGTCCCTCTCTTATTTTGTATGAAACTGTTTCTGCTCTCAAATCTAATTCAGTTCTGAATTTGTTTTCCTGTAATTTTTTGTTTATTTCTTTGGCATAGTCTTCGAATTTTTCTCCTACTGCCAGAACTTTAAACTGTACTGGACTTAACCATAAAGGAAATTTTCCTTCAAAGTGTTCTATTAGTATTCCAATAAATCTTTCCAGTGAACCAAAAATTGCGCGATGAATCATTATAGTTCTGTGTTTTTTTGAGTCTTCTCCTATGTACACTGCATCAAATCTTTCAGGCAAATTAAAGTCCACTTGAATTGTGCTTAACTGCCATTCTCTTTTAATTGAATCTTTTACTTTGAAATCAATTTTTGGCCCGTAAAAAACTCCTTCGCCTTCATCTAATTCGTATTTTAATTGTGTTTCATTTAAGGCTTTTTTTAATGCTTCTTCTGCTTTTTTCCATTGTTCTTCATTTCCTATTGCTTTGTCTGGTTTTGTTGACAGCTTGACTGCAATATCTTTGAATCCAAATGTCTTGAATACAAACAAGCAGAATTCAATTACTTTTTTTATTTCTTCCTGTAATTGTTCCGGAGTACAGAAAATGTGTGCGTCATCTTGAGTGAACCCTCTTACTCTGAATAGGCCTCCTAATACTCCTGATTTTTCGTATCTATAAACTGTTCCGAATTCAAAGTATTTTATTGGAAGTTCTCTGTAAGAATGCTGGTTGTTTTTGTATATCATTATGTGTGCAGGGCAATTCATTGGCTTTATTCCATATTTTTGTTTGTCTATTTCCAGAAAATACATGTTTTCTTTGTAGTAGCCTGAATGCCCTGAAATATCCCATGTTTCTCCTTTGAATATATGAGGGGTTGTTACAAATTCGTATCCTCTTTTCAGGTGTTCTTTTTCATCAAATTTCATTACTGCGTTTCTTAATGCTGTTCCTTTCGGATGCCATAAAATAAATCCGCTTCCAACGGTTTCATTAATTGAAAACAAATCCAGTTGTTTTCCTATTTTTCTATGGTCTCTTTTTTCTGCTTCTTCTTTTTTTTTCAGGAATTCATCTAATTCTTTTTGTGAAAAGAATGCTGTTCCGTAAATTCTTTGAAGCATTTCGTTTTCTTCGCTTCCTTTCCAGTATGCTCCGCCTGTACTCAGTAATTTGAATGCTTTTATTTCTCCGGTTTTTTTTATGTGGGGGCCTTTGCATAAATCAATGAATTTTCCTGATTCATAAAATGAAATCCTTCCTTCAAGTTCTCTGATTAATTCTACTTTAAATTTTTCTCCTTTTTGTGAAAAAAACTTTAATGCTTCTTCTTTTTTCATTTCTTTTTCTTTGAATTCTTTGTTTTTTTTGATTATTTCTTTCATTTTTTCTTCTATTTTTTTTAGGTCTTCTGGAGTAAAAGGTTCTTTTTTAAAGAAATCATAATAAAATCCGTCTTCTATTGCAGGGCCTATTCCAAGTTTTGTGTTTGGCCATAATTCTTTTACTGCTTCTGCCAGTACATGTGAAGCAGAATGCCTTAAAACTTCCAGTCCTTCTTTTGAATTCTTTGTAATTACATTAAAAGAAGAGTTTTCTTGTATTTCAGATTCTAACGGCTTTAATTCTCCGTTTACTTTTACTGCTAAAGCGTCTTTTGCCAGTTTTTTTCCTATTTTTTTTGCTGCATCAATTCCTTTAATGCCTTTTTTTACTTTTAATTTGGATTCATCCGGCAAAATTAATTCTATTTCGGCCATGAATAAATTACTCTATTGAAGCTTTTTTAAATGTTTAACTATCAAAAAACTTGTAGTTTGTTTTTTTGAAGTTGATGAAAGCTCTTCCTTTTTGTTTTTCTTTAACCGGCAGCAAAAATTTTCCTTGAATCATTTTTCTTCTATTAACAGTTTTTTGTTTTCCTTCAATCAAAATGTAATCAGAAACAAAGTTTTTTACAAAAGAATTTTTTGGATTCAAAAAAATGTTTTCAGGAGTGTCTTCTTGTTCTTTTTTTCCCTGGTTTATTACAACAATTTTGTCGCTTAAAAAAAATGCTTCATCAATATCGTGAGTCACCATTATTGTAGTTAAGCCGGTTTTTTTGTTTAATTCCTTCAAAAACACTTTCATTTTTTCTTTTAGTTTTGCATCCAGTCCGCTTAATGGTTCATCTAATAATAGCAGGTCAGGTTCAAATGCAATTGCTCTTGCTATTGCAGTTCTTCTTTTTTCTCCTCCGCTTAAATTGTTTACTTTTCTTTTTTCAAATCCCTTTAAATGTACTAATTTCAGGGCCTTTAAAACTTTTTCTTGAATTTCCTGCCTGCTTTTTTTTCTCATTTTTAATCCAAACCCAATATTATCAAATACATTTAAATGAGAAAACAATGCATCTGACTGAAACACTAATCCAATGTTTCTTTTTTCTGTTGGCAATTCAGTCACGTTTTTTTCTCCGAAAAAAATTATTCCTTTTTCTGTTTCAAGAAGCCCTGCAATTAATTTAAGCAAAGTGGTTTTTCCGCTTCCGCTGGGTCCGACAATTGAAGTAAAGCTTCCTGATGCAATTTCAAGAGAAAAACTTATTTTCAGTTCAGGAAATTTTTTTTTGAGTTCTTTTATTTTTATTTTCATTAAAGCACCTGCTCGTTTTTTGAAAATATTTCTATTGCATAAAATGCAGTAAATGAAATTAAAATTAAAATTAATCCCATGGCTGAAGCTGCAGCTAAATCAAATGTTGACAGAAGCCTGAAAATATATACAGGCATGGTAGCATAAATTCCGTCATATAAAACCAAAACAAAACCTAATTCGCCTAATGAAACAGCAAAACAGAATGCAATTGAAACAATTAATGCATTTTTTATTCTTGGAAACTGTATTTTTTTGAAGACTTCTATTTCGCTGGCTCCTAAACTTTTTGCTGATTCAATGCTTTCTTCGTCTATTTTGTTTAATGCGTTGTTTAATACACGGAATGAAAAAGGAAATGCAAGAAGCGAATGGCCCAAAGCAATAATTATAAGGTTTCCTGAACCGAATCCCAGCAAATAACCAAAAGCAAGAGTTATTGTTGAAACTGCAATGGATGAACCTACAAAAACATTAATTATTGGAATTCTTGTCTGCTTTAAAGAAGCAGTTAATCCAATTAATGAAGAAACAATTGATGCAATGAATGCAATAATTAAACTGTATGCAATTGAAGTTATTGCGTTTGTTCCCAGCAAACTTTCATATCCGTAAAAAAATATTTTTTGGAATGCATTCAAGGAAAATTCTCCTGTGTTTGGATTAAAGAAAGCAAAAGCAATTAATGCAATTATTGGCAGAACAATAAAGCTTATAATAATAAGAAGAAACCCTGTTTCAATTAATGAAATTTTTTTTGGTTTTTCTAATACGCCTTTTTCTTTTATTTCAAATTTTTTTGACGAATAAAAATAAATTAATCCAATTAAACTCAATACAATAAATTGAAATAATGCAAGAAAGGATGCAAGAGAAAAATTAATGTTTCTTGTTATCTGCCGGTAAATTTCTACTTCCAAGGTAGAGAATTGAATTCCTCCTAAAGTTATTATTATTGCAAAACTCATAAAACAGTAAATGAATACAAGCGAAGCAGAAGCAGCAATTGAAGGCATTAACTGCCTTAACGTAATATTCCAAAAAACCTGCAGTTTGTTTGCCCCTAAACTTTTTGCTGATTCTTTCATTGTTCCGTCAAGTTTTTCCCATGCACTTGAAACAAACCTCATAACTAAAGGAAAATTATAAAACGTGTGAGCTAAAATGATTCCTGTAAAACCATACAAAAACTGAAAGTGTTCTTTGAATCCCAAAAAATTTTTTAAGAAAAAATTTATCCAGCCGTTGTTTCCAAAAACTATTACAAAGGAAATTACAACTAAAATTGAAGGAAAAACAAACGGAATCAAACTTAATGCTTTTATAATTTTTTTTCCAAAAAAATTTCTTCTTGCAACCACAAACGCGGAAGGAATTCCTATCAGCAAACACAATGCAGTTGAAACTCCTGCCTGATAAAATGAATTCCAGATTAATGTTTTGTTTGAAGCCAGAGCATTAATTAAATAAAAAAAATTTGTTCCTGAAAGAAACCTGAAAAAAATGTTTGCTAAAGGAAAAAAAAAGAAAAAGAAAAAAAATCCAAGCAATAAAATTTTTAATGCTAGGAAGTCATTATTTTTTCCCATTCTGAAATCCATTCCTCTTGTTTTTCTTCAACTAATTTTGGATTCAATTCAAGTTTTTTGTCAGGCATTACCGCGTATTCAAATGCTTTTGGAAGTTCAACATTTTTGTTTGCAGGAAACATGAATTGAGTGAAAGGAATTTCTTTTTGTGTTTCTTCTGTTAGCATGAATTCAATGAATTTTTCTGCTAGTTTCCTGTTTTTTGTTCCTTTTATTATTCCCATTCCTTCTATCTGCATGTAATGTCCTTCTTTAAATTCTGCTGCAAGAAAATTTTTTGTGTCTTCAAATTCAACGTAGTATGGTGGAGAAGTGGCATAACTCAAGTAAACTGGTGCTTCTCCTGCCCTGAATAATCCTGCTGCTTCGTCCCAGCCATCAGTTACAACCAGAATGTTTGGCTTTAATTCCTGCCAGTAATCTTTGTATTCAGGGTCGCCGTAAACTTTTATTGTCCATAAAAGCAGTGCCAGTCCGGGAGAAGAAGTTCTTGGATTTTCTATTATTATTTTGTTTTCAAGGCTGGAGTCAAGCAATGAATCAAAACTGTTTAATTCAACGTCAATTTTTTTTGAGTCATACATGAATGCAATAAAACCGTAATCGTATGGAGTCAGATAAATTTTTTCATGGAATTCAATTCCTTCTTTTATTACGTGTTTGTTTTTTGGAGTAAATTTTTCCAGCACGTTTTCGTTTACTGCTTTGTGAATTAAACTGTTGTCTAATCCTAATACAACATCTGCTTTTGGGTTGTCTTTTTCTAATACTATTGTACTTAAAAGCTGTCCTGCGTCTCCTTTTGAAACCATTTTAATTTTGCAGTTGCATTCTTCTTCAAATTTTGGAATTATTTTTGGCCCTAAACCGTATTCTGAAATCATTGAATCATAAGTATACACTATAAGCATGTTGTCTGTTTTTTGTTGTGTGCATCCAAACAAAAACAAAACTGAAATTAATGCAGTAAATAAAAGAATTTTATTTTTCATTAGACCACCTGATAAAAAAACAGAACTAGAAGGTTTAAATTCAAAACCATTTCCTGAAATGAACGCAAAGCAATAATCCGTCTTTTGTCGTAATTGAAGCTTTTTTGTTTTTTAAATGGTTGCTTAAACCGATTCCTAAGCCGAATTTTAAATCAAAGTTTTTCACTTCATATTTAAAGCCTTTTAATGTTAATCCTTTGATGTCTTCTTTTATTGGAAACAAAGAAATTTTTTCTCCAGGAATTCCCTGAACAAAAAACTTTTTTTTTGGAATTAAATATATTTCCTGGTTTTCGTGGATTATTTTTGCATTGATTTTTTTTGGTATTTGTGTTAAAACAAAAATGTTTGTTAATGTCATATCTGCTCTTGTGCCTATTGCTCCTAAAATAGTTATTTCTTTGAATTTTTTTTTAATGCAGTATTTTAATGCCAGCTCTAAGTCAATGAAATCTTTTTCTTTTGGAAATTTTTGTTTGTATATTTTTTTGAATTTTTTTTCTGTGTTTTTTGAAATTGAATCCATGTCTCCTATAATTAAGTCCGGAACAAAATTGGTTTTTGCAAGCTTGTTTGCTCCTCCGTCAACTGCAATCAAATAATCGTTTTCTTCTACTGCTGAATAAATAAATTTTGTGTTAATGCTTCCATTACAAATTATTACTGCTTTTTTTTGCATAAAAAACTTTTTCTTTCAAACTTATTTTAATCCTTTTTTTTCTTTTTTTTTGTATGAAAGTTAATGGAATTGAATGCGTTCACTGCAAAGGCAGGCTTTTGTGCGGTTTGTCTTCCTGTAAAGTTCTTGAAAGGCACAACCGTAAAACAAAAACTCTTTCAGGAATAAAAAATAATTCTTTTGAAGGAAGTTCTCCTCCAGGATTATTTGTTTCTTGGAATAATTATCCAAAAGTTTCTGTTGCTCCTTTGTCTGCTCCTTTTCTTTCTTCTGAAATAGAGTTTTTTGATGAACCGCAGGCATGGTTTGGTTTTTCTTCTGACAAAATAATTGGAATGAGGGAAACTTTAATTCAGGCAGGAAAAAAAACAAATGCTTTTTCTGCTGTAAATCCTTCAAGAGAACTTTCTTTTATTCAGGAAAGCGTTATGGCTTCTGCTCCTTTGAATGTTTCTGTTGAATTAAATAAAATTTTGTCTGACAAGCTTTCTTTTGATTTTTCTTCTGTTCCTTCAGGGCCTAAAGGAGAACTAAAAAGTTTTTCTTTGAATGAAAATCCAAAAATTCCCAAAAAAATTGATTACATTGCTTCTGATACTGATTTAATTTCAACTGAAGGATTAAATAAATTATATTTTTCTAATGTTTCAGTGAATTCCCTGCAGAAAATTCTTTCTGCTGGATTGCTTGGATTAAAAAAGAAAAGAAAATTAGTTCCTACCCGCTGGAGCATTACTGCTGTTGATGACCTTGTTTCAAAAAAATTAATTGAAAAAATAAAGTATTTTAAGGAAACAGATTTCATTCAATTATTTTATTCTAGTTATTTGGATAACGGTTTTTTTGTTTTGCTTTTGCCCGGAACATGGTCTTTTGAACAACTTGAAGCATGGAAACCTGAATCTGTTTGGATTCAGGGAAAAGAAACAAGAATTGTTTCTGATTTTGAGTCATTCAAGGGAAGAAAAAATTATGCTTCTGCTGTTTCTGGAGCATATTATGCTGCAAGGCTTGCTGTATGCGAGTTTCTTTATGCTGAAAGAAGGCAGGCTAAAGCAATTGTTTTCAGGGAAATAGGCGAAAACTATGGCATTCCTTTAGGTGTTTGGGTTATTCGTGAAACAGTTCGCGATGCACTCAAAAAAAAGCCTTTAAGGTTTTTTGATTTGCATTTAGCTTTGAAATTTATGTCATCAAAATTAGCGGTTCCTTTAAAAAATTATTTAACTGAATCAAAAGTTTTAAAGGAATTAAATCAAAAAAAAATTTCAGATTTTTTTTAGTCATTGAATGTTTCTCTTGTTTCTTTATCTATTTTTTTAAATTCTTCTTTTTTTTCTTTTAGTTTCTTCATTTCTTCAAATTCTTTTATTCTGATGTCTTCTTCTCTTGTTTTTTTGTCTTCAAAAAGTATTCCGTCGATTGCACTGTAAAATGCAAATACTCCCCAGCCAATCAAAACATAAACTGGTTCTAATTCAAAAAAATATTTTGCAAGAACTATCCATAAAAGCCATAAAAAGAAAATTAATGCTCCTTCAATATATTTTCTGTGGTAAACTTGTCCTGTTCCTGGAACAAACAAGCCGATTATTCCTGCAATTACAGTCATACAATAAATACTGTTTTTTGTATTATTTATTTCTTTCATTTTGTTTTTTTTAGGAAATAACTCGGATAATTTTTTTTATTTTTTGTATTTCATGAATTGAGCAATTAATGCTTGCCCGATTCCGATCGGGCGCACCGGAATATATCGCTCCATCTGTGATGGAGCATTAATATATGTGTTTTTTTATTTTTTGTATTTCATGAATTGAGCAATTAATGCTTCTAATTGAATTCTTTCGTTTGCGCCTTCAACTATTCTGAAGTTGGCTTCCCCGATTTTTTCAATTAAATCAATTTTTGTTTTTCCTGTTATTTCTTCTTCAGGCATTTCAATTAATTCTCTGTATAATTGAAGGATTACATCTTCTCCGCTCATGCCGTATTCATATAATAATACATCAAGTTTTTCTCTTGCTTCAAGAAATTTTTTTTCCAGTGAAAGATTTATTAATTCTTTTATTTCTTCAGGTTTTGCTTTTGAACTCACTGTAAAAACTGTTTTTTCTTTTATTTTTGTGTCGATTGAAGAGCTTGCTTGGAGTATATTTATTGCTTTTCTTAAATCGCCTTGTGAAACATAAGTTATTGCTTTTAGTGCTCCTTCATCCAAAGAAAGCATTTCTTCTTTTGCTATTTCTTTTAATTTTTCTTCTATGTCTTTTGAATTCAAGGGTTTAAACCTGAAAACAACACATCTTGACTGTAATGGTTCAATTATTCTGCTTGAATAATTGCAACTTAAAATAAACCTGCAGGTTTTAGTGAATTTTTCCATTGTTCTTCTTAATGCCTGTTGTGCGTCTGCAGTTAATGCATCTGCTTCATCCAAAAAAATTATTTTAAAGTCTGCGTCAAATGCCATGGTTCTCGCAAAATCTTTGATGGTTTTTCTTACTACATCTATTCCTCTTTCATCTGATGCATTTAATTCCAAAAAATTTCTTTCAAAGCTTTTTTCATATAATTCGCTTGCTAATGCAACCGAAGAACTTGTTTTTCCTATTCCTGCCGGCCCAGAAAAAAGCAGGTTGGGCAGTGAACCTTTTTTTACATAGCTTTCCAGTCTTTCAGTTATTTCTTTTTGGCCTACAACTTCGTTTAATTTTTTTGGCCTGTATTTTTCTACCCAAGGAAGTCCTTTGTCCATTTTTTATTTCCTCATTAAATTTTTTGAAAAGCAATTGTTTTAAATTAATTGTGAACTAAAGATTTTTAATGCATTCAAGAGATAAAATAAAATTAGTTTTTTTGTTTGTTTTAACTTATCTTTTTTTGTTTTTTTTGCCTGCAATAACTCAGGCAATTAATCCAAGTATTGCTTTGCATGACTGGGGTTTTACTTTGAATCCAAGCATGCTTGATTACACTTTTTTTTTAATGCCTTTTGTGGGTTTTTTTTTCATTTATTTTTTGATTGACTGGGCTAATGATTACTTTAAAACAAATTTTGGGTTAACAGTTTATTTTCCTTTGCTTTTTGTTGTTTTGTCTTTTTTGGCTTTTTATATTCAGTTAGTCTGGTATTATTCTAATATTACTGCTTTGGCTGCTGCTTCAGGACAGGCTTTGGTTTTAAATGTTCCTTTGTTTTTTGATTCAGTTTGTTCTGCAGGACAATTATCTTTTTACAGTATGATTAATGGCCAGCAAGCTTTAACTGTCTGTTATTGGAATGTTTTAAGGAACGATGCTTTTCTTGTTTTTGTTTTTTCTGGTTTAGCAGGATGGATTTCAAAAAAAGTAATGCAGAGAGTTTCAGAAGAAGCTTTGGAAAAAAGAAAGCCATTAAATGTTCAGCCTGCTCCGGTTGAAAACCAGCCTGAATTCATTGAACAAAAACCAGAAGTTAGTTTAGAACAAAATGACTTGAAACAAGAAAAACAAATTTAATTATTTTTTCTTTTTTTTAATTGCTTTTTTTATTTTTTCTTTTTTCAGAATAATTATTATTGAAATCAACAGTACAGGCAGAATTAAAACAGAAAACTCATTTAAATTCATTTCTTTTGAAGGCTTTAACACAGTAATGATTTCTGTTTTTTGATTATTTTCTGTGTTTTGTTCGTTAAGCACTTTTTTTACATCAAAAATTATTTTATAGTTTCCTAGGGTAATGTTAAATTCACTTAATTTAATTGTATATTTAATGTTTACTGTGTCGTTTCCCCCCAATCCGCCTTGTCCTTCTAGTAAATGATTTTTGTTGTCTAAAAACATTTGGGTTCCGCTTTCAGCATCAATTATTTTTAAGCTTGTTTCTGTATTAATTTGTTGTCTTGTAAGATTTGATACTGTTGTGTTTATTTCTATTGTGTCTTCTTCAGTTATTTTTTGGCCAGGGTTTGTTTGATTTATTACTTCAAATCCACTGGTTTTTACAGCATCTTGAGGAATCGGAATAACGCTTATTTGAATTGAATCAGTTTTTGTTGTTGGAGTTTCTCCTGAAGCAAAAGTTCCTGTTAAAGTAATGTTATGGTCTCCAATGCTTAATCCAGAGTAATCAAAATTTTCGTCAACTGAAAATTTTCCGTTTGCATTTGAATCCCATTCAACTGAATAATCGTTTCCTTGGCTTTCAATATTTGATTTGAATTCAATTTTTGAACTGATTACATATACGTCTTCGTTTGAAGGAGAAACAATTGAAACTTTTAAACCGCATGAAGGGTCATCTTTAACACAGTTTCCCCATTTTGCTTTAACACAGGTTTGTGTTCCAGAACAGCCGTCATCTGTTGTACAGATTTTTGTGTCATTGCAGGGAGGAGTCCAGTTTCCTTTATAGCAGGTTTGAATTAACTCACAACCTTGGCTGGTATTGCAAATTTGAGTATCTCCTTCAATGCAGGTTTTGGAGTCTGCTTGAACTGAATTAATTAAAGCAAACAAAAATATTAGCAGAATAAAAGCAATGGTTTTATTGTTCATTTACTATTATTGTGCTTTTCTTTTATTTATTCTTTGCTTTTTTTTTCTCGTAAAGATTTTAAATTGTTTTTTACAAGTCTTTTTAGGGTTTTTTAGTGGTTTTACAGCTTGCTTTAAGAGATTATTTTGAGAATTTCAAATTAAATTTGTTATTTGGAGTTTTGCTTATTTTTTCTTTTATTATTTTGTTTGAAAACATTTTTGTTGGTTCAGGAAGCATTTTTTTGGAATACAATCTGTCTTCTGTTAATTTAATTGTTTTGGCAGTGGAACTGCTTTCAATTTCAGTTTTTTTGGTTTTTTATTCGTTGTTTTTGTCTTTTTTGATTTTTAATATTCGAAACAAGTTAAACAAAGTAAGATTAAATTATTACTTAAAAGAAAAAATTCAGAAATTTGGTTTTTCTTTGTCTTTGTTTTTTGTTTTGTATTTTGCGTTTTTTTATTTTGTTTACTCTTTGCTGGTTTTCTTTTCGGTTTCGTTTATTTTAATTAATGTTTTTTTGTTTGTTTTGTCTTTGGTTTTTTTGTTTGTTCCGCAAAGCATTGTGGTGGACGAAGGAAAAATAGTTCACAGTATTGAGAACAGCTTTGAGTTTTTATCTAAGAATCCTTCAACTGTTTTAAAGGTAATTTTAATGTCTTCTGTTTTTTTGTTTGTTTTGCCTTTAATTGAATTTTTGTTTGATTTCCTGTTTTTGGCAGGAAATTATGTTTCTCTTTTAATTGTTTTGTTTTTTGTTGTTCCTTTTATTGAAATAGTTAAAACAAGGCTTTATATGAAAAAATTCGGTTTAGTTTTGTTTGACAGTGAATTTTAATGCGGTTTGAATAAAATGCTTTCAAAGTTTTTTTCTATTGCTTCTTCTAATTCTTTTTTTGTTTTGGTTTCAGCATAACTTGTTGTCTGCAGTTCTTTTTTTTCTGTTCTAACTGAAAGTTTTTCTTCGTTGTATTTTCTGAATTTTTGTTTTCCTTTTTTTGAATTAAAGCTTCTTAATACTACTGCGTTCCCTGATAGTTTTCTTATTTTTTCTCTTGTTCTTCTTGCAATGCTTTTTGCTTCAGCTTTATTCTGTCTTGAAAAATGCATTGCTCCTGCATCAATTCCGTATAATGAAACACATTTTTTTAGTCCGCTTTCTTTTATTTTTTCTTTTAATAATTTTTCTTTTTCTTCAAACAGGTCATTTAAAATTAAAATTGTTTCTTCAATTGAATCCATTAAATTTTTTTGGTTTTCTTTTGCTTTAATGAAGAGTTTTTCTGCATTAATTTCATTTAATGCAAGTATTCCTTGTCCGTTTACATATAATCCTTTTTTTTGTGCTTTTAAATTATTGTTTTTTATGTTAAGAAAAGACAGTTCTTTTTCAAAGCATTTTTTTTCCAAAAGCTTTAATTGAAATTTGTTTTCAAGGCATACAACTAAATCCATGTTTTTTTGTTTTTTTTCATTAAATTTTTTTATGAATTCGTTTGCAAAAACCCAAAGATTTTTTTTGGATGCTTTATAGTTTGATTCCTGAGGAGTAAATAAAGCAATGCTTATACTGAATTTTTTTCCTGCAAGTTTTGCTGAATCAAAAAACAAGTCAATGAGTTCTTTTATTTTTTTTCTGCTTTTTTTTTCTATTGCCCTGCTTAATCTGAAATTAATGTAATTAAGACATACAAATGAAAACTTTTTGTTTTTTTCTTTTATTTTTTTGATTGAATTAATTATTATTTTTTCTCCTGTTTCGTTGTTTTCTTCTAAGGGAAGATTATACGAAAAGCCTTTGGAATTAAAATCTTCAATGAAAGGAATATTTATTGTTGATTCAAAATGCAGTTCTTTTGCTTTTTTTGGAATGCATGCAATCAAATTGAATTCTTTTAGTGCTTCTTTTCCTGAATTTTTTTTTCCTGCTTCAAATACAGGAATCCCTATTCTTGTATATTGATTGTGTATTTCTTCAAATCCCAATTCCAGTAATTTTACACACACCATTTCTCTGATTATTGAAGTAGTTAAATTTGAAATTTTTGTGTCTTTTATTTTTTCTTCAACTTCTCTTGAAATGTTTTCTGCAAGTCCTCTTTTAATTTTTGTTTCTTTTAAAAGAGATTTTGTTATGTTTCCTCTGTCAAATGCTTCGCTTTCTTGTTTGGATGTAAATACAATCATTTTGTTAAAAGAAGAATATGTTTCTGCTGCTTTTGGATTTAATTCTTTGAGCATTTCAATTGCTTTTTCTTTTAGTTTTCGTTCGCTTTGGGTTTCCATTTCATTTAATTCTTTTACTATTTTTGCTATGTTCCATCTGGTTGCGCCTGCTTCTTCGCATTCAAATGCAATTTTGTGTACAAGCGGTTTAATTATTGAAGCCATTTAAATATTTTTTATAAAAAAATGTTTTAAACTGCACTAATCTGTTTGTTTGTTTAATTAACTTTTTATAGGTTTTTGTTTAATTTTACTAAGTATGGGGATTTCATTGAATTTAGATAAAATTGACCACAAGATTCTGCAGAAACTTTTAGAGGATGGAAGAGCTTCTTTTAGTTCTATTGCAAAGGAAACAAAATTAACTGATGTTGCAATAAAAAAAAGAGTTGAGTCTTTAATCAGGAAAGGAGTAATTTCTTCTGTGAGTGCAAACTTAAATTATAAAGTATTGGGTTATGAAAATCCAATTTTTGTTCAAATGAGAACTGATATGGCCAAACATAAAGATTTAATTAAAAAATTGAATTCATTTGATTTTGTTTTGGAGTTGTATCAGGTTTTAGGAGAATATAATTTGATTGCAAAAATTGTTGTTCCTTCTCTTGATTCTGCTGAACATTTTATTAATGATTTGGGTTTAATTGACGGAATTTCAGATATTAAAACCCAGCTGGTTTTAAGTGAATTAAAAAAAACTAATGCTTTGCCTGCCCAATCTTTGCAGAAAAAACTTTAATATTCTTTTTTTATTTTAAAATAATTGTTTATGAGAGACATAATTGTGTGCTGATGTTTGCTGACAAAGCAGAATACTCAAAAAAAAGGAAAAAGTAAAATTGTTTTTTTTTTGATTCCTATTTAAATTCTTTTTTGTTAAAAAACTTTTAGGTTATTTGTTTTGGTGTTTAAATGAAGCTTGTTGTTTCAGAGAAAGCAATTGCAGGAAAGAGAATCGCGGAAATTCTTGGAAAAGGAAAAATAAAGACTTTAACTGAAAGGAATGCACAGTTATTTGAATTTGATTTCAATGGAGAAAAAGCATATGTAATTCCTTTAAGAGGTCATATTCAGGACGTTGATTTCCCAAAAAAATATAATTACTGGACAGGAACAGATTTAAGGAAGCTCGCAAAAATTGAAGTGGAATATCTTCCAAAAGAAAAAGCAATCACAAATCTTCTTGAAAAAAAAGCAAAAGAGTTTTCTGAGGTTATTATTGCAACTGATGCTGATAGAGAGGGAGAAAGCATCGGCGTTGAAGCTTTGGATTACCTTAAACAAGGAAACAAAAAACTTGCCGTAAAAAGAGCTTTGTTTTCTGCTATCACTAAAAAGGATATTGATGATTCTTTTTCAAAATTAACTAAAGTTGATTTTGCTTTAGCAGATTCAGCTAATGCAAGAAGGGAAATTGATTTAATTTGGGGGGCAGTTCTTACAAGATTTATTTCTATTGTTTCAAGCAGACTGGGAAAAGATTTTTTGAGTGTCGGCAGAGTTCAAAGCCCTGTCCTTTATTTGGTTGTAAAAAGAGAAAAAGAAAGAAATGCCTTCAAAAAAGAAAAGTACTGGGAAATAAAAGCTTTGCTTGAAAAAGACAAAATTAAGTTTGAGGCAATGCACAAAAAAGGCAAATTTAAGAATAAAAAAGAAGCAGAAAAAGTTTTAAGCAGGAATCCGAAGAAAGCAGTTGTTTTGAGAGCCAAAAAAAAACATCGTTTTATTTCAAAGCCTTTGCCTTTTAATACAACTTCTTTTTTGCGTGCTGCAACGTCGATTGGTTTTTCTGCAGGACAGGCAATGAGTATTGCAGAAAACCTTTATCAGCAGGGATTTATTTCTTATCCAAGAACAGATAATACAAAATATCCTTCTTCTTTGAATTTAATTGAAGTCGTTCAGGAAACAGGAAAAATAAAAGAGTTTTCTTTTCTTGCAGAAAAACTTTTACAAAAAAAACAATTAATTCCTTCTTTTGGAAAGGAAACAAAAGATCATCCTCCTATTCATCCTGTTTCTGCTGTTGATAAAGGAAAGCTTGGAGACAGAAACTTTAAAATTTATGAATTGATTGTAAGAAGATTTTATGCTACTCTTGCAGACAAAGCTGAAACAGAGAATCTTTCAGTTGAATTTGATTTGGAAAAAGAATTGTTTATTTCTAATGGTCAAAGAATTCTTAAATTGGGTTGGAAGGAATTTTATCCTTATTCTTCAATAAAAGAAGTTATTCTTCCTTCTTTGGATAAAGGAGATAAAGCAGATGTAAAGAAACTGGATTTGCTTGAAAAAGAAACTCAGCCTCCTTCAAGGTATTCTCAGGGAGCTTTATTGAAGTTAATGGAAGACTTAAATCTTGGAACAAAATCAACTCGGCATGGAATAATTCAGAAATTGTATGCAAGAAAATATATTGTTGGTTCTAAGGCAGTTGAACCCACTCATTTGGCTTTTGCTGTCACTGATGTACTGGAAAAATATTCTGAAAAAGTAATTGAACCTGAAATGACTTCTGATTTGGAAGAGCAAATGAATTTGATTTCGGCAAAAAAGAAATCAAAAGAAGAAGTAGTTGAGCATTCAAGAGATTTATTAATGATAATTTTGAAGGATTTGTTTGAGCACAAGCTTTTAATTGGAAACGAAATAAAAGAAGGATTGAGTGCTGATAAAATTGTTGGAAAATGCCCTGTATGCAAAAAAGGAAATTTGAGGATTATTTTCAGTAGAAACAAAAAATATTTTTTAGGCTGTACTAAGTATCCTGAATGCACTAATACTTATCCTTTGCCTCAGAAAGGAAGAATTTATCCTGCTGATAATCCCTGCAAAATATGCGGGATGCCTATGGTTTCAGTTCAGGGAAAAAGATTTAGGTTTGATATGTGTATTGATCCTGATTGTCCTTCAAAAGATGAATGGAAGAAAAGAATGGCAAAAAAAAATCAGGCAAAAACAACATCAAAATAGTCAGCGAAAAAAAACTGCTTTAATTAGCCAGTATGTTCCGAACACTATAAACAAAATTGTCCAGATTGATACAGGCGAAGGCCAGAACCCTAAGTCTTTTCCAAGCCAGTATAATCCTATAACTAAAATAAGCAAAGGTAGTCCAAGGCTAAGCTTATTTGAATTAGAATTCCAGTACATTTTTTTCCATCCAAAGTCATTTGGTTCTTTTTCTTTAAATTCAGCTTCGTGAATTTTATTCATTAGTTTATTTAAAAAACAAAAAGCTTTAATATTATTCAGAAAAAAATTTATTTTTTGTTCATGTTAAAAATTTTTTAAAAGAAGTATTTTTTTTAGAGAGGGGGGATCTTTTAAAAACCAGATTGGCCTGGTGAGCCTATCCCCGCCTCTTTTTTTTTCTTGTTTTTGTTTTTTCTCTCTAGAATTGAATCCCTCCAAGTCTGTTTTTGTTTGTTTTACATTACTAATAACGACTACTCTCTTTTTATATATTCTATTGGTTTGCATGTCCCATATAGTATAATTAAATAGTTTTTGTATCGTATTTTATTACAGGTGATTGATTTTGGCTGTACAGATGAAGCCTGATGATAGCATAAGATTAAAAACTTTAGAGGCTTTGCTTAAAAAAGGTTCTGTTGTTCCGAATATTAGGCAGATTAAGCGCCAGTCTGGTTTTCATAAAGCTACAATTAAATCTTCTGTGGATTTTCTTTTGAAGGATTCTGTTTTGCAGGGATTTGGGCCTAAAATTGATTTTTCAAGGTTTGGATTTAAATTAGAGGTTATTGAACTGCTTCATGTTGATTTTGCTGAAAAAGAAATTTTCAAAAAATTTCTGGATGCAGTTGAAAAAGACAACCATATTTACAGGGTTTCTGCTATTATGGGTTCAGGAAACTGGAATCTGTTATTAAGGCATTTCTATAAAGACATTGAATCATTTCACGATTCTACTCAAAAAAATTATTATGAAAAAATTAAAGGAATATATAAATTAATTAAGGACAGACAAATTATTTATGCAACTCAACCTTTTTATAAAATGACTTCTAGGACTGCATCATTAATTAAAATTTTGAAGAAAGAAAAGGGAATTGATTGAAAATGCCGGGAAAAAAACTTTCAGGAAAGAAAAGAATTAATTCTCGTCTGAAAGAAAAAAAAGAAAAAGTTTTAAGAAAGCCGGTCAAGCTTTTTGAAAAAGGAAGAAAAACAAAAAAAAGAATTTTTGCAGATTTAATGAATAAAGTAATAAAAGACATGAAAAACAAAAACAAGACTCCAAGAAGGCTTCCTGTTTTTTTTGTTTCAAATATTTCAGAGTATTTTTCTATGATTCCTGAATGGAGAACAGGATTAAAAAATCATTTGAAAAATGAAATGCAGAAAGATCCTTCTTATAATTTTTCTCAAAAAGAATGCGATTATTTTGTTGACAAAATTAATGTAAAAGGAAAAAAATCAGATGCAGCGGTTGTTTTTATTGGCTCTAAAGCAGACAAAAAAGCTATTAGAAGAACAGCGCAAAGTATTGTTGACCCTGAATTTGAACAACGTTTGAGGGAAAGAGTTTATGAACGTCTGGGAAAAAAAGCAGGAAAAAAGTGATTAAATGGAAATTGAATTGGATTTAAATAAAAGCCTGAACGAAAACGCTTCACTTTATTTTGAAAAATCAAAGAAAGCAAAAAAAAAACTTGAAGGCTTAAGAAAAGCAGTCAAGGATACAGAAAAAAAATTAAAGCAATTAAAAGAGAAAGAAGAAAATAAAGAAAAGAGCGAAAAAGTACTGCTTAAAAAAAGAAAAAAATATTGGTTTGAAAAATTTCATTGGTTTTATACTTCTGATAATCTGCTGGCTTTAGCCGGAAGAGACACTAAAAGCAATGAAGAATTAATAAAAAAATACATGGAGGAATCAGATTTATATTTTCATGCTGAAATTCATGGAAGCCCTCACTGTATTCTTAAAACAAAAAATAATTCTGCTTCAGATAAATCAAAAAAAGAAACAGCAGAGTTTGTTGCCTGTTTTTCTAATGCATGGAAATCAAATTTAGCTTCAATTGATGTTTATTCTGTTCTTCCAAAGCAGGTCAGTAAGAAAGCTCCTTCAGGGGAATCAATGAAATCAGGTTCTTTTATGATTTATGGTGAAAGAGAATGGTTTAAGAAAACTCCTTTGAGTTTTGCAATAGGAATAAAAAAACACGATGAAGAATTAACTGTGATTTCAGGTTCTCCTGATGCCGTAAAAAATCATTCTGATTTTTTTTTTGAATTAATTCAGGGAAATGATTCAAAAGGAATTACTGCAAAAAAATTAAAGAAATTATTTGAAGAGAAAATGAATCAGCCAGTGGATTTAGATGAAATAATTTCAATGCTTCCAAACGGAAGCTCTGAAATAGTGATTTAATGTTCAGCCAAAGTGAATTGAAAAGATTAGTTGAAAAAGAAGCAAGAGATTTTTTTACTTTGAATCACATTAACCGCTGCTTTAAAAATCTGGAGTTAATTAAGGAAAAAGAATTTGATGAAGAAATTGTTTCTGCAGGAATTTTGCTTCATTGTTCAGGATTTTATCAGTCGCTTAAATTTAATCAAAATTTAATTCAGACTTCTTTGAATTTAGCAAAAAAATTTTTGACTGCATCTAATTTTCCGAAAGAGAAAACTGACGCAGTCTTGTATTGTGTTTCTGAATCGGGTTTGAAAGGAAAGCCTAAAACAATTGAAGCAGTTTTGGTTCATGACACAAATCTTTTGGATGAATTGACTCCTGCAGGATTAATTAAGAATTCAGTTTTGTTTTATGTTAATAAAATTTCGTTAAATAAATTTCTTGAACAACAGAAAACTAAATCCTTTCTTTTAAAGGAAGCTTTTTTTTCTTTTAAAGCAAAAAAATTAGCAGAACAAAAAATTGTTTTTTTTGATTCTTTTGTTGAAGAACTGGAAAAGCAATTAAAATGATTTGCTTTTTAATTAAAGCTTTAAATCTTTTCAATCAATTATTTTTTTTATGATTAATTTATCAAATCAAAAGAATAAAAAACTGGATTTAAGGGTTCATGACACTGATTCCAGCCATGTTGGAAGAGGAATAGTTACTTTAGACAGGCAGTCAAAAGAATATCTTGGAATTACTTCAGGCGACATAGTTGAATTGGAAGCCGGCAAAAAAACTGCTGCTATTGTTTGGCCTGCAAAATCTTCTGATGAAGGAAGAAATATAATCAGAATGGATTCATTAATAAGGCGCTCGTGCGGGGTTTCTTTGGGAGAAAAAGTAAAGGTTTCCAAAGCTCAGTACAATGAAGGAAAAAAAGTTGTTTTGGCTCCAACTCAAGAAGTAAGAATTATTGCTTCAGGTTATGACAGAATTTTAAAGAAATCTTTTATCGGCCGTCCTTTGAATAAAGGAGACCATGTATGGATTTCTGTTTTTGGTTCAGGTTTTATTTATACTGTTATAGATACAAATCCAAGGGGAATCGTGAAAGTCACTGATGCAACACAATTCCAATTAAAAGAAGAACCTGCAAAAGAAGCCTTAGAGGGAGTTCCTTCAGTGACTTATGATGAAATTGGCGGATTGGATGAACAAATAAGAAAAGTCAGGGAAATGATTGAATTGCCAATGCGTCATCCAGAATTGTTCACTAAACTAGGAATTAACCCTCCAAAAGGAGTTTTACTGCATGGTCCGCCAGGAACAGGAAAAACTTTATTAGCTAAAGCAGTTGCAAATGAAACTCAAGCTCATTTTATTTCAATTTCTGCTCCAAGCATTATGTCAAAGTTTGTTGGTGAAGCAGAAGAAAGAGTAAGGCAGGTCTTCAAGGAAGCAGAAGAAAATTCTCCTTCAATTATTTTTATTGATGAAATTGATGCAATTGCTCCAAAAAGAGAAGAAGTGGTTGGGGAAGTTGAAAGAAGAGTTGTAGCTCAACTGCTTTCTGCAATGGATGGAATGGAAGCAAGAGGAAATGTAATTGTTATTGCTGCAACAAACAGAGTTAATTCTTTGGATGAAGCTTTAAGACGTCCAGGAAGATTTGACAGAGAAATTGAAATCGGCGTTCCAGACAAAAAAGGAAGAAAAGATGTTCTTCAAATTCACACAAGAGGAATGCCTTTGACTCCAGCTGAAAACAAAAACGGAGTTGACTTGAATTCTTTTGCTTCAATTACTCATGGTTTTGTTGGAGCAGATTTAGAAGCATTAGCTAAAGAAAGTGCAATGAAAGCTTTGCGGAGATATCTGCCTAAAATCAAATTAGAAGAAGAAAAAATTGACCCTGAACTTCTTGAAGAGATGGAAGTAAACAAAAAAGATTTTGAGGATGCATTAAAGGAAGTCCAGCCTTCTGCTTTAAGGGAAGTTTTAGTTGAAGTGCCAAACATTAAATGGAAGGATATTGGCTCTTTAGAGGAAGTAAAAGAAGAATTAAAGCAGGCAGTTGAATGGCCTTTAAAAAACCCTGATTCATTTAAGAAAGCAGGAATAAAGCCTCCGAGAGGAGTTTTATTGTATGGTCCTCCGGGAACAGGAAAAACAATGCTTGCAAAAGCAGTCGCAAACGAATCTGAAGCAAATTTTATTTCAATTAAAGGTCCTGAGCTTATCTCAAAATTTGTAGGAGAAACAGAAAGAGGCATAAGAAAAATTTTTAAGAAAGCAAGACAAGTGTCTCCAGTAATAGTTTTTTTTGATGAAATTGATTCTCTTGCAACTGTAAGAGGAAACAATTTTGATTCAGGGGTAGGCGACAGAGCAGTAAATCAGTTGTTAACTGAAATAGATGGAATAGAAGAACTAAAAGATGTTGTTTTTGTTGCTGCAACAAACAGACCGGATTTAGTTGATCAAAGCTTGTTAAGGCCTGGAAGAATTGACAAACTGGTTATGGTTCCTGCTCCAGATGAAAAAGCAAGAAAAGAAATATTTAAAATTCATTTGAAGACTGTTGCAATAGAAAAAGAAGTTGCTTTAGATGAACTTGCAAGAAAAACTGAAGGTTTTAGCGGAGCAGACATTGAAGGATTGGTCAGAGAGGCAGCATTGATTTCTTTAAAAGAAAACAAAATGCAGGCAAAACCACTGCAAGCAAAATATTTTGATTTAGCTTTAAAGAAAATCCATGCTTCAATTTCAAAGGAAACAATGGAAGCATACAAAGAATTTTCAGAGCATTACTCTGTTTTCAAACCTTCTTATGTAGGCTGACTAATTAAATTCCAAGCATAAAAAAATACCAGTATGCAATCGGAAAAAACAATACTGCCCATATAATAGGGTTCCATTTCATTACTTTGTTTCCATCCAAAGGACCTATTGGAAGCAGATTGAATCCTGCTAAAATAAAATTAATTACATAACCTAAAGTAAAAATAGTTCTCATAATTTGATGAACAAAAGTGCCTTCTGTAAATAAAGGAAGAGCAAACAAAAGCAGGCCTAAAAAAATTAATCCTAAAATAATATTAATTACTATTCCTGCAACAGAAATTAATCCCATTTCATTTAATCCGTTTTTTGTGTATTCTGGATATTCCTGGTCCCATCTTGATTTTTTTTCCCATTGTCTTTTTCTTTTATTCCCTATGTAAACTGCTCCAGGTGCAGCAAAAATTGCTCCAATAAGAAATGAAACTCCTAAAGCAAACATTAAACCAAAATTCCATTTCCTGAATTCAGCAAAATAATTGAAGTGCCTTGCAACATTTCTGTGGCCTAATTCATGAAGAACAAAAGAAGTTCCTACAATCAGCAGAGAAACAGGAAACATTATGATAAATCCGCTTAATGCCTGAATTAAGTTTCCTTGAAGGATTCCAAACAAAGTTAATCCAGAAAAAATAAAAGCAAAAGCCACGCTTAAAACAATCCATGCAATCGCGATATCTTTTATTTCCTTTGAAACCATTTTTTTTTCACTAAACAATTTTGTAATGCAAACCAATAAAAAACCCTGCTGTTTAATAATTAGGTTTGCCTAATTTTCGTTGATTAACGTTGGATTTTCTTTTTATTCTTTTTTTTCAGTGCTTTTTTTTATGGAAAATAAAGCGCAGGTTTCAGTTGAATTAATTGTCCTTCTCGCAGCAGTTGTTGCTGTGGCTTTAGTGCTGGTCTCCCAGCTTCAGAAAACAGGAACAAAGGGGGCTAAAGTAATTGACAAAAAAACAGAGAAAATTTTTGATGAAATTTCAGATATCAAATAATGCTCAAATTTCACTTGAATTAATTCTTATTACTGCAGCCTTTTTTTCTTTTTTGCTTTTGTTTCTGCCTTTAATTCAGAAAACTCTTTTTTTGGGTTTATTTGCTTTGGATGTTTCTAATGCAAAAGCTTTTTGTAATTCAGTTGAAGTTTCTGCAAGAGAATTGAATTCAATGAGTTCTGGTTCAAAAATAACTTTAACTGCAAAACCATTAAATGAATGGATTATTAAATCAGATAAAAACAAATTTTTTCTTGCAGTTTATTCTGAAAACTATAATAAAGAAAAAATTTTTTCTTTTGATTCCTTTAATTTGTTTTTTGATGAGTTTTCTTTTTCTGAAGAAACAGTTTTTGTTTTAACTAAAACAGAAAAACTGGTTTTACTTGAAATTCAAAAAGCTTAAATTCCTGAACTGTTTATTTCTTTTTTATGAAAGTTTTTTTTGACGGCTTAGATATAAGAACTTCTGCTTTTGATTTTTTTGAAGAACTCAAAATTAATTCTTTTGCAGTTGAAAGAAAGTCTCCTTTTCTTAATTCTTCAAGGTATTGTTTTCCTTATCCTTTTTTGCCTTTTTTTAATTTTGTTTATTACCCAAAAAATTTTTTGAAAAAAAATTCAATTGATTTAATTTATGCTTTTAAGGTTTTTCCTTTGAATGATTTTCCGTGGATTGCTGATGTAGAAGAATTTCATTATTGGAGCGCTTTTTACAGTTTTTTTTCAGGACAAAATTTTTTTTCTTCTGTAATGAATTCTGTTGGAAGAAAACTTGTTTCAAAAGCATTTAATTCTTTTAACTGCAGAGCATTACTTCCCTGGACGCAGTATTCCAAAAAATCAATTCTTTTTTTTGCAGGAAACCATTTGAAAGAAAAAACACGGGTAATTTATCCTTCTATGAAACCAAGTACAGTAAAGAAAAAAACTAATAAAGAAAAAATTTCTCTTCTTTTTACTGCAACTAACCCTGTTTTTAAGGGAACAAATTTTGTTTTTTCTGCTTTCAACATGTTAAAAAAGAAATATGATGTTGAATTAAATTGTTTTGGAAATTTTTCTGCTGAAACAAAAAAAAGGTTTCCTGAAATAAATTTTGGTTTTGTTTCAGGAAAAGAATTCAGGGAAAAAGTTATGCCTGAAAACGATATTTTACTAATGCCTTCTTTGATTGAATCTTTTGGGTTAACTGCTGTAGAAGCTTTTTCTTGTTCTGTTCCTGTTGTTTCTTCTGATATAATGGGTTTGAATGAAATAAATGAAGAAAACAGAACAGGATTCAAGGTTAATTTTCCTGAAGAGTACCATAAAAAAATTTTTTTGAACCCTTATTATTTTTTCGGGGAATCAAAAAAACTGGATTCAGAAAAAATTGCTGTTCAGCTGGCTGAAAAAACTGCTCTTTTGATTGAAGATTCTTCTTTAAGGAAAAAGTTTGGAAGAAATGCTTTTCGGGATACAGAAAAAGGACGGTTTTCTTTTAATGAAAGAAAAAAAGCCATGAAAGAAATTTTTAATGATTTTTTTTAAACAAAGACTTTTACAGAAATTTCCTGTAATTTTCCTTCCTTGTAATAAAATCCTGTGCTTTTGTATTCGTTTTTTTCTTGTTTTCCTGGAACTTCAATTTTTTTTCCGTGAATTATTATTTCTCCTTTCTGAAACGGAAACATTTTTTTGAAGTCTTTTTTGATTTCTGTTTCTTCAAAATTGTTTGTTTTAATCCATGCTTTGATTAAATCGTTTTGTTTTTGAATGCAGTAAATTTTTTCTGAATCGTTTTCCTGTATGTTTACAGGAATGCTTATTATTGCAATCAGAATCACAAGGCTTGTTATTGCTTCAATGGTAAAACTGAATCCTTTAATTGCATGTGCTGACATAAATAATTCCTTTTTCTTTTTGTTCAGTTAAAATAAATCTCCGGACCTCAAAGCAGTTTCCTTTTTTTTCGCCTGTTTTTATTTTTACTTTTTTTGTTTCAATTCTTATTTCTTTTAATTTTTCAGGAAAATTTTTTTCATTTAGTTTTTCAGCCAGTTTTAAGTCAATAATGTTTTCTTCTGTTCTTTTTTTTTCTTTATTGTAGAATGCAATTCCTTTTTCTGGTTCTTTTGAATTGGAATTTTTTATAAGGGAATCAGCATAATATAATGCTTTTAGTTTAAGGTAATTCAGGTTTTTGATTTCGTTTTTTTCTTCAATTTTTGCGTTAACTGCAGTAATCATTAAATAAACAGTAATAAGTACAATTACTGCTGAAACCATTGCGTCTGTTTCTATTATTCCTTTATTTGTAATGGTCTTCAACTCCTATTTGCAGTCCTTTTTCGGAATTACTGATTTTTTTTGTTATTGTTTTTTCCTGGCTTTCTTGTTTTCCTTTTTTGCTTTTTATTCTGTCTTTTTCAAAAAAGCATTTTTCGTTTAATTTTATTTCTTGAATTCCGTTTGAGTAAACTGAATCTGCAGCGAATGCACATTTGAATGAATTTGCTTTGGCTGAAAATAGGTCTTGTTTTTCTTTTGCCAGCAACCTCGTATTTTCAAGTGAATTGAATAGAAGGGAAATCAATGCAAAGAATGAAATTAACACGAGCATTGCTTCAAGGCTGATTATTCCTTTCATTCAATCACTCTTGCATTAATTGTTTTTATTGAATATCCTGCAGGAACAAAAAAGTTTATTTTAGAAGAATTTTCTTTTATTTCTGCTCCAAGTATTTTATTTTTGTTTTTTCCGGCAGTGAAATAAAATTCTGTGAGATAAATTTTTTCATATAATTTTATTACAATTATTCTGCTGTTTTCCTGAATGAATTTTTTTCTTGTTTTTTTTCCTTTAATTTTTGTTTTTTTGTATTCCTTTTTTAATTCAATTTCTTTTATTTTTATTCCTTTTTTTTCTAGTTCTTCAAAAAAATGAATTAAGTTTTCTGCTGTTTTTTCCTGTATTTTTTTCGGTTCTTTTGAGCCAAACATTATTTCTTTTTTGATTGTTTCTTTGATTAATTCGTCAACAGAGTTTTCCACAAGATTTCTTTTAAATGAAGCGTTTTCTGTTTCAATTAATTGTGCTTCAACTAGATTTTTATTTGAATTGAATTCCTGAATTGAATAAACCAAAGAAAAATAAATTAAAATAAAAGCAAAAACTAATGCAAATGCAATCATTCCTTTAGATTTCATTTCTGAATCTGGCTGAAAACTGCTTAAATAAGTTTTTTATCGCTGATTGCCGAAGCCTTTGAAAAAAGGAAGCCTGTAATTAATGAAACAGCAATTAAAGCAATAATTATTTCAATATCGGTTTTTTGGGTTTCCTGTGTTTCTTTTTTTTCTGCATAAGAATCAGAAACTTGGTTTGCTCCTGTTGTTTTCAGGGTTTCAGAAGCAGAAAACGTGTTTTGTATTTTTATTTCTTCTGAAAAAGGGTTTTCTGTAATAGAAAAAGCAAGAAAAAATATTGAGAGAACTCCAAGCAGTGTTGCTGCCCATAAAATCATTATTTTTGGCGTTTCTGGTTCAATTAATTTTTTTCCTTTTCTTGTTAAAGAATAATATTTCCATTTTCTTCCTTCGTCTTTTTGTTCAATTAAATCAGAGTGCGCCAGAGTATCTAAATGCTGTTTTATTGTCGGAGAACTCATTTTTAGTTTTGCGGACATTTCGCTTAAAGTGTAATTTCTTTCTTTTAAGAGCCTGATTAATTCTATTCTGGTATCTGAACTCAATGCTTTGAATTCTTCTTTTCTCAGGATTATTTCGTTCATTTAATATTTATTCGGTTTAAAGCTATTTAAATATCTTTCATTTTTGTTAGGAAAAACCTTTTTCTTTTTCCAGCAAAAAAAAAGCAAGAGTTAAATACTTTTATTGTTTATTAGGATTATGGCATTTTATTTTTCTCAGGCATTAAAATTGTTTTTCAGAACATTTTCTTTTGTTTTTGCAAGAATTATTGCTAATGCTTATTTTGTTTTGTTTTCAGCAATTATTGCCTTGTTTTTTATTTTGGTGCCTTATTATTTTGAGTTTTTTTCTTCTTTTGATTTAGTTTTTCTTGTTTTAGGGCTCATTATTTTTTTAGTTTACTGGAATTTTTTTAGGAACCGAATTTTGTATGTATTGCGGGTTTCCGGAGCAGTGGTTATTTCTGAATATGTTTTTGGAAGGAATGTGCCTGTTTCAAGACAGGCTTCATTTGGCTTTAATTTAATAAAAGAAAAATTTTCTTTTTTGCGCAGTTTCCGTTTATTTGAAGAAAAATCAAAAAAAGTTATTTCAAAAACTTACGGGGTTTTGGGTTTTATTTCTTTTATTCCTAATGTGACTCAGGCAATTTCTTCTGCTGTTCTTTCATATGTTTTTGCAGATAAATCAGTGGAACCATTTACTTCTTTGCGGGACGGTCTTGTTTTGTTTTATCAGAAAAAAAACCTTGTTTTGTTTCAGGTTTTTGCCATGCAAATTTTTTCTTATATTGTTTTTCTTTTGTTTTATCTTGTTTTGTTTGTTGCATTAAATCCTTTTCTTTCTTCTTTAGTTTATCCTTTTAATCTTGTTTCTTTTGTTTTGCTTTTTTTGCTTCTTCTTTTGTTTTATTCTTCTTTTGTTTCTCATTTTCTTGTCTGCTGGCAGAGCATTTATTTTATTGAAACAATAAGGAGTGATTTTCCTTCAAAAAATACACGGGCTTTGCTTGAAGATATTTCACAGGACTTTAATGAAATTTCTTCTTCTGCAAAAGTGTTTGTTCCTTTAAACAGCATTACTTCAAGAAATTTAATGTATTCTTTTGACAGAGAAGAAAGAGAAAAAACTGCTTCGCTTCTTGCTTCGCTTGACGGAATAATCAAAAATAAAAATGAAACAAAGGGAGCAGGAGGAAAAGAAGCTTTGTCTGATTTGGTTTTTAAGATTACTAAAATAAAGAAAACTGCAAAAAAAAAGGAAGTAAAAAAAAAGAGAGCCGAAGAAAAAAAGAGGCTTGAAAAAAAATACTTCAAAGAAAAAGAATACAATAAAGTATTTAATCTTCTGCTGGAATTTTTGGCTGATCAGCTTGGAACAAAAAACAAATATAAAGTTGAATTTCTTGAAAGAAAGGGAAGCGGATGGTATTCAAGAGTTTTAATTAACAATGAGCTTTTTGAATTTGAATTGGATGAAAATGGAACAGTAATAGATTTCAAAGAAAAAAAAGAGTAATATATATTTTTTATATATTTATTATATGCGTGTTTTTTGTTTTTTTTTTTCTTTTGATATTATTGTTTTAAGAATTTGTTTCTTTTTTATTGTTGTATGAAGGAAAATATTTTTTCGAGGAAATCAATTAATGAAGTTTTTAAGGATGAAAGAATTCTTTATCCTGAATTTCTTCCAGAAAGGCTTCCTCATAGAGAAAAAGAAATTGATTCTCTTGCGTTTTGTTTTAAGCCTGTTCTTTCAGGAAAAAAACCAGTTAATGCAGTTCTTTTGGGTTCTCCTGGAACAGGAAAAACTGTTTCCTCTAAATTTGTTTTTTCAGAACTTGAGGAATATTCAGGCAGAGCAAAAAAACTTTACATTAATTGTTTTGAATTTAATACAAGGAATTCTGTTTTGATTCAGATTGCAAATTTTGTTGGCGCAGCTATTCCTAGAAGAGGGCTGGCAACCGATGAAATTTATTCAAGAATGATTGATTTTTTAAAGAAAGCTGATTTTGTTCCTTTGATTATTTTGGATGAAGCCGACCAGCTGGTTTTGAAGGAAGAAGGCTCTAAAGTATTGTATGATTTATTGAGAATAATTGAATTTGAAAGAATTCATGTGGGAATTGTTTTGATTTCTAATAATTTTGCTATTACTTCAGGACTTGATTTGCGGGTTAAAAGCAGTTTAGCAGGAGAAACAATTGTGTTTGAAAAATATTCTCCTTCACAGCTGAAAGATATTCTTTCTGAAAGAGCTTTCTCTGCTTTTTTTCCTGAATCACTTGAAAAAGATGTAATTAATGTTGCGGCTGCTCATTCAGCAAAACTTGGAGGAGACGCGAGAATAGGAATTGAAGCTCTTTTAAAAGCAGGAAGGAATGCAGAAAAAGAAAACTCAAAAAAAGTTTCTCTTGTGCATTTAAAAAAAGCTTTTTCTGATATGAATTCAGCTGTTCTTTTGAAGACTTTTCCTTTTCTTTCAGAGCAGGAAAAAATTATTTTAGAATTAATTTCGTCTTTTTCTGAAGGAGTTTTTTCAGGAAACCTTTACAGAAAGTATTCAAAGAAAAAAAATGCTTTCAAGTTAAGGCAGTTTCGCGTAATTATTTCAAAGCTTGAATCCTTGAATTTAATTTCTGCTCCTTTGGTTGACAAAAAACCCAAAGGAAAAAGCAGGTTTATTTCCCTTAAAGTTCCTGCAGAAACCTTAAATAAATTTCTTAAAGAAAAGAATTAAATATTTCCACTGCCTATTTTTATTTAAGGTGATTTAATGGTTAAAAAAAAGACTGCGAGAAAATCTTCAAAAACAAGAAGAGATTCTTTTACTCTTCCTGATGAAGAAATGGCTTTCAGAATGGTTAAATTGTATTTTGAGGAAGTTGCAAGGCTTGGTTTCAAAAGAACTTTGGATTTGGATGCAATAATTAATGCTTACTTTTATTCTCTTGCAAGACTTAAAAGAAAAGACAAGGAAATGAAGTTAATTGAAGACAAGGTTTTAAGTGAGGAGGCAGAACTGGCAAAAGAAAATAAAGAGGATTTGTTTCCTAATCCGGAAGCAGGTTTATAATTCGATTTCAATTACTGAAACCTTTGTTTCCAAGCCAAAATTTTCCAGAACATTTTGGCTTACTTCTCCTATAAACCCTTTTTTTTCTTCATTAAATTCAATTAAAGCGCTTTTTCCTTCAGCCAAAAAAGGGATTTTTTCTTCTTTTAATTTGTATTCTGTTTTCATTTCCCTTGCAATTGATTCAAGTATGGATTTAACTTCATTGAAGTTTGTTTTTGAATGAGAAATGCAGATGCATAACTTCCATTTTTCTTTTACTTTGGTTTCGTTTTCTTCATTTAATTCAATTATTCTCCCTGCTTCAAAAATTTTCTGGGGATAACTGACGTTTTTGTTTCTGCTTAAAAACAAAAGGGATTCAGGAAGAAGCCTTTTTCTGAATATTTCCCAGTTTAAGGAAACAGGATTGCTTATTTTGATGAATTCTTCTTCTTTTAAATTCATTTTTTCTTTCTGGATTTCTTTTGAAGTTAAATGAGTTGATGCAATTTCCTGAAGTCCAAAGCCAATGCATAATTCTCTTGTTTCATTTATTTTTTTCCCTTCTTTTTTTGTTTCTCCTAAAGTGAATACTTTGATTTTTTCTGGTTCAAATTTATTGTAATCAAATGCTATTGCAATTTCTTCTATTATGTCCCATGGATGAATTAAGTCTTTTCTGCAGTCTGAAAAAATTACTTCAATTTTTTTTCCTTTGATTTTTCCTTTCATTCTTCTTTTTTCAAGCAGTTTAAGTATTTCTTTTTTTGTAAAACTGCTTCCAAGGAGTTCATTGACTTCATTCACATTAAAGGAAATTTTTTCTTTTTTGAATTCAGGGGAAACCATTTTTTTTTCCCTGTAATTTAATTCAACTGAATAAATTTTTCCTTTTCTGTCTGCTAAAGCCATGCACATTATTTTTAATGCAAGATTAACTTTTTCCTGATCAAATCCTGTTACATCAACAAACAAATTTTTTGTTTCTGTTGTAATTTTTCCGGAGTCTTCAGAATTAATTATTGGAGGCATCGATAAAACCGAGTTTTTTTCATCTGTAAGCAAAGGAAATTTTTGGAATTTTTCAATGAGTTTGCCGTATTCTTTTCCTTTAGGGTGTTTAACTAAAATTTCCCTTAAATTCATTTTTTCATTAAACCCTAAAGGAATAAATTCTGTTGAAGGGTCTGAAGCAAAATAGTTTATATTTCCTTTTATTTTATCTAAGTCAAATAACCCTATTGCAATTTGCTCTCTTTTTTTTCCGTATCCCTGGCAGATTTTTTCCTGTAATTGAATTAATTGAAATAAAACTTCTTCATTTATTTCTGCGTTTCTTATTTCTGCGTAAGCTGCTTTAGGCCTTATTTTTTTTAATGACTTGTCTATGACTGCTTTTCTTTTTCCTTTTAAAATCCTGTATTCAGGAATTCCTTTTTCTTTTTCTGTATAGCCTTTTATTTCTCTTGCGATTCCTTCTGCTGACCATAAATCAGGCCTGTTGGTTTCTTTTATGTCAATTTTAAGTTTGTCTTCTTCTATTGCGTCAAGTTCTCCTTTAACGCATAATAATGCTTCTTCAAGTTCTTTTTTGGAAAACTTTTTTCCAATTAATTTTTCCAAGTCTTTTTTTGAGCATTCAATTGCAGGCATTTAGATTCCCT
The DNA here is from genome assembly GCA_964608675.1 of uncultured archaeon. Taxonomy (GTDB): domain Archaea; phylum Iainarchaeota; class Iainarchaeia; order Iainarchaeales; family 1-14-0-10-31-34; genus 1-14-0-10-31-34. Next base: position 72,104 of record CAZSOZ010000001.1, on the reverse strand, counting down.
TCCTTAACCAATTCAGGTCTTGTGAAAATAATTCTCTTATATCGTTGAGTTTTAATTTGAACATTGCCAGTCTGTCCAGTCCTAATCCCCATGCAAGGCATTTTTCTTTTATTCCTAAATTTTCTGTTATTTCTGCTCTGAATATTCCTGCTCCTCCAAATTCAACCCACCCTAGTTTTGGGTGCAGTGCATTTAATTGAACGCTTGGTTCAGTGAAAGGATAGTAATCCGGCAGGAATTTTACTTTGTCTGCGCCTGCAATTTCGACTGCAAATTCTTTCAGCAGTCCAAGCAATTTTTTGAAAGTAAAGTTTTTTCCTGCAACAAAACCTTCCATTTGATTGAATTCAATTAAATGAGTTGCATCAACTACATCAGGCCTGAAGCATCTTGCTAAAGTAAAGTATTTTCCAGGAATTTCAATTCCTTTAACAAGCTGTCTTGCTGAATGTGCTGTTCCGTGTGCTGAAGGCATTAATTGAGATGCAATTTTTTCATTCCATTTATATTTCCATCCCCTGCTTTTTGTGTTTCCTCCGTTTTCGTGTGCTGATTTAACTGCTTCAACAATTTTTTTTTCAGGAAGATTTCCGTATTTTGGTTTTTCTAATTTGTATGTGTCAGTCCAGGTTCTCGCGGAATGGTTTTGTGGCTGAAATAATACATCAAAGTTGTAGAATTCCTGCACTATTAAGGGGTTTTCCATTTCTTTGAATCCTAGTCCGGCAAGCTTTTGTTTTATTTCATCAACAAATTTATAGTATGGTTGTTTTTTTCCTGGATAAATTTTTTCCACTGGTTCCATTAAATTGTATTTTCTTTCTTTTTCAATCAAAGGAATTGCATTAATTCCTTTTTCTGTTATTTTAATGAATTCATTTCCTTTTTCTTTATGTTTTAAAAAATTTTTTCTTGAGCCAAGAAATTTTAAAACTTGTTTTTCTTTTTCATTAAATTCTTTTTCGTTTATTTCTTTTGAATTTATTTTTTCCAGCATTAATTCTTCTTCTGTTTTTTTGCTAAGAAATTCTTTTCCTTTTTGTGTTATTCTGATTTTTAGTTCTTCTTCTTTTTTTAATTCAATTAAATCCTTTTTTTTTGCGTTTCCTATTGCAATATTTATTTCTTGTTTTGGAGTGCTTTTTATTTCTGAAATTTTTTTCCCACCTTTTGCCAATTCTTTTAAAAAATTTTTTTCAGGAAGACCTTCTTTTAATGCTTTTAATCCTTCTTCTCCTAAAGAAACAAAAACATTTTTTTCTATTCTTGCTTTTCCCAGTTCTTTTTCATTCAGCCATTGAATTGCTCTTCTTGCTGAATCCAAATCAATTTTTGCTTTTTCTGCGAGTTCTTCTGCATTAATTTCTTTTTTTTCAGTTAAAGCCTTTAATGCTTTTCTTTCTATTTCACTTAATTCTTCAATTGTTTTTCTTGTTTTTTCGTCAACTGCTTTTTTTGGAATTTTAATGAAAGTGTTTTCTTTTTTTTCAGTTTTTTCAGGTTCTTTTTCTTTTATTTCTTTTTCTGATTGAATTAATTCAATTTTGCCTTCTTTATTAAGCTTTATTTTGTTTAATTCAATTAAATAGTCTATTGCTGTTGAAAAAGTCTGGTACATCATTTGTTTTGGAAGTTTTTTCCATAATTCAGTTTTGCTTAATTTTTCTTTTGATTTTTTAATGGTGTTTTCAACCATTGCAATAGTGTCCAGTCTTGGAGAATGCCTTTTTTTTGCCATAAAAAACCACAAAAATAATTATATAAATTTATATAATAAGGTTTTTATTTGTTTTCTTTCTTTTTTGTTTTTATGGTTAATTATGTGATGGATTCTGCTGTAATTCTCAATAATTTTAATTTTTCTTTTGATGAAAACATTTATTTTACTACTAATGAAGTCCTTGATGAAATAATTGATTTGCGTTCAAAGCAGTTGGTTGAATCAGGTTTAAAGCAGGGTAAAATAAAAATCAGGGAACCCAAAAAGGAATCAATTAAATTAATCAAAAAAACAGCAAAAGAATTAAGTATTATGTATAAGCTTTCTATGGCGGATATTTCAATTTTATCTCTTGCATTTGACTTAAAATTTCCTTTGCTTACTGATGATTATTCTATGCAGAAAGTGTGCTTAAAATTAAATTTAGATTTTGATTCAGTGTTTAGAAACAAAATACAGTAAATTAATGCACGGGCATTCTTCTTCTAGTGTGCTTTTTTTTCTTTTTTTTGAGTTCTAATTCATGTTTTTTTCTTTCTTCAGAGGATAACCTTTTTGTTTTTTTAAGGGCAGTTCTAAGTATTTCAGAATATTTTTCTTTCATTATTTTATCAATTTCTTTTTCTGAAAGAGATCTTCCTTTTTGTCTTTCTTTTAGCACTGCTTTTGCAAGTATTTTTGCAATATCCTGTTTTTTTGTTTTATCCATTTTAATCATTTTAATATATGCTTGTTTTTTATTTAAATCTTTTCATTTTTTGCTGAAAATTATTTCTATTACGTCCTTGTTTTTTAATGAGTGTTCTTTTCCTACCATTTGTTTTGTTTTAACGTCTATTGCACGAATAAAGCCTTCTCCTATATCTGTGTGCAGTTTGAATGCAAAATCCAGTACAGTTGAATTTGCTGGCATTAAAAAACAGTCCGGCAGAATGTTTCCGTGTTCGTCTGCAAGATTTTTTATTCCTCCGGGAAAAACTGCAATGTATTCAAGCAGGCCAAATACAGTTTTGTCAAGTATTTTTTGGATCCCTGTTCCTTCAAATCTTTCTAAAACATTTTCTTTAATATATTTCAATCCTTTTTCTTGATTTTTGTTTAATTTCTTTAATTTTTTGAATTCTTTTTCTCCTGGAAGGTATTCAATGCTTTTTTCTTTTCCTGCTTTTCTTAAAGTTAATTCTGATATAGCTGAACAGGGGACAATAATTTTTTCAGGAAACTTTTCTTGCAGTTTTTTCAGGGTTTTTTTTTCTGAAATGTCTGCTTTGTTTGCTGCAATAATTATTGGTTTGCTTTCTTTTCTTACTGCTTCAGCGAAATCCACAAAATCTTTTTCAGTCCATTCAATAAAATTTTTTTCCCATAACTTGAGTTTTGATACTGCTTTATCTATTTGAAGTGCATTTGCTCCTATTCCGCTTAAATTTTGGGCCATTACATTCAATTTCTTGTTTTTTTCTTTTATTGGAATTTTTGCAAATTTTTCCCAGTTTTTTTTGATTATTCCAAGAAACCATGAATCAATTTCTTTTTCCAAAAAAAGAATGTCTTCTGCTGGATCATAATTTCCTTTTCCTATTGTTTCTCCTTTTTCGTTTGTGCTTCCGCTTAAATCAATTACATGAATTAATGCATCAGCTTTTCTTAAGTCATCCAAAAATTTGTTTCCAAGACCTTTTCCTTTTGAGGCTCCAGGAACAAGTCCTGCAACATCAATTAATTCAACTGGAACAAATCTTGTTCCTTTAATACAGCTTCCTGTTCTTGGATTGCATTTTACTCCAAAAAATTTTTCTGCGCATTCAACTCTTACAAATCCAATTCCTTTATTTGGTTCTATTGTGGTAAAAGGAAAATTCTGCATTTCTACGTCAATTAAAGTTGCAGCAGAAAAAAAAGTGCTTTTTCCTACGTTTGGTTTTCCTACAACACCTATCTGCATTTTTAATCAATTAATTTTTATGCATTAACTTCTTTAATTATATTGAAGATTATGGCTGAATTATGGACAGAAAAATATTTTCCTTCAAATCTTGAAGAGTTTGTCGGCAACACAGATTTAGTTCAGAAAGCTCTTTTATGGAGTACGCAGTGGAATCAAAACAAGCCTCAAAAACCACTGCTTTTTTTTGGTCAAACAGGAGGAGGAAAAACATCTTTGGCTTTATTGATTGCCAAAATTAATTCATGGGGTTTATTTGAATTAAATGCAAGCGATTTCAGAAGCAAAGAAATAATTGAAAGGATTGCAGGAGCAGCAGCAATGAATTCTTCTTTTTCAGGAGAAAAAAGACTGATTTTATTGGATGAAATTGACGGTTTAAGTGCAGTTGACAGAGGCGCAGTTTCAGCAATAAACAAAATTTTAAAGGAAACACAAAATCCTGTTATTCTTACAGCAAATGATATTTATTCAAACAAAAAACTTTTGCCTTTTAGGGCTTCCTGTCAGTTAATGCAGTTCAAAAAAATAAATTATTTAAGCATGGCAAAAAGACTCAAAGAAATATGCGCGGAAGAAAAAATTGAATTCGAAGACGATGCAATTAATTTGCTGGCAAAAACTTCAGCAGGAGACATGAGAAGCGTTCTGCTTGACCTTCAAACATTGTCTTTAAAACAAAAAATTAATGTTAAAGATGTTGAATCTCTTGGATACAGAGAAAAGCAGGAAGACGTATTCAAGGTTTTAAGAAAAATTTTTACTGCTGATTCCTTTAGAGAAGCAAGAAATGCAAGATTTTCATCTGATGTTGACTCAAATCTTTTAATGAAATGGATTGAAGAAAACATTCCAAGACAGTTTGTTTCTTCTGTTGAAATAGAAAACGCATTTACAAAATTAAGCAAAGCAGATATATTTAACGGAAGAATAAGAAAAAAACAGAATTACAGTTTTCTTCGCTACAGCTCTGAATTAATGTCTGTTGGAGTAAGTTTATCCAAAGAAGAACCAAACAAAAATTTTGTAATGTATCAGTTTCCCAAGGTTTTAAGAAGATTATCTTCAAACAAAGGAGAAAGAGACCTAAAAAAAGCGCTTGGATTAAAGCTTTCAGAATACATTCATTCTTCTTCTAAAGAAATACTTTCATCAGATATTCCTTTCATTAAACAAATTTTTTATGATAAAGATTTTGCAGTAGATTTTACTGCAAGATTTGGTTTGAATGAAAAAGAACTGGCTTTTTTGTTAAATACAAAACCTGAAACAAAGAAAGTCAAGTTTTTGATGGACAAAGCAGAACAAAAAAAGAAAGCCTTGTTTTCAGGAAGAAAACCTTTAAGTGCAATAACAGAAGCTTTTGCAAATCAGATTGAAGAAACAACTGAAACCAACCCAAAAGCAGAAAATGAAGAAAAAAAAGAAAATACTGGCAGACAGTCTTCTTTAGGGCATTATTTTTCTTAGTTGTCTAAATCTATTTCTTCTCTTTCTTCTATTTTAGAATTATTTATAATGAATTCATCTATTTTTGCTGTTATGCTTTTCTTTTTTATTGAAAGAAGTATTCCAATAACTGCAATAACAGCAATTAAAAAAGCAATACTTTCTTTGTTTGAAAGAAGGTTTTGAATCATTAAAGATAAATTGAATGCAGGCGCAATATTTTCTTTCATTATATAAACAATTTTTATTTGACTTATTGTTTTGTAGCCTTCCCAGACAATTTTTCCGTTTTGTGTTTCAATACTGCTTTCTTTTATTTCTGCATTTGAAGGCAGAATAATTTCTATTGACATGTTTTCCGGAAGAATTATTACTCCTCTTGAAATAAGGCTGTTTAATTTTTTTGAATTAAATTTCCATTCAACAAATCTTCCGCTTCTTTCTTTTTCTTCAATAAATAAGGGGCTTTTATTTTCATAAGAAATATTTAAGTAGCTGTCAGTCAATCCTTTTTCGATGAATTCAACTGTTGCATTTTTTGTATCAAATTCATCAACCCCTATATGAGGAAAAATTCTTTTGTCAAAAGCATTCCAGCTCAATAAACTTGAACCATTTTTTTTTGCTGTTTCTACAAAATATTCCAGTTCTTCGTTGTTTCTGAAATCAAAAAAATATTTTTCTGAAATTTCAGCAAAACCGTTTTCATTTACATTTATTTTAATGTTTATTTTTCTTATTTTTATTTGTTCGGGTTCTTTTGGAATTTCGTATGAAAGTTCAAGGGTTTCAGTTATTAACAGTCCTTTCCATTCAAGGGTATTTGACAAAATATTTGTTTCCGGAGAAACAGAAATATTTTTTGCTTCTCGTGGAAGAACAAACCTTAATGAAAAATTTTCAGGAAAAACAGCTTTTTGTCCTGAAAACAAAAAAGAAAATTTTGCTGTATTTAATGAAACTTCATTGAAAGTAATTTTGTTTTTAACTGAAAACAATCCGTTTGAAAAATAATTCAATTTAATGATTTTGTTTTCTCCAGGTTCTTCAAACGAAATTATTGCCTGAGTGTTTTCAAGCTTTGGCTCTATCTCCAAACTGAATGACTGCAGGATTTCCTGATTTAATCCGTTTGAAATGCTTTCCTTGAATAACTCAAGTTCTTTTTCTTCAAATGAAACATAATAGTTTTCTTCAATTAATGAAGTTCCTTCTTTGTCTACAATTATGTTAATTGAATTTTTTTGTATTCCTGCAGAAAAAGCATTTGAAAGCAAAAAAATTAATACAATAACTAAAAATATTTTTTTCATTTTCTCATTATTTTATTGTTAGAAAGAATATTTATTGGTTTTCCTGCCTTTTTTGTTTTTTTTATAGTAAAACTTTATATTCAACAATTACCTATTGTATTCGGTTTGTATGGTGGAACTGACTTTTTTTGGCCATTCTTTTTTTAAAGCTGATTTTAACGGCACAAAAGTTTTATTTGATCCATTTATAAATAATTCCTGTACAGACCCTGCTTTTAAGAGACTCAATAAATGCACAGCAAAAAAATCTGATTTAAAAGATATTGACATAATTCTTGTTTCTCATGAACACTTTGATCATTTTGACAAGAAAGCAATTAAATCTTTAGTAAAACAAAATCAGGCTTGTGTTGTTGCGCATGACAGTCTTTTGAATGAACTTGATATTGAAAGACGTTTTTTATGTTCTTTAAATTTAAATCAGAAAATTAATTTAAGAAGCGTAGAAATTGAATGCGTTACTGCTCATCATCCGGAATCGTTTTATCCTGTAGGGTTTATTGTTTCATCCAAAGGAAAAAAACTTTATTTTTCCGGAGACACTTCTTTGATTGATGATTTTTCAAGGATTCAAACAGATGTTGCTTTGCTTCCAATAGGAGGAACTTATACTATGGATTGTGTTGACTGTGTTAAAGCAACAAAATTAATGAAACCCAAATATGTTATTCCAATGCATTACAATACTTTTAACATGATTAAATGCGATGTAAATGAATTCAAAAAAAAAATAGAGAAAAGTGTTTTAACAACCAAACCGATTTTATTGCAGCCAGGGGAAACATTTAAGTTTTGAGTTTATTTTAAAATATTTTCTTTAAGTTTTATTGTATCTGGTGTTTAAATGAAAGACTTAATTATTATAGGAGGGTCTGCTGCAGGAGCAACAGCAGGAATTTATGCTGCAAGAGCCGGTTTAAATATAACTTTGATTACAGAAAATTTTGGCGGACAGCTTCTGCTTACAGAAAAAGTGGAAAATTTTCTTGGCTTTAAAAGCATTCCAAGCTTTGATTTGGCAATGAAATTCAGAGAGCATCTGCTTTCTTATAAAGAAATTGAAGTAATTGAAGGAGAAAAAGTTATTTCATTAAAAAAGCAGGAAAAAATTTTTAGTGTCAAAACAAACCAAAAAGAATTTCATGCAAAAACCGTTATAGTTGCAACAGGAAAAAGACCCAGAAAACTTGAAGTAAAAGGCGCAAAAGAATTAGAACATAAAGGAATTCATTATTGTGCGGTATGCGACGGCCCTTTATATAAAGAAAAAGAAACTGCTGTAATCGGCGGAGGATATTCAGGAACAGAAGAAGCACTTTATTTAAGCAATATTTGCAGTAAAGTTTATGTTTTTGAATCATCTGATTCATTAAACGGAGAAAAAATCACAATAGAAGAAGTCAAAAAAAGAAAAAATATTGAAGTTTTAACTGAAACCCAAGTGCAGGAAATTTCAGGAAAGAATTCTGTTGAACAAATTAAATTCAAAGAAAAAAAATCAGGCAAAGAAAAAATAATTAATGTTTCTGCAGCATTTATTAACATAGGAGAAATCCCTAATTCTGATTTTGTTGATTCAGTTAAAAAAACTGAATTCAATGAAATCAAAATCAATGACAAAAATGAATCCAGTGTTTCCGGCTTGTTTGCAGCAGGAGACGTAACAAGCATTCCAATTCATCAGCTTATTGTTGCTGCAGGAGAAGGATGCAAGGCAGCTTTGTATGCAAACGAATTTTTAAGGAGCAATAAATAAATATTTTAAAGAGGTTTTTTTGTATGGCAGAAGAATTTGATGTAATTGTTGTTGGAGGAGGGCCTGCAGGTTCAACTTGTGCTTCTTTTCTGGCAAAAAACAAGAAAAACGTTTTGCTTTTAGATAAAGCTTTTTTTCCCAGAGACAAAACTTGTGGAGACGGAATAAGCGGGAAATCGTTAAGGGTTTTAAGGGAATTAGGGTTAAAAGAAAAAGTAGAAGAACTTCCTTACGGAAAAATTTCAGGAGTAACTTTTTCTTCCCCCAAAGGAACAGTGGTGGATATTCCTTTTCCAAAAAAAGAATCAGGCAAAACAAAAAGCAGAACAGGTTATGCCATAAAAAGAATTCATTACGATAACCTTTTGTTTCAGAATGCAAAATTTTTTGGGGCAAAAACAATTGAAGGCTTTACTGTTGAAGGCTTAATTAAAGACGGCGAAAAAGTTTTAGGAGTAAAAGGAACTGACTCCAAAGGAAATTCAATGGAATTCAAAGCAAAAATAACAGTCGGAGCAGACGGAGCAACTTCAAATATAGCAAAAAGCCTTGGATTAAATAAAATTGATTTCAATCATCATATTACGGCTTTGAGAACTTATTATTCCGGAGTAAAACATTTAAAAGGCACAATTGAAATTCATTTTATTGATTCAATGCTTCCAGGCTACTTTTGGATTTTTCCTGTAGAAAAAGGTTTAGCGAATGTTGGAGCAGGAATAATTACCCAAGACTTAAAGAAAAATAAAATGAATTTGCAGAAAGCAATGTTTGATGCAATTGAATCCCATCCTTTGTTTAAAGAAAGATTCAAAGATGCAAAAATGGTTTCTCCTGTTAAAGGATGGACTCTTCCTTTAGGAAGCAAAAAAAAGAAGATTTCAGGAAACGGTTTTTTGCTTTTAGGCGATGCAGCTTCTCTTATTGACCCTTTTTCAGGAGAAGGAATAGGAAACGCAATGACTTCAGGAAAAATTGCTTCAAATACAATTTTGAAATCATTAAACGAAAACAATTTTTCTGCTGAATTCCTCAAAGAGTATGAAGTAAATTTATGGAATGAAATTGAACAAGAAATCAAAACCAGTTATATGCTTCAAAGGCTTGGCAAAATAAAATTTCTTTTAAATTTCATTGTAGACAAAGCAGCCAAAAAAAAAGAAGTGCAGGAAGTAATTTCAGGAATGCTTGCAAACGAGGAAGCAAAAAAAGAATTTGTTTCTCCTTTATTTTACGTGAAACTTTTATTCACTTAATTTTTTTTTCTTTTTTTTTGTTTTTCATTTCTTTTCTCTTTTTTGCAATGCTTTGTTGTCTTCTCCATGCAGAAGAATGCTTGTTCAAAAAATCTGCAATCATTTTTCTAGGTATTTTTTCTTTTGAAGGGTTAGGCAAACCATTTAATGTAAAAATAAGGGAAAAATTCTTTTCATTGATTATTCTGTCAAGCTGCTGTTCTGTCAGTTTTCTTAACAAAGTGCTTTGAAATAGATTAAAAAATCTAAAATCTTTGGAAGTAATTTCAGAAGCTTTTTTGGTTGAGGCAGGTTAGAATCTTTCAGTTATAAAAGCCATTTTGTATTCTGCATTAGAAGGAGTTTTTCCCATCAACAGTTTTCGTACAACTGTTAGACTTAAGTCAAAAACCTGAGGCATTAATTTTCTGGAAGAATTAATTCCTGATTCTTTTAATTCTTTTGTTAAAATTGAATGCAACGAACCATATCTTGCCTGAACAGGTTTTTCTGATTCCCTTACTGTTCTGATAATTAACTTGTGCCTGGATTTATCTAATTCAGCTTCTGCACTAAAATATTTTTTTATGTTTTCAAGCGAAGGATTGTTTTTCATTTTTGATTCTAATACAGTTGCTTTGTTTAATTTTTCTCTAAGTTCATTTAACTCCCATGCACTTTTTGCGGTTTCTCCTCCAACAACTTTTTTCCCATTTTTTATTGCTTTTTCAAGATATTCAACAAGGCTTTTGTAAAACTTGTTTCCTCTTGGAATGGATTTAAGTTCCTGTATAGTTATTGGTTTTAGGGATCCCATCGAATTTTCTGCCAGTATTGTTTTTGTTTTTTTTCTTGGTGTGTGCATTGAATAAGTTTGTCCAGGAACATGAGCCTCAAACTCAAAATGAATTTTTTTTATTTTTCTTCTTCTTGCCATAAACAATTAGTGTTTTCAATCAATTTTAATGTTTTCATTTTTCAGTCAGAGAATGCTTTTCGAATTCTTTCTTTTTTTCCTGGAAGTCTGTTCGGTGATGACAGCCTCTGCTTTCCTCTCTTTTTAATGCTGATTCAATTATTTTTTTGCACAAAACTGTTTTGTTGTTTTCAGGCATTTTATTGATTTCATGCAAGGCTTTTTTTAATCCAGCTGAATTCCTTTTTATTCCTGTATGATTCCACATTAAATGCTGTAATGCAACCAAATTAAATTTTGTTTTTTCTTTTTGTTTTTCTTTAATTGAATTAAATTCTTTTTTTGTTTTTATTTCTTTTTTTTCTTTTAATGCGTTTTTTCCTGCAACTGAACCGAAAACAACAGCTTCCAGCAGAGAATTGCTTGCCAGCCTGTTTGCTCCGTGGACTCCGGAGCAGGAGCATTCTCCTGCTGCAAAAACATTCTTTAAGTTTGTTCTTGCATTTAAATCAATTTTTATTCCTCCGATTGAATAATGTGCTGCAGGTTCTATTTCAATTCTTTCTTTGTCTATTTTTAATCCTAAAGTTCTTGTGTTTTTCCAGATGTTTGGAAATCTTTCCTTTAAGTTTTCAATTAAACTGCAGTCCAAGAAAACTTTTCTTTTTTTTTGAATTTGATTGAATATTTCAAGAGAAGCAGTGTCTCTTGTCTCCAAATCTTTTGCAGAAAATTTTTTCATGAATTTTTCGTTTAAATCATTGACAAGAAAAGCGCCTTCTCCGCGCAGTGTTTCGCTTAACAAAAAATTATGTCCTTTTACTGTTGTTGGATGGAATTGTTCAAATTCTAAGTCCATTAAATGAATTCCTGATTTTAATGCAACTGCAATAGCTTCTCCTTTAGTGCTTTCAAAATTAGTGCTTTTTGAGTATAATGCAGAATAGCCTCCTGAAGCAAACACAATTGAATTGAATTCAACTGTAAAATCATTAAAAACTGCTTGTTCTGCTTTTTGTTTTTCTGCACGAAGTTTGATTAATTCTTTTCCTTCAAAAAAATGCACGTTTTTTTCTTTTGCAATTTTAAGGTAATATTTGGTTAGCTCTTTTCCGATTTCATCTCCTTTTGCATGAAGAATTCTTTTCTCTGAATGGCCTGATTCCAATCCAAAACTTATTTCTTTTTCTTTTTCATCAAATTCAAATCCTGCTTCAATTAATTCCAGAACTTTTTGTTTTCCTTTTTCAACCAAAAATTTTGCAGAATTTTTGTCTGTTAAACCGTTTCCTGTTTTAATTGTATCCAGATAATGTTTTTCTGTTGAATCATTTTTTCCTATAGCTGAAGCAATTCCTCCTTGTGCTTTAAAACTGTTTGCCTTGAATTCTTTTCCACAGAAAAAAACTGCAGTGTTTTTGTTTTTTGGGGTTTCAATTGCAGAACTTAATCCTGCTAAACCTCTTCCTATTACGATTAAATCAAAGAATTCTTTTTCCATTTTAAATCAGACTTCAATTTCATCTAAATCTTTTGCTGCAATCACGTTTCCAAAAAATTCTCTTGCTTCAATGTCAAATTTTTCTGTTTCTTTGTGTCTTGGACTGAAATGAAATAAAACCAGTTTTTTTACGTTTGCTTTTTCTGCAGTTCTTCCTGCTTGTTTTGCAGTTGAATGCCTTGTTTCTTTTGCTCTTTCCTTTAATTTTTCAAGAAAAGTGCTTTCGTGAACTAAAACATCTGATTCTTTTATTTTATTTAAATAACTTTTATTCGGCAAAGTGTCAAACACAATTGAAATTTTTTTTCCTGTTTTTTTTTTGCTTTCATCTAATACATCTTCAGGCTTAAAAACTTTTTTTCCTGTTTTTATTTTTTTTCCTTTCTGGAGTTCGCTCCATAAAGGTCCTTCAGGAATGCCTAATTTTAATGCTTTTTCTCTTTGAAATTTTCCCAGTGAATCTTTTTCTTTGAATACATATCCATAACAGGGAATTTCATGATTTAACTTGAATGCTTCAACAAAAAATTTTTCTTCTTCAAATATTTTTCCCTGTCTTGTTTCAATTCCTTTTACTTCAAAATTTACTTTTAGTAAACTTAAATCCAATGCCTGTTTTATTTTTTCTTTTATTCCTTTGGGGCCGAATACAATCAGAGGATAATCTCTTTGATGCATGGACATTGTAGCCAGCAATCCAGGCAAACCTAAAATGTGGTCTCCATGATAATGACTCAAAAAAATCGCATGAATTTTCATATAAGATGCTTTTGCTTTCATTAACTGCCTTTGAGTTCCTTCTGGACAGTCAAACAAATAATTTAATCCGTCAAAATTTATCATTACTGCACTTAAATTTCTTTCCTTTGAAGGCGTTGAAGCGCTTGTTCCTAATATAATTAATTTCATACTAAAAAACCTAATAAAGTAATTAATATTTTAATACATGACACTCCAATAATTTATTAAAGAGAGTTTTTTAAAAAAGGTTTTTTTTATGAAAAAAAAAGCAGTTAAAAATAAATCAAAAGAATTGAATTTTAAGTCAACTGAAGAAATTGATGTCCCAAAAAAGCTTATTGAACAAGTAATAGGACAGGAAAAATCAGTTCAAATAATAAAGAAAGCAGCAGCACAAAAAAGAAACATTCTTTTAGTAGGGCTTCCTGGGACAGGAAAATCAATGCTTGCACAAGCTTTGTCTGAAATTCTTCCAATAGGAAAATTAAGTGATATACTTGTTTATCCAAATAAATCTGATCCAAATAATCCAAAAATAAGGGTTGTTCGTGCAGGAGAAGGAACAAAAATTGTTGAACAAGCAACATTAAATCAGAATCAGAAAGAAAGCGGTTCAAGAATGCTTGGATTCATTCTTCCTTTAGGCTGGTTTATTTTAGCTTCAATCATGTTTCATTTTGGTTTTATTGGAGAAATAACTTTTGCTGCTTTATTGATTTTAGGAGGATTCATTTTAGTGGGCTTTGCTTTAGGCTCTCAAATCAGAACTAAAAGCGAAAACGATGTCCCAAAACTTTTGATTAACAATTCAGTAAAAAAAATTGCTCCTTTTGTTGAAGCAACAGGAGCAAGAGCAGGAGCTTTATTGGGGGATGTAAGGCATGATCCTCTTCAGTCAGGCGGTCTTGGAACCCCTCCTCATCTGCGTGTTGAACCTGGTTATATTCATAAAACTAACGAAGGCGTTTTGTTTATAGATGAAATTGCAACTCTTTCACAGAAATCCCAGCAGGAATTATTGACTGCAATGCAGGAAAAAAAATATTCAATTACAGGTCAAAGTGAATTAAGTTCTGGGGCAATGACAAGAACTGAAGCAAGTCCAACTAATTTTGTTTTGGTTGCAGCAGGAAATTACGAGGATCTTCAGAAAGTTCATCCTGCTTTGCGTTCAAGAATAAGGGGTTATGGTTATGAACTTTATATGAATCTTGATATGCCTGATACACAGGAAAACAGAAACAAAATCGTTCAGTTTGTTGCACAGGAAGTAAAAAAAGACGCAAAAATACCTCATTTTTCCAAGAAGGCAGTTGAAGTAATTATTTTTGAAGCAAAAAGAAGGGCAGGAAAAAAAAATAATTTAACTTTAAAGTTAAGGGATTTAGGGGGATTAATTCGTGCAGCAGGAGATATTGCAATAGAAAAAAGCCACAAATTAGTTGAAGAAGAAGATGTTTTTGAAGCAAAAACCAGTGCAAAAACTCTGGAACAGCAGATGGTAAAGCAAATGCTTGAAGAAAGAAAAGGTTATGATGTTTTCTTAAATGAAGGTTCAGCAATCGGAAGAGTTAATGGTTTGGCGGTTTCTGCTGACGGAGACGCAGGAATGATTCTGCCAATTGAAGCAGAAGTTGCTCCTGCACAAAGTTCTGCTGAAGGAAGAATTATTGCAACAGGAAAACTGGGAGAAATAGCAAAAGAAGCCGTACAAAATGTTTCTGCAATAATTAAAAGAATAAGCGGAAAAGACATTTCCACTTATGATTTGCATATTCAGTTTTTGCAGACTTATTCCGGCGTTGAAGGGGATTCTGCTTCTGTTTCAGTTGCCACTGCAGTAATTTCTGCTTTAGAAAAAATTCCAATCAAGCAATCTCTTGCAATGACTGGTTCTTTAAGTGTCAGAGGAGAAGTCCTTCCTATAGGAGGCGTGACAGCAAAAATTTCTGCTGCAATCACTGCAGGCTTCAAGCAGGTTATTGTTCCAAAAGCAAATTTTCCTGATATAATTTTAACAAAAAAAGAAAAAAGTAAAATTCAAATAATTCCTGTTTCAACTTTAAGCGATGTATTAAATAATGCTTTTGAAAAAGGTTACGGAAAAAATAAGATGCTGAAAGATTTGGAAAGAATATTGAATTTGGAACTGCCAAAACAATTTTTAAAAAAAGTTGTATCAAAAACGAAATTGAAATAATAACTTTTTAAAGAAAGGGATTCAAAAAAGCAATAAAAAACTGGTTAACTTACTATTATTTTTCCTTTTTTTATTTTGAATTTTGTTTTAGTAAGTTTATTTAGTTCTTCTGCAGTTTTTCCTTTAAAGAAAATGCTTTTTTCTTTTGCATTAACTTTTTCAACTCTGCCTACAAATTTTCCCTGAGAGTAAACAGGAAGCCCTAATAATAATTCACTGACTTTTTTTCTTACATCAAAAACTGAACTCAACTTGTAGGCAATCATTAATATAATAAAGCTTGTTCCCATGCTTAAAATAAACCAAAGCAGGTCAGCCTGTCCTGTTAAAACCAATGTCCCTGAATCTAAAATAAACCATAACAAAACAGTTGATATTGCATACAAAAAATAATTCCTTAAATTAAATGCTTTTTTGAAGTGAACTGCGTCAATGCTTTTTCCAATTAAAAACGAAACAGGAAACAAAAACAAGAAAACAAAGTATGCTTGTTGTACTGCAGAAATGCTTTTCAAAAACAAGTCTGTCTGCATGCTTTCAATGAATGCATTATAAACTTGATACAAGCCAAAAGAAAAAATGAAAAGGCTTCCAATATAAAAAATAAAGCTTGCTCTTGAAATAGAAATATTTTTTATGAAATCTCTTGTAGTTGAAATAATTTTTTCTTCTATTCCAAATCCTTTTAATAAAAGATAAAAGCCTAAAACTAAAGAAATTATTTGGAAACTGAATCCTCCAAACAAATAAAACAAAATTAAAATTATTCCCGGAACACCAAAAACAATTCTTGCAAGAAAAGGATCCTTTAATGCTTCTTTTATTGTATAGTAAGTGCTTTCAACCTGTGAAGCTTGTTTTACTATTATTGTTTCTTTTGACATTATTTTTGCTCTTGACTGAAGAATTGGAATTACTTGATCGTCTTCTGCTCCGTCTGTAACCAAAACAAAAGCGTCAGCAGGAAAGTCTTCTAAAACTTTATCTAATTGTTCGTTTATTTCTTTGTCTGATTCAAATTCTTGTTTTCCTATTCCTGTAAGAGTTACAATTTCTACTTCTGAATAAAATTTTTTTATTTCATCAAATTTTCTTATTGCACCAAAAATGCAGTTTACATCGCTTTCTCCTGGGTCAGCTATTCCAAGTTTTGCTGCAGCATTCAAATTATTTTTTCTTCCTATGATTGGACCGTTAACTTGTGCTTTTCTTCCTAAGTCATTGTCTCTGTCTACACAGACAACCATTACTTTTTTTGCTTTCATTTTTTTGTTTCCCTTTAATTTGATTGTTTTATATTTAAAAATATGCCTAAGTTTAATATATGTCTTTACTGTCTATATTTATATATAAAAAGCAATTTAAGGTTTTATAATGGCTAAAAGATTCGGAAAAACTGAAAGCTATAAAATAAAACAGTATGTTTTTCTTTTTGTTTTCATAATTTTTGTTGCTTTAATCTGGCTGGCTTATACTCAACAAGATGAATTTCTTATTTGGTTGGGAGTATTGTTTGTTTTTCTTTTGCTGGCTTTTCTTGTAAGACAGTATGATTTTTTGCTGACTTTAAAGGAATATGAAAGAGCAGTAATTTTTACTTTAGGAAGAGTTACAAGGGTTGGAGGACCTGGCTGGACTTTTGTGGTTCCTTTAATTCAATCTTATGTTTTAGTTGATTTAAGAACTCAAACAATTGATATTCCTCCTCAGGAAGTAATCACTACAGATAAAATCAGGCTTACAGTTGATGCAGTTATTTATTTGTTTATTGATAAATCCAAGAATTCTGTGATTAATTCTGTTATTGAAATTGACGACTATAAGAATGCTGCAAGACTGTATGTCAGGGCAACAATCAGGGATGTAATTGGTTCAATGGATTTATCCAGTGTTATTTCAAATATTGCTTTGTTGAATGCAGAAGTAAAAAGAAAATTAGAGGAAGTTGCAATTGAATGGGGAGTTAAAGTTGAAGCAGTTGAAATAACTAACATTGTTATTCCTAAAGAAATAATTGAGGCAATGCATGCACAAAAAGCAGCAGAGCAAATGAAATTAGGAGAATTTGAACAAGCAGAAGGAACAAAATATCGTATTGAAGCAATTAAGTCTGCTTCAGATAAATTAAGCGATAAAACTCTTGCTTATTATTATATTACTGCTTTGGAAAAAATGGCTGACGGAAAAAGCACTAAAATTATTTTTCCCATGGAACTTTCAAAGTTTGCTGAATCTTTAAGTCAAAGAGTTTCAGGAAAAAAAGATTCAATTGATTTTTCTTCTATTGGAGTTACTCCTGACATGATTGATTCTTATTTAAAGGGAAAATCAAAAAAGAAAAACAAAAAAAAATAATTTTTTATCCTGCAATCAGTAATGCTTCAATTACTGCTCCAATAAAAAGCAGTATTACTGCAAGAAAAACCAATGCAATTGAATCTTTTACCAACTGCTGTATTTCGTGTTTTCTGTAATGGCCTTTGGTTACAACAATTGAAATTAATGCTCCTGCTATTGCTCCAATAAAGTATCCTATTACTTCGAATAAGCCGTGAGGAATTAATCCAAAGGATTTAATTAATGCATGAAAATAAGCTATAATGTATTCAAACGGCCATAAAGAAATATAGTTTCCCACTAACTCTAAAGTTGTTTGGCCGATTAATGCGCCTATTACTGAAGCATTCCATGCAATTAAAAACATTGCTCCTACTCCGTAAACCAAGGATAAAACAACTGCCCAAAACAGTACTTGAAGGTTGTTTTGAAAGATTACGTTGAACCAGCATTCAATTTTTTGTCCGCAGACAATATTTGGTCCGGCAAAATTTCCAGTTAAATTTTCTCTTAAGTTGCTAATATCGTTTATTACTTTGTTTTGTTCTTTGAATACAGTGTTTCTTTCTTCTATTGGAAGAGCAACATACCACAAACTGTAAGTTAAAACTAATCCAATAAAAAACCATGAATAAATTTTTATTACATCAAAATGCCGTGAAATAAATGAAATACAGTTTTTTTCTTCTGCTGCTTCTTCTGCTTCCTCTAAAATAAAAACAGTATACAAAATTGGAACAATTCCTATTGTAATAAACCCTATGCTTAAAATGCTTGCACTTGAAGGAAAAAGAATATAGCTTGCCCATATTCCAATGCTTGCAAGAATTGCTGCCAGAAACATCATAACTAAAGGATGTTTTCTTGCTTCAGTTCCGCTTACAATTGACTCTAAAACCATAAATAAAGCCTCTTTTCTTACTGTTTTAAATAGGTTTTCTTTCTTTATTAATATAACTCTTTTTTTATTTTTTGAAGTGATTTGATTGAGCAAAGAAACTGTTGTGCCAGGAGATTTTTTAAGCGTTGAAGAAGAATTCATGTCTGGAAAAAATACTTTCGAGGACAATGAAGGAAACATTTATTCTGCTGTTGTGGGATTAAAGGAATTAGATGAAAAAGAAAGAGTGGTTTCAGTTAACTCTCTTATTTCAATGAACAAAATTGAATTAGGAAGCATTATAACTGCACAGGTTTTTTTAATTAAAGACCCTGTTGTTGTCTTGAATATTCTTGCAATTGAAAAAAACGGAAAAGAGCAGATTGC
The DNA here is from genome assembly GCA_964608675.1 of uncultured archaeon. Lineage (GTDB taxonomy): Archaea > Iainarchaeota > Iainarchaeia > Iainarchaeales > 1-14-0-10-31-34 > 1-14-0-10-31-34. The sequence goes on along the minus strand of CAZSOZ010000001.1, from coordinate 53,724 downwards.
GGCTTTTTCTAATGCTCAGTTAATGATTGCAAATGTTGCAAGAGAGCACATTAAATTTTTAAGAGACATGTTCAAAATAGGAGACATAGTTAAAGCCAAAGTAATTAAATTAAATAAATTTGGAATTGATGTAACAACACAGTATCCTGAATTAGGTGTTATAAAGGCTTTTTGCTCTAAATGCAGAAATCCTCTTGAATTATATGAAAGAACTTTAAAATGCCCTAAATGTGGTTCAGTTGAAAGAAGAAAGCTTTCAAGAGAATTTAAATGAGGTGCTTGAATGGAGATAGAAGTATTAAAAGAAGAAAAGAATTTGTTTGAATTCATAATTAAAGGAGAAAGGCACACTCTTCCTAATTTACTGAAATCAAAGTTGTTGGAAGAAAAAGAAGCAGAATTTGTTGCATACAAATTAAATCATCCTATGGATCAGGATTCAGTTTTTGTTTTAAGAACCAAATCAAAGAACCCAAGAAAAGTTTTATTGGATGCATTAAAATCAATTGACTTGGATTTAGATGAATTCACTAAAGCAGTAAAAAAAACCCTTAAATGATTTGGTTTAAATGATAAAAGAAAAATATAATTCTTTTAAAAAAAAACTTTCTTTTTTGAAATGGATTGACCCTTTCACTTATGTTGATATTGTTTTAAACAAAGTTCATCCAAAAAAACCTAATTCAAGTTTTGCTGATGAAGCAATTGATTCAATTGTTTACATTTTTTCTGCTTTAATTTTTGCTTTTCTTTTGTATTCAATTTTAGGTTTTTTATTAAACACTAGTTCTCCTATGGTGATTGTTTCCAGTGCTTCAATGGTTCCTGAAATTTTTCGAGGAGACATAATTGTTTTGTATGGTGCAGAAAAAATTAATGCAGTTGAAGTAAATTACGACAAAAGCCTTCAAGGAAAAATGTATTTAGAGTATGGAGAAACTTTTCCTGAGCCAGTGGAAAAATATATTGATCCTTTAACCAGCCAAATTGTAGTTGAAATAAATAAAGCAGAACAACTGGAAATAAACAATCAAATAATTCCTGTGGCTGAAGAAGGAGACATTATTGTTTATTATTCTGAGTATTCAAATAAAGAAATAATTCATCGTGCAATAGCAAGAATTATTGCTGTTGACGGAGTATTTCTTTTAACTAAAGGAGACGCTAATCCTTCAATTGACCAGCAGTGTGTTCCTTTGAATCTTCCTTCAGGCCAGACAATTTATGTTGCCTGCATTACAAAGAAACCTGTTCCTGAAAACCAAGTGATAGGAAAACAAATTTTAAGAATTCCTGCAGTAGGATGCCTTAAAATCTGGGTTTTTGATAATCTTCCTTCTCTTATTTTAACCGGCAGCCTTCCTTCTGATTTTTATGGTTTGTGTTAGCTTTTACTGCTCATAATATTTAAATTATATTCTCTTCTTAGTTTTTTAAAAGAAAAAAAAATGAAAGGTGAATAAATGAAGTTAGTTTTAGATAATGCAGTAGAATTCAAGAAAGCAGTTGATGCTATTTCTGTTTTAATTGATGAAGCAGAATTAATTATTTCAAAAGACGGATTAAAATTAAAGGCAACTGATCCAAGCCAGATTTCAATGATTGATTTTAAAATGCCAAAGGAAGCTTTTTCTGAATATGAAATTGAATCAGAAACCAAAATTGGAATTGATTTGGATTATTTAAGCCAGGTAATGAACAGAAGCAAGTCAGGAGAAAAACTTTTATTGGAATTAAATGAAAAAGAATCAAGACTTAAAATTCAGTTTCAGGCTGGTTCAATCAGAAATTTTTCTGTTCCTTTAATTGATGTTTCTTCTGCTGACCTGCCTACTCCAAAAGTTGAATTTGATGCAGTAATTAAAGCAAAAGCAAATTTAATTCAGGACGGATTAAAGGATTCTTCTTTGGTTTCAACTCATGTCACTTTAGGGGTTACTTCAAAAAACTTTTTTATTAAATCAAGTTCATCTAAAGGAGAATCAGTTAATGAAATAACCAAAGACGACAAAAACTTAAAGGAATTAAATGCAAAAAAAGAATGCTTTGCAATGTTTCCTTTAGATTACCTGCAGGATATGATGAAGTCTGCTTCAGCTGACACTGAAGTTGAATTGTCTTTGAAGAGCAATGCTCCTGTTAAAATAACTTATGGAATAGGCAAAGCAGTTTTAGAATATTTTTTGGCTCCAAGAATTGAATCAAGTTAATTAACTTAATGCTTTTATATTTCTTTGCTGTTTTTATTAAAGCATGATTGAATTTTTTGCTTTGTTTATTTTAGGAGTTTTTTTGTTAGTGAAATCCAGCGATTTGTTTGTTGTTTCTGCTTCCCGTTTAGCTAAAATTTTTGGGGTATCAGAATTAGTTATTGGGTTAACTATTGTTTCTGTGGGAACTTCTCTGCCGGAGTTTGCTTCAGGCTTAGTTGCTTCCTGGAACAATAATCCGGGAATTGTTATTGGAAACATTATTGGAAGCAATATTTCCAACCTTGCTTTGGTTTTGGGGATTTCTGCAATTTTTCATACTCTTAAAATAGAAAAAAGATTGTTTGAAAGAGAATGCTATGTTTTGATGGGAACAACAATTCTTTTTTATATTCTTTTGTCTGACTTTATTATTTCTTTTTCTGATTCCCTTCTGCTGATTTTTTTGTTTTTGGCTTACATTTTTTTTATGTTCAGGTTTAGAATGCAGTTCAAGGAATTATTTAAAGTAAAATTATATACAGAGCATTTATCTAATTTCAGGCATTTTCTTCATTTAGTAAAAGAAAACTTTAAGAAAATTTTAATTGGAGAAACTCTTGTTTTTTTGATTTCTATTGCAGGATTGTATTTTGGAGCAAATTTTGTTTTGGATTCTGCGTTGAATATTGCAGGCTTTTTTGGTTTAACTGAAACTTTTGTGGGATTAACTTTGATTGCTTTAGGAACTTCTCTTCCTGAATTAGTGGTTTCAATAATTTCCTTAAACAAAGGCTTTCATAACATGTTAATAGGAAACATTGTTGGAAGCAATATTTTAAATATTCTTTTTGTAGGAGGATTTTCTTCTTTGGTTAGTCCTTTAATTGTTTCAGAGTACACTATTTTTTTGCTCGGCCCCTTTCTTTTGATTTTGACTGCAATTTTTTTATTGTTTGCTTGGAGTGATTTGCAGATAAAAAAATCAGAAGGAATTGCTCTGATTTTATTATACTTGTTTTTTTTGGTTATGGTTCTTCCAAAAGGAGCTTGAATAAATTTATTAATCAGTTTGTTCCTTTATTTTAGCATGAATTTAAGGATTCCTTTTGTTCGCTCAAACTATGAAAAGAGAACTGCTGCATTAACTTTAATTTGGTTTTTAGTGTTTATTGCTTTTTATTATAATTCAAGTCAATTCATGCAGATGACAATAGTTTTTGTTGGCGGGTGGTTTTTTTCTTTAGTAGTATTGAATAAACCGAAAAAAGATGTTCCTGAATGAATTTATCTAATGTTATTGCAGGTCTGATTGCAGGATTAATTGCTTTTTTTTCTAATTCTTTGGTTCAGTTTTTTTTACGGAATTCAATTAATTTTCTTGAAGCTTTTTTGACTGCTTTGCTGATTGCAGTAATTTTTTTTGCAATAACTTTTCGTTATTCAGAAAACCAAATTTATTAAGAAAAACATTTTTTTTCTTTTTTTATTTCTATTATTTTATTTGAATTCTTGTTTATTTTTTTCTTTCTAATAAAATTTTTTCTCCTAGTTTCCTGAAAATGCCTGCTGACTCATGCATTAAATAGTTCATTGCATCTAAATCAGCTTTGCCTTCTTTTTCAATGCATTTGACGGCAATGACTTTTCCCACTATAATTCCATGGTCGGCTGTCTTTAATTCAATGGTTTCATTTAATTGGCATTCTAAAACTGCTTTAGCTTTTTTTAGTCTTGGAACCCGAACTTTTTCTGCTTTTTCTGTTTCCAGTTCATTTTTTTTCAGTCTTTTGTCAAATTCAATTTTTTCTTCACAATTCACTGCCTGCTGTGCAAACTCTTCTGAAATAATATTCACTGTAAACTCTTTTGTTTGTATTATGTTTTTGTAAGTCATTTTTTTGTTTCCTACTCCGACTCCGATTAAAGGCGGTTCAAAACTTAAAGGAAAAACAAAAGAATATGGCGCTGCATTAATTTTGCTTTCTGAATCCTTTGACATAATCAGAGTCGAAATTCTTGGACTCAATAATTTAACAAAATTTTTTTCTTCCATTTAATCACCAAAAAATTTTTTTATTTCTTTAAAGCTGTTGATTTTTTTTGTTTTGTCATCCAATTTGATTTTATATGAAAGTGTTTTTACTCCTGCAGAATTTCCTGCTTTAATGTCTGTTTCTGCATCCCCTATAAAAATTGCTTCTTCAGGTTTTATTTTTAATTCTTTTAAGGCTTTGAGAATGCCTTCAGGGGAAGGCTTTGGGTTTTTGACGTCGCTTGAAGTAATTATTGAATCAAAAAAATTAATTATTTTATGGTGCATTAAAACGCTTGTTTTACTTCTGTTTGTTATAATTCCTAATTTTACTTTTTCTTTTAATTCTTTGAGTATTTCTTTTGCTCCGTTATTCAATACTGTCAGCTTCAAATAATTTTTGTATTCATATGACCATTTTTTTCTTATTCTGTTTATTTCTTTTTCTTTTAGTTCAGGGCAGAATGTTTCAATTACTTGTTTTATGGTCATAAACCTTATCGCAAAAAATTCTTTTTCATTTAATTCTTTTTTTCCTTGTTCTTTTAGCAAATCATTAACGAATTTTCTGTTTGCTGTCAGAGAATCAACTAAAACTCCGTCGACATCAAACAATACTGCTTTAATCATTTTTTTTTCCTCATTCAAAAAATATTAACAGTAAAGTTTATAAAAAAACAAAACATTTTTTTTTGTATGAATAAAAAGAAAAGTTTGAATGAACAATATAACGAAATATTGAAAGAATACCGGAAACTTATTTTGGCTGAAATAAATATTCTTAGAAATGCAAACAAAAATAAAACTTATTTCGAAAAAGCGGTTATTGATTTGATTAATTCTTCAATAAAACTTGAAAAGGAAATAAGATTGTTTCCTGAAATAAAAACAAATTTGTTTGAAGGAAAAACAAAAAAGAACATGGCTAAAATGAAACAAAACATGTTCAGGTGGAAAGAAAATCTTTTAAGAATGCAGGAAATAATGCAAAATTTAAGAAAAAACTCTTTATTTAAACGAAAACAGGTTAAGCCAAAGAAACCCAAAAGAATACCGAAAAAAAAGAAACCATTATAAATTTAGAATAATTTAAAAGGATTAATGAAGTATAATATGCTTGGAAGGACTTTTTTGCAGTCTACGGGGGGATTTAATGGCAATTGAATTAAAAAAAACAGAATCCTGGGCTAAAGCGATTAATGCTATTTCAACTTTTATTTCAGAGGGAAATTTTCGTTTTAATGATTCAGGAATAAGCTTTAAGGCAATCGATCCATCCCAAATAGTTTTAGTGGATTATTCTATTGCAAAAAGTTCTTTTGACAAGTTTTTAATTGAACCCACTTATATTGGAGTGGATTTAGTTGAATTAAATAAAATCATGTCAAGGATTCTTCCTAATGACAAAATGGTTTTGGATTTAACTGAAAACGAAATGTCAATTCATTTTTCAGGAGAGCTTTCCAGAAACTTTAAGCTTCCTTTAATTGATGTTTCTGAGCAGGAAATCAATGTTCCCTCAACAAAATTTGATGCAGTAATTGAAATTAATGCAAAAATGTTCAAAGAAGCATTAAAAGATGCTTCATTATTTGGCAGTTCAGTTATATTGAGAGCCAAATCTAATCAGTTTATGATTGAAGCCAGAGGTTCTTCCGGAACCTTAAAAACTGTTGCAAAAGAAGCAAAAAAAGTTATAGTTAAAACTAATTCAGAGGTAGTAAGCAAATACTCCTTGAATTTTCTGGCCAACATCGTAAAAGAAGCAGACTCTGATTCAAAAATCAAATTGGAATTAAAAGGCGATGCACCTATGAAAGTTTCTTATTCAATCGGAGGAAGCAGGATTGAATTCCATTTAGCCCACATGATTTTATAATTGCCTGCGTTTTGTTTGCCTTCTATTTTTATTTCTTTTATTTTTCAAAGTATTGTATGCCTGCCAAAACCGAATTAGTTTTTGCGCAAAAATTTCCTTTTTCAAATAAAGCAAAGAAAATAATTAAAGACGAAAAATTTTTGCTTGATGATGTTTCAGAAGAAATAATGCACCGAGCAAAAGTAATGATTTTGAATGCATTCAGAAAAAAACCTTATTTTTTGAATGGCATTTCTTTTTCTTCTGATTTAATGCTGAATGAAATTTATGCTTTTCCTGTAGCAAAAATTTTGTTGTCTGAAATTCGTTTAATTGAATTAAACAGAAAGTTTTCTGCAATGTTTTCTTTTAATGCATTTAAGTTTTTGGAAAAAGAAAAAGACCATGAAAAATTATTTGAATTGCTTGATGATTTTCAAATAAATTTTTCTATACCTGAACAAAAAGATTTTCTGGTTTCAGTTGATTTAATGAGTTTTCTTTCTCTTCCTTATTTTAATAATTTAAAGCTTGTTAACCATAATGTTTTCAAAGGAAAAGTTTTTTTAACCAAAAATGATGCAATCAGATTTGTATCGGCTTTAGTTTACAATAAAATTTTTTTGTCTCTGCCTGTTGAAACAAAGCATATTCCAAAAAAATTCAAAGAAAACGCTAAACAACTGAAAAAAGAATTGTTTTTTATCAGAAAAACTTTGCCTGAATTCAAGTTTTCAGGAAACTTAAGGATTGACTTGTTTCCTCCCTGCATGGCTTCCCTTTACGAAAAACTTTCTTCAGGAACACAATTACAGCATATAGCAAACTTTGATTTAGCCTGCTTTTTGATTAATGCAAGAATTTCCAGAGAAGATTTCGTAAAACTTTTTTCTCGCGCTCCCAATTTCAAAGAAAAGCTTGTTTTGTATCATTATAAAAACATTAAAGGAGAAAAAGAAAAGCCAAGGTATTCTTCTCCTTCCTGCAGTAAAGTAGTTGACCATGCTTTGTGTTTGAGAAACAAATCCTGTGAAGGAATCAAAAGCCCTTTAGGTTATTACATCAGAAACTTAAAAAACCTGAAAAAAGAAAAAAAACCAGAAAAAAAAGCAACCGAAAACAAATAAATAGATTACGTTTTACTGTTAATTTATTATTTTAAGGAGGCCGTGAAAATGGTTGAATTAGATTTGTATAAATTCCAAGAAGAAGATGACTGGGAAGAAGATTCATCTGACGAGGATTCAGAAGACTCAGAAGAAGAAACATCAGATGAAGTTTAAGACTCCTACTAATTTTGTTTATTTTTTTTTCAGTCTTTTTTAAAAAAAGACTGTTCTTTATTTTTTATTTATTTTTTTTATCTTCTTGTATTGGCTGTTCAGGAAATTTATGGTTTTACAAGAATTAAATCTTTTTTAACAGTTTTTTTGTCTATGTTGATGGTTTTTATTTTAATTTCAATTCCTGTTTATTTTATGGCTGGCCTGACTGGTTGAAACTTTTAATTATTTCTGTTCAGTAGTAATTTTATGGCTGAACAGAAAACAATTAATTTTTTAAGAAAAAAATTTCGTTCTTTTTATAAAGAAAATTTTATTGATTCTGTTCCTGAACCCGAGAAAAGGGAATTCGGTTACGGAGAATTCGGAAAAAAAATTATTGCAAGGCATTATTCTTTTTCTTCTTCAAAAGAATTTAATTCTTTTTTAAGGGAAACAGCTCCTTTTTTTGTTTCTTATTCTCCTGCTTTTTATGAATTTCCTGACAGGCGACCAATGAAAAAAAAGCTTTACTTGAAATCTGATTTAATTTATGAATTTGATGCAGATGACATTAAAACTGAATGCAAGCAAAAGCATGATTCTTGGAAATGCACTGAATGTGAAACAGAAGGAAAAGGATTGATTGAAAAGTGTCCTTCGTGCGGAGCGTCTGTCCAAACAGAAGAATGGGTTTGTGAAGAATGCCTTGAAGCAACAAAAAAACAAACTTTAAAATTAATTGATGTTCTTGAAACAGATTTTGGTTTTTTTGACGGTCTTTCAGTTAATTTTTCTGGTTCAAAAGGATTTCATTTGCATGTCAGGAACGAAAAAATTCAGTCTTTGAATGCAAATTCCAGAATTGAATTAGTTGATTTTTTGACTGCTCATGAAATTGATTTAGAACAATTGGGTTTTGTTTATGCAAACAGAAAAATGCTTTGCCCAAAAGAATTTCTGGCTTTTGGCTGGAGCAAAAAAATTCTTTCTTCTTTGATTTTTTTGATTGAAAACAATGAAGCAGAAAAAATTGCGGCTTTAGGAAACGCAAGGGTTTCAACTATAAAAAAAATTCTTGAAAAAAAAGAAACTGTATTAAAGGGAATGAAGAACGGTTTTCTTTTTCCGGTTACAAGAAATCCCAGAAAATTCTGGGAAGGCCTTCTTTTTAATTTAGTGGAAAAACAAAAACTGTTTTTGGACAGGCAAACATCAGTTGATTTAGCTAAAATAATTCGTGTCCCTGATTCAATTCATGGTTCTACAGGAATGCCTGCAAAACAATTTTCAAGAGAAAAATTAAAGGATTTTGTTCCGTTAAAGGAATGCATAATCTTTTCAAATAATCCTCTAAAAGTATTTGTCAGAAAAGCACCAAAATTTTTTTTGGGGGGAGAAAAATTCGGGCCGTTCAATGAACAGGAAACTGAACTGCCGGAATTTGCAGGAATTTATTTGATGTCAAGAAATTCAGCTGAGTTGATTTAAATGGATTTGGATTACGATGAAATAAGAAAAATTTACCGGCTTGAGAAAAATACTTCAAAACTTGTTGAAGTAAAAGAGACTTTTTTTGATTCTTTAAATGAATTCATTTCAGAAGAAAAACAAAATTATTTTAATTCAATCAAAGACTTGGATTTTGCAAAAGCAAGAAATTTCACTAACTTAAAAAAAATGGTTGAAGAAATTCTGAGTTTAAGGCAGAAAAAAATTTTAAGCAAGGCTTTGATTTCTTCAAAGACTTCAGAAGAAAACAATGAATTAATGGCTGAAGAAGAAAAAAAAATGTTTAAGGAAATCCTTAAAATTTTGAAGTCTTATAATGATTTTGTTGAATCAATTTTTATTGGAAAAACTAAACCAAAAGAAAAGGGTTTAAATAAAGTTTTAGTAAAAATTCTTTCAGATGTGCCTTCTTTTATAGGAACAGACATGAAAGAATACGGGCCGTTCAAAAAAGACGAAAAAATTGAACTGCCTCCTAAAATAGCAAAACTTTTTGTTTCAAGAAAAATAGGCAAAAAAGAATAGGTGAAAAAATGACTAAAACTAAAATTATTCCAAACCCCAAAACAAAGTTTTTGCAGGTTAAATGCATTAAATGCGGAAAAGAAAGAAAAGTTTTTTCTGCTTCCACAAAAGAAATTAAATGCGAGTGTGGTCAAACGCTTGTTTATCCTTCTGCTTCAAAAGCAGTGATTGAAGCAAAAATAATTAAAGTTTTAGAATAAAAAAAGGTTTTTTTTTAATGGAAAAAGATTTGCCTGAAGTAAATGAAATTGTGGTTGTAAGAATCACAAAAGTTCTCCCTTATGGAGCATTTGTTGAATTACTGGAATATGAAGGCCAGAAAGGCTTTGTGCATATTTCTCAGGTTACTTCAGGATGGGTTAAAAACATAAGAAATTTTGTTAAGGAAAACCAGATTCGTGCAGCACAGGTTTTGGCAATAGATAAAAGCAAAAACCAGATTGATTTGAGTTTAACTAAAGTTTCTTCAGGAGTTCAAAGAAGAAAAATTGAAGACTATAACAGGCTGGTTAGAGCAAAAAAATTAATTGAAGTTTTAGCAAAAAAAAGAAATGTTTCTTTTGATGAAGCCTGGGAAAATACTGCAGAGCCTTTGCTTGAAAAATTTGAATCTTTGTCTGAAGCATTCAACGAAATTTCTTTGTCAGGAGAAGTTTCTTTTTCAATTAAGCCTCCATGGAACAAAGAACTTTTAGAATTAGTGAAAAAAAATATTTCTATTCCAAAAAAGACAGTTAAAGGAATACTTGAATTAACTTGTTTTGAATCTAATGGAATTGAAGTAATCAAGAAAGCTTTAAGTCAGGCAGAAAAAACTGCAGGAAACGATTCAAGCATTGTTTATTTTGGTTCAGGCAGATATCAAATTAAAGTGGTTTCTGCTGATTACAAGTCAGCTGAAAAAAAATTAAGGCTTTCTTCTGATAAAGCAATACAAGTAATTTCTGGTTCAAACGGAAAAGGAGAATTCAAAAAAATTGAAGAATAAAGGTGTTTTGATGACTGAAGTAAAATTTTTAAAAAAAGTGAAATTCAAGAATGCAGTGCTGTTTTCAGGTCTGCCGGGAATAGGTTTGGTTGGAAAGATTGCAGTTGATTATTTATTGAAGCATTTTAAGGCAGAAAAAATTGCTGAAATCACTTCTGCTTCTTTTCCGCCGAGTGTTCACACAAAAAAATCTTTGATTGAATTAATTAAAGATGACTTGCATCATTTTAAGTTTAAAGGAAATGATTACATTTTTTTGGCCGGTCCTGTTCAGCCTGCTTTGGATGCTTCAACTTCTTCTGCAAAAGAACATTATGAGTTTGCAAAAGAAATTGTTTTGGCTGCAAATGAATTAGGGGTAAAGGAAATTTATACTCTGGCAGGAATAAATGTAGGAGAAAAAAGGATGGCTGTAGAACCCAGAGTGATTGTTGCTTCAACAGACAAAAAAATGCTTTCAGAGTTCATTAAATTAAACGGTGTTGAAGAACACCAGGAAGGATTGATTTCTGGGGCAGCAGGATTAATTATTGGTTTGGCGGCAGAACACAAAATAAAAGGCGCCTGTTTGATGGGCGAAACTAATGCAAGGCTTGTGTATGGAGACCATGGTTCAGCAAAAAAATTAATTGAAGTTTTGTCTGCTAAATTTGGATTCAAAGTTAACATGAATCAAATAGAAAAAGAATCAAAAGAAATAGAAAAAGCTTTTCAGCAGTTAAGCAAGCAGTTAGAAGAACAACAGGAAGACATGCCTGAAAAAGGACTTCCTTATGTGCGCTAAAAATCAAATAATTTTTTTTGTCTGGCTTTAAATTGTTTTTTTTGTTTTTCTTCTAATTCAAATTTTTTTTGTTCAAATTCTTTTTCATTTAAACAAATAACTGGTTTTCCGTAATTTCCACCCCCGCCTTCTTCAAACAAAACAAGCCCTTTTCTGAAACAGTTAATTTTTTCGGCAATTCCTTGGTCGATTTTTTTTAGTTCTTCAATTGGAACGTCAACCAAAACATTTATTTCTGAACCAAATCTTTCAACAAATTTTTTCCATAAAAACTGTATTTTTGGAGAAGTAATTAATTTGATTTTAATTGAACTTTGAATTATTTCCTGCAATGGAAGCAAACGCAGATAATCCGGTCTGAATTCAGGGCTTTTGCTTTTTCCGTCTGACAGCATTTTAATTCTTTCAAGGACTCCTCGTTTAATTTCTTTTTTGCATTCAATGCATTTCCAGTTTAAGTTCACTGCTTCTTTAATTGAATATTTTGTATAGCAAGTCTGGCAGGCTGTCCTGTGATATTTTCCTTCCCGTGGATCCAAGCCTACATTCAACAAAATTCTTTTTTCTTCTTTTTTTTCTAATGCTTTTTTTAGTTCTTTGAATGAAGGTGCTTTTAATTTAATTCTGTTGAATTCTCTTCCTAATCTGAACGGCCAAGGCGAATGTGAATCAGAATTTGAAAGAAAAACGTATTCTCTGTTTTCAGGAATCATGTCTGCAAGAAATGAATCAGCGCTTAACCCTAATTCCAGAAAAGAAATGTTTTTTCCTTGTTCTCCGTAAGCCTGTTTAATTGAATCAAAGTAAGCGTAAACTCCAAAGTAAGGAGTAAAAGCATGCGCTGGCCCAATAATTCCTTTTGCATCAAATACGATTTCTGCAATTTGTTCTGCGTTTAATTTTAGTCTTGGGCGCCCCCCCATAACTGAATCCAGTTCATTAGTGTAATTTCTAAATTTTTTTCTTATTTGTTCAACTGCATTAAAGTCAGGCAAAAAAATTATGTGGTGAATTTTGTTTCGGCACTGCACTTCTGTTCCCAGAACAAAAAAAATGTTTTTTTCTTTTGCTTTCAGAATCTTGTTTTCTTCTTCAATTAAATTTTGTTTTAAGTGTTTTAGCCATACTCCGTTCAGGCAGTCAGCTGAACTCAATAAATTTAATCCTTTTAATTCTGCCTGCTCTGCTATAATTGGAATAAGCATGTTTTTGCTTACCCCCCCTGAATAAGGCCCATGATAATGCAAATCAGCATCAAATTCTTTCATGAAACAATAAAAACACAGAAATGATTTTAATTCAATTCAATCATATTTTTTTTTTATGAAAAGAGCATTATTCTGGCAGAAAGAAAAAAATGCAGTTAAATGCAATGCCTGCAGAAGAAACTGTGTTATTCCTGAAAATTCTTTTGGTTTATGCAAAGTAAGAAAAAACATTAAAGGAAAACTTTTTTCTTTGTCTTATGGAAAAAATCTTACTGATTCAATTGATTCAATTGAAAAAAAGCCTTTGTTTCATTTTCATCCTGGTTCAAAAGTTTTAGGAGTAAGTACTTTTGGATGCAATTTTTTTTGCCAGCACTGCCAAAATTATGATATTTCAAAAGAATGGACTACTGAAATGCTTGATTCAATTCCTTTTACTGCTCCTGAAAAAATAATTGAAAATGCTTTGGAAAACAATGCTGACGGAATTGCTTACACTTACACTGAACCCACTGTTTTTATTGAATATGCTTTGGATATAATGAAGCTGGCAAAAAAAAACAATTTGTTTAATGTTTTTGTTTCCAACGGCTACATGACAGAAGAAGTTTTAAAGGAAACCAAAAAATATCTGAATGCAGTAAACATTGACTTAAAGGGAAACTCTGAATTCTATAAAAAATTGTGTGGAAACATTGACATACAAAAAGTAAAAGAAAGTATTGAATGGGTTCATAAAAACAAAATTCATTTGGAGTTAACTTATTTGATTGTTCCTTCTTTTAATGACAAAAAAAAGTTTTTTGAAGAGACAGCAGATTTTGTTTTGTTTTTGTCTGATTCAATTCCTTTGCATTTCACTGCTTTTCATCCTGCCTACAAACTTGATTATCTTCCAAGAACATCTTCTTCTGTTGTAAATGAAGCAAAACAGACAGCAGAAAAAAAAGGAATAAAATATGTGTATGCAGGAAATTTAAGGGAAGAAGAAAACACTTATTGTCCTTCCTGCAATAATCTTTTGGTTTCAAGGATTTATTTTGATTCAAAAATAAAGGGGATTGAAAAAGGAAAATGTTCTGAGTGCGGAAGAAAAGCTGATTTTGTTTTAGACAGCAAGAACTCCTAAAAAATGAAGTACAAGCATTGCTCCGATTCCCGCTAAACCAAAAATTGCTGTTACAATCAGAGTGGGAATAAAAGGAAGGTTTATTCCAACTACAAATTTTATTATTCCAAATACAATTAATCCTGCAATAGAATTAACTATTACTTTTTTTATTACTGTAAAAATAATTACTGCTGCAATAATTAATGCAATTCCTGCAATTAAAAGAGAAGGGTCTCCAATAAAGTTTCCTGCAGTTTGTCCTGCAGTGCCTGCAACATTTTCTAAAGCCATTCTTAAAAACTACTTTTCTTTCTATTTAAAACCTTTTGCTTTAACTAAAGCTTTTTAAACCATTTTTTGTTTTAATGTTTAATGCCGAGGTTTAATGAAAGCCAGAAAAGAATAGCTGTTTTGCTTTTGCATGAACCAAAAACTGCAGAAGAATTAAGAGAACAATTAAATATTCCGTATGATTCTTTAATGAAAGAATTAAGGTTAATGTTAAAGCTTGAATTAATTTCAAAAGAAGGTTATCCTACAAAATACTGGCTTAAAAAAGAAATATCTGATGCAGTGAGGAAAAGAAAAATGATTGCAGAAAAAGACAAAAACAAAATAAGATTAAGGGCAAACATTGAAGTTCAGGCAATAGAAGAAAGCCTTTTGCACAAACAATTAAAAGAAATAGATGAAACAATAAGAAAAGAAAAAGATTTCACTATTTATGAAATAATTAAAGCAGAACCAATCCAGCAAGGCGAACACTACTCTTCTTATTTGGATGTAAACCTGTCAGTTAAAGACTTTCATGGTTTAATGAAATTAATGTTTTTATATGGTCCTGCTTCACTTGAAGTAATCCGCCCTGACAAAATAGAATTTTCAGCAAGAGAAATGCAGGACGGACTAATTTTAATTTCAGACATTGTTCACTCTTACACCGAATTCATAGCAGCTCATTTAAACAAAGAAGAACTCGCTGAATTCAACAAAAAATTATATGAATAATTAAAGGGGAATTTTCCTGAACAACACAAAAAAACTGCTTCGACAAATCACGAATCAAAATTCAACAATTCATCAAAAAAACCCCTTATTTTGCAGTTTTAAAGCATTTTCTTTGTTTTCCAAAATAGAAACATATTTAAACAAAACATTATATTCAATATTAGAGCCTTTACTTATGAGACTGCTTCCTTTGTATGGAAAGCGCTTTCATTTAAGAGGTTCTTATTTTTGATAAACACGTGAGGTGAAATAAAATATGAGAAATTTGAACATAAAGAAGCTCGTGGCAGTTGCCGCAGGAGCAGCTTTAGTTGGTTCTGCTTTGGCTCCAATGGCTTCAGCAATCGACCTGACAAAATCAGACTTAATTTCAAGTTCTGGAAGTCCTTTGGTTGATGTTGTTGTTGGAAAACAAGCAGCTGTAAGCGATGCAGTATGGGCAGGAAACATTGCAGTAGCAGTCGGACAAAAAGCCTATACAACCAGTGAAGTTGCAGTTGGTCCTGCAGATTGTTCAGGAGGAGCAACCCCTTCAGTCACAGACTTAACAGTTGATTTAACTGTCGGCGGAACAACCAGTGTTACAGGAGGAAAAACTTTCTATAACAATTTGAATTCAGAAACATCAGGACAAGAAGCCAATTTTAACAGTAAGTCAGTAACTAACTCAAATCTTCCATCATTGTATTATAATGGAGCAGACACATACACATACAACGGAACTTCCTATACTACTTCAATTCAGGAAAGACTGTTTTTTACTGTTGACGCAAAATTTGACAGAATAACAGTTAAAGACTTAGTTGGAGTAATAACTGCAGGAAACCTAAAGTATAATTTAAATTTAGGTTCAGGAATTCCCAGGTATGAATCTTTGAGTTCAACAGTAAACTTTTCTGACGACGGAAACGACAACGTAAGAATTCCTTTATTTGGAGACGACTACTTAGTCAAAACAGTCACTACAACTTATGTTGAATTAATTAAAACATCAGGTGAAACACAGTACAGTGAAGGAGACAGAATACCTGACTTAGAAGGATATGACGGAGAAACCTACTACATTGAAGTCGGACCAGGAGGAACTTCAGGTTCAACACAAAAAATAACTTTGTCTTTGTACAAAGAAGATGGAACCCTGGTTAAAACAGACTTGTTTTCAACAGGAGATGTTGTATTCTACGATGACAACACAGGAGAACCAGTTTTAAACACTTTGGTTAACATCAGTGAAATCCTGAAAACAGTTGTTTCAGATGCAGAAATCTTTACTCCAACAATTCTTGTAGGAAATGCAAGAGTCAAATTATACAACGATAAAGGATATCCTTATGATGCAACCCTGCAGGATGAAGATTATGACTGGGAAGTAAAATTAAACTTTGACGGAAACTACCTGAAAGACGTTAACATCCAGAACAAGTCAACTTATGATTTTGTTGGAACAGATGCATTACTGGTAGGAGAAGAAGCAGGTTTCCTAGAAGACATAGGCACTTTGGAATTGCTTGGATTGCAGCTGCCTGAATTCAACGGAGTAAGCAAAACAGAAAGAACAACAGTAGTTGAATTCAAAGACGGAGAATTAACTTACAAGGATTCAACTTATGAAGCAGAACACACTGTTCCTTTATATAAAATGGCACAGTCTGTTTCAGGAAGTAATGGAAGCGGTACTTTAAGTATTGATTCCCAAACAATCTGGTATAGATTGAATGCAGCTGATGTAAACGTAAGAGCAACTACTTCAGCAGACGGTTCTGGAACAAGATATGACTGTATTGGTGACGGAAACTACATTAACGGACAGCCAATCAATTTGCATTCTGTTTTTTATGACGGAGGAGACTTTAATGCATTCATTGGAAACGACTACTATAGAGTAGGAGACGCCAACGTTGACATCAACGGAATGCAGTTTACTTTCTCTGGAATGGGAGACGGAAACGTCTGTGTTTACTTGACAGCTGACGGAAACGTTACCTTCAAGAAAGACACTTCAAGCGGAACCTTAATACAAGAAATATACTATGTAGACCAGAACTTTACAGCTGACGCCCCGATTTCATTTGAAGGAGCAAGCGGAATAACACACGACTATGAGTTCATGCTAGACGAAGCAGCAGACGGTGCAACAGGACACTTATGGTTGTTCTTTGATGCACAGGCATTAACCACACAATACACTAAACACATTAAATTAGTTGGAACAGACACTACAGAGGACATGAACGCAAGCGGAGGAGTATTAACACATATTCCAGCAGGAACATCAGCTTATCCTTTCTATGTACCGCACAGCCAGTACTTGCCAGTTAAAATGGAAGGTGACACAAACTACAACGCAAACGAATACTTTGTTGCAAGATTCCAGTTTGACGAAGACGAAGACTCAACTTACGATGGAAACTGGTTTGTTGATACAGGAACAGGCAACTTAATTGCATTGCCTAACACACAGTTAAGCAACTACAGTTATGAAGCCGACTACAACTACGGTGCCTATGCATTAAGCGAAAGCAGTACTTCAACTTATCCTTCATGGGTATACACTGACTTTGGTTCAAAAATTGTCTTAGACAACCACGAATTCAAAATAACCTTGCCTGAAAACAGACCTCAAATGGAAGTCTTGGTTTCAGGAGCAGGAACTTCAACTGAAGTCACAGGCGGAGAAGACTTAACAATCGCTGAAGGAGACACAGGAAGCACTACAGGTGGAACAAAAGTAACTGTTAACGCAGTCACCTATAATGCAACTTGTACTGGTGGAGGAGATGCAACAGGAACATGTACAGTTTCTCCAACAACCTATAAGGCTTTACAGCCTGCAGGAAACTTAGTAAAGTACGACGACGGAGCTTCAGCAGCCAAACACATTATTGTGGGTGGATGGAAAGTCAATGCTTTGGCAGGAGAAGTCACAGTAGGCGGACAAACTTTGCAGGACTTGCTGACCAAAAACGGAGACTACGTACTTGAAGAAGCAGATACAGGAGACATTGTAGTTGCAGGATACAAGGCAGCAGACACATCTACAGCAGCACAAATGTTAATCAACGAAATAGAAAACCTGTAAATAAAACAGTAGGGTTTACCCTACTTTCTTTTTCTTTTTTTTTTAATTTTTTTTAAACTTATTTAGTTTTTTTGTTTTTTAATTCAATTGATTTAAATCTTTTTTGTTGAATTTTATTTTTATGGAAAAAAATAATTTAATTGCATTAATTTTGATTTTTTTTATTTTTGTTTTTGCAGGCATTTATTTTTTTTATCCTGAACAAGAGTTTGTTTATTCAGAGGAAATAAACGGAATAATTTTTTATTCTGATTCTTTTTCTTCTCCTCAAAAATATTTTTCTGAAACAGTTAAAGAAAGAAATTCATTTATTTTTGTTTCTGAAACTAATGCAGATAAAAGCAATTTAGTTGAAGTTTCAAAGCAGATTGCTTTGGTTTCAGGAATTCTTTCTGCAACAAACAAAAACATTTCTTCTGTTGTTTATGTTTTGAATGAAAATAATAATTTAGATTATTGTCAGACTAATTTTGGAGACAAATCAAAAAACGAGCAGTTAACTAAAAGGCAATGCAAAAGTTTTCTTGAAAATTCCAGTGATTTTAAATTTGTAGTTAAATTTCCGGAAGAAAATTCATCTAAGCCTTCTGTTGAAATGTATAATAATTCTTTTGTAATTAATACAACCAAATCTGAAGATGGAACACTTGTTTTACAGCAGTTGTTTGTTGCAATGTATTCTGATTCAGATCAAATAATCAACAAAATTAATGAAATACTGCATTCTGTTACTTCTTGAAAAGGTTTTTTTTGATGAAAAATTTCATAAGAAAAAGTATTTTTTCTCTGGTTTTTTTTGTTGCAGTAATTTCAATTGTTTTATGGTGGACTAATGCTCATTTGGAACTCCTTAAAATTGACTGGCTGTTATTTTTTTTGTCTGCCTTTTTTTTTCTTATTTCAGTTTTTGTTTGGCTTATTTCTTGGGCTTTTTTAATAAGAAAAAAATCAAGTGTTTCTTATTCTAATCTTTTTATTGTTGGTTTCAGTTCCTTGTATGGAGCGTTAACTCCTGTTCAGCTTGGAGCAGAAGCTTTGCGTTCAATGAAATTAAAGAGTTTTTTTAAAGTTCCTTATGATGAATCAATTTCTTCTTCTATGATTGCAAAAGGCACAAAATTTATTATTCTTGCAATTTTTTTTGTTTTTATTTTAATTTTTTTTATTTCTAAAGCTGAACTGGATTCCACAACTTTTTTTGCTTTATTAAGCGGTTTTTTTGTGATAACTATTGCAATCCTTTTTTTTGTTTTGCCTTTAAACAATAAATGCGGTTCAATTATTATTTCTTTTTTGAATTTTTTTTCCAAAGACATTAGTTTGTTTGCTTCAATTGAAAAATTTTTTACTGCTTATTCCTGCAACCTCAAGAATTTAACTTTAAAGTCTTTTTTCCTTGTATTATTAATTTCTTTGATTTCTTATTGTTTTGAATTTCTTGCTTTTCAGTTCAGTTTTTTTTCTGTTAAAATTTCTTTGGATTTTGTTCCTTTAATTGTTTTGTTTATTATTATTTCTGTTTTGGAAAGAACTCCTTTTCTTCCTAGAGGCATTGGTTTAGTTGAATTTGCTGGATTAACGTTTCTTTCTATTCCTTGGTTTGTAAATGAAACTCTTTCTTTGCCTGAAATAGGTGCAGTATTAATTATATTTGATTTTGTAAGGCTGGTTATTCCCACAGTTTTCAGTTTGCTGATTGCTGCTGTATTCAGAATTGAAATCAAAGAACAAGTTTATTGAATGCAATCAACCAAATTATTGAATTTAATGCAGTTAAAATCCAAATAATTAAAACAATTTTCCATTCTTTTAAGGGTCCAAAAAATTTTATGATTAATTTTGCAAAATCGTATTTTGTTTTTTTTGGGTAATCTGGAATTCCAAGTCTTTCATTTTCAAGCACTTTGTATGGTTTGGTTTTGGCTTGAGTCATATCTTTTGGATTTGTGATTAATTTAAGTAAAAAATCAATTAAATGAGGAACATAAAATAAAGCAAAAACAACCAACAATTCTTTCTGCAAAGTTAATGCAATTAATCCACTTAAAGAACTTCCTATTAAAAGTGTTCCTGAATCGCCGGGAAAAACCCGTGCAGGATAAACATTAAATATAAGTAATCCAAGTATTATTCCTAAAACTATAATTGAATAAATAAACAAACCTGAACCTATTAATAAAAACGCAGTGAATAACGCTATCAAATAACTTGAGCCAACTTCCCATCCGTTTAATCCAGCAAAACTGTTATGAAAAGAAGAAAAAACTCCTGCAAATAATCCAATTATTACAGCTGAAATAATTTCTCCTGAAACAAGCCAGCCAAAAGCAATTGATGCAAGTATTACAGGCAAAGCTCTTTCTTTCCATCCTAAAGGATTTTTTTTCCATTTGCTTGCAGTGTCATCCACAAATCCGACTAAAGAAAAAACAGTTATTAATGCCATCCAATAAAAGCTTTCAATTTTAATTCCTTCAATTAAATTTACTGCAAGAACGGAAACCCATAAAACAAACAATAAAATTATTCCTGTTGCTTCAGGGGTTTTATTTTGGTGTTTTTTGTTTATGTCTATTCCTAAAAAAAAATCTTTTTTTCTGCTGTATTTTTCAAAAAAATGAATTCCAATCAAGCTTAAACCAAGAGAAAAACCAAAGTAAATTAATTCATTCATGTTAATCCTTCATTATTTCTTTTAATACAGTAGTACCATAATTGCCTTTACTTAAATAAAAGCTTATGCACGTTTTTAATTTTCCTTGACTGAATTCATCTTCTGAAATCTCCTTTAATTTCAGGTTTTCAGGAAACAAAACAATTTCTTTTCTTGTTCCTTTTGAAGACATTTCTTTCATGTCTTTAACATAAAACTGCTTTAATTCAATTTTTTCTTTTTCAAGTATTTCTTTTTCTATTTTTCCTATTTTTCCTTCTGCAAAAACCGTTTGAAATCCTATTAAAGGAGCAGATGGAATCCCATTAATCAGAATATCTTCTTTTGTTTTTTTTAGTCCTATTCCCTGTTTTATTCTTTCTTTTATTATTTTGTTAAATAAATAGCTTTGATAAGCATGCACAAACAAATACCTTAAATTTTTTGGAAGTACTCTGAAAGCTTTAATGAAGTCATCAGGTTCTTTTATTAATTGGTTTAAGATTCCTCTTTCGTACCGAAATTTTCCAGGAAAATCTTTAATTGCTTTTCTAAAATCTTTTGTTTCTTTCAATTCTTTTCTTGCTTTTTGAATTTCTTTTTCTTCTAATTCATTTGTTGCAGTCAAATAAAGCATTACTGCTTTCTCAAAATTTCCTTTAATGAATTCTTTGCCCACTAAATGGCTTACTTTTCTTATTCCTCCGAATCTTTGTTCTCCGAAATAATTTGCTATTCCTTTTTCCATTTCTTTAAAGCAGTCTTTTATTCTTTTTTGTGTTTCATTTTTTGTTAATTCAATCTGCCTTATTGTTATTTCAAATTTGTTTCCTTTCAGCATTCCAATTCTTAGTTTTTCTTTTTTCCATTCAGCATTAGATAATTTTATGAATTTGCTTTTGAATTCTTTCAGTCTTGCGGTTTCAGGCTTAAAAAAACAGATTTTTTGCGAAGTAACTGCTCTTTTGTCTTTTACTCCTGCAAAAGTAATTCTTTTTTTTGAAACCCTGTTAAATCTTGCAATCCTTCTTATTGCTTCATTTATATCTAAATTAAATTTCTGCATTTCCATCCATAAAAACTTGCATTGGTTTTCATTTTCAGGAACAATTAATTCTTCATGTTTATCCAAGTTTTCTTCGTTAAGCCATAAAATGCAGTCTTTTCCTTTTTCATCTGCTTCAATTACTTTGAAGTCTTTTATTCTTTCTTTTATTCTTCCGTTTATTCCTTTTGTTTTGGTTGAATAGAATTCGTTTTCCATTAAAAATCATTTTTTTTATTTGTATCTTAAAAATGCGCCGATTCCTCCAAAACCTTTAAAGAATTGTTCTCCTTCAGGGGTTTCCAAAGAAATTATTTTCAGTTTAGCGCTTGTATTTTTTGCTTTTTCTTCTATGAATTCTGCGTACTCTAATTCTTCTAGTTCTTCTACTTTGCTTGAATCACATTTAGTGCATTCCAGTTTAGGTTTTTTTCCTTTTTTTATGATTAATTCTTCGATATTATTACAGGCAAGGCATTTGAATTTTACTGCAGTCCATTCAATTCCTTCTGAAAGAATTATTGTTTCTGCTTTTCCTATTTTTAAGGCTTCCATTACTTCTTTTTCTCCGTAAGCTACAAGACCGTCTTTTACTATTTCTTCCATGAATTTATTCAATAAACTTTTTTCTTTCATTAAAGCAGTATCTTTTAATAGTTCTTCTGATTTTTGAATCATTTCTCTTATTCCTGATTCATCTGTATAAGAAGTATCAAGTGTTCCAATTATTTTTTCTTTCATTCTGTAATCCAATGCGCCTTTTTCTAAAAACTTGTTTTTTGTTATTCCCGGGCCTCCGATAATTACTCCTTTAAGGTTTTCTCCGTATTCTTCAAAAATCCTGTTGATTTTTTCGCTTGTTTTTTTAAAGAAATCTTGTGTTGCTTCTTCTCTTAGTCTTTCAAATCTTACAGAACTTTGTCCTCCTGCACGGGTTTTTCCTGCAACATTGGAAGTAAAATGCCCTGCAATTTCATAGCTTTTTCCTTTTAGAATTGCAACTGTTGCTTCTCTTTTATCCAAAACGATTAATGCATAAACTTCTTTTGTTTTCTGCATTTCTTCCAATGGATTCAAATGAAAACTTGAATCACACCAATACAATTTTGTTTTTAATTGTTTGACAGGATTAACAGGAAACATTTTTAAGTCTGTTTTTCCTTCTGTTTCGCTTATGTTTCCACAAAATAACACTAACCCGTTTTTTGGAATATTAAAATTAATGTTTTTCAAAAAAGTATCAATTTTTCTTAGTGCTCCCTGAACGTTTTTTCTTGTCTGCGGGCTTTTTATGTTTGCGCTTTGACTTAATTCTTCTGTGATTTGACCCATTACCTGGCTTCTGTCTGCGTCTTCTGGAATATAAAGGCTGATTAATTCTGTTCCTCTTCCTTTAAATTTCTTTAATTTTTTTAGTTTTTTTCTGAATATTTCTATTGAATCATTTACTTCACTCATAATAAATCACTTTCAAAAATAAAAAGCAGTTTCATTAATACTTAAGAAAAAATATCTTTTTATACTTGTTCTCTTTACTTTATATTGATTTGAATGTTTGACATGTTTGAAAATTTTCATGAAGAAAATCAAACTCAAAATTCTTCTTCAGAGGAAGTAGAAAAACCAGTAATCGTTGTTTCTGTTGGCGGTTCAATGATTGCACAAGAAAAATTAAATGCTACTTTGATTGCAAAATTTGCTAATTCTGTGAATCAATTAAAAAAAGAAGGCTTTGAATTTGTTTTGGTTGCAGGAGGCGGAAAAATTGCAAGAGATTATATTGCTACAGCTAAAACTCTTGGAGTAGAAAACAATTTTGTATTAGATGAAATAGCAATAACTGTTACACGATTGAATGCTTTAATGTTAATTCAGGCTTTTGATGACGCTTTTCCTGACGTGTTAACTGACGTAAAAAAAATTCACGACCTTCTTGAAACAAAAAAAATCCCTGTTTTTGGAGGCCTTATTCCTGGTTTTACTACTGACACGGTTGCTGCAAGCATTGCAGAATACATTGGAGGCATTTTTATTAATTTATCTAATCAGAACGGAGTTTATAATGTTGACCCCAAGCATTCAAAGAACGCAAAATTAATTCCTAGAATGAACCACGAAAAATTAATGAGATTAATAACAAAACATGATTCAAGAAATCCAGGAGAAAACATGATTTTGGATGCTTTTACATGCATGATTTTAAACCGAAGCAAAATAACTACTTTTGTTTTAAATATGGACGATTTAATGAATTTTGAGAATGCAGTTAAAGGAAATGAATTCACAGGAACAATAATTGAATCAGTTGATGAATCAGAAGAAAATTAAATTTTTTCCAATACTTCATATGCTTCTTCTGGATTCAATACAGGCTTGTTGTTTAAATTGTCTTCGACTATTCTTGGACACGCAGTATTAATATAACAGTCAACATTTACTCCCATTAAATATTCTGATTTAATGAAATCCATTGAAAAAACAAATGCTTTTAATCCTTTTTTTTCAATTTTTTTCTTTAAATCCAAAGCAATTTCTTTTTTGAATTGCCCTTTTTTTCTGCTTACCAGTATTCCAAAGATTTTTGCTTTCATTGCTCTTGCAATGCTTCCATATCTTTTCCTGATATAAACTTCTTTTTCTTCTTTTATGTCTTTTATTTCTTTTGTTAACGGATTAAAAATCAAAACTTTTTTGTCGGTTGCAATTCCCACTCCTAAAGCATGAAATAATCCGTCTCCTATATACAGGAATCCGTCAACTTTTTTTTCTATTTTTTTTGCTGAACTCTGATCGCATCCTAAAACTTGTCCTTTAACTGCAATTCTTTCTCCGCCTTCTCCAATAAAAACTTTGAATTTTTTGTTTTTTAATCCTTTTTCTGTTTCTTTCATTATATTATAAAATTGTACTGCACAAACTAAACCAATTTTTTTTATTTTTTCGTTTTCCAGCATTCTTTTTAGTTTATTAAAATCAATTTCTTTCACTGAATACTCTAAAGGCACATAAACTGTTTTTATTTTTGAATCACAGTATTTTTCGTGCCCTAAATGAATCAATAAATCTGCATTAAATTTTTTCATTTCTTGTTCAGCTAAATCGCATGCCCCCCAAACAGGATCCATTACTGTTATAACTTTTGCTTTTGTTTTTCCTTCAATTCTTTCAATTATTTCAAGTGTTTTTCCTTTTAAGCCTTCAGGCAATTGAAGAACAACAGTTTTTGCTTTTTTCTTTTTGATTTCATTTATTGCTTTCTTTATATCCAGTTTAAGCATTACAGAATAAGGTAAAATTAACTATTTAAATTTAGCCAAAAACTTAAATTCTTTATTTTTTAAGTTTTTCCAGTAATTCTTCTTTTTCTAATATCAATACATGTCTTTTAATGTTTTCTACTGCATCAATATTAGCTGAAACAGATTTGATGCCATATTTCACTAGTTTTTCAACCATTTCTTCGTTGGATGCCGCCTGTCCGCAGATTGAAGTCATTACTCCTGCTTTACTGCATTTTTTTATTACGTGTTCACAGCTTCTTAATACTGCAGGATGCAGTTCATTAAACATTTTTTGAATGTGTTCGTTGTTTCTATCAATCCCTAAAGTCAATTGAGTTAAATCATTTGTTCCGAATGAAACAAAATCAATTCCTTCTTCTATTAATTCGTCTATTCCCCATACTGAAGCAGGAGTTTCAATCATTACTCCAAACCGCACGTCTTTTCCTGGAATTAATCCTGTTTCTTTTGCTAATTCTTTTGCTTTTTTTAATTCTGAGGCACTGATTACAAAAGGAAGCATTACTCCTAAATTATTAAATCCTTCTTCTGTTAATTCTTTTATTGCAGTGAATTCTGCTTTAATTATTTCAGGTTCATCCAAACTTCTTCTTATTCCATGCCATCCAATCATTGGATTGTCTTCTTCTGGTTCTTTTTCTCCGCCTTTAAGGTTTCTGAATTCATCGCTTCTTGCATCAAAAGTTCTATACCACACTGGTTTTCCTTTAAATAATTCTGCAACTTTTTTTATTCCTTTTTTTACTGCCTGAATTAATTCTTCTTTTTTGTTTTCTCTTATGAATTCTGCAGGATGCATTCCTGACTGCGTAATCATATGCTCTGCTCTTAATAACCCTACTCCGTCTGCGTTTGTTGCTGCTGCTTTTTCTGCTGCTTCAGGCAAAGCAACATTCACTTTAACTTTTATTGCTCTTTCTTCTAAAAGTTTTTCCAAGTGCCCTAAAAGAATTCCGTTTTTTTCTTTTCCGAATTTTTTTCCTTCTTCTTCAAATTCATCTTTTATTTCTTCTATTTCGTTTTGGTCATCAAACAATTTTTCTTCTATTTTTTCTGGTTCTTCTAATTCAATTTTTCCTCTGTAAATTAATCCATTAAATCCGTCAACTGTAATCAGTTCTCTGTCTTTTATTTTCTGCATTGCGTTTTCAACTCCAACTACACATGGAATTCCCAATTCTCTTGAAACTATTGCAGCATGACAGGTTCTGCCTCCTTCTTCTGTTATTATTGCTTTTGCTTTTTCCATTATTGGAACCCAGTCAGGGTTAGTCATTTCAGTTACAATTATGTCTCCTTCTTTTACTTTCCCTGCATTTTTTACGTCAGGAATAATTACTGCTTTAGCTGAAGCAATTCCAGGGGAAGCCTTTAATCCTGAAGCAATTGGTTTTTCTGTTGTTTTAATTTCTTTTCTTTTGTCAATCATTTTTTTGATTCCCATAGTAGTAATCGGTCTTGCTTGCACAATATACAAATGATTATTTTCTAATGCCCATTCTATATCCATTGCTTTTTTGTAATGGTTTTCAATTTGCCTTCCAATTTTTGCCAGCTGAATAATGTGTTTATCATCTAATTTTTGTTTCATTTGTTTTGCTTTAGGCACATCAACTTTTTTGTTTCCTGTTCCGCTTCTTTCAATGCTCCATTCCTGTTTTGCAATCTTTTTTTCAATTATTTTAAATGTTCCTTTTTCTATTGTGTATGTATCAGGAGTAATGCTTCCTGAAACAACAGCTTCGCCTAATCCGTATCCTGCTTCAATAACCATTTTGCTTGGGTCTCCGGTTGGTTCTGCAGTAAACATTATTCCTGCGGTTTCAGAGTCAACCATTTTTTGCACTACAACAGCAATTCCAACTTGTTCTGTTCTGAATCCCTGTCTTTTTCTGTAATAAACTGCTCTTGCAGTAAATAAAGAAGCCCAGCATCTTTTGACTGCTTCCAGTACTTCAGTTCTTCCTTTTACATTT
This sequence comes from uncultured archaeon, assembly GCA_964608675.1. Lineage (GTDB taxonomy): Archaea > Iainarchaeota > Iainarchaeia > Iainarchaeales > 1-14-0-10-31-34 > 1-14-0-10-31-34. The sequence goes on along the minus strand of CAZSOZ010000001.1, from coordinate 27,189 downwards.
AAAAAAGTTTCCTGTTGTCCTGCAAAACTTGCAGAATTATGGGTTATTATTCCTCCTAAGCCTGATGCAAAGTTTTCTACTCCTGGAACAGTAAAATCATATACCCATCCTGCATATTTTACTGGTGTAATTTCTTTTACTTCATCCCATTTGACTGTTCCTTTAAATATTTCGAACATATTTTCTATGCCATATTTTTTTGCTTTTTTTTCAAGCGCATTTAATGTGTGTTTTCCGAGCATGCTTCCATAATTCCACGGCGTTGCTCCTTTTATAAATCTTCCTTTTTCATCAAAATAAATATGTTTTTCAGTTTTTTCTTTTTTTACTTCTTCCTCATAAAATGCTTTTTTGCAGTTCTTACAAAAATATCTTTTTTTGTTTTTGTAATAGCTTGTCTGTTCTGTTTTGTTTCCGCATTTTTTGCATAACAATATTTCAAATTCTTCTTTTGGAAGCTTTTTTTCTATTTCTTGCATAATCTTTTTTGAAAGTTCTTCTGAAACATTTAAGTTGTATTTGAATTCAGGATGTTTTTCTTTTTTTTTGTATTCTTTTATTAGTTTATTTAATTTGTGTTGTTTTTTTTCATGTTCAAACCCAATCAATTCACTAAATTTTTGCATGTCCTGGCTTGCTATATTAATATTAAACGCATTTCTTTTTTGATTAATATAAAAATTTATTTGCAGTATTTCTAATAATTTTAGCATTCCGCCTGCAAGCATTTTTGAAGTAGTGCAGTATGAAACCCCTGTTTTGCTTACTGTTCCATCTCCGTCAAAGCACCCTCTAAGTAAAGCAGCAATATTTTCTTTTTTCCATCCAAAAACAAAATCAGGAATTTTTTTAACTGAACAAAGTTTTCCTTTCCCTTTTTTTTCTGTGGGTTTTCCACTTGTTTCATGCAAGAATCTTACTAATAAAGGGCAGTAAACTCTTATGCTGCCCTTGTTTATTTTTTGCTTTTTATAGATTCCTGTTTCTTTTAAGAATATTTTAGCTTTATCCAATAGCTTATTATTTGAGTTTGTTAATGAAACCATGCTGTTTTTGTATGTTGAACCTTCAGCTAAATAAAAACCTAAAAAGTATGCAAAATCTTCTGTTATTTCAATTGTTTTTGGAAAGCCTTTTTGTATTTTCCAATTAGTTGAATTTTTTTTTATCATCATTTTTCCGTTTTCTTCAACAACTTTTTCTCCATTTAAATAATCTCTTATTTCAATTACTTTTTCATAGTTTATTTCAGGAACAAAGGCAGTTACAGGAACTTTCATTCCTTTTTTCATTTCAGAAATATGCAGTGTTTTTGGTTCAAGTTTGTCTTCATCTAATGCAATTAGCGTGTGATTAGGTGAAATCACTATTTCTCTTCCTGTACTTGTTTTTATTTTGTATAAGTTTTCATTGTTTGCTTTATGCCTAAATAAGCTTTCTGCTTTAATCCATTCTATTTTATTTCCTTTCATTGCAGGAACTTCAAGACACAAATTTTTTCCTTCGCCAATTTTTTTATAGATTTCGCTTATTTTGTTGTAAACCGGTTTTCCGTCAACTTTAAGCAAAACATGTTCGTTTTCAGAAATGCTTGGCAAATCTTCTGCGGTAGCAGAACTTCTCACTGCAACAAATTCTTCTTCTCTTGTAGACAAAAAAGCAATTTTTCTTTCACTCATTTTTGAATAAGAATCTTTTATTTCTCCTTCAAGCCTTCTGTTCATTGGAGTCTTTAAAATTAACTGCCTTATTTCCCTGCTTTTTTCTTCTAATTCTTCTGTTTTTTCAACATTAATTGCATCAATTTTGCTGATTATTTCTTCTTCTATTCCTTTTTCTTTAATAAACCTGAAGTATGCTTGTGCGGTAACCACAAAACCTTGCGGAACAGGAAAAGCTTCGTTAACCATTTCACCTAAATTAGCTCCTTTTCCGCCTACTGAAGGAATGTCTTCTTTTTTTATTTCCCTGAACCATAAAATATTTTTCATTTTGAATCAGTTAAAAAGAAGTAGAAACTTATTATTAATTCTAATGCTTAATTTGGTTTCCTTTCCAGTAAATAAATTTTTCTTGTAATTATACTTTGTTTTTCCATGTAATTATAAGGAAAAGCTTTTCCTTCAATTTTTTTAATTGGATTAACAGAATTAAAATGCTGAGAAAAAACTTTTTCTGTTAAAGGAAATTTTTTTCCGTTAGAAGACTCAATTTCAGGCAGTACAATTGCAATTTTTTGTTTTTTTACAATCAAAGCCAGCTTCTTAAAAAAAGCAAAATAAAGTTTTCCTAATTCTTCAATGATTTTTTTGGCTTCTTTTTCTTTGGGTTTTTTTTTCAGAAACGGCCCTAAAAAGGGTTCTGTTGCAATTCCGTCAAATTTTTTTCCTTTAAGAGTTTCTTTTACAAAACTTGAATCTCCCTGAATTATCAGCCAATTGTTTTTAGTTTTATATTTTTTTTGAAACCAAGTTAAATTTTTTCTTGCCATTCCTGCAGTCTTGTCATCTAATTCAATTCCAATTACATTTAATCCGTTATACAGGCCTTCCTGAAGCACTGTTCCTATTCCGCAAAAAGGATCCAATAAAATTTGGTTTTCTTTTATTTCACTTAAATTAATCAGAATTCTTGCAAGCCTTAATGAAATTGAATGAAGATTTTTTTGTTCAGGTCTTTTAATGTCTCTTTCTCTTAATTTTTTTGGATTAAAGCATTCAATTGTTTTTCCAAAAAACAATTCTTTTGATTTAAAGAAAACAAAATCGCTTTCTTCTTCAATTAAATTCCATGAATGAACCTGTGAAGGTGAACTATTAAAGCCTTTAATTTTATGTTTTTTTGGTTTCCGGTAAAAAGCTTTTTTTTTGAGTTTCTTAAATCTGCTTTTAAAAAAGTTTTCTGCTTCATTTTTTTCTTGGAATTCTTTTCCATAAAAATTTAACGAAAAATTGAATTTTTCGTTCATCCATTCCAGTAATTCTTTTTCTTTGATTTTTTCTTTTATTTCCCTGAATTTTTTTTCCTGAAACAAAACTGAAACAATTTTTATTGTTCCCCCTAAATCATGCATTAATTTTTTTGGATTTAATTCATTTGATTCAATTAAAATTGTGTTTTCTTCTTTTTCTGTTAACTTAAATTCAATTTTTCTTGCATTTAAATAACAGTAGATTTCAGCTAAAGATAATGCAGGATCGCGCCCTAAAACAAAAACGTATTTTTTCATTAAAAAATAGTGGAAGAATTAACTTAAATTACTTTTTTTTTGCTCCCTTACCTTTTTCTTCCTTTTTTTCTTCTTTTTCTTTTCCTTTTTCTGGTTCTTCTTTTTTGCCTTTTTCTGTTTTCTTTCCTTTTTCTTCTTTGGCTTCTGTTTTTTCTTTTTCTTCTTTCTTTTCAGCAATTTTTCTTATTTTTTTAGGCAATGTCCCTATACTTTTAATGTCTTGAGATACTCTGACTGAAATTTTACATGAAAGTTTTGATTTAACTTTATTTAATGCTGTTTTAGCAGGCTTTAAATGCTCTTCGCTGACCAAAATACTTAAAATTTTTTGTCCTTTCCTTACTCTTGCTGCTCTTCCAATAGGTTTTCCAAAAGGATGACTCATTCCTTTGGTTACACGGTCTGCTCCTGCTCCTTGTGCCTGCTTGTTTTCTCTTAAAATATGATAAGGATAAATTCTTATCCTCAAAAAATAATTTTCTTTCCCTATTGCTTTAGTTAAATCTCTGTTTACTCCTACTCTTGTGGATTCAAGGGAATTATCTCTTATTTGAACTTTTTCTTCTGCAATTAAATCAAGAATATGAGAGTATTTTTTTAATGGGTTCCCTGTATTAAATTGCCTTGTTCTTACGCCAGGAGTAGCTCCAATATAATTTCTTTTATGCACTTTAACGGCTACCCTTGTATATGAAGGCTTGTTTTGAAGCCTGTAACATCTTCCTGGTCTTAAACCCATTTAAATCACTCTAATACAAAATTAATTTAAAAGCTTTAAAGAATTAGCTTTTTTACTTAATATTTTCTTAAAAGAAAATCTTTTAAAACTCCCTTTTTAAAAGGTTTTTCAAGCCTTTTTATTTAGATGCTGAGGTGGCAGAGAGGCTATGCATCCGCCTGCAGCGCCGCCCTTTTTCTTTTTTCCGAAAAAGAAAAAGTGCAGGTTGCCCAAAAAGAAAAAAGGAATCTGCACATTATTTTCATTAGAAAAGGGTTTGCACGGCCAGCGGAAGATCGAGGGTTCGAATCCCTCTCTCAGCTTTTTTTATGCGGCTCTTCTTCTTAAGGGCATTCTTTGTTTTTTAAGTCTTTCAATTCTTTTTCTTTTTTCTCTTTCCCTTTTTTCTCTTAATTTTTTTACGCTGATTATTTCTGTTTTTTTTGGTTCTTTTTTTGGTGAAACAGCTTTTTCTAATGCTTTCCTGAAAGGAAATCTTCCGTAAACTGACTGCCTTCCTTTATATAATTCATAAATTCTTTTTCTGGGAAAACCCATTTTAATTGCAATTCTTGCACTCAGTAAATCTGCAATTAATTCTTCTGTTTGAGTTGGATTCAAATGAATTTCTTTTGAAAATTCAAATACATTTCTTGAAGGATTATGACAGAGTTCGTGCATTAAAGTATGCACTCCTTTCCATGAAGCTTTATCTCCGTGAAAAAAGTGGCCTGCTGGAATTTCAATTAATCTTCCTTCAGGAACGACTCCAACAACTTTTCCGTTTTTTTTTATTATTTTAAGGTTTTGTTTGTGTTCTCCTAAAATTTCAGAAGCAATAAAATGTTCTCCTATTTTGAATACTGTTCTCATTAAAGAGTTTTTTGGATAAAAATTAATTGGAACATTTTCAAGGTTAATTAAAACTTTTTCATATGCAGTTTTAAGAGCTGAATTACTTTCATGTTTAATCATTTCTTGAACTGCTTTTTTCATTTTTGTTCTGAAAAAATTCAGGCTTTTAATCCTGTTTTTATTTAATATTTTTCCCATGTTTTCAATAAAAAAAAGGCTTTTGTTTTATTTAATCTTTTTCCAGTAATTTTTCGTCTTCAGGCTTCCATGCGGGTTCAACCATGCATAATATTTCTAAATCTTCTTTTCCTGTATTCTGAATCCATTGAATGGATTTAGGGGGAATATAAATTACATCGCCTTTTTCCACTTCTTTTTTTTCTTTTTCTATTCCCATTAATCCTTTTCCTTTTAAAATAAAATAAACTTCTGAACTTTTTAATTTGTGTTTTGTTGTAGTTTTTCTTTTTGGAACTCTTGCATGAGCCAGACTGTAATTTAATTTCATTTCTTCTTTTAAGGGATTAAAATATTCTCTTAAAATTGAATGGTCTCCTGCAGTAAATTCATTTAAATCCTTAAACTTTCTTACAAACATTTTTTTTTCACCTTTTTTTTCAGTCTTTTTAGGGTTTTTTTGTTTTCCAGTTCCCTTAATGCATTGGATGCAATCCATTTGGCTGTCTTTGAATCAATTTTTTTTATTTCTTTTGTTAAAGCAACCGCTTTTTTGTTTAATTTTAAGTTTCTTTTTCCTATCTGTTTTAAACTCCAGTTCACTGCTTTTTTTACAAAATTTCTTTCATCAGTTGAATGCTTTTTAATTAACGGAAAAAATTCTTCAAATTTTTTGTCTTCTGCTTTTTTGTCATGAACAGCTAAAGCGCACATTAAAACAAAACCTGCTCTTTTTTCGAATTCATTTTTTCTTTTCGTCCATTCAACTGCTTTTTTCCATGCAAAAGGAGTTTTATCAAATAAATTACTGCAGACTTGATCACATAAATCCCATGAATTAAAGTCTTTAATCCATTTTTCCATTTGTTTTTCTGAAACTTTTTTTGGTTCATCAATGAAGCATGCAAGCATTCTTGCTTCATGAATTTTTGTTTTCCATAAATTTAATGCAAGAGAATGATTTTTTCCTGTTTTTTTTGCGATTTCTCTGGTTTTGTAGACATTTACTCCTAAAGCATTTTTTATGTTTATTCCAAACCGGTTCATTCCTTTTCTGTTTTCTTCATTTGAATGCTTTTTTAGTTCAACTAAAATTTTTTCGACATTCATTTTTTTTTACCATCCGTAATGTTTTGCTGTACTGTAAGAAAAAGCTCTTGCAACATGACTGATGCCTTTCCACATTAATTGGGGTTTTACAAACCAGATTTTAAGTCCTATTTCAATTCTTTTAATTAAACTTATTTTAGTTAAATCTTCAGGCAAAACTTCTGCAAAATAATTTAATTCATCTTCATTTAAAGCATAAAGCGCTTTTTTTCCTTTGATTATTTTATTGTAGTCTGGAAACTCGTTTTTCCATAATTTATTGTATTCTTCAAGAAATTCTTTTGAAAAATTGTTTTCTTTTACGGCTTTTGCTGTTATTTTTGAAGCAAATTTTCCTGAAGTTAAAGCAAGAGAAGTTCCTCCTTCAAATAAAGGGGAAGCAAAACCTGCAGCATCTCCTACTAAAATAAGCCCTTCTGCTACAGTGTTTTTGTGGGGTCCTGAAACAGGAATTAAGCCTCCAAAACTTTTTTCTTTTTTTTTGTTTTCCCATTTTTTTCTTTTAATGAATTCATCCAGATAAGTTTTTGCTTTCTGTTTTTCTTTTGTAACTAATCCTACGTTGGCTTTGCTGTTTTCTTTTGGAATCATCCATAAATATCCTTCAGAAGAAAGTTCCGGCCATAAATAAAAATTAAGGTAGTCTGTTTCAGGAATTTCTTTTAATCTGTATTGCATTCCAACAACTGTTTCAGGCATTGAATTTAATTTAAGTTTTCTTGAAGCAAAAGAAAAAACTCCTGAAGCATCAACTAGCATTTTTCCGTTAAAAATTTTTCCATTAGAACATTTTATTTCCCATAACTTGTTTTTTCTTTTAATTTCTTCTGCTTTGCAGTTTAATTCAATTTTTGCGCCTTTTTTTTCTGCTTTTTCAGCAATCCATTGCTCGAATTTGTTTTTTTTTAATACAAATCCTTCTTCTTTAATAAAAGAGCTTTTTTTGTTTGGAAAAATTATTTTTACTCCGTTTACTTTTTTTGAAATAATTTTTTCCGGCAGTTCTAATCCAAGCCTTCCTGCAGCCATTCCTGAAAGGCATTCTCCGCAATGCACGGGTTCGCCTATAATTGAATTTTCTTCAAGCAAAACCGTTTTCAGTTTTTTTTCAGCTGAATTTAATGCAGTAAAACATCCTGCAGGTCCTCCGCCTATTACAATTAAATCAAATATTTCGTTCATTTAATAATCAATAATTAAATTGGTTTTTTAAGTTAATCTAATCCACTTTTTTTTATGAAAGGATTATTGTTGTTAAGCGGAGGCATTGACAGCCCTGTTGCAGGCTTTATGGCTAAAAATAAAGCTGAAATTGTATGCCTTCATTTTTCTTCAAAAAAAATTACTGGAGTTAATTCAATTGAAAAAAGCAAGAAAATTGCAGAAAAAATGAATTCAAAACTTGTTTCCATAGATTTTTCTTTTGCTTTGCAGGAAATAGTAAACAAAACCAACAGAAAATATTATTTTATTTTAATGAAAAGATTAATGCTTAAAACAGCCGAAAAAATCTGCGAAAAAAACAATTTTGATTTTATTATTACAGGAGAAAATTTAGGACAGGTTTCTTCTCAGACACTTGAAAACCTTGTTTCAATTTCTTTTGGTTTAAAAAAACCTGTTTTAAGGCCTTTGCTTGGATTAGACAAACAGGAAATAATTGATTTAGCAAAAAAGTTAGGTACTTATGATATTTCAATAGGTCCTGAAACCTGTGATGTTTTAGGGCCAAAAAAACCTGCAACAAAGTCATTCAAGCAGAAAGTACTTGAAGAAGAAAAAAAAGCAGGTTTTTCTAAATTAATTAATTTTCTTGTCTTGGAATTCAAAAAACACCAGACAACACAATTTTTTTATTAAAAAAACCCAAACATTTATTAATTACTGCAGGTTATTTATACTGTTGTTTTAGTTTTTTGGAGGGATTTTATGAGTGAGTTAACAAAAAAAGGCAGCATAATTTTTGGATTAATTGTTTTTGCAATAGGGGTTGCCTGGGTGGTTAAACCTTATGCCGCAAACTGGGGCGCTCTTGCTTTAATGTGGTTTGGAATAGGAGCATTAGGTTATAGTGTGTCAAAATACAGCAATTAGTTTTTTCTTTTTTTTTCCAAAAAAAGTTTTTTTTTATGTATAATTATAATGCTTGTTTTATTTTTTTCTCTTTTTATTTATTTTTATGGAAAACATTTTTTTTGTTTTGAGGCCTTCTTCTGAAATTCATTTAAAGTCTTCTTTTGTAAGAAGTTTTTTTATTAAAAAACTTTTATCAAACATTAAGATCTGCCTTAAAAATAAAGGAATCAATTTTACGGTTCAAGGAAAATTTTCAGGAATTATTACAGCAAAATCTAATTTTCCTTTTAAAGCAGTTCCTTTAATTAAAAATGTTTTTGGAGTGCATTCTTTTTCTGTTGCAGAACAATTTTCTTTTTCTTCTCTTGATGATTTGAATGAAATAATTCTTGTTTTTGCACAAAAAAATCTTTTTTTTGGAGATTCTTTTGCTCTGCGGATTTCAAGAAACGGAAAACAGGATTTTTCTTCGCAAGATGCTGCAGTTCAGGCAGGACAAAAAATAATGGATTCAATTAAAGGCTTGAAAGTGGATTTGTCTAATCCAAAAAAAGAAATTTTTGCAGACATAATCAACAAAAAAGTTTTTTTGTATTCAGAAAAATTTTATGGAGGAAAAGGTCTTCCTGTGGGAGTTGAAGGAAAAATCGGCTTAATTATGACTGGAAAAAAAGAAGAGCTGGTTTCAGGTTTTTTAATGTTAAAAAGAGGGTGCAGTATTTTTCCTGTACTTAAAAAAAACGATAAAAAAATAACTCAAAATCTGGGTTTATTATCAAAATTTAATTCTTTTAGGGAATTTAAACCGGTTTTTTTTTCTGATTTACAAAAAGAAAAAAACTTTCTTTCTGCTTTGGTTTTAAGCCAAAGAAACGAAAAAAAAGCTTTAAGTGAAATACAGGAACTAAAAAAACAAACGGGTTTTGTAGTTTTTTCTCCTTTAACTTTTTTTCCTGACTCGTTATTTAATGAAGTGCTGGAAGTGATTCAATGAAAATAGCAGTTGTTTCTGATACTCATTTGGGGTTTTCTGGAAAATCTGAAAGAAAAAATGAAGCTTTAAATAATGCTTTGCAGGCTTTTTCTCTTGCAGTTGAAAACAAAGCTGATTTAATTCTTCTTCCTGGAGATATTTTTGATTCAAAAATTCCTTTAATTGAAACTTGGCATGATGCTTTTGAGTTGTTCAGTGTTTCTAGAAACACAGAAAAAAGCAGAGTAAAAGTTTTAAGAAAAGAAGAAGAAATTTTATTTGAAGGAATTCCTGTTATTGCAATTCATGGCACGCATGAACTGCGTTCAAAAGATTTTAGGAATCCTTTGGAGGTACTGGAAAAAGCAGGTTTTTTGTTTTATGTTCATGCAAATCATTTAATTGTATTAAAGGAAAACGAAAAAATTGCTGTACACGGTCTTGGGGGAGTTCCTGAAATAAAGGCTTTGGATGTATTAAAACTTTTTAACCCTAAACCGATTGAAGGCGCAAAAAATTTTTTGTTATTGCATCAATCCATTAAAGAATTTCTTCCTACTTCAGATGAAATGAGTGCAACTCTTTCTATTTCTAATCTTCCTAAAGGATTTGATTTAATTATTAACGGGCATTTGCATTGGCATGCAGAAAAATTTTTTGAAGAAGGAAAACTTTTAATGCCGGGCTCCACTATTACAACACAAATGAAAAAACTTGAATCAGAAAAACAAAAAGGAATTATATTAATTGACTCTGATTCAATGAAAACAGACTTTCTTCCCTTAAAAAATCAAAGAAAGCTTTTTTATGAAAAAATTTCTTTTAATGAAGTTTTTCCTGAAGAAGTGCTTGAAAAATTAAAGCAGAAAATAACTGAATTTCTTTCTGAAAATAATTCTGATTTAATTCCTTTAATCAGAATTAAATTAAACGGGACTTTAGCCAAAGGATTAAATCAGTCTGATGTAGACATAAATAAAATTTTGGAGGAATTTCAGGGAAAAGCTTTTTTTTCAATTAACAAAAATTTTTCTTCTGTTGAATTCAAGAAAAGAATTCAGGAATTAAGGGAAATACATAAAACAAAGAAATCTGTTTCTGCTTTAGGCTTAGAAATTCTAGAAAAAAATCTTTCTGAAACTTCTTTTGGCAATGTTTTTGATGTTCAAAGATTTTTTGAGTTATTGATTGAACAGGATTCAGACAAAGCAATAAATTTTTTAATGAACAAAGAAAAAGAATGAAAGCAAAAAGTTATTTTGCTTTCAGTAATTCTTCTACTGCTTCCGGGTTTTGCAGAGTGGAAATGTTTCCTGTGTCTTTTCCTAAAACTTTTGCTTTAATTACTCTTCGCATTATTTTTCCACTTCTTGTTTTAGGCAAATCTTCTACGAATTTTATTTCATCCGGTCTAGCAAGTTTTCCTATTTCTTTTGCAACATGTTCTCTTAATTCTTTTCTTAGTTCATCTGAAATTTTTACTCCGTGTTTTAAGATAACATATGCTGCAATGAATTCTCCTTTGATTTCATGGGGTTTGCCTATTACTGCTGCTTCAACTATTTTTGGATGCGACACTAAAGCTGATTCAACTTCTGAGTTTCCTATTCTGTGTCCTGCAACTTTTAATACATCTGAATCTCTTCCTTGAACCCAAAAATAGCCGTTTTTGTCTATTCTTGCAACGTCTCCTGCAAGGTAAACGTCTTTATAGGTTTCCCAGTAAGTTTTTTTGTATTTTTTTGGGTTCTTGTAGATTCCTCTCAGCATTCCAGGCCACGGTTTTAATAAAACCAGTTCTCCTCCTGCGTCAATTATTTCTTTTCCGTTTTTTCCGTAAACGCTTGCATGTATTCCTGGAAAAGGTTTTGTTGCTGAACCAGGCTTTAATGGAGTAATCGGCAGAGGCGTAATGCAGTGGTGTCCGGTTTCTGTCTGCCACCAGGTATCCATTATCTGGCATTTTTCTTTTCCTATTTTTGTATAATACCATATCCATGCTTCAGGGTTAATTGGCTCTCCAACACTTCCCAGCAATCTTAATGAACTTAAATCGTGTTTTTCAACCCATTCTTCTCCGAAATGCATGAACATTCTCACTGCAGTTGGAGAAGTATACAAAACTGAAACTTTGTGTTTGTCAACTATTTTCCACCATCTGTCTTTTTCTGGGAAATCAGGGGAGCCTTCATACATTACTGAAGTAATCCCTAAAATTAACGGAGCATAAACAATATAGCTGTGTCCTGTAATCCATCCAATATCTGCTGCACACCACCATACATCGTTTTCTTTTAAATCAAAAACCCATTTTAAGGTTATTCCTGTTCCTACTGCATACCCTCCGTGTGCGTGAATTATTCCTTTTGGTTTTCCTGTTGTTCCTGAAGTATACAAAATAAACAAGGTATCGTTTGCATCCAAGGATTCTGTTTTGCATTCTTCTGATTCTTTTTTTGTTATTTCATGCCACCATAAATCTCTTTTTGGATTCCATGAAACTTTTTTTCCAGTTCTTTTAAAAACAATGCATTTTTTTATTGTTGGCGCTTCCTTTAATGCTTCATCTGTTGCTTCTTTTAAGGGAATTATTTTTCCTCTTCTGTAAAATCCGTCACAGGTTATTGCTATTTTTGCTTCTCCGTCATTGACTCTTTCCCTGAAGCCTAAAGCACTGAAACCTGAAAAAACCACTGAATGCACTGCTCCTATTTTTGCACAAGCAAGCATTGAAATTGGCAGAGCAGGAATCATCGGCAGATAAATTCCTATTTTGTCTCCTTTTTTTATTCCAAGTTTTTTTAATGCATTTGCAAGCCTGCATACTTGCTTGTTTAATTCTTTAAAGGAAATTTTTTGTGTTTCTTTTTCTGGTTCGCCTTCCCATATAAATGCAGTTTTATTTGAATTTTTGTGTTTGTCTAATGCATCAAAAACAATATTGTATTCTGCTCCAACAAACCAGTTAGCGTAATGGTTTTTCCATTCCAAAACTTTTTTGAAGGGTTTTTTCCATTCAACTATTTCTTTTGCTGCTTCATTCCAAAACCATTCAATATCTTTTCCTTTTTCAAGCAGTTCTTCATATGTTTTTATTCCTTTTTTGTTCATCCATTTTTTTACATTAGAGTTTTCAATTAATTCTTTTGATGGATTAAAAACTCTTTTTTCTTTTAATAAAACTTCAAGGTTTTCTTTCATTTTTTTTCACCTCTTATTTTTCCTTTGAATTTTGAGTAATCATATAATGCTTTGAGTGCTTCTGCTGCATCTTTTGGAAAAGTAAAAGTAGGCACAAATTTTTTTTCCATTATTTTTTTTTGGCTTTCAGTGTAATTCCCTGAAGCGGAAACAACTATTATCGGCTTTATTTGTTTGTCGTGTGCTTTAATTATTTCATACACAATATTTTTGTCTAATAAAGGCGGAGGAAACAATACAATCAATAAAATCATGTCAACGTTTTTGTCTTTTAATGCCAACTCAATTGCTTTTTTGTACATTTCTGTTGTTGCGTCTCCGGTTAAATCTATTACTTTTTTTAATTCAGCGTGTTTTGGCGTGATTTTTTTTAGTTCTCTTAAATTTTTTTTGTTCATTAAACTTAATTCCATTTTGTTTTCTATTAATGCGTCTGCTGCTAGAACAGCATATCCTCCTCCGTCTGTTATAATTTGCACTTTTTTTCCTTTTGTTAATGGTTCGTTTGCCAGAACTCTTGCATAATTAAATAATTGTTCAAAGCTGTTTGCTTGAATCATTCCTGACTGTCTGAATGCAGCTTGAACTATTTTTGCGTTTCCTGCAATGCTTCCTGTATGTGAAACCGCTGCTTTTTTTCCTTCTTCAGTTAATCCTCCTTTTAATACTACAATAGGAGTTTTTTTGCTTACTTTTTTTGCTGTTTCCATTAATTTTCTTCCTTCTTCTAATCCTTCAATGTATAAACAAATGACTTTGGTTTCTTTGTCTTGATTTAAGTATTCAAGCAATTCAGTTACATTTACATCTAATGCGTTTCCAAATGAAATGAATTTGTTTATTCCATAGGATTTCATGCTTGCCCAGTCAATTAAAGTGCTTCCTACTGCGCCTGATTGCGACGCAAAACTAATTTTTCCGTGTGGAGTTCTTCCAAGTCGTTCATAAGGCAGAAACAAGGTGTCAATTCCTTTTTTTATGTGAAGTACTCCCAAACAGTTTGGGCCTATTATCCTTAATTCAGGGTATTCCTGCATTGCTTTGAATAATTCTTTTGTTAATTCCATGTTTCCTATTTCGTTGAATCCTGCTGAAACAATTATTGCTGTTTTTGTTTTAGCTTCTCCGCATTCTTTGATTATTTTTGGAACAATTTTTGCAGGAACAGCAATTACTGCTAAATCCAAGTTTTTTATTTCTTTAACTGATTTAACGCATTTTTTACTGAAAATTTTTTTTGAATGAGGATTTACAGGAATTAATTTTCCTTTAAAGCCTGCTTTAATCATGTTTTTCATTATTACGTGTCCTATTTTGTTTTCTTTTTCTGATGCTCCAATTACTGCAGTTTTTTTTGGATAAAAAAAGTAATCAAGTTCTTTCATAATAAACCCCTTATTACTTGTTTTTTTACCCATAACTCGTATTCTTTGTTTATTTCGTTGAATTTAATGAAAGCAATGCATGGAAGGCTGTATGAATGATTTTTTTTAATTACTGCTTTAACAAGGTTTTTTTTTGATTCAATTGTTTTTATTAAAAGCAGTGATTCTGTTTCGTTGCAAATTTTTCCTTTCCATTCATAGCATGATTCTATTGCAGGAATAATATTAGAGCATGCAATCAATTTTTTTTCAAGCAAAATCTGAGAAATTTTTTTTGCTTCTTTTTTGTTTTTGCATGGAATATAACCTAAAATAACCGAGGCCATTTTCTTCTCACCTTATAAAAAGCGTACTCCAAAAACGCAGCAAAAACATATGAAACCACTAAAACAAAAATTACTGCAGGAATCATTTGTTCTATTGGCGCCCATTCAACGAATTCGTTTTGCATTACCCTTACATAAGATAAAATCGCATACCCTATTACAAAGAATGCAAATAAAGCCATTTTTACCTTGCTCAGGGAAAAAAAGTTTATTCCGTAAATAATCATATTGCACTAAAATAGGAAACCGAAATTTAAAAGCTTATAGTTTTATTAATCTGCATTTTTTAAGGCAAAAAATCTTGGGATTTAATTTTTTCCGGTAAATATTTTTCTGTTATGAATCTGATTCCTTTTTTGCTTAAGGCTTCTAATTCCAGTTTAATTGCCTTGTCTTTCATTAAAGAAAATTCTTCCTGCCATTCTTTTTTCTTGAACCATTCATATTTTTTCATTTCACTTAATCTTTTGACATCCAGTTTATTTAATTTAATTGTGACTTCTTTTGGAATCTTAAATGTTTCAACATCGCTTACAGTTAAGCCAATATATTTTGTTTGAGGAGTAGCAAGCTTTTCCTCTGAATAACTTAAAGAAATACTTCCTTGTTTTATTACTGAATAAATGTACATTCCCCACGGGTCTGCATCCATTAAAGCAAAAACAGGCAGTTTATGTTCTTTGTTTAATCTTTGGACAAACCTTCTTTCTGCTCTTGAAGGCTGTCCTCTTCCTGTAATAATAATGCATTTGTGTTTCTGCCAGTACTTGTCTTCGTTGAATCTTTTCCAGACAGCATCTTTTTCTATAAACAAAACGTATTCTGCATCCAAGTCTTTTATTTCAATTTTATCTGGTTCTACATTTGAGGGAACACCCCATCCTCCTGAACCCATTTTTGCTAGGTCAATTGTATCTTTTCCGTCTTTGATTTTCATTTTTCCTGAAATAACTCCTTTGCTTGATGCAGCTAAATGCAGTTCTTCTCTTAATAAATTTAGAGATGATTCAAGGTCTTCAATTATTGGGTCTGATTCACTTTGGTTTTCAAATGTGTTTTCTTCTGTTCCTTCAATGGTGTGTTTTAATGCATAATACAAGTCTCTGATTGAAACTGTTGCTTCTTCTTCTATTACTTTTTTTAGTTCTGCTGCAACCAGCATTGTCTGCATGAATTTTCTTGTGTGAGCAATATTCAAAAAATTTCTTGTACTGGTTCTATCCCCTAATTTGATTGTTTTTGTTTTTTGGTCAAAGAAAACATTGTTTAAAGTCCTTACAGGCAAATCATAAGTGGGATCGTTTCCTTTGTCTATTTGTTTTGTGATTTCAATTCCTGCTTCTTTTAGTTTTTGAATTACTTCTTTGTCTTTTTTTGAAGTCATTTCATTTCACCTTTTTTAATCCTTTTATTTTGCCTTTTTCTTTCTTTTTTGCTTCAGTTTTTTCTTGTTTTTTTGTTTCTTTTTCTATTTCTTTGTCTACTTCTTCGTCGCTTAAATCTTCTTGTTTTTTTTCTTTTTCTTCGTCTAATTTAAGTCTTTTTAGTACAATTTTATGCAGTTTTTTTTCTATGTCTTCTTTTTTCTTTTTTGTTAATTCACTTAATGCTATTGCAACTTCAACTGCATATTTCATGTAAGTTCTTTTTTTTGCTTCTTTTTCTTTTAATTTTTTTTTGCCTATAATGTGTCTTGCAATTTTTCTTCCTGAATCCATTAAAGCCAAACGAATTTCTTCTAATACTTCTGGTTCATCTGAAATGGCTTGTTTTCCGGCTGAAGTATAAGGAATATGAACAGAAATCACGTTTATGAATACAGTTAATGGAGCATCATCAATGTTTTGTATTCCGTATCTTTTCCAGTCAATTGTTTGTACTGCTTTGGTTATTGCACAGCCTCCTCCGTCAAATAATAAAGGAACTTTGTTTGCAAATCTCATTATTTCCATTCTTTTGTTTGGTCCTTCTTCTTTTCCGTTTGAAATAATTCTCCCTGCGTTTCCTCCGAATGCAACTGCTACTTCTACTTGAAAGGGAAAACCTCCTTTGTATACTTGTGCTTTTCTTGTAATTACTTTCAGGAATTCTGGTTCAACTATTGTTTTCAAAGATTTTTCTATTTGTTCGTCTCCTATTGGACTTAATCCTTCTGTTGTTGGAGCAATAAACTTTATTGTTTTGAATGCTTTGATTATTTCTTCTGCGTCATTCCATTCCATTTTTTTTGGGTCTGTGTTCACGTCAAACGAAATTATTTTGCTTATTTCCTGAATTGATTTGTCTCCCATTCTGTCAAATGAACTTTTTAAAAAAGAGCTGACTTTTCTTGCATCTGAATATTTTGCTAAAGTAATTAATTCATCTACTGTTATTCCTTTTGGATGAGGCTTCATTTCTTTTGGGGCATCAGGAATTTTTTTTGAACTTCTTTCAAATAAAGTTTTTTCTCCTGCAGGGTCAGTTAAACTTATTTGTACGTGCGGGTTTGATATTGCTGTTCTTCTAATGTATTCCAATGGTCCTTGTTCTGAAATTCTAAATAAAACATCTTTTACTTTTGCTTTTATTGCAAGCCCTCTGAATTCTTTGTCTATTTCCTGTAAATTTTCTATTTTTGGCTGGTTTTTTTTTGGGTCAATTGTTAATTCTAAAGAAAAAGCTTTTCCTTTTCCTGTTCCTGAAATAACTTTAACTGGTTTTCCTGTTGTAGTTTGAGCATACATGGTTGCTCCTGCGGCTCCAATTCCTTGTTGCCCTCTTGATTGAACCATTCTATGAAATTTTGTTCCTGCTAAAAGCTGTCCTAATGCTTTTCCCACAGTGTCTTTAGTTAATCCTGGACCGTTGTCTTTTACTGTGATTTCATAGTATTCGTTTCCTAGTTCTTGTATTTTAATCTCTATTTCCGGCAGAATGTTTGCTGATTCGCATGCATCAATTGAATTAGTTACATATTCGTGGATTATTGTTGTTAAACTTCTTATTTTTCCGCTTAATCCAAGCATTTGCTGGTTTTTTTTGAAGAATTCTGCTACTGAATGTTCTTTGAATTCTTTTGCAAGAACATCTGCAGAAATTTCTTTGTGTTTGATTTTTTTTAGTTCTCCGTTTATTTTTTCATCCATTTTTTCCCTCAGATTTCAAAGTCTTTTTCTTTTTTGTATAAAAATGATTCAGTATTTGAATGGGATGCTCCTTCTAAAAGCATTTCAATTGCATGCCTTGCTTTTTCTATTCCTTCAGATTTTCCGATTATGCTTATTGTTTTTCCGTAAACTGAAATAAAAGTATCAGTTTTTTCTTCTATTTCTTTTCGGGTTTTTCCTTTTTTTCCTATTACTCTTCCTTTTTTTTGGTGGATTACTTTTTCGTTTTTTCCAAGCTTTTCTTTTAAGTCAATTATTTCTAAGAAATAATTTTCGTTTTTTAAAGCAAAAGCGTGCTCAGGAGAAAAACCTCTTGCAATAGCTTTTATTATGTTTAGTGAAATATAAAAATTTAATGCATTTTCTCCTTGAACATCCACTTCTCCTGTTTGGGAGTCAACTTCAATTTTTGTTTTTGTGAGTTTTTCTATTTCTGTTTTTGTTTCTCCTTTTTTTCCTATTAAAACAGCTATTCTGTCTTTAGGTGCCTTAAAATATTCTTTCATTTTTTATCAACTTAATAAATTAAAATTAGCCAACTAAAAGACAGTGTTTTTTATTTGGCGAGGATAATAAGTTATTGTTGGAAAACCTTTTTATTTGTTCATTTAATTCAATTTTTCTTTTAATTTTCTTATGTCTTTTCTGAGTTCTTTTTCTGTTTTTTTGAGGCCTTGTTTTGTAAAATAATTTGAAATATTTTTTAAATCCCGTTCAAGAAACTCTTGCGCGTGAGGGTGGCTTTTTAATACTGCTTGTCCTGTGTCAATAACAACAAGTTTTTCGTTTTCTTTTACTAAAATATTGTATTCACTTAAGTCTGCGTGAACTAAATTTGAAATATAAAAGCTTCTTGCAATGAATTCAGTTATTTGTTTGTAAGCATTTTCAAGGTCTTTTATTTCGGTTTCTTTCAGAGTTTTGCTTGCTTTTCCGTTTTCTCCGATGAATTCCATTACCAGAACATTGTTTTTGTAGTCAATTGGATAAGGCACTGATGCTCCTGCTTTTGATAGCTTTTCTAGGTTTTTAAATTCTTTTTTTGTCCATTCTTTTACTATTTCTTTTTTTTCTTTTGGAATATTTTTAAAGCGTTTGTCGCCTTCTATGTATTTTGTCATATTATGAAAATCAGAGGTTATTGTTTTGTATATTTTTACTGCACGAAAGTTTCCTGTTTTGTCGGTTGCCCTGAAAACATATGCTTCTTTTCCTGTTGAAATAATGAATTCAAGTTTATCTATTAATCCGGCTGAAGCAGTCCTGTAAATAGTGTTCAGAGTGTCTTCGTCAAAAACTTTGTCAAATGTTTTTGGATTTTTTTTTTGGGGAAATCTTTTGATTTTTTTTTCTTGGTTTTCTTTTTTCATTTAAATCCAGTCTTCTATTGGGAGTTTGTCTAATACTCCTTTTTTCTTTAAATGATTTGTCTGAACTTTAATGTATCTCCATACAACATCTGCTTTTTCAGGCTGGAAATCCCATAATTTTACTATAATTAAATCTCCTTCTCTTATCCAGACTCTTTTTCTCATTTTTCCGGGAATCCTGCAGATTCTTTCTTTTTTGTCTTCGCATAAAGCCTTTATTTTGTCTCCTCCAACTAATTGGATTGCTATTGCAAACATTTCAAGTTCTTTTCTTTTAGGCATTCTTATTCTGCTTATTAGTTCTTCTTCGCTTTTATACTGTTTTTGTGGTTTCATTTATTCCCTCCATGAAATAAATTTGAATGTGCGGGACATCATTTATTTTAATTATGTTTTCTTTTAAAATAATTTTTTCTTTTAATGCAATTTCAATGCATTTTTTTCCAATCAAGTTTGCTGAATTTGCTTCCCTGATTTTTTTTTTAAGTTCTTTTTCTGTTATTGGTTGTGTTCCGTAAAACTCAGGGTTTACTTTGAATTCAATTTTTTTGTCAAGCGTTTTTCCGCTTAATTTTTTGTCGCATACTGCAAGAATTTTTTGCTGGTTAATTAAATGAATTTTATGAAAAATAGTTTATCCCTCTATAACTGCTTTACTGGAGTCATGGCTCCACAAGCCTCGCATTTAAGCATTTTAATTCCCTGCATTTCTTTGAATTTTGTGTCAGGTTTTTTGCATTCTTTGCATAACACATATTCTTTAATGTAATTTTGAATTGAATTTCTTATGTGTGATTCAGAAAATTTTCCTGTTAAAATAATTCTTCCTTCAGAGGAGCTTGCAGGAACCGCTAAATCTTTAGTTAAAAATTTCATTAAATGTTTTTCTTCTCTGTTAATTGATTTAAGCAGAGCAGAAGAATTTTTTATTATTGTTTTTTGTCCTTGAACAAAACTTTCTACTTTTGGCATTTCAAATCTTTCCTGTGTTTTTGTTTGTTCAGGAAGACTTAAATAAAGTCTGTCAAGCATTTTTTTGTATTCCATTGTCAACCACTTATTATTTAAATAAAAAAAGTATAATAATACTTTTGCAGTAAATCCCCTTTAAAGGTTTTTTTTATGGATATTTCAGCTTTGCTTCAGTCTTTGGTTAATTCTTATGGTTTAATTGGAATTTTTCTGGCTTCTTTGATTGCTAATGCAACTCTTTTTTTGGTTGTTCCTATTGATGCAGTTATTCTTTTGGTTTCTTCTGCAAATATTTTTAATCCTTTTTTGGTTGCATTAATGGCTGCGTTGGGTGCAGCAATAGGGGAGTCAACAGGATATTTTGTTGGAAGAGGAGGAAGAAGTGTAGTAGAAAAAAAATTTCATGACAAACTTGATAAAATTGATTATTTGTCTGACAGGCTGTCCAAATGGGGTTTTGGTTTTATTGTTTTAATGTCTTTTGTTCCTTTGCTTTTTGATTTAATTTCTGTGATTGCAGGAATGCTTCAGTATGACTTAAAAAAATTTTATCCTGCAGTTTTTTTGGGGAGATTTTTTCGTTATTCTTTGCTGGCTTTTTTTGGGATTTCTGTAATGGAATTAATCCTGAAATTTTTTTCTTTTTAATTTTAAAAAACTTTTAAAGCATAACTTAATGCAAGCATTAAAATCATTAAAATTGTCTGTAAGGGCAGTGCAGGCAAAGCTTTTCCAATATTTTGTGAACTGTAATGAACAGTTAAAATCAATCCAACTAATGAACCCCATAAAATTATTGCAGGCGAAATTAAAGCAAAAGGAAACGAAAAATGCTTTGATGTTTCAACTAAAACACTTACTGCAAACACTAAAGGAATAACTAGGTCTCCTGTTCCTAATTCAAATTGGTGTTCTTTTGTAGGCAGTGCAAAAGTGAAAGCCAGATTTTTTTTTGTAATTGATTTTGCAAGTGTAACCATGTGTTTAGTGTAAAAAACTGCGATAAGGTCATATACTGCAAGAAGCACTAAAAACAAAGTTACCGGAATTATTCCAAAATTGTAGCCGATTAATGCTCCTGCTCCTGATGCAGCCAGAATTGAAGCAAGATTTCTCAGCCAGATGTTTTTTCTGAATACAAATCTTGCAATTACAATTGCTAAAGGCAAAATTAAGGCAATTAACTCGAATTCTTTAGGGACAAGAAAACTGAATACAATTAATGAAGTCAAAAAAACAAGCATTGATTCAAGTAATTTAAACAGCATGTCTCCTTTATAAAATTTTAGTACAACCAAAAGGATTCCTGTAAAAACCAGAATATATAAAAATAATGCAATTGAATTAATTGGGTCGTCAGGATTATTGTTTATTATTCCTTCTCTTTCTAAGCCTGATGCAATCAGGTTTAATCCAACAAATAATCCAAGCAATTGTGTAATCAAAAAAATCGCAGTTAATTGAATCATTAATTTTTTGTTCATTTAATAAAAAAAGAAGGAAAGAAAATAAAAATTAATTCAATTATTTTTCTACAGGAGAAATAAACCCATGTTTTTTTTCATATAATTCTCCTTTTCTTTTTAATTCAGAGATAATTTCGTTTACTTTGTCTTTTTCTAATCCAATACTTTTTGCTTCTTCTATTACTTCAATTATTGGAACTAAATCTTGTTCTTTTGATTTTTGTCTTATAATATTCAATACATTTCTTATTGCAGTCAGCTTTGAGTGTGTTGTTCCAATATTAATTATATCCATATCTATTCTGCCTGTTTCAGGGTCAGTGACTACGTCCTGCAATGAATTTTTAAGTAGTTTTATGGCTTTTTCTGCATCGCTTTTTTCAACCGTATCGCTTAACCTTACTCTTGCGCTTGCTTCACTTAATCTTACTAGTCCTTCTAACTGCCTGTGGGTTGCAGCATAACTTCCTTCTTTTTTTCCCATTTCCCTTAAATTCAAGTAAAATTCGCTTAATGTTTTTATTGCGTCATCGCTTAATACAGGAGAAATTTTTTGTCTTGCATAAGAAATATATTTTTTTAGCAATTCATTGTCTACTAATGGAGTAATAAGTTTTTTTAGTTCCTGCATTTCTTTGCTTTCTTTTTTTCCTTTTTTTCCTTCTTGAAGCATCATTTCTCCGGCTTTATGTGTTTTTAAGATGCTTGAAGTAATTTCTTCGTCTTTTACTTTGTCTAAAACATCTCTTATCATGAAAAATAAATCAAATCTTGAAATTAAGGTTGAAGGCAAATCAATTTGTTTAATGAATGGCTCGTATGGATCAAATCTTGAAAGTTTTGGGTTGGCTGCTGCAAGAATTGATGTTTCTGTTCTAAATCTTGTTACTATTCCTGCTTTTGCAATTGAAACCATTTGTTGTTCCATTGCTTCGTGCATTGCGCTTCTGTCTTCTTTGTCCATTTTGTCGAATTCATCAATACAACTTAATCCTCCGCTTGCTAAAACTAATGCGCCTGCTTTAAGAGTCCATCCTCCTTCTCCAAAATCATCTTTAACTGCGCTTGCAGTTAATCCTACGCCAGAAGAAGTTTTTCCTGCAACATAAATTGCTTTTGGAGCAATTTTGTTGACCGCCATTAAAATCTGTGATTTTGCTACTCCTGGGTCTCCAACTAAAAGCACGTGAACATTTCCTCTTACAGTTGCTTTTCCTGGAAGATTTTTTTTGACTCCTCCAAATAATTGAAGCACTATTGCTTCTTTTACTTTTTCGTGACCGTAAATTGCGGGCGCAATGCTTTGAGTAAGCATGTCATAAATGTCAGGTTTTTTTGCTAATTCTTTTATTGCTTTTTCTTCTTCGTTTGTGATTTCAACTTCTTCAAATTCTCTTGCAGTTTCTTCTAAATGAACTACTTCGAGAAATCTTGTAAAAACTAATTTTTTGTCTTTTGGAGGCCTTAATCTGAGTATTCCGGTGATTTTTGTTCTGTCTCCTGCTGCAACTTTATTCACTAAATCGTTTGTTGCATACACTTCAAGGTTTACTGCCTGTTCTGAGCCTTTTAAGTGTTCTAAGGGTTCTTGTATTTCAATTTTTTGACTGTCTATAAATTCACTTGATTCTGCTATTAATCTGAAGTCTCTTCTTTTGCATTCACACATTGTTGGAGGTTTTGGCATTGTTCCGCCTTGATGTGTTTTGTATGTGTTGCCGCAGCTTTTGCATTCCCATTTAGCTGTTTTGAGTCTTGGAAGAACTTCGGTTATCTGTCTTATTACTCCTTCTACTGCAATTAATTTTCCTAAATGCAGTGAACCAATGTTTTTTAGCAAAGGCTGTTGTTCTTTTAGAAGATTATAAAATCTGATGAATGGCTCAAATTTTTCTGTTTCAAGAATAGGTACATCAATGTTTTTTATTGCAAGTTCTGCTGCTTCAATTAAGTAATCAGGGTTATCAAGCAGGGAATCAGCTAACTCAAAATCAAATTCTTCTAATTCTTTGAAGTCTATTTCAAGCGATTTTTTTTCGGGATAAGAAGCAGCAAGCTTTTCTATTTTTTTTTTGTATTGCTGGTCAAAGAATTGCTCAAATTTTATTACAAAAGGATTTTCTTCTGTTTCAGTTAAAGTTTCAGTTTTTTCTTCTCTCATATTTTCCCATAAAATTCTTTTTTTTTTCCTTTAAGTAAGTTTAGAGGGTTGTCTGCCGATGAAAAAATAGTATTGGGAAAAACGGCATTAAAAGGATTTTTTTTTGTTATATTTAATACGATTCGGATTTTATTAACCTTTAACAGTTAGGAAACCAAACTAAAGGTGTCTTTCAACAAATTCGTTGCTTTTTATTCTTTTTATTTCTTTTCTTAATTCTTCTGTTTTTTTATCTTTTCCGTAAATAAATGCTTTGAATAATTCTTTTTGTTTTATTTCAAGAAGAATGCTTCTTTTTTGTTCAATATACGGCAGGATATATTTTTTGTATTCATTTGATTTAAGAGGGTTGTTTCTTTTTATTTTGTTTATTTTTTTTTCTGTTGAATTCATTTCTTTGGTTAATGCTTTTATTTCTTCTGATATTGTTATTCCTATTTTATCAATTATAATTATGATTAAATTAGATTTTATTAATGTATCCGGATTAAATTTTTTTTTAAGCCGGATTATTTCTTTAAGGCTTTCTTTTCCAAAACCAGTTTGTTTCCATTCTTCAAGAGGGATTTTATTAAAATATTTTTTTATTATTCTGAAATAAGAATGCGTGTTGTATTTTTCTTTAATTGCTTTTATTCTTTTTTTAATTGTATTTATTCTGTGGCTTTTAGGAGGAGTTTTTGATTTAATTTTTTTTACTTCCTGCAGGTTTCTTGGAATATGGTGCCTTCCTTTCATATACTAAAAAACAATTAATTCTCTTTAAAAGCTTTTTTCAGTAAAAATTTTATTGAAAAGACAAGAAAAAAAGGTTATGTAAAAGAAATTCAAATATTTTGGTTAAAAAAACTAAATTAAATGAAGAAACCAAAAATTTAAAGTTCATAAATCAAAAATAAATTGGTTTTTTTCTTTGGATTATTTACTTGTTTGTTTGTCTGGAAAAGATTTAAATACATCTTTTTACTTTTTTCTTTGTGCAAAAAAAAGAAAAAAAAGAGGAGTTGGGCATGGGAGAAAAATATTTTAAAAAAATTAAAAAAAGAAACGGCGAAATAGCTGAATTTGATAAAGAAAAAATCGTTAAAGCTATTTTTAAAGCCGCTCAAAGTGTTGGCGGAAGTGATTTAGAAACTTCAGGAAAACTAGCTGACAAAGTTGTTTTTGTTTTAAGAATTAAATTTGATTCTCCTACTGATGTTCCTTCAGTTGAACAAATTCAGGACATAGTTGAAAAAGTTTTAATTGAAGAAGGCCATGCAAAAACAGCTAAAGCTTTTATTTTGTACAGAGAACAGCATGCTAAAATAAGAGAAATGAAGGACACTTTTATTGATGTAGAGGATACAATTAATGAATACCTTCAGCAGGACGACTGGCGTGTCAAAGAAAACTCCAACGAAGCTTATTCTTTTTCTGGTTTGCTTCTGCATACTGCTGGAAAAGTTATTGCTTCTTATGCTTTAACTAAAATTTATCCAAAAGAAGTAAGCGAAGCATACAAGAAAGGACACATTCATATTCATGACTTAAGCCATGGTTTTATTGGTTATTGTGCCGGCTGGGCTTTAAAAGACTTGTTGGTTAAGGGTTTTGGAGGAGTAGCAAACAAAGTTGATGCAAAACCTGCAAAGCATTTGGATGTTGTAGTTCATCAAATGGTTAATTTTATTGGTTGCCTGCAAATGGAGTTTGCAGGCGCACAGGCTTTTTCTTCTGTTGATACTTTACTGGCTCCTTTTGTCAAAGCAGACAACCTTAATTATAAGCAGACAAAACAGTGCATGCAGGAATTAGTGTATTCTTTGAATATTCCTAGCAGATGGGGAAGCCAATATCCTTTTTCTAATCTGACTTTTGACTGGACTGTTCCTGAAGACATGAAAAAAGAAAAAGCAGTTGTCGGAGGAAAAGAGCAGGATTTTACTTACGGGGACTGCCAGAAAGAAATGAATATGATTAACAAAGCGTTTTTGGAGGTAATGAGGGAAGGAGATGCAAATGGAAGAATTTTTACTTTTCCTATTCCTACTTACAACCTTACAAAAGATTTTAACTGGAATTCAGAGAACGCAGAATTATTATTTGATGTAACAGCAAAATACGGCATCCCGTATTTTCAGAATTATATTGGTTCAAATTTGGATCCAAGAAGCATCAGGGCAATGTGCTGCAGATTGAACATGGATACCTCTCAGTTAATTAACCGTCCTGGAGGAATGTGGGGTCCTGGAGATGCAACAGGAAGCATTGGAGTAATAACTCTTAATGTAAACAGAATTGCATTTGAATCAAAAACAAAAGATGAATTTTTTAAAAAAGTAGAGTATTACATGAATTTAGGAAAAGATGCTTTGGAAATAAAAAGAAAAATAATTAACAGGAATTTAGAGAACGGTTTAATGCCTTACACTAAAGCTTATCTTGGAACTTTCAATAATCATTTTTCTACTATTGGATTGGTTGGAATGAATGAAGCGTGTGTAAATTTTTTAGATAAAGACATTGCTTCTGAAGAAGGAAAACAGTTTGCAATTGAAACTTTGTCTTTTATGAGACAAAAGTGTTTTGATTTCCAAAAAGAAACAAAGAATTTATATAATTTGGAGGCAACTCCTGCTGAATCAGCTTCTTTCAGATTAGCAATGCTTGACAAAAAGTATCATCCGGAAATTCATACTGCAGGAACAGAAACACCTTATTTAACTAATTCAACTCAGCTTCCTGTTAATCATACAGATGATGCAATCACTGCAGTAATGCATCAAAATGAAATTCAGCCTTTGTATACAGGCGGAACAATTTTTCATACTTTTTTAGGAGAAAAAATAAGTGATGGAAAAACCTGCAAAGAATTAGTTAAAAAAATTGCAGAAAACACTAGACTGCCTTATTATTCAATTACTCCTACTTTTAGTGTTTGTCCTGTTCACGGATACATTAAAGGAGAACATTTTAATTGTCCTTTAGAGGTTTCTGAAGGAAATACTGCTGAAAGCCCTCAGCTTAAAGGCAAAGAACCAGAAAAGGAGGTAATAAAAAATGGCTAAATGCAATACTCAATGCGAAACTTATTCAAGGATTGTCGGTTATTTCAGGCCGGTCCAAAACTGGAATCAAGGAAAAACAGAAGAATTCAAAGACAGACTTGAATACCATGAACAAAAAACAATGTCAAATTTAATTAAAGCAGAAAAAAAAATTTAATTGTTTTTTCTTTTTTTTCTTTTTTTTTTAGAGGAATTAAACATGATTTTAAAAGGACTTCAAAAAACAACTTTAATTGATTTTCCTGAAAGAATTGCGTGCACGGTTTTTACTGCAGGATGCAATTTCAGATGCGGGTTCTGTCAGAACCCTGATTTAATTAAAGCTGATTCTAATTTGCCTGTTCTGCATGAAAAAGAATTTTTTTTGTTTCTTGAAGAAAGAAAGAACTGGCTTCAAGGAGTATGCATTACTGGAGGAGAACCAACTTTACATAAAGACCTTCCTGTTTTCTGCAAAAAAATTAAAGAAATGGGTTTTGAAGTAAAACTTGATACAAATGGTTCAAATCCTGAAATGCTAAAAAAATTAATTGAAGAAAACTTAGTTGATTTTATTGCCATGGATATTAAAACTTCTCCTGAAAAGTATTCTGATTTATGCGGAGTAAAAATTAATGTTGAAAAAATAAAGGAAAGCGTTCAATTAATTAAGAATTCAGGTTTAGAATATGAATTTCGTTCAACTGTTGTTCCTGAATTCTTTTCAAAAGAAGATGCCTTAAAGATTGCTGAATGGCTTAAAGACAGCAGAATTTTTTCTTTACAGCAGTTTAATCCTGATGTTCCTTTGGTTGATTCTGAATTTCAAAACAAAAAACCTTTTAGTATTAAACAAATGGAAGAACTAAAACTTTTGCTTGAACCTTTTTTTGAAATAGTTGAAATCAAAAACTTTTAACCTTCCCTTTTTTAATTGTTTAACTTTCTAAATTATATGCTTTTTTTCTTTAAATTTTTTGTTTTTGTTTTTT